>NZ_JADQAI010000120.1 GCF_022129235.1 Psychrobacter sp. Ps6 | reverse complement strand
TGCAAACTATTGTCGCCGATTTAGCACCACTTGCTTTAAGACAAAATCAAGACATCAGCCTTTCACCAGCAGAAGTCGTACTTTCTGGCGATAGAATGTTGTTAGAAGTGTTGTTTCGTAACCTTGTAGACAATGCTATTCGCTATTCAGGTGCGCACAGCAAAATCCAAGTTAGTGTTCAAGAAGATAGAAATGCCATTAAAATATTGATTTCTGATACTGGTCCAGAGATTCCACTAGAAACGCGAGAAAAGATCTTTGAGCAATTCTACCGAGGTCATTCAGAAAAAGGTGATGGTGCAGGTTTGGGAATGTCTATTTGTAAGGACATTACTCAGCTATATAGTGCAACGATAGAACTAGCACCTAGAGAAAATGGTAAGAACACATTTGTAGTATCGTTCCCAAGGTCGGGAGAAATAGTATAAGTAAATTTATTTAATTGTATGGGATTAAGGATTTAGGTAGTTACACAGAATTTAGGGTCGTCTCGTTTCATGAAAAAGATCGGTTTTTGTGAAAACTCTTTTTTAACCTGTCACTTTTCTGGTAATTAAGCACGCTTCAACATGTGATTTAAGATGCATTGTAACGTACTGTGATCGAGTTTCATTGAAAGTAGTTTCTTATTTTGATTACATTGAAGCGGTTTAGTGAAGGTAAAGATAGTATTTGATAGATATCACTGCTCTCCATGTTTCCTGAATAAGCTCAGTATTTGGTGCTGGAGCGAATTGAGGCGGTCATCACAGGCATAGCGATGAATGATCTTCAAGTTATCGAGTAACGGATATATTTGAATATCGTCCTCAGCTAGAACTTTTAGATTATTGCCCATACTAAGGGCTTGCTCTCTTTTCGCGGAAAAAGTCTCTTTGAATTCTTCGGTTTCCGCAATGCGCTTTGGTTTAATCTCATAAAATGGTTGATAAGTGTCATTGTAACTTACTAAAAAGTCGGGAGTATACTTACGTTGCTTACCATCGAGATGATACTCCAAACCTATGGGTTGAGCTTCAAAAGTCAAAATCTTTGCTGAAAATTCAAAGTGAAAACAGGCATCAAACTCTAAGTCGGATTCGACTGTATGAATGGAGTCAGTTTTAAGGCTGACAAAGCGTGATATGTTTTTAACTGACGAGTTTCTAAGAATTCGTTTTTTCATAATAAAACAACCATACCTGTAGTAAACTTACTTAAGTGTTGTATACTAAATAAGCTATTTCAAGGTATGGTTGTTTTTATGTCAACGTATGCTTTCGTAAATTCAACGTTTAGTTGTTTTTACAAATAACATCTTAAATAAAACTTATTCTTTTCCGTACACGTTATTTTCTTGCTCTTGTACTCGAATAAACGTTGTGCGTTTTGTGAGTTCTTTTAGCTGAGCTGCACCGACATAAGTACAGGTTGAACGAACGCCACCCATGATATCTTGAATAGTGTTTTCAACAGGGCCTCTGAATGGTAGTAGGACAGTTTTAC
>NZ_JADQAI010000119.1 GCF_022129235.1 Psychrobacter sp. Ps6 | reverse complement strand
GGGTGATCTCATAACTTTGTGCTGATCAATAAAATCTATGACTTTTTTTGTTTGCTTAAGAACGGACACATTCTTGCATAACAATTTTGAGTTCATTGAATCAAACTAATACCACCGAGGTGAGATAATGGGAAAGTTCGTACCAGTATCTTCATGCTGCAAAGCTATTTTTTCCACGGCTTTGTTATTTTCATCACTTTTGCTCTCTCAAAATGTAGAGGCTCAGCAGTGTTCGCAAAGTTATGCATCTCCTACGACTTTTGGTGGTGATTATTATTTTGATGGTGATGGAGGAAATGGCTGGGGAACCAGAAATATTGGTGTCTTTAATACCAATCTTGTCGGTGGTACGGGCTCTGGTGGGCGGATTATTATTAGTGCTAATTGGGGCTGGAATAATGGTAACCAATGGACAGGAAGAGGCGATTTTACTGAAACCATTAGAATTAGAGTGAAAGTTAATGGTACGACAGTCGCCGAGCTGGTTACGCCAAGTGATAGTCAAAATACAGCAAATTTATCCGCACAGAATGGGGCATCAATGCTCAGTGGCGGGGGTAATGTTGGGGTCACTTCTTTTGGATCTTATCCTCATGGTTCGCAAATATTACTCCCATCTTGGATGACATCAATCACAAGTATTCAAATAGAAGGTACGCAAACACCGGCAACAGGAGGCTCTTCTGGTGGTGCTGGCGATGATGGTGGTGTGCGAATTAATACATCAGGTTATGCTTGTAACTTTGAAGCGACCGATGCTCCAAGTAGCTATGGCGTTGCACGACACAACGTTGATTTAACGGGAACAAAC
Organism: Psychrobacter sp. Ps6; assembly: GCF_022129235.1. GTDB lineage: Bacteria > Pseudomonadota > Gammaproteobacteria > Pseudomonadales > Moraxellaceae > Psychrobacter. The sequence continues at coordinate 708 of NZ_JADQAI010000119.1, read as the reverse complement.
TTACGTTTTGGCTCTAATGTTAGTTTTGAAACGAATAACAGAAACAGCACGTTAGCTAATAACGATACCTTTGATGACGGTATTACTGGTTTCCCTCAAACTGAAATTGATCCAGCTACAGGAGAGGTTACGGTAACAGCCAGTGTGTTTAATAATACTGGGGCAAGTCGAACGTTTGTTGGCTGGATTGACTGGGACCAAGATAACTCTTTCCAAGCTGATGAAGGGGTCACGATAACAGTGCCTGCTGCGGGTTCTTCCAATTCAGACTGTACCAATACTTCAGGCTCTAATTTTACTTGTAGTGTGACTTTTACGGTTGATCCTGCCGATCGAAGTAACACCGGGTATTTCTTTTCTCGGTTTAGGATAGCCAATACCGCACTGACCACTTCAAATATTTCCACCACCGTTGATAGCGGTGAAGTGGAAGATTATCGTTTCTGTATTGGTTGCTTTGATATCAGTGGTACGGTTTATTTAGATGAAAATGGTGACAGCGATATTTCGGGCGACGGGGTTACACCAAACGAAGTGGTCGTAAGGCTTTATCGAGATGATGATGGCGATGGGGTACCAAGTGCAGGCGATACCTATTTGCAGCAAATGACAACATCTTCTGGCGCATACTCTTTTACCGAACTACCCATTGATACCTATTTTGTCGCAACTGCTCCGCCATCAACGGGATCGGCAGTTTCTGAGCAG
>NZ_JADQAI010000118.1 GCF_022129235.1 Psychrobacter sp. Ps6 | reverse complement strand
TTTAGCGAGATCGAAAATCTAACGCCCTACTCCTAACTTTTTATTCCAATTTTTCTTTAACGAGCTAGCTTTAAAGTCCCTTAACTACATCTTGTAGATACGCTTTAAAGTCTTCGCCAAGCTCTGAGTGGCGTAAGCCGTATTCAACAAATGCAGCCATATAACCTAGCTTATTACCACAGTCATGGCTCTTACCAGACATATGGAACGCGTCGACCTCTTGCTGCTTCATCAGCATATCAATGGCATCAGTTAGCTGAATTTCACCACCAGCACCCACTGGCGTTTTCTCAAGTAGAGACCAAATTTCAGCCGGAAGCACGTAACGGCCTACAATAGCAAGGTTTGAAGGCGCTTCTTCTACTGGCGGTTTTTCAACCACTTTTGTCATTGGTGAACTTTCACCTGCACCTAACTCCACACCACCGATATCAGCAACACCATAGCTTGATACATCGTTCATAGGAACAGGCTCAACCATTACCTGACTGACTTTAGTCTCATTAAAGCGCTGTACCATTTTTGCTAGATTATCAGTTTCTAGATTACTTGCAGCGTCATCCAAAATAACATCAGGAAGCACAACCGCAAAAGGAGCATCACCAACTAGTGGTTGTGCACACAAAATAGCATGACCTAAGCCTTTTGCTTGTCCTTGACGAACATGCATAATCGTGACGTCAGGAGGACAAATTGCTTGAACTTCTGCCAATAACTGACGTTTAACACGCTGCTCTAATGTAGCTTCTAGCTCAAATGATGTATCAAAATGGTTCTCAATCGAGTTCTTTGATGAATGTGTTACAAGCACAATCTCTTTAATACCCGCAGCAACACATTCATTCACAACATATTGAATTAGCGGCTTATCAACAATAGGCAACATCTCTTTTGGAATGGCTTTTGTTGCAGGTAGCATGCGAGTGCCTAAGCCCGCAACTGGTATAACGGCTTTACGTACTGAATTGTTCATTGATTATCCATTCATATAATAATTAGAAATAAATACCCATTTTTATGAGCTGATTTCTATACTAGCAAAAGAGCCCTATTCTTTTTGTTAGCGTTTAATCAAATCTTTATTATCAACACTCACAGTCACAGCACGTCCAAGTAAATTGATCAACATAAAAGAACGCTTCTCACCATCAGCTTCCTGATAAATGGCATCAATCCCTTTAAATTGACCCTGCGACAAGGTTAATGAATCACCAGGTTTAGGTAACTCGCATAACGCTTCTTTGTGTTCGTCGCAGTCTTCATTCATCATTAATTGATAAATGAGTTCTTGTTGTACTAATTGAGGTGTTGATCCCCGACGAATAAAATCTGCTACACCTCGAGTTGAGCGGATCGAGGTATAACTCACTTGTTCTGGATCAAAATAAACAAACACATAGCTTGGAAATAATGGTTCTAAAACTTCCTGCTTTTTGCCTCGAACAATTTTATCGATGCGAACTTGTGGGTAGTAACACTCAACCCCTTGACGATCAAGATTGATCACTGCTCGCTCTTGTTCACTACGCTTGCAATAAAGTA
>NZ_JADQAI010000117.1 GCF_022129235.1 Psychrobacter sp. Ps6 | reverse complement strand
GGCTTCGGTATGCCTGCGTTCAACAATGACGAGATTGTCATTCCTGAATTCATCAAACTTGGCGTAGAGAAAGAAGACGCTTACAACTATGCATCTATCGGCTGTATCGAGACGGCAGTTCCAGGCAAATGGGGTTACCGTTGTACGGGCATGAGCTTCATTAACTTTGCTCGTATCCTGTTGGCAGCACTTAACGAAGGTGTGGACGCAACAACGGGTAAAGCTTTCTTACCGCATGACAAGTCTTTGGCAAAGGGCAATTTCGAAAACTTTGAACAAGTAACAGCTTCTTGGGCAGAGCAAATTCGCTATTACACGCGTAAATCGATTGAGATTGATACGGTAGTCGACAGCGTACTTGAACAGCAAGCACAAGACATCTTCTGTTCAACGCTGGTAGATGACTGTTTGGCTCGTGGTAAAACCGTGAAAGAAGGTGGTGCGAAATACGATTGGGTATCTGGCTTACAAGTCGGTATCGCAAACTTGGGTAATAGTCTAGCAGCAATTAAACACCTTGTTTTCGATGATGCGCAAATCACCCAACCAGGGCTAGCAAAAGCATTGGCTGAAGATTTCGCCGGCATGGAGAACGAACAACTTCGTCAACGTCTTATCAACTATGCACCAAAATACGGTAACGATGATGATTCAGTAGACCAACTACTGGCAGACGCGTACCAAGTGTACATTGATGAACTAGAGCAGTTCGTCAATACGCGTCATGGACGTGGTCCAATTGGCGGCGGTTACTATGCGGGAACATCAAGTATTTCGGCAAACGTTCCATTCGGTGCTTCAACCATGGCAACGCCAGACGGTCGCAAAGCGAAAACGCCATTGGCAGAGGGTGCAAGCCCATCTTCTGGCTCAGACCGTTTAGGTCCTACGGCAGTGTACAACTCGGTTGGTAAAATCCAAGCGAATAAGATCCTAGGTGGCGTGCTGCTTAACCAGAAATTAAGTCCAGCAGCGGTTGAGTCTGAAGGAGATAAGCTCAAGCTCTCTATGTTGATTCGTACCTTCTTCAACCACCACAAAGGTTGGCATGTGCAGTACAATATCGTCTCTCGTGAAACCTTGCTAGCCGCGAAGAAGAATCCAGAGCAATATCGTGATCTTGTTGTGCGAGTTGCAGGCTACTCAGCCTTCTTCACCGCGCTGTCACCAGACGCGCAAGATGACATCATCGCACGTACTGAACATTCATTATAATTGTTGTTTCGTTTTGATTTCAAATGAAAGGGAGAGGTATTATAATACCTCTCCCTTTTTCTGAGCTTAATGTTATGAACAAAAGACGTAATGAAATCCTTCAGATGGTTAATCATCGAAAAAGAATACAAGTATCTGAACTATCAGAAATTATTGGCGTTTCTGGAGTTACAATACGTCAAGATTTGAATTTTTTAGAAAAAGAAGGGTATTTAAAGCGTATTCATGGTGCCGCAGTCGTCAATCATGTTGATGATATCGATACCCGCTTAGAAATATGTTTTGATGTAAAACAGTCATTAGCAATTAAAGCTGCAGATTTAGTTACTCCTAATGAA
>NZ_JADQAI010000116.1 GCF_022129235.1 Psychrobacter sp. Ps6 | reverse complement strand
TTTATGGATGTTTTTCAAGCTAATAACGTTATGAATAACGGGAAGTTTGACAATATTGAAACTCAATTGAGTGAAGTTCGACTCAAGCAAGGGAGTTTATTTGGAATTAGAGCCACAGCTGTGACCCTTAGTACATTATGTGATTATCTTCGAATTAAGGAAATCACCCGATAAGCGAGTATTTAACATAAGAAGATTTTATTTCGTGGTAACATTAAAACGACTAGTTATATATTCTGCTCGTTTTTCATCAGATGAAATCTGATCACTTGAAGCATTATTCCTTATGAAAAACTCTGTTTTATCATGAAAACAAGGAAATGGAGCTGGAGTAACTTCAACAATAAGTACCTTTAAACCTTTACCTACATCTTCTAAAGACCATTCAACATTATTAAATACGCTAACCGATAAGGCGTTTTTCACTGCTTCTTTAAAGTTTCGGGTAAATTCGTCATCATTCTTTGTATATGATAAGTCTTGAGCTAATCCAATAATATTTCCATCATCTTCAACCCCTACAAGTAACGTTCCACCGCTTGAGTTCAAGAAGCCTGCTATTGTTTTTGTACATTCTTTTTTTAGAGCTTTATTTTTAAAGCGCTTTTTTACGTCATATATAAATGATGATTTAAATTCTAGATCTTTATGTTCGTTTTTATTTGCAAGATGAAGAATCTTAATTGCTTTATCTGAAATATTATCTACTTCTAAATCAAGTAAGTTTTGGAGGTATTTAGATATACTCATATCGCATACATCAGATAAATAAGCCCCTAAATTAGTCGCTTCTTTTATAATCGGAGAACCCGCAGGATAACGAGAGCAGATATTATGAATTTTACTAAATCCTCTTATGCATAATTTATAGTATTTAGGTACATCATCATTAATATTTTCTTCGTTATTACAACGATAAACTTCAAGACATAGTCTTGATGCATCATTTATCCAGTTTTGTAATACATCAGGATAGAGTTTTTCAAATGGAAGCTCCACCAAATCTTTTATAGCGAGTAAGACATTATTTAGATGAGGATATTGATACGATTCATCAAATATGTCAGAAAGCATACATTGTTTATCTCTTAAAGCATTAAGAACTGTCCACTCATAGTAAAAACTAGGATATTCTTTTTTAGAAATTAACTTTTCATAGCTAGGTAAAAAACCATTTGGCATCGCATTTAAAATTGTTTTATTGTCCATAAAAGTAAACCATGATGAGTAGTGTTGTACTTTAAATTTACAACATCAAAGACTAAAGTTAAACGAAAATGATAATATTCTAATTAAATTCAATGTCTTACCTTATCATGTGGACGGAAATTTAAATGGTCGTTCCTAAAAACTGTTCTATATTAGCAACTTGTATCTTTCTGCTCTCCAAGCTCGAAATCCAAATAAACAACATCACAAGCGCTTAATTTTTATAATTTTGTTGGCTGAAAAATTATCTATTAGTGATGTTGTTACGGTAAACAGAAATAACTATTTAATCATCATCATGACCTAATCGGCCTGTTTCGGACGCTTTCTTATTTTTCTTGATTT
>NZ_JADQAI010000115.1:918-1557 GCF_022129235.1 Psychrobacter sp. Ps6 | reverse complement strand
TCAGACTGTGATAAATAATTTATAGAGGGGATAGCCCCTCTATATTTTTTCATGATTATTTAAAACACATATTACCTTAAAAAAAACACTTATTAACTACCTTAAGCTATAACCAAAATTCTTTTCTTTTGTACCAAATACCTTCGTTTCTAATTTAGCAAAATAACTTAACCGATAAAAAACTCGATTATAATCGCTAATATATGTTGAACTATTAATATTCACAAAATAGGTTGGTATATCTTGCGGGAAATGAACATAGCGACTAATTGAAAAACATTCTATACCTAATGCACTCGCCCAAGATGAATAAATCTTAGATACTAAGTTATTACTACTACCATCATAATTACCTAATGTAAAATAGGTATCATGGTTTAATAATAGTGCCACATGATAATGTGCTTGCTGAGATTCATTTTTTTCTTTCGTCCATATATATCTGATTGTACAGTCATGTACTCTTTTACCCTCTCTTTTCTTAGCAAGAAGATCGTATTTAACATGAGCTTTAAATGAATCAACAAATCTCGATATAACGGTAGAGTCATATACATTTGGCATATCAACACAATTAGGTTGTATTGGTAAATGTAAATCAAATCGAACCACAAAGGTTCTAGGGTGTTCTGTAATAGC
>NZ_JADQAI010000115.1:0-908 GCF_022129235.1 Psychrobacter sp. Ps6 | reverse complement strand
AGTCCCATATATGTAGGGTTTGTATTTTGGTTTAATTGTTGTAAATGGTTATTCATGTTTTATCTCCGTTAGTAATTACATAAGAGAGACAACATACGTAATTTATTATTTAACCAATATCACTACCCCTTACATTACAGGTATTAATAACTATTCCATTCATATCTCAATAATTATAATTCTAGTTATTGATAGTACTTTAAGTATTAGTTGTTATTAGTTCACTTATATATTCCTTACTATTAAATATACTAGTATTAACATACAGACAAATAAGCTAATTAAAAACATCGAAGCTACCGAGAACAATGTCAACCTTAGTGACGGTAACTCCATAACTGTGTTACTCTGGAGATATCCCAACTTTGTATCTACCGCAACCCCAGTCTTCACAAAGAATCAGCCGTCTATGATTACTATAAATCGTCATTAAATTTATGATAAAACCATCACAAAATCCCCTCTAAATCCACTGTAAAATCACTATAAATACTACGCAGTAGAAATATAGGATTTGATATTATGACTTTAACTATAAGAAATAAAAGAGAAGCTACATTTTGTTGGGGATATCTTTGTAAAACTTTCAATATATTTTTTGAAAGGCCAAATGATTACAAAAAAATGAAAGATAGAGCTTTACAACTATTAGATGAACGCCACCTAAATAATAATGATAAAAACGTTATAATTAATTCTATTAACTTAACAGCCACACAATACTTACTTAATGAGGAACAAATATATTCATTAAACTTTGGTAGTGTTCGATATATAAATTGGCTATGGATGAAAGTAATTTCTTCTAGAAATATTTTTATGTTAAATTCTAGTTTAACCAAGCAATTTAAAAATATAACGCCACAATCAGTTCAACAACAAACAGATTCTAACTCTATTGATATTTT
>NZ_JADQAI010000114.1 GCF_022129235.1 Psychrobacter sp. Ps6 | reverse complement strand
GAAATTCCCCATAAAATTGAATGACGCCTTGAATGTAATCGAGGCGTCATTTTTTTTATGTCTAATAAACCTCCATACTTCCATGCCTCCATTTAGGGTATACATTTAGACATAGGTAAGAAAGAAGGCCTATTGTCGTTAACATGAGAAAGTTTGTAGATGCATGTAATTAATAAATACATTTTTATTAAACTACCAATGCTCATTTTCCGCATCTATAAACAAATTGAACAAAAATCTAAAATAAATAAATGTCAATGATTTAAAACGTTATTTATAGCGAGAAATGTCAAAAAAATAATTACGTTGATGGTTGTCAAAAAAATGACACGATAAATTATTAGATTTAAATTTATCCTGTAATCTACCCCTCGCGATAACTTGCAAATAAACCTCGCTAATTAAACTAACAACCTTTGGTAAAATAATGAAAAAGTCATTGATACCTTTATATATATTAGGTGATCTATGTGTTTCTGATGAACGCTTTAACGTTCATAACATTAATTATATAGATGATATTATCAATATAAAGCACTCTATTATTGTTGTAGAAAAAGATATTGATGAAACACTCAAAAAACTGAATGATAAACATCTTACAGAGTGTTTGATTTATACATCAGCAAAAACAGAGTTATCTTCTTATCTCTCCGATGGCATTTTTTCTTGTCAGCAAGCAATAGCCGATTGGGATATCGTAAGAGAAAAAGGGAGGTTAATTAAAAATACTGATAATAAATTATTAAGTTGGCTATTTAGTTATCCTTCAAGAAGACTAACACCTCAATTAAATTATCAGATAGATACGGTTTATACATATCCAATACTTAACGTATTTTATAAACAGAATGAAATTATAGAGCTGGAGAGTGTCATTAAATCTGGGCTTATTGAATCGGATAGTCTTATTGATAAAATAAGAATTTGTAATACATGTCATAGTGGACATTTAAACTATATAGAAACATGCCCTAACTGTGAGAGTATCGATATTATTTCTCAGCATTCACTACATTGCTTTACTTGTGGTCATGTTAACAATGAAACTGAATTTAAAAAGGCGAATCATCTTGAATGTCCAAAATGTTCAACAAAATTAAAGCATATAGGGGTTGATTATGATCGTCCATTAGAAATGTTTTCATGTAAGAGCTGCCATGAATTATTTATTGAATCTGAAACCCGAGCAAAATGCTTTTCATGTCACAGTATTCAAGATGTTTCTTCAACTATAGCTAAATCGATCTATACATATCGACTTACCGATAAAGGCGAGCAGTATGTTAGAGCAAAGTTAGACTATAATTTACCTGATTTAAATCTATCTGGAAGAGTTGATAAAGAATATTTACTCAGTTTATTACCTTGGTTAAGTAAACTGTCTATTAGACATCAATACGATCATATTATCTGTGCTATTAAATTTAATGGAATAGATGAAATGAATTTTACATATGGTAGAGATAAAGCAGACAATTTTATTTATGAGTATATTGATAGGCTGAATACAATATTGAGAACAACTGATATTACATGCCAGTATGAGAATGATGTCGTTTTATTGGTCTTT
>NZ_JADQAI010000113.1 GCF_022129235.1 Psychrobacter sp. Ps6 | reverse complement strand
AGCAAAGTCGCCTGTTAAGTTCCAATGGGGTTTCAGCCTCTGATGAAGCCAGCAGCGCGTTGATTTCTATTGCCGAACGTATCACCTTAATTGCAGATATGAATACGCAAGTTGCAACGGCAACAGAAGAACAATCAACGGTGGTTAACGACATCAACTGCAATATCGAAGTGATCAACGAAACCACTCAACGTACAGCTACTACGGCCGAAGATCTTGCACAAGCGAGCCTTGAACTGCAGCAATTATCTCACCGATTAGAAGTCATGGTTGGAAGCTTCAAACTTTAAGCCATATTTCTCATTGTACGATGGAACTAAATACCGATAGAGAGCTTCGGCTCTCTATTTTTGTATTGTGCGATGCAATCTTGCAGAATGCATTCTTAAATTTGCAACATGGCAGTTAGAACTCGTTTTTTTCACTATAAATTTTGGCACTAAAATTGATGGATTTTCCTTAACCAAAGGGAGATGCATTTATGTCAAAACTACATATCGCACTACTATTTGGGCTAGGGAGTATTGCACACGCCAGTTATGGTGAAGCTTTTGACTCATGCCCCAGTACCGCTTTTCTTATGCAAGGTACACCAACCACCGTCTATGGTGTCAACCTAACCACAGGATCCAGCCAAACCTTACAAACCGATGTTGGAATGACGGGTAATCTTAATGCGGTTGGCTTTAATGAAACCGACAACTACATTTATGCCTTTAATACTACCAACAAAAAAGTGGTTAAAGTAGACAAAAACTTTAATGCTCAAGAGCTTGCTGTTACTGGTATTGGTACCCAATCTTTTTATGTCGGTGATGTCAGTAATAACACGTTATATCTCTATCGCTACGGAGCGGGGCTATACAAAGTTCCCCTCGACAGTGCCGATCCTAACTATCTAGCTTTAACTGCAGTCGGTGGCACCACCAATATGCGTATCTACGATTTTGCGTTCCATCCCAGCGACGGCAATATTTACGCCGTTGATGGCAAGTTTGGTACGCTATATCAAATCAACCCCGCAACGGGAGTCCGTACCAGCTTAGGAAATACCGGTGTCAAAGGAACCTTTGGTGCGGCCTATTTTGAAAGTGACGGTATGTTCTATTTGAGTCGTAATCAAGACGGCCATATATTCAAAATAGATATTACCGATCCTAACAATATTATCCCCATTGCCACCCTATTTGCCGTCGGTCCTCTTTCTGGACAAAACGATGGGGTTCGCTGTGCATCTGCCGCAGCTCAACTTGATGCACTTGATCTTGGAGACGCCCCTAACACCTATAAAACTACCATCGCCAGTAATGGCCCCCGTCACGATCTCACCAATACCGACTACTACTTAGGAGCCGTTCCTGGAGATGCTGAAACCGCACCTGCTGCCAGTGATGATGGCGACGGTTTTGATGATGAAGACGGTATTATTTTCACCTCTCTAGAGAAAGGACAAACATCTCTTATCGCCATAACAGCCAGCACTTCTGGTTATCTCAATGGTTGGATTGACTGGAATAAAGATGGTGACTTTGCTGATAACGGAGAAAAAGTATTTAGCGGAACGAGTCTCTCTGCGGGCATGA
>NZ_JADQAI010000112.1 GCF_022129235.1 Psychrobacter sp. Ps6 | reverse complement strand
GCAATTTCTCAACACGCTTAGTTAAACGCGCTTTTTCAGATAACAATGTCTTACGCTTATCAAGCAGTGAAATGTAAGCAGGATGCTCTTTAGTAAATTTCTGAGAAATATCACTTTCTTTAAACGTTAGTTCGTTAAGTTGCGCTTCCACCCCTACCATGGTATCAAGCGCTGCTTTCGCTTCTAAGTTTAAATCCACCGATTCATTAGCTTGACGATAACGGTTTAATTTATCTTCAGCGGTCGTCAACTGAGATTTAATATCTGGCAGGTGTTGCTTTAAAAATGCTAAGCTATTTTCTGCTTCAGCAGAATTACGCTCTACGTTCTGCAGAAAATAGTTTTGGCTAATATCATTTAAGATAGCCGTAATTTCTACTTTATTAGGGCCTGTTAATGATAGCTGAAGAATACCTGTTTGTTTTCCACGCTCTGAAACCTCAAGGTCGCGTTGTAGATTTTGAATTGCATCAAAACGGCTAATTTTGCTTACGGTAAAACTATCGCCATTGTGCGCATTTAAGTCAGTTACAAACAGACGGTAATCACCTTGCTCAGCTAACTCACCTACTTTGCCTTTCAGTACTTCTTTACCTTCGCTATCGGTTAAGGTGTAAGTACCTTGTTTGGCATTATCAACCGTTAGGGTAAACGATTTTAACTCAACATAGTCTGGTACGATAAAACGAGAGATATGTGCAACAATTGACTCACCCTGTAAACGCGCAAGCCCGGCACCAATTACTGGCATGTAATCTGGCGTTACGACCGTAGTTAGATTTAACTTATCAACGGTTTTACCTAGCACCATACGAGATTTGATGATCTCAGTTTCTGTTGTTGAGGATGATTTACCACCACCAAACATATCGGCCATATCACTATTTAACAGTGCACTGGCTCCGCCGCTTTTTTCTTCAATTTGAATTAACGCGTCTGCTTTATAAATAGGGGTAGCAAGCATGGCATAGGCAATGCCGATAACCGCAAAAATGGCGGTAATAATTAAGATATTCCAGCGATTATCGACCAAAATACCAAACAGTTTCCCCAGATCGATTTCGTCTGAGGCTTGGCTCGTGGGATTATTTGTAGCGCTCATAAAGGTCCAAAAGGTAATTAAATTTGGTATAAAACATATTGTCATTCCAGAAGCGAGTAGCGAACTATCCGGAACCTCATAACAACGTACTGCAACTCTATGTATTCAAAATACGCTACAACACGCTTTAGAAGATCCCCTATCTCGTTCGTTTCACTCTCTGTAGGGGATGACAAATTCAAGGGATCTGTCATTCCGGAAGTGAGGCACGAACTATCCGGAATCTCATAACAACGTACTGCAATTCTATATATTCAAAATACGCTACAACACGCTTTAGAAGATCCCCTCTCTCGTTCGTTTCACTCTCTGTAGAGGATGACAAACGCAAAGGTTCTGTCATTCTAATGGCAATATCTAATAAATATTTCAGCTTATAACTTCTTCGCCCAAGCTTCCGCCGCTTGATCAATCAATTTGTATGCATGATCAAAAGCTTCTTTACTTAAACGATAAGGATCGGGAATATCTTGCTGACCAATCCATTGAC
>NZ_JADQAI010000111.1 GCF_022129235.1 Psychrobacter sp. Ps6 | reverse complement strand
CTAAGATAATCCAGTAATTTAAGAACCTCTATCAATTTGTTAGAGGTTCTTTTTTATTATCGATAGCGTGATCTCACAAACAAAAACCATGACTATCTAATTGAATTAGTTGATTTAAATAAAAAACACTTTTACGGTGTATGTAATCGGACTGTAGCGCAGCTTGGTAGCGCACCGTCATGGGGTGTCGGGGGTCGCTGGTTCAAATCCAGTCAGTCCGACCACTTAATTATTTACTTGAAGCCAGTCTTGAGCAAACTGTTCACTTGGTATTGGTTTGGTATACAAAAAGCCTTGGGCAAAATCGCACCCCATTTCACTTAATAGCGCTTCTTGCTGTTTATCTTCAACCCCCTCAGCAACAAGTTGGAGGCATAAGCTTTTTGCTACAGCGATAATAGCAGTCACAATCTTTCGATTAGCATCATCAATTAATAATTCATTAATAAAACTTCTATCAATCTTTAGCTTATTAACAGAAAAATGTTTTAGCTTACTCAAAGAAGAATAACCTGTACCAAAATCGTCAATAGAAACTGTAAAACCAGCTTTAGCCAATTGATTAATATTATCTTCGGCTAAATGAGGACAAACAACAACCGCTGACTCTGTAATCTCAATATCTAACAAATAAGGAGAAATACCTTCTTCTTCAACTAACTGAATAATACGCTGCGCACAGGATTCTTGGCCTATCTCTTGAGCAGATATATTAATGGATAGACGCCCATTCAATACATAACCTTGATTTTGCCACGACAACATTTGACGACAAGTATGGCGAATCACCCAATTACTGATTTCACTAACTAAATGTCGTTCTTCAGCCAAAGGGATAAACTCAGCAGGCGAAATCCAGCCAAGATCATCATCAAACCAACGGAGCAATACTTCAGCGCCTACACATTGCTGACTATTTAAATCAATGAAAGGTTGAAAGTTAAGTGCGAGTTTATCTTGGCGGATGGCTGATAATAATTTTCTGGCTAATGTTATTTTTCGATTTAACGCTAATTCCATCTCTGGTAGATATAAACAAAAACCATTTCCTTGAGCTTTGGCTCGATACATCGCAATATCGGCTTGCTTTAATAACGTACTAACACTGGGGCCTTGCTTTTCACATACGGTAATGCCGATACTTGCCCCAACCGAAATATTTTGGCCTTTCAGTGGAATGGGTTGAGAAATCGTTTGATGCAATTTATAAGCTATTGTTTGAGCTTGTTCTGCATCAGTATCGGGAGCAATAACAACAAACTCATCCCCACCAAGACGGGCTAATGTGTGGTGAGACTCTAAAATTGAGCGTATTGTTTGCCCTATCGTTTGTAATAAACAATCCCCATGGTCATGACCTTGAGTATCATTGATCTCTTTAAAATGGTCTAAATCAATAAACATTAACGATAATGGTAACTGACTGGATCCAGCATCATCATTGAGTAACTTCTTTAAACGCTTTAGAAAAAGAGCTCGGTTTGGTAACCCAGTCAATGAGTCATAATAAGCAAGCTTTTCAACTTGGTTTCGGGTCGCTTTTGTTTCAGTAATGTCTTTTTTTATCGCCATGTAATGAGTAACAGAACCATCACCATTCTCTTGGC
>NZ_JADQAI010000110.1 GCF_022129235.1 Psychrobacter sp. Ps6 | reverse complement strand
TGTTGATAAGACAGTTATAACAAAAGAGTATCCTAAAGAATGGTCTGAAGGTGACGAACCTTATTATCCTATCAATGATGATAAGAATATGGAACTTTACAAGAAATATAGAGAGTTAGCTAAAAAAGAAAAAGACATTATTTTTGGTGGAAGGTTAGCCGAATATAAGTATTATGATATGCATCAGGTCATTCGCTCTGCGTTAAATACTTTAAATACACTGAACTAAAATGAATAAGGAGTGGCGATGCTTAATCGCCATTAAATAATGAAGTTATTTTACTTTTGTTCTGATTTTTATCCGTCAGGAACTGGATTCGCAGTTTCATTTGTTAACTTTATTCAATATGTAATTGATGAGAACAAATATGAACACATATATATATATTGTTTAAATGATGATGCTGTATTACCTGATTGTTTTTTGGGAAAGGCTACACTTATTAAATTTGATTATCGAGGTGAGTTGAGATTAGCAAAGTTAACAAAGTCGAGAGTTGTGCTTGATTTATATGCTAATATCAAATATAAAAAATTATATAAAAGTTTATGTAGTTTTGATATAGCAGATGAAGACTCAATATTTTATGAGGAGTTTTATTTTGGTAATTTAAAAAACTATCTTTCAAAAAAATTCAAAAAAAACAAGCATATTATTCGAGTACATGGAACAATGCCTGAGTTTGTAATGTTTGATGGCAATAACTATTTTAGAAAGATTTTATTTGAACAGGCAATAAAAACAAAATTAGTTATCGCAACAACAACAACATTTTATATATCATTCTTAAATAAACATTTATTTGAAGATAAATATTCGCTTATAAAAAATATTGACTATATTATTTTACCAAATAGCATTCATAATGAATTTCTTCAATTACCATCAAAAAATCAGACTAAGAATGATCGAGGTTCATTGAAGTTATTACAGCTAGGTCGTATGGATGAAGGGGGTTATTTTCAAAAAGGATTTTCAGATACAATTAAAGCCCTTCTCTATCTGGAGAATAGTGATGAATGTAATGATGGTTACGTACTAACCGTAATTGGTTCTGGTGTAATGTCTAAAGATTTTCTCGAACAGGCTAAGAAATTAAGGAAAACGAAAATAGAATACTTTTCATCTTTACCTAATTCTGAAGTAAGAGAAAAAATAATTAACACTGACGTTGTCCTATTACCTTCCAGATGCGAAGGTATGTCTATGTTTGCAGTTGAAGCGTTATCATTAGGCAAAGCAATTATTACAACCAAGAATAGTGGTGTTAAAGATATTTGCCTTAATGATGTCATTGCACTTTTATTTGATGTTTACGATTATGTCGCATACGCTAAGCTATTATCTAAAATTTATAATAACAGAGAGCTAATTTCTAAATTTGAAAGTAATTGTAGCACTATATATAATGAAAATGAAATTAAGTTAAAGTCTGGCATAAGAGAGTTATAATGAATACTATTAGAAAATTTATAGAAATATTACCTGATGAGATTTTTTTAAAATTAAAATATTTTAAAAGATATAAGCGGTTTGCTAATTTACAAAATCCTACTCGATTTACTGAGAAGCTTATGTGGTATAAGCTTAATTATCATAATCCATTGATGACAAGGTGTGCCGATAAATA
>NZ_JADQAI010000109.1 GCF_022129235.1 Psychrobacter sp. Ps6 | reverse complement strand
AGATACCTTTACTTATTGGTTAGAAACTAAGACGAGGGAATTGGGCTCTATTCAAGGCAATACGTCTGCGAAGTTTGGTATTTATAAACGTAATGGCGAAGGAAAAGAGCAAAATGGTATTGGTCATGGTGAGGTTTATACATGGCGTACTCGTTACGGAAATAATGAGTCTGAAGTCTTTAATTACGTAAAAAAAGTATTAATCCAAATATCACAAGCCGCATATGACGGTAATTTAGCTGAAATTGACAGTATTGATTTTGCTCCTTTGATTAAATGGAAGATTGCCTTTCTTTATCAGAACCAAAGTAGCCCTGTGCTGATAAATACATTTTCTAAACCGATGTTAGAAGTGCTGACAAATAGTAATAGTAAAACATCATTTCCTAGCATGTATCAGAAACTAATTGCGGAAAAGGGCGAGCAAAATTTATTAGAGTTTGGTGATGAGTGTTGGGATAAAGCGGCTCAAAAAAGTAAAGAAATTCATCAAAAGAGCATCTTAGATAAATTCTCCCATATTGATGTATTTAATCGAGGTGTTGAACAGTGGTCACCTGAAACAGTAACGGCTTTCTGTGATTTGATTCAGGATGCTTATGATAACAAGCTTGATGTTTTTACTACTGCGATGGATACAGGTGCAATGATCCGTATTGGTAGAAAAGAGCTAGGCGTACCTCGAGCAGAAGAGGTATTCGCAACGTTTGAGCCAACGCTACAGAAGATTAATTATGAGCTTCGTTACCAACATCGTGATGGTTATGAGTGTTCTACCGTTGCTAACGAACTTTATTTGCGTACTCGTAAATCAAAAAAACTGGCTGAGTTTTCGCAACAGTACTCAATAACACGTAAACCGTATTGGCCGGAAAGCTACTTTGGTGATAGCGATGCAGATATTACATATGATGACTACGAAGTGGCTGAACCAGAAAAGAGCTATATGATGACGAAATTATCACCTTTAAATCAAATTTTGTATGGCCCTCCAGGTACCGGCAAAACTTTTCATACTATGGAAGCAGCGGTTAAAGCGGCTGAGCCTGATTTTATATGGACAGATCGTAATCAGTTAAAGGCTGAGTATGAGCGATTAGTTAGCGAGAAACGCATCCGTTTTGTAACTTTCCACCAAAGCTATGGCTATGAAGAATTTGTGGAAGGGCTAAGCGCAAAAACAGAAGGCGATCAGGTTTCTTATTATGAAAAGGACGGTATATTTAAAACCATTGCTAATGAAGCTAATAGATACCGTGTATCTAAGACAATAAAAAGTGATAAAGATTTCGATTCATTGTGGTCTTGTTTTGTTTCTGAATTATCAGAATCTGAGAATGGTGTGCGAGTCGATACCGTTCGCACATTTTTTACGGTAACTGATGTTGATAACAACACAGTCCGCTTTGAAAAAGACAAAGGAAATTCAATACATTCACTAAGTGTAAAAACACTTAAAGCAGTATTTGATGGTGAGCGGGAAATTAAAGGTGGATTAAATCCATATTACTCAGCATTGATAAAATACCTACAACGTTACGTTCAATCTATTGAAGATGTTCATACTGAGCGTAAAAAGTTTGTTCTTATTATCGATGAAATCAACCGGGGCAATATCTCCAAAATCTTCGGTGAATTGATCACCTTAATTGAGCCATCAAAAC
>NZ_JADQAI010000108.1 GCF_022129235.1 Psychrobacter sp. Ps6 | reverse complement strand
CCGATGAATTAACGATTATTTTATCTAAATATACTTCTCCAGAAGCTCTACAACGCAGTATAACGGCACTGTCGGCTATGACTGGTCATCCCTCTAGTGCTATCACTGATGAGTGCCAGGGGTATTTAGAGAAGCTAGATTGGCTACGTGTCGGTGATGAAGTGGTATCTTATGAGACCTTAAGTAAAACAGTTGAATTATACAATAGTCAGCAAGATGCCCGACATTTGTCGATTGAACGTTTAATCTCTGGTCTAGCGGTTCGTCGTAAGGTATGTAAATTAGTTCATACTGGACATATTAATGATCAAGTCATGGCTGCATTAGATGATGTTGCAAAGGGTATATAAAATTTAGATTACTCGTCCGAAAAAGGATTCTCGTGGTAGAATCCTTTTTTCTTTTTTATCTTCTGATAACTATTTACCGAAATGATCTTTATAGAGGGTGGTATGTCGCGTTTAGATCGAATGCATGTCAGAAAAGGGTTATTGATAGTTGCATTATGTTTTAGCTCTAATGTCTTTGCTGATGCGATAGATCGTCCACAGATAGATCGTAAAAAAGTTGGTTTGGTACTCAGTGGGGGAGGCGCAAAGGGTGCAGCTCACATTGGTGTTTTAGAAGTTTTGGAAGAGAACCGAATTCCTGTTGATGTCATTACAGGTACCAGTATGGGAGCCTATGTTGGTGGCATGTATGCAATGGGATTAACGGCTAAAGAGGTGAAAGATCGCACGTTAAATGCAAATTGGGATCAAGGTTACAATGATCGAGCAAAACGAAATGATCTAACATTACGTCGTAAACAGCAGAACGATGATTTTCAGCTACATACCGATCTAGGTTTAGATCTTAATGGGGAATTTAAAGCGAGACCCAGTGCTTTTCAGGGGCAGGGGATGGCCGTTTTACTGCGTAATTTAACCAATAACCTACCTGCTGTATCATCATTTGATCAATTACCAATACCTTATCGTAGCGTTGCAACCGATATTGCAAAAGTTGCGCCTTATGTCATTAGTTCTGGTCATTTAGCAACGGCTATGCAAGCGTCTATGACGGTTCCTGGTGCACTTAAGCCTGTAAAATTAAATGGCAAGCTATTGGTCGATGGTGGCGTTGTTAATAATATGCCGGTTGATATAGCCCAGAAACTGGGGGCCGATGTTATTATTGCTGTCGATTTGCGAGACAGTTTACTTCCGCAAAAAGATCTGGAAAGCGCACTTAATATCATCTCTCAGCTAACAACATACATGACGAATGCCAGTGCGGATCACCAAAAAAGTTTACTTCATCCTGGTGATATTTATATGCAACCCGATGTGAGTTTCATGCTTGCACCGGATTTCGATAAAATGGATCTAGCGTATCGCGCTGGTCGAAATATCGCGAATAAGATGTTGCCTGCTTTACTTAAATTTCAAGTTTCTCCTGCCCAATATGAACAATATTTAAAAGAAAAGCAGAACCGACGTAGTCAATTGGCGGCTCATAGTGCCTATTATATTGATACGATCGATATTGATAACCATACCCGTTTATCTGACACGGCATTACTGGCTTTATTAGATTTGAAAACGAAACGTATCATTTCTAATGAAGAGCTTGAAGAAGCGGTTAACCGCCTACAGTCTCAAGATATTTTTGCTAAAGTCGGTTACGAAATTGAACACC
>NZ_JADQAI010000107.1 GCF_022129235.1 Psychrobacter sp. Ps6 | reverse complement strand
ATATGACAAAGAGAGAACAATACCATAAATGCAAATACATGTTGTCAATTAAAGCATTGTTAATCGCATTTTATTGCTATATTTTAGAATAAAACAATTGATAGAGTTGTCTATTATGAGCAAAAATCAACAGAATAAGAAAAATATACCTTGGCTTCGTCATACTGTTACTGTTCTTGTTTTATTTGTTTTATTTTATATAATTTTCTATGTGGCGGGAGAATACTTATTCTAAGTTATTCACTTTATATCCTTCCCAATAAAAAAGGCAACCTAATTATTAATCAGGCTGCCTTTTTTTAATTGGTTGGATTTAAAGCTTGCAAACTTCCAACCTGTTTAATCACTTGATAAAGCTTTTCGGTATGCTGTCGAACTAATTCACATGCGAGATCTAAGTTCCGATCTAGTACCGCCTTCATCATCGCCTCATGTTCACCATTATCATGGTATTGCGTTTCATGGGTAAACTTAGAGCCAAGAAGAAAATGACGGTAACGCTCTTGCTGGTCATAAATAGTGCTCATTAACCCCATGACAAACTCAGCGCCTTTGCATGATATAAGCGCCATATGAAAGTCCTTATGGCGGCGTTCCCACAACGTTAGGGTAAAATCTGGCGAGTTCGGATCCAAGCGACTTAACTTATGGTATGTCGTTAAAATATTCAGTTCCCACTTTTCATCGCCGTGTTTCATCGCTTCACATAACGCCATATTTCCGATAGCTAAACGCGCTTTAATAATGCTTTTTAATTCATCTAAAGACACATCAGCGACCCAAAATCCCTTTTGCGGTTTTAAAATAACGTATTTTTGCCAAGAAAGCTGGACCATTGCTTCCCGTAACGGTGAACCGCCAACGTTATAACGCTGTTTAAGATCACTCAATATTAGTTTTTGCCCTGCTTCAAATTCGCCATTTAAAATATCATTTCTAATTTGGTGCATGACACGATCACTGATCGTAGAAAAATTATCTTTCTCAAGGCTAGCCATTATTTCCTGAGTCTCATTATAATTGGTATTAATATAATATGAATGGATGATACACCTAAACCATAATTGGAACCAGCGTCACATTTTATTCTTATATTTATTCAACATATTTTGCAAATATACACCGCCACGCTCAAGAAACAAACAAGCAATAATATGCTTTCACATACACAATTACATAGAAAAAAATACTTTCATAGAAAGCTTATTAAAAAATACACATTACAAACAAGAGTATTCTTAACCATCTGATTTATAAAATACAGATGTGGATCTTGAATATCTATCAAGATTCATTAAAAAGACAGAACAACTGATAAATGATATTTTACCCATAATGAATAAAAAGGGAACGAATGCTCCCTTTTATTTATTAACCTCGATAATAGTTCTGAGCGACAAATGGCATTTTTGTCACTTGTACAGGTATTTTTTTGCCTCTAACCAATGCCCACATTTCCATACCAATATCAGTATGCGCAATATCAACAAAAGCCATTAAAACGGGTTGAGCAATCGAAGGTCCATAAGTACCACTGGTTACTGTACCTATTACCTGATCGTTTTCATCGAGCAATGCAACACCTTCACGAACAGGAGCCTTAGTTAAACCAATTAAGCCGATACGCTTTTGAACAATTTGCTTGGTCTTAATTTGTTCAAGGATCACATCAGCACCAGGGAACCCTCCTGCTCGTTCACC
>NZ_JADQAI010000106.1:819-1714 GCF_022129235.1 Psychrobacter sp. Ps6 | reverse complement strand
AACAATACCGACAGTGCTTTTGGTGGTGCTTTTGCGGCTGCGTTTGCTAACGCCAAGAAAAAGTAATCACTAGCAAGTTGAACTATCATGCCCAGCGTTTATCGTTGGGCATTTTTATATAGGATAAATCAAAAATTTATAAACAAAAACACAGAGTAAATCTCTTAAAAAGCAGCCAAAAATGATACATTATGAACAGTAAATTAGACTGTTAGGATTATGGTTGAATGACATCATCACTATTAAGGCTATGAGATCGCAAGCATCAAAAAAAGGCTGAAGAAGAACAAAAAAAAATAATGCCAAAAATAAAGCGATTTAATTATCGATTAAAAAAATTACATATCGATAATTTAAAAGGTATACATGACCTCACAATAAATTTTGAGGAAAATAAAAATGTTACAGCAATTGTAGGTATTAATGGCTCAGGGAAATCAACAATAATTCATGCTTTAGCTTGCGCGTTTAAACCAAAAGGGAAGCAAACATCGAAAGACTATAATCGCCTTTCTCATTTTTTCACTCCCAATAAAGATGCAACTTGGGATAATAGTTCGTTTACTCTTGATTTTGAATACTACGCAAACACGTCAAAACTACCGAAACCAGCTTTAGTTTCTGGTAATCAAAAATTTCATAAAAAACCAAGTAAAAAACAAAGCCGTTGGCTACCTATATATGGTCGAAGACATGAACGAGAATCTGCATATATAGGGTTACATGACCTAGCAACACTAAATGAAGATAAAAATGCTAGTCGTTACAAAGAGTATGAAACAATAGAGTTAGCTCACGAAGCAGCAGATCAGATAAAACAGGATATGATCTATATTCTTGGAAGAAATTATGCGTCATTAAAGAGCTGTACAAATACAAAAGCAGGCAAAGTACA
>NZ_JADQAI010000106.1:0-809 GCF_022129235.1 Psychrobacter sp. Ps6 | reverse complement strand
AGAGTTCTTAATATTTTATCAATGCTCCATAGTCCAAAACTAAGAAATGATGGACTTTTACTTATTGATGAAATTGATGTGTTATTGCATGGAGCTGCGTTCACACGATTAATTGAAAGAATTATATCGCGCTCAAAACAGAATAAAATTGAGGTAGTATTCTCAACTCATAGAGAAACCATTACTGATTTTAAAGAAGAAATAAATATTATCGGTATTTTTAATACGGGTAATGGTGTGCTTCCTATGCCCCACTCAAATCCCCAAATTATGAGTCAACTCGCAGGAAAAATGGAAAAGCCACTTCAAATTTGTGTAGAAGACGAGTTAGCAGAGGAAATCGTTTTAAATTACCTCTACAGTAGACATCTTCATGCCTATGTTGAAGTAGTAAAATTTGGAGCTTATACAAATGCATTTGCACTACTTGCAGGGAAAAAGCTCATGGGAATGGATATTCATAATACAATTTGTGTATTAGACGGTGATGTATGTCGAATAGATAAAGAAAGAGAAACTGAATGTAAACGACATCTCAACGGTAATGATAAAACCAGTGACCGTATTGGTATATTAGAACAGATAAAAGAATTCAAAATTAAATACTTTGCACCTCAAGGCCAAAAAGGTACTCCTGAATATAACTTAAAAAAAATATTTGAAGAAAGCCAAACATCTGAATCACGATTACAAGAATTACAATCAGCATCTCGAGGAATTCTCGATCTTTCTGATTGGCATGATTACTTCGATAAAATCGTAGAGTCTTCCGGCCAACGGCAAGCAAGAGCAAAAGTCTTGGAGTTCTT
>NZ_JADQAI010000105.1 GCF_022129235.1 Psychrobacter sp. Ps6 | reverse complement strand
TCAAATAACAAATAATGCGGTCGGCAAAATTCAATCTACTCAAGGCGATTTCTCCGTATCATGCTACGGCGTCCACCCAACTGCCCACGGCTTATTAATGCTTGCAGCCGTTCAATCTCTCTGCGAACGGTGGCTAAACTGGCGAATGTCAGCTTTTCACCTTCTGCCGTTTCAACGGCCTGTTGCATTAAAATCTTACGTTCGGCATCAAGATACCACTGCAAACGTTCACGATGGTTTATCATCCAAATATTCCTCTAGAGTGGTTATATCGACGACGAACTTGACGTTCAAACTTTGGCGACTGGTCAGCATCTACCACATTGCTATTGAGTTGCCATTCCTCAGCCCATATTGGCGGGTTATTCCAATTAATATCGTCACCGCCTTTGTAATACATCCCAGCTTCGGCATAAGCGCACAAGTCAAACGATTCATTACGAGCGCCATCTGGTTTTTGCCAATGACCATACTCATCAATAAACTCGACTGTCAGCTCATCAAACCAAACCCGCTCGGCCCAACCGGGTAGATGGAAGAAACGAGCACCAAATTCCAAACGAGAAAAGCTGGCCGCCACTCGATTTTTTAATCGGTTGGTGTGCAACTGCAACAACGGGATTTCACCGTTAGCTAACTTACTTCGTTTATCGGGATAGGTTTCTTTTACCAAATCTTCAATGTCTCGACTTGCGCCTTTAACCAAACGGAATAAATGCGACAAGCCCAAACTTTTTAATCGGTTATAAAACTGATAGGCATGATCGGTAACTGACGAGGTTTTCTGTCGTCCTTTTTTCTTTTCACCCGAACCACCAGAATCACAAAGCGTTAATACTGGCTTCATCATTCGGCCAGAGCCATCGGCTAAGGGATAGGTTTTCTTAATAACCTCATCGATAAGAAGGTCCCAATCTTCGGCGTAAATCATCGGATTGATGCGATCATTGTTACGATTGGGGTTAGTCAGTATCTCAAAGCGATCAATAACCCAACGTTGCAATCCTTCACCAAAGACTTGAGCTTGCACCACAAAACGAGGGTTTTGCTTTCCACCTTGAACATCAATGGTCATTATCAAGAAACGACCTCCGAATGGGATAATTGACCGTTCATAATCTGCCGCTCGTGCCATCAATTGATGAGCCCCTATCTCTTGACCACGAGACTGCATGATATAAGGTCGTCCCATACGAACATTCATAAAGGCTTTTAGAGACTCTTCATCCCCACTATCTTGATAAATAACTTGAGCATTGAGATAGCGATATACTAAGTTTTCCCAACTGGCGTATGCAGCTATGACCCCTTCAAACCAGAACGTTGCCCATTTGCTGGTTCTTATCGCTGTAGTTTCTGTGACAACGTAACCATAACAATCTATTTCTCCCTCACGAAACCAACGCCCCTCCATATTCATTTGTTGTTTCTGTGATTCAAAATGACGATGGCCACAACGGGGACATTCCATCCATGTCTGTTTTGAAGCTATTAATGGATCGGAATTTTCTTCCCACTTAAGCGTTTCGAAAGAGGGTTGGAAATAAGCACAACAATCCATACATAGCCAATAAAAGCGGCGGCGATCACCTTGGTTATACAACTCCATAATGCCACCACAAGGCTGAGCTTCATGAGGTGCTAACTCTTCTTCACGCTTGGGATTCCGCACCACACGACCGGGAGAAGATTCTGCCATGACCATACCCGATGAT
>NZ_JADQAI010000104.1 GCF_022129235.1 Psychrobacter sp. Ps6 | reverse complement strand
ATAAATAAAGTTTATCATCACCATGATGTTTACCATACTCATCTAAAGATGGAAGGTATAATCCGAGTAACAAATGATGTTCATTATGTCTTATGGCTAACTTATTAATCCAATTTAATAAATTGGTAAAATAATCAATGTTAACTTTATTTTTAATTGATAAGATTGGTGCATCGAGATCATTACCATTGATGAAAATGTATTTTCCTCTATCTCCTAATGAATACTGATATAATTTTCTAATGACCAACTCATCAATGTCTGAATTTTTTGAGCAATTTAGGCAATGACATGAAGTTGAAGATTCTATGAAGCGTTCAGAGCAGTCATTGCAAATATAGTTTTCTAAAGGTCTATCATAATCTACACCGATATGTTTTAAAGATGATAAACATTTTGGACACTCTAATTTACCATGAATTTGAAATAGAATTTGTTCCCCAACATAACCACAAGTAAAGCAATGGAGAGAGCTTTGACAATCAATATTTATACTTTTACAGTTAGGACACTCTTCAGTATAATTTAAATGGCCACTGTTACAGTTAGGACATAATCTTATTCGATCAATAAGTTTTTCTTTTGATAGAATGTTACGTTCTAATTCTGATTGTAGATAACGAATGTTGGAATTAATTTCAGGAAGAAGGACGTCAACTAATGGATAGCTGTAGATAGTATGGGAAAAAATATCCTTTGTAGGTTTTAATCTACGATTCTTATTAACGCCTAGCCAGCCAATAATAGGGTTTAGATTTATGTGATTTGGAGATAGTAAAATATGTTCTTGTGTAGAACGTTGTATTTCTAAAGATAGCTCTAGATCAAATACACCATCAGTTACACATTCTGTATATAGAGTTTTGATTGTAGTGTATACGCTCCATGACCATCTTCCAGGATGCTGATAGAATGAGGTTAAAAGTTGTTTTATCTCATGTTCTTTTTCTATATTGATACATAATATCCCACAATACTCAATTGGTATTTCTTTTATGTCGTTGATATAAATGATTCTATCATTACTTATGGTTTTTTTTCCTAACCAATAAATATTTTTATTTAATATTAATTCCATTTAAGCTTATCTCCATTCTTATTTGGTTTGTTTGTGTCATCAACATAATAATTAGAATGATATTTAAGAAATAGATAATAAAATGATAGTTATTAGTAAAATTAAATGGTATTAAGATTTGTATTTATTTCCATAATATGTTATTCATCACAATTATTAGAAATGTTTATGAATCAGATCTTATTGTTTCCATTATTGATATTGTCTTTTATCAAATTTGAAAGGTAGAGGTTATGCAGGATTGTTGACTTACCTAGTCAATGATAATTTTTATATGTACAAACATATGTCTTAAAACTGATTGGGTATATATTAATTTTGCTAAATCGTGGTATATCAGTTAAAAAATTATTTGAAATAAGAGTATGTATTTAAATGATTGGTGTTAATCATCTTGAAATATCAAATTAATGGTGAGTTTGCGCATTAAAAAGCTCAGAAAAATGCCGAGCTTTATTAGGTAGTTCGATTGAAGCAAAGGTATTAGAGTTGAGCTTTAATCCAAACCATACGGTGATCGGAAGAGATAGATTTACCGTTGCCATAACCAATGCGCGAATCATTCATCAGTAAATGTCCCGACTCGTTTTCTGCTGGCCAATATACTGCAGAATCAATGATAGCTAAGTTTTCAGAAGGAATCG
>NZ_JADQAI010000103.1 GCF_022129235.1 Psychrobacter sp. Ps6 | reverse complement strand
TCTATCTATGCGGCTTTAGTTAAAGCCTCGCCTTACTGTCATGATCGTGATCACATTGCTCTGTTTCATTGTGATGAAGATTTTGGATATATCATTAAGTTTATTTGTGCAGATCATTTGAGAAAAAAACGAGAAAAATCTCAGATATTAACAAATTTATATAATATTATTCGGTTGTTAGATCCGAATTTATGGATAGATAAGAGTTATTTTCATAACTGCTTTAGTGATTGTTCTTTTAAAAATACCGAAGTTGTGTTTGAAGAGTTGGATCTTGCTCTTGCACAATACCCTGAGATGAAAGATGAATTTATCAATTATTTGCTTCGTGATATAAACGATCATTATATTTGTTGTTTAAATTCCGACCGTTATCAAACATCTGCTAAATTTGAATGCAATAGCCACCTAGCGTTATTGTCGGCTTTGGTTGATCGCTTTGGGGCTGAGTATATCTGGGACGTTTATACTCCTGATCGCAGTTTACGTCCTGAGCTTATTTATACATTGATTGCAAAAATAGCGATTAATAATCAACAAATTCAAGACCGTAAAGAGACTTATGATTATGCGGTATTGAATAAAGAGCTCCCTACCTGGACAAAAACAGAGAAAGATGCTCAAATTTTATTAGATTTTGTTCTAACAGGAAAAGAACCTGCGTCAATAGCGAAGCTGGCACTGCAAGAAAAATCACTGGGTAATATATGTTGGTTAAATAACATATACAATGAAAGATTAGCCCAAGTATTTTTTAATGGTAAAAATAATAAATTTGCATATGGTTTTTTAAATGCTGTATCGGATCATATCCAACAACATCCATTACGTTTATGCTGTGATTTTATTATTCAATATCCGCATCTACAACCTGCATTCTTTAAAGGATTTGCTGAATATACCAGTGAGTTTATTGAGCGTTGTGGTGATAACTATGATCGATATCGTTTCCATAATGTTGAGTATTTTGAATGTTTGCCTCGTGTCGAATTGCAATATCTACAGCAACATCAAGTACCGTGTGTTGAATACAGTCTGACTGCGATAGCGAAATATAAAGCGGCCCTGCTTGCTTGCTTAAAGGGAACCATTATCGATCTTGAACAAGCTTTGTTGTTGACTCCAATGTTAAAAGAAAAAGCAAAAGGGTTAATTGCTAATGTACAAGCTTGTATTCGTTCATTAGAACCTGATTTACGCCAAAGTGTGATCCAATCTTTAATTGAAGAATTACCAACATTAAAGGGAATTCATGAAATTAATGTGGTTGAAGTGATTTGCTTTGAGTCTATTGATAAGGAACAAGCTCTTACTCTTTTAGATAAAGTAAAAGAACCTCAATCACGTACAATGTTGGCTCAACATGGTCAACTTGATTTTACTTTGTTATATCAAACAAAAAATCAACGATTTGATTTAGCTGCGTATTTGTCTGAGTGTTACAGCGTCCCTAAGAAATTTCCGATTGATGAGAATTTAATTCAAGGGGTATTAACCAGAGATGGTCAATCGGCAGAGAATGCAATTAAACAGTTGGTGTTGTTGTATCAAAACTATAATCAATTGACTCCTAATCCAGAGGCTGTAGCGCTGGTTTCTGAGTTAGATACATCAACATTACAACACTTTAATTGCAATTTGCTGGCTACTTATAGTGATAAAATTACAACTAAAAACCGTTGGCTTCTCAATATACCTGCGCTTCATGGTGATGCAAATACGGTGAAGATTTTGGCGCCAATGATTGATAA
>NZ_JADQAI010000102.1 GCF_022129235.1 Psychrobacter sp. Ps6 | reverse complement strand
CGGCTACCACATGCTGGGCAGTTAGCTCTTGCACTCGCTGTACGGTGACCATTAACTGGTGCTGTACATCTTGCCATATGATGATTCTCCAAGTTGTGAAATCACCTTATAGTAAGAGATTGAGAATGGTATGAAACAATAACCGTATAACATTTCAAACATGGTCACAAAATGAATTGTTGACGATGTTCTCTAACGCCGCATTAAGGTGTGAACAACGCCAGCACCAAGCCTAATCCATTGCGCCGTACACACGAAACCCAACCTTGAACTGAGAATGCCACGCGTTGCGAATCACTCTTAAAAAGTTTGTATACATTTTATTATCGTAATGGCTTAGGAGCTAGTCTTGCAATACGCCCTTGAATTGTCCAACTAGCCATTTTAGCCTGCTCGGAATTAAAGTGATTAAGTCTAGTATCATAATGATCAATATGTGCTTTATTTGGTGACTCCACCAAGTCTTCCAATATTAGTGACATAAGATCAAAAGACTTTTTGTATACCTCAAGTTTTACAACATCTAGATCTGCAATACTTTGAGTGATTTGAGCGTTTTCTTGCGTATTAGCTCTATTCATAGCAATCGACCATTGTCCATGAGCTAAGCGGTTACGTAATTCACTAGGTTTCTTGATATAGTCTCTTAGAATAAGTCGCATATCACTTCGGATATTCTCCTTCTCTATTTCTGTTTTAGATGAGATTTTTGCAACCATAGTATTTAAACAATGCTTCCAACCTGCAAAAGACTCATTTCTAAACTTGGTTTTGAGGGTATCAATTTCAGAAGAATTTAACGCATATGGCGTATGAATCAATTTGGAAAAAATTGCTTCAGTGTAAGCAGAGAAGAGTAAAGAAAGCAGTTTTGTTTGAATATCTACCGCTTGAAAATTTTTTGTTCGATATGATTCGTTAATCAGCATGGTAGTTTGTTTCCACGCTTTATTTAGCTCTCGAACATTATGTGTTTGGATTTCGTAAGGAGTTGTAGGTGTCATGGGCTTTGACCTTGGAGATAACTAGGTAAAATATACTCGAAAATACACTTTACCTAGCTGGACTCGAACCAGCGACCTCGCAATCACGTAAACGCTTTTGCGCGCTCTCACCCTTCTGAGCTATAGGTGCAGTTGCATATTACTATAAGAAATTGAGCAGTCAAGGAATAATGCATAACGCTTACTATACAGGCTATAAACTGACTCAATGGATATATGATGTTTAAGTCTTCAAAGGACAAATCAATACTTAGTTAAAAAGTTAATGGGTTAGATTGCACCATGAGGCATAATTTCTTAATGTCCCGAAATCGGATAACTTTTGGTAGGGCAAACGCACATTAACAACATGTGAATGAGCAACAGCTCTAACGCATAATGGGGCAAAAACGAGTGAAGAAACGTTATCTACCTACACTAGTGGGCTGGAAGTGAAGAGGCATTCCTCTTGCTCGCAGTTAAGAAGTAAGAATTTAAAGCCATTGAGATAACCACTACCACATAATAAAAGTGAAGTTGCAATATGAGTGTTGTACTTCCTGCAAGATACGATCAAAACTCAGTAGTTGTTCTAAAAATGATAGAAAGATAGGAATTCCAGCTCCACACTAGAAACAACAATATAGACATGAATCTGTTTCAAATATCGCTAACAATCATAAAATTTAGAATTAGTTAAGTTTCATATAGAAAAGCTCATTTGGCTTAACACCAAATGAGCTGACATAACATTAAACTTTAACGTTTACTGATTTATGGTTGA
>NZ_JADQAI010000101.1 GCF_022129235.1 Psychrobacter sp. Ps6 | reverse complement strand
AAAACTATTGGCTAGTGCTGAAATAGCTAAATCGGCTAATGCAGAAAAAGCCCGTTTTTCATCATCCTCAGATGGTTGAAAGAATAACCCTATCTTTGGGGCTAATCCCATTAATACAATATCAATCACACGATAAGAAAAAGAAAATGCACATGATTGTGGTACAAAGCCAATACCACCGTGAACAAAAACATCTCCAGCAAGCGCCGATTGGATATTGACTAAATTATGTAATAGAGTCGTTTTCCCTCGACCATTAGCTCCCAAAATGGCACAGATCTCACCTTGATGACAAACAAAACTCATTGGTGAAAAAAGCGGGGTATTTGGACCAAATTGTAGCTGATTAGCGGTTAAACAGACTTTCATATCTGATGTCATTACTGTTGACCTCTTTTTTCTTTGGCCAGTAAAAAGATAAAGAGTGGTGCCCCCAACAATGCCGTAATAATACCTAAAGGGATCTCAGCCTGACTGATTGTTCGTGCGATATCATCCACAATAATCATGATTCCAGCCCCCATCCAAAATGACATTGGTAATAATCGTCGGTGATCAGCGCCTACAATTGTTCGAGCTAAATGTGGAACGACTAAACCTATCCAACCAATACTTCCACTTACAGCGACTTGGGCGGCAATTAATACAGCACACAATAATAAGACCCATTGTCTTAATCGTGCCACTGAAACCCCTAACGATCTGGCATCGGAATCCCCTAAGGATAAAATATTGATGCGCCATCGTAATTGGTATAACACTCCTCCGGCGAGAAGTAATGGAACGAGTAGTAGTATTACTTTGTGCCAATTAGCGGTGGCAAAGCTGCCTAGCAACCAAAAAACAATACTCGGTAATTTTTCTTCAGTGTCAGCAAGGTATTGAACTAAATTCACTAATGCGGCAAAAATTCCACTTAGGACAATCCCCAGTAGAATTAGCATTAGTCTATCATTTTTGCCCAATAAATTAGCCAATACATAAATAATTACCAGCGCTAATAGCCCAAAAACGAAGGTTGAACCCATCATTAAAGCAGTAGGAAAACCAAGTAATATCGCTAAAGTCCCGCCAAATGCTGCACCAGAACTAACACCAATAATATGAGGATCAACTAATGGGTTATGGAAAACCCCTTGTAATATTGCACCACTAAAAGCTAAACAACCACCAACACAAAGTGCAATAACGATCCGGGGTAAACGAATAGACCAAAGAATATGATTGGCTAAATCGTCATTGAAAAACGGATGTAAAAACCCATGATAAAGCTGAGATAACGATAGCGGATATTGACCTAACATTAATGAAAACACCATGATCATCATAACGATTATCACCGCGATGATAGTCTCTTTTTTATATAGTGAATATTTCATTAGATATAAGTAGTTCGGTAAAACTGATGGTAATAACGCTGAACTTTTTCATTTAAATCAATATCTTTAAATAATTGTGGGTAGAGTGTTTTTGCCATCCACCATTCGCCAAGGGCAATAGCTTCTGGCATTGGATATCCCCAGGCTTTAGCATATTCAGGCATCAAATAAACCCTCTGATTTTTAACCGCATTTACCCACTTAAAATTAGGGTCATGTTTAATTTCTGTTATAACATCAGGAAAACGATGCTGAACAAAAATCACCTGTGGATTCCACGTTAAAATTTGCTCCATAGCGACTTGGTGATAGCCTTTTAATGTTGAAGCTGCAACATTATTGCCGCCAGCACGCGCCATCATCACCCCGGTATATTTTCCTGATCCATAAGTATTTAGATCAGGGTTTGCC
>NZ_JADQAI010000100.1 GCF_022129235.1 Psychrobacter sp. Ps6 | reverse complement strand
AATTCGGCCACTTGGCATCTTTCTCAAAGGGGATGTCGTCTTTGCACTTCTATCTCATCGCAGAAATGCTGGTCAATCTCGGCTTTGAATGGTGTATTTTCACCGCGACAGATCCTCTTTACGCCATGATGGAGCGTCTAGGATTACAGCCGCGTATCATCGCTAAGGCTGATCAATATAAAGTTCCCGAGGCCGAGTCCACTTGGGGGACGTACTACGAGCATCAACCGCGCGTGTTAGCTGGTAATTTACAGAAAGGGTTGGAGTGCCTTCGAGTTGTCCAAGAAAGAAAATTCAAACAAGTCTAGATAGAAATCTAACGTCATTAAAACAAGAATATAGGTTATGTATGAATATTCTTATAGATGCCATTTCAACATGGGTAAAAACGACACCAGCTAGAATAGCTTTGGTCGGCTACAGAGCGAGTCAAAGGGTTGAACTTACTTACTCAGAATTATTGAACAAGATAGAGTTCGTTGCTTCCGAGCTTATTGCACAGAACATCAAAGCACTAGCTCTACGGGCAGAAAATAGCATTGATTGGGCCGTTGTTGATTTGGCGGCGATGGCGGCAAACATAATCGTTGTACCTATTCCGACTTTTTTCTCTGATGCTCAAGTGGAACATACATTGGAGCAATCAGGTGTCGATGCTTTAGTCGGCGATTGGCAAGCATGGTTGGCTTCGAATCCTAAGCAAAGCTTTAACCAGCAAGACCATACGCCTTCTATTGCAAATTTGCCTTTGCTGCGTCGTAACCAGTTTGGAAATGGAGATACACAGGTCGCTTATCTTCCAGAAACTGGAAAAATCACATTTACGTCTGGCTCGACTGGTCAGCCTAAAGGGGTGTGTTTAAGCAATGAACATTTATGTTTGGTGGCGAAATCGCTCGCCGACGTAGTAAACGGCACGGCGCACTCACACTTAGTTCTGCTTCCGTTATCGACGCTTCTCGAGAACATAACCGGCGTTTATGTTCCACTTATGTTGGGTGTGACATCATATATTTTACCCGGAGAGCAAACCGGCTTACTCGGTTCAAGCCAATTTGAACCACATTTGTTTGCACAAGTATTAGCGACTATCAAACCAGAAAGCTTAGTCTTAACACCAGCTTTATTACTTGCGCTCATTCAGATCGTGAAACAGCAGCCCTCTCTCGTTGATTCTCTAAAATTTGTCGCCGTTGGAGGCGCAAGAGTGTCATCGCAACTGATTAACACTGCGCATGCGCTGAACATCCCTGCGTTTGAAGGTTATGGCTTGTCTGAATGCGGCTCTGTTGTTTGTTTGAATACACCAGCCTCATTTAAAGCAGGAACGTGTGGCAAACCGCTTCTCCACACTCAGATTCGTATCGCTGAAGATGGTGAACTGCTCGTCAAAGGTAACGTTGCTCT
The DNA here is from genome assembly GCF_022129235.1 of Psychrobacter sp. Ps6. Classification (GTDB taxonomy): domain Bacteria; phylum Pseudomonadota; class Gammaproteobacteria; order Pseudomonadales; family Moraxellaceae; genus Psychrobacter. The sequence continues at coordinate 390 of NZ_JADQAI010000100.1, read as the reverse complement.
TGGTTATTTAAATGAACCGTTTGCTCAAGAATGGTTAGAAACGGGCGACTTAGCCCAAATTGATGCGCAAGGCTTTGTCACTTTATCAGGACGCAAGAAGAACCTTATCGTCACCGCGTATGGCAGAAATGTCTCTCCGGAGTGGATTGAATCAGAAGCGCTGGCGATTTTGCCGATGACGCCAATGATCGTTACTGGCGATAGCCAACAAACGTTATGCGCTGTTATTGCCAATAGCGAAAATGTCGAACCACAGGTTCATGCATTAAACCGAACCCTACCTGATTACGCTCAAATCCGAACCTTATTGCTGCTTGACAATCCACGAGCCATCTCTGGTTGGTATACGGATAATGGCAAGCTCAAACGAAATCAAATTGAACATGATGT
>NZ_JADQAI010000099.1 GCF_022129235.1 Psychrobacter sp. Ps6 | reverse complement strand
ATGAAGCCTGTGGAGACATAAAAAGAAAAGGCGATCTGATGATCGCCTTTTTGTTTTTTAGTTACTGATTTTTTGAATTGTGATAGTTGCTGACTTTTGACCTGCGTTGTTTAAAGTATCACGTACTAGAAGGCCTAAATCCCAATTTTTACCTGCTGGGATATAACTGAAACGATTAATCTTAAAATTATTTTTTATTTCGTTTAGTTTTTTATCATTCCAACGAACGGTGGTATTTAGCTGATCTAATGTTGCGAGAGAAACACCAGCTTCATTTGTACCAAACCACCAGAAATCCATTTTAGCCAGTTCACTATATGGTGTTAATTGAGTATCTTGAATCGTAATAGTATTACACTTATTTTCTGGCGTTGGTTTAAATTCATTACCTGTTAAGATAAGGCCTTTATCATTAAATACCATCTTTGATACAGCAACGTTGGCACAGTCAGGGCGAGTTTCTTTTGCTGTCCAAGTGCCTTTAAAATCAACATATCGGTCAGAACCATCGGCATTAATAGGATAGATGAAGCTAATATATTCCGTTGTGCGACCAGTATGAATTCCAGTTGTTTTTTCTTTGGTTCGGCTCTGAACATAAACGCCTGTAATAGGGTCATAACTTCCTGAAATCATTTCTCGTTGCATAGATGAGCCATCTTCTGCATCCGAGTCATCGACCTCAAATTCAGCAAATTGGGTTAACACTTCTTCTGAGCAATTTTGTTGACTCATACAGCCATAAACGCCTTGTTCATCGGCAAATTCATCCCATGACATTGACTCGTCTGCATCTTGTTCTGCTAATGGATTAGTAATTACATAGGTAAAGGCAGAGGGTTCATTAAAAAAGTCTACATTTTGATCCGGTTCAATTGGAATACCATTACAAAGAGGCGCATCACCATTATTACTATCAACGCTGATCTCTCCATTTTCTTTTACACATGTTAAATATTGCGCGGCAAAACGATCGGAAAACGTTGTGTCGTTAGAACCTTTATGAACTAAGAATTCATCCTTTTTAAGGGTAAACTGCATAGAGCTCAGTCCTACAGTTTTAGTAAATACTTCTTCTCCTAGCGTACGATCAGCATGAATAGCATTATGATATTCGTCCTTAGGATTTTCGTCCTTAGGATTTTCGTCCTTAGGATTTTTGATTCGAAGTACTGTTGATCGTTCAACAAAACGCTGATCTGAACCTTTTGCCCATTGGGATAAAACTTTTTCAGAGCCTCGCTTTAGTTTGGTTGGATTTAAAGATGCTTGCATATGCTGTTCGGCATCAACGGCTGAAACTAATTTTTTTGAATCTAGCAGTGTTAGTAGTGTATTAACCGATTTTTCAAAAGAAGTATCATCAAGAGTAATTTGTGCTAATGCAGCTTTAATTTCTTGGCTTGGGTTATCTTTGATTTCTGTAGGGATGATAATAGTTGAATTGTCATTGTGATCGTTAATAGTTAACAATAGGCGTGCAAGGTTAATTGAACGCTCATAGGTACCAGCAGCTTCAAAAGGTGTTGTGACTGATCGGCTGGATACTGATCCAATTAATAATCCATTTTCACCACCTAGATAAAATGAAACCGCTGAAGCATCAGGATCGATAGTGTAATTGCCATCAGAATCTGTTTGACCTTTTTCTGCCCCAGAAATGAAATCTAAACCTTGAACTTGAGCATCAATGAATCGACCTTTAGCAATATTTTCTGTTTCAGGTGTTGTAGGTTTAGTTGTAACAGAGTCGTTTGAATCACTACCACAACCAGAAAGAGTCAATGCAGCAAGAAGAGAGGTGGCG
>NZ_JADQAI010000098.1 GCF_022129235.1 Psychrobacter sp. Ps6 | reverse complement strand
AAAAATATAAGTAATTAACGCAATAAAAATACAGGTTATAAGCAACACAACCCAGAAAGGGATCTTCACCACAAGAAACAACGTATCAAATACCGACAGGTCATAAATAAAACTCACAAAATACAATGTGAGAATACTAACGATTGCTATGATTATACCAGCCATAACAACATCACCAGTATCATAATTTTTTGTAGACGTTGAGTATTTCATTGCATCCAGCTAGCCGTATATAGAATATCTATATCAATTATTGTTCTACAAACTATTTTGTTCAAATATCATTTAGCTAATTGCAACAAGTCCCACTTATTTCCATAAAGATCTTGGAACACAACTACTGTACCGTAATCTTCAACTCGAGGCTCTTCATTAAATACTACGCCATTTAATTTCATCGTTTCGTAGTCTCGCCAAAAGTCGTTAGTCTGCAAAAACAAGAACACACGGCCACCAGTTTGATTACCAACAGCCTGGAGTTGTTCTTCAGTACTAGCTTGAGCCAAAAGTAAGTTAGTACCATTGGAGTTTGGAGGTGAAACCTGAACCCAGCGCTTACCATTTCCCAAGTCAGTATCTTCAACTAATGTAAATTGAAGTTTTTGAGTATAAAACTCAATGGCATCATCATAGTTTTCTACAACGACTGCTATATTGCCTATTTGCTGTTTAATTGATTGTGTCATCCTAAACCTCAATATTGTTATGAGGAATGAATTTTACACTATAAATAGTAAATACCTTCTAATAAAAGGTTGTAGGTATACATATGCATTGCTGATTTAGAAAGCATCCACACTATGATTCGACTTTTTCTTTAGGCATCTTATAAAAGTGTTTTTGATCAGTCTTAATTTCTTTTAACCTAACCAACACATCACTTGCCAACAAGACTGCATTTGGTCGTTGTCTAACTATATTTGTCAATTCATCGTAGTATCGATTTAACTTACTCTTTCTCATCTTAAGTTCATCCTTGAGGACATACCAATACACTTAAAATAGCTCATGATTTATCAATACAACAATAGAAAATTCAATAAAGTTTATTAGCAGAATCAATAAATAGTTTGATCGTTTCGTAACCATTCTCTACATAAAATTTTTATCTTTTCAAGAACCTGCTAACACTTTTTAATTGATACCTTATGCAAATTACTCAAAAATCGGCTATTGATGTAATTTTGAGCAACATACTAAATGACGATGGTAAGCTGACGGGAAGTTATAAAGATATGCTACGATGTCGAAACTGTGTCTTATTTCTGAACAGACAATGCTAAATAACACATTCAATCTTTTTAGACTGAATGTGTTGACAGGAAAACTTATACTTAAAAGATGACTTCAACATTATTGTTCTTGAAAAATGAAAGGTCATCATCTGATATTCCAGTATCGGTAACTAATATGTTGATATTACTAGTTTTACCTATAGTCGATGGATAAATTTGGCCAAATTTACTTGAGTCTGTTAAAACAATATTACGACGATTCTTAGTTAAAATAACAGAAGCTATTTCCGCTCTCATCATATCCCTGCTGGTAAAACCGGTATCCTGATGAAACCCATCTACACCTAAGAAAGCGGTACTAAAGTTGATGTTTTCTATACATAATTTAGTCAAAGGGCCAACTAAACTTTCGCCATGATGTTGGTAAACACCGCCTAATAAAATTACGTTAGCAGAAGTATTTCTTATTAAATGAGCAATATATGCCGAGGGAGTAATAATTGTGACGTCTCCTCGTTCGGCTAATAGTCGAGCAAGTAATGCATTTGCACTTCCGCCCTCAATAAGAACCGTT
>NZ_JADQAI010000097.1 GCF_022129235.1 Psychrobacter sp. Ps6 | reverse complement strand
ATCGCTCTTCTATCTTCACTAGTTATGTTTTCCGTGATGGTAAAAAAGGTAATGGCTCGATCCCATCCATTGATTGGAACGGTTGGAACAATCCAGAAGAAGACTATTTCCATGTGGGATTACGTTACGAGTTCTAATATTTAGCCACGCATGATGAATAAGCCAGTGACGATATTTGTTGCTGGCTTTCCCTGTTTTTATAAGGTAATAAAAATGAAAAAAATGACACAGCTTGTTTATGCGACCTTATTTTTGAGCTCTTATGCGGTACCAGCCAATGTTAGCTTAGAAATGCCGGCCCATTTTTCTGTATTAGCGGCTCAGTCACAAGAGCTGAAAAAAGCCCAAAAGCAGATCAATTTAGCAGATGGTCAACAGCGAGTCTTAATCCGTTTTGAGAGTCCAAGAAATCCACATTCAACTGCGCAATCGATGGGATATATCCACTCTCAGCCTTTGTTAGTCTCCTTTTCTGCTCAGAATGATGCTATTAAACTCGTAGCTCCAAGAATTGATACGCCCCAAGAGATTGTGAAGTTTGCCAAAGCGCCGAAATTTGATCTTATTGATGGAAAGGGACAGTCCATTAAATATTCCGTAGAGACCATGAATTTTAGTGGTTCTCCATTACTTGCTGATTATAATGCGCTATTAGCTGAGTTCATTACTCCAAAAGCAGAACCAGTAACGGCGATGGGTTCTCAAAAAGCAATATCAGCCAGTCATAAAATAGCGGTAGCACCAGTTGTCACATCAGCTTCGAAAGTGGGAACTACACCTGTATCTGCTGCCAGCTCAAAAACAGTTATGCCAATTGAGGTTAGTAAACTCTCACCAACTCAGCGTCAGGAATTATTAAGATCACTGTACCAACAAGCCGATGAAACTCAGCGAAAAGAATTTATGCGTTGGGCTCTTGGATTATAAAGAGAAAATACCCCCAAAAGTTCGATTATACTGTTGGGGGTAGCTGGTTTAATTGGCGCTGTGAGCTTTGTATTCAGCTTTATCTAAGCCATGTTTTTTCATGCGAAGATAGAGTTTTTTACGTGGTATTTGTAGATAAGCAGAAACATCATTGATACGCCCGGCAAATAGATATAACGCATCTTCAATAACTTGTTTTTCATAACCATCGATCAAATCATCAAGAGGGCTACTCATCTGCTCTAGAGGTTGCGAACGTTCTTGACCTGCCAGTTTTACAATGCCAATGGCATAGAGTTCTGCCACATTTTTAAGCTCTAAGACATTACCTGACCATTCATGACGATTTAGTGTATTGATATACGCTTTATCTACGGTTGGAATCGGTTTATTGAGCTTTAAGCAACTGAGTTTAAGAAAGTGCTTAAAGAGGGGCGTAATATCACAAGCTCGTTGTCTCAATGTTGGTAATGAAAAACGAACTTGGCTTAAAAAATAGAACAATTCAGGTACAAACTCTTCTTTTTCAACAAAGGGTTCTGCTAACCCTTCAACAATTGCTAATACGCGAGTTTCTTTTTTACCTAAACGTTCTTGCTCTAGTAATGTTCGACATAACCACTGCTGAATTTCAATTGGCATAAAGTGTGGGTTAGTCAAAATCAAACTACCACCGCGAGCTTGATTAATATGATGTTGCATCTCCATGGCATTTGTTATCGAACTGCCATTCACTTCGAGTAGTGGCCCTTCAGCAACATCGCTATTTTTATGCAGTAATTTCGCTACAGAATGGCGGCCAGATCCTGTTTCACCTTCGATCAGCACATCCTTTCGGGTTGATGCAGCATTGGCGATTTGGTCACGTATTTTAGCAATTAGCGGGCT
>NZ_JADQAI010000096.1 GCF_022129235.1 Psychrobacter sp. Ps6 | reverse complement strand
GCATTTAGCAATGATCTATTCCAGTGGGATATTCAGATGATGATTGAATTCTGGAAATATAGTAATGAAACATTTAATGCGATTGCAACGCAGGATAATTTCTATAGAGCTCAAAATTATAATGGTATGATTCATCGCATGTTAAATGAAATAACTGGCGAGGATCATGGACAAAATGATGCACAGCAAACTAATCCTCCAATATTTGCATGGGCAGAGTTAAACTGGGCAACGATTACAGGGGATAAAACTCGTTTTGAACATGTTATTCCTGCAATTGCTAAGCAATTAGAATATATTGAAAATGCTCATGCAGAACCTAAAAATAAAAAAGATAAACATTTCCTATATTGGAATAATGGTCAAGGTAACGGTCTTGATTCATTACCTAGAGCTAATGGACCATATGAAACTAAAGATGTTGGTTCTGTAGATATGTCAGTTCAAGTTGCCAATGAATATTTCAGTCTGGCTAAAATGTCTGAAATGATTGGTAACGAAAATGATGCAAATAGATTTAGAGATAAAGGTTTATTTATAGCTGAAAAAATAAATCAATTATGGGATGATAATGCAAATTTCTATGTGGATATCAATTCTGATAAATCGACATTTTTAGATAAAGCAACAGGAGAGCCTGTTCTAACTTTAGCAGGATCATGGCCATTATTATTTGGAGATGAAATTATTTCCGATAATAGTATTCGAGCAGGATTAATGGTCGAAAAATTATTTAGTCCTGATTATTTTTTTGAACCGTTTCCACTCCCTGTGTTGTCTAAAAACCATTCTCAGTACACACCTGGTGAATATGATATGGGCGGAGTTATGACTCCGACTGCAATGATAACTATGGCTGGATTGAGAAAACAAGGCTATATACATGAAGCTTCAGTTTTAGGGGAAAAGATCCTAAATGCAGTTAATGAAATTTTCCGAGGAGGAACACATTACTGGGGTAATCATGTTTTAACTTATCCTGAGTGGAAAGATAAGCGAATTTGTACCATATGGGAAATGTACAAGCCTACTAAATCATTAGATAACCATGGTGGAATATGGGACACAAATGAAGAAATATACTACCATAATGGAGCAGAAAATGGTTCTCGATCAGTTAGGCCTCAATTTGTTGGTTGGTCAGGTATCTATCCAATTAATACGTTAATCGATCATGTTATTGGTTTAGAAGCTAATGCGCTTGAAAATCAAATTACGTGGAATTTACGTAGAACAGATAGGCATGGTATTGAACAATTTAAAGTGGGAGATACGTTTGTCGATCTTATTGCCAACGAACGTAATGTAGGTGACGCAGTAACTATCACCGCTAAGAGCTCAAATAAAGACATTAAATTAACTGTTAAACATCTACAAGATGATAGTGATAATTCTTCCGTTGTGAAAAAGACTATTACTCTTAAGGCTGGGCAACCAATAACTTTTACTGTCAAAGGTTCAGGAATAGCATCTGCTAAACATTCTTATCCAGTTTATGATAGCTCAAGATTTAAGTTGAATGAAAATTGTGCGAATTATAGTGATCTTATAAAAGAAAATTACCCAATAATGTAAAATTGCACTTTGAAAATAGATAACAACATCAGCCATTATGGGCTGATGTTGTTACATAGTTTGATTTTTGTTCTCAAAGGTATGTGTGTTCACCAAACATTCATCTAAAAAAGGTATAACAGATACCTAACTGATAAGGACACCGAGGGTATTTAGTCGATTCAGTGAAAACTTAGCTCTCGGTACTTGAGTTAGATGACTACTTTCTGCTATAACGAGCTTATAGAAAAAACTGAGCCTTCAATAGGTTAATA
>NZ_JADQAI010000095.1 GCF_022129235.1 Psychrobacter sp. Ps6 | reverse complement strand
CCTAAACTGAAGTGATTACTCCATGTATTTTGAGAACCATCTTTATCAATATAACGATACTCTTCACGAACTAACCCGCTCCAATCCTGACTTAGACGTGTAACCCAAGCACCTAAAATACCGTAGTAATCTTCTGAATCACCATGGCGGTACTCAATACGACCTGTTGTTTTGTAATTAGGATTTCGGATATCCGCTAAACCAAGCGATAGTGCTAACCCAGAGGTACCATCACCTTCAAGCACTTCTACATATTCAATAGATGGGTCAATACTGATTCCTGGCACCATTTCAAAGCGGCCGCGATAACCATTTGCAAGTTCTAAACTACGTCCATCAGAAGCGCCACGCTGTCTAAACTCACTGAACGTACTACCACCATGTAACCAGTCAACATCAATACCAGCAGTAAACAGACTGGTTGTACCGCTACCTAAGTTAGTAATACCGCTGAGTGAATCAATGTACTCATATTGAGTGTAAATACTGGCTTGTTTGTGAACTTTTAAATCAGCTTTAATATTGAAACGACGCTTACTATCATGACCAAAGCTTTGCTCATATTCAGTATCAAAGCGACCTGGACGCCCCCATACGCTGAAGGTACGGCCGACCCCCACAATTGCAGTGGTGTACTCTTCTGAATCTGTTTCGGTTTCATTTTTGATATAACGAGAACCTAAACGCGTTGTCCATTGAGAGCCAAGGATCTTCGTATCAACGGTGGCCCCGATCGATTGCTGCTTCTCGGTATGAATAAGAGATTCAGAGTGATTAGCTTCGATATTTAAATTCATCAAGCCAGTTAACTTCTGACGATGGCGTAAACGAAACTCTTGGCGAGCAGGCGTTACCCCACCAGTGGTATTGGTATACCCTTCCTCAGCATAAACATACTCTAATTCAGTTACCGCTTGTGCACTCCAATCACGCTTAATTCGGAGTTTATAAGCCATGCCATCTTTAAGTTTACTATCGGTCCCAGTTGAAGAAGTCAGATTATTAGCACTCTCGCTACCTTCATGAGACATATGAGCCACGGCTGCGGTTATTTGCGTTTTACTATCAAAATCATAGTTAACCCAAACACTGCCTATGTTATAGCCTTCAACATCATTATCGTTATATTCGTAGCTCGCACCAGCAAGTAAATATGGGGTGAATAAATAAGAGAGTCTTGCTCCTGCTACGGTATAAGCATCACCATCGCCTTCTACATCATAAGAAACACGAACTTTAATCGGATTTAAATCAGGATCATAGGTTGGAACTACTCGATTAAAGCGCATATCTCCTGTGAAATAATCAATGGTGTAATCAATATAACGAGTTAATGGTTGTTGTCTTAATACCAGTCCCTGATTATCTCTGTCATAGGTGACCAAATTAACCGTATCAGAATGACGGACGATACGTGTATCACCGATGCTGTAGAACATAGCGGTGCCGTTACCACTAAACTCAACCACTTTATGTAAATCTTCTGGGCGAGCACCGTATAACTGAGCCATCACTCGACCATCGTTATACATACTATTAAAGCCGTTTAAAACTTGGCTGGTGCGACCAATATCTGACTCATCAGCACCATCTGCGGTGTTATAATCACCCCACATTGCAAAGTGACGTTCTTTTTCAAGTTTCACATAAAGCTTGCTTGTACTACGAGCATCATAACCTTTGATGCTGGCATCACCTGGCATTGGGTAATAGCTATCTGGTGAGATTTCACGATAGAAGTCTTCATCTGATTTATTACTGTCATAACTTAATGTTAAATGCATACCGCCTTTTATATTACCTTTCATAAAGGCTGCAGCTCTTTCGTCATGACTGTAATTTTTATCTT
>NZ_JADQAI010000094.1 GCF_022129235.1 Psychrobacter sp. Ps6 | reverse complement strand
AAACACTACGTGCAGAAGAAGACGCCGAAGCTCTGCAAACTAAAACTATGACGGCGGTAACACCTGAAGGTGTAGAAGTCGAAATCACAACACCAGAAACTGCTAAATCACTAGCCAAAGATCTTCAATTAGATAATTCAACCGAGCACCAACCAGTACGTATTCTTGTCTGTTGTGGTTCTGGCCAAGGTTCATCAATGATGTGTTCTAAAAAAATCAAAGAATATCTAGATAAAAGTGGGGTATTAGCTACCACATTTAACAGTGCGATTACTGATTACAAATCACATCTAGGTTCATTCGACATTATCGTTACATCTGTTGCTCTAGCTGAAAAAATCACGAATCTTCCTGAGGGTAAACAACAGCTAGCGGTGAAGAACATGATAATGGTGAAAACCTTTGGTGATGAATTAATGTCACTTATCGACAATCACTTCCGCAAATAACACAGGTTGCCCAGCGGTATGATCGCTAGGACTCTCGAAAACTAATAATAAAAGACTAAGTGAGTAAAACAATGGACTTGAAAGAATCTCTAATTACCAATAACTCAATCCAATTAAATGTAAATGCCTCCGATTGGCAGTCAGCTATCAGAATCGGTACTGATGCCTTGGTAAATGCTGGAGTAGTTGAAGATCGTTACTATGATGCAATCATCAATGCAATCAGTAGCGAAGGACCATACATCTGTATTCATGATGCATTCGCTTTACCACATTGTCGGCCTGAAGATGGTGTAATCAAAACCGGCTTTGCTTTAACTGTTTTACAAACACCAGTCCTGTTTGAGGATATTGATGAGCCAGTTGATGTGCTTATCACATTGGCTGGAAAAGATTCAGAAGAGCACATAGAGGGAACTATGCAAGTAGCAAACTTAATTGAGTTTGATGAGGATTTTTCAAAGCTTCGTGCATGTAAAACACCGCAAGATGTGGTGGATTTGATTGATATGGCGCTTTCACAAGTAGAAATTGCTTAAGGAATCGATATGTCTAAATATAACCAATTAAAACAACGTGTTTTAAAAGCAAATTTACAACTTCCTCAGCACGGTTTAGTAACATTTACCTGGGGCAATGTTTCTGAATTAGATCGTGAAAATAATGTGATTGCAATTAAACCATCGGGCGTTGAATACAGCAATATGACTGTTGAAGATATTGTAGTCGTTGATTTTGATGGAAATATTGTTGAAGGGAACCTCAATCCATCAAGTGATACCGCTACCCATTTGGAGCTTTACAAAGCTTTTCCTGAGATTGGCGGTATTGTTCATACACACTCCCGTAGTGCAACTATTTGGGCTCAGGCAGGTATCGACATACCGGCTTTAGGCACAACGCATGCAGACTATTTTTATGGTGATATTCCGTGTACTCGCAAGCTCACGAAAGAAGAAATTGCAGGGCTGTACGAGAAGAATACTGGACTTGTAATTATTGAAGAGTTTACACAACGAAATATCGATCCAATGGCAGTTCCGAGTGTCATTGTTGCTGGGCATGCACCTTTTTCATGGGGTAAAGATGCGCAAGATGCAGTTCATAATGCTGTTGTTTTAGAAGAAGTTTCAGCAATGGCATTAGCAACGAGATCGCTTAATAGTGGTATAAAAATTCAACCCGAATTATCGGACAAGCATTACTTACGTAAGCATGGTGAGAATGCTTATTACGGGCAGCACTAGGCTGTAATGTGAGGGAGAATTTATGTATCAAGTACTTGCGTTAGATCTAGATGGAACGGTCTTAACTGAAAAACACACAATTCATCCAGAAGTAAAAAAAGCGATCCAAGAAGCTAAACAATATTTCCATGTGATGATTGTAACAGGTCGACATCATACTGCTGCCAGGCCTTATTA
>NZ_JADQAI010000093.1:1259-1888 GCF_022129235.1 Psychrobacter sp. Ps6 | reverse complement strand
TCGACCGTCTAGTTATGCTATTTACTAATACGCATACTATTCGTGACGTTATTTTATTCCCAGCAATGCGTCCACAAGCATAAATTGATTGTGTGAATAAATCTAAGCCACCGTTTTTGACGGTGGTTTTTTTTTATCGATTGAAATATAAATATGGGTATGTTGTATAAAAGACAGTAAAGGGTAAGGTCATTGCGAACATCATTTAGGTTTGAGTCTGACGTCAGTCATCTTTTTGTCTTTGGTTCTATCGAATCCTCTTGTTTAACGGCACTAGAGCAGAGTGAGTGGCAGTGCCATTTTTGTCACGATATGCGAATGGCTGAATCCGTATTACTGGAATTAGGCCCATGCATAGGTTTAGTCGATTTAAGCCAATCATATTTTAGCTTGCACAGTTTTGCCTCATTGCTGAATCGTCATAAGCAAGTTCGTTGGATCGCTTTGATTGATGAAAAACAACTGAATAATGAAGCCGTATGCCAGTTTATCGTGAATTTTTGCTTTGATTATTTTTCACTACCGATTCCGATACCTCAGTTATTAACAACAATAGGTCATCAATGCGGAATGTTGGCTCTTGAGCGATATGTTTGGCCTGAATTGCGACAGTTAGGGCAAATAGGGCT
>NZ_JADQAI010000093.1:0-1249 GCF_022129235.1 Psychrobacter sp. Ps6 | reverse complement strand
CTTCAGGGTGATAGTGCGGTTATGCGTAAATTACAGAATCAGGTTACCCGAACGGCATTATCTGATTTACCCGTCTTTATTCAGGGAGAAATTGGTACTGGAAAAGAGTTAGTCGCTCAAGCCATTCATCGTGGCTCTATTCGGGCTAAATATCCGTTTATCCGGGTCAATTGTCGTGAACTGTTAGCCGGTTGGAATATAGAAACAGCTGATGGTGTTAAAAATTGTTTAATGGCCGCACAGGGTGGGGTGTTATTTCTTGATGATATAGTCCACTTATCGTTAGAGCATCAGGCTCAATTATTACAGATTTTAGAGCTTGGGTATTATCAGAATTCAGATCAAGAGCGTTTATTTATTGATATTCGAATGATGGCTTCAACCACGGTTTCTCATCAAGAGTTGCTTGTATCTGGCAAGCTAATGACAGAACTATATTATCGATTAAATATTGTTTCTATCACGGTTCCACCACTTCGCGAGCGCGGTGATGATATAGTGAGTTTAGCGCGTCTATTGTTGTTGCAATACTCGCGTCAATATAATGGAGTCGCTCAATGTTTCAGCGATGATGCTCTCAATGCTTTACGTCAATATCCATGGCCAGGTAACGTGCGCGAATTAGTCAGTAAGCTTAAACGGGTCGCATTACTGGCGGATCATCAATGTGTTGGTTCTGAGTTACTTGAATTGCCAGGGACACAAGAGGATACACATAGCCTAAAACAGGCAAGAGCCGATTCAGATAGAGCCGCCGTTATCAAAGTATTAGAAAATAATCATAATCAAATCACAGCATCAGCTAGAGAATTAGGTATCTCGCGAGCAACTATGTATCGTCTTCTGAAAAAATACGATTTGCATCCCAATAAAAATAAATAAGTATCGCCCGTATCTTATACCTAAAAGGTTTTAATATACGGGCTAGGATATTGCTCTCTTTGTGATTAAATTGGGCGAACTTTTGTGCTAATAGAAACCGCTGGAATAGGGAACCACAAATCATAAACCCAGTTATACGCATAGGTATAGAAGAAATAGAAGATCACTAATCCCAAATCCATGATCAAAGCCTGCCACAATGTGATATCCAAAAACCACGCCATGACGGGTAATGTTAACCATAACAAGCTGATTTCAAAGCACACCGCATGAATAACTCTGTGCTTAAAGGTTTTTTCTAATCCGCCTGTAAAGCGTAGCATACCTTTATCAAACAGAATGTTATAAACAAAGTTCCAGCCTGTTG
>NZ_JADQAI010000092.1 GCF_022129235.1 Psychrobacter sp. Ps6 | reverse complement strand
CCAATATCATTGCGGGTAAACCTTTTAGCGCTACTATTACCGCCGTTGCTTGTCCAGTCAAAGGAAAAGAAAAACCAATCTCAATGTACGATGGTGAGAAAACATTAAATTTCTCAACACAATACCAAAGTCCTAAAACGGGTAATGTTGCCGTTAATATTTTACGTGATAATTCTCAGTTTACTACTTCTGCCACTATTAGGTTTAACAAAGGTGAGAGTGAGCCTCTAACTTTACAATACAGCGATGCGGGTAGTTTAATTTGGAATGTTACTGATCCTAATTGTACGACAGAGTCGTGTCTATTAACGGATGGAAAAACCCGACAAGCTCAAGAGTTGAAGCGATTATTACCTGACGGTCTTAAAGGCTCGATGACTATCAACTCCCGTCCTTGGACTTTTGCAATTTGTCCAGCGCAAGGTAAGAACATCGATGGAACGGCACTGGACGGTCAACCTTTAGTAGCTGCCGGAGATTATTTTTATTTGCATGTAAGGCCTGTTGTATGGCAGCCAGGTGGCTCTGAGTCAGCTCCTGTTTCAACAACAGCATATAATTTATGTAATGCAGCCATTACACCTAATTTCTTTAAATCGGATGCGCCAAGGTTAAATGTAAATATCTCTCTTAATGAAAAACAGCCAGTTTCTCCGGTTGGAGGGGAATATGGCCAATTGTCTGGGAATTTACAGGCCAATAATCATACGGGTAATGATTATTTAAATTATCGTCTGACATGGTCAGAAGTTGGCAGTGTGCCTCTTAAAGCCAGCGGTCAAAGTGATTATTTAGGTATGCCGATTAACCCAGGGTATCGATCTGCAGGGCGAATTTATCCAGCCTTTTTCGGCTTTACTCATAATGAACTGACACCAGCAATGGGATCCTTTACTTATATGGGACAACCATTCCCAGTACATTGGGTGGTGAATGCTTTTAATCGACAGGGAAAAGCCGTCGGCAATTATGATAAGTTTGCGCCAAAGTTAACGGCTAAATTTGCTTTTGATATTAAAAATAGTGGGAGTAACAGTGAAGAGCGATTGTTACTTCAGCAGCCATTACCGCAGACATGGTCTCACAATGGTGAAAATCATCATTCCTATATGAGTTATCAATCAGACGTTACTTTTGCTCGTCAGGGGTTTCAGGCACTTGATAAAGTCACAACACCGGATGGACCATATAACTCATGGCAATTATGGCTAACCATCACTAACCCAAATGCAGGACGTCCAGTTCAAGATCCTCGTCGACTGACGCCAGAGCTTTGCAATCCTAATGACGGGTGTTCAGATCCTGATTTATCTAAAATGACGGAATTACGGCTAGGTAATACCAATCCAATGCGTTATGGCCGCATGGTGCTCCAAGATGCCGCTGGCGATATTCGAGGCCCGGTAGCCATTCCACTTCGTGTTGAGTATTGGAATGGCGCTGCTTTTGAAACCAATGCCGATGACTCAGGCTCACATTTTGATGGTCGAAATTACTGCCGTCAGATTTTGTATCCTCAACCTGATAAAGGAAATTCTCCAAGCACGTCCGGTTTAGGTAATGTCGACCAAGGCGTTGCAAGCAATGAAAAGTTAGTAGCGTATCCTGATGTTCCTGTTCTTAAGCCGTTTAAGCAGCAGGTACGTTTTTGGCAACGATTGTCAAATTCAACTGAACCAAAGGGAAACGGTATTTCATGTCGTGGTACATATACTTATCAGCCATGGCTCTCTTATAACTGGCGAAAACAGGGCGATGAGGATCCATCTGCGATAGTGACATTTGGTGTGTATCAGGGAAATAAGCGCATTATTTATCGTGCTGAAGCGGGAGTTACATCAAGTAACTATCAATAAAGTTCAGCACAAAATTGAGATCTCGTTATACTAGG
>NZ_JADQAI010000091.1 GCF_022129235.1 Psychrobacter sp. Ps6 | reverse complement strand
AACATAATAATTAATTTTACTTTATTTAACTCATATGCATTCTATTGTATTTTATTTTTGTACACAAAACTATGCCACATAGACATCAAATAATAACTTTGACAGGCATTCCTTCAACCCAATCCAGATCATTTACGTGATTATTGAACTCAAGAACAACTTTTAATACGGCTTTCGTTTCTGTAAAAGGTGTCGTTAGTTGCGATGGAAGTTTAGTTGCCAGCCGAGGTTTAGATCGAACAATTGCAGAATATTGGCCACCATTAGGCAATTGAACCATCACTTCATTCCCTTTTGCGACTTTAGCCAGATATTTGGCATCAACATAGCTAATTACTTCAGGCTGTCGATTAGGAGCAATAGTCATCAACTCTTGGCCTTTCTGTACCCACTGCCCTTCTGTAACATAATTCTCAACAATAAACCCAGATACAGGCGATACAATGGACAGTTCATTCTGCTGACTCTGATATGAAATTAACTTTAATCCAATATCATTACGTAAAAGCATTAACGGGCCAGCTAACTTATTTTGATCGTAAGAAAACAGCGCCTGTTCCTTTGATATTGATGACTGAAGTTCTCGCTGTTTGGCAACACTGGCAGTATTTATAATATTGGCGTAATCAACTTGAGAAACTTGACCTTGTTTTCTATATTTTTCATAAAGTTTTTTGATTTCATTAACTTTGAGAAAACTACTTTTAGCATTTTTAATTTCTTGATTATATTTATCAAGGTTAATTGCGGGTAACTTTTCTATTTGCGCATCAATTTCTTGAGTCTTGAGTGATAAATAGTGTTCCGTATTTGATATCGTTTCATTATTAATAGTCACTAACACGGATTTTTTAGTATATAACTCATCCCCATTGGCAACAAAATCAATAATACCATCGTTTGTAGCTGTAATTAGCATCGGACTTGTTGTGATTATCCCTGGTGCAATTGTCAAATAGATTGACTGATACATAAAATAAGCAAGATATAATATAGGGCTGATAATAAGTAATAACAATAAATACCAGCGGAGCCTATACCCTCCACGCTTTGCCGAACCGTATATCACATTCATAAAATTTGAGCTTTTCGGATCAACTTGAGTTTCTGTATGAAATTGGACCTTCATCTAAAATCTTTTCCCTTTTTTTAATACCCACCAAGGTGCCATATTGGATTCTTCATGACTGCGTCTGATCAACTCATTAAACATTGAAAACGCAGTAATTATTCTCATTAGAAATTGATATATCGGATATAACCATAACCAGACCACAAATTTGATATCCTTCATTGGACGTTCAGAAATTAAATTAATATAAAGAATAAAGTAGACACTTGTAATAACCAGATACATTAAATACAAAATAATATTAATCGTTAGCACTATTTGCCAGGGTGCATACATACAAATATAAATTAAGTAAATAATAACGAGTAATGGTAGAATCATATTTTGAAAAATCCCATAAACAAGTATAAATACAAAGTTCCCCCAGCTGAGTAGTTAAACCCTTATTATGTTTTCTCAAATAAAGGAATAACAAATCACCATCCCATCTTAGTCGCTGTTGAATCAATCCTTTTATCGTACTTGGAACATCGGTATGCCCAACAGCATGGGGGGAGAAAGCTAATTTGGTCTTTGGGTATCTTCTTTTGTATTGTTTTAGCCGTACTGTTAAATCTAAATCTTCTGCAGTATGAGTATCCCAGCCTCCAATATGATTTAATATTTTCCGTCTAAATCCACCAAATGCGCCCGATATATTATTAAGCACACCCCAGTTAGCCATTCCCGTTTTTCCAAGTTGCATAGATAACATATATTCTATGGCTTGCATTCGAGTTAAAATATTATCTTGCCAATTTCTAACTTTTAGCGCTCCACCTAC
>NZ_JADQAI010000090.1 GCF_022129235.1 Psychrobacter sp. Ps6 | reverse complement strand
ACAGATTTTGATGAATGAATTGAATTATCATTGAAATCAGCTGAAATATAATTAAATTGGTTTAATTCATCTACACTCATTGAATCAAATGCAGTTACTAAATCTCTATAGCTAAACACTTGACTTGAATCATATTCAAACTGTCCTAATTCCTCAATTTTTCCAATATCATCTATCCCATTTGAACGATATGCTAAAATTGTCTGCATGGTGAGGTTATTTTCTTCAGCTGCATTTTGACAAGCAGAAAGTGAATTAATATTACTAATATAATGGTGATTACGTAAACCATGCCCATCTGCTTTTGCTTGTACAAGTTCAACGGATATGTTGCATCCATCTGGTTCTACTGCATATCGCTCTATTAATGATAAACCTCGCTCATTTCTTTCTCGTTTCATTGAATCTTCAAAGATATTTACTACGTTTGTTAAATCATCGGACATGCGTTCGATACGTGTAGTAGTTGACCTATCTTTGTATTGAATAGTTGTTACTCGATGCCAAAATTTAGAGTTACTTTCGTTTTCCATCATGTAATTCCAATGACCTTGCATATACTCAACTTCTGCATATACAACATTCGGGTCTTGGTACAGCACACGAGTTTCTTCATAAGACAACTGCATACCTTTCACAAGGTTAGCTGCGCTTACCGCTAGTTTAGCATTACCAGATGCAATGAAGTCACTGTATAGTTCTTCTACAGGAACATTAAAGCGACGCTGTAAACGGAACTCTTGTTCTCTCAACATCGTACTAATACGTTCACGTGTTTCAGATTGATGTTGAATAGTCGAGCAGCTAAGCATCCCTAAATTATTACTTTCGAGGTCTTGTTGAATGTTTTCCCAAAGTACTGTTGTTAGTGGAGTAATATCACGGATATCTTTATCACTAGGTATAAATATAGCTGGAGCTAGTGTCATAGTGTAAGCTGTTTCAACAATACCAAGGTCTTCATCTATAGCACCAATAGGGACATTAACAATGGTTGGCACATAGTCAGCACAGGACGCGTCTTGGTTTGATTTGATATCTAAAATATATGTACCATTGTCGCCAGTGATTGTTGTTGGTTCTCCTGCATCTAACTTACCGTTAAAGTTTAAATCTAAACCTACAGTTGCGCCTTTCACATAGCCATCAATGGCTTTACCTTGAATACTACGAGTTGAGCTCGTTTTATCTGAATCAGAGCTCCCGCCGCCACATGCAGATAATAGTAATATTGATGATATACCAAGAGCAATAGTTGAAACTTTCATTATTTATTCCTTAATGAAATATATTTTAGGTGAGTTTTCTTTTTATACCGTAATTAACGATGCGGCATTTTATGTCGCATGGATGGTGGCAATATAATGCTATCTGTTAGAGTTGTGTTATTGGTAACGCTTTTCATCAGTTATTGGTTTGTATTCGAATATTACGTAATCTTCTAGATTGAAATTAGCGGGATAATCAAATGTAAATGTTGATACCTCTATAGTATGAATATGATTTATAGCTATGTGTTTTTCTTCTTGTTGTTGATAGATTAAATAAAGTTCAGTCTCAGCAAGAACTAAACCTAAAGGTTGTATGTTGGTGTGTCTTGTAAGGTATTTATCTTCAATCGTAATTACTCGTTGATAAGCAAGTGCTAAACAGAGCCTTTCAAAGACAGAATTAAATTGGGGATATTGCAATCGTGCCTGAAGATCGCTGACAACATGTACTTTTGAGCTGATGTGAAAGGGAATCAAGGTTGAGAGTGTTAGTGTTTGTATTTGGATAAATGTTGAATCAATAACCGCTGACAGTGCAGGTGGTAATACTGAGCGAAGATAAGATTCCGCTAATCCTAAAATGACATGTTCTCTTGGCCCTAAAATGAACTTTGATTGTAGGTGCCTGCTA
>NZ_JADQAI010000089.1 GCF_022129235.1 Psychrobacter sp. Ps6 | reverse complement strand
TATTCAGGCGTTATTATGAACAACAATAATAGTACAAATAAAATGCGTGCTCTCGTTATTGAGCACCAAAACATTACTCCAAACAGCTTTGCAGATCGTGCAACTAAATCATTAATCGCTGAATTAGAAAGCCGCACTATCGAAATCGTTACAGCAACTTCTTACGAAGATGCACGTGCAGTTATCATGGCATCTCAAATCGATAGCCTTGTATTAGCACTAGAAAAAACTGAAGAGCAAATCGTTAACTCTCATGAAGAAGTTGATTTGTTAGCAGCACTACAAGCACGTCAACCTGAAGTGCCAGTATTTCTACTAGCAGAACGCGCTCGTACTTCTATTCTTAACAACCGCCAGTTAATGGAACGTGTTGATGAGTGTTACTCTGTACTAGAAGACACTGCAGATTTCGTTGCAGGTCGTATCGTTGCTGCTATGCGTCGTTACCGCTCACAAGTGCTACCGCCTTTCATGAAAGCGATGATGCACTACAACGACATCCATGAGTACTCATGGTCTGCGCCTGGTCACCAAGGTGGTATCGGTTTTACTAAGACCCCTGCTGGTAACCAATTCTTCGAATTCTTCGGCGAAAATCTATTCCGTACCGATATGGGTATCGAACGTGCAGCACTAGGTTCTCTACTTGACCACAGCGGCGCATTCAAAGATTCAGAAGTTGAAGCAGCTAAAGTATTTGGTGCTCACCAATCTTACTCTGGTATCGTAGGTACTTCTGGTTCAAACCGCACAATCATGCAAGCATGTTTGAAAGATGACGACATCGCTATTTGTGACCGTAACTGTCACAAATCAATCGAGCAAGGTCTGATCTTAACGGGTGCACGCCCTATCTACATGGTACCTAGCCGTAACTGTTACGGTATTATCGGTCCAATCAGCCAAGTTCAAATGAGCAAAGAAGGCATTGCACTTAAAGCTAAAAATGCTGGCATTCCTTTCAACGCTGATGAGAAAAAAGCAGGCTACGCGGTTGTAACTAACTGTACTTACGACGGTTTATGTTACCACTCTGAAGTGACTGAATCGCTACTAGGCGAAAGCTCTAGCCGTATTCACATGGATGAAGCATGGTTCGGTTACGCACGTTTTAACCCTATCTACAAGGGTCACTTCGCAATGCGTGGCGATGCTAAAGACCACAAAGGTCCAACAGTATTTGCAACTCACTCAACTCACAAGTTATTGAATGCATTGTCTCAAGCATCATACATTCACGTACGTAACGGTGAAGACGCGATCAACTTTGACCGTTTCAACCAAGCATACATGATGCACACTTCAACATCGCCACTATACGCAATCTGTGCGTCTAACGATGTTGCAGCTAACATGATGAAAGGTGAAAGTGGTAAAACACTGACTGACGAAGTAAACCGCGAAGCGATCATCTTCCGTCAAAACATGCGTCAGCTATTCAACAACTACACCAATGACAACGATTGGTTCTTCAAACCTTGGAACGCTGAAACCGTTACAGAAATGAACGGTGACAAGGTTAACTTTGAAGACGCATCTGTTGAGTCTCTAATGACTATCCAAGAGAACTGGAAACTAACTCCTGGAGACAAGTGGCACGGCTTTGACGAAATCGACAATGACTGGTGTATGCTTGATCCAATCAAAGTTAGTCTTCTAACTCCTGGACTTGACGACAACGGTAACTTCCTAGAAACAGGTGTTCCAGCAGCGCTTGTGACTGCATACCTAGGTCGTTTCGGTATCGTACCAACACGTACTACTGACTTCCAAGTAATGTTCCTATTCTCAATGGGTATTACTAAAGGTAAGCGTGACACATTGATCAACACATTGTTGTCATTCAAGCGTCACTACGATGCTAACGCAGATATCGAAACACTACTGCCTGAGCTAGTTGCATCAGC
>NZ_JADQAI010000088.1 GCF_022129235.1 Psychrobacter sp. Ps6 | reverse complement strand
TTGCATAGGGTCTAATTGCGGTTAGACCCTATAAAATTTACTCTTTTCTGCAATATCCTTCCCCTACTCTGTCCTTGTTAATACCACTCTTTATGACCTTATAAAGCAATGCAATAGCCCTAATGATTTGGGTTTGGTTACTTATTCTTGGACAAGATCTTATCAGATAAGTTGTCCCATCAAAGCTAGTAGATATTAGAAAAGCTATAAATAATTTATAAATAAAATAACTTTTAAAACCGTCACAGTGGGCTAACACCGTTTATTTAAGAGTGAACAACATTAACCTCAAGAGGCTGTCTTTGAATGTAATTAGATTTTATGCACATTAGCGACTTAACTAAATTTTTAGATAGTTTTCAATTAAAGTTGAAAGTTTAACTATGAAGTCTGGAAAATTTAGAGTACGTTCACAAAACAAACGAACAAAGTACAGAAAACCAGACAAAAACAGTAAAATAGCTCCGTCACACTGGCATCAAGGAGTTCATGTGAGCCAACAAGAAGAGAAGTACCCGGCCAGCGCCATATCCTCCTGGAGTGGCTTTGTTTACCAAGGAAAAGTTGCTTTATATCACTCACTTAAACTTATTCACGATGGTGATTTAGACTTCGAGCTTCAGCTAGACAGTAGCGACGACTTCGCTATTTATAAGGCAGGAAAGCTTCATTCTGCTCATCAAGTTAAAGCCAAGATTAGTAAATATCGCAGTGGCTACTCCACTGCTCTGGAGCAGTCCACGCTGATCGAATACGACAAAATAAAAGGGACGTCCCGTTACTTTCATGTATCCGTACAGCTAGACAATACCGCTGATCACGAAGGTACTAGCGGAGAAATAGTCAAATTCTACCGCTACGGTGACAACTTTCATTGTGGACTGGGTGAAATTGAAGGACTGACCAAAGCACTAATAAAAAAAATATGTGATAAACGGTCCATCACGGTCAGTGATAATCTCATAAATTTTAACTATTGCTTACTCTCAGAAAAAATAAGCACAAAGGCGATACATAATCACAAACTAAATCAAGTGGACGGCTTCTCGGAAAACAAAGCTGCTTATGAGGGCCGTATCCAAGCAAGAGATATCCTAGAGGAATTACTGGCCGAAAACCCCTATCAGAATCGCGACTATTATGCCGTTGAGTTGAAGGCCAGACTTCAAACCTACCTAGAAGAACGACTCGATCAGGCGTTACCAACAATGAGTGATGTCAACTATGAAAGATCCAGGCGTCTGTGCGAGCACATACGAGATACACATATCAATGAATTAAAAAACTTATGCCAGATGATGAAGCCATCCGAGCGGTTTCAAGACATTCAGAAGGGTGATATCAGGCGCTACACCAAGCTCATACAGGCTATTTCAGTGGAGCCCACATTCAACCATCTTCCGCATTACCTCGACAGCGAAAATCGGTTCTACGTACCTACAGCACTTGACGTAGATGAAAGTGAAGATTGTGAGTCAGACATGAACTTTGAAATGAAAAACAATGGTGACCTACTGAGACTACTTTTTGAGTACAACCATCTAATTGCCAGCAAAGCAGAAGCCTCATTTACCTTTGATACAAAATTCACGAACTCAGCTAACTTCGACGATAAGTTGGCCACTGAAAAGCTTGAAAGCAACATTACCAAGTCACTATGCATTAGCGTAATGACAAAAGACGATGCGGAGGGTCGACTGAATGATAAAGCAACTCATTGATGAAGCACTTGTTGCTCATGGCTTTGTGAGTAAACGTGAATCGGACACCACAAGTTTTTATATTCGTGATTCTGGGTCTGCCATTAGATTTGCCATCGTACATAACCTTGACGAACTCATTACACCAGCCGAGTTGAATAGCCAGATCAATCAGCTTGCTCCTGAGGAATTTCTCAGAAACCCAAGCT
>NZ_JADQAI010000087.1 GCF_022129235.1 Psychrobacter sp. Ps6 | reverse complement strand
AACAGTGATATTGTATTGGACTCATGAATTGGCAGATGCCTGAGAATAAGAAATTATCAAATTAACCAAATGATAAATAAAAGGTTATACTTATTGAGCTGATTTTTCTACACAGTACGAAAATTAGCTCATCGAATATACTTTGACTTGGTTTCGGCCATTTTTCTTTGCTTCATACAATGCTGCATCGGCTCTTTCCATAGCAGAATCCAGACTGTCTTCAATTAAAATATCAGTAATGCCAACGGACAATGAAACTGAGGTTGTTTCCCCAACTTGCTGATTAATTCGATTGGCCACATTGATCGCTCTTTTTGCCTCCATATCAAGTAAAATAAGAAATTCATCTCCGCCTAATCGAATAAACTCATCACTGTTTCTTAAACCACTTCGAACAAGCGTAGCAACCTGATTTAAGACACGATCACCTTCTGCGTGTCCATAGGTATCATTAACCTGTTTAAAATGGTCAATATCAAAAATCAACATAGAATAACTTTTCAGTCTGATCTGTTGCCAATAACTGTTCTTTTTAACTTGGCTCTCTAAATAGTTACGATTACGGCAATGGGTTAAAGAGTCATAAAAGGCAGTATGCTCTAACTTATTACTCTTATATAAATTCACAAATAGATTTATGATAACGACAACAATAGTTAACGCTAATCCCAATAGAAATGAGTAAAAATGGCGTATTTTTGCTTGATTATAATAGTCAGTTACATCCATCTTTAATAAAAGAATGCGATTAATATCTTTTAGATAGTGTAAATAAAGAAGAAAACTTTCATCATGTCGATATTCCCATATAATTTGATCGTAATTCAATGCTGAGTAAAATTGTTCGGTTAAAAGATAGGGAAACAACTCAAACGCAGAAACACCTTTAATATTTGTAGGGAGCCTAATTTCACCACTTGGGGTTACAAAATACATCCGAATTTTCTCATCTAACCCTTGTATACGGTTGTAGAAGGCTTCGTAATCTATCCCAACGCCAAGAATACCTATAACTTGGTTATTATCGTCTCTAATTTTGTGATCATAATAGAAAGAATACAGTGTTTCATATTCTAAGGTATCAGGATCGTAAAGGTAATATCTAGAATCATCAGGCATATCAATAATATCTTGGATCCATTTATCCCGCTCTGATGTGATATCAATAGTTAAAACTCGCCCAAAATTATCTAAATATAAATTCTTCCTGATATCAACTAAACCAATTGTTTTTACAGAAAAGTTTTTTTGCGTTTCTTTCAGTTCAAGTGATAGTCCTTCTGGATCGTAATCAGTCTGTATTCGATAGGAATAAATATCGGCCAGCGTATGACTTGCATAGGTATATGTATTATTCACATCTTGCATTGTCCGAGAGATATAATTTGTTGTTCTATACAAGGTTGTATTGATCATATTGTCTCGAAAGACTCTTAATGTCATATAATAATGAGTAAAATTAAGCAAAGAAAAAACAATAATAATTAGTAACGCAATTCGAACTGAATCCATCATATGACCATCAAATGATTTCCGCCTAAATTCCATTTATCCTCCGTTAAGATATTTAAAAATAATGACTGCGAATACAAATAAGCGTCATTGTTTAAAATTGAGTTACGTGAGTATATGAAACTAATATAGACGGGTATTAGGTTAAAAGAGTGATGGGTGCTTGATTTTTAACCAAAACCATAAGCCAGTTTGTTACAACTTCACCAGCTTATGATTTCTGGATATTACTGACTCACAGCGGGAACTGCGGTTGAAGGTTCCACAGGAGCTTGAACTTCTACAGCTTGTGGCTGTGCAGTTGGTTCAGCTGTTGTTTGAGTCATAGATTTATGAGAAATGGACTCATCAGAGCTAGCTGCAGTGCACGGTATTCCCAAGCTAGTTAGTTTTTCAGCAAAAGCTTGG
>NZ_JADQAI010000086.1 GCF_022129235.1 Psychrobacter sp. Ps6 | reverse complement strand
TACTACAAATCTGAAATAATTACCTCTAACTCATAGATAGAGGTAACTTATAAAATATATCAAGTAAACTTATACTTAAAACTATAAATTCTTTAGGCCCCACGTCATAAATTCTTGTTTTTCTTCTTCAGATAAACCAATAAATGCATTTTTTAAG
Source organism: Psychrobacter sp. Ps6 (assembly GCF_022129235.1). Taxonomy (GTDB): domain Bacteria; phylum Pseudomonadota; class Gammaproteobacteria; order Pseudomonadales; family Moraxellaceae; genus Psychrobacter. Next base: position 1,779 of record NZ_JADQAI010000086.1, on the reverse strand, counting down.
AATTTCATTTTTGCAGCAGGAGATGACGCAGAAACAGAGGAAGACGTTGTTGGATTTATAACCATAGTTTCCATATAACCAATTGATGCAATACCTCCGGTCTTATTATAATCAGCTACTTCTCTTGCGTAATCTCTAAAGTTTTGTAAACCAGATTTATTTAATTGAATATATTCAAATTTAACCTCATCACCTGCACTGTTTTTTAATGTTATTTTAGGCGATTTATCAAAAGATTCTGCTTGTTCTAATGTTCTGATTTTTGGGTACTCTAGAACTAATTTAATATCTTTTACATCAAACTTAATTAATAATGGTATTGAATTAAATTTCTTTTTAGCTGCATCATCTAATACGACTGCACCTATGTTGAATAATATTTGATTTTCACCATTAGGTAAAACTACTTCATTAGTCCCTTTTATAAAAGACCATCCTTCTTCCTTTCCATTTACAACAAGAATATTTGTTTCTTTCGATGATTCTAATTTCACATCAGCATAAATGTTACTAGAGAACAGCGATACCAATGGCAGTACACTACAAATTATTTTTTTCATAAAAGTATCCTGTTTTACACTTAAGAAAAGAACGAGCAATATGCTCGTTCTTTATTACCTTAACTGATAAGTTATTAATTAAAAGTAGTATTCAACACCTACAGAGTACTCCATGAACTCTGGGTTCTTATTATCAACACGATTCTTAGCTTCATCGGCACGTTCTACATGACGAACACGAGTATATACAACTGCAGATGGATCGATAAAGTACATCACCTGACCTGAAATTACAGAATCGTCCGTATAAGCAACTTTCTTACCACCACGTTCTAAATCTTCATTTGCCGCGTAACCGACTTTAAACTGGTAATCAGCAATGTTATACATTATACCTGCAGTATATGCGTTTTGGCTCTCATCAGCGGTACCAGCAACTTGTGCATCAGCTTCCATCATCTTGTACTGAGCAAAAAAGCCTAAACCGTTTTCAAAGTTACCTTGCGCACCCACTAGATAAGTATCATTAACCCACTCTGAAGAATGATTACGCTCATATGCAGCCTGCAATGTTACAGGACCAATTGTATAATGCGCAGCAGCACCGCCCCAGTTGCTATTTGATTCAGCAACAGCATCACCACGGCCAAATGCTAGATCAACACTAAAGCCACCCCATGTTGGTGAATCCCAACGTACAGTGTCAGATTGACGATCTTGATAAGGAGCTCCAGCAATACCATAACCCCAGTCATAAACATCACCTAGACCAGGGTTAGATCCTGGCCAGTCGATGATTTCATAAATAGGAGTAAGAACACGACCAATACGGATTTTACCCCAGCTATCACCTTCAAAGCCTACAAATGTATCACGTACACCTAATTTACCATCAGCACCTGGAGCAGCGCTGCTACCGCCAACATAGCCGGATTCAATCTGCCAAATAAATTTTGGACCGTTAGCAAAATCCTTGTCGCCACGGAAACCAATACGCGACTCATTATTTAGTTTCCAATTACTATCTTCACCCCAAAGAGCTTTACCAGCTTCGTTATAATCACGAGTTAGTGCTTGCATAGCAATAACACCATAAACTTCGTATGAAAATGACTCTTTAAGCTTTTCAACAGCAACAGCATCTGCGTCTGCGGCATGAGCTGAAATTGAACCCATTGCTGCCGTTGCGATTGCAACACCAAGTAGCGTACGTTTAAACATGTTTTCCATGGAATAACTCCTAAAAGATATTAGCTGTTTACTTGCTACCTGAAATGGT
>NZ_JADQAI010000085.1 GCF_022129235.1 Psychrobacter sp. Ps6 | reverse complement strand
AAATTTGGTATGTTTTATAAAGTTTGAAGGTGGAAATCGACTTATAATCTAAGCACACTTCTGCCCCAAAATGAGCTAGAGCCACTAGTTGCTCACTTCACAACAATCAAGTTTGACTTACTTGGTGTAATGCTTTTGTGTGCGCCTACGTAGGCATATACCGTACCCAACGGATGACTTAGAATGGATCACCGATACATCTCAACGGAGTGAGATTCAAGTTACTAGGAAATTTTGAAGTTCACAATGGTTTTGATGAGGGGCTACTTTTTCGTCTAAGTTTGTTTCAGCCTACATTGTTTAGTGTTAACTTTATGAAAATGATAACAAACAATAACTACATGGAAGATAAATGTATATTCGTACAGTCGAAATTGAAAACTATCGAGCCTTCAAAAACTTCGAGATCAAATTTTCACCACTAAGCGTAATTATTGGTGAAAACGAAGCAGGTAAAACTAACCTATTCGATGCTCTTGCCTTGCCACTTAACAACAATGACATTAGCTTCAATAAGAAACGTCTCTCAGTATCGGATATCAACCGCGAAGCAATCAAAGAGTTTTACCAAGCGATCATCAACGGTAAGGATGATGATGAGATCAAGCTTCTGATTCCTAAGGTTCGAGTTGAGGTCGAGTTTACTGAGCCAAAGAACATTATTGAAGAAGGCGTTATTGGGAAGTGGATAATCGGAGAAGAAGCGACGATAGCTACAAGATTCGTTACGACTTCAAGCCCAAAGATACCGAGCAATTTGTTAAGGCTGCCAAGAAGCTACTTGACGGTATCGTGGACATAAAAAATACACGCTGGTTCAACCTGCCAATTGAGCTGTACGACTACGACATAACACAAAGCAACAATGGGTTAAGGGTTAGCTACTCTGATTTAAGACTTATAGGCATCAACTCGATCAACGCTGAGCGTGACGACTTTGCCGAGAGTAACACTCAGAAATCAAACGACATCCTGACCAAAATGTTGATTTCCGCTCTCGAAGATTCCGACAAAGCCAAGATTAACAGCGCATACACTTCTTTTTTCGATGAAATCGAAAACACCGAGACATTCACAAAAATCGTTACACCTGATCCAGACTTCGAGAACTTCTTCGGCGAGATTGTTGATAAGCTGGAATGTATCCCGAACCTGCCTAATTTAAAAAGCATCCTATCCAACATTACTCTGAAGTCGGGTGAAAGCTACCTGTATCAGCGTGGTCTTGGATATCGTAACCTCGTGTACATCTACCTATTATTTGAGTTCTTTAGCGGCAACAAGAATGCACTCAACCTATGCTGTATCGAAGAACCTGAAGCCCACCTCAGCGTCAACAACCTCCGCTTCGCAACTGACTTTATATACAAAAGCACACAAAAAGGCGGCTCGTCTCTACAAACGCTAATTAGCTCCCATAGTCCACTGGTTATCAATAAACTTGAGCTAACCAACGTGATCGTCCTATCTGGCAATAATGCGATCCACCTAATTGATAGTAAGAAACATCTTACTAACTACCTTCGTAAGCGACCAAACTTCGACATTCTAAAACTACTGCTGAGCAACAAGACTATTCTCGTTGAAGGCACTACGGAAGAGATGCTGATTAACGCAATCCTATATCGCAATAACGAAAATGTTAGCAGTCTTGAAGTTATTTCTATTGAGCAAACGGGCTTTACAACTTTCATGGACGTTTGGCTACAAGTTAACAAAGGCAATACTAAGAAGAAGTTAAGCATAATTCGAGATTATGATGACAATGACTCAACCAAAGATAAGCATCAAAAATACGATACTGATAACGACAATATTCGAGTAAGAACGACTACCAAATATACGCTCGAAGATGATCTTGCAGAGGCTGATGGAAACCTTGCCCGCTTGAACGCACTTTTCAAGAAGAAGTACAAAACCTCTGCTGAAATGGCTGAGTTTCTGAAGAAAAG
>NZ_JADQAI010000084.1 GCF_022129235.1 Psychrobacter sp. Ps6 | reverse complement strand
CATTATTGGTGGTAATTTTTACTTTATATATTATTATAAGCTATCCAATTAAATTCATTATAGCTATAATGTTAATAATTTATTTTTCTTATCTTTTTTTATCCCTACTTACTTTTATTATTTATATAACATTAATATCTGAACGTATTAAGTATGACTTAAAATCCATAAAATGGTTATTCCTCTACCCAATTTATCAATTCTGCATGAGATTAATTACAGCCATTTCAATACTAAATGAAATTATTAGACGAAGTCACGAGGAATCAAATATGGCTCCTTGGTGGGTATTAAAACATGGAAAGAGATTTTAGTATGAAAATTAAATTTAACTTAGACAAAGAAAGAAACCCTGAAATAGAAGATGGCATGAAGGTAATGTATGGACCAGACAAACGTAATAAATATAAAATTCGTTGGTATTTTATATTAATAATTGTTATCAGTCCATTATTCGTTATGGCTTATTACTTATTTAGAACTCAGATATTAGTAATATCTCCAGGAATAATAACATCATACCCATTAACTATAAATTCAGAGCAACCTGCTATTGTAGAAGGTATCTTTCTTGAATCCGGTGACGATGTAAACAAAGAACAAATATTAATAAAACTAAAAAACCACACGCTAAATAAAGAAATTGATTTTATAAAAAAAGAAATTCATAAGTTATCTAACTTAAAAATCACAAATAATGACAACATTCATAGAAATGCAATAAAAAATACAGAGATAAGTGCATACAAAGTATATGAAATTCAAAAAAAATATGACCAATATAAACAAAAAGGGCATATTTCGGATATTGACTATGCGACGATCGTTAACTTAAAAAATGCAATTGATAGCCAATTAAGTGATCAACAAATCATATATAATGATGATAAATTTAATAAGGATCAAATAAGAGTCGCTGGACCAGTGGCACAACAGTATAGAAACTTGTTATTAAAGAAACTCAAAAAGAATCTCTTTATTTTAAATCACCATTCAATGGCAGGGTTTTAGACATCCATGTACGAAATGGCCAACGAATTCAAACAGGTACTCCTTTAGTAACCATAAGTCAAAATGTTACGCCTCAAGTAGTTGCATTCTTAGAACCAAAACATTTAGAGTATAGTGCTATTAATACCAAGGCTAAAGTAATTTTTCCTGATGGAAAAAAATTCACAGCTACCGTATTTAAACCAGTTGAAGTGGTTAATAAACTGCCACAAGAATTACAAAATCCTTTTGAAGGTCAATCTGGTTATTTAAAATTAACTTTAGCTTTTGATAATGCAATAGATAAAATACGATGGGTAGAAGGTGTTGAAGTAGAAGTTAAATTCTAAACTAACATCGAAAAAATTAGCAATTAAAAAAATCAGTTGTTACAATTTTGTAATGCGGCAAAGTAGCATAACATATACCTGAATACTATGTCGCAACACCACCAACTAGATGAGACCTTATGGCTCTATCGAACAAATATGGACGTATACAGTATTCCAAGGTATACGTCCTCAATGGGCAGTCTAGTTTCAACACCACTATGCCTTCTCTCTCTTCATGAGTAACAGATCCATTTTTGACTCCACTACATATTCCTTACGAAGTGAAATGACCCAATAAAGTTGTAGGATTTTTACTCTTTACTAAGGATCCCCACACACGGATAATATATTACCTGTTTATCTGAAACTTTGGTTCAAGCTTTTCTTACGACGTAGGTACTATACCCTCAACTGACTGCTCATCAATCTTCGTCTTATTAATTATAAGAACAATTAATAAGACCATAAACACTCTTGCGTAGACTAACGCTTCCTATTCGATAATGCACATAAAAAACTTTCATCATCAGGGTTGGCACCATGAGCAGTGTATCAATCCCAGCAGTAGCTTATTTGCTGGGATTTTTTTATTTTAGATAACTTAAGATATACTAACTCTAAGTATTTAAATCAAACATCTATAGTATCAACACCATGAA
>NZ_JADQAI010000083.1 GCF_022129235.1 Psychrobacter sp. Ps6 | reverse complement strand
TCTTAGAGTTATGATAAATATTAGGTATATAATTACTAAGAAAATCATTCAAATATATTAATTTATCTTTCTCGCCGTTTTGTATATGTCTTTCAAATTCCCCACTAACTATTTCATCAAAAAGATTAGAGTCTTTATCTTTAATACAAAGTAAAATTGTCAACATCAATATATCTACTTTAGAGCCTTTAGGCATATTTGATATTGTTGCTACAATTCGATCTGCTATTTGTATTGCTGTACGAGCTGATACTGTAAAAGCATTAAGAACAACAGATATATTACGAAGTGTTATTTTCGCATCTTCGTTGAATGGAAGTACCTCAACATTTAAATCTCTTAAATAATCACCTGATAGTTTATTTACATCGCAATGTACTTCTAAGAAATTTTCTAAATTCGGTGACTTAAGACTGTAACGGCTATTAAAAAAACGGCCAAGATACATATTGGCATTAAATCCCTCACCATAAACAGCCTTTACTGCATGTTGTAATTGTTCAGTATCAGTAGCAATTACAAAAACCACTCCTTTAATATCGAAAATATGTTTAATCGTTTCAAGCATCTCAACAGCATAACTAGGACGACAACGATCTAATTCATCAATAAAAATGAAGGCTGGTAGTTCCTTTTTTTTGAGACTAACTACTGCCCCAACCCATTCAAAGACACTTTTTTTCAGACTTTCTATTGCTGCGCTTTTAGCATCATGCTCATCAATTAAATACTTAACAGCTTCTGATGCTGCAAAGCTCATATCAATAGGCTTACCATTTTCGTCAGTACTAATTTCACCGAGACTTTCATTATCATCATCGGCATTCATAATCATTACAGGATCAATACCAACATACCTTTTAAATAATCCTCGTCCAATCCCTGGTGCTGCAGCTTTCAATAAACCAATAAGTTTTCTAGGAACTTTAAATTCAGGTGATTCTTTATCCTTCCCTGCTTGTTTTCTTAACTGTTCAATAATCGAAGAAATTACAGTCATTAATGGATCATCAGAGTAGTCTTTTTTCCATGCGTCTACATATACTACAGGATAATAATCTTTAATATCCTCAGACCAACGCTTTAAAAAATAGGTTTTACCAGCTCCCCACTCTGAATTTAAATTAAGCACATAATTTCGTTTTTGGTCTACATCATCTCGTGATTTATCAAATCCCTGTGATGCTAGAAGCTTTGTAAGAAATGTGGCGTATTTCACTCTGCCTAATTTATCTTCCGGAAAAAATTCATCATTAATTATCTTACCTTTTGACCAGTCCAACTCAATTTGCTTAACCATTTGTTTTTCCATAAATCCTCAAGAGCCAACATTTTAAAGCCAATTCTTGTCCATATACAAATAGTTTCCCAACAATTAGAATTCAATAGCTATTGTTAAATAGCTCTCCTATGCCTCATGAAGCTTGAAGTATAGGAGTAAAATTCAAGCTATCTGCCTATGACTCTCCCTCTGGATCTGCTCATCCATCGCCATAACAGCCATAGTTCTATTTTCTACTAACCACGATACCAACAGATTCTGCACTGAGTAATAACGCTTAAAGCGGCTATAAGTCACAGGCAGAACTCGAGCAAAATAGGCAAAGCGGGTTTCTTGGGTCCACTCAATACGACCTTGTTTACAGCATTGGCATTTACAACGATTACGGTTCTTATCTACCACAACAGCACTACCATTACACTCAGGACAAATCTGCCCTTGCTGCTGAGTAGCTTCAGCAATGGCTGTTGCACACAGGGCTTTGATGGCCTTTTCTGGGTACACTCCCCGCCAATCTTCCATTAGACGAAGCGCTTCTCCCATGGTTGCGATTTGAAGCTGCTTAAGAGCATTAACATCTCTAAGCCCCTCAACAAACAGTAATAACCAACCTACAGGTGATTCATGCCAGCATAGGCCCACAACAGCCAATTGTTCTTCAGCGGAAAGTAATGGGTTCCCTCCCCCTGTACTTGGACCATAGTTGATCCCTTTGATATCAAATTTGCTTAACAG
>NZ_JADQAI010000082.1 GCF_022129235.1 Psychrobacter sp. Ps6 | reverse complement strand
GTATAGGAAGAGGGCATTATTTCGGTGTCAATTGAGAATGGAATTATTTGTATTACGAAGATAGATACATTCCATATATGTTTAAGCCAATTTGCCCAAAATGTCAGAAAGATATGTGCAAAATGATTTCATCAGAACATCAAGGTTTACAATTTAGATGCATTGCTTGTGATGATATGACTTCTAATGTTATCCCCTTAAGTAACACTGAGCTTGATGATTTTATGGGAACAATAGTCAGCCCTTCAAAGAAACCAGAAGCTTAATTAATTATCAGCTAAGATTGCTTACTCTTCAAGCTAGCCCCTTTTCAGGGACTAACATCCATCTATTTCTGCACCAACTGCTTTCCATGAATCTTCGCAAGTTCGGCTATCTTCCTATTGGCACTATTCGCGATATCCAACAGTTCATCAATGGTAAATACATTTCCTTCTTGTAGTAGAGAAGGGAGCTTAGCCTTACTGATGATGAACGCATCATTAGGAACGAGTTTGGATTCGATTGGTTGACCGTTTTCAAATAGGGTCAGTGTTCTGTGGCAAGGAGGAAAAGCAGATTGTTTCTTGAGTTGTTCAGCCATCAAGTTAAACGCATATGCGAATGGATTGCCATTTGCCGTTGTCAGCGATAGTGCGAACGTCCACGACATCAAGTTGGTACTGCAAACTTTAGATGCATTAGAGTGCTATCGCCCACCGTTGAAAGTGCCATTGTATCTAGACAAAGGTTATACAGGGCAGTGGTTATATGATGAGTTGGTCACTTTGAACTACATTCCCTATGTTCAATCACGAGCAGAAGAGGCGGCGAGCTTAAAACACTCGGATGATTTTAAGGCTCATCGTTGGGTTGTGGAACGAACTCATAGCTGGCTAAATCGTTATCGTAGATTGCTTGTTCGTTGGGAGAAGAAAATCGAAAACTACGAGGCCATGCTGCATTTTGCTTGTGGCCTCATTGTTTGGAATAAAACCCTTTTGGGATAGGTTCTAAGGCTTGTTGCCAGATATTAACTAAGCTTTGATCAAATAAGTAAAAGCTAATATCGAGTTGTTTAAATGCAGCCTCATTACAGACGCTAATTGCAATGGTGACTGCCTGTGCTGGTGGATAACGATAAATGCCACACGAGATTGCAGGAAAGGCAATAGACTGACACTGATGGCTAATAGCCAGTTGCAAAGAATGTCGATAAGCGTTTTCTAATGCGAGTGCCGGATTTTTATGACCGTAATACATTGGTCCAACTGTGTGAATAATATATTTAGCATTCAGTTCTCCTGCTTCAGTAATACGAGCCTCGCCAACAGGACAGCGAATACCATTTATTACTGGAACTTCATAACACGCTTTTAATACAGCTGGCCCAGCAGCACGATGTATTGCACCATCAACGCCTCAACCACCTAACATCCGAGAATTAGCAGCATTAATAATAGTATCTGATATAGCGGTAGTTATATCACCTGCAATAATATTGATAGTCATTGTTTTACTCCTAGCTCTAGTATTTTATTGTTGATAAGTGATTCTAGAATATGATTTTTAGGTACACCTTGAAGCTCTGATAATAGAGCTAATTGGTTAATGCTTTTTTGTGAAAGATTAAATGAACATTGCTTTTTACCTACTTGTTTATCTCTGAATTTTTTCTGAGAATAAGCTTTTTTAATTGATTGGATAAACAGTTTTTTAGTATCAGGGTGTGTATTCCAAGTATCAAATACTAATAGTAATCTATAATAATCATTTTCAACTTTAACGTCAGGTGTAATGAAATAGAAGGAATAGTTTTTTTGTAAGTATTCATTAGTATAATTAAGGGCCCAAGAGCATAAACCTGGATTGTTTGTATTTAACCAGCTAAAGTTATCAATTGTCTCTATATCATACCAGTCATTGTTTATATTGTTTAATATTTGAATTTTATCTGTCTTTGGTACTGCGACCAAATCAAAAAAATCTATAATAATATCTTTCTTCTCTTTCGTTGATATAGGTGTTTTGTTTAATTTAAAAAA
>NZ_JADQAI010000081.1 GCF_022129235.1 Psychrobacter sp. Ps6 | reverse complement strand
GGATTACCAACAAATGCAACTACCACTTTATCAGTGCCTAATTGACGAGAAAAAGCCGATGGAAGTAGTAATCACACGGACTGCAATAATAAGGGAAACAATATGAATATATCAGTTGTAAGCGTAGACAAAATTTATGATTATGAAGCTTCAATTAATGCTCACCTAAGTTCCATCTTTGGAAAAAATACTAAACTAATTTTAAATCATGAATTTGCTTGTGCCGTTGTTATTGAGAATAATAATCAGATTATTGCTACAGGTATTGCTTATCACCGTTTAATGCAACAAGGAATACATAACTTTCGCGCTGGTATTATTGGAGGCATTGCAGTTTCTTCCAATATGCGAGGTCGAGGTTTAGCAAAAACTGTCATTCAAGAGCTTGATCAATATTTAATTTCGATAGAAGTCATTCATACTTTTCTCTTTGCTTATAACTTTGATATCTATAAAAGCTCAGGGTATGAAGAGCTCACTCTACCTATTCATTATCTAGATCTAAAACAGAGTATGTGGAACCTATTTGTATACTAGGGCGGGAGCATACTTTGATGGATTTATAACCCAAAGAAAACTCTTGCCCTATAATCATCATTCCAACCCGCTTTCTTCAGCTTCATTTTTTGGCTCAGTGCACCACATTCACATTGCTTGAGCATATTCATCACAAAACGTCTAAACAGCGCAATGTTTTCAACGGCACCATCTAAAGTAATACGAGAGCTATCTTCTTTAAAAACAACATCTAAAACATAATGTTGGCTGTTATCAATCCGCCAATGCTGACAAATATAATGACCTAGAAGTTTGTTGTTCGACAATAATGAACTAATGTAGTAAGAGGTATCTGCAGTGCCTTTACCCTTGCTCACTCGGTGGCGTTCCACTGCTATGATGCTTCTTATCATCGGCCACTTCTTTGCTAATTCGTCGGGCAATTTAGTCTTTAGCTGAAACACATATCGCTCTTCGCTGCGACCATGCTTTTTCTCTTTAACTTCGGTGGATATTTTCTCCTTACCAGCATCAAAAACCGCTTGGAACTGCTCCACAACAGCGGCTCTAAGCTTTGGCTGGTTATTCTTAACCTGAACAACAACATGCGCTTGTTTTTCTTTGATTTTTTCTAGTGTTTTACGCTGACAATGCAGTGCATCAACCGTGACAACGCTCCCATTTACATTAATAATATCAATCATTTGGCGAACAATACTTATCTCACCATTTTTAGTCTCAGTCGGTTTTTGACTTAGAACGAGACCTCTCTCAGTGTCATAAGCTGTGACCAACTACAATGCTGTTTTCCTGTCGTTATGATAGGAGCCCCGCAAGACCTTTCCGTCAAATGCGATAATAGGTTTGTTCTGAGTAGTTCGTTGTTCGTTTATCCAAAGAGCTAAAGCTTCAAGCAAAGATTCCGCAACAACGGAACGCAAAATGCGAGCGATCGTGTGTCTGCGAGGGATACCATGCTCGAATGGTCTATATTTTCTTAACCAGTCGAGTTTTTCTTCTCCATAAAATTCAATGTCTTGCCAGCCTTCGCATCCTGATGCGATAGCACTAATCACAAGAAACATAACATCGATAGAATTGTGTTTCTGGTTAATGTCCGAGCGAGTATCTTCTACAACGGATAAATGTTCAATAAGGTTAAAAATGACTATGTTACTTACTAAAGATTTGTCACTATTAGATCATATTCGTTAACAAAGTGCGATCCCGCCCTGATTGGTATACCGAGATGGAATAATTAAAACATATAACCATAGCTATTCTTTAGATGATCAATTTATTGATTTTAATGGGTGTGTTTACTAAACAAAAAAAGCCTGTAGCATTCATCACCACAGGCTTCATCGTATCTCGGCATTTTTATTGTTATGATCTGAAGTCAGAGGACATAACTTTATTCATTTAAGCTTCTTGTTCCATTTTAGTTTCGGACTGCTTTGCCCACATAGAGCGGTACATATCCAAATATTGTTGTGCCGATTCTTGCCAACTGAACTTACACGCTAGCG
>NZ_JADQAI010000080.1 GCF_022129235.1 Psychrobacter sp. Ps6 | reverse complement strand
ATATGCCAAGTACTATCAAGATGAACATCATGTACGACTCAACTATTGCTATTAACGAGTCAATTCACGAAGTAATTAAAACTATCGTTGAAGCGGCCGTAATCGTACTGGTTGTTATTACTTTATTCTTGGGTTCAATTCGTGCCGTAATGATTCCTATTGTGACCATCCCACTCTCACTGATTGGTGTAGCGATGGTGATGCAAGCGCTAGGTTTCTCATGGAACTTGTTAACCTTACTGGCCATGGTTCTCGCCATCGGTCTGGTGGTGGATGACGCCATCGTTGTACTCGAAAACGTTGACCGCCATATAAAAGAAGGCGAATCACCGTTCCGAGCGGCGATCATTGGTACTCGAGAAATTGCCGTTCCGGTTATTGCTATGACTCTAACCTTAGGTGCGGTATACGCTCCGATCGCACTAATGGGTGGTTTAACTGGTACCCTATTTAAAGAGTTTGCTCTTACCCTAGCGGGTACTGTATTCATCTCTGGTATTGTGGCTCTGACCCTATCACCAATGATGTGTTCAAAAATGCTTAAAGCAGATAAAACGCCAAGCAAGTTTGAACAAGTTGTTCATAACACTCTAGAGCGTATTACTGTTCGTTATGAAAAGATTCTGCACGGCTTAATGACTATGCGTCCTGTAGTCATTGGCTTTGCGGTTTTAGTTTTCGTTAGCTTACCGTTAATGTTTAAGTTCATCCCAAGTGAACTCGCTCCAGCAGAAGATAACGGTGTGGTTGTACTAATGGCAAACGCACCATCGAATGTGAACTTAGATTACATTCAAAACACCATGGATCAGGTTAACCATGTATTAACGGATCAACCTGAAGTGGCTTTCTCCATGATCTTCTCTGGGGTAATGACATCGAACCAAGCTTTTGGTATTGCATCTTTAGTACCATGGAGTGAACGTAAAGCGAGTCAGGCTCAAATTGCAAAACGTGTAACAGGCTTAGTAAAAGATGTTCCACAAATGGCAGTAACGGCATTCCAGATGCCACCATTGCCAGGTGCAGGTTCTGGCCTTCCAATGCAGTTTGTTATCACTACACCAAATAACTTTGAAAGTTTATTCCAAGTAGCGAGTACTTTCTTAACTAAGGTGAAAGAGAATCCACAAATTGTTTATTCCGACCTCGACCTTAATTTTGATTCAGCAACGATGAAGATTAAGATTGATAAGGATAAAGCGGGCGCTTATGGCATCACCATGCAAAACATTGGTCAAACACTTAGTACCATGATGGCTGATGGTTATGTCAACCGTATCGACTTAAATGGTCGCTCTTATGAAGTGATCCCACAAGTTGAACGTAAATACCGTTTAAACCCAGAGAATCTAAAGAACTACTATGTTCGAGCTGCTAACGGAGACTCTATTCCACTAAGTAGCCTAGTAACAATAAGCGTTATTTCAGAACCACGCTCATTACCAACCTTTAACCAGTTAAACTCAGCAACTATCAGCGCTGCGTTAGCTCCAGGGGTTGCAATGGGTGATGCGATTAATTGGTTTGAAAGTACAGCTCAAACCGTTCTTCCATCAGGTTACCAATATAACTTCATGGGTGAAGCTCGTCAGTTTGTAACTGAAGGTAATGCACTTTACTTTACGTTCTTATTGGCTTTGGCGATCATCTTCTTAGTGTTAGCAATCCAATTTGAATCACTACGCGATCCGTTGGTTATTCTGATTACTGTTCCTCTTGCAATTTGTGGTGCATTAATTTCCCTTGCATGGGGAGCCGCAACCATGAACATCTACTCGCAAGTCGGACTTATCACCTTAATCGGCTTGATCAGTAAACACGGTATTTTGATTTGTGAAGTTGCCAAAGAAGAACAACTTAACAATAAAAAATCCCGTATGGATGCTGTTATTGAAGCGGCTCGAATTCGTCTTCGTCCAATCTTAATGACAACAGCGGCAATGATTGCAGGTCTAATCCCGCTACTTTATGCATCTGGAGCAGGTGCTGCATCGCGCTTTAGTATTGGTATTGTTATCGTTGCAGGTCTTTCTGTGGGTACCTTGTTTACTCTCTTT
>NZ_JADQAI010000079.1 GCF_022129235.1 Psychrobacter sp. Ps6 | reverse complement strand
AAATCACGTTAATACGATATGAATGAGTATTTGCTCTGAATGATAATGGGGCAAACTTGTGCTAGTGAGATTACATGAGTACCGAAGTGCCAATTGTGAATGTTCTAGACATAAATGAACATACAGTCATATTTAGCTAAGATAATTTTATCCAAATTAATGGGTTAACTAGGCATATCTATTCGCACCATGATAACTATATACTAACCACTATTTCGTAATTTCAATCAGGCGAAACTATTCCTCCGTAGGTATCATTCCTACGATTTCTTAGTTGGGAACCCTGAATAGCCACCGACTTGATAGACACCTTTTAGTTAGACAAAATGACTAATAGAGAGTTGCTTATGGGCCGCTAGAGATATCCAGAAGAATGAAGCAGTCAAACAAGTGACTGAAAAAGGTCATAGTGTGGCTGATGTTGCAGCTCGACTAGGAACAACGAGCCACAGTTTGTATGCGTGGGTTAAACTATACGGTCCGAACATCTCACAATACCAAGCTCAATCTGATGAAAGTGCTGAAATTCGTCGACTTAAAAAGGAATTGCAGAGGGTAACAGAAGAGCGATACATACTAAAAAAAGCCGCAGTGTACTTCGCAAGCCAGTCTGACTGAGGTACGCCTTTATTAAAGTGAATCAGACCATTTAGTCTGTTCGACTCATGTGTAAAGTCTTTGGAGTTCATCCAAGTAGTTACTATTCTTGGCTAAACGCTAAACGCTAAACGCTAAACGCTAAACGCTAAACAATCTAGACAGTAGACAAGAAAAATGACGAAAATATAAGTCTCTGACTGATAAAGCAATTTTGGCTGGAGTCAGGCTGTGTATATGGTTATCTAAAAATCTACAGCGACCAGCGAGATGAAGGAGAAATCTGTGTGGGGTTAACCAAGTTCATCGTTTGATGAAGCGAGAAGGTATTCAGTCATAAAGAGGTTATCGAAAGCCACTCCCCAAAAGTGGTGTTGAAAATATCATTGTATTTAATAAACTTGCCGAGAGCTTAATCCACATTCGCCCAATCAAGCGTGGGTAACTGAGATTACTTACATCAAAACACATGAAGGTTGGCTGTATCTGGCGATTGTTGTGGCTCTATTTTCTCGACGGATAATCGGTTGGTCAATGAAAAGTAGAATAACCAAGGAGCTTGTCCTTGATGCTTTGCTGATGGCGATTTGGCATCGTTCACCAATAGATGAAGTACTCGTTCACTCAGACTAAGGAAGCCAATATACCAGGCACGACTGGGACAAGTTTTTGAAATAGCATAGTCTTGAATTGAGTATGAGTTGTCTTGGTCACTATCACGATAATGCAGTTGCAGAGAGTTTTTTCCAGTTACTCAAAAGGGAAAATCTACAGCACTCGAGAAGAAGCTTGCATGGACATATTCGAATATATTGAGATGTTCTACAACATTAAACGCCGACTGTCGCTAGTAGAGTATGAAAAACAATATGAAAGTAAGTTAAAGAGTGTCTACTGATTTGGTGTCTATTCAGTTTTTTCATTTTGTGGTTTGAATTAAAAGAAATACTTAGCTAGACGATTTGGTATCGACCCACGTAATAAACGCCGAGAACAAGGTGTGCCTCAGGAGTAACTGGTTTTACAAGTAAACATTGACAGATGTTATGTTAGGAGAATTGAATGTGGAAAAGTAAACATCACACTCGAAAAGGCATATCAGTTAGCTGCAGTTTTCGAATGTGATGTGAGAGATTTATTGCCGTAAGTTTGGCAACTAAAAAGATCTACTTATTCAGCAGTTAATTGTTCTTGAGCACGAATAAATGTGGTTCGTTTATTATCAGCTACTTCACAGTAGTCTTTGAAAATTATAATCCTCAATTGTTTAAAAATTAAAATACTATACAATAATTTGAAATTATTGTATATTTTATTAGTTTAGATTTCTACCTATTCGGCAGTTCACGGATATGATTCATGACAATTTAATATAAGAAAATTACTTTC
This sequence comes from Psychrobacter sp. Ps6, assembly GCF_022129235.1. Lineage (GTDB taxonomy): Bacteria > Pseudomonadota > Gammaproteobacteria > Pseudomonadales > Moraxellaceae > Psychrobacter. The sequence goes on along the minus strand of NZ_JADQAI010000079.1, from coordinate 75 downwards.
AACACGTAAGTCATCGAAAGATTAATCCTCCCGTTTAACCATACATTAAGTAAACTTACTGTTAGACTAGGCAAT
>NZ_JADQAI010000078.1 GCF_022129235.1 Psychrobacter sp. Ps6 | reverse complement strand
ATTGTGCTGTTAAAATATCTTCTCTCCAGTGTTCATTTTGAGCCCACATCTCTATCACTAGCGGAACAACACATTCAGTCTCTTTCAACGTTCGGAATATCGCTTTGAAGTCTACATCTCCATCTCCGATAATAAGATCACGGAATTGTCCTTTATATTCAGGAGTAACACGATATGTATCTTTCAGATGAATTTGAGTAATATGAGGCTTACTCAAATTTAGTTCAGTGACAATGTCATAGTTCCATCCAGATATGTTACCTACATCTGGATAAGCAGAGAAAAATGGTGAATTAATTTCACGATTTAAAATCTCAAACTTACTTAATGAATTGAGATAGCTAGTATCCATAATCTCAACAGCCAGCATCACACCTGCGCGTTCTGCAAGTTTAGAGGATAACTTCATACCTTCGATAAAACGTAAGTGCGTTAATGTATCTGAAGGCTCATAATAAACGTCGTAACCCGCTAATTGAATCGTACGAATACCTAATTTGTATGCTAGAGTTATCGCTTTTTCCATGTGAATCGCGGCTTGTTCACGAATTTTTGGTTCTGCGGAACCAAATGGAAACTTGCGATGCGCGCTTAAGCACATTGACTGTAATGGCACTTGGTATTCTTCACATAAACGACGCAAACTATAGATCTCTTCATCGCTCCAATCTAAGCGACTACGTCTTTCATCTGATTCATCAACAGAAATCTCAAGAAAATCAAAGCCAAGCTCTTTAGTTGTCTTTAGTTTTTCTGCCCAACTGAGATCGTTTGGTAGTGCTTTTTCATAGAGTCCTACTCGATGGCGTAATAGATTTTGATACATTGCGCCCTCCTAATTCCAGTAGCGATTAATCTGTTCTTTCAATGCTTCTGCCGTTTCTTTACCTTTTTCTCCTGCTAGTGCTCGACCAGCAATGAATGTTTTTGCTTTGATACCTTCAAATAGATGTAAATCTTCTGGCACAATGCCTCCTGTAATAGAAAGCTCTAGACCAAGTTCAGATAAAGCTCTCATCTTAGTTAAGTCAGTTTCCGTCCAACCTACACCAGCCAATTCTGCGTCACGTGATCGGTGGTAAATCGCCTGTTTAATACCTAAATTAACCCATAACTGGGCATCTTCCATAGTCCAATTCCCGTAGAGCTCAATCTGAATTTCACCATTAAATTCATCGGCTACTTTTTTACACGCATCAATTGTCGCAATATGTGCTGCCGCGGATACTGTAATCCAATTTGCTCCTGCCTCAAATGCCATGCGTGCAAGTATTGCTCCACCATCTGTAGTTTTCATATCACAAACTAAGATATGTTTAGGATGGTTTTTACGAAGAGTTGATACTGCTTTCATTCCCTCAGCAAAAGCTAAAATAGTTCCTACTTCAATTACGTCAACATAACTTTCTACATTTTCGGCTACTTCAATTGCAGCTGGTAGGTTAGTTTGGTCAAGAGCTATTTGGATCATAGGTTTAGTCATGTGTTTATCCTCTAATTTGTTCACGTATTAGATAAGCAAGGCCGTCTTGATTGTTATCTGTTTTACATATAGTTCGAGCATGGGATTTAACCGTGTTGTCAGCATTAAGCATCGCAACACCCAATCCTGCATATTGAAGCATTGATATATCATTGTGATTATCACCAACAGCAATCACCTGAGATGATCGTAAGCCGAGGTTATTTACATATTCAGCTAAACATTGGCCTTTACTGTTCCCTTTTGCAGCAAAGTCAATTCTGTTTGACCAAGATCGCTCACCGTTAAAGTGCTCATTGATCCAAGGTAGTTGCATAAAATGATTAACATCGTCTGCTTCACCTTCCACAACAAATTTCCAAATATATTTTGTATTTTTTACAGTACGAGAAAATGAATCTACTCGGTAAATGTTTGGTTTATGTTGTTTAGGAGCTTTCTCCGCCCACTCTTCAAGAGCTAGCATGTATTCAAATGGGTTATAATTGGAGTAAGTCATTGCATCTTCGATATACATGACCATTTTTAGATTGTGCTCATCTGCAAGCTTGATAAACGTTAATGCATCTTGACGATCAATGGCGTTTTGCT
>NZ_JADQAI010000077.1 GCF_022129235.1 Psychrobacter sp. Ps6 | reverse complement strand
TCAAGTGACTCAACATTGCTTATTGATGGTAAAACAGTAAGTTTGCATTATGGCTATATCATTCCTACTGAAGGAAATATTAGAGCTATTATGAGTATGAATAAAAGTGATTGGAGTATCCTAAGTACTGGAAGCCGCTTTGGACCAGCTTATATTATCCCTAAATCAGCTCCTGGCTTTCAAACTCAGTCAATAAGTGAAGTGGAACAATCTCAATGTTACTTATCTTATTATTTTTATAAGAATGGTATCATTAATGGAAAACCCGTTAATTACAAAGTTCCGGTTTATAAACTAGAAACAGCGGGCTGTTAATTGTGGTGATAACTGCCTAATGGATATAGGCAGTTATTCAATTTTATAAAGATATAAACAATAACACACAATCAAGACGTTCCAACGAGGGTAGGATATCTTAAAAACTATTATCGACAAATTACTAATTTACGTGCGATTACGTCACTGGTATTCAATAAGATCGCCATTTAATTCTATTGCTTACGGTTAAGGTTCGCTTCGCTTAAATGACTCGATAAAAGTCATTATCTAACCTGAGTCTGAGATAGGTCAGTTTAGTTTTGATTTTTTAATCATCTTTTTCATTAATGTTTTTTAGTTTAGAATGTTTTTTATTTATAAATGGAGGTGGGTTGTGGAGGACATTGCAATTAAAGATGTTGTTGATATTAAAAAAGATAGCGATGTTGACCTAGCGCTTGTCAAAAAACAAGAAATAAAGCAAATGGAAAAAAACAAAAAAATTGCACATAAAAAAGAGTTACTGTTACGTTCTATCGATGGATGTAACTTTTCAACTCTTGAGCACAAAGTTGGGTGGATCTTAAACCATTATCCAGAATGCCGAAATTCGGATATCAAATGCCAACTTCATTATTGGAACACTTTTCAAAGAGACTTATTTAACCTAAATAGTGGCTCTATTACTGTCGATAATTATTCTAAATTATTACCACTTACATCTATTACAAGACCAAGAGCAAAAATCCAAAATGATTATAATCTATTTCTTGCGAATGAGGAGGTTAGAAAGTATCGAGGAACATTAAGGGGAGAGCATGAGGCTAATGCAGTAAAAAATAAAAATATAGAAAAAAGTTATCTTGTGTTTGCCGATGAAAGTGGAAAAACAGAAAAGTTTCTTCTTGTTGGTAGTTTATGGATCCTTGATGGGGTTGACACTGCAAAAATCACATTAGCAGTTGAAAAATGGAGAGCAAAATATAATTTCAATCGAGAAATTCATTTTAAGGAAATTAAAAGAGGTAATATTGATGCTTATTTGGATTTGATAGATGTTATTAAAGATAATTCAACAGCTATTAGTTTTAAAGCGATCGGCGTAGAGCGTGTAGGTATTGCAAAAGTTAATGATGCGTTAAACAAGCTGTTTTATTATTTGTTAGTTGAAGGTGTGAAGCATGAGCATGAGTCAGGTAGAGCTCCATTACCTAGAAAATTGAAATTTATTAAAGATGAAGAGGAAGCCGGATCCGATAAAATGATGTTGAAAGATATTGAGAATAGTCTTGATATCTACTCAGGAGCTAAGCTACATAATGAACTCAGCTTAAGTGATTTTTACACAATGGCATCTAAAGATAGTATTTTTGTTCAAATTGCCGACCTTTTTACTGGTGCAATTAATCGAAAATTGAATGGTGTAGATAATGGTGGACCTAAAGATATCCTAGCAGACAAACTACTAGCCAGTTTTGGTATTACTAAATCTGCTAGTAATTTTGATATTATTGGTGATTGTGCTATCTATGAAAACTTATAATTTATTGAACTAAATCGCATCATCTAAAGCCCGTAAGCCCTACAGATTTCACGGGCTTTTATATAAATAAACAGTGCGAGTAAAAACATAAGAGTGATTGTGTCACCATTACCGTGGTATAAGTATCGAATAACGTAACTTATGTTTATCCCAATTTAAAATGTCCTTTATCTTTCCCAGATTAAAATGTCTCTTTTTAAGGTAGTTCATCTTGCTCAGAAACTGGTTATAGAGTAGGGAAGTCACGGCTTTTTTCTGGTACTGGGTTTAAATTGTTCA
>NZ_JADQAI010000076.1 GCF_022129235.1 Psychrobacter sp. Ps6 | reverse complement strand
GAGGTTTCAAAAGAAGAGTTACGCGCTCAAGTCATTGAGCTTCGCGGCTCTGAAAAATGATCGATACGATTTAAATCGAGTAGGAGGAGGCCTCACGGCCTCCGTCCTCTCACACCACCGTACAAGCGTGGATCGCATACGGCGGTTCCGAATATATTTTTAGTGACTCATACCCATCTCGCAATGAGTATAAACCCAACTCTTTGAACCATTTTATTGGCGTAGCATGATGCATCTGCGGTGTTTGCGCTAAACACCACCAACCTTTATCTGACATTGCTAATTTCCATGCATTGCGTTCTGTTACACCTTGTTGCTGTAACCACATCGCTATGCTGTACTTTCGTTTGCGCTGCTTTAGTCGGTAACATCTAAGTCGTCTTCGTATCCAACTATCTAACTGTTGCATACTCCTTTTCCGCATCGCGAGTTTAAAGTAATGCTGCCAACCTCTTAGGTATTGAGTTAACTCAGTTATCACTTCCTTTAACTCTCGACCTCGGTTTCGCTTCGTTATCTGCCGCACTCGCTTCTTCATTTGAGTTTGTGCTGGCTTCGATATCTGGATTGTTCCGTCTATCTGGAAGCGATGGCCTAGGTAAGTTCGCTCTGTCACTCTTGTTGCTGCACTTTTCTCCCGATTTACCGTGAGTTTCAGATTTTGCTCCAAGAATTTCGTTATCGATTCTTTGACTCGATGAGCGGCTTCCTCACTACTCACATAGATTTGGCAGTCATCTGCATATCGACAGAATTTATGCCCTCTATGTTCTAACTCTTTATCCAGTTCATCTAATACGATATTAGATAGTAACGGAGATAATGGCCCACCCTGTGGTGTTCCTCGTTGTCTCTGTTCAACCATCCCATTTCGCATTATGCCTGCCTGTAGATATGATCTGATCAACTTCAACACTCGTTTATCAACGATATCCTGTGACAGTCTGTGCATCAGCCTATCGTGATTTACTGTGTCAAAGTATTTTGCTAAATCGATATCTACTACATAACCTCGCCCATCTCGGATATAGCGACTCGCTGCCGCGAGTGCATGATGAGCACTACGGTTTGGTCTAAATCCATAACTACTGTTGGAGAACTTCGGCTCATAGATATCTGACAGTGTTGAAGTAATTGCCTGTTGGACAATCCGATCAAGGACTGTTGGAATACCTAACTGCCTAACGCCACCACTGGGTTTGGGAATTTCTACACCTAGAACAGGTTGAGGTTGATAGCTTCCATCCAGAAGACTCTGGCGAAGCAATTGCCCATTTGAAGCTTGTCGAAGTTGAGAGATGGTCGCATTTATGTCAAGTTTATCGACACCTGCGCATCCTTTATTTTTCTTCACTCTTCGTAAGGCTTGATTCAAATTTGTTGAAGAGCAAATTTGCTCCATCAACGAAGTTGAGGTCACCAAGACTCGTCCTCCTGTCTACGCCGACCATGCTTGTCATTCTTCGTTGCTATGAGCTTTACTTGCGGTATCGCCCATTGGGACGTAGAGATGGGTTTCATCTTGCTATGACTCCACATGATTGAGTGTCTAGTGACTGCTTCTTGATATATTCAGTTCAGGCCTTCCCTTAAGTTGTACTTCCTTTAGGTACTATGCCGTCTGCTGACTTCTTAGTGTTCATCACACAGCATTACTGCTGTGTTAGTCTCTACCGAGACAAACAATAAGATCTCCCGAGGTAAGACGTTGTTCTTTCCTTTAGCCATGCCTGATTTATCACTACACACTTCCCGTCGAGACGTTGGGCTATTCTATCTATAGCTAGGTTACCCAAGTTGTAATGACCTACTATCAGATTTCTGTTCGTCACAGCCAAATTTTGCCATTTGCTTCCTTCAGATTTCACCTCACGGTGAACACCCTTGCATAGGCTAACGGTTCCTGCTCGACTAAGCCCGTAGAGGACTTTCACCTCCTAGAACAACGCCATGCTCGGCGCACTAAACAAAAGGCAAGGTATCAAGTCTTGCCTTTGCTATTACTGATACAAACCATCCGCCATAACTTTAGCTTAACTAAATGAGAGTGTCCTGAATTCTGTGTAACTGTCTAAACTTAAACCTTAAAGGTTAAGG
>NZ_JADQAI010000075.1:502-2101 GCF_022129235.1 Psychrobacter sp. Ps6 | reverse complement strand
AGAGTACAACGTTAGTGATCTACCGGTACATCTTCAGAAAGATATCGGTTTATATAGATAGTCGTACTGATAGTAATTCGTGAAATTTGATATCTAACGCCGTATTGTCACATCAAATATGGCGTTTAATTGTTTCTATTTGTTGTTTTCTATACTCTCCTTATCGCTTGTTTATTCAGCGACCTTTCTTATTTTCTATCTTCTCCTCATAATTATTAATATTAAATTTATAATTTTCATTTTTGCATTGTTATGCAGTAAATGAGCGGTTTTATCTTTTTTTGATAGCATAAATATGTCATTAGAATGTTATTTATGCATGCTGATATGTCTTTTGGCAATAATTAAGTAAATGCAAATGAGAATTGCTATTGAAATGAGAATTGTTCTCTAATACTATGCGTTCCAACAATAAAACGGACGATTGATATTTATCATGATATTGGCTTCTTTAGTATTAGCCCAAAGCGTTGCAGCTCAACCTTGCCCTGAATGTTGGTTAAGAGATGATAGTCGCACTAATCCAAAAGTAATTTCTTATCTTGTTGATCAAAATGAAACAACGCAACAATATTTAGAATCATTAACGGAATTTCAAGCGAAATTACAGTCTGAATGGCAAGATCGTTTAATAAAAAAAGCCAAAAAACCATGGATAACCATAGGCCGTGATCAGTATAAATTAGAGGATTTCGGTTATGGTCAACTTATCACTAGAGCATATGGAAATAATGAGGAACAGGTGATAGTTGATTTTAATCATAGAGCTAAAAACTATAAATATTACCGTTTTGGTTCATGGAAAATTAACTCAAATAAAAAATATATAGCTATAACTGAAAATATCAAAGGAGATGATAATTATAGAATTGCGGTTATTGATCAAGATACTGGTAAAGATTTTCTCTTAACAGAGAGCAAATATAGTACAAGTATTGAGTGGCTTTCAGACGATCAGTTGCTTATCATTGAAAATGAAGCGGTTACATATCGTCCTTATAAAGCACAAATATTCAATTTACGCACTAATGGCTTTAAAGATATTTATATTGAAAAAAATAAATCGTGGTTGATATCTAGCTATTTAACAAGTGATAAAACTAATATTGTATTACAAAGTAATAATGATAATAGTAGCGAGCAGTATCTTATCTCAACGTTGAATTTTTCATCAGATAAACCAGATATCAAATTAATCAAAAAACGTGAGAATAATTTAGAATATTATGTTGATAGTATTCATAAAAGACCATTTGTAAAATCAAATCGTGATGGTCAATTTGATATATATGAGATCATAGATGATGGGGCTTGGGAAAAAAGGGTAACGCCTGATGGTGAGATAGAAAAATGGCTACTATTTAATGATAATTTAGTTTTACAACTGAATAAAGAAGGTCGTACTTATCTGTCTAATTACACTTTATCTGGTGATCTTATTTTTAAATATGAGCTTTCTTTAGGCGCAAGCGTAGGATGGCTATCTCATAACACAGATCCTGATAGTGTAAATATTAATATTAGAACAATGGGATTGAAGCAGCCACCTGCTTGGCAGAAAATAGATATCAAGACTGGTAATGTTGTGGAAAATCGGAC
>NZ_JADQAI010000075.1:0-492 GCF_022129235.1 Psychrobacter sp. Ps6 | reverse complement strand
GTATATCGTAATTTTAGTTCGAAAGATTATATTGCCACTCAGATTCATGTAAAAAATGGTGGCATAGATGTACCTGTCTCGTTGATTTACCGAAAAGATCAGCTAACAGACACTTCTCCTGTTATTTTATATGGTTATGGTGCGTACGGTGTCACTATGCGTCCATACTTTATGCCCCAAATTATATCCCTTGTCGATAGAGGAGCCATTTATGCAATAGCTCATGTTCGAGGCGGCGGGTTCTTAGGTGAAAAATGGCATAAAATGGGGATGGGTATAAATAAAAATAAAGGTATTGATGACTTTATTGCGGTAGCTCAGACAATGAAACAATACCCTCTATCTATTACTAAAATAAATCGAGATATTCTAGCAATGGGATCCAGTGCCGGGGGGACATTAGTAGCCGCTGCTATTAATAAAAAGCCAAGTTTATTCAAGGCTGCAGTATTACAAGTACCATTTGTTGATGTTTTAGCAAGTATGCTAGAT
>NZ_JADQAI010000074.1 GCF_022129235.1 Psychrobacter sp. Ps6 | reverse complement strand
CTGTAGTGTTTACCACGGGCACAGTTTGCGTCACTGTTGGGCTTGATACATCGGCCGTAATAAGAGCACTTAGTACATCTTCATCATCAGGTGCGGCTCCTGCATTATCATCACCGGCATAATCTGCATCTGGCTGACCATCATTTTCATTATCTGCCGCTACAGTACCGATATATAACCCGGTCTCTTCTGTTAAATGACGAGGACCATTATTAGCCAATGTTGTTGGATAACCTGACGTTTCAGGGGCATCACCGAAATCTAATGGTAATGGCGCTAAACGACAGCGTGCACCATCATTTTGGCTGGTAGACGCGTTCATTTGAGTGAAATTCACCGCACTATAACTGCCTGATGGCAAGCTTGGGTCTGAAATATCAATTCGAATAATACGGCCTGGATTTGGATTTTGAGAAGCGTAGAAGAAACCTTGATCATCAAAGTATACTGCCCCCCATCCGGTTCCTGTTTCACCGTTAATACCAACGTACCCTAAGTTAGTTCGAGCACCAGTTACAGGATCAAACTTAACCAAAGACCCGGTCGGCGTTAAGGTATAGAGCATATTATCAATAGGGTTAATTGCCATATCTGCCATAACAGGAGCCGATACCGAAACCTCACCGATCTGCTGCAAATAAGTGCTACTATTTGGATTAACATCAATACGATACATACTGGTACCACTACTATTCATCAGTAATAGCACACCATTATCATCAATATCACCGCTGTTATAGTTATTGATTGCCATCGTACTACCTGTAATTGGCAGCACGAAGGCAGATCCGGCACCGTCAACCATCAATACAGAGTCTTTATCTTGAATATTGTCGCCAATCAAGGTGTTAGTAATAAAGTTATAACCCGTACCACCAAATAGACCTGTTGCACTTGGTAACACATCATCGAACAACGGCGTCACTGTACCTAAGGCCAAGTTCACACTGGTAATATCGGTTGGATTATTACGTAATAGATAAGCATCGGTACTACAGGTTGGATAGGCGGTAATCGTAAAGTCAGCAAAATTTACATCGCTAACATCAGCCGTTAATGAGACGGTTTGTACATTAGGTGAACTCGAATGAACATTGATTGGATCTCCTATAGTTGCCCCCACATAACCACCCACGCTAGGATCTAATGTTCCAATAGTTGGAGGACAGGTAGGGTTAACAAGATCAGTCTCTAAAGCGGCTTCATATACCTCATAACTGCCACCAGGAATGGTCATTGAATACGCGCCAGTTGTTGCATCTGCAGTTGCCACAAAACATTCACTGGTTGTGGTGTTATAAGCAATTACAGGAACCGCGATACCTAATCCAGCTTCACCAACATCTTTAATACCGTTTAAAGTTGGGGCAGTACTGCTGTCATCAAAAACAAAACCAGATAGTTCGAAACTACATACTGCTGGTTCTGTTGGTAGTGTTGTAGAGTTAATTACTTGACCATCACCACCCGCATCACCACAGAGTAACTGGCCAGTACAACTTGCATTACCTCCACTAACATTGGCTGAGGCACCAGAGCTATTAAAGATTGCAGAACCACCACCACCACCAGCGGACTGTCCATGACCACCCGATGACGCGGCACCGTTACCACCAACCGCATTCACAGTTAGCGTCGATAATGAAGCTCCATCTTTGTTATACACCAGCACTGAACCACCTGCACCACCACCACCAGGGCCATCACCACCTGCATTTGGTGAGGTATTACCATTGGCATTAATCGTACCAGTACCGGTTACTGTATTAGCCGAGATGTAAACAATACCACCACCATCAGCACCATTTTGTCCAACACCATTATTTTCTTGGCCTGCGCCACCACCACCGCCAAGGGTTAAACGTGTTGGATCAGCCAGTCCAATACCCGTTCCAGGCTCACCTGGATAATAACTCGTTGAATTAGCATAGTAACCACCGCGACCACCTGGACCAACGTTAGCACCACCACCACCGCCAGAGTTATAATTACCACCACCGCCAGCGTTGGCAGGAGCACCAATACCGTAGTCACCATCACTATAGCCAAGGCCACCAAGACTAACTGGAGTTCCGGCAACACCTTCACCTTTACCACCATCAATATTGGTCGCTGACATTACAT
>NZ_JADQAI010000073.1 GCF_022129235.1 Psychrobacter sp. Ps6 | reverse complement strand
CTGTTCAACAAGCTCTGGTTGGCCAATAACTTGTGATTTTAAATAATTGTTAATTTTCTGGAATCTATTGTTTAACATATTAATTTATCTGCAATTATATGAACTTAATACTGATAGTTATGACCATGTTCGGTGATGAAAGTTCAAATAAACTAATATTGTATGATGATTAATCTTGAGTAATATGTATAAGAAAAGATAGATATAATCAAAATCAGACTTATTCATATGAAAGCATACCTTTGGTGAATGATTAGTGGCTATTTATCATAAAGTTTTGACTTTATTTATTTGGTGACAATTTTTTGACATTCAATGATGGTAATAACATTATAATTAACTAGAAATAATATGTTTGTTTAATAAAAGAATAGTTACTATAAATATCAAAAATGGTTGCGCGATCTAACCGTAGGGTGTGTATTTGACAATGAAAAGACAATCTCTAATGATAGTCGATGATGGGTACAATATATTATTAAAAGCATGTGACTTTATCATCATTAACTTAGTGTTATCTCTCTTAATTCAGGGACAAGTAAAAAATGAAACTGTAGTTGATTTTGCAGCAGGTTTCTTATTTTCCGTTATATTTATATTGATTGGAGAGTATTGTTCTCTCTACAAGAAAAATGTCAGATTAAATATATCGAAAAGCCTCATAAAATGTACATTAACTTTTGTTTTAACTACGGTTGCATGGTTAATTCTCCGTAATCAGTTAATGTTTCTTGACGGTATGGAGTACTCGAATTTACGTCAACTGATGGTTCATGGTTGGTTCGCTTTATCCTTAACTTTTCTTTTACTATTTCGTACTACTGTTATTTTTGTTATCCAATCATGTTGGAAAAAGATGGCGGTAAAAAAGATCGCTATTATTGGTTTGACTAGCGGTGGTATTGCGGTTGAAGCAGCTCTAAGAAAGGAATTAAAAGGTCAAAATTTTACTATTGAGTATTATGACGATCGTGATGAGTCTCGTTTTGGCTATATGACGAAAGCTTCTTTTAAGGGAAAAGTTGACACTTTATTACAAAAAGCAAAGCAAGGTGATATTGACGAAGTTTATGTTGCTTTGCCCATGGTTGCTCGAGATCGAATTCAATATTTTTTAAGGTTGTTATCGGATACAACTGTTGAGACATATATTGTTCCAGATTTATATACCTATAATAATGCAATTAATCAGATCCGAGAAATTGATGGTGTCCAAACATTGAGTGTGTTTGCATCTCCTCTCGATGGATTGGGTGATGTCATTAAACGTATAGAAGATATTATTATTGGCGGTTTGATTACGTTAATGATTTCTCCAGTGCTTATCGCAGTTGCTATTGGTGTTAAGCTGAGTTCTCCAGGTCCAATTTTGTTTAAACAAGATCGATATGGTTTAGGGGGTAAATGCATAAAAGTATGGAAATTCCGCTCTATGAAAGTGATGGAGAATGATGCAGTTGTTACTCAAGCTACCAAGAACGATCCTCGAGTTACCAAATTTGGCGCATTTATCCGACGTACGTCACTAGATGAGCTTCCACAATTTTTTAATGTGCTTCAAGGTTCAATGTCAATTGTAGGTCCTCGACCTCATGCTGTTGCTCATAATGAAGAGTATCGTGTTTTAGTTGATAACTATATGATTCGTCACAAAGTAAAACCTGGTATCACAGGACTTGCTCAAGTTAATGGTTATCGAGGTGAAACAGATACTTTAGATAAAATGGAAATGCGTGTGCATTACGATATCCGCTATATACAGTCTTGGAGTTTATTCTTAGATCTGAAAATTATATTTATGACGGTGTTTAAAGGATTTGTTGGTGAGACTGCATATTAGAGTATTTTCTTATTTTGCTCATTTCTAAATTAAAAAACCAACCAATTAAATAGGTTGGTTTTTTAATTTAAATCATTATCGATTTTGTAAACTAAAGTATTTTTTTTGAACTTTTGGGATATCTTTATCTTCCCATAGTGCAGATATTTATCGAATCAACCTTCCATTATTTTGCGCGAGTTTCCCGGTACCGCCTGGGTGTACTCGTTCAGTAACGCCCATTTCTTGCATAAGCAACTCTTTCATTGCTGCAGCTTCTCGCTGGTTTGTTGGTTTCCAATTTGAGATAACAC
>NZ_JADQAI010000072.1 GCF_022129235.1 Psychrobacter sp. Ps6 | reverse complement strand
TAAACCTTCATGGTAACGCACACTCAAGTTAGGTTGCGTAGAACGTAACTGACCACAAGATTCCAGAATAGCCCAAGAAAGTGGATTCACTGCGTCTTCAGGCTCTCCCTGTTCATTCAACTTCTGACCGCCGATACACACATTCTGGTACAGCGGAGAACCTGCCGATGCTTTTGAGTGCGCGCCAGAACGAATCTTGTTCACTTCAAGCAGCTTCAACCAACAGCTCTGTAGCAACTCTAGTGCAAAGTCTTTTTCAATCGTACCGTTTTCGATATCACGAACATAAAATTCGTTTAGGAATTGGTCCATACGACCGAAAGAAACCGAGTGACCGTTCGACTCGATTTGTAGCATCAACTGAACAAAGTAGCTCAATTGCAGGGCTTGCCAGAAGTTTTCCGGCGCATCGCTCGCGATATGACGACAGTTTGCCGCAATGCTTTCTAACTCAGCTTTGCGCAGCGGGCGCGTCTCTTCTAACGCCATTTTTGCTGCTAATTCAGCGTAACTCACCATGTGGTCTTGAATGGCAAGCAGTACGATTTCAACTGATTTATAGAACTGCTCTTTCTTCAAACCTTCAAAGGTCGAAATATCATTGTTAGCACGGTGCTGACGAACATCCTCTAGTAAACCGTTCATGCCTAACTTCAAGATTTTCTCATTATCCACTGCTAGGTGCGCGTCACCCGAAGTCATGTTGCCTTCGGCTTTAATGATGGTGCTGGCTAAGATTTCTTTCTGCTCATCAGTAAACAAACCATAACAACGGTCTTGAACGGTTTTACCGCGCCAATACGGTGTGATGCTGTGGATGCTTTGCTTATCTTCTTCAGTGACCGCAAAGCCTGCGCCAGGACGGTCGGCTAGCTCATCAATTTCCGCTTCAATCCAGCGTACTGTGTATTCTGGAAAAATAGGCGCAGCGCGCACTTTGCTCGCTTGGTTACCGACGATTAACTCATCGTGTTTAATCCAAATAGTACGAGTGCGTAAATGCTCTTGCAGTGCTAGTGCTCGTTGAACAATCACAGGTTTGTCTTCGTTTGCTTGATAAGCACGAGTGTATGCCTCAGCACGTTCGGTACAGACGGGTGGCGTTACGATATTTACCAGTGCCGATTTGTGCGCTTTGATACGCTCAGGAAGGTAATTCAGGTCCATTGTTAACCTCTTACAGTCACGTTAAGTTGGGTGTTTTCGCTTGCGTATTGCATGGCGCTTTCTAGCAGTTCTGGTTTGTTTAATGGCTTATCAGAACACTCGTAAGGCATATCAAGCAAACGGTATTTATTGATGCCGAGCGTGTGGTACGGCAGCAAGTGAAGTTCTTGGCAGCTTTCTAGTGAAGCCGCAAAATCGATGATGTCTTTCAACTCTTCGATAGTGTCATTGAACCCCGGCACAACAGGAACGCGAATCACAATACGCTTCGCGATAGGCGCCAGTTTTCGGAAATTGTCTTTGATGCGTTTCAGTGAACCTTTCGCCCAGCTAAGAAACTTTTCTTCGTTGGTGTGTTTTAAATCCGCCAACCAGCAATCAATATGCGGTGCGGCTTTTTCGACGTTCATCCAAGGTACATGCATGCACGATTCAATAGCGGTAGAGACTTGGTTGTCATGCAGACGCTGTGCGAGTTCTGCCACCAAATCCGCTTGCATGAGTGGCTCACCACCGGAGAAGGTCACGCCACCTTGGCTTTGGTCGTAGAAAGCTTTGTCTTTCATTAAGATGTCGAACAACATGTCTGATTTTGCCTCTTCACCGCATACGGTCAGTGCTTGTGTAGGACAAACGTTTCGCAGCGCGATCAGTTGGTCTTCTTTGATTGCTTTGCGATTGATGATGATTTGGTTGTCGATACGTTGAATACCATCCCCCACTGTCTCACCACCCGCTGTGGATTGAGTTGTAGCTTGATAAGCAGAAACGCATAGCTGGCAATCTTCCATGCAGCTTCGCTGATCAAACAACAGTGAATGCTTTTCGCTGCGACTTTCTGGATTTTGACACCAAGGGCAAGACAAACTGCATCCTTTAAGAAAAAGAATGGAACGAATGCCATCGCCATCATGGGTAGAGAATCGTTGGATATTGAAATACATCTCTGCTTGCCTCTTGGTTTGCTCTTTCACTATTTACTTATTAG
>NZ_JADQAI010000071.1 GCF_022129235.1 Psychrobacter sp. Ps6 | reverse complement strand
TCAAAAGTTAAATCTTTCCGAACAATATATTCTAACCTTTCTGATTGACAACCATCAGCGACCAGTAACCAAAGAAGAACTCTTAAAAGTTGGTTGGCCTGATCGCATCGTTACTGAAGCCTCCTTATTTCAGATTATTCGTGCACTTCGCGTAAAATTACAAGAGCAACAAAAAGGCGATATCATCGAAACGCTACCTCGTGTCGGTTATCAAATTAGAGATTTCCAACGAGAAACTGTATCGCTATCACAGCAAGAACAAGAAGAAAGTGTAGCTGAAAAAACATGGATAAAACCTGCATTAGCCGTCAGTACAGTAGCAATTATGCTGGGGTCTGTATCTTGGTTTTACTTAAATAAAGATCCTAATATCCCGACCTTTGAAGTAAAACATGAAACGATCGGAACCAATAAGATCACGTATATCGCGTTAAACGCAGCTGATCTTGCAGATCTTGAACAAAGGGCTGATTCCATCTATCAAGATAATGTAGAAATTTTTGATAAAAGTACGATCAAAAATCGTATTATCTACATGTATAAAAATATGAGTGGTGCTTATTCTGTTGCCTGGTGCAGAACAGACGATAATTCTAATCGCTGTATTCCTAAAACAGATTTTTCATATAGAATCTCACCGGAGAAGTGGCCCGCTTTTGCCAAGCTATCGAGTGAACAAGGCGAGATATTTAGAGATACCCCAATTATTCAAACGGAATTATCTCGAGAGCCAACCGCTCAAGTATTTACCAACTACATGGATGGATCGGGTATAAAATCTAAGGTAACTCACTATTACATTTCAAAGGAAGAAGATGGCGAAATGAACTACTCATTTATGTCATTTATTACTGAAAAAAATAGTAACTATCACCATGCATTGTCTATCCGAGCCGCCGCGGTTACTATCGATCCATCTAAATCCCAGTTTATTGCCACAACTCGCATAGAACCAGAAATGTACCACTGGGCCTACGCCGATGATGGTCTAAATATTAATAAAAATAAATCCATTGCATTAAACAACGAAATTAATTTAAAAAATAAGCATAATGCACTGAGTGTTAATCATACCTATTTACTCTATCATCAAGATTATTTAGATTTGATGCTCTCAGCTTCTCGTGGCTTATATTGGGTAAATAACAGTCAAAAAGTCACGGAACTCTTTAGGTCATCGGTCGCCCAAGCAACTAAAAAATAGCATAACGCCCAAGCTGAAAACTTGGGCGTTTTTATATGAGTAAATGTCATGCAAGTACAAGGTACACTGAAAAAAATGAAGTCCACTCTAGAGCAGAATGTAAATTATTCTCTCTTAGTGGGTGATAACGAAATCGTATTAAATTCATTAATTGGTAAAACGATCACGCTCACTCACACAGGAAAAATTATTTGTAGCTCTTGTGGCAAAACAACTAAAAAGAGCTACTCACAAGGCCATTGCTTCCCATGTATGAAAAAGCTCGCTAGCTGCGATATGTGTATTATGAAGCCTGAAACATGCCACTATGCTCAAGGTACGTGTCGTGAACCTAGCTGGGGTGAAGATAATTGTATGGTGCCCCATTATGTCTACTTATCTAATACGTCAGCTTTGAAAGTTGGCATTACACGCTATACTCAAATACCAACTCGTTGGATTGATCAGGGCGCAACACAAGGCCTAACCATTTTAAAAGTTAAAAACCGCCATATTTCTGGTTTGGTGGAAATTGCACTAGCAAAATTTGTTGCAGATAAAACCAACTGGCGCAATATGTTAAAAGGAAATAATAACCAGTTGGATCTAAAGTCTTACTCAGAGCAATTACTTCCTGAAATCCAAAAGGAATTGTTGGCGATTACCGAACAATACGGTGATGATGCAATAGAGTATCTTTCGACAGAAAGCCAAGATATTCATTATCCTATTGAACAGTTTCCAACAAAAATCACATCTCATAACTTTGATAAAAACCCTGTAGTTGAAGGTATTCTACAAGGCATCAAAGGCCAATATCTTATTTTTGACACTGGTGTAATCAATATTCGAAAATTCACAAGTTATGAAGTCATTGTAAGTTATTAGTACTATTTTCTGCGCTAATTAACCTAATTAGCGCAGAAATATAACAAACTAACGAACAACATCAATAAAGTGGCTTAATTGAGTGCTAAACCATTGATTAT
>NZ_JADQAI010000070.1 GCF_022129235.1 Psychrobacter sp. Ps6 | reverse complement strand
TTGCATTTTAAATCGACTATTCATGATTTAACTTACCTTTCAGGAAAAATTCAGCCACAGCATGGCAACAAGCTCTCAGTTGAAGAGATACGCAAAACATTTAACCAACTGATGATTAATACTCCTGAATATTTTTCTATTGCTTTATTGGATAAGAAAGCCTATCCCATAATCCAAACTAACTCGCTTAAGTCACAACAGAATCTTCCACCCCAAGATATTTATCGACACTATCAAACGATAATAAAGAACATTCCGGAGCGCTCAATTCTTGTTTCGCCCTTCTTATACTATGAAAATGAAATTCTATACAATTTCATGTTAACCATAGGTCATAACAAGTTCTCTTCTATTCTTCTTTCTTATCGGCTAAACACCTTTTTAAATGATTTTTCGAAAGATTATTCTTGGACTAATGGAAAAAACTTCATACTTGATGAAAATGGCAACTTAATAGTTAAAGCTGAAAATGAACTTTGGCCATATTCAATGACAAAAGAGAAGTTTAGCGACCTATATAAAAAAGAATGGGATTTAATTAAAAATAATAAACAAGGACAATTCACGATAGAAGGTCAACTTTTCACTTTTACAAATTTTTCATTAATTAATATAACTGCTTCAAACTCAAACATTCCCTCAGTAAACTTTCCTTGGGTTATTATTACCAAAACAGATATTCACCAAGAAGTGAATCATCTCTTATATTCGCAACAAAGAATTATTAAGATCATTGCTTTCGTTGTCTTTATTATGTCACTTTTTTCAGCTTGTATCGTTCTTGCTTGGCACTTTTCGCAACAACTCTTATATGAAAAGAAACTAAGAAAGGAACGCGATAATATTTTAGACCGATACTCATCAGTAATAAGGAATACAGCTGATGGATTAATTTTAATCAACGGTAAGAAACAAATAAAATCATTAAACTATGCAGCATGCAGTATCTTTAATATTACAACAGACAGCGTTGGACAATCTATCCTTTCCATCACGACTGACAAAACCGTAACCGCAGAAATACTACGATTATTTAACCTTGTAAGTGCAGAAAAACCCAATTCTAAGCATACTATTTTTAAAGCAAAAACAATTCTTAATACAATATCAATTCGACATATTGAACTGATGGTATCTAAAATTGATTCCACTAACCAAGATGAATTTCTATTCAATATAAAAGATATCACTTATTGGGTACAACGAGAAAATAAAATAAGAAATCTATCCCAAGTTATTGAACAAAGTGATGATGGTATTGTTATTATTTCTTTTGATGGCATCATTGAGTATGTCAACAAATCGTTTGAACTAGCCAAAAACAAGTGCTCTTATGAATTGGTTGGAACCAAAGCTGAAGTATTGTTAGAACCTTATAATATTCCAGATTTAGAGCTAGAACAATTACATAAAAAAATACAACGCGGTGAAACAATCCAATATATTGTTGATTATCTTGATAATAACCATAACACTATCTACGAACATAAGAAAATATCACCAATTAAAAATAACAATGGGGATATCACTCATTATGTTTCAATTACTAGAAATATTACCGAACAAATTATAGCAGAAGAAAAACTTAAACGTTTAGCACATTATGATGATAAGACTAGTCTACCTAATCGAGTTCATCTTACTAATAAAATAGCTAACTATATTCAATCCTCAGAAACACCGGCTATTTTATTAGATATAGATTTAGATAATTTTAAAACAGTAAATGAAACATTGGGTATGGAATGCGGTGATGAAATTCTATTAATCATTGCACAACGGCTACAAATTTTTGCTCAGTCAGGCATTATAGCAAGAGTCAGCGGTGATGAATTTGTACTATTTTTAACAAACTTGGCCGTTATTCCTGACTTTCAGCGCTTTTGCCAACAAATTCATGAGTATATTAGCCAACCAATACAGATTCAGCATAAGAGTTTATCCATTAATATCAGTATAGGGATCGCTCGATACCCTCAAGATGCAACAACAACCGATAGTTTGATTAAATACGCAAATATTGCTCTTTATGAAGCTAAAGATCGCGGACGTAATAGAGATTGTTACTTTGATATAGAAATGGCAGAGCGTTCAACCAAACGGTTACAACTTGAGATGCAACTACGAGAATCGCTAGGAACTGAGCGATATGAATTATTTTATCAGCCTAAAGTAGATACATGTACTCATAAATTAGTTGGCGCAG
>NZ_JADQAI010000069.1 GCF_022129235.1 Psychrobacter sp. Ps6 | reverse complement strand
AATATACAAATATAGATGGTTCTTATTATATGCATACAGATGTCGGTTTTTTAAGGCCCATTTTTTTTGGTGGGATATTTTTTACTATGGCTTACTATTTTATATTTATATATCCTTTATATCATTCTATTTTTTCAAGCAAAATTACTCATGGATTTTATTTATTTTCATGTCTTATTATCATGTTGTGTGTCTTTGAAATTAAAGGTGAGTCGCTTATATCATTTTTAGCTGTTTTATATCCTTTTTTAATTTTACCATTATTTAATATTAGAAAATATGAAGATTAAAGTTAACAATAAAGATCTTGTTTTTGTTATTCACCAATTTAAAACTGGTGGTGTAGAAGCTATGTTTGTAAATTTAGCTAATAAATTGAAGGATAGAAAAATATACCTTATATTATCTTTCGATTCATTTGACAAAGACTTGATTCTTAATTTACCTAATAATGTTATTTTAATTAATGAAGGGAAGAAAAAACCAAGCCTATTAAATATAATAAGAGTTGTTTACAAAATGAATAATATGTATGATTTTTCTAATGTCAATATTATAAATTTTTCAGATACTCTATCCACATTATTGATTCAAAAATTAATAAAATCTAAGGGCAAAATTTCTTGGGTTCACTGTAATCCATATGCTTTAAAAGAGTCTACTTCTTTTATCTTATATAAAAAGTTTTTATCTGAAAATGATAAGATAATATGTCTTTGTGATTCACAAAAAATAGCGCTAGAGCAACTTGTTCCATCACTTGCTAAAAAAGTATATTTAATATCAAATTTCATAGATGAAAAAACGGTTGATATTAAAGCTAAAGATTTTTTTTATGTTGACTATAAATTTATTCTGATGGTTTCTAGGTTTGATTTAAGAACTAAAGATTTTAAAACAGTCATCGATGCTTATTTGAGTTTACCTATTTTTATTCAAAATGCTTATAAGCTAGTGTTATTGGGGGATGGTCCTGATTTTAATGAAATTAAAAATTATTGTAATAATGAAAATATAATATATCCAGGTAGGGATATTAATCCTTTTAAGTGGATGTTTAATTGTGAGTTTCTTGTACATTCATCTCTATCTGAAGGTTTTTCATTAGTTTTACTTGAAGCTATGTTTTTAGGAAAATCTGTTATCTCATCTGATTGTAATTTCGGGCCCGATGATATTCTTTATAATGGGAAATACGGCTTCTTGTTTGATATACATGATTCTGAAGCATTAAGTGAACTTATGAAAAGTTTGCTACTAGATGAGTCATTAAAGCTCAATTTTGAACGTAAGGCTTTAAAAAGAGCAAAAGAAATACAGTTAATGGCGGAAGATTCAATTAAGAGATATCTATTATGAAAAAAGTTACAGCTTGTATTGTAACATACAATAGAGAGCATGATTTATTAAGGTGTATTGAGAAAGTTTTAGAACAAAGCAAAAAGTTGGATAATATAATTATCTACGATAATGCATCTAGCGACGATACTATAAAGTCGTTGTCATTAAAATATAATCATCAATTTAAAAAATCAAATGAATTAAATTTACTTGCTAATGTTGACGGTACTGATGTGTGGGTTTTTTCTGCTCTGATTAATAGTGGTGGAGCAGGTGGTTTTCATGAATCGGTAAAATTGGCAAATGAAAAATTAGATACAGATTATTACTGGCTAATGGATGATGATGGATACCCGGATAAAAATTGCTTAAATAGTTTATATGAATTTATAAATAATAGTCATCTTAACTATGTAATGCCTGTAAGTATTGATATTGATAATCATAAACAATTATCATGGGCAACACGAATGAAGAACGGACAGAAAACGATTTGCTACCAAAAGTTATCTGAATCATGGGGGAAAGTGATGGATTACATTACTCCATTTAATGGTTCGTTAATTTCACAAAAATGTGTTGATGATGTCGGCTATGTAAATAAAGATTTCTTTATCTGGGGTGATGAGTATGAGCATTACTGGCGTTGTAAAGAAGCTGGTATATTTCCAGTAACATTAATGAACTCAGTTTTTTATCACCCAGCGATGAAGTTACCTTTATACTCTACTTTTTTTAATTTGTTTAAAGTACCTTATTCCGAATCTGAATTACGTATGGTTTGTTTAGCTAGAAATTATACTTACATATATAAGAAACACGATAATGTTTTAAAAATCCCTGCCAAACTTCTAATATATAGTTGGTTCTTTC
>NZ_JADQAI010000068.1 GCF_022129235.1 Psychrobacter sp. Ps6 | reverse complement strand
ACTCATAGATGAGGTTGAACGGTTAGGTCTGTGGAATCTCGCAGAAAGACCTTTTGATTTGGATATCATCATAACGAAGTGGTTGGATGATCAATCTCTTGATGGGCGACTAAATCTGCTACAACACAGTGTTGATGTTCGTCTTAATGAGGTACATAACAATGCTCGAAAGCCTCTCAACTTAGACAAGGCCCGTGAAGGTGCTCAACGGTTGGCTGCCGCTGTTATCTTAACGGGTAATGTAGGGATCAATGTGCCTGATGCTGAAAAGATAAAGCAAGGAATTGATGCCGACATCATTCTGTACGACTGGGAACGAGAAGACGTTAAGTCTTTACTTGAGTGTGGTTTATTTAATGACATTATTTACGGCGCAGTAAGGTTTCGTCATAGGGATATTCGTGAGCTATTAGCAGCACAGTTTTTTGCTGGTTTATTGAAAGAAGAAGGTTTGCGCTCCCAAATCGAGTCTTACTTTATTCGAGAAGTTTTCGGTGAAACTGTTATTACCCCTTTATTTCGTCCGATATTACCATGGTTAATTTTATTTGATGATCGTCTACGAATTAAAATCTTGGATATCAAGCCTGAAATAGCTATAGAAGAAGGCGACCCCTCTCAGCTGCCGCTATCAGTAAGGAGGCAAATCCTTTCTGATGTTATAGCTCAAATTGCTGGTGATAAAGATGACTATTCTACTCAAGGTAACACGGCTATTGCCCGAATTGCCCAGCCAGATCTAACGACGGATGTACTCAACCTCATCCACAAATATGTAGACAATGATGACGCATTATTTTTTCTTGGCCGTTTAGTCTGGCAAGGGAAGATGAGTTCTTGTACTGAACCTCTTGTAGAAATTGCTGTATCTAGCAACCGAGATAAGTACGTCAGAATTGCATCAGTACGAGCTGTACTAGCTTGTGGGAACGAAGAACAAAAATACTATATCTGGCGAGAGATTATTAGTAGAGGGGAAATCCCTAGAGAGCTGCTTAATGAGTTGGTTGATCATACCGCATCCGACGAATTTTCTATTAAATATTTAGTTAAATCAATTCATTACTTAGTGGGGGCGAAAAGGTTTGAAGTATCGCGCTTGGAGCGAACGCTGCATGATTTTATCGAGAGAACAGAGATCAAACTTATTCCTGAATTATTAAAAGGGCTAGGTAGTTACCTTAGTGTTGCTCCATTTATAGAGAGAGGAGAATGTAGGGTATCTAAACAATATTCATGGTTGTTTGGTTCTGCTATCAAGTGTTTGGAAAAGCTAGTAGTTAATAGAGAACCATTTGCTTTGTCAGAGGTTTCATTATCCATTTTAGCAAATGCAGCTGCTTTGCAATTTTGGAGAGAAGATAACTTAGACGATTTTGAACATGACCTTGATAATCTAGTACCTGAATGGCAGGAACTTAATGATGCGTTGTATTGGCATAGCATAGAGAAAGCAAGAAAATACCTAAGCGAGCAAGATAAGCCCCTGACTGATGATTGGCGCATCTCATATTTAAAACATTTTTGGGCTTTCAATCGAGATGATTTCTCAAGGTTAGTATCATTTGTTAGTACTCGCCTTGAGAAAGATGACCGATTAGTCGCACTGAATGCTGCATTCAGGCTCTATCAACAGCTAGGCTCGCCTGTAAACATGCTAGAAGATCTTCGTATTGCTGTCTTTGGTGAAGAAATCTTAGTTTCACGATTAGAGAGTTTGTTAAATCCGATAACTCTTGAACCGACGCTAAGATACGAGGCTCAGCAAGCGAAGTATCGTCGAAAAGCTGAAAAAAAACAGAAAGAGCGAGAAAGTAGTCGAATAGGGTGGATACAGTCACTACAACGAAACCCGTCTCAGATTACGACTCCAAAGGTAAAATCTGGCGAAATTACTAACAACCATGCCTGGCTATTAAATGAGCTAGAAAAAGATAGTTCAGTCACAAGTCGAAGTAGTGCAAGCCAATGGGAACGGCTAATTCCTGAATTTGGCTTGGAAGTGGCAAATGCATACAAAGAGTTTTGTATGAATCATTGGCGAAATTTCCGCCCCAAATTGTATTCAGAGACCGAGGTTGATAATTCAATCCCCTATGCTTTGTTGCTTGGCTTAGCAGGGCTAGAAATAAAAGCAAAGGAAGACTCTAACTTTCCTAAGTCTATGAGTGATGGAGACCTTGAAACTCTATTGCGCTATATAACGTGGGATATAAACGGATTCCCAAGTTGGCTTGAGGTGGTACATCGAACTTATCC
>NZ_JADQAI010000067.1 GCF_022129235.1 Psychrobacter sp. Ps6 | reverse complement strand
TGAAGTTACAGAGATAAAACCAGAAGACTTTGTTACATCATCTTCTTCTCAGAATGTAATAAAAGAAAGTGCGGTTAAGGATATACAGCAAGATCATTTATCTCTTGATAAGCCAGCTGAAATTGCTGACTTAAATAAGGGTATTTCTCTCGATGATCAAACGATTTCGATCGCAGTTAATCCAGAAGATTCAAATATAATTGAAGAGAGTGTTAATAAAGATCAGGTAAAACCTTTAGATGTATCATCTAATCGTGTTGGTTCTTATCCGGTATATCAATTGCCTGAAAATATTAATGACGATCTTAAATCACACCCAGCGAGCAGTGAGATCCAGGTTGGTCGTTTATTAAATATTTCTCGATTAAATAATAAGTTAAATGATTATTATGATGTATATGGGGCAAGAGATAAGTTGTCATTTAAGGTTTCTTTTCTCTCCGCTCAAGAGACTGAATACACTAAAGTTGCTTGTCGTTGGATAAGTGAAGGTGAAACTTCAGCTCAAGATCATGAATTATCAACAAAATGTGAATATCAATTATCAGGTAATGAGTATTTAAAACCGTTATTAATTGAAGTTCGTTATTATATTAAAGACCAATTACATTTGGCAAAATTTCGTTATCAAAAGCGTTTTCTAATTGATCGGAAATCCAATACCTTAGGTAGCGTTAATTTATATAATGATAGTGATATATCTGAAAATATAACGTTAGCCGAAAGTGGTTTGGCACAAATGAATCGTTCATTAAGCGAGGAATTTAAGCACAATATCCGTAAAGTCGAAGCTAACTATAGCGGTTTTGCTGCCATTAATATGCAGGGAAACTTGTTTACATGGGGCACTAAAACATTTATTGGAGAAGAAGACTATTTACAAACGGTAAATCAAGAGAAAATTGTTGATGTTGTACCTAGTTTACGATCCTTTGCTGTTTTAAATGAATATGGGCAAGTCCATGTTGTTGGTTCTTTGGGGAATTTTACCGACACTTTGTTGCAGGACCAATTTAAATTTACTCAAATGATGGGTAATAAACATGCTTTTGCATTAAAAACAGAAAATGGTCAAGTGTGCTTAGTGACCGACAAAATGACAAAAGCTGATTTTTCAGGAACCTGTAAGTATTTAAAACAAGATGCGCCAATAGCTAAATTTGTCGGTTTAGGCCAAGATTTTAATGGGTTTGCTATCTTAACGACAAGAGGTGAGCTAGTTGAATGGGGCAGTGCTTCGCATGAATATAAACAGTATTTGCGAGATATAGCGGCACAAAAGGTAAAGGAATCGCAAGAACAGGCTGAAAAAGAAGCTCTAGCTAAAGAAAAAGGAGAGTTGTCTGATACCGATTTATCACCGAGCACAAGTCAATTAATTCAGGCGACTGATGCGAAAACCCATTTTAATTGGGATCTCTATTTCGATAAACTTCGCAATATCGATAATAATGAGCCGTCTTTATTATTTAATGACTTAGTTGCAACAGATGGCGCTTTTGCAGCTTTAACAAAAAATAAAAAGGTCATCGTATGGGGAATTTCCAGTTATGGCGGTTCACCTGTATATGATTATGCTGGTTTTAAAGTTAAGTTAGTTGAAGATACGACGACATGTAAAGAAAGTAATAAGACGTTTTATACTCAGGATGGGTGCTCGAATGGTTTAAAACGTGTTCCAGTACCTGGTTACTATCAGCAAATACGTGTTAATGAAGTTAATCAGAAATTATTGGAACCGTTAGAGAATATTAAGAAAGTAGTCGCAAATCATGGTGCTTTTGCTGCATTAACAGAAAGTGGTCAAGTACTGACGTGGGGAAGTGTTTTTTATGGGGGGAATACATACTCTCATGAATTAAAAGGCTTACATTCTGAGTTAGAAAACGCTAAAGATATTATGGCAAGTGATGATGGTTTTACTGCATTATTTGCCAATGGAAAGACTCTATCTTGGAAAGGGATTTGGAACCTGAGCGCGAAAAAAGGTGATCAAGTTTCGTTTGAGAAATTCTATGATTATGATTCTGTATCGACTGAAGATAAATATGGATGGTTTAGAGGCTTTGGTCTAAAAGATGGTAATAATGTAGGACACTTTATTACTAATGGTGAAGCCTTCATGGCAATTTCTGGCATAAGTGATGAACCTAAAGCATGGATAAGCAGTTGGGGTAATAAAGAGTTTGGTGGTGGTCTTTTAGATAGTACAAGAGATTTAATTGTCATTCCTGATCGAATTATTGCTACGTATCCTGACCATTATGGTTTTACATTTGTCACAGCTTAT
>NZ_JADQAI010000066.1 GCF_022129235.1 Psychrobacter sp. Ps6 | reverse complement strand
TACGGAAAGTTGAACAGCAGCATTATGATGAATAAGTTACTACCACTTGGATGCTAGAAATAGCAGCAAATTGCTGCTATTTGTTGATCTGGATGCCAATAACTTGGTGTTGTATCCCTAGAAGGTATAAAGTGCTTGTAAAATATAATTTTTAAATTAATAAGAATTATATTTATGACTCATATACTAAAATATTCAGCGATAGCATTTATTTTAAGTAGCTCAGCTTCTGTAGCAGCCACTAATTGTGATATTGCTCAGCTTGCTCATGTCCCTGATAAAGCCTCAGTTATTGAACATGCAGATAATGTGTGTATGCAAACTTGGTTTCATCCAGATAAAGCCTCCATCAATTCAGTATTTAGTGAAGAGCAAATGGTATTAATAGCTAATGCTCTTAATACTAAGATTGCGGCATATCAAGGCGATGAGGTTTCTGCTACCGAAATTTATTATTTGAGTGAGTATGTTCGAGCTGCTTATTATGTTAACTATTACAATTCAACAGTTATTGCCCCTTATTCTCACGCTTTAAATCTCCGTTTTACTACTGCAATTAATCGATTTTTACAGTCCCCTTATGCTTTAACCGCTTCTCAGCATAATATGAATGCGTTGGGTAGTTTGACGTCATTGGTTGATAGTGTGCGTGTTCTCCCTGAGAATTTACCCACTTTAATGACACTTTTATCTACATTAAATAAAGACAATGCGGAAAATAGTACTTACGTCGAAGCTTTAAATAATATTTTTCGAGCATTAAATGGCAGTAGTAGTGATAAAGGAGTACAAGATTATTTATCTCACCATCTTGAGGTTTTGGATCAACTACATCAATTTATCATTTCTAATGATTGGGCATTAAAAACTCATGCGGCCGTTGTTGTCTCAAATGCAGCTCGAGAGCTTAGTCGTTTATTAAAAATTCAAGATCCTGCGATAAAGAACAAGATACTGACAATTCAAGAAGATTTATTAGCTCGTTATCCTTTAGGTGGGGAAAACGACAGTATTTGGGTGGGTATTGCAGAGATGGTTGGTTATTATGCCCCTGATAAGCAACAACAACTTGGATTGTCTGATGCAAAATTACGTTTAGAGCAGCATATCTTGCCGATGACCTTTCGCTGCGAGGGGCCTGCTACTGTTCGAGCTCAGAAGATGACTCAAGAGCAAGCTATAGAGGTGTGTGCAGCCCTGAATCAAAAAGAACAGGATTTTCACTCGTTAATTACAAGTGCTAGTAATCCGGTTAATGATGATTTAAACGATCATGTTGAAGTGATTGTATTTGATTCGAATTATGATTACACCGTCTATTCTAATTTCCTATTTGGCAACACGACTAACAATGGAGGTCAATATTTAGAAGGAAATCCTAGTGACCTTCATAATATTGCCCGCTTTGTTGCTTACCGTAATACTTCTGCCGATGGTTATAGCGTATGGAACTTAGAGCATGAATATGTCCACTATTTAGATGGCCGCTATAATCAGTATGGTGATTTTAACTATAACTTACAGCATGGTTTTGTGGTTTGGTGGTTAGAAGGCTTCGCCGAATATATGCATTATGGCAATAGTTATACAGATGCAATTGCGCTCGGACAGGAAAGAACGTATTCATTATCGGAAGTGTTAGCTACGACATACTCTCATGATACTAATCGTATTTATCGTTGGGGTTATCTAGCGGTTCGTTTTCTATTTGATAATGCTCCTGATCAAGTTGAGCAATTACTGCAATTATCTCGTCAAGGCCATTACACACAATGGGCCGCCTTGGTACAGAAACTGGGTCTACAGTATAACGAGGAATTTGCTACCTGGCTGACAACATTAAAAGCGCCAACTACGCCAACCACTCCAAGTCACTCTAATAAGAGTGTAATAACATTGACGGCGGAAACGCCAGTTGAATTAAGTGGCGCAAAGTACAGCGAGCAGCTATTTGCGATTACAGTACCTAAACATGTTACTGAATTTTCTGTTTCATTAAGTGGTGGAGATTATGGTGATGCTGAGTTATATGCGAGTTTTAACCAAGTAGCACACTACTATAATTATCAGATCACAGATGCCCGATCTGGCAATAATGAACGTATTCGTTTTGCCACAGATGAACAAGGATTTGTAAAACCTGGTGTCTATTATTTTAGTGTTGCAGGTCGTTCTGCATATGAGCATGTCGTATTAAATACAGAAATGAAAACAGCAGAATCGACGCAGACGGCATATCAAGCTGACGATTTAAGCCCAATTACTTTACAAGCAAATACTCATACTAACATTACTGTTAATA
>NZ_JADQAI010000065.1 GCF_022129235.1 Psychrobacter sp. Ps6 | reverse complement strand
CTTTACTGATTATTGGCAGTGTTACTTCACTTCATCATCAGTTGAAGTGGTTTAAGGAATAACATATTTTTATACACATTACATGAGAGGGCTTTAGTTAAAGACAAAGGCCCTCTCTTTTAGAAAAAATACGTTTAAACCATACTTACAAGCTATTGAATCTCCAACAATAAATAAAGTCCGCAATATACGTTACAACCTAGATTATAAATTATCATCTTAATATTGATCGTATTTCATCTATTTTTCACATAGCAAAAATTAACTTATGTCATTAAGTCAATTTTTGTGTAGTTATATGATTATGATTGAGTATCTAAAAGATGAACTAGGACTATTTTTCTCATTGATTTCTTTTTTCACATTAATAATGTCTATTTTTATTATCTCTAGATTTTTTTTATTGATTTGGAAAAAAAAGAGAGTTGATGAAGCTAGCGGCTGGTTAAAAATTATAATATCTGGAGTTAGAATGGATATTGTTACCTGCTGCTATATAATCATATTCCCAATATTTTTAATTTCTATATCTTCCAATATCTATACCGTAACCATTATAAAATATTATTTTATTTTCATATTATGGCTTGTTGTGTATATGGAATTAACAACACCTAGTTTTATAAATGAATACGATGTTAGACCTAATCGATATTTTATTGAATATTTAAAATATCCTAAAGAAGTATTTAGCATGTTATTTAAAGGTTATAAGCTTGAACTTTCATTGTCTTTAATGATATCAATATTAACATTAATACTTGGATGGAAATTTATTAATTTTATTTTTCTTTCTTTTAACCCAATGAATTTATATTTCAGTATTCCTGTTGGGTTAGTATTAATCTCACTATGTGTATTAGGTGCACGATCAACGTTAGGTCATAGAGGAATAAATCCATCAATGGTTTCATTTTCTCATGATTGTTTAATGAATGATCTCATATTAAATTCTACTTACAGTATTGCTTATGCTATGAAGTTGTTAAAGAAATCAGATAATAAAAACGTATCATACCCCAAAATACCTCTAGATGAGGTAATTAAAGAACTGCAAAAAACAAGTTATCTTGATATTGAAAAATTCAAACATCAATCACTACCAACTCTTGCGTATCATAAAGCATCAAATACAAGTAAAAGAAAAAATATTGTTATTTTATTACAAGAAAGCTTAGGAGCTCAATTCGTTGGCGGTTTAGGAGGTTTACCTCTTACCCCTAACTTAGATAAGTTAATGAATGAGAGCTGGAATTTTACCCAAATGTATGCAACTGGAACTCGGTCTATTCGAGGTATTGAAGCGGTAACTACAGGTTTTTTTCCTACCTCTTCTGATGCCGTAGTTAAACGAGTAAAAAGCCAAAATAATTTTTATTCGTTAGCTCAAACTTTAAAAAATGAAGGATATCATACCCAATTCATTTATGGGGGTGAAAGCCACTTCGATAATATGAAAGGTTTCTTACTTGGAAATGGCGTAGTTGATATTCAAGAACTTAAAGATTTTATTAATCCTGAATTTGTTGGATCTTGGGGGGCTTGTGATGAAGATTTATATTCTCACGCTCATAATCAATTTACTCAACTTCATCAACAAGAGAAAAACTTTTTCTCTCTTGTATTCACTACAACTAACCATTCTCCGTATGAATTTCCAGATTCAAAAATTGAACTCTACCAAGAACCTAAAGCTTGTAGAGAAAACACTGTAAAATATTCAGATTATGCATTAGGAGAGTTCATAAAAAAAGCAAAAGAATCAGCCTACTGGGATGATACTATTTTTGTTATTGTTGCTGATCATGACTCTCGAGTTTATGGTAATAAAGCAGTTCCTATTGAACGTTTTAGGATACCAACAGTATTTTTTGGTGCAAATATAAAAATGAGAAAAGATACGAGGGTTTCAAGTCAAATTGATATTCCACCAACATTATTATCATTAGCA
Source organism: Psychrobacter sp. Ps6 (assembly GCF_022129235.1). Lineage (GTDB taxonomy): Bacteria > Pseudomonadota > Gammaproteobacteria > Pseudomonadales > Moraxellaceae > Psychrobacter. The sequence goes on along the minus strand of NZ_JADQAI010000065.1, from coordinate 422 downwards.
GGAATAAGTTGTTATCACCCTATGTTAGGAAATGATCTGAGCAATGAGGACATAAATGGTCGAGCAATCATGCAATATAATCAGAATTTTGCTTATATGAATAGTGATTATCATACTGTAATATTTCGTCCTGAATGTAATCCTGAATCATATATATACGATCATTATGAAGAAAGACTAGAACCTACCAGTGAAAATAGAACTATAACTAAAATTGCTAATTCTCATGCTTTATGGGGTAATATTTGTTATAAGAATGATTATTATAAATGGTCAGAAATTAAAAACATCATAAAAAATAATGAAAACGATGAATATAAGCTACTTATATAGTATATAGACTGTTTTAAGCTTAAATTTACATAATAAACGGCCAATTCAATCCAAATTGGCCGTTTCTCTATATCTATTTAATTCAATTA
>NZ_JADQAI010000064.1 GCF_022129235.1 Psychrobacter sp. Ps6 | reverse complement strand
AGCAAGAGCCTGCATTTTACTTGCTAAATCATTAGCATCGCCCGATTTAAACAGATAACCCGTTTCACCATCAAGGATCTGTTCTGGAATACCACCGATATTGGCTCCGATAACTGGTTTACCATAGCTCATAGCTTCTAGAACTGACATTGAACAATTTTCATTCCATTCAGAAGGAACAATAACTGCTTTAGCATTCTTGATAATATTAGTTAAAGTTTCACCAGTCTGAAAACCTAATAATTCTACATTATCAAAATTGTCTTTAAGATAATCAAACATCGGCCCAGTACCTAATACCTTAAGAGGGGTATCACCTGTTAGCTTTTTATGGGCTTCAGCTAAAGTTACAACGCCTTTTTCCTGAGTTAAACGCCCACAGAATAAGAAGTATCCACCATCTTCTCCAACTTCAGTAGCCGAGGCATCAATACCATTAACAATCACTTCCACATTCGCAGATGGAATTTGGCGCAAGATCATCGATTTCATAAAATCACATGGCGCAATAAACGCATCTAGAGCTTCATAGCTTTTCATCACTCGATGATACAAAGCTTCAAGAGAAAGAAGAATACTGCGAGGCCAAGAACCATCCTGCCATTGATACTTAAATAGATTAATATTACTACCAGAAATCCAGTCTAAATCAATACTCTCACCTGCTGCTAACATGCTGTAATTAGGGCATACAGATTTATAGTCATGAGCAGTTAATACCGTTTTACAGCCATGCTTTTGTGCAACTTTGATTACCGATGGGGTAATTTGATGATAGATATTATGAAAGTGCACAATATCGGGCTTTTCTGCTTTAATAAGTTTCTCAAATTGTTCACAAGCATCTTTATTATGTACAAAATTAATAGCGACTTTTAAGCTATCAAAAATAGAGTGCTTGCCATGATAATCAACATTTTCAACAAAATACTCAGATTGTTCTGATGGAATATTTTTCTCATGCTTCATCGAAAAATCAATGACTTGGTACCCTGCTTCTTGTACCATCTCTCGCTCTTGGAAAAATACAGTTTCTGCCCCACCATGCGGGAAGAAGAATTTATTAACAAATAAGACTTTCATGAACACACCAACTATTATGAATTATTTTGGTTAACAACACTCTTAATATCTGCAGCAACTTGCTGTCCAATAGAAGCATAAGAACGATTATTTTTTATATAATTAAATCCTGCATCAAGCTCTGATTGCGTCATAGGCTGCAGCGCTAATTCAATCATTGATTGAGCGTATGATTTAACAGACCCATCAGTTACACGACCACAACCTGACTCTTGAATAACAAATTGCTGATCTGGAGAATCATTACAAATCATCGGTTTTTTGAGCGCCATATATTCCATAGCCTTTGTTGGTGTTGAAACATCCAACAATAATCCTCGATTCATAAAACCAATCACCATATCTACACCTTTTAAATAGGCCCAAGCTTCATGTGTTTGTACCCATCCTGTAATACAGAAGTCTTCAGTTAACCCCATATCATCAGCGGTTTGTTGTAGAAAATCGCGATCTTTTGCTACTTCAGAATCACCCACAAACAGCAGTTTTAACTCTGGAACAGTTTTCTTAGCCTCTTGAAAAGCTTCAATAATAACTTCCAGTTTACGTAAACGATCTAAACTACCTAGATAACCAATAACTGGAGCATCACCCCATGACTCTATTTTCTTGGCTTCTGTTTCTGAAAATGCGTCAATCTTTTCAAAATCAACGCCCATTGGTACTACCATCATGCTATTTTCATCAATACCTTTGTTTTTCATATAATTAAGCATGAAATCACTTTGAGCATAGACACGATCTGAATGCGGTAGGATAATATGATATAAAATAAACTCTTCTAATAAACCACGAGCTAAAATTATTGGTCGTTTCCAACTTGGAATATTTTCACTCTTATCTCTCGCTCTCATTGAACGACTTTCGGCATAAAGAAATGAAACCCAATAGGTATATGGCAGTTTAATCATCTTTGCGATCAATAGACAAATCAAGCCCACCCATACCATGTCTCTAACTTGGATTAACTGAAAACCATTTTGCTTTGCTTTAAAAGACATCTTAGCCGCAGTAAAGAAATACACTAAAGAATCTAAATGACGATTAGTCGTTTTTTTACTTGTCACTAAAGTACTATCGTTAGATTCAATTTTTATTGTTTCATCTTTTGGCATACCGATGATTGTTGTTCTAACCCCTTCTTTAGGCAACTCTTTTGAATAAAGAACATCAACATCAGGACGATACGATGGTAGTTCTTCTGGTACAAAATTAATTACATTGACTTTATTATCCATCAGTTAACCTTCACTTATTTTTTTAATCACTTTAGCTGGACTTCCTACTGCAATTGAGT
>NZ_JADQAI010000063.1 GCF_022129235.1 Psychrobacter sp. Ps6 | reverse complement strand
ATAATAATATTTTGTTTTACCTTTGTTTTTGTGATGTTAAAAAGTGATTTTAATTAAGCTATAAAACCACTTTTTAACGAATAAAAGAGAGGGGATTGATTTGTTATGGTGCTAGTAAATGAGTGTGGTTGGCGGTTGGTACATGATTGGTTTGGTTATCTGCTTGTTTCGTTTTTAATAAGACTGATTAAATGCATTTCTTACTTTTTATGCCCTATTTCAGTCGGTAAGTGGTAAAAAGTGCTAGCAAGTTCATAATATGTAACGATTATATCTAGTATGATAAAGAAATTTTATCAGTATATTTTTGTGCGATAGTAAGAATGCCTATCAATATACTGTTAAGCTTTATAGTCAGGAGGTTTCGTGGTTCTAAATATTAAAGGTCAGAAAGAACATAAAGGTTTTCAATTAAAACTTAGTACTGATGTTGATAGCGATATAGTTGTATTAACAGGTAAAAATGGCTCAGGAAAAACTCGACTACTTGAAAGCATACAAAATCGTTCATCAGAGGTGAAAATTGGCGGTGAAATTATTGATAGTCAGGAAATATCAATAGTTGCACACTCTGCACTAAATCCGAATTTTGGCCATGGTTATGATGCAAGTCAACTACAGGCAAGGGTAACTGGGACATTAAGGTTTTATGATCAAATAAAGAATGAGTTTGACCTTCCATATGATCAAAATCGAGCAAATCAGTATAGTCGAAGTTCTATGGGAAGAGATAATAGTCTAGATTATCTGTCTCTTTTTAGGTTAGTTTCATCAATATCACAAACGCTTGGTAAACCAGCAAGTGAGTTAACACATGATGAAATTATTCTTTATTTTGAAGAGCCTGCAAATAATATTCTTGGCATCCAAAGTCTTTCTACAATATCAAATCAATACATCAAACGAAAAGAGCAAAATGAAATAAACGAGTGGAAAAATACAATAAAAAATGTTGATGTTGATTATTTGACAGATGAGGAATTTGTTAATGTATTTGGTGATAAACCGTGGCTAATAATAAATGAAATTTTAAATGATACTTTTGAAGGTAAGTTTCAATTCAATACGCCTGACGAAACGTCAAGAAGTTATGCTTATCAAGCGCAATTAATTCAGAATGAAACAGGGAAGCCTATTAGTGTTGATGCGTTATCGTCAGGAGAAAAAACATTACTTTGGTTAGCATTAACATTATTTAATAGTCAATATTATAACTCGACGATTGTTAAGGTGCCTAGAGTATTATTAATTGATGAACCAGATGCATTTTTACACCCTAAAATGGTAGTTAAAATGTATAAGGTTTTAGATTCTTTTCAGCGGAATTTCGGTTCAAAAGTAGTTATTACAACACATTCGCCAACAACTGTTGCATTGGCTCCAGATAATAGTATTTATATTATTGAACAAGGAGTTTTAACTTTAGTTGAAAAAGATGTTGCAATTTCTGAATTGCTAGATGGAATAACTCAGATATCATTAAGTCCAGAGAATAGAAGGCAAGTTTTTGTTGAAAGTCAATATGACGCAAATGTGTATCAACTAATTTACTCAAGATTAATTCATCGCTCAACAAAAATTGACCCTAAGATTTCTTTAAACTTTGTTAGTTCAGGACCTAAAGTTCCAGTTAAACAAATTGAGGATAAAGTAAAACAAATTCTTAGAGTTGATGATTCAAATCGTATTCAAGAGTTTCTTCAAGCTGTAAATGGTGTAGGAAGTTGTAGTCATGTAATAGGTCAAGTACATGCTTTAGCTGAAATCGGAAATAATAGTGTCCGTGGAATAATTGATTGGGATAGAAGTAATCGTTCGGATAGTGAAATCGTAGTTCTTGGAGAAGACTATGCTTATTCTATAGAAAATATTGCATTAGATCCTATATGTATAATGCTTTTACTACATATGAATAAACCAGATAAATTCACAATGGTTGAGAATATTTCTTGGGTTGCATGGCTAAAAGATATTGAATTACTTCAAGCATCTTTAGATAAATTCATTTTAAAAGTTTTAGGTAGAGAGAATAATAAGAACGCTAATATCTCATATCTTTCTGGAATTAAGCTATTGACAGATATTGAATACTTAACTCAACAAGGCCATTCACTTGAAAAAATAGTTAAACAAAATTATCCACAATTAAATGCATTCTCAAAGTCGGGTAAGGATGGTGAGCTAAAATGGGAAATAGTACAAAAGTCAATGATTACATATACAGATTGTGAGTTCATTCCTAAAGAATTCGAATCTGCCATATCGGCTGTGCAAAAATAAAGCTTAACAAAGCAATTAAGGTGACCCGTTATACTCGGCGGTTTTGGTATGGAGTTTGGTGCGCTTGGTAGATTTTGTGTGGGATACCTTATTTGTATTAGTTCCTACTAGATCTGACACTTCAATTTGAAAAGAAGAGAGTTACCCACTTTGATTAAAGGTGTTGAATCCGTACAAAGACAATA
>NZ_JADQAI010000062.1 GCF_022129235.1 Psychrobacter sp. Ps6 | reverse complement strand
AATAGTGAATTTATGACATAAGTAGCACATTATGATAGCTTGAAATAAAGGTAAGCGAGTTGGGCAAAAGAAAGTGTTTAAATTGGAGGTTCTTTGGCAGATTCGGATTCGCTTAGAGATTGAAGAACGTTTGTTTGAGTTGACACTGTTTAATCTTGCCATTGATAGCAAGCCGAGGTCTTATGATCTGCGAAACTTAAAAGTTCAAGACGTTAGTCGAAGTGGTTGCGTGATGACACGAACCATTGTTAACCAGCAGAAGACTCAGCAAGAGATACACTTCAAAAATCACACCAAAGACACAACAAACACTATCACAGTGGATCATTCAAAATGCGTTGGAACCAACAGACTTCCTATTTCCAAGTCCTCGCCGTGAGGGACAGCCAATTTCATACCATTACTACACCTCTCTGGTTAATCGTTGAGTAACCGATATTGGGTTAGATAAAACTCAATATGGCACAACAACATTCCTTACACAGAACAAAAGCTTTTTTGAACTATGCCCAAATTAAGAACTTACGCGCTATTCAGTTACTTCTGAGTCATGCTAAGCTCGAAAACACGATTGAATATCTTGGTGTTGAGATTGAAGATGCACTAAGAATTTCGGATAGTTGTGAGACGAGAGGAACAAAGTCAATTGACAATAATATTGCTGGGTAAGTTCATTGCCATATGCACTTCATACTCTGTAAGATTGAACGCAAAACACACGTATTTTTTAGATTCCAAAATGCAAATTTCATAAAAACAACTGGAAAAACTTACCATAATGGTAAATAATCAACTCAACGTAAGTGCTTTTGAACAGGAACCACCCACAGCCACAACGACTAAACGGATTCATATCGATGGTCCATTGTATGCGGTAGAAGACGTTCTAAAAATTCTGGAATCTGAGGGGAATACGACTATCCCTTGGACTCGCAAATGTATACACGATATAGAATCACTTGCACTTGATACTGACGATATTCGAGATTTATTAAGACAAGCCATAACCCAAGGTCAATACGTAAATTCTGAATGGTGTGTTCAAAAGCCAACTGGTCCTTGGGCAGCATGCGATAGCTACCGCTTACAGAGAGATGAGTGGCGCGAGCATGCATATAAGTATATGAGCTGTAATTATTATGTGAAATTTGCGATTGGTAAGACTGGTAAAATTCTTTTACTTGTGTCATGCCACGTTTCGCAATAAGGATTGAGCAATGACAACCAAAATTTGTCCGATCTGCGAACAAGGTCACTTGAGTGACCAAGAAGAAATTATCCATGTTGAACATATGGGACAGCAAGGTTCAATTACTAGTCAATTTTCAACTTGTGATGTATGTGGAAGTGAACAAGCAACCCCTGCAAATGCTCGTTTTAATAAACGTGCAATGATTGCTTTCAAAAAGCAAGTTCAAGGTCTTTTAACAGGTATGGAAGTGAGAGAACTTCGTAAAGGCTGGAATTTCAGTCAGGAAGATGCAGCTAAAGTATTTGGCGGTGGTCCTGTAGCATTTTCCAAATACGAGTCTGATGACGTAATGCAATCCGAAGCAATGGATAGACTAATCAGAATCGCTCGTGATGTACCAGCTTCTCTCGATAAACTAATGGCTGATGCTGGCGTTAAGCGCAAAATCGATGCCGACTGGACCACAGTAGCAGTGGTCAATTTCCACGAAAAATCAAATATCAAGCGAACTCATGTTGTGTACCAACATGAATTTGGCTTAGAGGCGAATTATGGCTACTAAAAATAGTAACCAATTACAGAAAGCCATTGAAAATCTAGTAATTGAAGATGTGTACCAGAAGAGCTCAAGATCATTTTGTGCTGATGACTTTGATCCTAAATCATATAGTGAGATGGAATATCTACACATCCAACAAATGCACGTTGTTCATAAGAGTGAAACTATTCAGGTTGAAGATGATGGAGAACTTCTTCGTGTCTTCGTGCGCCTTGGTACACGATGGGTAGTACCATCTGATAAAGAAGGTGAACCAGATATCAAAGCCGCTATTGAGAGCGATTTTATAGCGGAATATAGGATCAACTCTCATTTAGAACAAGAATGCATCGATGAGTTCTCATTAAAAAATGCTAGCTACCATGTTTGGCCATACTGGCGCGAATACTTAAGTTCCCAATGTGAACGCATGAGGCTACCAAGAGTTGTCCTCCCTACCGTACAGTTTACTAAATAGCTAAACACCTCTCATAAAACCAGTGCTACCACCTACGCTGGTTTTTTTCAATCCTTATCTCGCTTTTGTCCCAAACCTACTTAATTCCCTTCGATCATATCTGTATTAGTTTTGCTAAAACTAATCATTCCAGCCCAAAGAGAACATTCAGATTTATGAAAATAAAAATGGGATAATAATCAGTCAGCGACAAAAACCGTTGCACCTCACTCCATATCCAATAACTCATTTTGCTCCTAGTGATCTTCACACCAGTTCGTT
>NZ_JADQAI010000061.1 GCF_022129235.1 Psychrobacter sp. Ps6 | reverse complement strand
CCTCAAACAGAATCATGATTTAATGGTGTAATATCTCGTCCTCGAAACACACCTAAAATGGGGTCATAAAGCCAGGGCTTTCCGCAATCTGAAGCGCTATTTTCAGGCAAATTAATTGCTGCAAATCGCTCACATGTTGTCGATATTTCTAGCTGGTATTCTTCGGCTAATTGTTCTATTTCATCGGTTAAACAGCCACTACCCCAAAGCGATATTCCCGATGCCAACTCTTGTTCTGAAAATGGTGCCAATAATCCAGAATCAATCCACGATTGGCTCGCGTTATCCCAAACCTGTAAAGTAATATCGTCACTGTCATCATCTAACATCATGATGTAATTAACCGAAGGACGACTTTGACGAAATGGTGTCTGTTTTTGTACTTCACCAATGAGATGTGCAGTTTTACTTTGCCACCATGGCTTTAAATACTTTTGCATATAGAACCAAGTAGCTTGATGTTCAAGTTCTATAAATCCCTTAACTTTTTGTTGCGTTTCATCTAATAGAGGTTTTGGGCAAATAAAACGAGGTTCAGACGTAATGTGTTGCAATGCGTTAAGTGATAACTGTTGACGTAAGTCATGATTAGATATTTTTAAGTAGCATAAATAAGGGAAATTAGGTTGCTCTTCATTAAGGGAATATAATTTGTCCGATTCAAAACCCGGAGAGGTGTACGCCACCGAACTTTGTTTTAGCGCCTTAATGTTTTTATTTAATACCAAAATATTGGCACCATTAGGCACTAACTGACGATGCCGTTGAACACGTCCGGCGAGCTGAATAATAGAGCGCATTGAGCTTGGTTCAACTATGGCCCAATCGTAATCATGATCCCGTCCCACTTCTGCCACCGGTGTCGCCAATACCACGAAAATATGATGCTGTTCACTATACTGGGTTAAAACTCGTTCAACCGTTGGTTTAGTGACAATATCTTGTAGATCGACTCGATCCCTTTGCAGTAATTGATCTAGCTGATTTTCAATCGCAGAGCGTACAGCTAATGGATGCTGACTATGATAAACACAATAATGAATACGGGTATTCTCTTTTGCTGGCAGAGAAAATAAGCTATTGGCTACAGCAACTAAGGGCTCAATATTGGCCATTCGAATAATACCTGCCGACACCGTTTTACCTTTGGAATTCGGTTGCGTCGATTGGGTATGGTGCTCCGCTGCCAGCTGATAAATCCCTTGGTATAAGGTGCGACTAAACAACTCAATAACTGGCTGTTCTGACGATGCTTTTTCATCAATATTTAACCAATTTCCCACATGCAAAGGCTGCTGATACTTATCTAACGCCTGTTTGCGTGATTGAGTAAACATTTGATGATATTGATTAAACTGCGCGATGCCGTCAGCCTGATTACTTTGTACACCAAATTCATCAAACCAAGCACAACACACAGGTTTTTGATGTTGTTGTCCTGTAACTTGATTGTATTGGGCTCGTCCGGCTTGATAACAGGCAAAAAGATGATTGACCAAAGCTGGCGGTAAAGTAGCAGAAGAGAGCAAAACCCGAGAGCCGAGTAATCCAGCAAAATATACTAAGCGACCTAAAGCGGGATCATCATCTAAAGAAAAGTCATCCGGTTCATCAAGGACTAAATCACTGGTCAGTAATCGCATCATAGGCGCAATTTGCTGACCTCCTGTTATTCCTTCCGATGTTGGCATTAAATGATCTATGGTACTGACAGAGATAGGAGCACTGACTAATTTATGAATAGCCCCTTTTTCTTTTAACCAACGTTGCAAATAATGGTTATCTACTTCACCATCATATCGAACATAATTATGCTCAGAGAAAAGTAATTCTGATTCACTGCCCGTTCTCACTGCGGCTTCATGGTTATCTAGAGCGGCTTGCTGTGCTTTTTTATCGCGATAAAAGAGATCGTGAACTGCTTGCGATCCAATATGCACGGCAACATCATCACTGTCTAAGCAGAGCCTCTGTTGTAGAGCATCTCCAGTTTGTAATGTAAGTGTTCTTAAACCGAGAGCTACACTGAACCGACAACCTAATTTAGGGTTAGATAATCCGTACATGATCCGCGCATTAGCAAACGTCTTACCTTTACCCGTTGATGCCATATTAACGCCAAAAAATCCATACTGTTCAGATAGTTCAGCAATGGCATAAGCACAATCATAGGCTTTATCTTGCCAGCGAAATTTGGCATTTTTACAACGCCGTTTAAAGCCTTTATGTTGCGTAATTGCAGGCATTACAGAACGCAAACGGGGCAAAGTTCGAGCTAATATATAGGCGTTATGGGCAACCCCGATGCAGTGTTCGTCCAGTTTTTGTTTAATTTTTCCCGTTTTTCTGTCGGTATTAGCGTTAGCTTGATAATTAAGATCTTGCCAATTTTCATGAGCGATATCAGCAGAATAAGTATGATCAGCCAGCATGAGCGCCATTCGGGCAAGATGTAAAGGAAATGCTTTTTCAAGTTGAGCATACTCGGTAAAATTG
>NZ_JADQAI010000060.1 GCF_022129235.1 Psychrobacter sp. Ps6 | reverse complement strand
TCTAAACCGCTTTATGATTATGTTCGAAGACCGACTCTCTGAGTACATGTAACCTCGACAGTTACACAGAATTATTTACAGGGTCGATATTACTAATTACTCTGCCTAATAATATAAACTATGTAAACATTTATCTACAAGGTGTTAATTCATACTAATCATGAATTATTGTCAGGTTGAAAATAAATTTTAATAGTAGATGTGATATCGGGCATTAGTATGAACTCTCATAAATATCTTCAAAACGGGAGATATTTAAATGAAACCAACACCAACCACCCTAACATTCGACGAATTCTTTGCTGAGTCTCGTGCTATCGACTCGGCTCGAAAATGGTTGAGAAAGAACACAGCTAAAACAGGCAAAGTACTCAACAAAAGACTAAAACGACTACTCGAACGCGCTTTATCAAGCTTGTTTGAGCCAAGTGAAGCAACTAAGTTAAGTCGTCAGATCAACTCATACACTACGACTCTTGTTGCTTCATTTGAAGAACTGCAACAACTCGCGAAAAGAGTCATTAATGACACCAATGACCAAGCCAATCAATCTAAGCAGCTTAAAGTCCTTGCGATACAAACAAGGCAGATGACCATCGCTAGAATATACGGCTGAGTAAACTAGGCGAGTTACGTGCGCTAATTTCATTTAAGAAGATAGATGTCACTTCATTATGAAATCGTTGATTTTCTTTAAATGCTAATTGTTCAGAATCCATTTTTGTCATCTCATACGCAATAACAGGTGGTGCTATTAAATCCATTTGGCTTTTAAATGAAGCCTTAGCTACATCGGTTGATAGGTCTAATGTAGCCAGATCTCTCATCAATTGCACTAAGACGTTAGGATCCATCTCTTTGATTTCTAGTGGAATCGCAGCCTCTCTCGCTTTATGCCCTTCATTAAGGATTTTGAAATGAGCTTCAGATAACTTTTTATATTGTCTGTAAGTACCTGTTGCTAAGGCGAGTTCCTCGTATTTTTGATAAACATCAATTCGACACTTTGATACTTTTTCAATCAGTTGCTGTATCTCTAACTTGACTGATGAGTGAGCTTTCATAACGGACATAGGATAAATCTGATAATTTGCACTGTTTGTTATTTCTGGTTTAGCGAACATATGATTAATTTCATCAAAAATGAGCTGGTAATTACCAGCTAACTCACCATGCTTCAGAAATAGTTGATTTTGCAATGGTAGACATGTAGAAACAGTATCACGAAGCGGGCGATAGTATTCTTTTACCAAACTCTTATCAGTAGTTAAATCGCTCTTGTAAGCTTCTATAATCCCAGCAAAAATCAACGAACCTAAACACAAAAGCACTAAGTTTTGAAGAAAAGTGTAATCTCGTTTCTTTGAAGCAGCACCACTGCTTTCATTGTTACTGTTAGTGTCATTGTTACTTTCTGACATAGTATCACCTAATTCAATTGATTTAATATACAGTACCAACGCATTCACTGTATGTAAACACAGTAATGCAAATGCTACTGCGTGCTTAATGTTCTTCGAAGCAACGACATACAAGAGGACTTTAGTCTAAAAGTGGTGGTTAATTTTTTTGAAGTCATTTATGAGTTGTAGCCTTCTGTCTGAACAGAGCAAGCTTTGAGTTAAAAAGAGGGACAGATTCAGTCCAAACTAACCAGTGAATCAATTGACAAGTAACTTTTCTAGTGACTCAATTCGTTCACCGTTTTCTTCGTCGTTTGCTTTATTGAGTCTATATCTTTCAAAAAGACATCCGTTCTCTCGATCATCAAACCTTGTTGTACAACCAAAGTATCCAAGGTCGAGTTCAATTCACCATAGTTAGTTGAAAACGAGATATTTGAAATTGCCAGTGGCATTATCATGATTACAAGTCCAGCTAGTAACTTATTCATTCAAGCCCCCTAACTGCTCTATTTGCTCTCGACGTTTACGCTCTTTTTCTGATTTCTCTATTAATGCTTCTTCTTGTGATACCAATCGAGATTGTTCATGTTGGCGCATTTGCTCTCTAATACCATCAAGTCTTGCTTCTGCCGATTGCTGAAAGTCTTGATCTAGAAGTAAAGCTCTGCGGTGCTCATCCAATGAACCAACTTCACGTAGAAGCTCAACGTAAGTTATTTCACAATGGCTTGATTTGGTGTCTTTCAGTTCTTTCTTGATTGGTTTAAGCATTTTGCGACTCCATCAGTTCTTCAAGTTCTATTCTTGATAGAGTCTTCAAGTAAGCTGCACTGACTAGGTCTTCTTCGTCGATAGACTGCTTTATAAATCTGTCTTGCTGTTTAAGGTGATGCTGAATCAACATCAACAGCACTTGTCTTTGTGTTACTGCACCGTAATCAACGTTTAATGCGTTCTTAGTTAGTTGTTCTTCGTCAAGTGATGAATCAATGACTAACTTCTTTGCCGATGTTCTTCTAGACTTTCGACCAGCTTCGGCTGCTGTTTGTGAGTTGAATAATGCCATGTTCCGTTATCCCGTTATTTTTAACCGTTAGTTCTTTTATTTAT
>NZ_JADQAI010000059.1 GCF_022129235.1 Psychrobacter sp. Ps6 | reverse complement strand
GATTATATTAAGGAAAAGGGGTATAGTGATATATTAGTACCGCTTTATAATGCATATGATAGTGTTAATGATATAGACTTCTCTGATCTGCCAAGCAGCTTTATTTTGAAAGGAAATAATGGATGTGAAACAAATATAATTGTAAGGGATAAAAGCCTAGCTGATATGGATGAAATTAAAAAAGAGGTTTCTTCATGGTGCTTTAATAATCAAGTTGTATTGACTGGTAAAGAGTGGTGCTATAAACATATACCTTTTAAAATCACTTGTGAAGAGTTACTTGTTAATAATGAAAGTGAAGGAAATGAAATCGATGATTATAAATTTCTATGCTTTAACGGGCGCGTTGAGTTTATTTGGGTTGATAAAAATCGATTTACTGGCCATACAAGAACCTTTTTTGATAGAAAGTGGGGTAGAGTAAATGTAACCTCTGATAGACCAGTATCTAAAGAGTTAATTCAGAAACCATGGGGCTTTGATAAAATGTTAGAAATCGCAGAAGATATTGGTAAAGATTTTCCTTTTGCTAGAGTGGACTTTTATAGTTTAAATAATAGAATTTATTTTGGTGAAATAACATTTTATCCATGGAGTGGATATGTAAAGTTTACTCCTGATTCATTTGATTTAACATTAGGTAATAAATTTATTTTGCCTCGTAAATTTAAATAAAATCAATATGGTTAGTATTAAGTGAAAAAAAAATTAACGGTTATAATGTCTATATATTCTGAAGATGAATATATGATTAAATTATCTATAGATTCTATTTTAAACCAAACATATAAAGGCTTTGATTTTATCATAGTTAATGATAACCCATATAACAGCAATATTAATAAGTTGTTAACAGGCTATGAGGATAGCAGGGTTATTGTTATTAATAATGAAAGCAATATAGGTCTAACACGTTCTCTTAATAAAGCGCTTAAACTAGTTAAAACTAAATATATTGCAAGAATGGATGCTGATGATATTGCAGAATCATATCGATTTGAAAAACAAATAAACATTTTAGAAAATAAAGATATTGATATTTGTGGTTCAAATGTTTACGTAATAAACTCAAATGGAGATATTACAGGTAAGCATGTATACCCGGAGAGCTCTTCACACATTAAGGCTAAAATGTTTTTTAGGTCATGTATTTGTCACCCTTCAGTGATGTTTACTAAAAAGTTTATAGATGCTTTAGATGGCTATGACGATAAAATGGTTAAAGCTCAAGATTATGAGTTATGGACTCGAGCTATTATAAATGATTATGAGTTTTATAATATTCAAGAGTGTTTATTGAAATATCGTATGCATGATAATAATATTTCGACGAAAAATATTGAAGGGCAGAATAATGCATCTTTTAATATAAAAATTAAATTAATGAACTATTTTACTAAAAGTGATAAAGTTAAAGAATGTGTCTTATTTATGGATGGTTACAATTCAAAAATTAATATTTTAGAATTATTTATTTTCTATTTAGAGTTGCTATTTTTTGTTTTAAGGAAAAAGAAAAATATTAATTTTCTTTTTTTCTTTGTTTCTTTTTTTAAACGTAGCCTATTTCGTTGGTATAAAAAATAAAATTTTTGGTGGCTTTCTATTGTTATAAAAGCCACTATATTCATTATATCTAATTGTATTATAATTATCATGAAAACTAAAAGTAATATTTTACTAATATTTATTACTATGTATTGCTTGTTTCCTTTTTATATTAATGGGATTTATATATTTCAAGCATCCATAATATATGCAATAGCTTTTTCTCTTTTGTTTTATCAATTAACAAATAAACAAAAAAAAATAAATACTAATAATTTAGTATCAGTACTATTTCCGATATGGTTATTTTTATTACTATTTATTATAGTCTTATTTATACATGGCTCAGTTGATTTATCGTATACGGAACAAATAACGAGTTTTGTTAAACAGGTAGTTATATTGTTTGTGCCTTTATTTTTCTTAACGTATAAAAAATTTGATTATATATCAGTAATTGAACTTTACATAAAAGCTGTTTCACTTTATATAATATTTTCATTTATTCTCTATATTCCTATTTTTAGAGAGTTTTGGCTGTCTGTGCTTTATTATTCATCGAGTACTCAATATGAGTTATCGACATCTCCTGTTTATTATTCTCGTTTTGGATTGCAAGGTTTTTCAGGTTTTAGACCTGCTATTTTATGTTCCATAGCTTACATTTTTTCTTTATACCTTATGATATTAAAAGTTTCTAATTCTCAAAAAATTGGAAGTCTCAGGTTTTATTTGCCAATAATATTAATAGGTTGTTTTATTTATGGCAGAATTGGTATTGTCTCCTGCATAGCAGTTTCTATATTTACTTTGTTTTTTATGTTATTGAAACTAAAAAAAATAAAGTTGTTTTTTTCTGTGTTTATATTTATATCTGTGATTGTTTGTTATGTTTTTTATAATATAAATGTTTTAGCAAGTGATTATAGTGCTTTGAAATGGATTTTTGAACCTTTACTCAATTTTATAAATAATGGTGAGTTAAGTTCAGGTTCAACGAGTCAACTTCAGAGTATGTA
>NZ_JADQAI010000058.1 GCF_022129235.1 Psychrobacter sp. Ps6 | reverse complement strand
ACTGATGGCGGCCGCTATGACTAAAATAGGCTGGTCGAGTCAAAATACTACAACCAAAGAAGTGTTAGCAGAACGTGCATGGCTAACTGCTCACTCAGCCAATGAGGTTTTACTGACACAAATATTTCCTCTAGAACAGCCCCACAACAGTGATGAAACAGCATGTAAAGCATTATTGTTTAAACCTCAAGATTGGTTTAACTGCGAAGCTAAAGTGAGTTGCGAAAGTCGAAAGATCTCGCATGATCATCAACAAATCACCGAATATAAATTAAGTAGTACAGCGACATGTGGCAGCAAGAATATAACAATGACACGTACACAAGAAGTATGGGCGCGAGGGGTAAGATAATGCGTTATTTTATTATTTTGTTATGGTTGCTATTGAGTAGTAATAATGTTTTTGCTGCAACTCAAGATCAGTTTGAATTTGGTAGTGTTGCTGGTCCTTGTATTGATGACACATGCTCAATTAGCTTAAAAAATAAATATCAGGATCCTCTGGTATTTTTGATGCCGTCATTTTCTTATCAGGTTGATCATGATAATTTGGATGATTTACAAGATGATATAGATGAAATAAATGAAGAAATTTCTAAGTATTGTTGGTGGGGAAATAGTCGATATTGTCGATGGTTAAAAAATGAACGCTTTAAAAAAGAACAAGAATTAAAAAATATGCCATGGAATGATGCTCCATCTACTCTTAGAGTTGTTAGTGTTAAAGATGGTATTGTTAAATTCCGGCAATATTTTGCACCATATACACCAGAACATGATGATAAAGGCTTGGAATTAAAGTCTTTTGGTGAATGTGAAGGTGAAGATTGGTGTATAGAAAAGAAACCGATGACAAATATTAGCTATTTTGTTATTGAAAATGGTGCTGATATTAATTTAGGCTCTAAAGGTCGTATTGTAGCCAGAAAAATAAACGTTAATAAATATATTAAATATAAAGATAATATATACGATAATGCTGTTATCGTAAAAAGTCCTCTCAGTAAAAGTTTAAATTATGGTGTTATTATTAATACACAGGCTCCTAATAATTCAGATGATTTACCTAGTTCAGGTGTATTTAATGGTCGTTATAAATATAAATGGTTTACTGCTGCAGTAGCACTTAAAAAAGATGAAAATAATATTTACCTATCTTTAGATCGTGGTGAAACAGTTTTACACAATAAAAATGAATACGAATATCCTTGGCTTTCAGCGCCACAAGAAGTTGCTTATTTGACGGTTTACGGTTCGGGCCAATATAAAGGGCTGTTATTTTCACTTGGCGGTGATAGTACTCCTAATACATTAGGAAACAATAGCTTATATAAGGGGTTCAGTAATGTTACCTTGCCTTCTAAACGGCAGTGTGAACATTTAGTTCCAGTCCCTAATAGTAGTCAGTTTAGTGGCTTACCTTTAATGATAGCATCTAAAAATAGTCGAAATGGTTCAGATGGTGGAATATTACGATTATGTCAGCTTCAGTCGAACCCATTAAAAGTAAGTTTTGTGACTGATGAAGATCTTAATGAGCCTCGCCGAGGTAATGATACTGAAGCATGTGGTGGACAAGATTGTATTGAACGACGCCATGCTAATGAAAATTTTGGATTCATGGCATTTCAACAAGCAGTGGATTCTGAAACATGTGAATTATTTCCAGGACCTGTTCAAACGTGGGAAAGTAATAAAAAAGGTATTTTTTCAATAAATAATCATACAGTGGTTACTGGAACTCCACTGGTAAACTCTCAGCGTAGAGTTGGTTTTCAGCATGTTTTTTACTATGGTGTTAATCAATATAAATTTGTTACTTGTAGTGGTAGTCGATGTTTTTCTAATGGCATATTTTCAAGAAAGTTAAAGTTAGATGATTGGCCTCAAAATGATGATGGCGCTTTTGATCCATCGAAGATTAACAGTACAAAGAAAGAATATTGGTTTTCAAGTTTATATTTACATCAAGGTCAACATGTAGTTTTCCCAAATGGAACTGTTATACACACAAAAGCTTTAGATATGGCCGGCGGTAATTTGGGTGGTTCGATATTACGGTCAGCATCAGGTAAAGCTGATGATTTGATTATTTATGTACATAATAACCCTAATTATATTGCTACTATTACAAATGGTTCCCAGTTAACTGCATTATTATATTCTGAACAAAAAGTATCTATTTCGAGTAGTTATGGAAGTGAATTAACTGGAATAACAGGAGCTGTAACTGCTTTAGATATTGATTTAATTGGCCAGGATTCATTATCACCTAAAAGCTATATTCATGGACAAAGTGCCTGTTTTGAATCCGAGCCAAACTACAGCTTAACTATTACACCAGAAACTAAAACAAATACCCTGTGTGATGATCAACCTATAACCTTTAACGTCCAAGCATCAGATGGTAGTTCATCAAATTATACAGGTCAAATCCACGTTACTATTTCTTCTCGATTTGGTGGCCAATGGGCTAGCAATGCGAGTTTTTCTGATGCAAAAACGTTTGATAATACAGCGTCGTTTCAACTTAATGTTAAAAATAACCAAGCTAAGTTTTGGCTTCGAGCAAATGATGCTGAAAAAATCATGGTTTCAGGCTCCATTGAT
>NZ_JADQAI010000057.1:2048-2636 GCF_022129235.1 Psychrobacter sp. Ps6 | reverse complement strand
GATGTGGCTCAGTTATTAGCAAGCACAACGCCTGAATTAACACTGCAAGCGCAAAAGCTCCAACGCATTGATTTGTATTCCTGCAATACATTACGTCTTTCCAAACTGCATCTTAGTTAACGGCTTCTTAAGGAGAAGGTTATGACTTTATTTTTCGAACAACTCAAACAAAGCACTGCCGTCGCTCAACAAGCAATGTTAACAGCGCCAGTCATCGAGGATGTTAAACAAGGTAATATTTCCCTAGATATGTATATCGCTTTTCTAACGCAAGCTTACCATCACGTCAAGCACACTGTTCCTTTGCTAATGGCATGTGGTGGTCGGCTATCTGATGAATACGAATGGGTACGAGAAGCTCTTGCTGAGTACATTGAGGAAGAAAAAGGCCATCAAGAATGGATCTTGAGTAACATTAAAATGTGTGGCGGCGATGTTGAAGCTGTACGCAACAACAAAAATGTAGGGCAGGTCGAAGCTCCTATTGAGTTAATGATTTCATATCTCTACCACAATATTGACCGCCACAATCCACTTGCGCTGTTTGGTATGGTGTGGGTGTTAGAAGGCACTAGTGTTGGAATTGGT
>NZ_JADQAI010000057.1:0-2038 GCF_022129235.1 Psychrobacter sp. Ps6 | reverse complement strand
TGGTGGTCTAATGGCAGAGAAAATCCAGTCAACTCTAAACCTCCCACCTTCGGCAATGACTTACCTAGTTTCACATAGTGTGTTAGATCAAGAGCATCTGCATTTTTTTGAATCATTGATGAACAGAATCATCAAAGTGGAAGATCAACAAGTCATTATCGACTCTGCAAAAATGGTATTTTCACTATACGGGCAAATGCTGCGTTCTTTACCCTCTTTATCAACCCAACAATCTGTATGAGGTGAAGTATGATCATAAATAACAGCACTATTCTCCTGACAGGTGCTTCGGGCGGAATTGGTCAAGCCATTGCGAAAGCATTAGCAAAACGTGGTGCTAGCCTCATTCTTGTAGGACGAAGTAAAGAGAGCTTGCAAACACTACTGCGAGTACTGCCGAATCCAGAACGCCATGACATAGTTGTTGCAGATATCACCTCGTTAGAAGGATTAACTATAGTAAAAGAGAGCGCGCGTCAGCATCAAAATGTGTCCGCATTGATTAACAGTGCAGGTAGCAACGATTTTTCGTTGTTAAGCCATAAACGACCAACACAGATTGCTGACGAAATCCAACTCAACCTAGTTGCTCCGATACTGCTGTGCCAATCGGCGTTGACGTGGTTAAAACAGCCTGGGGTGATTCTTAATATTGGTTCAACTTTCGGTTCAATTGGCTATCCAGGCTATACCTCCTATTGTGCAGCAAAAGCAGGTTTGCACCGTTTTACTGAATCGCTTGACAGAGAGCTGTTCGCAACCGGAATTCGTGCGCTGTATTTGGCACCAAGAGCTACAGAAACCTCACTCAATAGCGATGCTGTTAATGAAATGAATCGACAATTGGGTAACAAAACGGACTCCCCGCAAGTTGTTGCCGATCACGTGGTCATCATGTTGGAAAAAGAAATTTCTACGAAGTGGATTGGTTGGCCTGAAAAGCTTTTTGCTCGCATCAATCAATTGCTTCCAAAAGTGGTTTCTTCTGCGATTCGTAAGCAACAAGAAACCATTCACCAATACATAAACCGAGTCAGTCACTGAGGACATGGACGATGAATACCAAACAACTACTTTGCGCTTTGACGGTTTGTTCAACGTTAGCTTCGACCGCTGCGTTGGCAGGTAATGCTCCACTTCAACAAGTTCAAAAGAAATGGGCAGAATGTCAGTACAGTACGCTCGATGGTGATGAACAGGAGCAATGCTTCCATCGCGCGATTGCCAAAACCAGTATTTATCTCGACAGAGAACCTAGTAATCCCGAACTCACAGTTTGGCTGGCAATCAATAAAGCATCGCTAGCTGGTGCTCAAGGTGGCTTAGGGGCATTGTCACTCGCCAAAGAAGCCAAATCTTTACTCGAAGGGGTAATTGCAACGTCACCGCAAACGCTTGATGGTTCTGCATACACCAGTTTAGGTTCACTGTATTACAAAGTTCCGGGGTGGCCAATTGGCTTTGGTGATGACGATAAAGCCGAAGAAATGTTGAAAAAAGCGATAGAGATCAATCCTAAAGGTATCGATCCGAACTATTTTTATGGAGACTTCCTTGCAGAAAAAGGCCGAGTCAAAGAAGCGAAAGTTTATTTGACTCGCGCCATGCAGGCCTTACCTCGTCCTGATCGACCTGTGGCAGATAAAGGCCGAAAACAGGAAATTGAAGAGACTCTTGGGAGACTGGAATAGACTATGCGCTTGTTACTCGTAGAAGATGATAAACTACTCGGTCAATCCATGGTGGCTTCATTAAGTCGCCATGGCTACACCGTGGATTGGGTGGAAAAAGGATCTGGTGTGACTAGCGCACTCAAAACAGAAGCGTTCAAGATCGTAATTTTGGATCTCACTCTCCCCGATATGGATGGGTTAGAAGTTCTGCGTAATATTCGCAAAGGCAGATTTAAGCTTCCGGTGATGATACTTACCGCACGAGACGACATTCGCGATCGAGTTCAAGGCCTTGATGGTGGCGCAGATGATTACCTTGGAAAACCGTTTGCCCTCGAAGAGTTGCTTGCTCGCTTACGCGTTTT
>NZ_JADQAI010000056.1 GCF_022129235.1 Psychrobacter sp. Ps6 | reverse complement strand
GGGTATGCAGGTTCAGCTCCTTTATTACCCGGGGCGGTTGAGGTGGCCCCATATCCATTAGACGTTCCTCCTGTTTTTGTTTCTGCTCTTCTCATTGCAAGTAAGGCAAATATTCCGCTACTACCAGTATGCGGATTGCAAAGTGATGGAAGTTGTCAGAGAGGAGATAAATGTTTATGCAAGAAATAAATAATACCCATAAATTGTTTGATAAGGTTATTACTGAAGATTTGGCTCAGGGTTACAAACTTTACGCGTTGATGGATAGATCTCATTTAATAAATGAAATAACTGAGTATGATCAAGAAGCTTTGTTTATCGGGACGAGGTTTAAATCCGCTATTGAAGCTAGCCCATTATTAATAAGTTTGAAATTAGATGATACTTATGTGGTTGAATCTATGATGAATGAATATTTAGGTATATTACTTCTTTCAAAACTGTCTATAGAGCAAGTTAGAGAAACATTAAATCAATATTTAGAAGTAGATAGTGAAAATCTTGGATCTGTTTATGTAAGATTCTATGCTCCAAGTGTATGTCTTTCTTTGTTAAATAGTGAACCAGAACTCTTTTATGGTTTTAAAGTTATTTGCCCTCAAATAACGCGAAAACAATGGGTTTATTGTGATCTATCAAAAGAAGAGATGAAGAAAAGAGTGATCTCAATTTCAGATATAACCGTACAAGTAATGGAGCGCTATCGTTTAGGTGCATGGTTAGGTTTATGTGAAAGATGGCAACAAAAACCGTCAGAAGAGCTTCATCGAGCAAGTATTGTGATCGAGAGTTTGATTAAAAATGGATTGCAAAACCAAGCATTATTGGAAGAGTGGAGAGGATTTCTTGCTGATAATTTAGCAATCATTGATCGACCAGAATGGAACTCATTGTTAAATCAGTCATTAGACGATATGGGTCTTTATGAATCAGCGATTCAATTAGCTATGGTTGTAAAACAATCTGATGACTTTATGGTTAGAGAGAAAAATTGATGATAGATAAAATAGACATGGCGTCTGATGATAGTAGTGCAAATTACCCCGTTGTTATTTTACCTGCAGCAGATAAACAGCCGATAGGTGCAGAGCAAAATTTATTTCCGAAGCACATAATGACGTGTGAAAAAGAGTCTAAGGTTAAGAAATATAAAGATATTGCTTATTTTATCGAAGGCGATGCATTCTACCTTATGGATGAAACTGCCGTTCAATATTTAGAAGACGCAGAAAGTAAATTTAAAGCGAGATTTAAAGGTAAAGATAGTACAAATGTTATGCCAAGCTTATCTCAAGCTGGTATTCTAGATGGTCTATTAAGCGCTACATTAACATCTTTTATTGCCGATGAAGATAAGCTATTGTTTCAAGAAACTGAACATTGGCTATCTCATCAACAAAAACATCTTCAAAATGCCTCTTCTGCCTATGAGGCCAGTGCATTAGTTAATCAAAAACGAGAAATTCATAAACGGATTTTAGCTAAAGCTCAACAGAATGCTAAGGATCAAGGATATATTTTTGATGATGGTAAGTTGTATTCACCAAAAGAACCCAAAATACGAAAAGCAATTAAAGCATATCAAAAGGCAAGAGAAGCATTTCTAAAACAGTCAGAGTTAACACCTCAAGCTCAGATTGATGATTTGAAAAAACGTCTACAAGCACTTAATAAAGTATATTCAAACGCACAATACCAAATTGGGGATGCTGTTGAATATTATAAGGCTCATTTAATTAAGCAAACGGCAAACGCTGAAAAACATAAAGAAGCACTAGAAAAGAGTATAGAAGATTTATCTGTTTGTGGTATAGCCACTCCAGAACTTGCTTTAGCCGGACAGGACAAGTCAAAAGGGCATGAGTATTATGCTTTGTATTTTGATTACCTTAAAAGAGCTAAAAAACAGGAAGAGGTTTTAAATGAAAAGTTAAAGGCTCTTTTGAAATCGACTAATAACTTTGCGTTGCCTCCAAATCAAATTCTGAAAGAGGAATATAAACAGCTTAAAGCGCTTGAAAAAGAGGCATTAAAAATTCATCTGCAAGCTATTACGAATATACTTAATATGTCGAGTTCGCTATTTTTATTATGGGATATAGAGGACTATCGACCAAAACCATTAAAATATATTGTTAAAGGTGACTTCCCATTACGAGAGTATATTTTAGGTGGGAGTAATAGTAATCAAAAAGATGGTTTACGCTACTGCAGTTTGATTGATATTCCACAACCTGAAGCAAAGAGAAATAAGCTTATATCTGCCGAAGAAAAAAGTGATTATGCAATAGTAGAAATGCTTGGTGATTATTTACAAGAATTACCTATTGAAGACGGCTGGTTTGGCGATGATGGCGTATTTGATAGCAAGGCATTCTATAAAACACTATCTGATAAGCATATAGAAGTCGAAAGCTTAAAAGAGAATTCTAAAGTATGGGAACAAGCAATTTCTGAGGTCTTATTTTCACGAGATTTAAAAGCACGTTTATCACCTTTTGATGATAGTAAGCAAGCACAAGCATTACGAATGACAGTAGCATCGACACAGTCAGGATTATCTAATCCATTAGAGATTGGTGTAGTAAATGAATCTCATGCTTCAGGTAGTACAAACAAAATGGAGATGTTACCACTAGAAGCTAAGACTGAGTTAA
>NZ_JADQAI010000055.1 GCF_022129235.1 Psychrobacter sp. Ps6 | reverse complement strand
AGGCATGCAAGAAATACTTGGCGGTACACCTCGCTTTCACGCACAAGTCGTGAGTTCCACTGTCGAGGGCATGGTAGCAGAAGCGCGCCAACTGAATGAATTACCTTACGATATGGTGGTAAAAGTACCCGCAACAGAAACTGGCTTATCAGCAATTAAATTAATGAAAAAAGAAGGAATTACGGTTCTTGCTACTGCTATATACTCGGCTCAACAAGGATTTCTTGCGGCACTGTGTGGCGCAGATTATCTAGCGCCTTATGTAAATCGCATCGATACCATGAACGGTAACGGTGTTGAAGTAGTCGCAGACCTTCAATTACTGTTAGATCAAAACCAATTACCATCAAAGATTTTGGCAGCCAGCTTCAAAAATACACAACAAGCGATGGAAGTAATGAAGATCGGTATCGAAGCTATTACATTACCAACCGATGTGGCAGCACAAATGTTCGCTCATCCAGCAGTAAAACCTGCCGTTGAACAATTCGACGTAGACTGGAAAGGGGTATTTGGCGATAAACTTTCATTTGAAAGCTAAGGTAACGTATGAAATGTAACATGAGTAAAACACGACTTATTAGCCAAAGCATTAATGATGAAATAAAAAAAATGCTTATACATCAATTTTTATTATATTCGGCTAAAACGCCAAAGAAAAACAAATGAAGATAATAAAAAACATTTAGAATTTAAATGTGAAATTTGTAGTAATAATTGATATTAACATACAGCATAATTGATATTGCGCTGTATGTTAATCCATTGAATTAATTAAATTTTTTAGTTTCATAAAAATAATTCCGGTCGGTCTTACTCTCCCTTAGCAGAATTGAAATATTTACAATTATCATATAGTTACAGACTAGAGGGATATTTGAAATTAAATTTATCAATAATTGACTTCATTTCTCTTTCAACATTCTTTATCCGAAGTTCTTTGTCTTTTTGGTGGATGTTTAGAGCGTAGATAATATCTCTTTTTTTCCGTAAATTCTTAAGCTGCTTATCTGTTGATTTGAGTAACGACATTAATTTTAACTGTTGCTTATACTGCCCCATAAAAGCCTGTCGTTTAGCGCCAGATAAACTATTAGCTTCATCAGCAATCTGCATCAATTCATCACGTCTTTGATAGAATTTCTGCTGGTCTTCATATGGCATAACACGACCAGAGAGTCGGGATAAGAATGCAACCTGACTCGGCTCTACCTCTTCACCTTCTAATCTATCTATAAGTCCTGGAACTTTTACATCGGCAAAGCGTAGAGCTGCCCCACCAAGATAACCAACCATGTATTGCAAAATATCGGGACTAACATCAATACCTCCAGAACGAAACTCATTACTTCCAGTCACCTGATTCAACCATTTTGCGATGTACTTATAGTGTTCGCTTGTACCCATCTTACTCAAGCTACTCTCAGGCAGAGGTGTGCCAAACGGCATATTTTCTTTATAGACTTGGCCTCCATAAAAGTTTTCATTAAGACCAACATCTAAAAATGGTTTGGTTATTGTCGGTGCCACATTTTTCAATATAGTGCCGGTAACTGTATTTGATTCACTCAAGCCAATTGGAGAGAAAGAACTTAATGTCGCAAGTACAATATTTCCTGTTACTTGAGCTTTAGTTAAGTAATCACTATTAACTGCAGATTCAACACCGGAACCTAGCAAAGCGAAAATATTGTATCCATAAGGCATAGGTATACTCCAATAGCTTCCGTCTTGTTCGCCTCCTAGTAACGACTTCATGATGATAAAGTTATGTTCTTTTACGTAATTGGGCACTTTATCAAACCAGTTCTGGCCATCCTCATCATTCCCAGCTGAGTTACGATTAGCAAAGGACAACGCAAAAGATCCTGCAACAACCCCCATTGCAATCTTTTGAGCCTGGTTTAAGTTCTTCCATTTGAGCTTCCCATCACCATTAAGCCCATACATAGTGCGCATAAAGTTTACTGAGCCTTGTACTGAGGCATTAGCAAACATATACATCGCATTAAGAGTCGTTCCCACTTCACCTCTTCTATTGAAATTGACCGTCATGTTCTTAGCAAGACTTGCCGCCTTTTTACGACTAATTCCAGATTTTCTGGCATTAACATAAGCAGAGAGTCGGACTGCATTTTCAACAGCACCGTTTAGATTTTCGATAAATCCTGTGGTAGAACTTAATAGCTTGTAAGCTCTACTCTTTGTGGTACCTGATGCCATGGCTACCATGCGATCAAGTTCTTTTGCCTGGCCGTCGACATCCTTCATATCAAACCAACCAGTTTTAGCACCATCAGACATAAAGTCCTCAAAGTAACTTTTGCTTGTGGCCTCATTGTTTGGAATAAAACCCTTTTGGGATAGGTTCTTAGCTGCAACTAAGTAATAGCGCCTGAGCAATAAGCTACTGAACAGTTACTGACCATACTTACAGTTCTATAATGGCTAAATACATTAACGGGCAAGCATCCTCTATCAGTTATGGTAAACTCAGTGATAAGTATTTGTATGTAAGCGATAGCAGCATTACCAGTGTGGATAGAAAATAATGTCCACTGCTATTTTTTACAAAAGTTTTTAGTACCCCCTGATGTACCCCATTGGGTTACTAACAAAAATAAAGAGTATATAAATCAAATGAGTAGTCAGAGTATCCAGTGGTTTCCGGGCCATATGCACAAAGCGCGTAAAGAGATTGAAGAAGCA
>NZ_JADQAI010000054.1:1140-2734 GCF_022129235.1 Psychrobacter sp. Ps6 | reverse complement strand
ATAGCAAAACCTGTCTGAATTTACGCCCTTCAATAGGCAAGCGCTCAAGAAGCTTGTGAGCTTTTTCGAAAAGCAGATAAGACTCTGAAGCGTTATTTATGTCTATACATTGATTAAGATATAGGCGAGCCTGTTGAGTATCTATGTTATCAGTATGATAAGATCCTTTTTTGGCTTCAGCCTTTTGGTATGCGTTAGTTAGATAATTCTGAGCCCTAGGATAGTCAGAGAAAGACAGTCGACACATTGCGTACTGAACCCAGTAATGAGGGCTTTCAATCAACCATGTGCATCTAAACTTCAATTGTTCGTAATATCTATCTAAAACAGCCTGATTTTGAGGTAGTATTCTTTCAACCACATGAAATCTGAGCAGTGATTTAAATATTTTCTTTATTTCAATCTCTTGGTCTTTTATTGAATCTGTTCTCTCAACAATATCTAGGAGAGCATCTCTTACATAAATGTCTGAAAAAGTATTGTTTAACAAAGATAAAGACAAAATACTTGACTTTGATTTAATTGTCGTTCCAGTAAGTTTGAAAAGTTGCTTAAATGGATCTAATTCTCTAAGTGAAATGTTATAAATCGCATTAGAATCAGATATTTCAGACACTAAACTAGCTGTTGGATTAACATTTGCCACTTCACAAACACAAATAGCGAATACTGTTTTCTTAAACTCACTATTACTATAAATTAATTCGGTCTGTTGTTGGATTTTAGTTTTAATATTTGGACTATTAAGAAGCCCTAGAAGCAGTAAAGATATTTGGGAACCATATTTTTCAGCTACCAATTTACCTTTTCTTTCAAGAGATAACGCAGAGAAGTCCTGCCATGCCGCTAAGTTATCTATAATTTTAACTGCATTTTCAATTTCTTTGCTCGATAGTAAATCGACATGATGCTCGATGAAATCTAGCGACTCCATGCTCTTAAGATTATTTGAGTTTCTATCAGCAAATATGTAAAGCAAATTGTCAAACCTAGTTTTATATATATGCTTAATTAGATCTGGGTAGTTTGAAAAGTTATCAACTATGACAACAGCGTTACGCTCATACTTAGAGATTATATCAAGATCGGAAATGTAATCCCCACCATTATCACATAATGTATAGGTGTGGTATCCATTTGTAGTAAGCCCATAGGCTAACATCTCTAGAATTATTGATTTTCCATTACCTAGGTCACCAATAAGAAGTAAGTTGTTGTTGCTTTTAATGTTATCAAGGCAGACGGACACAATATCACGTTTGATGAAGTAAGGTATCGACTCTATCCTTCGAAGTGCATCATGCAACTTTTCTGTTTCGTAATCGCCATAGAGAAAAAGCTTTTCACTATCAATATCGCGAAAATCAGTTTGACCTTCGTAAATCTCATGCTTAATTAAAGAGTCGGTAAATATAATACCTTCTTCTACCTCTTGTTTTGTTACATTCTTGGCTAATTCAGAAAAACCATCAATACCTATAGGTAATACATGACCATATTTTCTGAGTGTAAAAATCTCCTTGAAGTCAGCCCCATCTCTTACAATAAAGTATGTTTTCTCTTGCAATGACGGGTTTTCAAAAAGGAACTTTTT
>NZ_JADQAI010000054.1:0-1130 GCF_022129235.1 Psychrobacter sp. Ps6 | reverse complement strand
AGTTTCCAAGTCTTTCTTGAAGTGATAATACCAATCGGAATTTACGAAAGAATCAGGAGAAAGGTATGAAGAGTCTGAAAGTTTGATTGTAGATATTAAATCTTCGGGTTCCGCACCTTCAATTTTTCCGTTGATATGAAGGCAAACATTATCCTTTCTTAAGTAGGTCGTCGGATTAGATGATAAATCTACAGATTCGATGCGCTTACCTGCATTTAAGCTCGCTAGTTCAATAGAGTTATCATAGTTAGTTGTAAAAAACCTTCTCCATGGAAGCTTACATATGTTCTCATGGATATGCGATACCGCTTTAAGAGTATAGTTATCTTTAAGTAATTCTAATATGGAGTCATGATCTATATACTCAATTGCCACATCGGCAGCGAACATCAAATCATCTGATTCTTCCAACTTTGATAGTGAACATAGCTTTTTTGCAAGTGCGCCTGCCATGGGGGGAACAGTATTCAGAACGTTTGTTGTTCCAAAAGAAAAGCCAGCGCCTGTAAAGACTATAGCTTTACCTGTAGAGATTCTTCGCTTGAGCAGCTCGATATCTACTTCTTGAGTTTTCGCTTTAGTTATATCAAAACCTTTTAGCATAAAGTTTTCCCCCAGCGGCAATTGTATTATTGAGCATTGCTGTGTTTTCACCAACATTTGAATTAGTATATTCAATTAATCCACTGAGCTGTATGCATTTTCTAGTATCGAGTTCAAAAACGAGTGTTCTCTTTGCATGTTTGAGTCTCCAACGGTAGATAATTTGATACAGATTGATTAGCCACCAGTACTGTAGGCTATTTTAGCATTATAAAAAGTAAGCCAATTGATACAAAAAATTGTCCAAAAATTTAGAGGCTAGCAAGAAAAGGGGCATTAAATCGCTAGTTTCATAACTTTCTATCTAAGCAACTAGCTCTCAATCCAGCCTTAATACCTACTAAGCTTACCCATAGACGTTCTATCAATACGCATCAAATTGCTCACGTATTATCAATGTAACAATACGAAAAATCAATAAATTCCCCATACAAAATAATACCTAATGCCTTGTTATTTATACCAAAAAAGAAAAGACCATTCCATAATGAGATATTCAATATAGAATGGTGTAGAAACGCTTCAGG
>NZ_JADQAI010000053.1 GCF_022129235.1 Psychrobacter sp. Ps6 | reverse complement strand
TATTGTGAACAAAACTATGCATTGGTTTTAACCAAAGATCTTAAGTTTGCGGTGCGTAAACCAGATGGCAAAGTGGTGAAATCATTGCCTAAGCCAAAAGTAGACGATGATGCTCAAACTGCTTCGGAGGTAGCGCAATACTATACGGCTCAGAAAAAATTACTCAAAGATATGGTGACATTACAAACTCACCGTCTAGAAGATGCTTTTGTTGTGTGTCGTTTGTGGTATGGCGATAAATGGAATGCGTTGTTTATTGGCAATCCTGTGATGAACCAATTAGCGAGTAAATTAGTGTGGGGCATTTATCAAGATAACGTATTGCTACAAACTTTTATCGTAAATCCAACGCCAATGGATCGAGATGATGATGCGGTTATGATTGCAGATGATGCTGTTATTGGTTTGGTTCATCCTTCTGAGTTGAATCAAGAAGCATTGGAACAATGGCAGGAATATTTAGCTGATTGGGAAATAACGCCTTTATTTGAGCAATTAGATCGTCAGTCGTTTACTGTAACGGCTTTGGACAATGCATTGCAATATAAGATTGAAAACCCATCTCGTAAATCGCCAAGTACTGTCATTAACCGTTTGAGAAAGAAAGGTTGGAATGTTGGATCAGTACGTGATGGTGGAAGTTTTGATGAACTCTACAAAGAAATCGATAATTTAGGCATAGGGGTTGAAATTACCTTTGATAATTGTGCTTGGCATGGTGGATTTGGTTATGAATGTGATGAAGGCGATATTGCTATTGGCAAAATCGAATTTTATTGTTCAGGCGTGCTACCTAGAGGAAGTTACTGCTATGCCGAATTAGACGAAAAAGAATATCAACATTTATTGTTAGATATTAATGAGTTGCCGCCAAGATTGTCGCAAGAGCTGATTCGTGAGGCGATAAATGCCTTTGTGTAAGCGTTACTGATCTGGTTTATATCTGACCCATTGTGATTGATGATAAGAATAATGGGTATATAGGGTAAGTCAAAGAGATACAGTTGTACTTTGGCTTGCCTTCCTTTCTCATTGATAGGTGCTTTTTGTGAATTTAGCTCAACGTCTCCCTGCTGAAATCCTTTATCAGGATCAGCTTACCGCCCTTATTGCAGCCGATAGAGACAGCAAACCCCATCATTGGCAGTTAAGTCCTAAAGCGGTTCGAACTTTTTTGTTAGGTGCTGATAAACCTATTGGCGGTCAAACTATTCAGCGTAAAATTTATGGTAATGATGCGGCTGTTGAACGGGCTATTGTTACATTATTGGGACAGCAAGGATTACTGTTAGTTGGAGAGCCGGGTACGGCTAAGTCTCTATTATCTGAATTATTAAGTGCGGCAATTTGTGGTAATAGTACTTATACCGTTCAAGGGAGTGCTGGTCTGTTTGAAGAGAATATTCGTTACAGTTGGAACTATGCTGCGTTGTTGCAATCTGGCCCAACGTTAAAGGCTATGGTGCCCGGACCTTTGTATCAAGCCATGAGTCAAGGGGCTATTATGCGTTTTGAAGAGCTAACACGTTGCCCAACGGAAGTTCAAGATAGTTTAATCCCCATTCTTTCTGATCGCATTTTACATATTCCTGAAATTAAATCTGAGCACAATTATTTATTGTCACAGCCTGGTTTTAATATTATTGCAACGGCTAATTTGAATGATCGTGGTGTTAACCCATTGTCATCGGCTTTAAAACGTCGTCTTAATTTTGAAGTATTGCAGCCACTTTCTCAGCGTAAAGATCGTATTCATTTAGTGATGGAACAGGTTAATAGTCGTTTGCATCAGGATGCTGTAGAGATTCAAGTGGATCTTGCAACGATAGATATTCTGATGACGGTCTTTGATGAGTTAAAATCGGGGCTAGTCTCAGGAGTAGCGATTCAGACGCCTTCTACTTTATTATCGTTACCTGAAGGCATTAATTTGGCTTATCATGCGGCAATGCAGTGCCATTATTTTGGTGATAAGGCGCTGACTCCGGGTCATCTAGCCACCTTTATGACTGGTGCTGTTATTAAAGATAATCCCAAAGATCAAGAGGCATTATCCGATTACCTGCGTGTAGTCCGTCGTCAGCGCAAAGATGATCTCCTGTGGATGCAATTTTTAGATGGATGTCGACATGCAGGACTGTAATCCTGCTCTAATTTGGGCACCTATTCGTCACCATAGTCCAATGTGCAGTTGGCAGCTGGTGCAGCAGAGTAAACCTGATGTTATTTTAATAGAGACGCCAGCCGATGCTCAGGAGATGCTCTCTTTTTTACAACATAAGCAAACAACACCTCCGATTGCATTATATCTGCATGCATCTTGGCAAGAGCAAGATGAAATACAGTCTCGCTGTGGTTTTATTCCTTTTGCAAAGATGTCCCCAGAGTGGAATGCATTAAGAGAAGCTGCTAAACAACATATCCCATGTGAATTTATTGATTTGCCCTATACGGTGTGGCAACACTACGACGATAAGGTGAACCAAGACTATTTGTTATACCAAGAGTCATTAACAGATACATACCTGTCAAAGCTGTTGGTTAAAACCCAGTGTGATAATTTTGATCAATGGTGGGACAGATATATTGAAAATCAATATCGAGTAAAAGCGGTCGATTTTTTTCAGATATTATATCAATTTGGTCTGAAAATGCGTGAATGTTCTGAGTTAATAGAGAGCGAGACCCTGAAACGTGAACAATATATGGCAGACTGTATAACGCCTCATCTTGCAGCT
>NZ_JADQAI010000052.1 GCF_022129235.1 Psychrobacter sp. Ps6 | reverse complement strand
CCAATGCAGTAGGTTATGAGGGGGAAGTGCGTTGGGATATGACGGGGAGTTTATTAGTCGGAGAGCAGGGAACCGTTGTTTATCAAATTATTATTAAGTAATAATTAAAATCCAGATATAAAAAGTCATCACAATGAGAATCGTGATGACTTTTTTGTTATTTAAATATAAAGATCTATACGGTGGTAAATATATAATAACGTTATAAATCAATTTCTTGTGTGCCTTGGAATAAAGATTGCTTTATTTTTAAAGTAGTCTTTTTTTTATGGTAATAAAATTCTAAAGACTGCCTCGGTTATAGGGAGTTTTTATGCTTATCATCAATAGACTAAAAAAGGTCATATTTCTATTTACGTTATTATTTTCATCATTTGCTTGGGGTGAAGCCAATATCCAAGGTATCGGTATTAATGCTAACCAATGTGGACAACAGATGACAGGAAGTATCTGGGTTGTTGATTGGTCTGATGGTAATGGCAATATAGACAAAGACTTTGATTTTAACCTTAATTTACCACCTGGAGTCTCTTTGACAAATGTGGTTGGTGATGTTTGTGGTAGTTGTGGATTCCAATCTTTAAATTGGTCTGGGAATCGAATTTGGGGACAGATCCAAGCTGGGCATATCAACGCTGGAATGAATATTTGGTTATCGGGACCAACTCAAACCATTGTGAATTATACCATCAGTGCCTATAACATTGGCGGTAATACCTCATCTAATACGATTTCTGTTTATTGTGACGACCATGGTGATGCGCCGAGTAGTTATGGCTTAGCTGGGCATACTTATACTAGTACGACAAAAACAATGCGTATTGGTAATGTTGATATTGATTATGAAAACAGTAACTTAAGTAATAGTACTGCAACCGGTGACGATAATTCGGGTACTAATGATGAGGGGACTGGTGTTGTCATTACGCCTTGGGAATTAGGGACAACGTGTTCTGGACTCGTTCAAGATACAACGACAGGTATCGTGGCGTTATCTACAGTCACAATGGATGAAAATACCTATTGTATTGAAGTTCCTGCACGCAATGTTTCTGGTTCAGGAGCTATGTTAGCTGGATGGTTGGATTGGAATAATAACGGTGTTTTTGATAATCCGACTGAGCGATCTCAGCTTATGCCGGGAATGGCTAATGTTCCTTCTGGTACGAATGGTGATGTCTATGTTATTTGGTGGGATAACATTATAGCAACAGAGATTAATACTTTTATTCGTCTTCGTATCACTAATCAGTCCTCTTTTATTACCAATCCATTTCCAACAGGGAGTGTGAGTTGGGGCGAAGTTGAAGATCATTTTATTGAATTTGCCGACTTTGGAGATGCCCCAGATCCATCATCAGGAACCAGCATTAATAATTACAATACCCGAGCAAATGATAATGGGGCCAAGCATTTAGATACTTTCATAGACATTGTTTTCTTGGGATCACAGCAACCTGATTATGATTCTGGCTCATTGCAAAATGCAAATGCAGATGCAGATGATCTGGATAATATGGCAGATGAAGATGGGCTTTCTTCTGATCCTTGGACTGTTGTTGGTGCAACGAGTTATGACTTAGCTGTACTTTGTAATGATTTTGATAGCTCAAGTGGGGGGGATTTAGGTGCGACGGTTTATGGCTGGATTGATTTTGATCAGGATGGAATATTTGAAACCAATGCTCAAGCTGACTGTATTGATACCAACGATGGAAGCGGATCCTCAAATGATGGTATAGCTAACCTGACCTTCAGTGGTTTTATTACGCCGACAACGACCTCTACAACATATTTACGTTTACGAACTTGTTCTACTGGAGATTGTGCAACGCCAACGGGTACGGCAAGTGATGGCGAAGTTGAAGACTATCTATTTGATATCCGTCAAATTGACTTTGGTGATGCTCCTGATGACGGTTCAGACAATACTTACCATACTTTACTATCCTCTGATGGTGCATCTCATAGTAATGCTTCTACTCCAAGCATTTATCTTGGCTCTATTGCCCCTGATAGTGACTTAGGTTTGAATCAGGGCGTTAGTGCAGACTTAGATGATATAACAGATACCTCAATATTATCAGTAGGCAATGATGAAGATGCTGTTTCAGGTGTTATTTTTGATTCGGCAAAAAATATTTTTACCCTAACGATTCCTTGTAATGATAACGATACCGGGGTTGATCTTGGTGCTACTGTTTATGGCTGGATTGATTTTAACCAAAATAATCGGTTTGAAGAGTCTGAATTTACCTCAAGAGAATGCATTGATACCGATCCGAG
The DNA here is from genome assembly GCF_022129235.1 of Psychrobacter sp. Ps6. Classification (GTDB taxonomy): domain Bacteria; phylum Pseudomonadota; class Gammaproteobacteria; order Pseudomonadales; family Moraxellaceae; genus Psychrobacter. The sequence continues at coordinate 488 of NZ_JADQAI010000052.1, read as the reverse complement.
TAATCCGGGTTCAGCTCTGTTGCGCTGGATTGATATTGATAATGTGCAAGAGGGGACAACGTATTTACGATTAAGAATTACCGATAGTGTTCTGCCTTTTGATGATACTGCAACAAATTGGGATGAGCGAAGTGCAGGCTCAGTAGTAAATGGTGAAATTGAAGATCACGTCATTACATTTAGTCAAGAAAGTGATTTTGGTGATGCCCCTGATTCTTATCAAACTCTGGCAAGCAGTGGCGGGGCTGAGCACGGTTTGGGCGGAAACCGTTACACAATATATCTTGGTAACACGGCTCCTGATGCTGATAGTGATGGTTTTTCTGATGGTATAGAAGATTTTCCCAATACGGCACTTGATGATGATAGTAATGATACATCAGGTATTGCGAGTGGTAATGATGAAGATGCTGTTACAGGCATGGAAGGACTTTTTCTTGATAGTACTACTTATCAAATTAATGCTATCTGTAATGATCATAATGGCA
>NZ_JADQAI010000051.1 GCF_022129235.1 Psychrobacter sp. Ps6 | reverse complement strand
CCAATATCCCTGAATGAACTCAGAAAGCAACGGTCCATTTGGTGCACATTTTTCCTTACTTATCATGCAATATCATCCAATCTATCTACAACGTTAATCGCTCCATACTAGGACTAACTAAGTTCACATGCAATAACTCTAACTCAATAGAAGTGCCATTTTTTTGACACACCTATGACACCGATTTAATCTTTTCGATTAAGCTAATCATCTCAGTCATGGCCATTGGTTTTTTTATGAGTGCTATTTTTACGATCCCTACGATATCAATGAGTTCTCTCCCCCTTAAAACACTTAAAACTCGCACATCTCATAAGAAAAGCAGTAATCATGCTCCCCATATGATTACTTGTCACCCTCACTATACTGCCTATAACAAACTAGGGGCATATGAGGAACAGTATAATACCCAAGCCAAAGTTAATATTAGGGTTTAACCTTCTAAAACTTTTACTGATATTGGTATCAATATCACAAATTATCACTCCTATCTGTCTCCCTTTAGAATTTAATACTAAGGTTATGGTTATAAACCATTTGCGATTTAAACTATGAGAAAAATTTATACTCTTCTTCTACTCTATTTATTTTCAGCAAATGGCTTTGCTTATGCGCCTATTGATCAAAAAGAGAATATTCTCACCTACGAAGAAATTAGCTGGCTCAATAATCAAGACGAAATCAGATATGGTGTTTTAAACTATGATTGGCCTCCTTATTATATTCATAAAAAAAATAATGATATAGAAGGGATATATATTGATTATGCTAATGACCTAAATAATTTTCTAGAAATCAACAATAAATCAAAATTTATTCCTTATTCCTCAATTAAAGAATTAGAAAATGCTTTAGTTAATGATGAGATTGATGCTGTGGTGGGATTATCACCAACCCTTCGCCGCAATAAACTTATGTGGTTTACTCATTCGTTATACCAAGAAAGCTTAGGTATTATTATAAAGAACTCTATTATTGGTTTTGATGCCGATGCAATTGCCGATCTAAAATGGGGGTGTGTTTCTGCCTCAAGCTATTGCGACGTTTTAATCACGGCAGGAGGTCAGCATTTACAGCAAACCAAAAATCTGATGGAAGCGATAACTTTATTCAAACAAGGTAAAATAGATGCAATACTCTCTGACTATGTCGTATTGTCTCAGCATGAAGATAACCTAAAAAATGCACGCATTATTAGTGCTGACTGGCTACGAGCCTCGACTCATAATATTGCTATACAAAAAAATAACATTTATCTACGTGATATTTTTAATAAGGTTATCGAATTTACTCCACAAGGTTCTGAAACCAGAATTAGAGATGAAATAAAAAATCAAACTAAAAATATTAATGCTGAGAATAAATTAACAAAAGTTATTCTTGGAAATCCAGATCTGAAGAAAACATCTTTTAGTTACACACTTCCTGAAAACTTAGTGCCATTTAGTTCTATCAACACTAAAAAAGGTTTTACCCATGATTTGCTTAATATTATTTCAATGGAGACAGGATTAGAATTTAATTATATTAAGACAAATAATGATACTGATTATCATAAATTATTATTAGAAAACAAAATAGATTTTTTCCCCATAGCTAACACCCATAATATTAACAATACGAATTTTAATATTACTGAACCTTATACAACACTTAAGTATGCTGTTATAACAACCAAAGATAGACCTGAAATCTCAAAACTATCTGATTTAAAAAAATTCAATATTGGTATGATAAAAAGCGAAAGATACTTTATCAACGCCGACGAAAATCATTACAAAATCAACAGTTACCACAACTACAAGAATCTAATTGATAACTTACTACAAGGAAAAGTCGATTATGTGATTGTTGTTTATAGTTCATTTATGACTCATTTAAAGCAACGTTATGGTATTAATGATTTTCGTGTAGCTTATATTGGTAACGATCTTGTATTTCCTATTAGCATGGCGATAAATAAAGATAATAACATATTAGCTCAGGTATTAAATTTAGCTCTTAAATCAGTTCCAGCAGAAGATATTAGCCAATTACGGAAAAAATACCAACCTTCTGTTATTTTAAAAGGATTTGATGAAAGTAAAGTAATCTTATGGACATCAATTTCATTATTTATCGTAATCACTATCGTTGCCTTATTTTTATTTTGGAGTAATCAACTTAAAAAAGAGGTTAAACGAAGAGAAAATGCAGAGAAAAAAGCCATTCAGCAGAGAGACTTGCTTAATGAGATTATTGAATCAATACCATCAATGCTACTAATGCAAGATACGAATAATAAGCGTGTTTTTTGGAATAATAATTATAAAGAGACATTCTCAAAATTCTGGGATCAGAATAATATGTTGCCAAGTTGGGATGAATATGAAAAATCAACAACAGAAAATGCAACAGTATTAAAAAATGGCTTAGATATAAACAATACATCTAAAAATAATTTGCGACAAACTAAGAAACCGGATGGAACAATTGTCGATCTCATCTATACCAAAAAACTGATTAAAGATCGTGATGATAACAAATTAGGTGTCATGACGGTTCTTACAGATGTGAGCGATCTTATTCAAGCACAAGACAAAGCGGAGCGAGCTATGCAAGCTCGTACTCATTTTTTAGCAACAATGAGTCATGAACTGAGAACACCAATCGCAAGTATGATTGGTTTGATCAATATTCTTGAGACAAAAGAACCATCTCAAGAGCAGAGTAGTTATATAAAAAATCTAAAATCATCTACTAATCATCTGCTATATCTTGTTAATGATATTTTGGACT
>NZ_JADQAI010000050.1 GCF_022129235.1 Psychrobacter sp. Ps6 | reverse complement strand
AAAAGCCTGATTCGAAAGAGTCAGGCTTTTTTTCGTTATATGCTTTAGAAATAAAGATAGATAAAAGTTGAGCGGTAGTTCAGTTGGTTTGCTTCAAACAATTATTTACTGTGAATTATCTTAATTTTCTGTGTAATAAATACGTTTTTCTAATACTAGAAATGTATGTTTTATGAGCATAAAATAAAAGACCATTTGACTGATTATTTAAAAATGAATTTTAAATTTATTTAAATAATTAATTTTTCAGGATGGTTATTATGAATAATTCAGCTAATACTTTATCTGATACGGTTCAGCAAGAATTAAAATATAATTGGAATATATTTGGGTTTGCAATTTTAATTGTTAGCATGGGGCAATTAAGTTTGGGTTTGATTTTCCCTTTATTACCATGGATTGGATTGCAATTTTCTCTTGATCAGACTCTTTCCGATAACGTTATAGTAACTTATTTAGTTGGTTATGGTCTCTTTCAACTCTGTTATGGGCCTATCTCTTGTCTTTTAGGTAGAAAGAAAACATTATTATTCGGACTTTCTATATCCATTATTGGTTTAGGGATTATTTTAGTTTTTCACGATGACTTTGCAATATTACTTCTAGGACGTTTTATCCAAGGATTAGGAGGTGGATGTGAATCTGTTCTTGCTCGTTCTATGATTCATGACACTTATAAAGGCAAATCTTTTTTATCTGCAATGACGGGTTTATCTATATTTTCCGCTTTTATTCCTATATTTTCGCCTATTCTTGGCGGTTTGGTTAATCATAATTTTGGCTGGGTTGCTGTTTTTATTTGTATATTTGCATATACATTATTGGGTTATATTTTATTGATCTTAAAATTACCTGAAACTTTAGAAAATAAACAGAAGCGTATATCGGTTATTTCTATCGTGCATTATTATATAGCCCTATTACGAGATAGGTATTTTTTATCTTATGCTGTAATAGGTTGGATTAACTGGGCATTAGTAGTATTTGCTTTAGCATCCGCTCCCTTCGTTATAGAGTCTCAGCTTAAAATAAGTTCTGAGCACTATTCGTATTGGACGATAATCCCTGCAATAGCATTTATGTGTTCTAGTATTTTGTGTTTTCTATTAAGACGTTCTTTTGGAACTCATCACCTTGTTTTTATTGCTCCTATTATTCAAATTATTGTTTCTGCAATCTTTTTGTTTTTCCCTTTTAATATTATCAACATTACAATTGGTTTTGTTGGATTAGCAGTAGCGCAGGCTTTAGTTTACCCTTGTTCTCAAGCTTTATTATTAGTTCCTTATAGTAATAAAATGGGAACCGTAAGCGCTTTATCTGGTGGGGGGCAAATGATCTCAGCTTCTATTTTTCTATTGATTTTTTGGGACGTTCATATTGATAATTTTTATTATTTATCTTTGATTATTTTAATTGTATCTATTATTGGTTTAAATTTTGCTAGATTAGGAAAGAAAAGTATTGCTGTTGCTAAATTTGAGAATCAATAATTATTTCAATAGCAGATAACTTGGAAACGTTTTTTTCTTAACTACAATATACATGCGTAAGAAAATAATGAGAGCAATACAGATAATGGTATTGATATCTGCATTCATCCCCAAATGAGAGAACACCACAAATAAGGTGCAGCCTAAGATAACAGGAGTGGCATAAAACTCAGTGTTATTAAACATGGTGGGGCGGTTAACAATAATGTCTCTGACAACACCACCAAATACGGCCGTTACCATACCCATAGTTATTGCGACATAAGCGGCATAATCTTGATGAATCATGTTTTTTGTTACAAGTACTGAAAACATAGAAATACCAATCGCATCCAAGACGATGATAAGACGCTCAGCTTTTAATTTTCGTAAGGATCCTGCAATAAAAAAGCCAATTAAAGAGCTAATTAAAGCGGCCCAAAAATACGAAGGATCTTTGATCCAGAAAACTTGGTCTGTCGATAAGATAACATCACGAACGGTACCTCCGCCTAAGGCCGTTACCCATCCCAGCACTAAAACACTAATGATATCTTTACCGCGATTAGCTTCGCTGATTACTGCACTCAGTGCAAAAGCGCAGATACAGATAAGTTCTATGATATGGACAAACATGGTTAAGATCTCATGGAGAATTTCAAGACAGAAATAGAGCTAAATCTACTCTATCTACATTTTATGATAAATCCTCTCTCAATTTAGTCATAATAAGATATTGTTTTTATAATGCTAAAGGCCAACTGTATACACAATTGGCCTTTTAATTATCCTAATTTAATGAATAAGTTAGGATTTTTTAAAGAACGATAGAAAGTCTTAGTGACCACTGTGATCAAATGATTTTACATCAGCTTCACTGCATTGGGTTGTGCCGTGAGTTTGTAAAAATTCGATGCTACGGATGAAATCGCTAATTAATAAGTTTGCAAGATCTTGTGAGAATCCTTGTTTAACCAAAATACGTTGAATTACAATATTTTGTGCATTAGCAGGTAGGCTATAAGCTGGTACTAACCATCCACGAGTACGTAAACGATCTGCTAGATCGTAAAGACTAAATGGAACGGTAACTCCTGGTTTTATACGCCATGAGATAGCTGGAATACCTGTTTTTGGATTACCATCAAAAATAAATTCAAATAGATTAAATTTATTTAGCTCTTGTACTAAATAGCGGCATACATCATAACTTGCACTGTGAATACGGCGGTAGCCTTCGTAACCTAGACGAAGAAAATCATAGTATTGAGCAATGATTTGTCCTGCTGGGCGAGAGAAGTTCAATGCGAAAGTTGGCATGTCTCCGCCTAAATAGTTCACGT
>NZ_JADQAI010000003.1 GCF_022129235.1 Psychrobacter sp. Ps6 | reverse complement strand
GGACTCTGTACTTTAGCAGTATGTGAAAACAAAGGATAGCACTCGACAATTCATCGCTCAAAAGGCACTGATGTATATCGTCGACATGGATGTGACTACTTTTTTATAGAACCTTAACTTATCTTAATTTAAGGACGCTAGGCATGACAGCAGATAAACCTTGGCTTGCTCAATACCCAGAAAACGTACCCAAGACCATTAACCCTGATCAATATGAAAGCCTCATAGAACTATATGAAGAGTGCTTCAATCGTTTTCGTATGCATCCGATGACTATCTGTATGGGTGTGACTCATACCTATGATGATGTTGATAAGGCGTCACTGGCAGTAGCAGCATGGTTACAAGCTCAAGGCTTACCTAAAGGCAGCGTCGTGGCACTTATGATGCCAAATGTCCCACAATATTTGCCAGTCATGATTGGTATCTTACGCGCAGGCTATGTCTGCACCCCTATTAACCCACTGTATACCGGTCGTGAGCTACGTCATCAATTAAATGATTCAGGTGCTCAGGTGATTTTTGTGGTGGACAATTTCGCTCAAGCGCTTGAGCAGGTCATCGAAGAGACCAATATCAAACGTATTATCCTATCAAAAATGGGCGATATGATGGGCCTAAAAGGTATTTTGGTGAATACGGTTATTCGGCAGGTCAAACGCTTGGTGCCCAAGTACAACCTGAATGACCCAAAGTACAATGTTACCAAGTTTCCTGAAGTGCTTAAGAAAGGTAAGAACCTTCCTATTCAAGCACCTAAAGCCACCATGCAGCAGAAAGCTATTTTGCAATATACCGGTGGAACAACAGGGTTATCTAAAGGTGCCGTGCTGACTCAGCGTAACGTCGTCGCTGCTGCTATGCAATCAGAAGCATGGTATCGTCCAGTTACCTCAGATATCAATGAGGTATATATCAATATGGTAATGGCATTGCCGCTATATCATATTTTTGCCTTTATGCTTAGCTTGCTTGGTATGCGTTCAGGTTATACCTTTGTGTTGATACCTAACCCACGTGATATGCCAGGGTTTATCAAAACGCTATCAAAACAACCGTTCCATATTTTCCCTGCGGTAAACACTTTGTTTAAAGGTTTACTTGATCAGCCAAATTTCAAAGATTTAGACTTTAGCTCATTGCGTATCACGCAAGCCGGTGGTATGGCAGCAACAGAACAAACGGCCGCACGCTGGTTAGAAGTTACTGGCTGTCCGATGGTTGAGGGTTGGGGTATGACTGAAGGTGTTGCAGCGGGTACCGCCAACGTCATTACTGATCGTAAGTTCAACGGTACAATCGGCATACCGGTTCCGAGCGTTGACATCATCGTAGTTGATGATAATGGCAAACGTGTTGGATTGAATCAAGCTGGTGAGATGTGCATTAAAGGTCCTAACATTACTTCCGGTTATTTCAACAAAGACAATACGAACGATTTCACCAGCGATGGCTATTTCCGTACTGGTGATATCATTAGCATGGACGAAAAAGGCTATATCACCTTACTGGATCGTAAGAAAGACATGATCTTGGTCTCAGGTTTTAATGTGTTCCCGAATGAGATCGAAGCCGTTATGCTTGACCACGAGTGTATCGTTGATTGCGCCGTGATTGGCATCCCTGATGAAAACCAAGGTGAAGCCGTCAAAATCTATATTGTCCCTGCAGATAATAATGTCACCAAAGAAGATATTAAAGAATTTGCACTGGATAATTTAACCGGTTATAAATGCCCGCGTCATATTGAGTTTGTCAGCGAACTACCAAAAAGCAACGTGGGTAAAGTATTGCGTCAAAAGCTACGTGAGCAGCACATATCAAACAACCCGCAAACGTTGTAATCTGTATATTATAATTTTGCCATAGAGACAAAAAAGCCCACTATTATTAAAGTGGGCTTTTTGTTTTTATTGAACGAGCGTATCACATTAGCTCAATCGACTCATTACTTGCAGCGGCAAACGCTTCATTGCCTGACCTACAATCGACCATGGCAAGCTTGGTACACACGCTTCTTCCACACCTGCTTCAATCGCTGCAACAATCGCTTTGGTACCGGTATCAGTATCCACTTCAAACGGTAATGGCTTGGCATTCGTATTAATCTCAGTACGGATATAACCGGGATAAATAGTAGAGACTTTAATAGGCAACTTAGTCAATAGCATATCAGCACGAATCCCTTCTGCAAGATGCGCCAAACCTGCTTTACTCGCGCCATAAGCCGTCAGATGCTTAGGCAGGCCACGCATCGCTGACATGCTCGACATGACGACCAGATGACCACTGTTTTGAGCCCGAAAGATATTCATCGCCGCTTCGCATTGTGCCAATGCCGAGATGAAATTAATCTCAACGGTACGGCGGTTGGTATCAAAACGTCCTTTACCAATACGGCGACTATCACCAATCCCTGCATTGACCACGATACGATCAATATTGCCAAAGTCAGCAGCAAATGCATCGAATACTTTAAAAACAGCATCATAATCACTGACATCTAACGCTTGGTATTCAACGCGTATATTAGGATATGCTGCTACCAGCTCTGACTGCAAGCGCTCTAAACGATCAGTACGGCGCGCACATATGGCAAGATTATAACCAAGCTTAGCAAACAATCTTGCCATACCCTCGCCCAATCCTGAGCTTGCTCCTGTGATCAGGACGGTTTTGCCTTGACCAACCTGCTGTTTGTTTAGGTCTTTTAGATAGCGTGATGGCTGAACGGCGCTAAACACCTGAGCTTTACTTTGTTTGGCGCTTTTAGTTACCAAATTGATCAATTTATTTTTCATAGACAATCCTGTTTATATCAATATTAGATAAAATCGATAGCCTATAATATCGCAAATCGATAGATTGAGCTTGTCAGTTGTAAAAATAAACGAAAAATAGTCAACAAATATAATGATTGACGTCAACTATATACGTAGCGGTCACATATTTAGAATAGCTACTTTATCACGGCTTTAATATATCACTACGATGTGCTGTCAGCCTAACGCCACGTCACAAAAAGCTTACCTTCAGAGAATAGATGACTGTATTCATTTAAAGACAACAAACGCGTACTCTGATTTTTTAAGGTGATAGATGTTACGCCTGTATTTACTAAGCTTTTATTTAACTGATAAGCGGTTTGGCTGCCTTGTTTCAAGAGCTGCGCGGTAATGGCAGCGATGACGCCACCTGAGGTAAAGACCAACACTGTACTGTCCTGATCTAGGCTCATATGGACTATTTTTGTACGTACTTGTTCAAGCGCTTGCTGTGCACGCTCATTGAACTGCGGCCAGCTTTCAATATAGTCCTGATCATTGTTGCCACCATGCCAGCGCTGCATCGCTTGGTCAAACAGCTCAGCAAGACGCCGATTTGGTGATTGAGCATTGGCAATTTCAGCGGATATCTCAGCTTGGTTATCAAAATCACCAGCGGCTTTCACAAACACATCTTTGTGATTGAACTCGTCAAATTGCGGCAGAATATAGCTTTCAGGCTCATCAAAGTTGATGGCTGTCGCAATGGCCATGTCGTCATTATTGGCCTGAGCAAAGGGTTGATACCCTTGCCAAAAATGGCGAGCAGAGTCTTGTTGCCTGACCAGATTACCCGTAAATATCGCATCGATACGGCGCTGGGTATTTGCATAATGTTGACCCAGCATTTTTGCCTGAGTACCGCCCAGCTCTGACAGCCGATCATAGTTTTCTTGACCAAAAGAAGCCTGACCATGACGGGCTAAAAGTATGGTTGTCATAAAATACTGCCTTTTATTATATTGTCCAAATTGCGGTTTTTCTTATACTTCAGCTGAATCAGAGGGCTTAGCAAAATAGCCTTTTGGTAAAATGCCTTTCACTACTTTTTGAACAGGGCTTGGCAATTTCTCAATCGTCGCAGCATCTACTCCTCTGTCTTCCAAATGCGGCTGAACGTGTGCATTAAACAGAGCTTCGCCTTCATATTGCGCAATCAGTTTGAGACATTTGGCGTGCATGACATGTATGGCGAGCCACGCGTTTTTAAATGCTGGGTTGGTGGTTTGCTTATGGTAGTAGCGATAGTAGATTTGCTGAATGATACCTGATAGACGAAACAGTCCAAACACTTCATAAAAGGTCCAGTTATCTATCTGTAGTCCAGACTTTTCTAGATAATAAGCAACCACTTCATCACGCGTCATCATACCTTTTAAGTGAGTTGGCTGACGACGAAACTGCTGCATGACAATATTGTCATCTTCTTCAATCCAATAGGCCAATGCACTACCCAAATCCATTAATGGATCGCCAAGGGTTGCCATTTCCCAATCAAGCACACCAATCACTTTAGTCGGCTCGTCTGTATCGAGTATGACGTTGTCAAAGCGCCAGTCATTGTGAATAATGCATGTTTTGCTATCAGCAGGCGTGTGCTTTTTGAGCCACTGTCTGACCAAGGCAAAGCTCGGTACGTTAGGGGTCTTCGCTTTGACATAGCGCTTGTCCCAGCCACTAATTTGGCGGGCGCAATAGCCATCACCGCGACCCAAATCAACCAAATCAGGATGCTCGGTATAGTCTATCTGATGCAGCTCTACCAACGCATCCAAAACATTGGTACAAAGTAGACGGGTTTGTTCAGGATTCAGATCGACACCTTTTGGTAAATTGGCACGGGGAATGATCCCCTCCATACGCTCCATGACATAGAAATCAGCACCGATGACAGATTCATCTGTACATAGCGCAATCATCTCAGGTACGTAAGGATAGGCATCTTTTAACGCCTTTTGAACGGTATATTCGCGTACCATGTCATGTGCAGATTTTGCTTTGGTACCTTTTGGTGGTCGACGCAATATCAAATCTTGACCTTTATTATCGCCTTCATATTGCAAGCGATACGTCCAGTTTGATGCGCCGCCTGAGAACTGAGCGACTATAGGCTCGCCTACGACATCGACACCTTGACTACGCAGCCATGCGCTTACCGCTTTGGCATCAAGCTCCTCACCCTCACGTACGGCACCGCCTTTATCGAGTACTTTATTATCAGTTGCCATGAGACAATCCTTATCCTGTGATTACTTATTTTTATAACATCTAGTAGTAGTCGTAAAATAGTTAATAATGAAATAGTATTAGTGGTGAAAAATTCACTACTAAATCGCTAGTAGTGAATTTTCAATTTATTTTATTTTTAACGACAATGGCATGAGCAAGTTAAGACCCACTCACACACATTGATTAATATTAGGCTTTGTTAGACTTAGAACGGCTAAAACCTTGACGTTTTAGCTCTAGCTTGGCAATCATCGTTTTATGTACTTCATCAGGACCATCTGCTAAGCGCAGTACACGTGCTTGCGCATAGAAGTTCGGCAACAAGGTATCTTGGCAAACACCCATGCCACCGTGAATCTGAATCGCCATATCGACCACTTCTTGTAGGACAGTTGGCGCAACGACTTTGATAGCAGAGATTTCAGTCAATGCCGCTTTGGTTCCTTGAGCGTCCATTTTTTGCGCCGCATAAAGGGTTAGCAAACGTGCTTGGTCAATCTTGATACGCGCCTCACTAATACGCTCAAAGTTTCCGCCCAATTGTAGTAGCGGCTTACCAAAAGCAGTACGTGACATACCGCGTTTCACTGCCAACTCTAAAGACTTCTCAGCCGCACCAATACAACGCATGCAGTGATGAATACGACCTGGTCCTAGACGACCCTGCGCAATCTCAAAGCCTTTACCTGGCCCACCAATAAAGTGGCTGACGGGCACACGTACATTATCAAAGCTGATCTCACCGTGCCCGTGCGGTGCATCGTAATCGCCAAATACTTTCAGCATACGCTTGATACTCACACCTGGTGTATTCACTGGTACCAATACCATTGAATGCTGATGATGACGGTCTGCATCCTCGTCAGCGGTATAAGCCATAACAATTAAAACATCAACCGCAGGATCACCAAGACCAGATGACCACCACTTGCTACCGTTGATGACAATTTCATCACCATCGACCACGGCGGTTGCTTGCATATTGGTGGCATCGCTTGAGGCCACATCAGGCTCAGTCATACAAAACACTGAGCGGGTCTCACCTTCTAATAGCGGCGTGAGCCATTTGTCTTGCTGCTCTTGTGTACCATAGCGCCATAATAGCTCCATATTGCCGCTGTCAGGCGCATTGCAGTTAAACACATGCGGCGCGAGCAAACTGCGACCCGTCAGCTCTGCAATCGGTGCATAGTCAGTCACCGACAGCCCTGCGCCTAAGGTGTCATCAGGTAAGAATAAATTCCATAAACCCTCCTCGCGTGCTTGTTTGCGTAAGCTTTCATAGGCTTCTGGCCATTCCCAGTTTTCCCAATTGCCATCAGGATTTTTCTTATGACATTCTTCCCAGAATTGGGCTTCGATGGGTTCAATATGCGTTTCAATGAACGCTTTGACTTTGCCATGCATGGCTTGACCATGTTCCGTTGCAGTAAACATTAAATTGTCGTTAGACATAAATGACTTCCTTTTCTTTATTGATTGTCTAAATCAGGTTTTGACAAAAAGCTCTACTAGATCTTTAATGCGAGCCTTAGTGTACGGACGTATACTGTTTTCTGTATCCACCATTTATAACACAGCAATTATGATTAAACAGCAAAAAGGCGCGACCCGTTAGGACACGCCTTTTACAAAATACAAACAGTGTATTGCTAAACATATGACCGCTAAAATACTAGCTATCAGACATCATAATGATATCTAAGACTATTTTAGAACATTCAAGCGGCTGTTTAGCTCAAAACGTGCGAGCGCATCTGGCAGTTTATCCACTGCCATACTGAGCGTCGCTTCTGCTGCTTGCGCAAGGCCCAGCTTCTCTGCCAGCGTCGGCTTCTGACGTGAATGTAGTGCATATACTTCGCTGTTTTCCATACGCTCTAGAATGTAGCTGTCAGAGGTTTGCAAGCTGTCAATCAGGTTAAGTTTCAAAGCATCTTCGCCATACCAGTGCTCACCTGTGGCTACTTTGGCAACATCCAATGTTGGACGATAAGTATTGACAAAGTGTTTAAATAGCTCGTGCGTCTGCTCTAGCTCTTCTTGGTATTTGGCACGATCTTCTGCATCGTTTTCACCAAATACAGTCACTGTGCGCTTATAGTCGCCAGCGGTAAACATCTCATAATCGACGTCATGGTTTTTGAGCCATTTATGAAAGTTTGGCAATTGTGACACCACGCCGATTGAGCCAATAATCGCAAATGGCGCTGCCACGACATTGTCTGCCACACAGGCCATCATGTAGCCACCGCTCGCCGCCACTTTATCGACGCAGACCGTTAGCTTTAGGCCAGCATCCTTTAAGCGAACCAATTGCGCCGCGGCCAATCCATAACCATGTACCAAACCGCCGCCTGACTCAAGACGTATGATCACTTCATCGCCTTTATTGGCTGTACTGATCAGGGTGCTGATTTCTTCGCGTAGATGCTTAACGGCGGTTGCTTTGATATCACCTTCAAAATCCAGAACAAAAACTTGCGAGGCATTATCAGTATTTTTTTTCTGCTTTTTGCTTTTTGCTTTTAGCGCCTGCTTGGCTTTTTTTGCCATTGTTTTTTTGAATTCTTTAAGCGCAGCTTTGCCTTGGGTGGCTTCCATTAAGTCTTCGCGGCGCTGTTTTTGCGCTTCATTCAAATGTCTTACTTTTAGCTCAACAGGGTTTTTTGATGGATGAAATAGCATGGTTACAAATCCTCAAGTCAGTAGATGTATCAAGATGGCTGTTTTTATTCAGGTGCGGTTGATATGCGCACACTCGCTGGTATTTTCAAGCAAAATGACAATATTTAACCTAATCTAGGTATGGCTCACTTAATACAGCCGATACCAATGCATGGCTGCGCTTTGATTGAGCTCAGCCGGTTGTATAACAAAGGTAGATTAGGCATAATATGCGTTTATATCAAATTTTCTGCAGCCAACGTGATGACCATTTGTCTTAATCGCGTTGTTTGTGTGTTTTTTTTGCAAATCGCTTGAAACGCACAGCAATGGCTGCATTATTGTACTTCGAATTGGGCTGATAACTGGATAACTATATTATGACGCATAGCGAATACCGAGACGAATATTGCGGAGCTGTAACCGAGAGCTTGCTTGAGCAAACCATTAGTATCGTAGGCTGGGTACATCGTCGTCGCGATCACGGTGGCGTGATTTTCTTAGACATGCGTGACCGCGCTGGTATCTTGCAGGTGGTTGTCGATCCTGATACACCAGAAGCTTTTGCAACCGCTGATGCAGTACGTCCTGAATACGTGCTAAAGATCACTGGCCGCGTACGTCGCCGTTATGAAGGTACTGAAAATAACAATATGACCAGTGGCCAAATTGAGCTACTGGGCAAAGAGATTGAAGTACTGGCCAAATCTGAAACCCCGCCATTCCCATTGAATGACGAAAAAACGACCGTATCAGAAGACTTGCGTCTGAAATATCGCTACCTCGATATGCGCCGTCCACAAATGCAAGAGCGTATGGTGTTCCGTGCCAAAGCAACGTCAGCGATTCGTCGTTATTTAGACGATCATGGTTTCTTGGATGTTGAAACGCCTATTTTGACTCGTGCAACGCCTGAAGGTGCGCGTGATTATCTTGTACCATCACGTACACGTCCTGGTAACTTCTTTGCCCTGCCGCAGTCACCACAGTTATTTAAGCAATTATTGATGGTGTCAGGTTTTGACCGTTATTATCAAATCGCTAAATGCTTCCGTGATGAAGACTTACGTGCCGATCGTCAGCCTGAATTTACTCAGGTCGATATCGAGACGTCTTTCTTAAACGAAGAAGAGATCATGAATATCAATGAGGGTCTGATCAAGCATTTGTTCAAGACCATGATGGATGTTGAGTTCGAGCAATTCCCTCGCATGACTTATGCTGAAGCAATGCGCGACTATGCATCAGACAAGCCTGACTTACGTATTCCATTAAAACTGGTTGACGTTGCAGATTTGATGAAAGACGTTGATTTCAAAGTATTCGCTGGCCCTGCTAATGATCCTAAAGGTCGCGTTGCTGCCCTACGCATTCCTGGTGGCGCTTCATTAAGCCGTAAGCAAATCGATGCTTATACCAAGTTTGTTGGTATCTATGGCGCACGCGGTTTGGCTTACATCAAAGTCAATGATGCAAGCAGCATCAACAATGGTGTGGATCAAGAATCTGGCTTACAGTCTCCAATTATCAAAAATATGACTGATGATGTACTTGTGAGCTTGATCGAGCGTACTGCTGCAAAAGATGGCGATATTATCTTCTTTGGTGCAGATAAAGCCAGTGTCGTGAATGACGCAATTGGTGCATTACGCCAAAAAATTGGTTTAGATCTTGAAATGATAACTTGTGAGTGGGCGCCGCTTTGGGTGACTGACTTCCCAATGTTTGAAGAAACTGACAACGGTCAATGGACGTCGATGCATCATCCATTTACCAAGCCTAAAGGCTCAGTTGAGGAGCTGAAAAACAACCCAGAAGCGGCTTTATCTATCGCTTATGACATGGTGTTGAACGGCACTGAGATTGGTGGTGGTAGCTTACGTATCAATACCTATGATATGCAGCAAGCCGTACTTGAGGCATTAGGTATCGGCGAGCAAGAGGCAGAAGACAAGTTTGGTTTCTTACTTGATGCACTAAAATTTGGTGCACCGCCGCATGGTGGCTTGGCATTCGGTTTGGATCGCTTGATTATGCTTATGGTAGGCGCTGATTCTATCCGTGATGTGATCGCATTCCCAAAAACCAAAACTGCTGAGTGCCCATTAACCCAAGCACCTGCTGGAGTGGATAGCAAGCAGCTACGTGATCTTGGTATCCGTGTTCGTGAAAAAGCACAGGCTGATACCAACAAACCTGCTCAATAAAACATTTGATAATGTACTATTGCTGCCCACAGTGCTTGTTACGCGATTCATCGCCATGTGAGTGGTTATGAATCCGTATCATATTTTTAAATTCGTGCCATTGTCTGTACTACAGATGCTGGCACGTTTTGTCGCTTGGGTGATCGTCAAGATACCAAGTCTCAGCATCATGCGTACCATTCATATTAATATGGCGCTGATTACGGACAAATTGTCTGAGCCACAAAAACGAGCGCTGATCA
The DNA here is from genome assembly GCF_022129235.1 of Psychrobacter sp. Ps6. Lineage (GTDB taxonomy): Bacteria > Pseudomonadota > Gammaproteobacteria > Pseudomonadales > Moraxellaceae > Psychrobacter. Next base: position 369,123 of record NZ_JADQAI010000003.1, on the reverse strand, counting down.
AAGACATCATCTATCATCAATGTTTAACCAGTATTGAATCTATCAAAAGCTGGGCAATGCCACCTGAATGGAGTATTGCCCAAATCTGTGACGTCCATAATAAAGACATTCTACTAGAAGGTCTTGCCAATCCCAATGGCATGCTTGCTATCGTCCCTCATCTCGGCACATGGGAGATGATGAATGCGTGGCTCAATCAGTTTGGTTCGCCAACTATTATGTATAAGCCAGTAGACGGCAGATTCGCTAATGAGTTTATTCTTCAAGGGCGTGCGCGTCTTAATGCAACGTTGGTGCCTACCGATGGTAGCGGTGTTAAAGCCGTGTTTAAAACCCTTAAACAAGGGGGCTTTAGTATTGTATTACCAGACCACGTCCCAGATCCGTCAGGCGGCGTAGTCGTTCCCTTCTTTGGTATCAAAACATTAACCAGTACCCTTGCCTCAAAACTGGCGAGCAAAACCAAATGTGCCTTAGTTGGCTTGTCTTGTATTCGTCGTAATGATGGACGCGGTTTTGATATTTACTGCTATAAGCTCGACGATCCAGCGCTATATGATCGCAATACTGAAGTAGCGACTCACGCACTCAATAAAGCCATGGAGCATATGATTAAAGACAACTATAGTCACTATATGTGGGGCTATCGACGTTTTAAGCGTATACCAAATCTAGGCAATCCTTACCGAAAAGACAAAGCCACTTTAGCAGTCTTTATTCAGTCGCATCACGCTACTGGTAGTCGTTCTGGTAACGATGTAAATGGTTCTTTCACTGATGACACTAACATCGATAATCGCAAGTAATAACTGTACTATCGTTTACTGATTTAGACATATCATCAATCACAGTTATGCTAATATTGGCTAAGTTCTGTACCCTCTCATTTTTATTAGTCCTTCATTTACCTCACTATTATCTCACTACGAGTGCATTATGACATCTGACGTAACTAAAACCTTACCTATAGAACCAACACAAAACAATACTGCTGAACAGCGTTATATCATTTGTATGAAATGGGGTGATAAATACGGTCCTGAATACGTCAACCGTCTGTACAATATGGTGAGCCGTCACCTGACATTGGACTTCCAAATGGTTTGCTTAACTGATGACAGCACAGGTATTGATCCTGCGATTGCTTGTTATCCCATACCTGACATGGATTTACCAGCAGGTCCTGAACGTGGTTGGAAAAAGCTCACGACCTTTAAACCTGAGCTATATGATTTAAAAGGTGTGGCGCTATTTTTAGATATTGATATCGTCATTGTCGATAATATCGATGCGTTTTTCACTTACCAAGCAGAACATGAAGACAGCGTCGTCATCATCCGCGACTGGAAAAAACCTTGGCGCATGATTGGCAATAGCTCTGTCTATCGCTTTAATATTGGTATGAATACCTATCCTGATTTGCTGGCAAATTTTGAGCGGAACTTTGAAACCATTCGCACCCAAGTACGTCACGAGCAGGCTTACCTCTCTAATTACTTGCGTGAACATCACCACTTAGAATATTGGGATAAGACATGGTGTGTCAGCTTTAAGTACCAATGTATTGCGCCGATTCCTTTTAACTTTGTGCGCACACCTACTCTTCCAGATGAGGCAAAAATTGTAATTTTCCATGGTGAGATTAACCCGCCCGATGCGATTGCTGGTAGCGGCGGCAAATGGTATCGACATGTGAAACCAAGCCCATGGTTAAAGCAATACTGGCAGTAAATATATAGCCATGAGCCATGTCTATATAGTTTACCAATAGTCCAAACAATTTGACGGCAATGCATTAGGATACAAGTTATTTGAGGTCAACGACTGGAACATAGTATGGCGTTATATTTAAGGTTACCTGCTACCGCTGGGTTCAACATCGATAACGAGCTCATCGTTATTGACGCTTTTAATGCCAATGAAGCAGAGCAAAGTTTGCTTGGACAAGACGTCAATATTATTGCCTCAGGCCCATCTGTACAACAATTAGCGTTGTCAGAACTATTAGACACGCCCACTATTTTTGTTAATGGTAGTCTTAGCCTTACCGGACGGCATCAATTTACTCATGTCGTCGGCTATGTCATTAGTGATGCGCGCTTTGTCAATCATCAGCCTGAAATTTTACGTCAGTATTATACAGGTCAACCTTTATATGCCACGCTTGCCGTCTTTGAAGCGATGGCCACGACTCACCCTGATATCATGCGTACGTATCATCACGCCATGCGGGTATTATATCCAGTAGACAGACCATGGGGCGTCAAATCAAATAAGCTATCATTCAATAAGCTCATATTTAAGAAAAAACGCCTGAATAAGAAAATGCCTTTATCCTACTTTATCAATCATCCGAATTTTGTTATTGATAGCAGTCATAGCTCTACTGAGATCGGCGTCTCCCTCAATGTCACTCATGGATTTGTCGAGGCGGGTACGGTTGCTTACGTAGCCACACAGCTGGCTTTCTCACGCCATGCAGCGGCCATTCATCTATACGGAATTGACTTACTCAATAGCGATCAGCCGCGATTTTACGAAAATAACCACAACCGCGCGCCAAGCACGCTGAGCAAAGTCATGAACGAGCGCATTGTGCCTTCTTTCAATTTATTGAGTAGGAGCTACAAGGCACATGGTGTCGCTGTGATCAATCACTCCCCTGTCTCCAAATCTCTATTTGATGATCTTTAGTCATTCTTGACTGATGAATTCAACGCTACACTGAACTCTAAATATTGCTGCGCGATATTATTCGGCAATAGCTGCTGATTTAGCGGCACTATATAATCCGTCAGATTGTCTACTGCTTGATCGATGAGCATCGCCAATCCATCAATATCGCCGACAGGTATCAAGTTTTTGACAGGTAGCAACTCTCTTGGACCAAATGGACAATCGGTACTGATCACTGGTACGCCAAGTGCTTGCGCCTCTACGATGACATAGCCAAAACCCTCAAACTTAGAGGTGAGCACCATCAGTGCCGCTGAGGCAATGATGGGATAAGGATTACTCTGAAAGCCCAAAAACCTAACACAGTCACTAATGTTAAGTCGAAACGCCAGCGCTTCAATCTCTGCTTCAAGCTTGCCTTTACCGACCAATACTAATGGCAGCTTCCGCTCTGTTTTTGCATAGGCTTGTAGCAAGTCTCGATGACCTTTCATGGTATCGAATGAGGCCACATGAATAATATACTGTTTATCTGCTAAGCCAAACTGTTCGATATGTGGTTTTTGTGACGCTTTGCTTTGAATCCAAGCGACATCGCAAGGATTATAAATGGTTGCGGTTTTGGTGATATCTCCTAAAAGTGAGATTAAGTCTTTGCGTGCACCCTCGCTTACACAGGTACAGGGATGAGCACTATAGACCGTTTTCAAATGATTGATAGTCTGTAGTGGTGTATCGGATAATTGCTGCTGAAACTGCTTAGATAGCGCTGTATGCAGCACATTCACGATGTTGGGTAATTGGCTATACACCATAATCCAATTCACTTTATAAATATTAGCCAATATCAGATCTGGCGTCCCTATTTGGCTGAGCACATACTCATCAATACGCTTAGCGACTGCCTCGTAAGCCTGTGCCTGTTTAGAGTTTGGCTCAAGATTTTGCTCAGAAAACACCTCATCGTATGGCACTATATGATAGTGAATATCAGCATCTAGTGGCATATCCTGTGTTTCTTCCAAACATAAAATATGGACGCTATGACCCATTTTCACATAGGCACTTGCTAACGTTGTGACCATACGCTCAGCACCTCGGCCTTCAAGTGCTTTTAAAATAAATAAAATCATAGGTGGCATTAGTGCCTCAGCTTAATTGTATATATAGGTATAAGGGGTTAGCCAGATAAGGGCACCAAAGGTCTTAATTATTGCAGCGTTCTGACTTTATGTGCTAGTCTCATCTACTTTCATGGCCCAGCCTTTACTTGCTGAAGTATAAACCGGATTGGTTTGTCTACCCATAGTAAAATCGCGATCAAACTTTATTTTATAAATCAGTTAGATCTTGCTAATAACGATGCCAGTAAATATCATAGCTGAACTAATGTCACCATTGAAACTATCAATCTATCAATAGAATACGTTCACAAAAAATAGGATCAGTCATGCAGCAACCTGACGAGAAAACATTAGACGTGGTCATCGCTTGGGTGGATGGCGCAGATCCTATACTCAAACAAAAAAGAGAAAACTATAAGTCAGGCAAAGCAGTGGCGTCAGATGCAGTAACTGCCACACGTTTCGCAAGTGATGATGAGATATACTATAATATTGCCTCTATCATCAAATACATGCCTTTTTGCCGTCACATTTATGTTGTGACCGACCAACAATGGCCAGCATTCATTGATGAATTTGCCAAGCAAAATATCTGTGCAGCAGATAAAATACGTATTGTCGATCACAAGGAAATATTTTCGGGTTATGAAGAGTTTTTACCGACCTTCAACACTCGATCAATTGAGACGATGATTTGGAATATTCAAGGATTGTCTGACTATTTTATCTATATGAACGATGATTTCTTTTTTAATCAACCAGTGACGATAGATGACTTTTTAGACAGTGAGAAGCTAATTGTTCACGGTGAATGGCGTAAAAGTGCTGCTTTGAATGCCAAGCTCAATTTTCGAAAATCACGCTTTAAATTGTTTGGCACACCGATTCAGCCAAGGCATACTATTGCCCAAATGTTAAGTGCTAAAATACTGGGCATGAATCAGTTTTTTGAAATTCATCACTACCCTCATATTGTCGATAAAAATATCTTAAAGACCCATTTATTGAATCATCCGCAATTATTGACCGAGCAGATAAAATACAGATTCAGAGATGTCGCCCAAGTTAACCCTATAACACTAATGAATCATCTAAAAATTCAAAAAGGCGAAGCAAATTTAAAATCTAATATCTCTATCAACTATCTAAAAAATGAGAATAGCGTAGAGGACTTTATCATTGCTTTAGAAGATAGAACTATTAAATATGGTTGTATTCAAAGTTTGGATCTTTTGAAACCAGATTTGTATAAAAAAATCAGCCAAGCCATGAGGCACAAATTCTTGGATTATCTGCCTAACTCCGTGTTAGATACCACAAATACTGAGCCTAAATGAATTCAAACTACGCTTGAACTATAATGATGATTACTCACTATTGATTTAAACCAATAAAAGCTTAAAAATTACTTGGATATATTATGAAAATAGCAGTAGTAGGTACAGGCTACGTAGGCTTATCGAATGCAATGCTGTTAGCACAGCATAACGAAGTCGTTGCTGTCGATGTCATCGCTGAAAAAATAGCCTTGTTAAATGCCAAGCAGTCTCCTATCGAAGATACAGATATCGAAGATTTTTTATTGCATAAAGAGCTCAATTTTTCTGCAACGCTGGATGCTAAAGAAGCTTATAAAGATGCAGATTTCATCATCGTTGCCACGCCGACTGATTATGATACCAAGACCAATTATTTCAATACCTCCACAGTAGAAGCCGTCATTGAGCAAGTGCTGTTAGTGAATCAACAAGCAACCATTATTATTAAATCTACAGTGCCAGTAGGTTACACAACCAGTATCAAAGAACGTTATGCGACTGATCGCATTATTTTTTCGCCTGAGTTTTTGCGAGAAGGTAAGGCACTACATGACAACCTTTATCCTTCACGTATTATTGTAGGCGCACAGACTGAGCAGGCTCGAATATTTGCCAACCTATTACTTGAGGGTGCCGTCAAAAAAGATGCACCGCTATTATTTGTAGAGTCTACTGAAGCTGAAGCGATCAAATTATTTTCTAATACTTATTTAGCGATGCGCGTGGCTTATTTTAATGAGCTTGATACTTATGCGCAAACTTTTGGACTTGAGACCAAACAAATCATCGAAGGTATTGGCTTAGACCCTCGTATTGGCAATCATTATAATAACCCTTCCTTTGGCTATGGCGGCTACTGTCTGCCCAAAGATACTAAACAGTTATTAGCAAATTACGATGAAGTGCCAAGCAACCTAATAAAAGCCATTGTCGATTCTAATAGAACCCGCAAAGACTTTATTGCAGATAAAATCATCGAAAGACAGCCAAAAATCGTGGGAATACATCGCCTAGTGATGAAAAGTGGGTCAGATAACTTTAGAGCATCTGCTATACAAGGCATCATGAAACGTATCAAGGCAAAAGGTATCGAGGTCGTTGTCTACGAGCCTGTGCTAAAAGAAGACAACTTCTTTAATTCGCGTGTGATTCAAGATTTAGACACCTTTAAATCAGTGAGTGACGTCATTGTCGCAAACCGCCTATCTGACGATATAAAAGATGTCGCAGACAAAGTATTCACTCGCGATCTGTTTGGGAGCGACTAATGAAAATACTGGTCACTGGTGCGGCAGGTTTTATTGGTTTTCATTTAATCAAGGCGATACTAGAAACAGATCTATCTGCTAGGGATTACTGTATCGTTGGTATCGACAATATCAACGACTATTATGATACAGATCTAAAAGAAGCGCGTTTGAGAATATTAGGTGAGATATCAGATCCAGAAATTTTTACATTTATTAAGTTAGACCTTGCTGATCGAGAGGCCATGTCTGAGCTTTTTGCAACCTATCAATTTGATACGGTTGTTAATTTAGGTGCCCAAGCAGGTGTGCGCTACTCTATCGAAAACCCAAATGCCTATATCGACTCAAATGTGGTTGGCTTTGTTAATATTCTAGAAGGCTGTCGTCACCACGATATCAAACACTTAATCTACGCGAGCTCTAGCTCTGTTTATGGTATGAATATAAAGCAGCCATTTACCACTACTGATTGTGTTGATTTTCCTATCAGCCTATATGCCGCCACCAAAAAATCCAACGAGCTTATGGCACATAGCTATAGCCATTTATATAATATCCCTACAACAGGGTTAAGGTTCTTCACCGTTTACGGTCCTTACGGTCGACCTGATATGGCATATTTTTCGTTCACAAAGAAAATTCTAGCTGGTGAGCCAATTAATGTATTTAATAATGGTGATATGCAGCGTGACTTTACCTACATTGATGATATTGTCAACGGCATTATTCGTATAATTAATAAGGCCCCTTCTCCCCAGCATTCTACTATTACAACAGCGACTGCTCCCTACAAGATTTACAACATTGGTAATAATCAGCCAGTCACTTTGCGCCGTTTTGTTACTGCCATTGAAGACGCTTGTGGCAAAAAAGCGCAAGAAAATTTATTGCCTATGCAAGCAGGTGATGTACCGATTACTTACGCAGACATAGATGAGTTAGTAGAAGATATTGGCTTTAAGCCTGAAACTAGTATAGAAGAGGGTATCAAACAATTTGTCGATTGGTATAAACAGTATTATTCAGTCTAAACAAACAACAATGATCTCTAAGACTTATATTATAGAGATTAAGGCGCTAATATCTTTATATATTTTTAGAGGATTTTGATAACATGGCTACACCTTCAAGTTGGCAGAGAAAATTGCTATTGATCTTTCGAAGCGAAAAAAGATTGAATGCGGGTAAGATTATCAAAACCTATAATGATAGAAGCTTTGATGAGATGAAAGCAACAACCATTACTGAATCAATGTGTGATATTGAAGCGTTAACCAATGAGCGTAAAAGCACAGACTTAGAAAACCATTTGAATAATTTGAAATATAAATCGCTTGGTGAGTCTGAACTCTGTTTTTATCACAACACGCTTATTATACTAATGCGTCGTAAGTACAAAATAGATAAAACATTCGCTGAATTTGAAAGACTATGGGAAGCAGAAAGCGACTATTTATTGACACATCTGTCGTTGCGCTGGATTGTCTCTGCTTGCGATACGTTTATTGATCATTCGGACAATACTCATAGAGCAGCTATCTTGATGAATGTGGTCACTTTAATGAATACTTTACGTACTTATGAGACCAAAAACTTTCTGCAGTTATCCACTAATGCTGAATCTATGCCATTGCTAACTGAAAAAACCGATATGCTTTATGCCGGTGATTTGCCTCTGTACGATGGTCTTACTTATTTTCGTATCGGCACCGATGATAGCTTGAGAAATATGCGAAAACGCTATAATAAATTTCAGAAAGTTGATAAATTGGCCACGACCATGTTACTGGCAGTGTTTGAAAAACTGCAGAATAATGACAGTGCTTTTGCTACTTTACGGCAGTTGCACAGAGATGATTGGTCTAAATGGTGGTTGGATTAGTCTATCTCTCTTATATATTACTACACGACTACGACCTACACCTTTTATCAAGGCTGCAACCGAGTAATGTCTAACCATTAGTTCTCATAAAATCTATATATTGTTGAGCAATATTAATTGGTAATAACTCCATGTCAAACGAGGACTGATATGTACCAGCATTCTCCATTGCTTCATCCATCTTTTTAGCTAATGTATCCACATCTCCTACAGGGACGAGGTTGTGTGGTGGTAGCAACTCACTTGGACCCGATGGGCAGTCTGTACTGATAACAGGTGTCCCTAAAGCCAGTGATTCAGCAATAACCCGTCCAAATCCCTCAAATACTGATGACAAAACCATAAACTGTGCTTTTTGGATATAAGGATATGGATTTTTTTGAAAACCTAAAAAATGTACACGGTTCTCCAAACCTAAAGAAGTAACCAGCTCTTTCATTGACTCTAGCAATACACCTTCACCCAATAATAGAAGTGGCAATGTTTTCCGAGTCTTTGCATAACTTCTAATCAACACTTCATGAGCTTTTTGAGTCTTAAAACTACCAACGTGAATAATGTAACTGTCAAACTCTAGCTCAAACTCTGACGCCGATTGCACAATCTGTCTTTGGTCAATCGGGTTGTATATTGTCGTTGTATTCGTCACACCCAATGTAGCTTGAAAGTCTTTTTCGACTCCTTTACTAATACATATACAAGGATGCCGAGAATATATATTGCTTAATCTTTTATCATTTGCTTTTTTGCCTTGGCTTCTAAACAATTCAATTTTTTTAGAAATAGTATTTCTAATTACGTGTGCGATATTGGGCAGACTACTATGGCGCAAGACCATATCGGCTTTATCTAAATTCGCTAGCGTCAATATTGGAGTACCAATCTCTTTGCGCACGTATCTGTCTAATACTTTTGCAAAATACCAGTACCTAAGACGTTTCGTAGGTATAGAGTTATAATCATTTAGGTCCAGTTGATGATAAGAAATATAATTACTGAGCTCATAAGCTACTCTAGATTTAAAGCGTAAAATATGGACGTCATAACCTAACTCATGAAAACCTTGTCCCAGCGTCAAGACCGAACGTTCTGCACCGCCACCTTGCAAGCAGTTAATAACCAATAGCACTTTTTCTTTACTATTCGAATGTTCTTTTTTTTCTGTATTATTATCAATCATTTATTAAGTATTCTTAAAAATAAATATTTAGACTTAGAGATGTATCGGCCCAACTATTTTACCAGCTATAGATTTTGGGTAAATTCTACGTATTTTTCTGCTATTTTGGCTGGTAGCAGCGCTTCATCGAATGGCGCATGAAACGTTTGCGGATTACTAATCGCTTGCTGCATTTTTTCGGCAATGGCATCAATATCACCCATCGGCATCAAATTATGTTCTGGTAGTAATTCACTTGGGCCTGACGGACAGTTAGTACTGATAACAGGAGTACCTAGCACGAGAGCTTCGGCAATGACCAGAGCAAACCCTTCCCAGTCAGACGTCAATATCTTAAACTGCGCATTTTTGATGTAAGGAAAGGGATTATCACGAAATCCTAAAAATATTACCTTGTCTTCTAGGCTTAACTCTGTTACCAGTCGCTCTGTTTCACTTTTATGCTTCCCTTGACCCAAAAGTAGTAAAGGCATAGATTGATCTGTTTTTGCATAAGCATTTACCAATACATCATGACGCTTGGCATCTTTAAAACTCCCGACATGAATAATATAGTTCTGGTAGTCAGGGACAAAAGCATCGGCTTGCTGTTGAATACTGTTTTTATCAATTGGATTGTGAATGGCGGTGGTTGGCGTAATATGACCAAAGCTTTTGATAAAGTCTTTTTGAGCGCCTTCACTAACGCACACACAAGGGTGCTTGGCATATATATCTATCATTCTTTGCTTTAACTGCTCAGCGTCGTGATTTTTATTAAACTTATAGAGTAGTGATACTGTGTTATGAATAATATAAGTGATATTAGGCAGTTTACTATTACTTAGAATACTATCGGCACGATCTAGGTTGGACAGTATGATGTCAGGCTGACCGATATTTTTCGACACGTATTTATCAACAGCCCGTGCAAAAATCTGGTCACGTCTTTGGGCCCCTGGTATAAGTTTATACGGCTTAAACTTAAGTACATGGTAGTTAAGATTCGGACTTAAGTCATACTGTACTAACGGCTTAAATCTTAGAATATGTACTTCATAGCCCAATTCATAAAACCCTTGCCCCAATGTTAATACGACACGTTCCGCACCGCCGCCTTGTAGACAATTAATAACGAGTAACACTGTTTTTTTATGCTGCTTCATACACGATAACCTATGGAGTAAGTTTTCACCTTCTTAAAAAGGCTTATCATTGCTTCATTAAAAAACTAGCGTTTAAATAGCTTCGAAAAAAATGATTTAGAAGCGTGTGGACGAGTCACCTTATTACCAGTATAACCTTCTTGAGATTTTTTAGGAAAATGACCGAAAGGTTCTACCCTATAACTGTCTAAATCGTATCCAGCAGCAAGTGCTTCGTTATAATATTCATCAAAAACCTCAGATAAATCCTGCCTTGGGTGCGACATTATTTCACCGTCAAACCAATGCTCAATACCTTCTTCACTGACTCTAGGTAATGAATATTTATGACTGAACTGTGTACCCATATCTGAATAATGCAAAATCCTAATATCTTCTAATGCTAAGTTTTCGCCATCTATACAGTTGTAACTATCCTGATAAGGCTCAATGAGCTGATTATTATGTTTGAATACAGCCATCATTTCTTTATGGCTTTTGGGATCTTTCTTGAGTTTTTTAATTGGTAGGACAATGTTTTTCGCCGCCTTGCAATCCCATACGCATGTACACAACCGAGTCATATCCGCATTAGTCTTAGCAGCTACAACAGACTGTCCTTCAATAGGATGGTGCCACAGCTTTGCCAAATCATCTAAAATAATGACATCAGCGTCCATGTAGATGGCACGACCAGAGTATTGACAGTACTCTGGAATTGCCCAGCGAAAGCCTGAAAAAGGCGTTGACCATTTAGTGGTATTCCAACCCTCTCCAGTCTCAGGATTAGAATACCAATAGCTATTAGGATCGCGTGACAGCTGCATCCATACTATCTCAACGGGTACACTGGTATGTTTATGAATACTATAATCTAATACCATCATCTGCTCTAGATCACAGTTATTTGGGTCACAACCAACAAAGACTTTAATAGTATCTTCTGTATTCATAATTTTATCCGTTCACTGACTAATATTTATCTGTGCTAATGCAATGCGATAATACTCAAATATATAATGGGACCTATTCTTTCCAGTACTTTTCGATCCACCCTACTGGCAAGATAAAATGACGCAAGTGACGTAACGGTCTTTTTAGATTTTTGGGCTCAGTTAATCTTTTTAAGTGATCTTTGGCATTGTTAGCAGCATTTTTATTATATCTACCTTCGATCGCATGTGTAGGATATAAGTCGCCAGGGAAAATAACAATTCGAGCACCTTTAGGAATCTTTGGCTCTTTGATGTAGTTAAGTGGGAACGGTTGACGACATTTGCGTCTAAAGTGCGCGACCCATGCCTTTGGAAACAGCTTGACACCGCCTGGCGCATTACGAGTGACGAAGCGCTGCTCAAAACGATACTCATCAGCGATACCTTGTGGATCAGCTTTGAATTTTTCTTGCAATGAGACAAGCGACCCTATCTTGAATCTAAAGCAAGACGTTTGCCCTAGGCGCTCTAATGGGTTACTCGGGTTATAAGACAAAATAACATCGTCTGGTTCGCCGTATTCAAAGAAAGGATCGAGGCTATCTACTATAATCACATCCAAATCTACAAATAATACTGTCCCAGTCAAATCACCTAACTTCTCCCCCCACAAACGTGATTTTGGCCACTTGCCAAGTGTATTAGTTGGCATGGTGACATCTAATGGTGGCAATTCTTGACATTCGATTTCTGGACGTACATCGGTGGTATCATCGGTAAAACAGACGAAACGAAACGGTGGCGTAATATTGCGAGATACCATGCCATACAATTTATTGGCGTAATCAGCCCCGTACTTTGTACCCCATTTAATACAAATAATTTGTTTGATATTTTTATTATCTGCTGTACTAGAATCTATTGGCATGGACTGCTCACTTTAATCTTAAGAATAAATATGATGGCTATATTAGCATAAAAAAAAGACTGAACAATTATGTTCAGCCTTTTTGGTCTTTAAACTAACGACTTTATTAGTCAATAAAGCTTAACCAATCCATATATTGCTCGTTACGACCATGAACCACATCAAAGTATAAAGTCTGCAGTTTCTCAGTCAATGGTCCTCGGCCGCCATTCCCGATAGTACGATCATCATATTCACGAATAGGCGTCACTTCAGCAGCAGTACCTGTCATAAAGATCTCGTCTGCTAAGTAGAACTCATCACGAGTGATACGACGTTCAACGACTTTGATATCTAGATCAGCCGCGAACTGAAGGATAGTACGACGAGTGATACCATCAAGTGCACCGCCCGCTAAATCTGGCGTATGTAGCACGCCATCTTTTACCAAGAATAAGTTCTCGCCAGCACCTTGACACACATACCCTTGCGGATCCATCAAGATAGCTTCGTCATAACCATTACGAGTGACTTCTTGGTTGGCCATGATAGACACAGGATAGTTACTTGAAGCTTTTGCCTTACACATAGTGACGTTTGGCATATGATGCGTGAATGAAGAGGTTTTTACACGGATACCATTTTTGATGCCTTCCTCACCAAGATATGCACCCCAGTGCCATGCAGCAACCATAGCATTGATGCTATTGTCACGCGAAGATAAGCCAAGCTTTTCTGCACCTACCCAAATAAGCGGACGAATATAGGCTTCTGCCAAGTTATTTTGCTTGACCACATCTTTATGTGCTTGCTCTAGCGTGGCCGCATCAAACGGCACGTCCATTTGAAAGATTTTTGCCGAACCAAGTAGACGTTCAGTGTGTTCCTTTAGGCGAAAAATAGCCGTGCGATTATCAGCGGTTTGGTAAGCACGCACGCCTTCAAACACAGCCATGCCATAATGCAAGCTATGGGTAAGCACATGAACTTTAGCATCTGGCTGTTCAATCATCGTGCCATTCATCCAAAGCTTACCATCTTGTGTTGCCATATTCATTTTATAATCCTTATGCTAGCACTGACGTCTAACTTTTCTTAGGTAGGTTTTATTTAACAGTAGTGATCAACATCGTATGATAACACCGCAGTGCCCATTTTTATTGCTTAAAGCACAGTTTCATTATGACGAACAGCTGACAGTATTAAGATGATGTGTGATCGATTATATCACTGGCCGTATTGGCAAATGAAATCTTTTGGTTTGAGACCCTATAGTTTTTAATTACGCTTTTTAATTATCATAAAACCTTACAGTTTAAGCGTCTCTTTGGTTATCAGCAAGGCCTTAATAAAAACAAATCTCATAATTATTCTTCGTTAGATTCTACGCCCATTAGATGCTGCCACTGCGCTTGTACCAGTGCGCGCGTCTCCTGCCAGAGTGACTCATCGACCAATAATGACTGCTCTGATAGTGCCAGTTGATGAGTGGCAGCACGTATTCTCAGATAGGCATCGGTCAATTCCTGACAGACTTGCTCTTGCCATATGCCAAGCAAAGCAACTTCTTCAAAAATACGGACATTATCGCTCCATTTGGTCAAGCTTGGATACTCATGTGAATAGGCCAATACCGCAAACTGCGCTAAGAATTCAATGTCTACAATACCGCCTGCATCTTGTTTGAGTTGAAACTTGCCCGATTGCTGTTGCCACTGGCTGGTGCCTAAGTGCTTTTGCATTTTGATACGCATGCTGGTGACCTCAGAACGTACTTGCTCCAATGTCCGCGGCAGCGCCAACACATTTCGGCGAATGTCACAAAAGCGTGCAGTCACTCGTCTGTCACCACAAATCGCCCGAGCACGAACTAATGCCTGATGCTCCCATGACCACGCTTTGTCCATTTGATAGGTTTCAAAGGCATGACAAGATACCACCATCATGCCAGCGTTGCCCGACGGACGCAGACGCATATCAATCTCGTATGCCCTACCATCTCGTGTTTGGGTATTGAGATAATTCATTAGCTTTTGTACAAGACGCGCAGCAAATTTCATTCCACTCACCGATTTCTCACCAGTGGTCATGCCCTGCTCTTTTATCTTATGCAAGAATACCAAATCCAAGTCGGAAGAATACGAGAGCTCTAATCCACCAAGCTTGCCATAACCGATAATCGCAAAGCCACATTCCGCTTCAGTCACTGGATCACCATCTTGACCAATCGGATAGCCATAGCGGTTGACGATCTCTGCAAAAGCACGCTCTAGTGCGGCTTCTAGTACCACTTCAGCAATATAAGTCAATGAGTCCGATACTTTCATGATCGGGCGCTCAGCCAACACATCACTGGCAGCCACAGCCAATACTTGGTTTTTCTTGAACAGTCGTAATACGCTTAGCAGCTCTTCTTCGTCATTAGGTTCGACCCGCAATAACTGTTGGCGCAGGATATCACGCAGCTCAGGCTTATCTGGCAGGTGGCGATAGTGTTGCTGTAAAAAGGTGTCTAATAATACAGGGTATTGTGCCAACTCTTTTGCAATCCACGGACTGGCTGATAGCATCGGAATCAGCTCAATCGTTGCATTGGGGTTTTCTGCAATCATGACCAAGTAAATTGAGCGTCGGCAAATGGCTTCGAGCAATGCAATCAAGCGTGGTAAAGCAGCATTGGCAAGTTTTTGCTGCTCTTGATGAGCCAATAGCGCGTGGACAATAACAGGATACGCGTCATCTAAGCGCTCTCGGGCCTCCTCGCTGAGGTTAGCGACCATCTTTGATTGCCAAAAATTCTGTAATAACTCGCGATTTTCTTCTGTTAGTACCTCGTTTAGACGCGCAATTTGCGCTTCTAAATGCTCAGGCTCTAGATCGGTATCATCATTGTCAGGTACTTGACGCTCTGTCACCATACGTTCAAATGGCACATTAACATTGTCTCGATGAGCATTTAATTGGGTCAGTAATGCCTGCCAATCATTAAACCCAAGCGTCACTGCGAGATTATGCTGCCAATGATCATCATGCGGCAGTCTTTGGGTTTGCTGATCGTTAATGGCTTGAATCGCATGCTCAAGCCGACGCAAAAACCGATACGCGGCTTGTAGATTATCGTAGGTAATCTGCTCTAGATATCCAAGCTCACGTAACACTTGCATCGCCTCCAAACAAGGCTTTACTTGTAGCTGAGGATGCCGACCACCGTAAATCAGCTGAAACGCTTGTACAATAAACTCAATATCTCTGATACCGCCCACGCCAAGCTTAATATTGTCTAGATCTTCACGCTGTGCAACTTGATTTTGAATGAGAGACTTCATCTCCCTCAGTGCTGAGAACGCACTGTAATCCACATAATAACGAAAGACAAATGGTTTGATTAGCGCCTGAATCGCATCATAAAATGGCTGATCTATTTGCCCAACGACCCGTGCTTTTAACCAAGCAAAACGTTCCCATGCACGCCCATGCATCGTAAAGTATTTTTGTAATGCGGACAGATGAATGGCCAAATCACTGCCATCACCCCATGGACGCAAGCGCATATCAACCCGAAAGACAAAACCATCAGCTGTTTTATTATCAAGCAGCTTAATAATCCCTTGACCAAGACGAGTCATAAAACGTTTATTGTCTATGCTACGCGTGCCTTTCGCTTTGTCACCATTGGTTTCGCCGCGCGCTTGATGTACAAATATTAGGTCAATATCACTCGATAAATTGAGTTCTTGAGCACCAAGCTTACCCATGGCCATGATAGCCATATCATCGATCTGCACGTTGCCTTGTTCATTGATAAAGGTTGGCTCACCGTATTTAGCAATCAAATGCTGATAGGTATAGTCCTTGGCAAAGGAAATACAACCATCTGCAAACTCTGATAACTCATCAGTCAATTGCTCAAGACTAATCATCTGCAAGGCATCTTGCCAAATCCAGCGCATCATTAACAGCTTACGCAAATTACGTAAGCCACTCATGACTTTCGTTTCATCAGCGAGTTGATAGTTTTCATCTAGCGTATAATCTTGTATCAGATCATCGATTTGCTGACGAGTCAATGTGCTGTTCAGTGGGTAGCTACGCAAAAATGTTTGGCAGGAAACCGTTCGGCTCTCCCAAATTTGATAAGCAAACTCACTGGCTGTTTGCAGTACTTGCAGTTGCTCTGCTGTCGGCTGATAATCTGTACCACTGTTCATACGTGAGGGCATAGCAGGTAACATAGTGACAAAAACTCCTTACATAGAATGGTAAGACTACGTGAACCCAACTCATAAGTTTATTATTTTTTCTTACGAGACAGTCACAGCATCAGATGAACATACTCAATATATCATTACAAAACATAAAGCCCTGTTTAGTAACAGTGACTCTATTTGCTTTGAGCCGCTTTATGGTAGCATAAACGTCTTTAATCGAAATGCTTTGAGACAGCTTCATTGCAACGCACCTTTATACTCCATAAAAATAGCATTTTGGCTCAATAGTATTAAGAAATATTAAAGCTCGACTATAAATCGACTAGACTGCTTCACACAAAACAGTTATAGCCTTTCAATAATACTGTCTCACCCTTATAACACTCTCTAAACGCTTATTTATAATATGTGATACTGCCCTCTATGACTACTACCCCGCTACTACTCATTACCGCTGACCCTAGTCACCCATTAGCGCATTTAGCATTACGATATGCGCGCGCGTACCTTAAGAGCGCATCGGCTGATCATAATATCGATAGTCATGCAGACGATATCGTCAACAAAGAAGACATCGACAATCCTAACACCAAACGGGCGTTGCTCAATGTCTTTTTTTATGGGGATTCGGCGCATCTGGCGAATCGGCTACGCTGGCAGTCCGCTGATCAAATGAATTTGACCAAAGAGTGGCAAATGTTGGCTGAACAATATCAGTTACCACTGCCTGTTTGTGTCAGCACAGCTCTTAGCCGCGGTGTGAGTGACGCGGATAACAGTACCCGTCATCAGCTTGATGGTGACAATCTGGCGACAGGATTTACGTTGGTGGGACTCAGTGAACTCGCTCTGATGATGCAGGATGGCTGCCGTTTAATACAGTTTTGATAGCGCATCTATTACGACATTAGCCTGCGATAAATATATTTAGGAATACATGATGAGATTATTAATCCAGCTGCATACACCCACCGAAGCAGCAAGCTATGAGGGCTGTGCATTGGCACTGACATTAGCGACATTCGGTCATGAAGTGCAGCTGTACTTGGATGCACCTGTTTTTGGCTTATTGATGCAGCCTGAATCACGTTTGCACGGTATGATTCAGTCGCTTGATCTTTACGACATGCCAGCGGCTTGGCTACCTGATGATGTCTTTAGTGGTTGGGTGATCGGGATGCTGCCAGTAGATCTGACTTCACAGCTCATGCTGGTGCCAGAAATGATCCGCTCGCAAGATTTTGAGCAGATTTTAACTTTTTAATTGGCAATATAATCAGACTTATAAAATAATAAAGCACACACTTGGACACTGTTATGGCAACTTTATATCAATTACACAGCACGATGGATACCCTCAGGCGCAGTGCTGAAGAGATGTCTCGCACTTGGCGCACTGGCGATAGTATTATCTTAATTGGTACCACAGCCGCTTTTATCGACTGGCTTAATGCTTATTTGAATGATAGTGAAATAGATGGTATTGCAGGTATTTATGCATTAGCGGATGATATAGCGCAGCTGACGGCGAATACCACTGGCAAGCTAAATTTAGAGAGCAAATTGACTGGTATTTTAACGGATGAAGAATGGATTAGCCTATCTCAGGATAGCCAGTTTGATAAAGTGGTGACGATTGCCTTATGATGACTCATACCTCTACGACAACTCATATTGCCACAGCATCGAGCGATATTGCTTTAGATCAAGATGGTCATTTGTGTGACCATACGATTTGGACACCTGATATCGCACAGCAACTGGCAGACACACTAGATGTCAGCTTAACGAGTGAGCACTTACAAATCTTGCAGCAAGTGCGCGCGTTTTTCATCAAGTTTAATCATGCACCAGCGACACGCCCATTGATTAAATGGCTACAGAAAACCCTGCCTGAGCACGACATCAGCAATCAAAAGCTACAGCAGCTATTTAATACTGGTTTGGTGGCACGCCATGTCAATCGCTTAGCTGGACTGCCAAAGCCGCCCAACTGTTTATAAACGATAATATACTCTAGACATCGTACTAGATACTCGCCATATATGAATGGGCAGTATCTAACTGCTCATTCAACACACAGAGATTTCCAAGTCTGTCGCCATTGTTTAAGTATTGAATTACATAGCTATTTTGGGTCATAGACCGTCAAGGTCTCATAGCCAATACTACGACCTTCATCACCCAAGAATCCTTGCTGTCGCCATATTTCATACAAGCATATGGCGACACTATTGGATAAATTTAGACTGCGCGAATCAGCCAACATTGGTAATCTCAACCAGTTATCGGCACCGATATCTTCACGGATATCATCTGCCAGACCTGCTGTCTCAGAACCAAAGACTAGCGCGATATTGGGCATGGCTTTCCTATCAAGCTTCTCACTGTCTACTTGCCCACCAAAATCATAATCATAGAATGGTTTGCTCAGTTTGGTTGTTAAAGCCGTGACAATATGGCAGTCGGCTACTTGCAGCGCCTGCCGTGCGGCTGTCCAATCATCATGTACCTGCAAATGTGCGTATTCATGATAATCAAGGCCTGCGCGGCGTAGTTTCTTATCATCAAGCTCAAACCCTAACGGTCTGACTAAATGCAGCTGCGCGCCGCTGTTGGCACACAAACGAATAATGTTGCCAGTATTACTCGGCATTTTTGGGGCGACCAACACGATATGAATGGTCATATTTGTTTACTCCACAAATGGTCGATGCTCTATTATTTAAATTTATGAGCGGTAGGTAATTAAAAGTTACAGTTTACTGCCAATAATTACATTTTGATACTGTGCAGGGTTTTTAACTTTCACTATGATGTCTGTAATGGATAGCGAGATAGCATTTATGTATGACTGCCTCATCCAATACCCCTTCAGTGATGCCTGAACCTGCCGTTTAGCCTCACTGTTGTTATTTATAAACCATCCATTTATCTTTGAGGATATTATTATGAAAAAAGTAATCATCGCATCTTTAGCTGCTATGTTTGTTCTAACTGGTTGCAACACGTTCAAAGGCTTGGGCCAAGACGTATCAAGCGCTGGTAATGCTGTATCTGGTAGCGCACAAGAAGTACAAAACAAAATCTAAGGTTTGATTGTTTTAGATTTTTTGAGGGACTTACTGTTTTGTAAGTCCTTTTTTTGGTCACGGATTCTTTGTTCTAATTAGTTACTACACATCCACTTTATCAGATACTATAAAAAAGCACGCAGTATTTGATTAAGATAACGCTGACCTAACAATGTTGGTTGTAACTGAGTTTTACTATCTAGCAGTAGCCCTTTCTTAATCAACTTGTCTACTTGTGTGGTAACGCTTTCAAGCTTAAGTCCTGTTCTCTGCTCAAATAACGCCCAAGCAACACCGCCATGTAAGCGCAGTACATTTAACATAAACTCGCTAACGAGCTCATCTGTATCGATTGCTTGCCAACCAACCATTTTTGGTACGTTTTGAGTGCTCTTGGATTTTTCTGTCTCTATATCTCCTACATAATCTTTTGGCAAACGTGATTTGCTAAAACGATAGATACCTGATTCTGCTAACAAATCGTTTTCTGATTTATCACTTTCTTTTGACGGTGCGCTACCTCTGTCTGCGTGACAATCAATCGTCACTTTACCATGTGCACCAGCACCTATCGCTAGATAGTCGCCAAACTGCCAATAGTTGATATTGTGACGGCAAGGCTTATCTGACTCGCCCGCCCATGCAGAAACCTCATAATTGCTGTACCCCAATTGCTGCAACAGCGTTTGCCCCGCTTGTTCGATATCTGCCAAGTTGTCTTCATCGGGTAAAATAGGCTGGCTACGATAAAACACCGTGTTAGGCTCAATCGTTAATTGGTACCATGAGATATGCGTTGCGCCAGCATCGTGCGCCATTTGAATGTCATTTAATGCTTCGTTCATGGTTTGCTGCGGCAGACCATGCATGAGATCGACATTGACTCGCGTAAATCCAGCAGCCCTAGCAGCACGAATCGCTGATAACGCTTGTACAGGATCATGGATACGTCCAAGCACTTTGAGCTTATCAGCGTCAAAGCTCTGTACGCCGATAGATAATCGATTGATACCAACCTCTAGATACTGAGCAAATGGCGCATGCTCAAGTGTCCCTGGATTGGCCTCCATCGTAATCTCGATGTCCTCTGCAAATTCAAAACATGACCGCAAACCAGAAAACAGTCGCTGATACTGAGCAATTGGCAATAGTGATGGTGTGCCACCGCCAATAAATATTGAGCTGATTTGACGCCCTTGCGCCAATGACTGTTGCATATTCGCATCCAAAAGGAGCGCATCGACATAGTCATCATACATAGACAACTGACTGTCTATAGGAAGCTCATGCGAGTTGAAGTCGCAGTAAGGACATTTTTTCACACACCATGGGATATGGATATAGAGCGACAGTGGAATGCTCGTCACCTCTACAACGCTAGTATCTGTCATCTTTTCTGCGAGTTGCAACGTATCAAGGTTATTCGGCGAGCTATCAGCATTCATTTTGGACATAAATAAACTTATTGTGTAATGGGCAATGATGATCAGTATCAAAAGTATCGCTAGGATAACGGCTAGATGATATAAAGAAAAGCCTAACTAACGTAAAACTATTAACAAAGCCACGCATAAAGCCACGTACAAACTCCCTATTCACTATGGTAACTTGCAGGCAGTATATAAAGATACTATTAACCGTACAGCATCCAAAGCGCAGCGCTGTATTCAGAATATAACCATTACATTTGCGGCGCGCTTGAAAGCTGGTTAATAAAAAACGCACCCTGACAATGTTAAATATTAAATGTAAAAATGAAGCAAAGGATAAGACATATGGCTTATTGGCTAATGAAATCAAACCCAAAGTTTTTTGGTATTCACGATTTACAACGATTGGATACAGATAGCTGGGATGGCGTCCGTAACTACCGTGCTCGCAACTTTATGCGTGACGATATGAAAGTCGGTGATAAAGTGTTCTTTTATCATTCTAGCGCAAGACCCTCTGGTGTGGCTGGTATTATGACGGTCAGTCAAGCAGGCTACCCTGACCCCACTCAATTCCACCCCGAGCATCGTCACTATGATCCTATTGCAACCGAAGAAGAGCCACGCTGGTATATGGTTGATCTCACTTTTGAGCAAGCTTTTACAGAGGTATTGCCGTTATCAGAGCTGAAATTTTTGCCTGCGCTTGAGGATTCATTACTACTGAGAAAGGGCTGCGAGCAATTAACGGTCATTCCATTAGAGCCCAAACACTGGCACGCGATTATAGACATGGCTGAGACACTCAAGCTACTGCCAGAACACACCGATTAGCTCGACCCTTTATCTACTGAATTTACTGATTATCAATACCTAGGTAAAACAAGCTTAAGATGAATGCTCACATAGTATCTCTAAATCGTTGACATCATAGTCTGGCTTCTTTACCATCTTATGTGTATATGACCTGTCAATCTACTGCTTGGATTGACGGGTTATTTTTATTTTAGTGCCTTCACTTTTATTTTCTTACTCCGTCTGTATAAGCTTGCTCATATTATTTATCGGAGTATCATCGTCGGCACGACTCTTCTCATACTGTGTCAATATTGAATTGACGACGATATTTACTTGTTCATCGTTACTACCTTCATAACAATTATCGCAAAGAATAAAAAGTTGCTTACCATGGTTTTCCCATTATCTTTCAGAGACTTCAAAAGCTACAGTTTACGCTTAGGGGTACTCGCTCTACCTATCTTGATTACTCAGTTTTGCCAAGCAGCGCTTGGGGTTGTCGATGCTATTATGGCAGGCCAAGTATCCGCGCTTGATTTGGCGGCCGTAGCAGTTGGATCTGGCATTTGGCTACCGCTGTTTTTGTTAGCAACAGGTGTATTGATTGCCACTACCCCTCTCATTGGTGAGGCTGTCGGTCAAGACCAGCATCATCAGGTTCCTCATATTACTCAGCAGTCCTTGTGGACAGCAGGCGCTCTTGGCCTTATTGGTTTTATTGTTGTCAATTTGGCACCTAATGTCCTTGGCATCATGGGTGTTCCTAAAAACATTCAGCCTATAGCAACACAATATTTGCATGGTGTGTCTTTTGGTTTTCCTGCATTAGCTGTCTATGCTGTGTTACGCAGTTATTGCGAAGCGCTTGGTCGACCTGAGCCGGTGACGGTTATTAGTATTGTCGGTCTACTCGCCGATATTCCTCTGAACTATATTTTTATCCATGGTTTATTTGGTATGCCCGAGATGGGCGGTGCAGGCTGCGGTGTGGCGACCGCATTGGTACTATGGATCAACGTCCTGTTGCTGGCTATTTATACCAGCTTTACTAAGCGACAAGAGTTTGCTAGCACTCGCTTTTTTTATGGTTTTACTAGCCCAAATCGCACACAGATCAAAAAACTTCTAAAATTGGGTATTCCTATTGGTGTCTCTATCTTTTTTGAGGCCAGTTTATTTAGTTTGGGCGCTCTTGTTATCAGTCCGCTAGGAGAGCTTGCAACAGCGTCGCATCAAGTGGCTTTATCAGTAACGTCACAGCTATTTATGATACCGATATCCGTCGCGATGGCACTCACCATTATGGTCTCAAATCGTTATGGTCAAAAAAACCTCTTAGCACTTCGCCAAGTACAAGCCACTGGACTTGTCTGGACAGTATTGATTGCGCTCACTTGTATGCTTGGCATATGGCTATTTAGACCAGAGCTGGCAGCAGCATTTACCGATAATCCAGCGGTTAGAGCGGAGTCTATGCATTTGCTCATCTTTGCCCTTGCTTATCAGTTATTTGATGGCTGGCAGGTCAATGTCGCTGGTATATTACGCGGTATGCAAGACACCACCATACCGATGTGGGTAACGCTTTTTTGCTATTGGTTAGTGGCGCTACCACTGGGTATCTATTTAGTGCGTTTCACTGATGTTGGCGCTCAAGGCTTTTGGATGGCATTAATCACAGGCCTATTCTTATCTTCTATTCTATTGACACTTCGGCTGCGCTATCAACAAAGACGTTTAACAACGCTTTGGGGTTGAAACTGATTGATTAAAACGTCACATCTCATAACCATTGCTAGCGATACTTAGTCACATAGACTATGATGAATCGTAGATGATTTCTTACTGAAAACATGGCTTACGTCAAAATATGTAAAAAATCTCAGTTAACAACTGTACATTGATTGCTCATTGCTCTGAATCTAGGTATCATTAGCAACTAATTAGACAATATTTAGTTACACTATTTCTCGAATTTAGTACAAGGTCAGATAAAAACTATGGATATTGAAAAAATACGCACCCTCATCGCCCTTATGGAAGAAAGTGAACTGGTTAACTTAGAAATCAGTTCAGACGACGAGCATATTAGCTTAACTCGTCACTATGATGCGCCTGCACCAGCCATGATGGCAGCGCCAACTGCTAGCGCAGCGCCTGTTGCTGCTGAAGGAAAACCTGCGGAAAAAGCGGGTAGCGTCGAAAACTCGCCGATGGTTGGTGTTTTTTATTCAGCGCCAAGTCCTAACGACCCACCATTTGTAAAAGTTGGTCAAAAAGTTCAAGCGGGTGATACTCTAGGTATTATCGAAGCGATGAAAATCATGAACCCTCTTGAAGCGACTCAAAGTGGTATTGTTGACGAAATCTTGGTAGATAATTCTGAAGTCGTACAGTTCGGCCAACCTGTCATACGTTATAAAGCGTAACGATATTTGCCATACTTTATTTCATTATGGCTGGTTTTTGATATACATATCGCATCGAAGTCAAATAACAGAGTGCCATATATCAAGACTCAGTCAATAACTGATGCTTCGACAAGGATGAACCCATGATAAAAAAATTGCTCATTGCCAATAGAGGTGAGATTGCCCTGCGTATCGTTCGAGCTTGCAAAGCGCTAGGTATCGAAACGGTAGGCGTCTACTCTACTGCTGATGCCAACTTGATGCACCTGCGCTTTGTTGATGAGGCAATTTGTATTGGTAAGCCTAATGCCAATCAAAGTTATCTTGATATTAATACTATCTTAACTGCTGCTGAAATCACTGGCGCGGATGCTATTCATCCGGGTTATGGTTTTTTGTCTGAAAATGCTGAGTTCGCTGAGCGCGTAGAAGAAGCAGGATTGACTTTCGTTGGCCCCAATGCTGATCATATTCGCTTGATGGGCAATAAAGTCTCTGCCATTAACGCCATGAAAAAAGCGGGCGTACCAACTGTACCTGGTTCTGTGGGTGCCGTTACTCTACATAATGCTGAAGAACAAGCACGTAATATTGGTTTTCCGCTATTGATTAAAGCGGCCTCTGGCGGCGGTGGACGCGGTATGCGCGTCGTTGAGCGCTTTGATGAGCTGGTCGGTCAAGTACAAGCTGCTAAGCAAGAAGCTGAGCTCTGGTTCGGTGATGACACCGTCTATATGGAACGCTATCTACAAAACCCGCGCCACGTAGAAGTACAGGTACTGGGTGATGGTAATGGTAATGCTATCCATCTATATGACCGTGATTGCTCATTGCAACGTCGCCATCAAAAGGTACTAGAAGAAGCGCCTGCTCCAGATATCCCAGATGATGTCCGCGAACCCATCTTAAAAGCATGCGTGAAAGCCTGTGAGCTTGTGAAATACCGCGGCGCTGGTACGTTTGAGTTTTTGTTTGAGAATAATGAATTTTTCTTTATTGAAATGAATACTCGAGTGCAAGTTGAACATCCAGTAACCGAGATGATTACTGGTATCGACGTCGTCGTTGAACAGCTAAAAATTGCAGCCGGCTATGGTTTATCTTATCGTCAAAGTGAGATTGAAATCCAAGGTCACGCGATTGAATGTCGTATCAATGCTGAAGATCCAGCAACTTTTGTTCCTTGTCCTGGTACTGTCAATCAACTATTTGCGCCAAGTGGCGCAGGTGTACGATTCGATTCGCATCTATACCCTGGCTATGAGATACCGACTTACTATGATTCACTCATTGGTAAGCTTATCTGCCATGGTCAGACTCGCCAGCAAGCCGTTGCTAAGACCATACATGCACTTGATGAGTTGATTATTGAAGGTATCAAAACCAATATACCGCTACATCGTGATGTGATTTTGGCAGATGAGAATTTTGCCAAAGAAGCACAAAACATTCATTATCTTGAGCGAGAAATGTTGACTGCGAATAAAGCTAAGAAAGAGGCGTAGAACAAAACGATTATAAATCGTAAAAAGTTCATCAACTCTTATTTAAAGAGCAGTACCAAAAGCTAAGTATAAAAAAAGCCGCTATCGATATAGCGGCTTTTTTGTCATCAGTAGATGTCAAATAATCTGTGCAATATGATAAAAGCCACTTATCATGGCAATACTCTATTGAAAGTCATAAAGCACTCTGTACCGTCAGGATCAGCGCACCACTGCATCTGATTGCCGTCATGATACAAAAATGCGATCAATGCTTCATCAGTTTGATCAATCTGATTGCCTGAGCAATCTACTTCATTGTTATCATAGACCGTTTTGATAGCGATAACTGGCAGTCCTTCTTCACGATGTGTGACTAGATAGCGACCGTACGTCCACTCTTTACCACTGACCGCCCACATCTCATTATCCGCACCAAAATTATATAGCTCACGGCACTGATTCGACTTGTTGACTGACGCCATTAAGTCTTTACTGCTAGTCGGTTTAATGTTTAGTATGCGTGCTTCACTTTGAGTGATTATGCCACCGTCCATATCAGCTACCACCTTAGGCTCTGCCCTGTTTTTTTGCAGACTATTCGATGATGCCGCTTGCTGAGCTTTTGCGTCTTTGGTCATGGTGATAGAACTGTTTAAATCTATCTCCCATTGTCCTGCAATAGCTGGACTGATATGCGTAGTGATTGTCGGCTCAGTAACCGTCTCACCATTCACTGGCAATGAAGCCAGAATAGATGCCAATGTAAATGAAGCAAATGATATAGGTTCCATGATTAACCTTTTATTTATAATATTTTATATACATTAGCGTAAGTCGTAGACACCAAAAACACAAGTAACATTATGCTATTGGACAAAATACTCTAATCCAAACGATAACCAAAACCTTAGTCAGTAATGACGTTAAAGTAAGATAATGCCCGATAATCTAGCCACTTTCTACTGATAAAAAAATAACACCGTAGCTTTTCTTGTTGAGTACAAGGAGCGACGGTGTTATATATTTATAAAATTAAGACCAGTAAAGTATCACGGTATAGCTATTTAATACTAAGCCGCTTCTACATTCAATGCTTGAGCAAAGGCTGATAACGCCCCTTTTAGCATGGCTGAGACTGTACTACTACACGTACCAATGCCAGAGTACACTTCACCATCTACATTCAACTGAATATAAGCAGCGGCATTTGCATTGGTCTTATTATCACTATTGGTATCATCATCGATACCGTTACCACTGTTATGATGCGGGTTAATGGCATGCTCTGCATAGTTAATAATATGCAATGATTTACCCGTGTGCTGTGCAAGACCGTCGATAAACGATGATAATGGACCATTACCCGTACCATCGATATCAATGGTGTCATTATTCATCTGTACTTGGCCGCTAAAATACACCTCACCGCCTTTATTATTGACACTATAATCTAGTAACTCAAACTTGCCTTGCTGCAAGTAGGTATTTTCAAAGGTTTGTAAAATTTCATCATTTTGCAATTCACGAGCAACCGCTTCCGCTTGCTTTTGTACCACACGGCTAAAGTCAATCTGCATCCAACGTGGTAGGTTAAAGCCATAATTACGTTGCAAGATATACGCAACACCACCTTTGCCCGACTGGCTATTGATACGTACCACATCTTGATAGCTACGACCAATGTGCGCCGGATCGATCGGCAAATAAGCCACATCCCACACGTTGTCAGTCTCAGTTTGGTTGTTTTCATTGTAATCGAGTGATTTTTTGATGGCATCTTGATGTGAGCCGCTAAAGGCGGTAAAGACCAATTCACCCACATAAGGATGGCGCGGGTGTAGCGGTAAGTTATTGCACTCGCTCACAACCTGTACGATTTCACTCATATTGCTAAAATCAAGCTCAGGATCGATACCTTGGCTAAACAAGTTCATGGCCATGACCATAATGTCCATGTTACCTGTACGCTCGCCATTACCAAGCAACGTGCCCTCAATACGATCTGCACCTGCCAACACACCCAATTCGGCCGCGGCTACAGCACAGCCACGGTCATTATGAGTATGAAGACTAATAATGACATGCTCACGCTGAGGAAGATTGCGGCAGAAGTACTCTACTTGATCCGCAAAGACATTAGGCATAGATGCTTCAACAGTCGCTGGCAAGTTAAAAATCACCTCTTGGCCTTGTTGTGGTTGCCAAACATCACAAACCGCATCACAAACCTCTACTGCATACTCAGTCTCTGTTTGACTAAAGCTCTCTGGCGAGTACTGAAACACCCACTCAGTCTCAGGGTATTTGGCCGCATACTCTTTCAATAGTTTGGCGCCAGTGATAGCAATTTCTTTAATTTCGTCTTTGTTTTTGGCATAGACTTTTTCGCGTTGTACACGGCTGGTTGAGTTGTAGACATGGACGATGGCACGTTTTGCACCTTTTAATGATTCAAAAGTACGGGCGATCAAATGCTCACGCGCCTGTACCAACACTTGTAGCGTCACATCATCAGGCACGTGGTTTTCTTCGATAAGTTTACGGGTAAAATCAAATTCAACCTGCGCCGCTGACGGAAAACCAATCTCAATTTCTTTAAAGCCAACCTCTACTAGTGTTTCAAAGAAACGCATTTTTTGTTCAATCGTCATCGGATCAATCAGTGCTTGGTTACCATCACGCAGATCCACACTTGCCCATATTGGCGACTTCTCAATTGTTTTGCTCGGCCATGTACGATCTGGCAGCGATGGCGCAAAGGCAAATGGACGGTATTTACGGAAGTCGAAAGCGGCATTTTTTGGTGTGATCTTTGCAGTCCCAGTGGCTGCAGTATGCGTGGCTTGGTCAGACATAATCAATCCTTAGATGATATGGTTATTTGTATATTTAGCTAGGCGATTAGCTGTTGGTTAAATTTTTATTTATCATACGGGGTAACGAGTAGTTACACCATAATAATAGCAAAGTTTAGCGAATAGAAACCTGCTATTTTTTATTTTATTTTCTATATTATTAGTGGAAAAACCTATTTTATTTATTATAATCGAATAAATTCACTATCAAGGCGGCAAAATGCCAGAAAATTACATAGGAAGTGCAGATACGGCAAATATAGATGACATCGATAAGCAGTTATTGCGCTTGTTGCAGACGCAGGCACGTATGAGTATCACGGAGCTGGCTGAGCGCGTTAACCTTTCTGCCACCCCTTGCGCACGTCGTATTAAACGCTTGGAAGATGCAAACATTATCACGGGTTACTACACCAAAACAGATGCGCAAAAACTTGGCTATCCGCTTGCCGTGTTTATCGCTATCAGTATGGATCGTCATACGGCTGAGCGTTTTGAGCATTTTGAGCGCAGGGTTCAGAGTTTTGAGGAAGTCGTGAGCTGTAGTATTGTCACAGGACGTACAGAGGACTACCTGATTAAAGTCAGAGTACGTGATATGGCGCATTATGAGGAGTTTTTATTGCATCGCCTCAATCGTATTGAGGGTGTTGCTCAAGTGCACACCAGTTTTGAGCTGCGAGAGGTATTTAGCCGTAGCGTCGTATAAAAGCGTTGAAGGCGTTAAAAATGCTAAGCGAGCATTGGTGATTGTCTACGAAACAATATGATTAGGATCAATCCAATCATCAATCCAATAGCAGCGACCAGTAAGCCTGCATTGAAGTTGCCATCCTGCCCTGCTAGCGCGACCGTTACCAAAGGTCCCAAGAATTGCCCTAGTGCATAGGCGAGCGTCGCCAAGGCAATCAGCAGATTGGAATAGGTAGGATTGATATTTTTAAACAAAGTGAGGGTCATCGATACCATACCGACGAAGGTCAATCCCAAGATCGCCGCATTGGCGTACAACCCAACTGCCCCCTCCAGCCAAATTGGCAAGCACATACCCAATGCTTGTAATACCGTCAGACCCATGAGGGTTTTGGTCTCACCAATGCGTTTGGCAAGTGCGCCCCATAACGGGTTTGATAGCATCGCAAAAATACCAACCACCAACCAAATCATCAACCCAGCATAGGTCTGCGTCGTTAAGCGCTGCGCTGCCATAACGGGCAGGAAAGTTGCTGAGCTGATATAGCCAAATCCTGCCAATATATAACTCATAAAAAGTAACGCAAGCGCTTTATGGTGTCCAGCAATCGCTTCATATAAAGAGCGTTTGAACCTCAAATAACCCTGATAAACGGACACGTGCTGATCATAGTCGGTCCGCTGTGACTCCGAACTATTTACTGTTTTGGGTTTTATTGCGTAGAGGAGCCATATGAGCGGTAAACTGGTGCAGCCTGCAACCAGCCAAATCACATCAAAATGATAGCCTAGTATCAAAAGCCACCATGTCACAATGGCAGAAGCACTAATACCGACACCAATGCCTGCATAATGTACGGCCGATAGTATAGAACGGCGCTCGGGACTCAAGTTTTGAATCACAAACGATGAGCTTAGAATCATCGCCACTCCGCTTGCAATACCTGCGATTAGGCGAATGATATACCATAACGTGAGCGACATATTTGGTACGACGAGTAGCATCGTTGTGACAACACTTATAATCGCCCAAAGCGTCATCGCCTGCCATGTCGCACGCTGAGGCACAAACATAGCAATGAGGGCACCGATAAAGTAACCGATATAGTTGATTGATGCTAGCCAGCCAGCAATCGTCGTTGATAGTGACAATTGCACCATAATATCAGGTAGAGTGGCGGTAAAGAGGAAGCGTCCATAGCCCATGACAACTGCCATGCAGTACATACCGATACAGGCAATGGCCGCTTCATTGGTGATGGTAGGAGCGACACGGCTTTTAATAGCAGTCATCATGACAGCGCCATTTTTGTGGCAATTAGCACACAATCCTTTGTGTTAGACGATTAAAAACAGTGGTAAATGAGAGCAAAGATAAAACAGGTATTGGTACTATTGGGACATCATAAAATAAAAACAAACCCTACAATACATCTAACGTGGTTGTCTCTATCGTATCCTGTCCTAGCATTTGTACACGCTGGTCACTAAACATATCCATATCAGGCGCTAGCGTACGCATGAACCGATCAAAATATAACATCTGCTTGGTCAGTAAGGCAAAGTCACGCGGGAAATGAATACCATGACGTTTGCCAACTTCGACAATTTCAAGCATCATTTTATTGAGCTCGTCGGCCTGCTCTTTACTATTAAACGGTACGCCGCTGGTAAAGGTCTTATCTTCTGCCATGATCGTTATCATCATGCGCTCTAAATCATTACCCAAAGCTACCACATCGACTTTATTGCCGCCATGCGTCATTTCCATGTCAATCATATGACGTGCCATCGCTTGATAGTCACTGTCTTGCATCGCTTGCATCATACCCATGCACGCACGCCAGCTCTCGGCTTTGAGTTTACCGACAATACCAAAGTCTAAGAAACCAATACGTCCATCGGTTAATAGCATCAAGTTGCCCGCATGCAGGTCAGCATGGAAACTATTGCACAGCATGAGGCTGGCAAACCAGGTGTTTAATGTATCTGCCATGATTTGCGCAGGATCGCTGCAGTACTGACGCATGAGCGACTCATCAACCATAGAAACCCCGTATAGGCGGCTCATCGTCAATACACGCTTGGTAGTCAACTCTTCATACACGGTTGGTGCCACGACCCGAGTATTACCTGATACCGCTAAGAACTGCTGAAAATCGCGGATGTTTTGTGCTTCCGCGATAAAATCAGTCTCGGCAAGCATACGCAGGCGAATCTCATCGATAATCGGCGCGATACTGGCAAACTTCATCGATGGCATCACTATTTCAAGCAGCTTGGTCACGCCGTGTAATACGCCTAAGTCGGTCTGCATAATCGTCTCGACACCAGGCTTTTGCACCTTTAATACCACTTCATCACCATTGTGCAAACGGGCAGAATGCACTTGAGCGATAGAGGCTGATGCTAGCGGCTCTGAGTCAATATATTCAAACTTGTCATCAAGACTCATACCATCAGTCGCCAGCTCTTCTTTTAGCACCTGCTCGATATAAGCATAAGACAATGGCGTGGTTTGATCCAAGCAGCTCTGGAAAGCGGTAACATAATCACGTGGAAACAGTGACGGCGTACTCGCGATGAACTGACCGATTTTGATATAAGTCGTCCCTAGCTGCTCAAAGGTCTCTTTGAGTAGCATCGCATCAGGCTTCTCCCCTTTTGCGACTCTCAGCGCAGACAGACCTGCGACACTTGCGGTTTGGCGAACACGGTTGACGACATTAAAGGTATGCTTTAATAAATGCGGACGATGAATTTTCATAAAAAACAACTATGGTAATAGAAAGGATTTGAAAATAGATAATTTTGAAAATAGACTAAAAATAGATCAAAGGCTTATTATTCAATCAGCGCTGCTACAGACGGGGCATTCTGGATCTTTTCTGTAACCCATTAGCCGTTGCTGCATCTGTCTACCATCCCATATAAGCAGTTTATTTGTCAGTGGATTTTTGGTTAATCCCAAATATTGCAAGGCGGTATTGGCTTGCAGGTTACCCATAACCGCAGTGGTACTCGCAAGCACACCTGAATTGGCACAAGTCCGCTCATCGGCAACCTCATCATGCACAAGCGCGCCAAACACGCAATGATAGCAACCTGTGTCCAGATGTGGCTCAAACAGCGCCAGCTGCCCTTGCATCGCAATTGCTGAAGCAGATAATAATGGAATCCGATAACGGACGCTAATGCGATTGATGACGTCACGAGTCGCAAAATTATCCGTACAGTCTAGTAATAAGTCTGGCTTACCAGAGGCTAGATTGAGCAATTCATAAGCAGTGTCTTCATCTAACCGCGCCACGGTGCCGTAAGCTTCTATCAAAGGATTGATACGCGCCAGCATAGCCGCTGCTGTCAGCGCTTTGGACTGACCGATATCTTCTGGCAAAAACAGCGTTTGTCGTTGTAGATTGCTTGCCTCGATCGCATCATCATCGATCAGATGCACATAACCAACCCCTGCACGCGCTAGTGTCTCAGACGCTGGACAGCCAAGGCCGCCTGCCCCTATCATCACCACGCGTGCTGACTTTAGTCGCAGCTGAGCATCCATATCCCAACCGTCCAGTAGTATTTGCCGTGCATAACGGAGTAGCTCATCATCTGATAGCTGTACCATCTCTTCTACCATATTTATTCACAACCTATCATTAAAGAAGCCTACTCGTAAAACCTATCTATGGGCATTGCCCTAGCGTGACGCGATCATTACCACCATAATCTTGTACCGTGTGTACTGATTCAAAGCCGCTGTCTAAAAATAGCTGCCGAACCGCAGTCCCTTGATCATGGCCATGCTCGATCGCCAATAGTCCATCTGTACGCAAGTACTTCGGTGCCTGCACAACGATATGCTCGATATCAGCCAAACCATGGTTGGGTGCACTCAGCGCACTAATCGGTTCAGCGGTTAGTCCCGCCAAATGCTCGTCTGCCTCATCAATATAGGGTGGATTCGAGACAATCACATCAAACCAATGCTCATCACCAGTGGGTAGCGCTTGATACCAGCTGCTTTGGATAAATTCAACATGGCCAACATCGTTACTCACAGCGTTGTGCTGAGCAACTTTGAGCGCATCAAGCGATAGATCAACCGCTACCACTTGCCAATCAGCCTGCTTTAATTCATGAGCAAGACTAATCGCAATACAGCCTGACCCTGTTCCTAAATCCAGCAATCGCTTATTATCGACACGTGTTGTCTGAGCATTTATCCAATTTAACACCTGCTCGACCAAAACCTCAGTATCAGGCCTAGGTATCAAAGTATGCTCATTGACGCTAAAATTCAGCGACCAAAACTCCTGCTGTCCAGTCAGATAAGCAAGCGGCATTCCTTGCTGCATCTTTACTACACCAGCATTGAACTGTGCAAGCTCACTATCGGTTAGTTGATAGTCGTCATCCGTCATCAAAAACAGTTTTGGCTTATCAATGACATGTAATAACCAGTCCGTTAGCCAAAACGATGGCATCTGACTGCTCGTATTACCATTCATCAGTTGCCCAATTTTCTGCTTGATTTGACGAATGGTCAATGCTGTCATAAGTGACTCTTAAAGATATTGTGAATGTATAAATGCGAAAGTACTGCCGACGCTACTCTGACGCGCGCGGTGGCTCATTGGTATCGGTCAGGTTTGGATTTGTCTTTGTTAATTTGTCATTATCACCGTATATATCGTCATTATCACCAATGACAATGTGTTTATCGACCAAATAGATTAAGATCAAAATTGGCACACCAATCGCAAAGGTAAAAATAAAGAAAAACGGATAGCCCATATTGTCTACAACAGCACCAGAGTAACCACCCATCACTTTCGGTATCAGCGTCATCAACGATGAAAAGATAGCATACTGTACCGCCGTAAAACGAATCGAGGTCAAGGCAGATAAGAAAGCGATGAATACAGCGCTAGCAAGACCTGCCGCCAGATTATCAAAAATCACTGCCACATACATATGCGGTAAGCTACCGGGATGGTAAGTGAGCAGGACAAATAATAGATTCGTCACACAAGCCAAGATGGCACCGACCATCATCGCCTGCATCATACGCATCTTTTGAGCCAAAATACCACCCAAAAAACCACCCGCAATAACCATGATGACACCGACTAACTTCACTGCATTGGCAATGTCTGTCTTGCTAAAACCCATGTCTTGATAAAAGACATTCGAGATAACCCCTGCTACGATATCAGAAATACGGTACAACCCAATCAAGGCCAATAACAATAATGCTTTTTTACCATAACGACGGAAAAAATCAACGACTGGTTCAACCCAAGTGGTATAAGCCATTTCTTGTTTGACCACGCCTACTTTGACAGACAGGTAACCCACAACCGATGCCACCAATAGGCTTGCTAAGAGGTGAACCACTTCAAGTAAAAAAGCAAACATCACACTGTCTGTCTCTGGCAGCAACGCACCAACATTGACAAAAGCAATAATAAAAGCGGCGACCGACAATATAAACACCAGTACCAAACGGGCATAGTCCGAGGCGGGACGATCAATACGTACCTGCTCACTCACAGGCTCCCGAATTATCAGCGTGGTCAACACACCTACGCCCATCACCGCTGCCATAATCCAATAGGTGTTGCGCCATGCTTCATAACTATAAAACTCTTCGGTCGAACCGAAATAATCTGCCAAATATAAGGCACCGGCGCCTGCAAAAATCATCCCTAAACGGTAGCCTGCGGTATACATCGCTGACAATACTGACTGAAAACTCGCAGGGGCAAGCTCAATACGATAAGCATCGACCACAATATCTTGCGTAGCGGATGAAAAGCCCAATAGCACGGCTGCCATTGCCATATAGTGCAAACTGCTCTCATCGGTCGGATTGATACTGGCCATCATATAAATCGCCAAAATAATCAAGAGCTGTGCAATCAAAATCCAGCTACGACGGCGACCCAATAATCTAGTTAATATCGGTAGCGGCACCGCATCCACTAAGGGCGCCCAAATGAACTTGAACGAATAACCCAATGCTGCCCAACTAAAAGTTGTCACCACACTGCGATCAAATCCCGCCTCACGCAGCCATAACGACAAGCTGGAGAAAATAAGCAAAATAGGAATACCAGCCGCAAAACCCAAAAACAGCATGATCATAGCACGCCGATCAAGATAGGCTTTCGCCGCCTCGCCCCATGATTTTTTGGCAATGGGAGGTTTGGGTGGTACAGATTTGACAGCAGACATAATAACTCACCAACAATTGAGACAAATAACACAACTGCGCACAATTTTTATCAATCTTTAGAATCAGTTATCCATAAAAAGATCGATAAAAATTGCTCTACGTTGCACCAATATGATCATTACAACAAAATTCAGTTATGGTACTTGAGAACCTCTACCTTGACTAGATGTTTTTGCATTAACTCATTGATTCTGGCACTTTCACAACAGCTTATATTTCGCGATAGTAACGCAGATTATAGCAATCTTTCACTATGGTTAAATCAGTCCTTAGTTTTCTTACTACTTACTCTCATCAAAGATGTCTGACAACGCTTTCATTTATCGGTAATATGTAGATAGAGGTAGGATCAATACAAACTTGATCGGCTTATTACTGTCCTACCTAGTAACAAGAGCAATGGCGTTAATAGCAAGCTGAATGAGGTACTACACCAAGACTTAATGATTAATAATTTAAAACTTATAATTCTTATATATTAGTTTTATAAATACACAGTGCTTCGTTATGCTCTTTATATCAACAATGATTATCTCGATTGACTACTCGTTCTTTTTATTATCATAGCCTAGGAGTTCTACCATGTCCGACTCAACCCAAGCCCCAACTGATAAAAACACAGCGCAAGATACTGCCGGCTGTCCTGTGAACCATGGCGATAACAACGCACCAACTAACACAACCTATGATCAAGGTGATGATAAGGGACCGACGATTCACAGTGAAAACGTCGATCAGACACACGCACCGCAGCGCCCTAGTATGGGTGGCTGTCCTGTCATGCATCAAGCGCATACTACCACAGCCTCTACTGCGACAGACTGGTGGCCAAACAGCTTAAACCTAGACATATTGCATCAGCAAGACAAAAAGACTGATCCAATGGGAGCAGACTTTGATTATGCTGAAGCTTTCAAACAACTTGATTTAGAAGCCGTCAAAACGGATTTGAAAAACTTGATGACCGAGTCACAAGAATGGTGGCCAGCAGATTGGGGGCACTATGGTGGCTTAATGATTCGTATGGCATGGCACTCGGCGGGTACGTATCGCGGAGCCGATGGTCGCGGCGGTTCTAATACTGGTAATCAACGTTTTGCGCCGTTAAATAGCTGGCCGGACAACGTCAACCTAGACAAAGCCCGTCGCCTACTGTGGCCCATTAAGAAAAAGTACGGCAATAAACTGTCGTGGGCGGATTTGATGATTTTGGCAGGCAACATGGCCTATGAATCTATGGGCTTTAAAACGCTAGGCTTTGCTGGTGGTCGCGCTGATATCTGGCATCCAGAAAAAGACATCTACTGGGGTTCTGAACGCGAATGGCTGGCACCGACCGAAAACCGCTACGATAGCGATGAAGATCGTGCCTCCCTCGAAAACCCACTGGCAGCGGTACAAATGGGCTTGATCTACGTCAACCCTGAAGGGGTCGATGGCAACCCTGATCCATTAAAGACCGCTCAAGACATGCGTACGACGTTTGCACGTATGTCAATGAACGATGAAGAAACGGTTGCCTTGACCGCTGGTGGTCATACTGTTGGTAAGTGTCACGGTAATGGCGATGCGACGACACTAGAAGACGAGCCAGAAGCGGCAGACGTCAAAGAGCAAGGTCTAGGCTGGCGCAATCCTAAAGGCAATGGCAATGCAGGTGATACTGTTTCAAGCGGTATTGAAGGCGCGTGGACAACCAATCCAACCCAATGGGATCACGGCTATTTTGAGCTCCTCTTGAATCACAACTGGGCATTAACCAAAAGTCCAGCAGGTGCATGGCAGTGGGAGCCCACTGACATAAAAGAAGAAGATCGTCCATTAGACGCTCATAATCCAAGTGTCCGCCGCAACCCAATTATGACCGACGCAGATATGGCATTGATAAAAGACCCTGTTTATCGCGAGATTTCAGAGAAATTCCATAACGACCCAGCGTATTTTGATAAAGTATTTGCCAAAGCATGGTTCAAATTGACTCACCGTGATCTAGGGCCTAAATCTCGTTACTTAGGGGCAGATGTACCGAGCGAAGACTTTATCTGGCAGGACCCTATTCCAGCAGGCAATACAGACTTGAATGCTGATGATATTGCGACGCTAAAATCGCAAATATTGAACAGTGATTTGAGCCGCCGTGAGTTGATCGTTACGGCATGGGACAGCGCACGTACATTCCGCGCATCAGACTATCGCGGCGGTGCAAATGGCGCACGTATCCGCTTAGCTCCACAAAAAGACTGGGCAGGAAATGAACCAGAGCAGCTGCAACGTGTGCTTGAGACGTTAACCAGCATTCAGTCTGATTTTAATAAAGACGTAAGTTTGGCCGATCTGATTGTGCTCGCTGGTAATGCCGCTATTGAGCAAGCAGCAAACGATGCAGGTGTAGATGTTACGGTACCGTTTACCGCAGGTCGCGGCGATGCAGAAGCAGCAATGACCGATGCAGAATCTTTCGCGGACTTAGAGCCACTGCATGACGGCTATCGCAACTGGGTTAAAGAAGACTACGCAGTCTCTCCTGAAGAGATGCTACTTGATCGTACTCAGTTGATGGGATTGACCGCGCCTGAGATGGTCGTATTGATTGGCGGTATGAGAGTCCTCGATACCAATCATGGTCAAAGCCAACAAGGCGTTTTCACTGAACGCGCTGGTGTACTAACCAACGACTTTTTTGTCAACTTAACAGATATGAACTACACGTGGCATCCTGTGAATGCAGCAGATAATACTGCCAACAACTACGAAGTACGTGAGCGTGGTACAGGAAATGTGAAATGGCAAGCCAGCCGTGTGGATTTGGTATTTGGCTCAAACTCTATTTTGCGTGCTTATGCTGAGCTATATGCACAGGACGATAACTTAGAGAAATTCGTTCGTGACTTTGTCAGTGCTTGGAGCAAAGTCATGAATGCGGATCGTTATGACGTTGCCGAGTAAGCGTTATTGATTAGATTAATGGATAGCGAGTAAGTCTATCAATCATGAACAGCTATCTTTTAGAAGGTAGCTGTTTTTTTATGCCTGTATACCTAAAGCTTAGATATTCAACAGTCTTAAATATTCTGAGTTACACACCCTATCTAAATAAATCAAATGACTAAAATTAAATGACTGTAAGAAATACTGTAAAAGCAAGAGGACTATAAAAACCTATATTCATAATTATCATAAATTGATAGCTATTTATTATATACAAGAATAATAGCTTTGTTTTACACTACGCTCTTATGGCACATTTGTACGTTTTTACTTTCATATACAAATCTTTCAGATATAGATAAGGTTTGTATTGTTACACAATAGGATTCAGTGATGGCAATCGATGTAGTAGTCAATCAGCGACATTTGCAAATTCAGCTCAAGCAGTTGGAAACAGTCTGGCATACGGTGATTAATGGCTATAACTTAAGTCAAGCAGCGACTGTGCTACACACCAGCCAATCAAGTTTGTCAAAGCATATCGCGGCACTTGAAAACCAACTGAAGACTGAAGTATTTATTCGTCAAGGAAAGCGTCTGACAGGCCTGACCACAATGGGTACGGCTCTTATGCCACATATCGAGTCCATCTTTGCTGAAATCCGTACGATTGAAAATTTAAGCCTAGATTTCAACAATCCTAATATCGGTACACTAACGATTGCGACCACTCACACGCAGGCACGATATGTCTTGCCGAAAGTAGTGAAAGAATTTAAAGATCGCTTTCCCAAAGTCAACTTGATCTTGCAACAAGCCGATCCTGAGACCATCGCACAGATGGTGATTCGTGGTCAAGCTGATATCGGTATCGCAACCGAGTCCTTACTTCATAATAACTATCTCAGATGCTACCGCTATTACGACTGGACACATCGTGTCATCGTGCCGAGCGATCACGAACTTGCCAAGCAAGACTCTATCGATTTGCCGACTCTTGCCAGCTATCCTATTGTGACCTATCACGGCGGCTTTACTGGACGCGGCGCGATTGATAAAACGTTTGAAGCAGCAGGTCTAGAGCCAGATATCGTACTCGCCGCGCTTGATGCTGACGTCATTAGTACCTATGTTGGACTTGGCTTAGGCATTGGTATTATTGCCGAAATGGCATTTGAACCGAGTCATTATCAGAACCTAACTGCCATACCAGTCGATCACTTCGGGCGCTTCACCAGTTGGATGGCGGTGCGTGATGATGC
Organism: Psychrobacter sp. Ps6; assembly: GCF_022129235.1. Classification (GTDB taxonomy): domain Bacteria; phylum Pseudomonadota; class Gammaproteobacteria; order Pseudomonadales; family Moraxellaceae; genus Psychrobacter. The sequence continues at coordinate 329,339 of NZ_JADQAI010000003.1, read as the reverse complement.
GGAAATCCGCCAATACGGTCGCGCCTTTATGGAGCTGTGTCAGAAACAATTTGACAACTAAAACAAAGGGGCTAAACCGCTAGCCTTACCTTACTCCACCTTTACCGAGCTTATGCATAAGTGATAAAATACAGTCTAGAACGTTATTCAACGTTTTATTTCGTCTTTATTTCTGCATGTATTGCTGGACGCCTAGACATTTAATTGTACTGGGTGTCGATCACTGCATGTCCATTTGCTTCTATGTAACAGGTGATACCGCTCATGGAAAAACTCGTAGCGATCATTATGGCAGTTTTTGCCGCCCCCTTACTTATTGGCGGCGCTTATCTGCTCTCTTTAGGCGGTAGTCCTTACTATCTTTTTGCTGGCGTTATGATGTTAACGACAGCATTTTTATTGTTAAAAAAACACTGGAGCGCTTACGGGGTGTACGCGATATTTATCGTCGTGACACTAGTATGGTCGCTTTGGGAATCTGGATTTTATTGGTGGGCGCTGGCAACTCGCTTGGGCTTCCCGCTAATATTTGGTTTGTTAATGCTTTTACCGTGGGTCTCTAAGAAGATGCACGGGCAACATGCTCAAGTAGCAACCACAAACAACGCTAAGAAAAATCCTCTTTATTATTGGGGACTAATGGCCAGTGTGGTTGTGGGTGCACTGCTCTCTTTCGGTAGTATGGCTAATAATGCCACCGACAAATTGGGCGAGCTCGATTTAACTGCCAAAGATGACGGCGATCAAAACGGCACTTCTGCAAACCTTGGTGATCCACTATCAAATGGCGAGCAAACACCAGATGGTGAATGGAGCGCTTATGGTCGTACTGATTATGGCCAACGCTACTCTCCTTTGACTCAGATCAATACTGATAATGTCAAAGATTTGGAGCTGGCGTGGCAAATCCAAACCGGTGATGTCAAAGGTCCTAATGATGTTGGCGAAACCACTTATCAAGCAACCCCACTAAAGATCGGCAATGCTCTTTATATGTGTACGCCGCATAACTGGGTGCTAGCATTAGATGCAGACTCTGGTGAGACCCTATGGAAGTTCGATCCTAAGGTTGGCGAAAACCTCCAACGTCAGCATCAAACTTGCCGTGGTGTCTCTTATTACGCTGGTCAAGCTGGTACAGATACTACCACTTCAGCAGTTAATGATCAGGTAAGCAGTGATAATGAAGTAGCTGTTGACAACAAAGCAACTGCGACCAGTACTGTGATGGCACAAAAAGTGGCTGGTAATACCTTTGAAAAAGCGTCTAAACAATGTGATGCTAAGATATTCATTCCAACTTCTGATGCCAAACTATACGCACTTGATCCAAATACTGGGCAACGCTGCCAGAATTTTGGTAAAGATGGTTCATTAGATTTGATGCACAATATGCCATATAAACAAGATGGCTATTACTATTCGACTTCTCCACCGATTGTCGTCGGCGACACGATTGTTGTGGCCGGTGCCGTTAATGATAACTATGATGTAAACTCACCTTCTGGTGTTATCCGTGCTTATAGTGTCAATACTGGTGAGCTATTGTGGAACTGGGATTCAGGCGATCCTGACAACACAGCGCCTTTCGATGTTAACGATCCCACTCAAACGTACAAAACCAGCTCACCAAACTCATGGTCAACAGCCAGTGCAGATGAAGAACTTGGTCTGATCTACTTCCCGATGGGCAACCGTGTACCGGATCAATTGGGTAGCTATCGAAACGCAGCTGAAGAAAAATACGCAACCTCTGTGGTCGCTTTAGACATTCAAACAGGTAAAGCACGTTGGGTTCAACAATTCGTACACCATGATCTATGGGACATGGATACACCTGCCCAACCAAGTCTGATTGATTTAAATACTGATAGCGGCGTTCAGCCTGCACTTGTTGTTCCTACCAAACAAGGCGACGTGTATGTATTGAATCGCGAAACAGGCGAACCAATCGTACCAATTAAAGAACGTGATGCGCCGCAAGGTTACCTGGTAGCGGGTGAACATGCTGCTCCGACGCAACCTTACTCTGGCTTGAGCTTTGAGCCGCCGATGTTGAAAGAAAAAGACATGTGGGGCGCTAGCCTTATCGATCAAATGATGTGCCGTATTGAGTTTAATCAACTTAACTATGATGGTCGTTATACACCGCCGTCAACCAATGGCAGCATCGTTTATCCTGGTAACTTCGGTACCTTTAACTGGGGTAGCCTCGCTGTTGACCCTGAAAATGGTGTGATGTTTGGTATGCCGACCTATTTGGCATTTACCTCAAAGCTGATTCCTAAAGAGTCACTAGGTGATGCTGAGACCAATAAAGGTGAACAAGGCGTTAATGCCAATGAAGGGGCCGGTTATGCAGTAGAGCTTGGGCCCTTCTTATCTCCTTTAGGTGTACCTTGTCAGCAGCCACCATGGGGTACGGTCGCTGCAGCTGACCTAGCCACAGGTGAGATTGCGTATCAACGCAAAAATGGCACGGTTCAAGACTTGTCTCCTCTACCATTGAAGTTTGAGCTGGGTGTGCCTGGTATCGGTGGCCCTATCATCACCAAAGGTGGCGTGGCCTTCTTGTCTGCTGCAACCGAAAACAACTTCCGAGCTTATGATCTAAAAAATGGCGATGTGCTATGGAATGTTCGTATTCCAGCAGGTGGTCAGGCTACACCTATGACTTACTTGAACTCTAAAGGCGAGCAAATGGTGGTACTGGTAGCTGGTGGACATGGTTCAGTAGGTACGAAGATTGGTGATTATGTTGTGGCTTATAAGCTTGGCGACCAAGCTAAATAATCGGTCTAAGTGATCGACTGCAATAACCACTCAGTTAAATAACGTCATTTTGAGAAAGCAGGTAACTTCGGTTACCTGCTTTTTTATGTGCTGACGCTTTTTATTATGCAGTTATTTTTATAATGATAGGCTTATCTATCAACGGATGCTGTTGCTAACCACGCCCCTTAACCATCGATAATCTGTCTTTGTTATGATTTATTGCTACTCGGTAACACCGCTTGAAATCGATAGTGGTGACAAGCATATCAAGAGCAAATAATTAATCACTCTACTGGATAATTTATGAATAACAAAATCCCTTTATCTTTTTTAGATCTAGCACCTGTACCTGAAGGCAAAACAATCTCTGAAGGCATCGCCCAAACGGTTGAAACCGCTCAGCAAGCAGAAAAATCTGGTCTAAACCGCTATTGGATGGCAGAGCATCACAATATGCCGGGTATCGCCAGTGCAGCAACCTCGGTATTGTTATCACATATCGGTAGCCAAACCGAGAGCATTCGTATTGGGGCTGGTGGCGTGATGCTACCGAACCATGCACCTCTCGTGATTGCTGAGCAATTCGGTACATTGCAGGCGTTATATGGTGACCGCGTTGACTTAGGGTTAGGGCGCGCACCTGGTACTGATGGCGCTACATTTCAGGCACTGCGCCGCCAGATGAAAGACGCTGAGCGTTTTCCACAAGATGTACAAGAGCTGATGTACTTCTTGGGCAATGATACCGATGGCAGCCATGTACAGGCGTTCCCTGGCGCCAAATCAGGCATCCCTATTTGGATATTAGGCTCTTCTCTATTTGGTGCGACCTTAGCCGCGCATTTAGGATTGCCCTATGTGTTTGCCTCACATTTTGCACCGCAAATGCTAGGACAAGCAATTAAAGGCTATCGTGAGCAGTTCAAACCGTCTGCTTATTTAGATAAGCCTTATGTCATGCTTGCTGCAAACTTGTTACTGGCTGACGACGATGAAACTGCTCGGTATCACTTTACCTCAGCACAGCAGAGTTTTGTACGCTTGCGCCGTGGTGAGACAGGTCAAATGCCAAAGCCTACGCACGATATGGACAGCACCTGGAGCCAAGCAGAAAAAATGATGGTAGATAATGCGCTGTCAGTTTCATTTATTGGATCTGTCGAAACGGTCAAACCAAAATTGGCTGCGTTTTTGGCAACCCACAAACCAGATGAATTGATTGTGACTGCTAATGTACATAATCAAGCAGCGCGTATTCGTTCACTTGAACTTACACCGGAGCTAAATTTATTTACTTTACAATCAAATGAGACACTTGCATAATTATTGCTAAACCTTAACTGGATTTTTGACATGGAAGCAACTGCTACTGTTGGCGCCTCATTGATGATTGGCTCGTCGATATTTATGTATATCTTGGCATTTCTTGCAGTCATGGCCATCGGTGGATATCTGACCTATCGTACTAGCCCAAAGCAAAAACAACGTCGAGAAGATAAGCGCAATCAAGACAATCTGAATTAACATAAAAAATCCCCTTTCTCTTTTTTGAAAAAGGGGATTTTTTAATGTAGTAAAACAGTAATAAGACTTACTATATTGAAAATTGTAGTGTCTGTTAAAGTAAATTTAGTGAATCTTTTTCCTAGATTCTTTACTACATTAAACCAAGCGCACGTAATGCTGCCGCACCGAATGCCATTCCGAACATCCCCACCACCGTCGTAAACGCCAAAATATTTGCCGCAAGCACATCATTGCCACCCATAGCCTTTGCCATCACATAACTGGCCGCAGCAGCTGGTGATGCCACCATCAAGAATAGCACACCCATATGTACGCCTGATAATCCGAATGCTAATCCAATCGCAATGGCGATGATTGGCGCAATAACAATACGACCAATACTGGCCTGCATAGACAATCCTGAAGCATTCAGCATCGACTTCAAATCAATACTGGCGCCAGCGCAAATCAATGCCAATGGCAATGCGACCGCTGCCAACAAATCACCAGTCGTGTGAATCACACCCGTGAGTGGTGGCAATGGCAGCGCCTTATAGGCAAATGCTGATAGCAAAGCCAATATTAGTGGATTAGTAAATACTTTTTTGATAATCATAATACTGCGACTGATCAAAGTATCATCCACACTTTTAGAGACACGACTTAACGTAATGACCGCTAAAATATTGAACAATATGGTGACTACGCCCATGTAAACGGCACCAATACTTAAACCACGCTCACCATAAGCATTAGCAACGGTTGCGAGGCCAATAATAGCCATGTTGCTACGGAAAATACCTTGTACGAAAACGCCTTGGTCGGCAGGACGTTTGACAAAACGCTTGGCATATAACTCTGCCCCAAAAAACAGGACAAATGTCACCAAAATACCAACAAAAATTAGCTTAACTTGCTGACCATAATCAACATCGCTATCAACCACGCTAAAAAACAACAAGCAAGGCAGGCAGTAGTTAAAAACAAAGCTGGATGCCTGATCAATGAAACTTTGGCTCGCCTCGCCACGCCTTTGCATAAAAAAACCCAACCACATCAAAGCAAGGTTGGGGAATACAATAGTAATAGCAAAAACAATAGCATCAATCATAAATAGGCTCAATTCGGTGACAAGCCCATCATGATATGAGCATCAACAAGAAAATTTAATAAGTAATAATCAGATTTTACGACCTAGTATAGAGACAAAGCAGCAAGTAAGACAAGTTTGAATGAGACTTTATTTCGATAATAGAGTAGATTTTAATAAACAAAAGCCCGTAATAATATTTTATTACGGGCTTTTTATATCATGGATGCTTTGTTATAAAAGGCTTTAGCATATTACCGTTATGAGTCAAGCGCAGCCTTTGCTTTTTTATGTTTTTTGACCGTCATCGCCAATAACTGTATGGCCGCAGGTGTGACACCGCTGACACGTCCCGCTTGAGCAAGCGTCGCAGGACGAACTTGCGTGAGTTTCTGTACAATCTCGTTTGATAGACCTGAGACGACGCTATAATCAAAATCTAGCGGTAGCGCCGTGTTTTCTAGGCGCTTCATTTGATCAATATCTTCTTGCTGACGATCGATATAGCCTGCATATTTGACAGAAATCTCGATCTGCTCTCCTACTTGCGCATCTACTGTTGAGTCAGTAATAGCAGCGATATCAGCAAAATGTATTTGCGGACGCTTGAGTAAATCAAAAGCCGTCGATTCTTTAGAGAGTACCTCACCTGTTTGCTCAGTCACTTGCTTACCTAGTGCGTTGGTAGGCGTGGCCCACATGTCTTTTAGGCGTGACGTTTCTGTTGAGATCGCTTCCATTTTTTCTTGATAAGCTTGCCAGCGTACATCATCTACCAGTCCTAATTTACGACCCGTCTCAGTTAAACGCTGATCGGCATTGTCTTCACGTAAGAGCAAACGATACTCTGCACGGCTCGTAAACATACGGTATGGCTCGGTAGTACCGTGAGTAATCAAGTCATCCACAAGTACGCCAAGATAGGCTTCATCGCGGCGCGGTGTCCACGTTTCAAACTCACTGTTATTGGTCGTCACCAATGCCGCATTGGTACCTGCTAGCAACCCCTGCACGCCCGCTTCTTCATAACCAGTCGTACCATTAATTTGACCGGCAAAGTACAGACGATCAATCGATTTGGTCTCAAGCGTAGGCTTTAGGTTTTGCGGATCGAAGTAATCATACTCAATAGCATAACCTGGGCGAGTAATATGGGCGTTCTCTAAGCCTTTCATACTGTGAATGAAGTCTAACTGCACATCAAATGGCAAGCTCGTTGAGATACCGTTCGGATACAGCTCATGCGTGGTCAAGCCTTCTGGCTCAATAAAAATCTGATGGCTGTCTTTATCCGCAAAGCGATGGATTTTATCTTCAATCGATGGACAATAACGTGGGCCTACGCCTTCGATTTTGCCCGAAAACATTGGCGAGCGGTCAAGATTTTCACGAATGATGTCATGAGTACGCGCATTGGTATGCGTAATATAGCAATTGACCTGCTCAGGGTGCATAGAGACGTCACCCATATAACTCATCACTGGCAATGGCGTATCACCAGGCTGTACCGTCATCACACTAAAGTCAACGCTACGTGCATCGATACGCGCTGGCGTACCTGTCTTTAGACGACCTACTGGGAGCTTAAGCTCACGCAAACGATCCGCAAGCTTGATAGACGGCTGATCCCCTGCACGTCCACCATTTGAGTTTTCCATACCGATATGAATGACACCGCCCAAAAAAGTCCCTGAGGTCAGCACTACTGTTTCGGTCTTAAAGACAATACCTGTAGACGTCACAACAGCTGTCGCTCGACCATTCTCTACTAAGATATCATCGGCGGCTTGCTGAAATAAATCTAAGTTTGGCTGATTTTCTAGCGTGTGACGAATTGCTGCTTTATACAAGATGCGGTCCGCTTGCGCACGTGTAGCGCGCACAGCAGCGCCTTTACGACTGTTTAGCACACGGAACTGGATACCCGCTTTATCCGTTGCCAGCGCCATTGCACCGCCCAACGCATCAATCTCACGCACCAGATGCGATTTACCGATACCGCCAATCGCAGGGTTACAACTCATCTGCCCGAGCGTCTCGATATTATGCGTCAACAATAAGGTCTGTGCGCCCATGCGTGCAGCCGCCAGAGCAGCCTCTGTACCAGCATGACCACCGCCGATCACTATCACGTCGTAATGTTTTGGGTATTGCATGTGTGCCTCACTTGACTCATAACGCTGCCGATGGTCATATTCTATTAATAAAGAACACGGCAATCGACAAATAAACGTCAGTCGTATTTATAAAAAAGATAACGACTCAGATAAGTCGTTCATAATTGGTTGAATAACCTGTCATTATAACAATTTTTTTAAGCTTAAAAAACGCTAGGACAAAAACTATTATAATTAAGCGCAAAGATATTTATGCCATCATCACTTTAGTGGTTAGCTTTTGAGTTTGTAATAATATTTTAGTTATTACTGTTTCCACGGCTCAAGGGTACGATCTGATCCGATTGACCGCTAGACAGCATATGATGGCTACCATACCCTTCTGGATTGATCTGTAGATAAGCGTTCATTTGACCGATCGCCTCACCATCATCACTCGCCAAAATCTGCGCTTTGATAAGCTCAACTGGCGGTAATGGTAAGTTTTTGAGCAATGCTAAACGCTGATGGTTATCACCCTTGTTGACTACCAATTCGATAAGCTGACGGGCATCGATTGGCAAATCTGGCGTGTTTTGAGCCAACAATGCCAAGTGATAAGCACCTGCTGGATCTTGGTCCATAACAATGCGCTGTTCAATAGCAATATAGGTCGCTTCAGTTGCACCGCCCGCCACACTAAGCTGATGAATACACTTCAGTGCTGAGTTTGACTCATTATTAGCAATCTCAATGATCCGCGTAGATTCGTTTTTTAAACGCTCACGACGCTTTTCAATCGCTGCCTGCTCAGCCGCTTCTCTCTGCTCATTTAACTGTTCACTGGTTTGGTTATTCATAAAGCTCTCTTACTTATCTGATAATTATTATTTATATCGCTGACATCTTTGACACTATATGGGGGTAAATCCTATAAAAACAACGAAGCCTAATGTCATAGGCGCATGGAAATACTAGTAGGGACAAGAAGAAATAGATACGCTACTAACAAAACTAATAGCGACAATAAAAAAACCCAAATAGCCATTAAATGACTATCTGGGTTTGCTGTACTCATATCTTACAAAGGCTAATTAGACATCAAAGACATCCAATTCACACTTTTAAGTACTAAGCAGCAGGGCTGTTTGCTTCAACCAATGGCTTTAGCTCGCCTGATTGATACATTTGCAGGATGATGTCTGATCCACCCATCAACTCGCCATCAATCCATAATTGCGGGAAAGTTGGCCAGTTCGCAATTTTTGGCAACGTTGCACGGATTTCCGGGTTCTCTAAAATGTTCACAAACGCAAATGGACGACCAATCTGAGTCAACACTTCGATAGAGCGCGCTGAAAAACCACACTGTGGAAATTGCGGTGTGCCTTTCATGTAGATAATAACTTTATTGTCACGGATTTGATCACGGATCAATTGTTCAACGTCGTTTGCAGCAGTATTTGGGGTTTGCTCACTCATAAAAGCTCCTATTGATAAAGCGGTTCATTGAAATGATTATTTATATAAAAATAATTGTGTAAAGACGTGGCTGATACATGGGGCGACTGCCACTGTATTACAAGCACGAATTTCGATCTATACAGGTTCGATAGCATTAGGGACTAATAATACCACGGCATTGGCCATGATGCCCTCTTGACGACCCGTAAATCCCAATTTTTCAGTCGTGGTGGCTTTTACACTGATATTGCTAATATCCGTTTGCAGGTCACTAGCGATATTGGCACGCATTGCTGGGTTATGCGGCGCCAACTTTGGACGCTCGCACATCACCGTAATATCAGCGTTGCCTAGGCTATAACCAGCCTCTTGCACTTTACTATAGACATAACGTAGCAATACTCGTGAATCTAATCCAGCATGTGCCGCATCGGTATCGGGAAAATGCTGCCCGATATCACCAAGCGCCAATGCACCAAGTAGCGCATCAGCAAGTGCGTGCAAGACCACATCCCCATCAGAGTGTGCGAGCAAACTATGAGTATGCTCAATAGGCACGCCCGCTAGAATGACGTATTGTTGCTGCTGACCATTATTATGAAAAGCATGAACATCGATACCTTGACCAATTTTTATCATTATTATTCCAAGATGAGTTGAAGGTGATTAAAATAATTCAAAACCACTATCTGAATTTTCAAAGTGGTTTTACTAGTAGCCAGACACCATCGGTCGCCACCAGTTTCAATTAACTGGTATAATATGACGTTTATTTTATCATAATACCAGATCTAAAAGACAAGCTGACGTTGTTGTGCTGAGACTACGTATTGTAGCGATTGCATAACGCTTGGCGTCGGCATGTACTTTGGATAACGTATAAATAGTTGAGCCGTTTTATGTCAGCCATACAAAATACCTCAAGCACAACCGTTTCTGAGTCTTTTAATGCTCATCGCCCTTTAACACTTGCTGATGTCGAAAATCCTAGCACCAAGCATGTGATTGTCGGTATGTCAGGTGGGGTCGATTCTTCTGTATCAGCCGTATTACTTCAGCAGGCAGGCTTCAAGGTCGAAGGCTTGTTTATGAAGAATTGGGAAGAAGATGACGGCACCGAATACTGTACGGCGATGGATGATCTAGCAGACGCGCAAGCCGTATGTGACAAAATCGGTATGAAGCTGCACACGGCCAACTTTGCTATGGAATACTGGGATCGCGTATTCGAGCACTTTTTGGCGGAATATAAAGCAGGCCGCACCCCAAACCCTGATATCTTGTGCAACAAAGAAATTAAGTTTAAGGCGTTTTTGGACTATGCGTTGACGCTTGGTGCAGATTATATCGCGACCGGTCACTACACGCGCCGCAGTGTGAATTATACCAATGCCGAAGGTGACGAGGTTGCACAGTTATTGCGCGGTCTTGATAATAATAAAGATCAAAGCTATTTCTTGCATGCGGTTGGCGGTGACAAAATCGCTAAAACGCTATTCCCAGTTGGTGAGCTTGAAAAGCCAGTGGTACGTCAGATCGCTGAAGAGCATGACTTAGCGACGGCTAAAAAGAAAGACTCTACAGGTATTTGCTTTATTGGTGAGCGCCGCTTTAAAGACTTCTTACAACAATATCTGCCTGCCCAAAAAGGCGAGATACTTACTGATGATAATAAAGTCATCGGCACTCATGACGGTCTCATGTATTACACATTGGGTCAACGCGGCGGCATCGGTATTGGCGGCGTTAAAGACCGTCCTGAAGAACCATGGTTTGTATTGGCAAAAGATTTAGAGAAAAATCGTTTAATCGTCGGTCAAGGGCATGAACATTCAATGCTAATGAGCAACGAGCTAAAAGCCTATAAGCTCGACTGGATTGATGGTTTACCGCCTGCGGATGTGTTTAGCGACGAAGGTCTAGCTTGTATGGAGAAGTCTCGCTATCGCCAGCCAGACCAAGCGTGTCGCGTATTTGCGACCAATACTGATGGCAGCGAAGTGCGCGTGGTATTTGATGAGCCACAGCGCGCCGTCACCCCTGGTCAGTCAGCGGTATTTTATATCGATGAAGTATGTTTAGGCGGCGGCGTGATTGAATCTATCGATGCACCTTGCGGATTTTAATTGCTTCCTAAGACTACAACCTAAAGCACAGATGTTGATGCAGTGAATAGATTGATTTTAATGAGCGTCAACATCGCTTTATTTGCATAGACCGCTTTTTTAATATCATATTTCTGCTATATTACGCGCAACGATTTCGACGTCGTTTTTTATATGGTAATTTTTTATCCAGACTCTTGCAGTTTTTTATTTCATAACTACTGAGGCATAACCATGACCCCACTTACCGCTCTCTCTCCAATTGATGGTCGTTACGCATCAAAGGCTGACAGCTTACGTCCTTATTTGTCTGAATTTGGTCTAATCAAAGCCCGCGTTACGGTAGAGATTCGCTGGTTGCAGTCTTTGGCTGACAACAGCGCAATTGGTGAATTAGCAGCATTTGATGACCAGACCAACGCTTTTTTGAATGCAATCGTCGATGACTTTAGCGAAGCAGATGCTCAAGCTATCAAAGACATCGAAGCGACGACCAATCATGATGTAAAAGCGGTTGAGTACTTTATCAAAGACAAGTTCCGTGGTCAGGATGCCTTGATTGACTCACTTGAGTTCATTCACTTTGCTTGTACCAGTGAAGACATCAATAACCTATCATATGCATTGATGCTCAAAGACAGCCGCGAGCTAGTCGTTACCAAAATGCAGCAAGTGACTGATAGCATCGTTGACCTATCTATTGCTCATGCTGATCAGCCAATGCTATCACGCACTCATGGTCAGACAGCCAGTCCAACGACACTTGGTAAAGAAATGGCAAACGTGGCCTATCGCCTAGCCCGTCAAATCAAGCAAATTAATCAAGTAGAGCTATTAGGTAAAATCAACGGCGCAGTCGGTAACTATAATGCGCATTTTTCAGCGTATCCTGATGTCGACTGGCAGAGCCATGCTGAAGCGTTTATCAATCAGCGTCTAGAGCTAACATTTAACCCTTATACGACTCAAATCGAGCCACACGACTATATCGCTGAATTGTTTGATGCCGTTAAGCGCTTCAATACAATCTTGATCGATTTCAACCGTGATATTTGGCAATATATTAGCTTAGGCTATTTCAAACAACGTCTAAAAGATGGTGAAGTAGGTTCTTCTACCATGCCGCACAAAGTCAACCCAATTGATTTTGAAAACTCTGAAGGTAATTTGGGTGTTGCCAATGCTATGCTGGCACATCTGGGTGAGAAACTACCGATTTCACGCATGCAGCGTGACCTATCGGACTCAACGGTGTTGCGTAATATCGGTGTTGGTCTAGCACAGAGCATGATTGCGTTTGATGCTTGTTTAAAAGGTGTTGGTAAACTTGAGCTAAATGCACAGCGTTTAAATGATGACTTGAATCAAGCGCAAGAAGTGTTGGCAGAGCCAATTCAAACGGTCATGCGTCGCTACCGTGTTGAAAACCCGTATGAGAAACTAAAAGCCTTGACTCGCGGTAATGCCATGACTCGTGAAGCCATGCTGACGTTTGTCGAAAGTGATGAGCTGTCGGCTGTTAGCGATGCGGATAAAGAACGCCTACGTGCATTGACGCCTGCTACTTATATCGGTAATGCCGCTGAACAAGCACGCGCTATTAAAGAATGGATTGCCAAACTATAACTGTCGGGCTTTAATAGCGATCTGCGACCAATATGCGTCAGGATAATAAGTCTGTGCTTGCTAGTACGATTGCGGTATTTGTCGTCATGGTACTGGCAAGCATTGAGCCTCTAGAGTGGTCGAGCTACTTATTTCATCAGCTCGGTACACTACTTTTCTTGGCATTAATGCTAGGTGCTTATTGCTATCGCTATGTTAGCTCACGCTCCTATGTGCTCGCGTCACTATTTTTACTCATTCATATTATTGGTGCGCGTTATCTATACTCTTACGTGCCCTACAATGACTGGACACAGCAACTATTCAGTATACGTTTAGATGAGTTATTTGGCTGGCAGCGCAATATGTACGATCGTCTTGTCCATTTTAGCTACGGGGTTTTACTGTTCAATGCGATGGCAGATATCTCAAAGACTATCTTTAACATTCAATCTGTCAAACTACTCATCGCACTTGCTCTCATGATTAATATGTCATCAAGTCTGCTCTACGAATTACTCGAATGGAGCATTGCAATGACGTTATCACCAGAAGCTGCCGAAGCTTATAATGGTCAGCAGGGTGATGTATGGGACGCCCACAAAGATATGGCTTTAGCATTACTCGGTGGGCTAATTACGGCAGGTATTATGCTATTTGAAACTCGTCAAAACCAAGTCGTATCTAATTAAGTGATTAATCGTCTTTTTTATCATCGTCACTGTCGCCCGGTATAATGGCTTTACCGACAGCAACGGTTCCTTTGACCACGCCTTTGGTGGTTTTATAAGCGATTTTGGCAGGTACGGTGACAATCTTATGGACACAGGCCTGTAGCATAAACATACTTGCGATAATGACGATAAAATGTAATTTTCTCATAACTTTCCTACGATTCAGTGGCTGCTCTGATGATAGCCATCAGATAGGTGATCATCATAAACGATTAAAACCTTTCCATAAAGCATCTCTTACTATCAATCTCATATGGATTTACCCATGACTTCTATTCCTCTTTGTCTACCCGACTCTATCACGCCTGAACAGTTTTTGGCCGAATACTGGCAAAAGAAACCCCTACTTATCAAGCAAGGCTTACCGCAGCTGATCGACATGTTTGAGCCAGATGACATGATTGGTCTTGCCCTTGAGGAAGATGCTAGCGCACGCTTGCTAACCCAAGCAGCCAATAAAAAAGAAGGTCAAGCGCAGTGGCAACTCAAGAAAAGTCCGCTAAATGAAACTGACTTTGACAACCTGCCAGAACAATGGACTGTACTGGTACAAAATCTAGAACAGTGGTCGCCAGAGCTCGGTCAGTTGTGGCAAGCGTTTGACTTTATTCCGCAATGGCAGCGCGATGACATCATGGTTTCCTACGCTCCAGCAGGTGGGTCGGTCGGTAAGCATTATGACGACTACGATGTATTTTTGGCACAAGGTTATGGTTCACGGCGCTGGCAGCTCGGCAAGTTTTGCGATGAGCAGACAGAGTTTGTTGCTGATGAGCCTTTACGCTTGTTTGACGACATGGGCAAGCTTATCTTCGATGAAATATTAGAAGCGGGTGATGTCCTTTATGTACCGCCTAAATTATCACATTTCGGGGTGGCACAAGATGACTGTCTCACTTTCTCTTTTGGCTGTCGTCGTCCAAACCTGATGCAAATCATCGATAGTGTGGCCGATATTGCGACCAACGACAGCAAGCTATTTATCCCGATGCTATTACCGCAAGCACTACAAGCGTCAGGTGAACTGCAAGCAGACAGCGTCGCTGCGATCAAAGCGCAATTACTAGAGATGCTACAATCTGAGCGCGGTGATGATATGATTCGCCAAGCTGTCTCTGAAGTGGTTGGTAAACGCCAATATGATGCGCTCATGCCAGAAGAAACGCTGGATACTGAAGCGCTCGTACAGGCATTGTCTGAGGGTGCTACATTGCAAGCAGATTATAGCAATCGCCTACTCTATAGACAGACCAATGATGGCATCGTGCTATATGCTAATGGTCAGCGTCTCGATGGACTTGATGATGCAGCAATAGCAGTGTTGGTACGTTTGGCTGATGGAGAGCCATTACACCATCATGATGTGAAGGATGTCGATGCAGACGATTTGAGCGAATGGTTAGAGAACGGTTGGGTATGGATTGAAATGGCTGAATAAGACCGCGTAATTGTTTTCAGTTAAATCACGCAAATAAAAAAACCGCTATCTGACAATTGCTCAGATAGCGGTTTTTTCTTATACATATTATACAATTACTCGTTCAATACTCATAATGATGTATCAAACACCGCTTAGTATTCATTAAAACCAGTATAAACACTAAGCGGGTTGGTCGTTAATACTATTACTCTGTACCAAGCTCAAGCAAGCTCGCGTTACCGCCGATTGCTGTGGTGTTAATAGTCTTAACACGCTCAGTGACAAAGCGATGCAGATAATCAGGTGTCAACATTTCTGATAAGCCTTCCATATCAGTGACGCTAATCACTTGCGTCAATATACCGTCTGTCTTAGCAAGCTCTTGACTGATGGCTTGTATTTCGCTGTGATTACCAGAAACGGCTACTTGGGCTAGGCGGTCGATATACAAAAGCGTGATAGTTTGCGAGTCATTGGCCACGCTCAATACATCTTCGCTAATACCTGTGTCGTACAATATCTTGGCAGCTTCATTGCACATCTCATCTTGGCTTGGACAATGCAATATGACTTCATTACCAGTCAGTAATGCGGCTATCAGCTGCCCTAGCACTGCCATTGCTCTGGCAGACTCTTCACCAATGACCATCGTCTTACCACGTCCTGTCACATATAAGTCATTTGACTCACCAGTTGCGCCAGTCATACGGTGCGTCTCATCCAAACTAGGAGCCGCGCTCAATAGATGATTGAACAAACGCTTTGCTTTATTAGCATCACCAGTCAATAGAGACAACTTTGGAATTGCCGCCTCTAGGTACGTTGCGCGATTGACCGCGCCAAGTAGTCGCCAAGATTCACAAACCTGGGCATGATTTTTTTTGAATTCAGTCGCCATGTTGCTACTCCTTATGCGAGTTCTGTTTGAGTGGTTGTTTGTTTGCTACCATTTGATTCTGAGCTAAGCTGCATCAGACGCGCAACATAGTGCGGACCACCAGCTTTAGGACCAGTACCAGACAGACCACAACCACCGAATGGCTGGACGTTTACGACCGCGCCGATTTGGTTACGGTTGATATAAGTGTTGCCTACAAAAGCACGGCGCTCGATATGCTCAACAGTTTTTTCGATACGGCTATGGATGCCCATAGTCAAACCAAAGCCTGTATTGTTGATAGAATCAATAAGCTTATTCAGATCACGTGCTTTATAGCGCAATACATGTAGAATTGGGCCAAAATGTTCACCACCAATAACGTCTATGCTTTGTACTTCAATCGCTGTTGGCAATACAAAGGTAGACTTCTCTTGGCTGACAACCGAGCTGGCACTCATTGGGGTTTGGGCCAAAATAGTCGCCGTAGGCTCAGCGTCCATACGAGCGATATGCGCCTCAAGACCATTTTTGGCATCAGCATCAATGACTGGACCTACATCTGTAGCAGCGTATAGCGGGTTACCAACAGAAAGCTCAGCCATATTACCTTGCAATAGCTCGATTAAATCATCAGCCATCTCTTCTTGTACACATAGTATACGGCAAGCTGAACAACGCTGACCTGCTGAACCAAATGCAGATAGCACAGCGTCTTTAACGACTTGCTCTGGCAGTGCTGTTGAATCAACAATCATCGCGTTCTGACCGCCAGTCTCAGCGATAAATACAGGCAGCTCGCCACTCGCTTGTGCATGATCATTCAAGCTTTGATTGATACGCTGAGCAGTTTGGGTTGAGCCAGTAAATATCACACCTGCTATGTTGTCAGCAGCCGTTAGTGCTCCGCCTACGTCACCAGCACCTGTCACCAATTGTAGTGCTTCTGCTGGTACACCCGCTTGATACATGAGTTGCGCACCAAAATGAGCAATCAAGCTGGTTTGTTCAGCAGGCTTAGCAACTACCGTATTACCTGCTGCTAGTGCCGCCACGATTTGACCTGTGTAGATAGCCAATGGGAAGTTCCATGGGCTAATACACACAAAGGTGCCACGTGGTTTATAAACTTGACGAGATTGCTTACCAGACAAATCTGTAAACTCATGCACGACATCGTCTAGGCGCTCTGCTTCATCAGCGTAAAAACGACAGAAATCAACAGCTTCTTTGATTTCATCGATACTGTCTTGCATAGTCTTGCCTGCTTCGACTTGGCATAGTGCCATCAGCTCAGCGTAGTTTTCTTCAAATAGTTCAGCCGTCTTACGCAAGATTGCTGCACGTTTGACCACTGTCACGCTTTGCCACGTACTTTGACCAGCGACAGCGACATCAATCGCTTGACGAGCCAGTTCTGCGTTGGCATATTTGACTTCACCAGCGCTTACGTCATGATTCCAAGGCGCAAGTACAGGCTGAGCGTCAAGCTGATGGGTGACACCATCTACTTCATATTCATTTACTGCTTGGCCGTTGATGATAGGTGTCGCTGACCATTTTTTATTGAGATGGCTATCAATAGCTGCTTTAAACGGTAACCACTGTGACTCTACAAATATGTTAGGGCCAAAACTTGCACGTCGCGAACCATAAATCTCTAGTGGTAGCGGGATATCTGAGTTGTGCAAGGTTGGGTTAGCAAGTAGCTTGTCATATGGATGCACAGTTAGTTTTTCAATCGGATAAGACTTGTCTAATAACTGATGGACAAACGAGCTGTTGGCACCGTTCTCTAACAAACGACGTACCAAATATGGTAGCAAGTCTTTGTGCGCGCCAACTGGTGCATAAATACGTACAGGAATCTCATAAGATTGCAAGATATGATCATAAAGCGCATCACCCATACCGTGCAAACGCTGGAACTCAAACTCTTTATGGGTGCTCATGGTCATGATGGAAGATAGTGTATGAGCATTATGCGTCGCAAACTGTGGCCAGATAAGGCCGCGCAGATGGTCTGATAATAAGAAACGCGCACTGGCAAGATATGCGGTATCTGTACCTTCTTTGCGTGTCCACACTGGATAGCCTGATAGACCTTTTTGCTGAGCAAGTTTGATCTCAGTATCCCAATAAGCGCCTTTTACGAGACGTACTGGAATGCGATCGCCTACTTCAGAAGACAAACGGGCAAGCCAAGCCAATACAGCGATAGCACGTTTAGAATAACCCTGTACAACAATACCTAGGCCATCCCAACCAGCTGTTGAGTTATCACGGTACAGAGACTCAAACAGTTTTAAAGAAATCTCAAGACGATCCGCTTCTTCGGCATCAATACTAAGATCAACATTGACTTCGCGTGCCGCTTCAATAAGGAGCAAGCAGCGTTGACGCAATAGACCCATGACCTGAGCTTCTTGTGTCGCTTCATAGCGAGGATGCAGCGCAGACAATTTAATAGATACTGACGGCTTAGGCATACCTTCTTTGACTTTGACGTTGGCCGTCGCTTTGATTGCATGCAAGTAGTCATTGAAGTATTTTTCAGCATCTCTATGCGTGATAGCCGCTTCACCTAGCATATCGAATGAATAGGTATAACCTTTATTACGATATGGCTGGCTGTTTTTATTGGCGTCTTCGATGGTTTCGCCCAATACAAACTGATGACCCATGATACGCATGGCTTTTTGCATGGCACTACGAATGACAGGTTCACCCATCTTTTTGGTCATGCGATCCAAGAAACCTGATGCAGTGGTGCTGCTATCAATACTGACGACACGGCCTGTCATCATCATGCCCCAAGTAGAGGCATTGACCATGAAACCATTGTCATTTTTGATGTGCTTTTTCCAATCAGCCACACTCATTTTGTCATGAATCAATGCATCAGCCGTATAGTTATCCGGCACTCGAATCAACGCTTCTGCCAAGCTCATGAGCAAGATACCTTCTTGGGTATCAAGGCTATACTCAAGCAATAATGAGTCAACCATCTTGACGGCTTTGCCATCGTTACGCACATGCTCAACCAGCTTGCGAGTCTGCTCAGCGGCAGCATCACGCTCTTGGGTACTAGGCTTGGCAAGTGGCAATAAATCAGACAACCAACGCTGTTCATCAACACTATATAATGGTGAAATACGCTTATATAGCTCTTCTATTGGCTGGGCAAGATACTCTGGCGACAGCATATCAACAGGATTGAACAAAATCGGCTCTTGCGGGGTAAACTGGTCTACTGGGTTCATAACAACTCCATAACTATCGTTTAAAAACCATAATAAATGGTGCTTTAGGAAGTCTGATCGTCCTGCATAACTGCTCGTAACCGCTATCAAAATAGAGGTTATTGACGGATATTCACAGCAATAATCAAAAGACCAAACGGCGCCATCACAAAACTAGAAAATCCAGCACATGCTGGAGATGGTTAAGTAGGTCGTTCAACTGTTAAACGGGCTACGTTAACAATACAAAGGCAACAACGAAAAATTAAGCGGCATTAGTGCCTTCTTCTTGTTAGTAGTGAAAGGAGTGTGATGGACAAATATCGCTTGAATGAAGTGACAAAAAATCACTTGAGCAAGCCCAAACATACCATCTTAAATGTGCAAATTCACTGTAAGAAAAACCTCTACGGCGTTGATTGAGGTGATGCGCTTAACTCGGCTATAATATCATGAAAAAAAAATTCAAACTAACGATTTTTTTTATTTTTATAAATTAATTTGCCTTTAAATAACAAAGACTTACAGTCACTTTATCAGTCATGACGCTTTGGTTATATTTTTTAGTTTACTATTACTGATTAATTATTATCAATATTTTGGGCTCCAATCGCACAAATTTTCGGCTCACCAGTAAGCTAAGTACTGTCTCCAAATGATAAAAACCCTCTTTACCACTAAGTGATAAAGAGGGTTTTATTGTTAGGTCTCATACCTAGCGCAATACGCCTTATAAGAAGATAATTTTAACCAATAGCACAAGAGTCAAAAGCCATACAGCGATGCTGATGTCAGCGAACTTGCCAGCGATTGCTTTGACCGCGGTAAAGGTGATAAAACCAAGCGCAATGCCATCAGCGATAGAGTATGTTAGCGGTGTGAACAGCAATACAACCACAACAGGCGCCGCTTCTGTTAAGTCGCTCCAGTCGATGTCTTTTAAGGTGCCCATCATCAGTACGGCAACATAAAATATGGCACCGGCCGTCGCGTATGCTGGGATCATACCGGCTAATGGAGAAAAGAAAATACTTAGTAAAAATAACACACCAACAGTGACTGCCATCAATCCTGTACGGCCACCTGAGGCAATGCCAGAGATACTTTCAATATAACTGGTTGTCGATGAAGTACCAAGTAAAGAGCCTGCGACTGTCGCTGTTGAGTCTGCTAATAGCGCCTTGCCCATATTTGGGATATTGCCATCTTTGTCAGTCAACTTGGCTTGGCTAGTGGTCGCAATGAGCGTGCCTGCAGTATCAAATAGATCCACAAATAAGAAAGCGAAAATCACACTGATCATACCAACATCAAATGCGCCCGCGATATCGAGCTGCATCAGTGTCGGCGCGATTGAAGGTGGTGCCGATATGATACCGGTAAACTGTGTATAGCCCATTAGCAAGCTAATCAGAGCAACCAGTAAAATACCAATGGTTACCGCGCCTGGGACTCTTTTATAAGACAGACCGATAATAACGACAAAACCTAATGAAGCCAATACAGGGCCAAATGACGTCATATCACCAAGGGCAACCAAGGTCGCATCATGATTGACGATGATACCTGCACTCTGCAAAGCAATAAAAGCCAAGAATGCACCAATACCAGCGACCACGCCGTTTTTGAGAGAGTTTGGAATCGCATTAATGATCGCTTCACGAATTTTAAATAGACTTAATAGTACAAAGATACAACCTGACAAGAACACCGCACCCAGCGCGGTTTGCCATGCATAGCCCATACCTAGAACCACGCCATACGTAAAGAAGGCATTAAGTCCCATGCCTGGCGCTAACGCTACTGGTAGTCGGGCATAAATACCCATGATAAAACAACCTACCGCTGCGGCCAAACAAGTTGCAACAAATACAGCCCCTTTGTCCATACCCGCATCGGCTAAGACATTAGGGTTAACAAAGATGATATAAGCCATCGTTAAAAACGTGGTTATACCAGCGACGATTTCTGTTTTGATTGTGGTATTGTCACCATTAATCCCAAAATAGCGTTCAATTGCATTCATAAGTGTCGCCCCCGACTGGATAATAAAAAGTCACCACTACCTAAAATCAAACATAACCTCAGCAAGAATAGCAATGCCGCAGTAAGAATAATGTAGTAACAAAGCGTAACATATTAGACGAGTTATCTTACAAACTCAATCGCTGATAATGTCTAACTCGTATAAAAAAGCAATTAAAAACATCACTTTTATAACGACGAAAAGACTATACAAATTTGAATTTTCTTATATCCTCTAGATCAAACCATTTGTGCATATTAATAATAAGACAGTGAGTTACCATCATAACGTTAAGATACTTAATATTTGATATTTCGCACTTTTCACTTGGTTAACACATTAATAATGACGTTTCTTTCATTTAGAAGTAAACTAACAGGCTATTATGTTGATGTCTCAGTGGTTGAGCGTGGTCTCAAATAGTCTCTTACTAAACTAGATTGCCGAGATCTTTACTGCGCTTAAGATTCAACGATAAAGTATGCTTATTATTTTTAGGGTTCGTTTGGTTTGGATATCTTTATTTAAACCAGCTGTTGTCAATTATTCGTGAGTCCATTACATGCCTGAATCATTAAATATTATTGATCTTATTACCCAAGCCAGTCTATTGGTACAGATTGTGATGGCGTTATTGCTGTTAGCTTCTTTGTTCAGTTGGGTTATTATTTTCCGTATGAGTGCGCGACTCGGTACGGCCAAAAACTTTGATCAACAATTTGAGACTTGGTTTTGGTCGGGCGAAGATTTAGCAAAGCTGTATCAAGGCGTACAAGGCTCACCTGATCGCCAAGGACTTGAGCAGATTTTTTATGTGGGTTTTTCAGAATATCTAAGAATGCATAAAAAGCGTCAACCTAAGGATGACATCATCGACGGTGTCGAGCGTAAACTGCGCGTCGGCTTGGGCCGTCAGCAGCAATTACTCGAGTCAGGACTGACGACGCTAGCAAGTGTCGGCTCGGTAGCTCCTTATATCGGACTGTTTGGAACAGTTTGGGGCATCATGAATGCGTTTTTGGGACTGTCGCAAACCGAGCAAGCCACCCTAGCCTCTGTCGCGCCTGGTATTGCTGAGGCGCTGATTGCGACGGCAATGGGCTTGTTCGCCGCTATTCCTGCTGTATTGGCATACAATCATTTTACGGCAAAATCGAGCCGTCTTTATGATTCACGAGCATTGTTCTGTGACGAGATGACAGGCATGCTACAGCGCGAGACCAGTGTACAAAATCCCGTTACTAGAGAGACCCACGTGAGTGCCACTCAGGTGAATGGGCTATGAAACCAAACCCCTATCGCCGTGAGAAAAAAGCGCTGAATGCAGAGATGAACGTCGTTCCTTACATCGACGTTATGCTGGTGCTATTGGTGATATTTATGGTGACCGCACCCATGCTCATTACGGGTGTCGATGTTGATTTGCCAAAAGAGCAAACCAACACCATGAGTCAGAGCCAGTTGCCCGTTATTGTCTCATTGACTGACAGTGGCGAGATTTTTATCAGTTATGAAAACAACATCGATTTGCCTATTAGTGAGCCTGAGCTAATTAACACTTTGTCAAACTTACAATCTCAGAGCGGTAATACCAACACTGAGCCATTACAAGTGATGATTAATGCTGATCAAAATAACCAATATGGCGCTATCATGACGCTCATGGCAACTTTGCAGCAGGCAGGTATTGAAAAAGTAGGGTTATTGACTGGTGCGCCTCTACCGACGCCATCGCTTCAATAGTCATACCTTCTATATAGGCATGTCACATCATAGCAGCCAATCCGATAAACCACGTTCATGAGTATCCATACCATGCATAATGCGCCTGCCGTCTATGTCCCCATCGAACCTGAAGGTAACGGGCTAACACTGCCTACATTACTCAGTTTGCTAGCACATGGTCTTATAATCGGCATACTGGTTTATAACTATCAAACCACTGAGGTTGAGACTGCTGGTAGTATCGAGACGGTCATGGTATCTCCTGAGCAGCTCGCTGAAATGCAAGGGCAGATATTGGCCAATCGTGCAGCAGCTAGCGCCATGCAAATGGATAGCAGCACCAGCGAATCAGCCAGTAGCGCTCAACAAGAAACCTCAAGCAGTAGTAGCTCAAGCACTCAAAATCCAAGTCAGCCGAACTCCCAGCGTGTCCCTGTGTTTACGCGATCTGACGAGCCTGCCGGTCAGCCTATGCTTATGAGCGAAGAGCAACATCAACGCTTGCGCGAGCAAAACCAAGAGTATGAGCGCAGAATGGCTGAGTGGGCAGCGCAGCTAGACGAATCCGCGATAGAGGAGCTTGATCAAGTAGAGCAAGACAAAAGAGAGCAGATGATCGAAGAGCAAAAACGGCTTGGAGATTTTCGTCAAAAGCAAAATAACCCACCCAAGATCAGACGACCCACGGCTAACGATCGTAATATACAGATTGATACCGATGGCTCTGGCAATGCAGGACGAACCTTTAATCTCTCAGATGGTCAATCAACCATCTCCGGCGACACCTCAACCTCTAGTACCTCTAAAGGTAGTAGTCGCTCTGCCTCAAGTGGTAGTCGCGGAGCCAGCAATAGTGAAATCATCAATCTAATCAAGCGCAACTATACGCCGCCTACCGCAGCGAAAGGCTCTACCCAGCGTGCCACCTTAACCATCACCGTCAATACCAATGGTGACGTGGTCAATGTTAGCGCATCTGGTCCTGATAGCGTCGTCAATGAAGCTGCCAAACAAGCAGTGCTTAACACAGGTAGCCTACCAATCGATGCTGATGACCCTAAATATCCTACCTTTACCATACAGTTTAAAGGTAGCAATTAATCAGTTGCTAGCGTCTTGTATTATTGATAACGTGATGTTGAGCGGCTTTTATCGCATCGTTTTTTCATCTAAACACTTGCCTCATCGACTATAAAAATGACTATCATATTAATTTTAGGAGCGCCATTGACCCATGTATACTCATAAAAAACTACTAGCCTCTTTACTTGCGGGTAGTTCAGCATTACTTATCTCGCAAAGCGTGCTCGCAGCCCCTGTCGTATTGGAATTGGACTATGAGATTCCTGTCCAACAAAACCAAGTCGCGTTTGTACCATTCGCAGGCGACTCTGTTTTGTCCCCTATTATTTTAAATGATTTGAGTAATACAGAACTAAAAGTAACCAGCCAAAACCTACCACAGCAGCCACGCAGCAGTAGCGAGCTGGCAGGCACACTACCAGTATGGCAGAGCATGGGCATACCTTATTTGGTCGTCGGCAGCACTCGCACCAATCGCGGCAAAATCGTCACCGATTACGAGGTCATCGATATCAAATCTGGTCGCGTGATAGAGGGTAAGCAAAGCCTAACCGCTGACAATAACAGAGAAAGCATGCGCTACGCTGGTCACGTCATCGCAGATAAAGTCTATGAGCTGATTACGGGCATTCCAGGGGATTTTTCAGGGCGTATTGCTTATATAGAAGAAACAGGGACTGGCAAACAAAAAATCTCTCGTCTAAAAGTGATGGATGCTGATGGCGAAAATGCCAAAACCATCACTGAGGTAGCAGGGTCTATTTTCTCACCAGCATGGTCACCTGATGGCAATCGCATAGCCTACTCGGTACAACGCGAAAAATCATATCCCGTCATCTACATTCAAAACGTCAGTGGCGGCGGCGCAAGTGCGCTCACGCCTTTCGCTGGTAGTAACATGAGTCCGTCTTTCTCTCCTGATGGTAGCAAGATACTATTCTCTAGTAGCTTTGAGGGCAGTGCCGATATCTATGAGATGAGCGCAAGCGGCGGCACTCCTAGACGACTCACTAATTTGCCAAGTAGTGAAGTGCAACCAAGCTACGCCCCTGATGGCAAGTCATTTGTATTTGTCAGTGACAAAACTGGCTTTAACAAACCACAAGTCTATCGTTATGAATTTGGCTCAGGACGCACAACCAAAGTATCAAATGGTGGCTATGCGACTAGCCCGCAGTTCAGTAGTGACGGAACACAAATCGCCTTTTTAAGTGGACGCTCAGCCGCTATTATGAATAGTAATGGTGCGGTGACTGCCAACCTTGGCAATACGGGTATCGATGAAGCCCCAAGCTTCTCGCCCAATGGCAAGCGCGTGGTCTATGCGTCAACCCAAGGCGGCAAAGGCGTACTAACGATTAAATCATTGAATGGTGGCGAAGCGTTCGGTAAATCAGGACAAGGCATCATCCGCTCACCCGTGTGGTCATCAAGTCCAAAGTAATTTAGGCAACTTAGGCAGCTTAGGCAACTGAGTCACAACGTTAGAATTTACGCATACAAGAGAGCCTCAATCATAATGAATATGATTGAGGCTCTTTTGTATGAGTTGCTAGAAGAAAAGTAATAAAGCTTATTGTTCGTAAAACCTGCACGCCGTCTTAGGTACTCTTCTTAGGTACTATTCATTCGAACTCATTTTTATTTTTTATTAGTAACAAACTTGTAAACCCGTTAGTACCAAAAAAAACATTGCATTAACTTTCCTTTTACCTATATCCTAAATAGGTCTGACTAATTGGTCAGGTTATTCCAATAATAGCCAACAAATATTAACTACCATCATTGGCTATTTTAAGGTCGGGAACTTACCCCTATTATTTGAATCGATAAAAAACAGATCAAAGATTGGGTTTTAATGTTTATCTAATGATTTGTTACGTTGTCTGATGGCTACAGTTAATTGGGTGCTAAGCAGTTATTCTAGGAGGAAACCACCATGAGTGAAAACGTTCCAGCAAATACCGATTTACTGTATAGACTTCATGACCGCCCCACCCCTCTCAAAGCATTTTTAGGTGCCATACAGCACGTACTTGCTGCTTTCGTTGGTATTATTACCCCCTCATTAATCATAGGTGGCACTTTAGGCCTAGGGGAACATATCCCTTATCTTCTTAGCATGTCCTTGATCGTATCTGGGGTAGCGACTTTTATTCAAACTCGAAAAGTAGGGCCAATCGGCTCTGGCCTTATGGCATTACAAGGCACCAGTTTTGGTTTTTTGGCGGCAGTATTGACAGCAGGATTTGTAGTAAAAAACCGCGGCGGTAGTCCTGAGGAGATTTTATCCGTTATCTTTGGCGTCTCATTTCTCGGTGCATTTGTTGAGATATTTTTGAGTCAATTTATCACCAAACTCAAATCATTTATGAGCCCTATTGTTACTGGCTGTGTGATTGTTACGATTGGTTTATCCCTAACTAAGGTAGGTCTCACTGATTTGGCAGGTGGGTTTGGTGCTGAGGATTTCGGTAGTATTCCAAACCTACTCTTAGGTGGTGGCGTACTGGTCAGTGTGGTGCTCATTAGCATTATTAACAATAAGGTTATTCGCTCAAGTGCTATCTTTATCGGTCTGATGCTAGGCCTACTCGCTGCCATATTTATGGGACGCATTGATTTTTCATTGGTGTCTGAAGCGGCGTTTTTCACCGTTCCCATTCCCTTCAAATATGGTTTTGGTTTTGATTGGCAGGCTTTTATTCCTATTGCCTTTATGTACATTATTACCAGTATTGAGACCTCGGGTGACTTGACCGCTACCTCAATGATTTCAGGTGAGCCAATCAAAGGACCTCTCTATGAGAAGCGCATCAAAGGGGGTGTGTTGGGTGATGGTGTCAACTCTCTGATTGCGGCGGTATTTAATACTTTTCCTGTGACAACCTTTAGCCAAAACAACGGCGTGATTCAAATGACGGGTATTGCCAGTCGCTATGTTGGTTTTTATGTTGGGGGTATCTTGTGCCTGATGGGTTTATTTCCTATCCTTGGCGCGATTTTTACACAGCTGCCCAAGCCTGTCGTAGGCGGGGTTACGCTACTGATGTTTGCCACTGTCGCAACTGCGGGTATTCGTATACTATCCACCGTGGATTTTACCCATCGTAATGTCTTGATTATCGCCACATCACTAGGTCTAGCAACAGGTATTGCATTCGTTCCTGACGTACTCTCTCAGACGCCGCAGTTTTTTCAAAACATCTTTGGCTCAGCGGTGACGATGTCCGGTATTGTGGCAATCACGCTTGATATGATCCTACCAAAAAACTACGGTGTGGAATTTGATACGGCTGAACAACATGTGGAAGATGGCTTAAAACCAGCGCAAAAAGTGGCATAAATTTGAATATTTAGTCCTGTCTCAAAGTAAAACGAGGTGCCATAAAATTTATTTATGCACCTCGTCCGCTGTAATCGCTTAATCGCCATTACTTGACTATATATAATCATTCAAGTCCACAGCCTCGTAAAATAAAAGGTACTAGAAAGTCTGCTGCGCGCGCTTCATCTTCTGCGTCATAAGCTGTTTTGTCCATCAAGCCAACAATTTCAATCTCAAATTCAGCATAACGCTGGGTCGTCGCCCATATCAAAATTAGTAGTTGCAGGGGATCAGTAATTCCAATCTTGCCTTGCTTATGCCACTCTTTCATGACTTGCGCTTTATCATTTACCCAATCTTTCATCGTTGTTGACATAAATTCGTGCAAGTGAGGCGCACCACCAATAACCTCAATGGCAAACAACTTATGGCGACTTGGATTGACAAAGGCTTGATGTAGCTTGGTACGGACAAATTTTTCGATGACGGTTTTTGGATCGCTGTCCACTGTCATCGTCACCAAGCCGTCATTCCATTCTTCAATAATTGAACGTAACACGGCCATATATAGGTTTTTTTTATTTTTAAAATAATAGTGAACATTAGCTTTGGGCAGTCCTGCTCGATCAGCGATGCCTTGCATCGTAGCGCCGCGATAACTTTGGAGCACGAACTCCTCTTCAGCGGCTGCCAGTATCAGAGCTTGATTGTGCGCGCGCGTAACTTGTTGACTACGATGCGATGGCGCGTCAGTAGTCAGAATATCCTCTTTCTGATTGTCTTGAGTCATAACAATGGTATCTCACTCCAAGTGGCTGGTTCGACAAAATAGTCGCTATATTTTTGAATGTTTTTATATATCAATGCACAAATTTTCGCATTATTAACCACTGAATAAAAATATTTCTTATAAAACAGTTGACCAACTAGTCAGGTTTTAGCAGAATGGTAGCTATAAATCAAACATATTACGACCGAATCCATACTGCCATGTCATTTTGCGGCTCAACTACTAGTATTTCCTCAAAAAATACGTTCTGTATCGTCAATTTATCATGATTAGAAAGCTAGCAACTTAAATATGGCCTGTGGACTTACCTAGCTAAAAATATAAACGTCGAAAAACTAAAAAATGAACCATAAAAGTATCGATTGATATCGCTAAGTTTAAGCAAAAAACCACCATGTATAAACCTTTATTAAACAATAGTTATCCAGTACACATAATGGACTGTCACATCACAAAAAAAGGATATCACCATGAGCTTAACCTTAGCGCAATTTAATGATTTGTCTCAAGAAGTAGCGGTTGCCCAGCTTTTAATCTGCTGTACCAGTAGCGTTTGGGCAAATAAGCTTGCCGATGCGCGTCCTTTTGCAGATTTCGATGCGCTCTTAGCGAGTAGCGATGCTATCTGGCATGACGTGCAAACCAATGAGGCCAACTTACTAGAAGCGTTCGATGGACATCCGCAAATCGGTAATGTGGCTTCTTTAAAAGAGAAATATCGCAATACACAAGATAGCGCCGCACATGAGCAGTCTGGTGCTAACGATGCAGCAGACGACGTACTCGAAGCACTCGCTAAAGGCAATCGAGACTATCTTGATAAATTTGGTTTTATTTTTATTGTCTTTGCGACGGGTAAAAGCGCACAGCAAATGCTGGATCTGCTATTAGCGCGCCTGCCAAATGATCGCGCGACAGAACTGGCTAATGCAGCCGCTGAGCAAAATAAAATCACACGTTTACGTCTAAAGAAACTATTAGGCAATGCCTAGTTAAACCAGTTGTTGATTAGCAATTTGATAGCTAATCAACAATACACCGCATTATCAGTGCTCATATAACATCCTAATTATAAGCTGCGCTAGCCTTACCACCCTATTTACGTTTCTATTGAATACAAAGGAAGCATTATGTCTGCCACTCTATCATCACATATCTTAGACACTCATTTGGGCACGCCTGCCGCTGATGTCGCCGTTACCTTACATCGTATACAAGACAGCGGTGTCGCCACACTACTAGCGCATGGCACAACCAATAACGATGGCCGCGTGACACCCGATGCTTGGCAGTTTGATGCAGCCATTGATGACAATGAAGGTAAGCTCGCTATCGGGCGCTATACGGTGACGTTCGATACTCAGTCTTATTTTGATGCCCAGCAGCTGACGGCATTTTACCCGCAAGTGGTTATCGACTTTGTGATAAAAGACGCCAGCCATTATCATGTGCCGCTCTTGCTTAGTGCGCATGGTTATAGTACCTATCGCGGATCATAACCGAACCTTATTATCGAAAAACCGTGAGCAATCGTCGTTATCCGCTCACAAATATTTTATTAAGACACTGTCATATTAAAGGACACTTACCACATGGGCGCTTACCTTCTTGAATGGTTGAGTTTATTTTTTCGCTGGTTTCATGTTATCGCAGGGGTGGCATGGATTGGTGCATCGTTTTATTTTGTGTGGTTAGATCTAAGCCTACGCAAACCGCCACAGTGGAAAGCAGACAAAGGCATTTCGGGTGATCTTTGGGCCGTCCATGGCGGCGGGTTTTATGAGATTGCCAAATACAAACTCGAACCGGAGGAGATGCCAAAGACGCTACATTGGTTTAAGTGGGAAGCGTATACCACTTGGCTGACGGGTGCGGCGATGATGTCGATCGTCTATTATGCCAATGCAACTGCCTACCTGATCGATCCAAGCAAAGTGCCTTTTACCAGTATCGGTGCCATTGCGACAAGCTTGCTATTTTTATTTGGTAGTTACTTTATTTATGAAGTTATCGTGCGCAGTCATCTGGGTAAAAATACCTTTATTTTTAGCACCCTGATTTTTATTTTATTGGTCATCGCGAGCTGGGGCTCTTATCAACTGTTTAGTGATCGCGCCTCGTTCATCCATATCGGGGCGATTTTGGGCACAGTCATGGTCGGTAACGTGTTCTTTGGTATTATGCCAGCGCAGCGCGCACTCGTTGATTGTGTACGCCGCGGCGAAAAACCCGGCAAAGAAGTGGCTGAACTGGCACTGCAAGCCAAAAACCGCTCACTGATGAATAACTACTTTACCCTACCGCTTATTTTTACCATGATCAGCAACCACTATCCGATGATGTATGCTCATGAAAAAGGTTGGTTGGTATTGGTCTTCGTTGGCGTGATCACTGCTACTGCTCGTCATTATTTCAACCAAAAACATTTGGGGCATAAAAAACCACGCTACTTGGTTATTCCAGCCATATTGACAGTATTGTTGATTATTTGGATGCGACCTGAGCCGATTGAACCAACGCCTGCAATACCTACTACTGCCGCAGTAACACCTACGACAACTAATAGCACCCCAACAGCTACAAGCGCGACTACTAATACAAATACTGATAACGTTAATAATGCTAATAATAGTTCTAATAGCAATGCTACTAACAGTGTCAACAATGATACTGCCACTGCTGAAGCCGTACCCGTGAGCGCGTCAGCAGATGACGCTATGATGGATGTTGTACATACGCGCTGTAGCACCTGTCATGCGGTGCAGCCCACACAGCAAGGTTTTGCCGCGCCTCCAGCCGGTATCATCTTGCAAACACCAGAAGACCTAAAAATACATAAAGCAAAAATTGTTACTGCGGTACAAACTGGCTATATGCCACTTGGTAATATTACTCAGTTAACCGATGCTGAGCGTCAGCAGCTAGTGGCATACGCATCATCCCTGTAGTTTGTGATTAGAAAATAACTGTCCTTGGCGAGCAATATTCAAATAAATATTTAAGGCTCCACGAGATATAGGAACATAAATAATGAGCAAAAAAATCACCAGTGATTTTGATCAAAATACATACCCTCGCGACTTAAAAGGCTATGCTGACAACCCACCAAAAGCCAATTGGCCGGGCGGTGCAAAAATAGCCGTACAGTTTGTATTAAACATCGAAGAAGGGGCAGAAAACAGCGTCATCCACGGCGATGGACAATCAGAGCGCTTTTTATCGGATATCTTGGGTACGCCCGAATTTAACAATCGTCATCAGTCTATCGAGTCAGCATTTGAATACGGTAGCCGTGTCGGTGTGTGGCGTGTATTAGATGTCTTTAAAGAGTACGGTGTGCCCATCACCACCTTTACCTGTGCTGCCGCTGCCGAAAAAACGCCACACATTATCGAGCGCGTATTAGAAGACGGTCATGAGATTGCCAGTCACGGCCTGCGCTGGATTACTTATCAGTATATGTATCGCGAGACGGAACGCGAGCACATTCGCCGTGCAACCAACATATTTGAGCGCATGCTAGGCAAACAGCCGCTCGGTTGGTACACGGGACGCGATAGCCCGAATACGCGCGAGCTGGTCGTCGAACAAGGTGGCTATCACTATGACTCCGACTCATATGGCGATGAGCTGCCCTACTGGCTCAATGTCAAAGCCCAAGATGGCAATACAATCACACGCAAGCCGCATTTGGTCATCCCTTATAGTTTAGAGACCAATGACATGCGTTTTTCTTCTAGTCCAGGGTTTACCCATGCTGAACCATTTTATCAGTATCTCAAAGACAGCTTTGACACCTTATATGAAGAAGGCGAGCATACCCCAAAAATGCTGACCATTGGCTTACATTGTCGCATTATCGGACGGGCAGGACGTATCAAGGCATTAAAACAGTTTTTGCACTATATCACCAACAAGCCTGACGTGTGGATATGCCGCCGTGATGAGATTGCTAAACACTGGTATGAGAACCACCCTGCAACGCCAGACAATACAGCCAACTGGATGTAGCTTTTGCCATTGCCTCGCTCATTGAGTACGTCGCAGTGTGTCGAATAAATAAAACAAGCGGCACTCGATCAATCAAACCTAATATTAAAT
Organism: Psychrobacter sp. Ps6; assembly: GCF_022129235.1. Taxonomy (GTDB): domain Bacteria; phylum Pseudomonadota; class Gammaproteobacteria; order Pseudomonadales; family Moraxellaceae; genus Psychrobacter. Next base: position 297,372 of record NZ_JADQAI010000003.1, on the reverse strand, counting down.
AAAGGAATCATAATGAGTCAAAACATTTCAGAAGTGGGACAAATCATCTCAGCAAATAATCTACCTGAGAGCCTGCCAGCTTTTACTAAAAAATCAAACGTGGCTGACAGTCGTTTGGGTGCCAAAGCATTGTTTGCAACCGATGACTTTTTTGCAGATAAAAGCCGTATTCTAAACCCTGACGCGCCTATCTTTATTGTAGGTAAATTCGACGACAATGGTAAATGGATGGACGGCTGGGAGACACGCCGCAAGCGTCATTTGGGCTATGATTATTTAATAATCCAGCTGGCGCGTCCGACGAAAATCGCGGGTCTCGATATCGATACCAGTCACTTTACGGGTAACTTCCCCTCTTCAGCCAGTGTCGATGCTTTGTACGCGCCAGAGCTGTTACAACAGGATAATACTGAGCTTGCCAACCTAAGTAAAGAAGACTGGGATGCTAAAAACTGGCAGTCGCTTGTCGGTATGACACCACTGCAAGGTCACCATCATGAGTTTATCGAGACTGATAACCAGCAAACGGTGACACATATACGTTTAAATATTTATCCAGATGGCGGCGTGGCTCGACTGCGTGTCTATGGTGATATCCAACTTGATGCGAGCCTCAACACTCAAGGCGAGATACTTGACTTGGCAGGTGCGTTAAATGGTGGTCGTGCGATTGCTAGCAATGACGCGCATTTTGGCGCCGCCAGCAACTTACTGTTACCAACCAAAGCCCCTAATATGGGTGACGGCTGGGAGACGCGCCGTCGCCGTGAGCCCGGCAATGACTGGTGTATTATTGCCTTAGGTCAAGCAGGTGTTATCGATTCTATTGAAATCGATACCGCTCATTTTAAAGGCAACTACCCTGATAAAGTATCCATTCAAGCCGTCTACTCGCCAAATACCCCAGAGCAAACCTTAGTCACTCAAAGTATGTTTTGGGAGACGTTACTTGAGCCGCAAAAAACCAATGCGGATGATGTCCATACCTTTGGTAACGACAAGCTCCAGATAGATAAGCCTATCACGCATATTCGAGTCAATATCTTCCCCGATGGTGGTATCAGCCGCGTGCGCGTGTTTGGTAAAGTGGCAGATCATGTTGGTACTACTGATAATACAGAGGTTAAATAATGAGTGTCATTCTAACCGCTCAGCCTTTAACCAAAGCCAACTTTGCCCCTTACGGCTCGGTTATCGAGCGCTATAGTGAGGAGGAGCAAACCGCTGACAATACTTATCAGATAAATAATGGCTATGCGGTTCGCCATCATGCACTTGCCAAAAGTCAACTTGAGGGTGGCACAGTCGGTATGAGTATCTTTCGAGCCAAGAAACGTGAGAATCCGATTGCCCTCTCCGTCATGGAGTATCATCCATTTGGCACACAAGCGTTTGTGTCGATGGAGGGTCAGGACTATGTCATCGTTGTTGCCAAAGCAGGCACGCCACCGCAGTCGACAGATGATCTAGCCGTGTTTTATGCCAAGTCTCATCAGGGTGTACAGTACGATGCCAACGTTTGGCATCATCCTCTACTCGCTCTTGGGCGTGACAGTGATTTCTTAGTTATTGATCGTATCAATGGTGAGGGTAATAACTGCCATGAGATAGATATTACGGATTGGCATGTGTCTATTGAGTTAGAAAATGAATCCAGTTAATTGAATAGAAGATAGTCGAATCCAACATGTTCAGAATTAACGCCAGCTAATGTCTATTAGCTGGTTTTTTTATGTTTATTGCGTTGTTAAATCATATGCTTATCAATTGATTAAATCCCATCAGACGACCCAATTTGGGGCACATGGATATCCATCTTGGTGCTGTTATCGCGCATCTGATACTTCGAAAAACATTGTTTGCCACATGTATCTAAATTCATGGACACTGTCTCTTTCATTTGAGAATAGTTAAGGACTATTTTGCTTATTTTTACCTTTATTAATGGCCAATAAGACTAAAAGTTAAACAACTCTGTAGATGATAGCTTTTCAGCTCATTTGTGGCACAGTTATTGAATGCTCTTTATTAGTAAGCATTTAAGCGCTATCACTCAACTGTTATCTGACAGACAGTGGGTTAATAATTTGTTTACTGGCAAATAATAACGATGCAGTTTTAGGGCAATCAACAATCAATTGTACATGAAGGGGTCATATTTTGCGTTTTGATTTATTAACGAGCTTATCCTGTTATACCAAATCATCTAGCCAGAAGCTAGCTTTACTCAAACCATTGTCGATAGCAGCTGTTACTATCACTACTTTGGGTAGTATGTCTAGCATCCATGCCAAGACCTTCTTCACTGATACGAGTGTCTCCGTACTTTACGGCAGTGATTATGACCTCGTAGAAGATGGTGAGCTGACGACCGTTACATTAGAGCATGCTTCTGCGCATGACTGGGGCGGTGTGTTCTTCTTTGTCGATCGAAACCAAGGTGCCGATGACATTGAAAACAATAGATTTAGAGAAACTTATGGTGAGCTGTCTCCTACGTTCAAAATGGCAACTTTTAATAATAGCTTTATTAAGCAAGTCAATTTAGCCGCTACTTATGAATTTGGCTCAAATAGTACTGGGTTTGATCAAGACAACTATTTGGTTGGTATTGGTGCAGATCTAAATATCCCTATTCCAGGGACAACGTACGCGTCTGCAACGCTATACCATGCTTTTAATGACAATATCGATGATGATCAACAAATCACCTTGACCTACGGTTGGGAGCGCAACAATTTTGTAGTGGACGGTTTTATCGATTATTCATTTAACAACGATGATATTGAAGATAACATTCACATCAATCCGCAAATTAAATACAATCTACAAGAGGTGCTCGGTATTGATAACCGCCTAGAAGTCGGCATGGAGTATAGTTATTGGAAGAACAAATACGGTGTCGATGGTGTCAATCAAAGCGCCCCTAGCGCCCTAGTAAAGTTCCATTTTTAACGCCGGATAAAAACATCTTTATTCGTAAAAACCCCTGCTTCTCTCTGGTAGAAGCAGGGGTTTTTATTTCTGATTAGATACCTACTGGCTGCGCTATTAGTGCAAGCACCCACTGATATATCTGTCCTATGAGGCAGCGCTGCGATAGCGACTCACACCTGCAACGACTGTCTGTTCGATCACTCTATCATCACCCAGCATCATGAGTACAAACAGCTGCTCCTCAAGTGATTTGGTCTGTGCCATACGTCGCTCAAGCAGCTCGGTCGCCTTCATATCGATGACGACAAAATCGGCTTCTTTATTGGGCATAAAGTTACCAATCTTATCATCCAATAGCAGCGACTGTGCATTGCCCAAAGTAATCTGATACAGGCCTTGATGCGCCGATAGCTGATTGCTCTGTAGTTGCTGGATTTTGTACGCCTCTGATAACGTCGTGAGCATAGACAAACTCGTGCCCGCTCCAACATCAGTGGCGATACTGACACCGGTATAACTTAACGTCTTGGGTAAATCGAACAATCCGCTACCCAAAAACAGATTGGACGTTGGACAATGTGATATCTGTGTGCCAGTCTCGCGTAGACACTCGTATTCTGGGGTCTCAAGGTAGATACCATGCGCCAAGGTGGTACGGCGGCCCAGTAATCCCATATCATCATAGACATCGAGATAGCCTTTGTGATTGGGATACAGCTGCTGCACAAAAGCCACCTCATCACGGTTTTCTGCCAAATGCGTCTGTAAATAGACACTGTCGTAGCTGGTATATAACTCACCTGCTAGACGTAATTGCTCAGGACTCGACGTAATCGCAAAGCGTGGCGTGATGGCCACATGCTGACGCCCGCGCTCATGCCACTTATCAATGATATTTTGAGTATCCCGGATACTTTGCTCAGCAGGCACACATAGCGGCTCAGGCGCATTTTGGTCCATTAAGACATTACCCGTGATCATACGCGTATTGAGCCTGTGGCTTTCAGCAAAAAACGCCTCGGCGGATAGCGGGTGACTGGTCGCAAAAACCATCGCACTGGTCGTGCCATTGGCAAGCAATTGGTTTAAGAAAAACTGCGCGGTATCATGCGCTACTTTTGGATCACCAAAATTGGCTTCCGTCACAAAGGTATAATTATTGAGCCAGTCGAGCAGTTGCTCACCATAAGCGGCGATCATATCTATTTGCGGATAATGCACATGGGTATCAATAAAACCCGGCATGATGAGTTTGTCGCGATGGTCGTGTACTTTAACTGCTGGTTTGCCCTCTGCATTAGCGTACTTTGATAGGATAGTTTTGCTATGACCGTACTCTACAATGCGTCCTGTCACATCATCTACAACAAGCGCACCATCAGCAATATATTCAGGATAAATGCGCTCGCCTGCAGTCACTGGTAATAGCGTCGTGCTTTGATCAATGGTTGATACTTGTGCATAATCAGGTTGATTGGCATTCGCTATTTTAGAGGGTGTACGCTCAGTACGATCGCTTTCGGACAAATAATGCAGCAGTCGAGCTTGATAAATATGTATGGTCATTTGGTGGTCTCACATGGCTTGGTAGTGCGGAGCATTTTAATAAATAGTACTGAGCGTTTTAATTATTTAATGAAAAGTGATAAGGTTTTATGAAGTAATTAATCCGTTCAAAGATCAGCCTGATGATAACGTTGTAGCAACTGTGCCACGATAGAGACTGCTACCGCCATTGGCTCTTTGCCGCCGATTGGTAATCCGATTGGCATGACGATCTGATTCACTAATGACTCACTATAACCGCGCTGAATCAAACGGTCTCTAAAACGCTTGGCTTTGGTGGTTGAGGCAATACAGCCTATATAGGGTAATGAGGTATATGAGCGCTTATCATCAGATGAGCTGGTATTAGAAATAGTATCTAATGCCGCTCGTACCAGCTCAAAGTCCACACTATGGTCATGAGTCATAACCAAAATAAAACGCTGACCACCCTGCTCAATAAATGGACGCACAAAATCTACAGGCTCCTCATCGATATGCGGACGAATATGCCTTGGTAGCTGATAGAGTTGTGATTGATTCGGTGTGGGGTTTTGGTAGGCACTGTTGTCTGCTTGGCCCGTTTCACTGGAGTTGGTTTTATCCATTAAGTAACGCTCAAACATCTCTGGGCGACTGTCTACCCAATCTACCTGACATGGCAATTCAGCAAGGATGGTCATGAGCGCTGATGCCACATGGCCTGCTCCAAATACCAGTACTGACATCGGCGGCGTTATATTAAAGCACTCGAACATAACGGTAACGCTACCGCCACAACACTGAGCCAATTTCGCACCCAGCGAATAATGCTTGGTATAAACTGCATCACGGCGTACCGCTTTAGAGGGGGTTGGCGCGCTTGTCTCATTAGCTTCAGAAACTTTTGGTTTGACTTCTTTTGATATGGTCGCTGCTATCTCACCGTTTAGCAGTTGACGAGCAGTGGTAATCACATCGTGCTCAAGACCGCCGCCGCCCAGCGTATCTACGATGCCATCCTGCGTGACGATCATCTTTGCCTGTAGTGCACGCGGGGCCGAACCATTTACAGCCACGACCGTTGCCAACACATGAGCCATGCCTTGCTGCTGATATCGTGCCAAACCTTCATACCAGATGACTGGCGGTGCCAATGACTCACTCACTGTGCGCAGGACCTCTTGCCCCTGCGACATTTGGATGCTCTATCGCTTCTGGCTGCTCATCAGTCTGTTTGCCGGCTACCTCTTTTGGATCAATATCTTTGGCATGGCGTACATCTTGCGGCATGACTTTGTCGTTATAGAGATCGCCCTTTTCTTCTACACCTTCAACAAGGCTATCCATCGTATCCTTGTCCGCTTTGGTCTCTAGATCCCAAGACGAACCTTCCATGCGCATAACTGCCTTTAGTACTGCTTCTGGCGTTGCAGGCATGGTCAGCTCTGGATTTTTTTGATAATTACCAAGGCTAGCCACCGCGTTATTGAGAGCGCACCAGACACTGGCTGCCAACATAAACGGCGGCTCACCAACGGCTTTAGAGTTATAAATCGTTTGTTCTTCGTTTTTGCGGTCATACAGTTTGACATTCCACTGCTTAGGCAAGTCATGCGCGGTTGGGATTTTATAATTGGCAGGACTATCGGACGCCAGCTTTCCTTTATCATTCCAGATCAGCTCTTCTGCTGTGAGCCAGCCCATTCCTTGCACAAAACCGCCTTCAATCTGACCGATGTCAATGGCAGGATTGATCGATTGCCCTGCATCATGTAGCACATCACAGCGCAGCACTTTGTACTCCCCTGTCAGCGTATCAATCTCAACCTCAGCACAAGCAGCACCTAGCGCAAAATAGAAGAACGGACGTCCCCATGCTTTAGAGCGATCATAAAATATCTTCGGCGTTTTATAGTAGCCAGTAGACGACAGACTAATGCGGTTTTGATACGACAGCTGAATCATTTCGGCAAAGGTCAGCGTTTCTTTATCCCCGATATAGACATGGTTCTTTTCAAACCTGATGTCTTCTTGCGCTACGTCGAAATGCTCAGCCGCAAATTCAACGATGCGCGCTTTGATGCTCAAGCAAGCATTTTGTGCCGCTTTACCATTGATATCTGTCCCTGATGACGCTGCCGTTGGTGAAGTATTAGGTACTTTATCTGTACGCGTGGCGGATACTTTAACTGTGTCCAAATCAACATCGAACTCATTGGCGACAATCTGGGCGATTTTGATATATAGCCCTTGTCCCATCTCCGTCCCACCATGATTGAGATGGATACTGCCATCGGTATAAATGTGTACCAGCGCACCTGCCTGATTGAGCGTTTGCACGGTAAATGAAATACCGAATTTTACTGGCGTCAATGCAAGTCCGAAGCGTTTATCACTGCCTTCAGCGGCAGCTTTTTGATTGGCTTCTAGGATTTGTTGACGGCGCTTGTCGTAATCGCAATCCGCTGCGAGTTTGGTCATGATGGTGGCCAAATCAAAATGCTCAATGGTCTGACCATAATGGGTGCTTTGACCATCTTGATACAAGTTTGCTAGGCGCACCTGCAAAGGATCTTGACCTAAGGTATAGGCAATGTGATCCATCATATATTCAGCCGTCATCAGACCTTGCGGACCACCAAACCCGCGATAGGCCGTATTGGATACGGTATGCGTCTTGCAGCGATGACCCGCCACATGGGCCGCTGGATAGTAATAGGCATTATCACAATGGAACATCGCTCTATCGACGATGGCATCAGACAAATCTGGCGCATAACCGCACAGACCAGCCAATTGCATATCGACGCCCAATATACGCCCAGATTCATCCAAGCCAACCTCATAACGATTGGCAAACTCATGGCGTTTACCGGTCACAACCATGTCATCTTGACGGTCTAGACGCATACTGACAGGAACGTTATGGCGCTTGGCGACGATGCCGCACAGACAGGCCCATGCCGCCGCTTGCGTTTCTTTACCACCAAAGCCGCCGCCCATACGGCGCACCACGGTATTGACCGCATGAAAGGGCAAATCCGTCACTTCTGCGACGAGCTGCTGTACTTCGCTTGGATGCTGTGACGACGTGTATACTTCCAGCCCACCATCATCACACGGCACCACATAAGACACTTGCCCTTCGAGATAAAAGTGCTCTTGCCCGCGCATATGAATATGACCTTCAATGCGAATCGGTGAGTTATCAAGCGCCGTCGTCGCATCGCCGCGCTTCATAAAATGACTGGGACGCACAAACAACTCTTGCTCTAACGCTTTATCAATACTCAATACCGCTGGCAATGGCTCATATTCAACCACTGCCTTGATAGCGGCTTTTTTGGCGGCGCGATGACTGGTTGCTACCACCACAAATAGCGTCTGACCCACATACTCTGTGATGTCATCCACCATTAGTGGCTCACCGTCGAACACTGCACCGATATCTGTCTGTGCTGGCAAATCTTTAAAACTTAAAACATCTACCACCCCATCCGCATCTCTGACAGCACTCAAATCCATACCTAATATACGTGCATGAGCATGACTGCTTTTACCCACTGCCAAATGTAGCGTGCCTTGTGGTTTGGCAATATCATCCACATAAGTCGCTGTCCCCATGACATGGCTAATCGCACTATCGTGTTTGGCTGACGTGCCGATCTTGTTTTTTGGCGGACGCACGCGGCGGATACTATAACTGTCAAATAAAGACGAATGATGGCTCATAGCAAATCTCTTCTATTAGTACGCATTTATCGATGCGCTTTTTTATTTCTGACAAATACACTCATGAAGCAATATCGATACTCAATTACGCTCGCACTCAAGCACTCTCAGCCTGCATATCCGCTACCAATTGCTTACCGCACTTCACCAGTAGACGCTGTACCACATGTGAGCGATATTCGCGGCTGGCTCTGACATCCGTCATCGGCGTAACCTCTTTAGATAGGATTTGTGCTGCTTGCTCAAAACTCGCAACTTCAGCAGATTGTCCTACGAGCGCTTGCTGACACGTTGTGGCTAATAACGGTATGGCAGCCATGCCACCAAGCCCAAGTTTTGCATTCTCGATGGTCTTACCATCTGCTGATACATCAATGCGTGCTGCAAGCAGACAAGCTGAGATATCATCTTCATAGCGTTTGCTAATTTTATGAATAAATAAGTGCTGATTGTCGTGCATCAGAGGAACATGGATAGCGACTACGTAACTGCCTGCTTGCAGTTTGGTTTTTTTATAATCTAAGAAAAATTCTGATAACGGTATGATTTCATCCGTATAAGACGCATGACTTGGCTCTTCACGATTCGGCGCGCAATGACGCAGATGAATTGACGAATCTAATGCTAATAAAATCGGTGGCAAGTCACCAATCGGCGACGCGTTGGCTATATTGCCGCCGATAGTGCCCATATTACGGATTTGCGGAGAGGCAATGCGCTCAAATACTTGCGCAAAACTTGGAAAATACTGCTCAAGCACTGGTAACATTTGCTGGTAACTCATGCCAGCACCTAATACTAGTGACTGACTTTGAGTTTGTCCGCCAGTCGATGTGTCATTAGTTGCAGCTGATAACGACCAAGATTTTAGCGCCTCAACACCTGAGAGCTGAATAATGACATCGTGATCAACCAAATGCTGGGTCACACTCAATCCCAAGTCCGTACCACCTGCCCAGATCGTTGCTTTTGGATTGGCCGCTAAGACTTGGTTAAGCTCGTCTAATGTTTTAGGCATATATAACTGTCGACAAGCATCAGTCAATGCAGGGGCAATAGCTGTTGACTCTACATTGTCCGACTCGGCTTCAGCTGGCACATTTGTAGATACTGCTGACTTTTTTGCACTATTCATCACATCTGTTGCGAGACTGATAGTCAGGTCTTTCACCACCGACTGCTCTGCCTCTCTTTTCTGACCAATATCACTCATCAGTAGGCCCGCCTCAATAATCGGACGATAACCTGTACAGCGACATAGGTTGCCAGATATCGACGCAACCACTTCATCATAGCTCAACTGCTTAGCATCATTCTGGTCAGCTGCATTTTGACTTATCTGCATACGATTGTTTTCGTAGACGCAGGCCAGTGACATCACAAACCCAGGCGTACAAAAACCGCACTGCGACCCGTGACACTCAACCAGCGCTTGCTGTGCTGGATGCAGCAAAGCACGCTCTGGATGATGTTCTGGATTGTCCGCTAAATAAGAAGACGTCATCAGATGATGACCGTCCATCAGCGACACTAGCGTAATACAGGAATTAATCGTATAGAATGGTGGCGTAGCATTTTTTTCGTTGCCATTTTCATTATTAAGCGTTTGCTGACTAGTGCTAGGCAGGCGCTGAACCATTACCGTACAGGCACCGCAATCACCACTGCCGCAGCCTTCCTTAGTGTCCGTTTGGCCTTCATGCAATCGTAGATACTCAAGCACTGTCGTATTGGGGTTAAGCTGGGTTAGCTCATGGTATTTTCCATTGAGATAAAAACTAATCATAGCAAGGCTCGGCTAAAATAATGAAAGTGAGTATAAGACTGAGAAGCATTAGTGGCTTAGGTACGAAAGGTAAACGCTTAATCTATATTTTGCTGCAACCGCTCGAGTAAGTTTATGGGTTTTTTAGTTTTTAATATTCTTGCTATTTTATTCTATGTCGCATTTGTAGGATGTCGATGAGTTTGATATCGCACACTCTTTTATAGCAAATAAATCGACCATAAGTAGCAGTAATTATCAGAAGCTTTTACCAACAACTAGCACTAGAATATACCTGACTATTTGGTCAGCTTTCAACATATTATCACTATTCTTATTTACAATACAACCCATTCAAATATCTGTCGATACTGCCAAATAATTGACCTTTAAGCCGCTATCTGATAACCGCTATCCATCCTAACAGCAGAGATAGTTTATAAGACTCGTCATGTTAGTCATTGATATAGCTAATGCAAACGCACAGTAGACAGGTTACGCCATGACTGAGTAAATAATCTTTTTAAAAACAAAGATGAGCACATGCACCGCTTTTAAATTTATATAACCGACCTGTTTTTATATATAATACCTAAAAATAAACCTTACTTTTGACTGTCATCGCTTCTGACGATAGACAGACAAAATATATTATTGGGTAATATATCGTCTCTGAGATACTATTATGAAGTCACTTACCTCTATTTGTCTGCTGATAGCGACGCTGATGCTGACCGGTTGCCAATACTTCCAATTTGTTGACAATCCTATTCCTGTTAAGCCTGTACCGACTAATCTGGTTGCTCCATAAACTGGTCACGCCACAACATTGACATAAAAAAAGCAGACATCAATGGTGTCTGCTTTTTTTACTGGATTAGCCTGTCACCTACTGTGTTATCTAACGCTTACTATCCGCTGGCTGATGTTTAATAATGGTTTTAGCCAAATGATCACCAAACCAAATAGCCGTATCAATATCTCCTTTCCCTGGCGTTTCTTCAGGTGGACCATCAAGAGATTGCGTCATCAAACCCAAAAAGCTAGATAAACGGTTCAAGTCATGCATCTCATGACCTGTCGGCATGAGTGGCAGACCAATCCAGTTCATACCATGCTGCATGGCATATAGAGAAATCTGCTGTAGCACAGCAAGTTTATCACCGCTTAGGCCACCTGAGTTGGCAAAAGCTGCGGCCCATTTACCTTCCCACTTGCGGTTATACCAACGCTTTGAGGTTTCATCCATAAAGGTTTTGAATTCAGCAGTGACGCTGCCCATATATACCGCGCTACCGAAAACCAATAGATCTGCCTGATCTAAATAATCCCAGTCAATATCATAAATATCGACAGCTTTTGCTTGCGCCTCTGGTAATTGCTGATGCGCGCCTTGTACAATCGCTTCAGCGACACGCTTGGTATGACCGTAGTTACTATGGAAAATAACGGCAATCGATACGTTAGGCGTACTATCAGGAGATATTTTTGAGGATTCGACAGTTGTATTCATACAGACTCTAATAATGACAATAATAGTGAAAATAAAATAATATAGTGTACGAGTGCAAAACGACTCAGCGCACTCAATAGGTTTGTTAATTGTGAGCTGACATTTACGTAGCGGCGCGACGCACAATCACGAGCGCCATTCGTCCCGTTGCAGGCTGCTGCATATGCGTTTGACGACGATAAGAATAGTAATGCCTATCTGCATAGCTACAGCTGATAGGTTCTTTATTATCTATCGACACGCCAGCGGCTTTTAATTGATCAGCAGCCAGTTTTGGTAAGTTTAGCTTAACTTTATCCGTGTGTACTGTAGCGCAATTCGATAGTTTATCAACTGTCTTATGTAAATGCTGAGTATCGCTATGATTTTCAAGACCATTATCTGAGCGCATTACATATAAACTATCAAAATTATCACTATCTGACGCCGTTAATAATTGATTATCTAAGCAACCAGCCAATAATTGGTCACGGACTTGATAACCCACTTCATAACTGGCCTGACTGATACACACCCCTATCCAAGCCTGTACAGATCCTGAATCGGTAAAGCGCTCAACAGTCTCTCGAATCACGCCGCACGCCAATCCTTGCCAGCCTGCATGAATGGCAGCGATTTTACCGCTGGCGGGCTGGTATAAAACAATCGGCACACAATCTGCCGTCATTATCGCCAGTCCACGACCACTTTGCTTGCTAATTATGGCGTCAGCCGCCATTGGTGCCATGCTCAAAGGCGTCGTATCAATATCATGGATCTGTTTGCCATGAACTTGACTGACCCAATGTAAGCTGCTAATAGCGGTATGTCGCTCAGTTTGTGATGACTCATTTGCCATCTGTGTATTAATCGCAGCCAACAGACTCATACGATTATCTAATACCTTTGCCGCGTCATCGTTGACATGCAGGCCTAGATTTAGCGCGCCATAGTTTGCTTGATGGTTTGCTTGACTGTTAAACCCTCTTTGCTGGCTTGCGGCAGCAGGTTCATCAATATTATTCGGCGCAAAAGCAGCCGTTTGAAAAACAGCCACATCATCCATTTGCACGAGCATGGTCATTGGAAAACTATTTATTATCGGAAGCTTGTTTGTCACGACTGCCCCATCCTTTTATCTCTGACTGTCTAAAAATTAGCATCACTAAATCACTGCTATAAACTTGGCAGTTGTCCTAAACACCTTTAGATAGCCGCTTTTATCAATAGCGTTTACTCGTCATCATAACCGTCGCTTAATACGGCTATTAGCTTTTGCATGTCTTCTGGCAGTGGCGTCGTCACTTCCATATCCTCACCAGTCGTTGGATGCACAAACCCAAGGGTATAAGCATGCAACGCTTGGCGCGGGAAATTGTTAATGGCTTGACGCTGTGCTTCTGTCAATCCTGCACGCAGTTGACGACGACCACCGTAGATGCGATCCCCTACGAGCGGATAGGTCACATGGCTCAAATGCACGCGAATCTGGTGCGTACGACCTGTCTCGAGTCCGACATCTAACAGACAGTAGTTGTCATTCAGCGGCGTGACATTTAATAGATGGGTTACCGCTTCACGGCCGGCAGTCATGACTGTCATTTTGATACGCTGAGTACGATGGCGCCCAATCGGCGCATCAATGCGGCGATGACGCAACAAGCTTGCTTGATCGCCTGCTACCACACACTGATAATGACGATAAACAGATTTGTCTTTTAACTGCTCCATCAGTGCCATCTGAGCGGGCTTGGTTTTACCAATAAGCAGTAACCCAGAGGTATCTTTGTCAATACGGTGCACTAGACCTGCACGCGGCAAGTGATGCTGCTGCGGATAATGGTATAGCAAAGCGTTGACCAACGTGCCTGTTTGGTTGCCGGCGCCCGGATGAACCACCATACCGACAGGTTTGTTGATCACCAATACGTCATCATCTTCATAGACCACATCAATGTCTATATTTTCTGGTTGGTCTTCACTATGCTGCTGCAACGTTGTTGATAGATGTAGCACGTCATCTGCTTTGACACGGACTTTTGGTTTTTGCACACTGCCGTTATAGAGTAAGCTACCGTCCGTGATCCAACCTTGTAATTGCACGCGTGAAAAGTCTGCAAACACCTGTGAAGCGACTTTATCGATGCGTAGGCCAGACTGATCTTCTGTGACGACATGCATCATATCGACCACTACTGGCACTGCTTGGCCAGCTACTGGCGCTTCATCATCGTCGCCTTCATCCATGTCGCCATCGTCAAGTTCTTCATCAATATCGTTATCTTCTTCGAGCAAGTCGTCGTTATCAAGAGCATCAGTGTGCTCGTCCATTATTTCCTGCTCATCCATCATTTCTTGATTGTCAGGCTCGTCATTATTTAAAACGTTATTTGGCATTGGTGACTCTTGTGCTGATGAATCAGTCTCTAGCGATTGATTCGGTGATAAATGGGTAATCATGGCATCATTATTCATAGCGGATTGATACCTAGCAAAGTTACTAATTATATTTTGTCAGGTGACTTCAAAGATAAAATGATAAAAAATTGTCGTTTTTTGACCTTTAGCCGATAATAGAGAGCAGTGCAGGTCAAAAAAACGGAGACAATACCATCCTAGTGTATCATGTCACGCGCTCAAGCCCTATAAAAGTGCATACTATCTGTGAATTTTTGAGCCTTTCTGAGTTGCCAAGCCTTACTGCTTAACTCTCTAGAACATAACATTGCTGTAATTTACTGTATATTTGTTCCTGCCAGCGATATTCGATATCGCTCGCGATAGCCGCTCATGTTAAACTGCCTGTAGAATATAGGTAGCGAAAAAATAGACGAAGCAAACGTTATTCTATAAAGTATAGCCATGTTTTGCTGTATGCTATGGCACTGTATTCCTATACCATATTTAAATACAGTATGAAAATACCATTGGGTTTTATCGACAGTGTTTGCCATTTAAACCGTTTGAATATGATCAAATGCATTTGCTCTATTACAGGCTTACTATAAAAGCTCTATGTATCAGACCCAATCTACCAGTACAATACGTCATAACAAAAACTGCATTCGATAAAAACCTTATTACTCATGAATTGTTTTTATCACTAACCTTTTATATAGCACGATAGCGCTGCTGCTATTGTGCGTCTTGTGTCGGAGAAGAAGTATGCAAGCTGTTGGCAATACGTTTATCAAGCTGTCCTCAATAACCTTACTTGCGCTTAGCGTCAATCTAGTAGGTTGCCAAACATTCAAAAACTTGACTGGCGCCAAAGACGTCGACGCGGTAGAAACAGCGGAAAAGTCAGAGCAAGGTTACTATAACGATGCCATCGCTCAAATCGATAAAGGTCGCTATATCCAAGGTGTTGAAGAACTGACCAATTTGCGTACCTTCTACCCAACTGGGCAATACGCTGAACAAGCATTACTTGATATGATGTACGCACAGTATCAAAGTGACAAATATGAGATGGCAGCAGCAAGTGCTGAGCAGTTCATACGTTTATATCCTTCTAATCCGCAAGTCAGCTATGCTTACTATGTACGCGGCGTTGCCAATATGGAAGGCTCGTCTGAGAGTTTGAAGCTGTTTAAATTGAATCAAGCGGAGCGTGACACTGCGTATCTGCGTATTGCCTTTGCCAACTTCCAAGAGCTTGTTAGCAAATACCCAAACAGCCCCTATGCACCAGATGCCGCCCAGCGTATGACATTTATCTATAACCAGTTTGCTGAAAGCGAGATGAGCGCAGCCAACTGGTATATCGAGCGTGAAGCTTATGTGGCAGCTGTCAATCGTGCCAAATGGGTGTTTCAGTACTACCCGCTTAGTGAATCAATTCCAGATGCTATCGCAGTCCTAGCTTATAGTCATGAAAAACTTGGTTTGACAGATCTGGCAAATGAATATAAAACCTTATTGCAAATCAACTATCCAAACATGCTGACCAGTGATGGCAGCGTAAAACTGAGCACCAAACGTGATCGCACTTGGCTCAATAAGATTACCTTTGGACAGCTTGGTCGTTCAAACACAACTGACAACTCAGTGGCAACTGTCGAATATAATGGCGCGACCAAGACCCAAATGATTCGCAACGCAAATCAACTAAGATTGCCAAGTGATAATGCTGCTAGTGCAACCACTGCAAATACCTCTGCAGCTTTTAGCAGTAATAACAGTAATGGCATCAATATTGGTTTGGGTCTGCCAGAAGCGTCAGCTGAGCGTGTGACCAGTCAATCAAGCACTGGCTCGACAGCGAGAGAAGCCGATGTTGATCCACAAAACGTTAATCCAACACGTCGCACTACGCTTGAGAACGACAGTAATAGTATCCTACTAGCGCCATCAGATATGGACGACGAATAATCACGTTCAGTGACTTGACTGAGTCCATACCGTCTATATGATTAATAATAAGGCCAACATAGAGTTGGCCTTATTTTTCTATTGGTATGCTATTCGCCCTGCCCCAATATAATCGACCTATGGTAAACTGTTTTTTGTATGAGCATTCCTAACCATATTCTTGAACAACTCAATAGCCAAGCTGACCTGATCAGCATCATTGGCAAACACACTACGCTTAAACGCGCTGGTAGTGAATATAAAGGCTGCTGCCCTTTTCACGGTGAAAAATCGCCTTCCTTTTATGTCAATCCACAAAAAAACATCTATCACTGTTTTGGCTGTAGCGTCGGTGGCAATGCCATCAGTTTTTTGCGTGATTATGAGAATCTCACCTTCATCGAAGCAGTTAATGAGCTCTCCAAACAAACAGGCATTGAAGTACCAAAAGAGGAACAGCAAAACGTTAGTTATCAACGTCGTACGCCAAAAACTAACGCACCGCCGCCTGTGCACAATGTACCTAGCCCAACGATAGAACACAGCAAAGTAAATCAAGACGGTGCAAACCAAGACAACTATCAAAATAACCGTCAAGACAGTCATCAAAACAATGTCGTCCAAAACGACCAAAATTACATAGACCAGTCAAGTTATGATGACGCTCAGGGTTACGATAATTTCCCGCCGCTAGAGGCGTATGATTCAGCGTCCTATTCGATGGGCTCTTATCCATCAGAGCTGTATTCGTCAAACCACACAGACGATGATGGCTACCCGCCAGTGTGGCTGACAGATAACGATATAAGCATAGCTAGTATTGATCAGAACACTGATCAAGATGGCAACCTGTACGAGCTGCTAGAGCAGATCCAGCAGTTCTATCAGCATAATCTACACACTCACCCTCATGCCAAGCAATACTTTTTGTCACGCGGACTCACTGAAGAGACTTTTGAGACTTTTGGTTTAGGTTACGCGCCATTTGGCTGGCAACATCTTGAGCACCAGTTTCCGCAAGATATTGAAGGACTTAAGGCCCTAGGGCTCGTGCGCCAATCAGAGTCTGGTCGTGACTATGATCTGCTGCGTGATCGGGTTATTTTTCCTATTCGTGATAACCAAGGTCGCACCATTGGTTTTGGTGGTCGGGCGCTCGACGATGAGGTCAAGCCCAAATACATCAACTCCTCAGACTCGCCCGTCTTTCATAAGCAGCACGTACTCTATGGCTATTATGAATCACGGCAGCAGCGTGCTAACGACTGGCTAGTAGTCGAAGGCTATATGGATGTCATTGCCCTCTATCAAGCGGGCATCTACGGGGCAGTCGCCTCGATGGGTACGGCAATCAATGAAAGCCAAATATCGCGGCTATTGACACTCAATCCAACGCTGACTTTGAGTTTTGATGGCGACAGTGCCGGACAAAAAGCTGCTTGGCGTACGCTTGAAGTTGCCCTGCCTGTGCTTGCTGATGATAAAGAGCTGCGGTTTTTAACCCTACCTAACAATCATGATCCTGATACCTTTATTAAGAGTCAGGGTAGCGATGCCATGCGTGAGCAAATCAGCCAAGCCATGCCGCTATCACAGTATATTTTTGCGTACTTAAGTGAGCGTTACGATATGAGTCTGGCTGAAGGCAAAGCCAAGCTAATGTCCCAAGTACGCTCGTTGACGACCGCTTTGCCTAAAGGCAGTAGCTTTCGCTATTTGCTCAATAATGACGTTTATCAAAAGCTTGGCGGTAGGCGCAGTCAAAATGTCGAGGCCAAAGACGCGCTGCTAGACTTTGATGGTGACATGACCATCAGTCAGCAATTGCAGCTTTGTTTTTTGTTTCAGCCGCGCGCATTAATTGACGACCCTATTGAGTCGATTTGGCAACAGTCAGGGATAAATGGCTTACACTTACCTGCACATATCAAACAAAAAGCTTCACTCGATACGCTGCGTCCGCTTGCATGGGAAGACCTGCAAGATGCGGCTCTGCTAGACATCGTGAGCACCATCAAGCGCTGCCTTAATTATTTGCCAAAAGATGCCAACGCAGCGGCGCATTTTATCTTATCAAATGTGAAGCCTGCGACCCAAGACATGCTGAGCCGTAATTGGGGCGGTTTTTATAAAGCGCTAACCGCACGCAATATTTTAGGGCTTGATGGCCTAATTGAAGAGCTAGTCAGCCAGCTGCTTGAGCGCAACATGAAGAAAAAAATACAAGAGCTGATACAAAACCCTGATCATATTAAGCTTGCGATCGTCCGTAAACAAACCCAATTATTAAATGATTGGCTACGGGCACAGCAGGCAGAGCAATCGGCACAGATGGTCACTGTGCAGTCTTAATTTTTAATTATCAAATCATACCCCTTTAAAATTCTAGCGACTGCCCCCACTACTAATGATTATACCCAGTAGCATGAGTCACTCCTAAATCATTTAGCGGATGGCAAATAATCAGCAAAAAATGGTCGGTAGCTATCACTAGCTCGTGCTTGACGACTGCGGTCTGTGTTAAACTGTGTCGCTGTATATTGACAGCACTGCTTGGTGAATGATTGTGAGCATGCATCGTTAAGCACAAATTTTAGGTATTATTTTTATGTATCTGTTTTTAGATACTATTTTTGAGTACTGTATTGAAGTCTTTTTAGTTTTTCTAATTTTTAGCTGTTTTTTAGCATTATTATTGTAGTGTTTTGAGCCTTTATTCATATCAACTCATTTTTGATATTATTGACAACCCCTACGCCATATTTTGATCAATCGATTGATAAGATCAACGCAAAGAGCGAGCGATAGCGAGTCACAATATAAAAATGTCCGATGCAAGTAAGCGAGTATTTATGAACGATAAGTCAGTTTCTAAGTCCACATCTCAACTGGCCACCTTAATCCAAATGGGCAAAGAGCAAGGGTATCTTACCTACGCTGAGGTGAATGACCAGCTGCCCGACTCTATTACCGAAAGCGATCAGATCGAAGATATTGTGCAAATGCTAACCGATGTTGGTATCAAAATCTTTGAATCAGCTCCTGATGCCGATGACATCTTAATGAACGATGATTCAAATGATGATGACATGGCAGCAGATGAGGCAGCGGCGGTACTCGCCTCTGTTGAGACTGAGCCTGGTCGTACTACTGACCCTGTCCGTATGTATATGCGTGAGATGGGTACGGTTGATCTTCTTACCCGTGAAGGTGAAATTTCTATCGCTAAACGTATCGAAGAAGGTATTCGTGACGTGCAGCATGCCATGGCTTACTGGCCTGGTACCGTACAGTTCGTGCTTGACGAATATGAAAAAGTACAAGAAGGTGAAAAGAAGCTATCCGATGTCATCACAGGTTTCTTAGATCCTGAAACCGAAGAAGACAAAATCGCCGCTCAAGAAGCCAAAGATGCGGCGAAAGAAGAACGCGAGCGCATCAAAGAAGAAAAAGAAAACCCACTTATCATCAAAACTAAGGTGAATGCCAAAGCCGCAGCACTTGATGACGATGATGATGAAGACGAAGACGACGTGGAAGAAGAAGCTGAAGAAGAAACCAGCGGTCTTGACCCAGAAGAAGTGCGTTTGCGTCTAGAAGAGATTGAGCATTTATTTATTAAGGCCAAACAAGAATTGCTCGATTATGGTCGTGGTAGCGTACAGGCTGATGCCGCGTATGCCCTACTTGCTGAACGCTTTATGATGCTAAAGCTCAATAACCGCTTGTCAGACCAAGTCATGGCTATAATGCATGATGTCTATGACGACGTGCGTAAGCAAGAGCGTCAAATCATGCGTTTGGTGATTCGCCGTGGTCGTATGCCGCGTGAAGAGTTCCGTAAGACCTTCCCTAGTAATGAAACCAATGTGGATTGGTTGATTGAACGTATCAAAGGTAAACCTGCATTCGCCGGCACGCTAGAAAAAGTTACTGATGACGTCATTTTACTTCAGCGCCGTATCCGTGATTATGAGCAGCAGCTCGACATGAAAATCCACGACATGAAAGATGTGGCACGTCGTATGGCTGTTGGTGAAGCAAAAGCTCGCCGCGCGAAAAAAGAAATGGTTGAAGCCAACCTACGTCTGGTTATTTCTATCGCGAAAAAATATACCAACCGTGGCCTACAGTTCTTGGATCTTATCCAAGAAGGTAACATCGGTCTGATGAAAGCCGTTGATAAGTTTGAATATCGTCGTGGTTATAAGTTCTCGACCTATGCTACTTGGTGGATTCGTCAGGCGATTACCCGTTCTATCGCTGACCAAGCGCGCACCATTCGTATCCCTGTGCATATGATTGAGACAATCAACAAGATAAACCGTGTCTCACGTCAGTTGCTACAGGAAATGGGTCGCGAGCCTACACCTGAGGAATTAGGCGAACGCTTAGAGATGGACGAAGTTAAAGTCCGTAAAGTGCTGAAGATTGCTAAAGAGCCTATCTCTATGGAAACCCCTATTGGTGATGATGAAGATTCGCACCTAGGAGATTTCATCGAAGATGGTACGATCTCAAGCCCTGTCGATGATGCGACTGCTGCTGGTCTGCAAGAAGCGACACGTGATGTATTGGGTAATCTGACTGAGCGCGAAGCACGTGTCCTAAAAATGCGTTTCGGTATCGATATGCCAACGGATCATACTTTGGAAGAAGTCGGTAAACAGTTTGATGTAACGCGTGAGCGTATTCGTCAGATCGAGGCAAAAGCATTACGTAAACTGCGTCATCCATCACGCTCTGAGCACTTGCGCTCGTTCCTTGAAAATGACTAATATTCAATTAAGCTAAATAAGAAAGCCGAGTTTATCTCGGCTTTTTTGTGCTTGTCAGATAATATTGAACCTAAGCTATCAGTATTGATTAACCTTGAGTCACTGTCATGACCGGCAATGATACCGTTATTTATGCGCTTTTCACTAGTTGCCATTAAGCGAGCGTATGACATTCTATTCTAGACTTTACAAACCTATATTCTTTATTAGAATCACACCCTACATCTTGTCATGTATTGACATACTTTAGCGCTAGGAAACTGATATGATTGTCCGGCAAACGCCCAATGCCCTTAAGATATTTTTCACCCTTCGCGGTTCAATCATTCCGAAAATCTATCCGCAAATTTTACTAATCGCTCTACTAAGTACCTTGATTACGATTGTACAGCACTGGATTCCGAACTCATTCCCCTACTACGGTACAGCGACCTTCACCTTACTGGGTGTCGCTTTATCGCTGTTTTTGGGATTTCGCAATAACGCCAGCTATCAGCGTTGGTGGGAAGCACGGATGCTATGGGGACAGTTGGTATATGACTCTCGCAGCTTAACGCGCCAAGTGCTCTCTTTTATAGACGAAAAAGACGAGCCTAGACAACAAGTTCAGCAAAACATAATTTACCTAAACATTGCATTTGCTCATGCGGTGCGCCACAGACTACGTGGCACGGAGCCTTGGCAAGATATCGAACGCTTTGTAGACCCTATACACCATGACCGCATGCGCCAAGCGAAAAATGTACCTGATTATATAATGCGCCTCATGGGTAAGCAGCTCGGCGATATTCGGCGTCAAGGACTGGTGTCGGAGCAAGTCATCCAGAATATGGATGAGCGCCTGACCTCTATGACCATTGTCTTGGCGGCCTGTGAACGTATTCTCAATACACCGCTACCTTTTGCTTATATGCTGTTGGTACATCGCACGACTTATCTGTACTGCATTATGTTGCCCTTTGGCTTAGTAGCCTCACTCGGCTGGGCGACTCCGTTGATTTGCGCGGTAATCGCTTATACTTTTTTTGGCTTAGATGCATTGAGTGAAGAGCTAGAAGAGCCTTTTGGGTTGGCGGCTAATCAGTTACCTCTGACCGCTTTGTCACGTACGATCGAGATCAACTTGCGAGAAGCGCTGGGAGAAACAAACATCCCGCCTGATATCACGCCTATTGATGGCTATTTACCGTAAGCATTTGAGTCATCCCCAAGCGTAACAAGACAAACTAGAAGCAAAGGCAACTTGAATAATCCACCCCACGCCACTATAAATAGCAGACAAAGATACCGTAGGTAAGAACCTCTACTCTAACCAGCTGATCTATTCAAAAATATTATCTATAAAAGCGAGGCTCATATCATGAGTGATGATTCAAAAAACAACAACGACAACGTCGACAACAGCGCAAATAACCCAACCAGCAATCAGCCATCAGTGAAAGTCACTGACCTGACACCAAATGAAGGTGCGTTGGTCGGCAAGAAGACAGACATTCAAAACCCAGAGCTTTGGGAGTTCCCAATGAACTACCCACTCAGCATCATTGGTCATGAAGGCGAGCACGAAAGTTTGCTCAATGAAATCAAGCTGATCTTGGGTAGCCAATTCCCTGATTTTGATTTGGCGTCTATCGAAGTAAAGCCTTCTAGAACGGGTCGTTTTCATTCAGCACGGGTCAATCTGTACCTAACAGCCGCTGATCAAGTCAATACGCTTTATGCCGCGCTTGACAATGCCAAGACGGTTCGCATGGTTTTATAAATCATTCAGACAGGTTTAGCGCCTTTTTGGTCCAAGTCGTCACTCATACGGGTGGCGATTTTTTGTGGTTTGATGTACAATCTGCGCCCGAATTATTGCTGCCATGATTAGTGTTATTGGTCGACAATAACCGAGAGAATGAAAAGCAAACGGTCGCACTATTTTTACAAAAAATTTATTATTGACCGCATTTGCGTCTAACCCTTATCCCATCGTCCTTTGCCAAAATTTGGACTGCCTACAACCTTGTAGCAACATAGTTTTATCCTAAAATCAATATAGCATTTTGAAAATTTTCCCGCTATATTGTGCCTACCAATTAACAAACACGCTATATGTAGTACTCAGTGATTTTAACCATCACTACGAGTAGTGGTAGCTTTTTGCCTAAAAAACAGCTAGCACAACCCAGCATAATAGCGTTATAAAGAATGTCTGCCGCTGCTTTGGCGCGCGACATCATAATAAGCAATCAAAATAGAGGCCAGCATGACACATATTGACAAAATCCAAGTAACCAAACGCGATGGACGTTTAGAGCCTATTGATTTAGACAAAATTCACAAGGTGATCGCGTGGGCGGCTGATGGTTTAGAAAATGTGTCGGTATCGCAAGTTGAGCTAAAGTCGCACATCCAGTTTTATGAAGGTATCAAAACTCGTGACATTCACGAAACCATCATCAAATCTGCCGCCGATCTGATCTCTGAGACCACGCCTGACTATCAATATCTAGCGGCGCGCTTGGCGATCTTCCATCTGCGTAAGATTGCATACAACAGATTCACCCCGCCACATCTATATGATCATGTCAAAACCCTAACAGACGCTGGCAAATACGATCAGCATATTTTAGCGGACTATAGCCGTGCTGAATTTGACGAACTAGAAGAGTATCTCGATCACTGGCGCGATATGAACCTGGCTTATGCCGCTGTTGAGCAAATGGCTGGTAAATACTTGGTACAGGATCGCGTGAGCAAGACCGTCTATGAGAGCCCGCAGTTCTTGTACATGCTGGTTGGTATGTGTCTGTTTAGCCAATATGACAAGTCAGACCGTCTTGATTTCGTTAAACGCTTCTATGATGCGACCTCAGAATTCAAAATCTCACTACCGACACCTATCATGTCAGGTGTGCGTACGCCATCGCGCCAGTTTAGCTCGTGCGTACTGATCGAATGTGGTGATAGCCTAGACTCTATCAACGCCACCACTAGCGCCATCGTACGCTATGTGTCACAGCGTGCTGGTATCGGCATCAACGCTGGTCGCATCCGTGCCCTTGGTAGCCCTATCCGTGGCGGCGAAGCACAGCATACTGGTTGTATCCCATTCTACAAATTATTCCAAACAGCTGTTAAATGTTGCTCACAAGGCGGCGTACGTGGCGGTGCAGCGACTCTATTTTACCCATTATGGCATTTAGAAGTTGAGTCGTTACTGGTACTGAAAAACAACCGCGGCGTCGAAGACAACCGTGTCCGTCATATGGACTACGGCGTACAGTTAAACAAAACGATGTATACGCGCCTGATCAAAGGTCAAGACATCTCGCTATTCTCACCAGGTGACACGCCAGGCCTGTACGATGCGTTCTTTGAAGATCAAGACAAGTTCGAAGAGTTATACACCAAGTACGAAAATGACCCTGCTATTCGTAGCCGTCAAATCCCAGCAGCAGACTTGTTCAGCCTAATGATGCAAGAGCGCGCCAGCACAGGTCGTATCTATATCCAAAACGTCGATCATTGCAACACGCATAGCCCATTTGACGCGACGGTTGCCCCGATTCGCCAGTCAAACCTATGTATGGAAATCGCCCTACCGACCAAGCCACTGGATAACATCAATGACGAAGAAGGCGAAATCGCCCTTTGTACGCTATCAGCGGTCAACTTGGGTAAAGTCGAAAACGTCAGCGATATCGAAGAGCCAGCTGAGCTAATCGTCCGTGCGCTTGATGCCCTGCTCGACTATCAAGACTATCCAGTAAAAGCGGCTCAAAACGGCAGCATGCGTCGTCGTACGCTCGGTGTGGGCGTAATCAACTATGCTTATTACTTAGCTAAGAATGGCGCACGCTACTCTGACGACAGCGCGCTTGGTCTAACCCATCAAACGTTTGAGGCGTTGCAGTTCTATCTCTTAAAAGCGTCAAACAAATTGGCAAAAGAGCAAGGCGCGTGCCCTGCGTTCAATGAGACCACGTATTCACAAGGCATCTTGCCGATTGATACGTACAAAGCCGACTTGGACAAAATCTGCCAAGAGCCGCTACATCTAGATTGGGAAACACTACGTGGCGAGATCACTGAGCACGGTCTACGCAACTCTACCCTAACCGCCTTGATGCCGTCTGAGACCTCAAGCCAGATCGCCAACGCGACCAACGGTATCGAGCCACCACGTGGTCTGGTCTCTATCAAAGCATCAAAAGACGGTATCTTAAAGCAAGTCGTGCCTGAGATTGATAAGCTCAAAGATCAGTACGAGCTACTATGGCAAATGCCAAACAATGACGGTTACCTAAAGCTGGTCGCTATCATGCAAAAATTCGTCGATCAAAGTATCTCTGCCAATACCAACTACGATCCTGTTCGTTATGCTGGTGGCCGTGTACCGATGAAGATATTGCTAAAAGACTTGCTAAACGCTTATAAAATGGGTGTGAAGACGTTGTACTACCATAACACTCGTGATGGTGCGAACGATGCCCAAGCGGATATGGAAGATGATTGTGCTGGCGGGGCTTGTAAGATTTAAGAACTGTTAAAAATTGCACTGCTATGAAATTATAGATTTTCTCTTACGTCGGAACGAAGTAATACTTAGCTTCGTTCCGACGTAAGGTCAATAAGAGAGTTTATTTAAAATAATTTTTATCTGAAGGCTTTCTATGATTACCAAATACGATAGTAGAGAGTTTAAAGAATTACGAAATATCTTATACGATATTCTTGAAAATTATGTCACTAATTCAGGTGTGAACGAAGAAAAAAGAGAGTTAGCAATTTTCTTTTATGAAATCTTAGAGAAGGATAATATAGGTATTCTATTTGAGTTAGATAAATTAAACCTGATATTTCCTAGGGCTTTGAGCTCTAATGATACTTTAACTACAATCTATCATAATAGAAATTTAGGTGACATCAGTACTGACGATTTTTTTGACGCTTTGTTCTTAGAGTTTTATGCTGACTTTTATAGTGCTTCTATAGCGATACAGCCTGAAACTACAAGAATATATTTTGAAAAAATGCATCTTAGACTTCTCAAGTGGAGCAACTTACTATCTAAAGATAGTTATGAAAAGCTAACTCGTTTATGGTTTAGAATTCCTAGAGATTTATTTCAGAGCCAAATTACTAGTCACTTTGATGCAGAAACATTAGATGCAGTCAAAGAACTTAAAACAAATAAGAATTTTGTAGATGAAAAAATCAATGAGATTGGTAGCTTACAACAAGATATATTAGCAATTCAAAAATCATTAGCTGAACAACGAAAAGAGTATAATTTCGTTGGTTTATCAGATGGATTTAGAACACTTAGAGAGCAGAAGAAGAAAGAGTTAAATTGGCAAAATGTTGCGTATTACGCTCTGATGGCTGTGATAATTTCATTAATAGTTTCGAAATCTATTTGGTCAGCCAATTATTTAGTTTCTAACAATTTTGATAGTCCTATATTCATAATAGTAACCATCTCAACAGTTTTATTTCTATTTATATTATTGTACTTTTTCAGAATATCCCTAGTCAATGTTAAGTCAATTAAATCTCAAATACTTCAAATTGATTTACGTTTAACTTTATGCCAGTTTATACATAATTATGATTCTGATACAAAAGATTTAAGAGAAGGTATGAAAGAAAGTTTCGAGAGATTTGAGAGTGTTATTTTTTCTCCTATCGTGGCTACTGAAGACCAAATGCCAGCAACCTTCGATGGACTTGAACAGCTGACAGGATTGTTAAGCTCATTCAACAGAAGCTCAAAGTAAAGTAGAAATGTATAAGCGGTAGGCGGGATTGGCTACTGTTATAATTAAAACATACAGACAGAATAAAACGACGGAGGTCATGTGCAATATACCGCAATCATCAAAGACGGTGGTTTGTTTATCCCAAACGTATTTTCAGACCTAAACGATGGTGGCTCGCATATCGTACAAGTCGAGGTTGATATTGCAGACGTGCGTCAGCAGTTAGGTGTGGATGAAGCACCAAAGACAACCGTCACCAAAAAAGCCGTGGCGAAAGCAGCCAAAAAACCAGCATCGAGAGCGGCTAAAAAAGACTCAAAAACAGCAGCAGAAGAGTCTGATGTGAGTACCCTACGCAAAAGCGCACTTGATGAATTAGAAGCACTCGATGATAGTGAGCTGAGCGAGATATTCAAAGCCTATATGAATGATGGCAAAGAGTCGTCACAGATATCGCTAGAGAACCTCTAAGCTAAAACGCTATAATCCAAAAACGTGTCATAACGTCAAATTAAAACCAGTCAAACCCCTATAAATTAATAACCGTATCAATTATAAAGGCAGTCCCATGACTTACTCGATTTTTTCTCAAACGCCAAATAATGCGCTAAAAGAGCCGATGTTCTTTGGTCAGCCCGTCAATGTGGCGCGCTATGACCAACAAAAGCACCCTATCTTTGAGCAATTGATTGAAAAGCAGCTGTCGTTCTTTTGGCGTCCAGAAGAAGTCGATGTATCACGCGATCGTATCGACTTTAGCAATCTGTCCTCGCATGAGCAGCATATATTTTTGAGCAACCTCAAGTACCAGACCCTACTCGACTCGATCCAAGGTCGTAGTCCAAACGTGGTGCTACTGCCGCTGGTGTCTATCCCTGAGCTTGAGACGTGGATTGAGACATGGTCGTTCTCTGAGACCATTCACTCACGCAGCTATACGCATATCATTCGTAATATCGTCAATGACCCAAATATTATCTTTGATGATATTATGCAAAACGAGCACATCTTAGGCCGTGCCTCTGATATCGCCCAGTACTATGATGAGCTTTACCGCAACTCACAGCTATATAGCTTGTACGGTCCAGGTACGCACAACATCAACGGCGAGCAAGTCACGGTTGATTTACGATCGCTGAAAAAGCAAATGTACCTGTGCATCATGGCGGTCAATGTCCTAGAAGCCATTCGTTTCTATGTGTCGTTTGCTTGCTCGTTTGCCTTTGCTGAGCGCAAATTGATGGAAGGTAATGCCAAAATCATTAAGCTAATCGCTCGTGATGAAGCGCTGCATTTGACGGGTACGCAGCATATGTTGAACCTGATGCGCAACGGTCGTGACGATCCTGAGATGGTCGAGATTGCCGCAGAGTGTTTCGATGAAAGTATCGAGATCTTCCGTAAAGCTGCCGAGCAAGAAAAAGAATGGGCAGGCTATCTGTTCAAAGACGGTTCGATGATTGGTCTAAACAAAGACATTCTGTGCCAATACATTGAGTACATCACCAACCTGCGTATGGAAACCGTCGGCTTGCCAGCGGCGTTCCCGAACTCAAAGTCAAACCCAATCCCGTGGATCAACACGTGGTTGTCGTCTGACAATGTGCAGGTCGCACCGCAAGAGACCGAGATTAGCTCATACTTGGTTGGTCAGATTGACTCTGATCTATCAGACAGTGATTTTGACGATTTTGAGCTATAAAGGCTCCGAATTATAAGAGCTGAGTTGTAAGAGCTTTGAGCTATAAAAATCTGAACTATAAGAGCTTAGAATTATAAAGGTTTGAGCGGTAGAAATTTGAAGTTATGAAATTTCTACCGCTGTAATCGTCTTATGGGTTAATAGTAGGGATATCAATAGCACAGACATATCCCAATAGGATCAACGATGACTTGGGTAATGACTAGTAAAAAGCAGTTCTATCTACATGATGACGAGAGTCTGCTAGATGGACTGCTACGCACCGGACACGATGTGAACTATCAATGCCGTGAGGGCTACTGTGGTAGCTGCCGAGTCAAGCGTATTGCCAGCTCACACACGGTCGATTATCCATTTGACCCGCTAGCGATGATTGAAGAAGATGAAATCCTCCCATGCTGTTGCCGTGTACGAGGGGTTATCTACATCAATCATGAATTTATTGAAAAGCCTTAGCAGAATAGTAAGGATTAAAGACTGGCCTGAACATTAGCTTTGATAAAATTTAATTCAATAAAAAAGCGCGCTCCTTTAGATAAGGAGCGCGCTTTTTTGTGCAATTTAGCAATACACTTTATTGTGTTACGGAGTCTTGCTCAAACAGTTTCATCAGCTCTTCGCGCATGCGATCACGCTCTGCTTCTGACATCATAGGTGCTTGCTCATCACCTTGGATACTGCCGCCCATCCCATCCATGCTCTCACCTTGTAGAACGACAGGACGTTCGATAGGCTCTTGTGCGGGACGCTCCTCTAGCATTATTTTTACTTGAGCGTTTTTGCCTTGGCGCAATATCTGGGCATTTAGCTCTGTCGTTGGTGGCTTGCGAGCGACATATTGGATCAAGGTATTGGCATCAGTCATCTCTACACCATCGATGGTTAGGATGATGTCGCCAACGCGCAAACCACTCTTGGCAGCAGGACTGCCTTCGATGACGTTTAGTACTTCCACGCCTGTTGACGTCTCTAGCTGCGTTGGGTCTCGTAGCTGTGACTGAATCTCGATACCGAGCCAACCACGACTGACGCGACCATCTTTGATCAGCGCATTCATTACTTGCTCGACCAATGATGTAGGTATCGCAAAGCCAATACCCATTGAGCCGCCAGAGCGCGAGAATATCACCGTATTGATACCGACTAGCTCACCGCGAGCATCAACCAGCGCGCCACCTGAGTTACCTGGGTTAATCGCCGCATCCGTCTGGATAAAGTCTTCGAACTTATTGACGCCCAGTCCAGTACGTCCAGTCGCTGAGATAATTCCTTGAGTTACCGTCTGACCAACCCCAAATGGATTACCGATAGCCAACGCCAGATCCCCCACGCGAATAGGATCTTCGCGGAAACCAAGTGGCGTCAATCCTGTCATATCGACCTTAATCACTGCTAGATCACTATCAGGGTCTGTACCGATAATCTTGGCGCGGCTCTTACGTCCATCATTGAACGCAACCGTGATCTCATCCGCCTTTTCGATGACATGCGCATTGGTCACGATATAACCGTCTTCTGATACGATCACACCAGAGCCTAGGTTGGTACTACCCTGCTCTTGTGATGGGCCACCATGATACTCAAAAAACCGGCGCAGTACAGGATCATCCATATAAGGATGCTCTGTCATCGTTTGTGTGGTGTAGATATTGACAACCGACTGCGACGCACGCGCAACTGCATTATGATAAGAAGAGATGGGCGCTGGTGTATCTGCAACAGGTTCTGACGCTTGCTGCTCCGCAGGCGGGGTTCTCGGCGGCTCCCACGTGGCCTCCGACGTCGACTTCATACTTGTGAACAACCAGATAAACGCTACTAACACTAGCAGCAATAAAACCCAAGGCAACCATTTTAATAAAGACGCCTTGTTATTGGTGTTCTGGGATGACGACATATAGAACCTCTATAAATTTAATGCAGACGGACAGTGAGAAATAAGGTGAGAAGACTGCGACTATTCAACCATCATGGCTTGATTAGACAATTGCTTTATTAGGCAATTGATAGCCAGAGCTAGGCAGACTCACATGTATAAATTATAACCGCAATGCCGTGAAATAGTAACGTATCGTGTACCATTTCAGTTATCCATCTTATCTACTCTTTTACAGTGCCATGTTAAAATTACTGTTATTAGAAATATACGATAGATAATGATCAACTATTTATCTCTTATAAGCCCCCATCTTTAGATAACTTTTTTAAACCACTATGTTTGAATGACAATGCATTATGCAAGGCAATAACAATAAGGAAACCTAATGACCCAAAATACTACTGAACCTTCGACCAAAAGTATCAGCGCACAAGCATTGACGCAATTTTGTGATGAGTATTTATCTGCTAGTGCGTTCAAAGACTACGCGCCAAATGGCCTACAAGTAGATGGCGGTCGTCCAATACAACGTATCGTCACAGGTGTGACAGCGTGCGAGGCGCTGATTGATGCAGCTATCGCTGACAATGCCGATGCGATTATGGTCCATCATGGGTATTTTTGGAAAGGCGAACCTGCGCCTATCACAGGCATGAAAGGTCGACGTATCCGCAAATTGATGCAACATGGTATCTCTATGATTGGCTATCATTTACCGCTTGATGCGCATCCCGTGATTGGTAACAATGCAAAACTGGCAGACGTACTAGATATGACCATTACTGGCCCGCTCTACCCTAACGAATCACACCCTGTTGGTAATATCGCCACTTGTACACCGCAGAGTGCTGATAGCCTGATCGCAAAGATTACTCAAGCGCTCGGTCGTACCCCACTACATATTTCGGCTAATTATGAGCATCATGCTGCTGATGATAATGCGAAAACGACTGCCAATAGCGAGAGAGTGATCAAACGTGTCGGTATCTGTACAGGCGGCGCGCAAGATATGATCGAACAGGCTGCCATTATGGGCTGTGATGCATTCATCTCTGGTGAGATCTCTGAGCGTACCACGCATATTGCTCGTGAGCTGGGTATTGATTATTTTGCCTGTGGTCATCATGCGACAGAGCGCGGTGGTATTCAAGCGTTAGGAGAGATAGTTGCCCAAGAATATGGACTGCCAGTTACCTTTATTGATATTGAAAATCCAGCTTAGTATTTCCCATGTATCGCCAATAACGTAGCCATGATTAGGACAAAAGTAATGGGCTGAATAAGTAGCAGTTATAGGCGCGATTTTGGTAGTCATCGAAAGAGTCATTGATAAATTTGTGACCAGCACGCGTATAACATGGCTAAATTTAACCGTTTATATCGCAATTGTTAAGTTTTATCGCTTTTTTCTTAACTCCACTTGAATAATGCAAGCAGTAACCGCATATTACTACCTGTAAGAAAGAACGTTTTGTCATGAAACTTCCCATTATTACAGCTTCCGGTTATGGCGCTAAAATAATGCTGGCGGTTATCTGAAACTTTATTATGCTCTATGAGCAATGAAATTTTGGAACGTCGCCAGTTAAAACACGATGTATACACTCGATATTTGGTTTATACCGTGTTTTTATTTTTAGTGTCGCGATGACAGTTTTGCACCACCTTTTTGATAGCATACTTTTATTAGCTATCAAATATGACTGAGTTGCATGCCCTCATTGCTGGACAATTAACTTTAGCAGCTAGCCACCTTACTACTAATCGCTCAAGGTGTCGTTAGTTATTAAAGTTAGCATCATCAAAGTAGATGAATATATTGGTCTCAGTGGCCAATCATTACCTCACCGCTTTGCTTGATGTCGTTGTCTCAATAACTTACTCATGACCTTACCTATGTTTGATATATAGTTGTTTGGCCATTAGCCATATTGCGTTATCGATGAAGGAATCATCTGATTTACATCCTTCGTGTAGCCGTGCGTCCAGATTTTAAGACGACTGTCTTATGCTTTTATTTTAAGCATATAATCGACACATCGATAGCGGGCTGACCCATAAATCCACATCGCTAACTCTTAGAGAGAGCATGCTAGTGGCGCTATAATCAGGCAGGATGATATGTGCTTATTTTACTCAAAAGTACAATGTCGTCTGAAATGCTGTATTGATACATGCCAATTGCTATGCATATATTTTTACGCGTTTTTGCGGTAAGAAGGATGGCTAAAATCAGGAGACATCCATGCAACGTATTACTTATCGTGTCAAAGGATCTGCGCAAGGTGCCAAACGCCGTATTTCTCATTTACTACGTCCATCTAAACGCCTACTTAACACCAAAAGTAACATCGTTTCATCTACCCCTACTGCGTCGGGTCGTTTTGCCAGAACCAAGAAGCTGGCACAAGTATCCAGTATAGCTTTGCTCTCTTTACCTGCACAGAGCCTAACGACAATGAATACAAAGGTACCAGCCTATGCCAATGTCATGATGGAAAACACTTTAACCATTGCCGCTGTTCCAGGTGATAGTACTTATTTTGCCACTGATGGCTTCCAACATGGCTTTGGCTTTGACCTCGTGCGCACCTATGCAGACGAGCTTGGCGTGGATATCAATTTAAAAGCCTATGCCAATGAAGAAGCTGCACTCAAAGCCTTAAGATCAGGTGACGCTGATATGGCGTTGACCACGGCTAGTACCAAACTAAAAAGCCAGCTCAATCTATCATCTATTAATGTCAGCTGTGGCTACGACTCAAGCTTGACTAAAAATGGTCTGCATCCAAAAGTCAGCTGGACATTCAGCTCGCCTAATGATCCACTGTCTAAAAAAGCCAGCTATTTCTTGTGCGATAGCATCAAGCTAAAGAACACACAGAAATTAGCGGCATTTTACAATCAGAATTTGCTAAAAGACGCTTATAGTCAGGATCATTTCCAAAAAACACTGACAGAAAAACTGCCTGATTATCAGTCTTCGTTTGAAGAGCAAGCACGCAATTACAATCATGATTGGGAATTGTTGGTTGCTATGGGTTATCAAGAGTCACATCTTGATGCCAACGCGGTGTCTCCGACTGGCGTACGCGGCCTTATGATGCTGACCAATAATACTGCAAAGGCTATGGGCGTGTCAGACCGCGTTGACCCTTATCAAAGTATCGGCGGCGGCGCTCGTTATCTAGAGCAAATGAAAGCAGATT
Source organism: Psychrobacter sp. Ps6 (assembly GCF_022129235.1). GTDB lineage: Bacteria > Pseudomonadota > Gammaproteobacteria > Pseudomonadales > Moraxellaceae > Psychrobacter. The sequence continues at coordinate 264,248 of NZ_JADQAI010000003.1, read as the reverse complement.
TCGCGGATGTACCTAAGACTGACCGTGTCTGGTTTGCACTTGCTGGTTATAATATGGGTCCAAATGCGGTGAAAAGCATTCAGCGCAAATTACGCGCCCAAGGCATTGACGACAAGAGCTGGGCGAACGTTTATGCGTACTTGGCGGATAACAAAGCATCAAACAGCCGCTATGGCCAAGCGATGCATTATGTTAGCAACATCAGAAGCTATCTTGAGTCTATCAAAACTCAAACTGTCTAGTTAATAAACTCTATTAGATATCTTAAGACACCTAATTTTTACGTAAAAAAAGCTGCTCTTATATAGAGCAGCTTTTTTGTGCGTTACGATTTATATTGGCGATATTTATGTATATATCATTCGATAATACGTTATTGCTTAACGATTGGGTACCGTTAGACGCTGACCACGTTGCAACATAGTATCAGCAGCGATATTATTCATCTCAGCCAATTCCTGGGTTGATACGCCATATTTACGTGATAAGCCAATCAAGCTATCGCCTGAGCCAACCGTGTAGCTTACCGTCGCTTTTGGCACTTTTAGGGTCTGTCCACGCTGCAGTTGAGCGTTTGTTGCCAAGTCATTGGTCGCTGCCAAATCTTCTACAGAGATACCAAACTGACGTGCTAAGGCAATTAATCCATCGCCAGATTTGACTTTGTAATTTTCAGTATTTCCTAGCTTTTTACCACTGCTTGCAGGACTACTGGTATTGGTGCTGCTAGCAGAACTGCTACTACTCTGACTACTGTTGCTTTGACTACTGTTAGAAGCCGAAGAACTTGCCACGCTACCGCCCGCAGGAATAGTGATGGTACGACCTAATATCAAGTTAGACGTCGTGCTCAGGTTATTTGCTGAGGCTAAATCGCTCAAGCCGATATTATAGCGTTTGGCGACACCCGTTAGCGTATCACCTGATTTGACTTTATAACTGACGGCTTTATCATTCAGTTGGCGATCAACTAACTCTTTTGAAACCGGTACTTTAATCGTCTGCCCACGTTGTAGGCGCGCTCTTGCATCAAAGTTGCTGTTTACAGCAGCGATCTCTGCTGCACTAACACCCACGCTATTGGCAATACCGATCAAGGTATCACCTGATTTTACTTTATAACTGGTGGTCGCTACTGAGCTTGTATTACTAGCGTTGCTAGCACTGCTAGAGCTTGCGGTACTTGCTGCATCAAAATTAGCGCTAGCAGGTACTTTTAGTGTTTGACCCACATACAGCGAGCTTGTGGTACTCATGCCATTTAAGCTAGCTAACGTGTCTGTCGATACGTTAAATTGACGCGCTAAGGCAATAAGGCCGTCACCCGGTTTTACTTTATAGTTCTTAGTCGCCGTGCTTGATTTACTCGGTCTAGTAGATGGTGCTGCAGGTGTTGTGGCGGGCGCTTTTACCTTACCAGGTACTAGCCAGAGCTTTTGTCCTCTGAGCAGATCAGCACGGCTACTGAGATTATTATAGCTGGCAAGCTGTGTGACCGATAAACCAAAGCGGTTAGCCGTACCGATAAGCGTGTCGCCACCTTGCACAACGTAGCTTTCAGGCTGATTGGCGGCTGGGTTACTGGCAGTGCTTAGCGGCTCGATAGTTTTGGCGTTATATAGATACAATGTGCTGCCAGATAGTAGGTTGGCACTGGCATCTATTTGGTTCCATTCTGCGATATCACGCCAATTTACCCCTGCACGGCTCGCGATATTCGATAGAGTATCACCACGTTTGACCGTATAAGTGGTACGCGTGCCTTGTGGTTTTGGTTTACTAACTGATGTTTTAGCAAAGCTCAGCTTTTTCTCTTCACCGCTTGCTTCTAAGATAGACTGCTGCGTCTGTACGGCTGATAGGTTGATGTTACCATCTGCGTTAATAACGTTAGTCTCAGAGGTATTGCTACGGATTTGGTTGGCAATGAAGTCGCGCTCTTCTTTGCTAAGCGGTGGCTCTTGGACAATCGTATTATTCCGAGTAATCTGAGCTGAGGTAGTCGGTAGACTGTTGCTGCTCTTGAGCTCAGCATTGATTTTTTTGGTTTCTGCATTGGTTATTGGCGGCTCGGTACGTACTGAGGCATTATCACTATAGACAGAGCTGCTAGTCGTTTGAGCAGACGGTGAGATATAGCTCGTTGTTTGCTGAGGTACGCTTGCGCTAGCAGCATAATCAGCCAATGCGCTACTGCTAGATGGCAATGACGACGAAGTGTATGGCTTACTGTTGTAGCTTGGCATCGTTGTGGTTGGGGTACTTGTATTGCTAGAAGCCAATACATTGCCTGTGCCATTACCACGCAATAGGCTCAGTTTGGCATCAGCATTTAAGCTAACATCGTTAGGAATGATAACGCGCTGTGGACCAGAGGAATCTACACGACCTGAAGTCAATGCCGTATTGAGTCGCTCTAACTCATCATAACTCACGCCTGTAAGCTGTGATACTTCAGACAAGCTCACACCGTAGTTGACCGGCACACTACGGAAATGCTGACGGTTAGCGATAGCTGGCAGATATACGCCATACTGTTCAGGTTTCGCCACAATTTCGGCTACGGCCAAAAAGCGCGGCACATAATTCATGGTTTCAGTTGGTAGTTGTAGTGACCAGTAGTCCGTTGGTAGTCCACGTGCAGCGTTGGCATCAATCGCTTTTTGGATACGGCCAGGTCCTGCATTGTAGGCAGCTAGCGCCAGCTCCCAGCTACCAAACTGATTGTGTAGCGCAGTCAAAAAGTCATAAGCGGCGCGCGTTGATTCGATAACGTCACGGCGGCCATCATAGGTGCTGCTTTGATTCAGACCATAGATACGACCCGTACTTGGGATAAACTGCCATAGACCTGCCGCTGCTGCACTACTGGTACCACTTGGATCGTACGAGCTTTCAATAACCGGTAACAACGCCAGCTCTGTTGGAATATTGCGGCGTTCAGCCTCTCGTACCGTATGGTAAATGTAGCGACTGGCACGCGCCGTCAAACGGTTTAGATAGTCTTGTCTGCTGGTAAACCAACTCTTTTGCCCTTCGATACGCTGATTATAAATCGGCTTACCACCGTTCATACGGTAGCCGGCACGTAAACGATTCCATAAGTCACCATACTGCTGAATAGCAAGCTGGTTGCCCTCCACCATTGTCATGTCAGTGGCTTCTAATAGATCTGCCAATTCATCCAAGCTCTCTGCATCCAAAAACGCAGTTGAATAGTCTGCACTACTTGTTGTAGTCGCTCCTTGATTAGCAGGACGCTTGGTAATAACAGCTGAGCTATTGGTTGCACCTTTATTTTTTACTGCTGAGGTGTTGCTACACGCACTGATAAGTAAAGTTGATACCGCGAGCGTCAATGGTAACGCAACAAACGAGCGAGATTTTGATAGCACAGTAGACATGATATTGGAAGTTTCCTAACGACAGAAAGTGATAAGACGAAGTTGAGAGATAGTATAGTATGCAACGTAAAGTAAAGACCAGCCTAATATAAAAGATACTAATAATCATTTTTACTAGTATCTAATAGATTGTGTTAACCAGTACTTAGTTAATAGCTACTTGTGATACTGCACGTAGTAATACAGCGTTACCAGTCGATACTGTCAGCGTTACGCGAGATGTCGTAACAAATGATATTTGCTGACCGTTTTTCGTCCAGCTCTCATTTGTCGTTACATTGGCTTTGGCCTGATCTCCTGTAATAACGATGTTATCTACAGAAATATCGTAGCGATAATTAGACGTATCATTCCAGCTGTTTTGCAATAGCTTCAAATATGCATCTTTATCTAAGCTAGTAGATTTACCTTTTCTGGATAATGAAATAAGCGCGTCGTCTGATACCAGACGTGCGACTTGATTGATACTCTGACTATTTGCAGACGATTTCATTGCTGCTGCATAGTTTTGCACCAAAGCTTCGGTCATGGTGGCAGCTTGCGCACTGATACTCACTGTGCTGGCCACTGCTACTATCGCAGTTATGCTAGCGCCCTTCAATAGTAGAGCCATTAAGCTCTTTCCCCATAGTCGTTTCATGATAGTCCTTAGCGATACTATTTCCGTTATTGTCATATATTGGTTATTGTCATATATTGGCAAGGAGCGTCTTTATAGCATCTAGTTTAGCAGTATATTGGTATAAGCGTACTCATATAATAGGCTGAGCCTATCATTGAATTCTCACAGCCGTGTGACACCCTGTGTAATTATTGCGAACATAAAAGCACAGGATGCCCACAAAAGCCGTTCTTTGAATCGAAGGTTATTATATCCTCTGATTTCAACAACTTTGGTCGTGATAATAGCAATAGCATGCAATCGATAACGCTAAAATTTGTTTTCACTATTGCTGTCTTCATACTGCTCATCATCACTGAGTTTCATACCCAAACGCTCTACGCGTCTGTCCATCATCTGTCGAGCTAAGGCCTGCATGTCTTCCACGCGATCTATCTCATCGACAATCTCAAGACCTAATAATGTTTCAAAGACATCTTCTAACGTGACCAACCCTTTGACTTCACCGTATTCGCCAACCGTAATTGCGATATGAATACGGTTTTTTAGCATAAGCTCCAACAGATCAAACAATTTCATTTTAGAAAATACAAACGTAATGTCTCTTTTGAACTGCGTCAAAGGCTTGTGCATGGCATGATTGACTTTGGCCAACAGCATGTCAGTTTTTAAAACAAAACCAGTAATGTTATCTAGATCACCATCATAAATCGGCAGTCGAGAAAACGTGAGCTTTGGACGATCAACCAATAACTCAGCCACTGTTTTGTTTTCTTCAAATGCGAGCATCACCGAACGCGGGGTCATGATGTCTTCGACTTTAATCGCGCCAAATGCAAGCAAGTTACGAATGATACGAGATTCTAATGGGTCAATTTGTCCTGACTCTTCACCGATACTAGCAAGCGCAGCAAACTCACGACGGCTAAAGGCTTGTGGTTCTTTGCCACGTACCAGCAGTTTCGTTAGCCGCTCCGAAATCCAAATAAGCGGATAAAGCAGCAAGATGATACCGCGCACGAAATAAGCGACCATACCACTTAACTGACGCCAATATACCGTTCCAAGTGTCTTTGGGATAATCTCAGATAAAAATAAGATGGCAAGCGTCATAATGGCAGAAAATAGCCCAAACCAAGCACTACCAAACACAATCGTAGCCTGAGCACCCGCTCCGATAGAGCCAAGTGTATGGGCAACGGTATTCAACGTTAAAATAGCGGCTAACGATTGATCAATATTATCGACCTTTAAGCGTCTTAGCATATTTGCTTTTTTTGGATTGTGTTCTTGAACATCCGCAATATAGGATGGCGTCATGCTCAGTAATGCGGCCTCTGATAAAGAGCACACAAATGAGATACCGATAGCAACAGCCACAAAAAATATCAATAATGCTACGTTAAGTGCGGTTGGTGCTGCTGCTGCAGTTGGTGTTGCTACAGCACCAGCTGCCCATACTGCCTGCGGTAGCATAAGAATTGCCAATGCAGATAGTGCTGACAAAGAAGTATAACCAAATCGAGAACTAGTAGTCATTCTCGGGGGAGGTTCTGCAGATGCGTCTTTACGATGAGCACGCGGACGACATAAACGAGGTACAAACATAAAAGTGGTGAACAAGTTAGGTAACCTAAAAAGAGAAAAGGGAATATGTTATAACGAGCAAACCATGTAGATTGACAATGTGATATAGAGTATCGATGAATCAATATTCATAGTCGCTCAAAGCTGACTTAGTCACTGTTTTAAAGCGATATTGTGCTTCTACAGACAGCATACTAAATGCAGGCAATCATTGCCATTTGATAGTAGCATTGATGATACCAATGCACAATAAGTCGCTATTTTTAAGTTTTTATTTTTTGGCACTTTTTATTGTTGCGTTTTGCCTCCATACTCATTATTAGTCAACGCCCTCTTCGGCTTGTCATTTGGTATTTTATCTTTGCTGATTTGAACCTATTGAAGCGTGAATCCTTGGCTGAGTAGTATCTGACTGTATTTGACGTCAAGTTAGCATGACATAGCACTAAGAAAAACGTGCCCCGTCTATGATTAACAGTTACCAAGTCTAGGATTTTTTGTTACTATGCGTCTAATTTTGCTTTTACCTATCCTTTATTGAGAGAGAAATATGGAACAGTTCGGTCAACTTATATTGCCTGTTGCCTTTTTTGCTATTTTTTACTTTCTGGTTATCCGTCCACAGTCTAAACGTACCAAAGAGCACCGTGCAATGGTCAACGCATTGACTGCTGGCAACGAAATCATCTTTGCTGGTGGCTTGATGGGTCGTATTAAAGCGATAGAGGGCGATTATGCCGTCGTAAGCTTAAACAACAACACTGATGTAAAAGTACAACGTGCTTCTGTTATTTCAGTATTGCCTGCTGGCACGATCGAAAGCGTCTAATCGAAAACGTTTAATTATTACTGAGCTTTATCGGTAATAATTTAATGGTTGTATCACCACTGGGTGCAATGACCAAATAATGACCGTATATCATTTACGGTCATTTTTCGCTATTAAGGTACGGCTGCTATATAAGCTAGTCTAGCCTGTAGATATATCGACTTTGCCTGTTTCGCCAATGATATTTTTGGTGACTGGGTAAAGATACGTCTGTATTATTTGCTTTACTGTTTTATGTTTTACTATCACCGCGGATGATCGCAATGAAGCCTGCTCAATATGGCAGTCGACCATTGCTGTCGCTAACTTCCCATCTGCTAACTTGTGGCTCACGTCGCCAGTCGTTTATCAACTTAAAGAAGTGATTATGCAATATCCCGCTTGGAAATACTTACTTATTGCCGTCGTGCTCATCATTGCCGGTCTATATGCTGCTCCTAACTTATACCCTGACGAACCTGCCGTGCAAATTACGAGCGCAGCAGCAGGTACGCAATTGTCTGAAGGTATCTTGACCCAGTCTCAAAGCTTACTCGAAGAGGCAGGTCTAGAGAATCATAATGGTACGTTTGAGGGCAACAGTGCACTGGTACGTCTTAACAACCCAGTTGATCAGCTAAAAGCGCAAGAAGTACTACGTCAAAACTTGGGTGAGGACTATGTGGTCGCTCTCAACTTAGCACAAACGACCCCGCAGTGGCTGCGTGATATCGGTGCCAGACCGATGAAACTTGGCCTTGATCTACGTGGTGGTGTACGTTTTGTACTAGAAGTCGATATGGACAAAGCGCTTGAACAGCGCTTGAACAGTGCCAGTCGCGATATGCGACGTGAGCTACGTGCTGAGCGAGTGGCGATTAAAGGTATAAAAACCGAAGATCGCGGCGTTGTATTACATTTTGCTGATACAGATACGCGTAATCGCGCGCAAAACATTTTGCAAGGCTCGATGAGCAATACTTTCAACTTACAGTCTTCTATTGATAACCAAGGCCCTGCATTGGTATTGTCATACAACGATGTCACGCTTGACGAAATCAATAGCTATGCGGTCAATCAGAACTTAACAACGCTACGTAATCGTATTGCTGAGCTGGGTGTGACTGAAGCACTAGTACAATCTCAAGGCTCTAGTCGTATCGTGGTTGAGCTGCCTGGCGTACAAGATACTGCTGAGGCAAAACGTGTCCTTGGCCGTACTGCCAATCTCGAGTTCCGTATGGTGGCAGAAGACGCTGATACCTATACAGGCGGTATTACTCCAGCAGGTACTGAAGCATTCCCATTTGAGACACTCGATGGTCCGCCAGTATTGCTAGATCGCCAAGCGATTGTCACGGGTGATAAAGTGACCAATGCACAGACTGGCCTAGATGAAAGTGGTCTACCGGAAGTAAGTATTACCTTGGACAGTGCTGGCGGCAAGCTAATGCAAAACGCCACTCGCACCGCTGTTGGTAAACAGATGGCTGTATTGTTCATTGAAAACAAGCAGAGAATCACTTACGAAGAAGATCCAGCGACTGGTGAGACGACTGAAGTACGCACGCCTTACGCTGAAACCAAAGTCATCAACCGCGCTAACATTCAAGCGGTACTGGGTTCATCTTTCCGTATTACTGGTCTTGATAGCACTGCTGAAGCCGCTGAGCTTGCGCTATTGCTACGCTCAGGTGCACTTGCCGCACCGATGTACTTTGTAGAAGAACGCACCATCGGCCCATCATTGGGTCAAGAAAATATCGATAAAGGCTTATTCTCTACGCAGGTCGGCTATCTCTTAGTCTTTGCATTTATGATTATTTTCTATCGCTTGTTCGGTGTGATTGCCAACGTGGCATTGGCAGTGAACGTTATTATCATTATTGCAATTATGTCAATTTTGGGTTCGTCACTGACGCTACCCGGTATTGCTGGTATCGTCTTGACCATTGGTATGGCGGTTGATGCCAACGTACTGATCTTTGAGAGGATACGAGAAGAGATCGCAAATGGTGTACGGCCAAAATCCGCCATCGTGGCAGGTTTTGATCGGGCATTTAGTAGTATTTTTGATGCCAACATTACAACCTTATTGGTCGCGTTTATCCTATTTGCGATTGGTACAGGTCCGATTAAAGGCTTTGCGGTTACGCTAGCTATTGGTATTGTCAGCTCACTGTTCACCGCCATTTTGGTGACGCGTGCACTGGTACAAATTGCTTATGGTAAGCGTAAATCCATCAAAAGTCTGAGCATCGGTTAGGAGAACATTATGGCGATCGAAAATAATAACCCTTTAGAACAGCAGAATAACCCTGATCGAAATGGCTCAAACGGTGATGCGACTACTACAAGTACCCGCCGCCGCAACAAACCACGCCGTGATGGTAAAGGTAGCAATACCAAAACCAACAACCCGACTACAGCGAAATCTGGTAAAAGTAGTAGCCGTCGTGGTGGTAAAGGCCAAGCTGGTAAAGACAATCAAGCACTCACGACCACTGTTGATCCTAATCTAGTGTCAAGCGACGCCGCTGATGATGCTGCCGCAGTCGCTGAAGGTGGCATTAAAGCCATTGGCAATCAACGTATCATTCCATTTATGAAGATAGAAAAGCCAATGGCGTTGCTATCTTTGTTTATGGTGATCGGTAGTATCATTGCTATTGCCGTCAACGGTCTGAACTTAGGTCTTGATTTTACTGGTGGTGTCTCAGCAGACATTCGTTATGAGCAGCCTGTCGAACAGGTTGCCGTTGTACAAGCACTGGCAGATAATGGTTTTGATGATGCGGTTGTACAGTATTTAGGTACGCGTGAAGAGTTACTCGTACGTTTGCCGCCCCAGTCTGATAATGTGAACGGGCTGAATACTGACCTAACTCAAGCATTAGCGTTACCTAATAATACCGCTACTATCAGTAACGTTAATATTATTGGTAGCCAAGTGGGTAACGAGATTTATCTAAACTCAGTTATGGCATTGGTGTTGGCATTGGTTTGTATGCTTGGTTATGTTGCCTTACGATTCCAGTTCAAACTATCGCTAGGTGCCGTATTATCGCTATTTCACGATGCAGTGGTGACCATTGGTGTATTTGCGCTATTTGGCTTCCCATTTGACTTAACGGTATTGGCTGCTGTTTTGGCATTGATTGGTTATTCATTGAACGACACGATTGTTGTTTATGACCGTATCCGCGAAAACTTCCGCCGTGTCCGTGGTATTACCCCAGAGCAGACGATTGACTTATCTTTGACTGAAACCCTACGCCGTACCATTATGACCATCTCAACGGTTTTATTGGTCGTCTTGGCCATGTTATTCTTGGGCGGTGAAGGGCTATACTGGTTCTCGGTCGCATTATTTATTGGTTTGCTGGCAGGTACGTATTCATCGACCTATATCGCAAGCTCGATTCCATTGCGTATGGGTCTATCGCGTGATGACTTTATTGTGAAAGTGAAACCAGAGTTCGAAGAAGAGATTGTCACTTTTAATGATCCAAAGATGTTTGAACAAGACAATGTCTAATAGAAGTTACTAAAAAAATAATGCACTAACCTAGTGTGTTATGAAGCTTAAAATCATCACTTGTTAAATGCGAACGATGATTGAACAAAGGCACCTGACTCGTGAATAGTGAGTCTAGGTGCTTTTGTCTTTATAGCTATTTTGCCTCACATATCAACCGTATCGCACTGCTGTTTTGCCACAGATTAAATAATATATTGCCCTCTTTATCGCCTCAGTATAAACGAGCCAACAATGTCAGCGAATTCCTCAATACCTAATGCCATGCCGCCTATCGATACAAGCTATAGGCGTATCATTGCGATTGCACTGCCTGTACTACTCGCCAATCTCGCCATGCCATTACAAAGTGTTATCGATACGGCCATTGTGGGCAATATGAATGAGACTGCCAAACTTGCTGGTATGGGCTTAGCGATACAGCTGCTATCTTTGTTACTTGTCAGCTTTAACTTTCTGCAATATGCCTCGTCTGGACTGTCCGCACAAGCATTAGGACAGCTGTCCAATCATGCTGATAACAACAACCATAATGCGACAACAGCCTCACCGTTACTGTCTATTTTACAGCGCGCGTTGTTATTAGCCTTCTTAATCGGCGCAGTCTTGCTATTGGCCAAACCGTGGCTGATCGATGTTGGTTTACAGGCATTATCTGCCAATCCTGAGAGTGGTCTCGCGGCCAAAACTTACTTAGATGTCCGCTTTTGGGGCGTCATAGCCGAGCTGATGAATTTTGCGTTTATCGGTTGGTTTGCAGGACAAGGTAAAACGCGATACATGCTCTACCAGCAAGGGTTTATCGCTGTCCTCAACATTGTGCTGACCTTGTTTTTTGTGTTTATCATGCAAATGGGATTGGTCGGTGTGGCGCTGGGTACGACCATTGCATTTTGGTTAGGCGTATTATTGGCATTGTGGCTCAGTCGTTATCATTTAAAAATATCTTGGGCCGCGTTATTCAAAGCTGATCGTCAATACTTGACAAAAGAGAAGATACTTAGGCTATTTTCTTTAAATAAAGATATTTTCGTACGCACCCTTATCTTAACGCTCAGTTTTGCTTGGATTACTCGACTGTCTGCCCAAAGTGGCGATGTTATACTGGCAGCCAACGCTATTTTATTACAAGTACTAAGCATCTCAGCCTTTGCGCTTGATGGCGTTGCAGTCTCTGCTGAGACCTTGAGCGGACAAGCCGCTGGTCGACGTGATTGGCCGCGTTTTCGTACTATCATCAAACGCACAGGCGTCGTCAGCTATGGGCTTGCCGTTATGTTGAGTGCTATCTGGTGGCTTGCAATGCCAACTTATCTAGATTTTATGACCAATATTGAATCGGTGTTTGCCCTCGCCTATGAGTACCACCTATATGCAGTGTTGCTACCCCTCGTGGGTGTTGGAGCCTACTGGTTGGATGGTATATTTTTTGGTTTGACAGCAGGCAATGTGATTCGTAATGCCGCACTGATATTAGCTGCTGTTTTCTTTCCGTTGAGCTGGCTGCTTTATCAGCAATGGGATATGACCGGTATTTGGCTGAGTGTATGGTGCTTACTGCTATTGAGGCTAATTATATTGGGCGGATTTTTGTACCGTGCTCATCAATCAGGCAGTTATGAGAGGCTACAACTAGAGGCTTAAGCATTTTTTATTGTACAGCCACTGGTCACACAGTCATTTATCATACAGCCATTACATACCATTTTGACGCAATACAGTGTTTATTTTTAAGTGTAAAACAATCCGTTTATAAAAATAGTGTAAGAAAATTTAGGATGCCATGTGACCACTCATTCAAACGAACTCAGTCATCAACAAGAACGCACTCACGATTGGGCTGAGGGCTTCAAAAAAAGTTTGCCCGTTGCGATGGGATATCTGCCTGCCGGTATTGCCTTTGGTGTACTGGCACAAGTTGCTGGTATTCCTGTATGGGCAACGATTATGCTCAGTATTGTGCTCTATGCTGGAGCGGCTCAATATGCTTGTTTGCCAATGCTAAGCGCTGGTCTGCCGATTGGTAATATCGCAACCAATATCGCCGCCATTAATTTACGCCACGTGTTTTATGGTATGCCATTATTGCAATATCTACCAAAAAATAAACTGGCAAAAACGTATTGCTTATTTGCCCTGACTGACGAGACTTTTTCAGTCATGACCAGTTTGCCAAATGAGTCACGACAAACGCTCATACTTCCTATTAGCTTATTTAACCAAAGTTGGTGGGTGCTCGCGAGTGGTATTGGCGTGATGATTGGAAGTACGCTTAGTGATTTGGTGCCGCATTTGGATTTTGCTTTAGTTTGTCTGTTTGCAATTTTGGCGTATGAACAATTCCAAAGTATCAAACGTTATTTTCCTGTTGGTATCGCTGTCATTGGCTTGATTGTCGCATCTTTATTTACTAGCGATTGGTTATTATTGGCGGCTATCACTATTTGTATGCTGATGATTTTGGTACGTGGATTTTGGATGCAGCGTCATGAAATAGGAGAATCTCATGACCAGTAGTTATCTTATTTTTGCGACGCTTGCCATGGCAGCGGTGACGTTTATTACTCGTGCGTTACCAGCCCTAATCCCTAGAAAGCTACTAGATACGCCTTGGCTACACCGACTGAACGAGAGCCTTCCCCTATCGGTAATGGTCTTACTTATCTTGACCAGTCTGTCATATCAGAACTTGCCAGTGGATATTGCCTTGAGTGATCCTGAGCTACATCTGTTAATGGCCCAGGTTTGTGCGCTTATACTGGTACTTTTTATTTATCATATTAGCCGCCAGCTATTGGTCAGCATGGTCGTTGGTATTGCCGCGATCAATGGTTTTGTCTGGATATTTACCAATTTTTTAACTTAACAGCAGCCTACCTTATACCAACACTCAGTATTAATTTTACTGGTATTTTTGGCAAAAAAAACTGGACTCTATTAAGAGTCCAGCTTTTCATTCTCAAGCAATATATTTATTGCTATCTGGCTTAAAGCTCTTCAACACCCATCATATCAACTGGAGTATCAGCCACTATCTGCACGCCTTTTTTACCAGTCTTGGCCGTATCATTACGCTGCTCTTGCAAGTGATCAAGATACGCTTCATTGATTTGACCAGTAATGTAACAGCCGTTAAATACAGCACAATCAAACCCTTCGACTCTGCTGTGCTTGGTATCTTTGACGGCATCGATCAAATCGTCTAGGTCTTGGAAGATCAAACGGTCAGCGCCAATGATCTCACGTACTTCCTCTACACTATTGCCTGAAGCAATCAGCTCGGTACGCACTGGCATATCAATGCCATATACGTTTGGAAATTTCACTGGCGGCGCAGCACTCGCAAAAAACACCTTATTAGCACCTGCATCACGCGCCATTTGAATGATCTCATGACACGTCGTACCACGAACAATTGAATCATCAACCAATAGTACGTTTTTACCTTTAAACTCTAACGGCACCGCACTTAGCTTTTGACGAACGGATTTTTTGCGCTGCTGCTGACCTGGCATGATAAACGTACGACCGATATAACGGTTTTTCATAAACCCTTCACGGTACTTGACGTTCATTTTTAGCGCCAGCTCCATCGCTGAAGTACGTGACGTATCTGGAATCGGGATAACCACATCAATATCATGATCTTCGCCCCACTCTGCAAGGATTTTGTCAGCCAATTTTTCACCCATACGTAGGCGTGATTTATAAACTGAGATATTATCCATAATAGAATCTGGACGGGCAAAGTAAACATACTCAAAGATACAAGGCGTATATTCTTTTGGCGCTACGCATTGATGCGTGTGTAGCTTATGGTTCAAATCAATAAAGATCGCCTCACCTGGTTTTACATCACGAACGATCGTGAAGCCAGAACCTGTTAATGCGACTGATTCAGAGGCGACCATATACTCGGTGCCACCGTTTTCTGCCATACGTTTACCAAAGATAAGCGGACGGATACCATTTGGATCGCGGAACGCTAGTAGTCCATGACCGGTAATCAAGGCCACAACGCCATAAGCACCTTCACAGCGTCTATAGACGGCTTTTACCGCTTCAAAGATGTCATCGGATGTTGGATGCGTCTTACCTAGATTTTGCATCTCATGTGCGAGCACGTTCAGCAGCACTTCAGAATCTGAATCGGTATTGAGGTGGCGACGATCTTCAATATACAAAGATTTGGCAAGACTCTCAGCATTGGTCAAGTTACCATTGTGCGCAAGCGTAATACCATAAGGTGAGTTAACATAAAATGGCTGAGCTTCAGCGCTACTAGAAGTACCAGCGGTTGGGTAACGAACATGACCGATACCAAATTTACCGACCAGCTTCATCATGTGACGATTCATAAAGACGTCACGTACCATACCGTTTTCTTTACGTAGGTAAAGTCGACCATCTTGCAAAGTGACAATACCTGCTGCATCTTGCCCGCGATGCTGTAGCATCGTTAAACCGTCATAAAGTATCTGATTGACTGGCTCATGAGCTGCAACTCCAATGACTCCACACATATAGCTATATCCTATTTTAACTCACACATTAGTACGACAATAACGGCAAAGCTGCAGACAGTATGTGGCTAAAATTACGCACTGTCGTCCACCGCTAACCTGATGATTTTGTAAGAAACTTCATGATAATTTTTGATCATCTGTTTTCAATGATCAGTGACACATGCAAACGTTTAGAAGTATAAAAAGAATTAGAACAATAGAAAATTACGACTGATTGACTTGATCCCAAGCCATCCCCAACACATCTGATACCAATGCTTTACCCATAGGCGCATAAGGTAGCAGCTCAGGGGCCAACACTGAGGTTTGCCATTGCGGCATTTGTACTAGTAATGGCGCACTCACACTTAAAACAACCAATACCATCAGTATATTTTTGGCAGCACCAAGCACCCCGCCTGCCATTTTATCGACCACACTCAAGCGTAGGGTTTTGAGCACACCTGAGAATACAAAAGCCACCAAGTGCATAACTGCCAATATCACAATCACCACTAGCAAAAAGGCCATCGCCATTTGCAGCACTGGGCTTTGCACGATACCAGATAATTGAGGCGACACCGATCCTGCGAGCCGAGTCGCAGCGATAAGAGCGATAAACCAGCCTACTAAGCCCACAGCTGTTTTGATCAGGCCAACTTGAAAGCCGCGCCACAAACCAATCAAGACAACAATAGCAATCACAATATCTAGACCGCTCATATTTTGCGCCTCACCATCTTATTCATTTGACTAGCTTTCCATGGCATCATAATAGCCACCGATTGCTTGAATACAAGACTGTACTAGCCCAGGTCCTCTATATATAAGACCTGTATAGAGCTGTACCATGTCTGCACCTGCTTCGATTTTTTTGACGGCTTTGGCACCGCTATCGATGCCACCCACACCTATCAAAGCAACTTTACCATCTAGCTGATCAGAGAACTGTTGTAAAATTTGGGTACTAATGTGGCTCACCGGACGACCTGACAAGCCGCCCATTTGATCGCCATCACGCAAGTCTTCGACACCCACGCGGCTCAGTGTCGTATTGGTTGCAATCAAACCGTCAATTTCAAAGTCTAATAATTGCTGTGAGATATAGTCAACTTGCAGTGGCTCTAGATCAGGCGCAACCTTGAGCACCAATGGCACATAAAAACCATATTCGGTGGCTAGTTGACTGTGACGGTTTTTAATCGTATCCATCAGCTGGGCCAAAGCCTCACCACTTTGCAAGTCACGTAAATTTTTGGTGTTTGGTGATGAGATATTTACCGTGATATACGAGGCATGTGGGTATACACGTTCTAAGCAATACACATAATCGTCTGCGGCTTGCTCTACTGGTGTATCAGCATTTTTACCAATGTTGATACCGATATTGCCTTTGTATTTGCAGCGTTTGACATTATCAATCAGATAATCAACGCCTTCATTGTTAAAGCCCATACGATTGATGATGGCATCTGCTTGCTTGATTCTAAACAGTCTTGGCCTATCGTTGCCTGCTTGCGGTCTTGGCGTGACCGTACCTACCTCTATAAAACCAAAACCCAGCTCAGCCAGTGCGTCAATATAATCACCGTTTTTGTCCAGTCCTGCTGCCAGACCCACTGGATTAGAGAACTGCAATCCCATACAGTCAGTAGGCTGCATCGACTGACCATACGCCAAACCTAAAACACGCGCTTTGTGTGCTTTATCCAATAAAGACAAAGTCATCTCATGGGCGTGTTCGGGATCCATATTAAACAAAAAAGGACGAAGTAAGGCATAAGACATAGTGATGGCGAACCCTGCTCGAAAGAA
The DNA here is from genome assembly GCF_022129235.1 of Psychrobacter sp. Ps6. Lineage (GTDB taxonomy): Bacteria > Pseudomonadota > Gammaproteobacteria > Pseudomonadales > Moraxellaceae > Psychrobacter. The sequence goes on along the minus strand of NZ_JADQAI010000003.1, from coordinate 247,969 downwards.
ATAGTGGATAGATAATATGAATGAAATCAGGCGGAGCGATTATATCAGCTTAACAGAAACAAGAGCAAAGTTTCACACGGTAAATTTCCACATTTAACCCGCCATCAGCGCATATAAGTATTTATTAAATAGTAACAATAGTTCACCATCTTTTAAGCTCAGCTGAATCAACAGCGATAAACAACTACGGCATCGTATTAAGGCACTGGGCGGCCGTCAGTGAGTGCAATCCAACCACGTATGATTCGATATAAATGCCAGATAAAGGTAAATATCACAATCAACAGACCAAAGCCACCCAGTAATGTCGAACCAATAGCGATATTGCCACTGTCAGCTAGCATACTCACGCCAAAACCACCTAAAGCAAAAGCTGTGATGACAATACCGATAATAAACCAAACGATACTGTACCAAAACGTTTTGATTTGCCAATCAAAATGCGTAGATAACCATGTGCCATCAGCATCGTGGCGCTTGGCATAATTCATCACAATCGGCACGATCCACAGCAGACCAGCGGTAAAATAGCTAATCACATATAAGAAATAAGTGATGTGATTATAAATGGTTAAAGAACGGCGCTTATCGTTGCTCATACTGTCACTCATTGGTTTGCGTTGTCCTTACTGGTCAGTAATATTGTCTGCTGAAAACTATGCTCATCAGTATCGTTATGAAGAAAGTGCTGTATGCTAAATATCTATCGTTAGCAGTGACTAGTAAATATTTAATGGTGACAGATAAAAGGCTTTTCAATGACATTTAACTCAAAACGCCATTTGAAAAGCGAGTTACCGATAAATTGGATTGGAACATATCATGTTCTGTTACTTATATTCTACTATTAAGCTCATACCTGCCACTAAACCGTATCGAGTTATAAAGTGACAGTGGCTTGCACTTGGATAGATTTATTCGTTAGGTCTTGCTGCATGGATAACTGCGTGAACTGCCAACCTTGCTGCTCTAACTTGCCAAGAGCGGTACTTACGACAGCCTGACTGGGGTGGATAAAGCTTAACTGCACCGAATCACCAGCCGCAACGACCTGAGCATCTATAATTCCTGTGGTATTTAGCAGCGCACTAATGCGATTGGCAGGCGGCATGTCAGCCTCTCCATTAGCATTATTGTTAGTACTTAATGCATTACTATCGATATTACCTGCTTGCGCCCGTAACCAAAAATAATCAGCCACTTGTTCCTGATAATCATTTTTGCTCTCTTTTGCCGCTTGATGAATGCTATAACCGCCATAACCACCGATAAACATCAGCAAAAATACGGACAGTATAGCTAGCGCTAATTGATCACGTGGCGGTAGCGCTTGCCAGCGCGTTGATAGCACATCTTGGTAACTGCTCATACGCTCTGAGAATGCGTGCGTTTTGGTATTGGTTGCAGAGACAGCTGCACTGCGTTTGGTACGGCGCTGTAATCGTTTCATGTTGTGACCTTTTCTTACCAATACTCTGATGAATTATGATGCTGCTGGAGTGTTCACCGTATCGCTGTTTTCCACCACATCCACAGTGACCTGAGCACTAAATTGACCTTGATCATTACTACTCACTTGCGCAAGCTTGGCATTCAAACCTTGCGCTACTAGCGTGCTCGTGAATTGATCCAAACTGCCACGATCAGGAGCAATGAGCGTAAAACTGAGTACAGATGGCTGCATCACTAGCGTCTGTGCACGCAATGAAGATTGTTTGATTAAAGGGGATATCTTTGACAGCGCTGCCATGTGTGATGCAGGTGCTTGGCTGTCACTAAGCAGTTTTGGTTGTAATTGTACTTGGAGCTTGGTTCGGGTACTGAGCGGCTCATCAGCGAACCAAGATTGATATTGCGCAGCTATCTCAGTCTTGGTGGCAGCTGTTGCCTCATTATACTTGTACCACTGCACCCCATCGGTTGCCATCTGTAGTACTAAAGCCGATAACGCAACCATCATTGCTACCCGTAAATACGGTGATAACTGTGAGTCGGTTGATTTGATAAAGAAGTTCAGCGCATGACGTTCAGGATTATCAATAGGTGCTGGCGCCGTGGGCAAGCTCGTTAATAACAGCTGGTGATCGGCGATCAGCGCTTTCGTTTGCGCCATAGAACTGATTGTCGCTGATGTTGCTGGGATATCATTGATGCCCATACTATCCATTTCATTAGCGGCTAAATCACTAATAGCAAGGCTATTGGTTTCAATAGAATTCAGCAACATCACTTCGCTTAAGTGTGGAAAGTGATCAAAGATCAACGGCAAATAGCTGACACCCATACCTTGGCGCAATGATTGGCGCAATAGCAGAGTATGCTTGTCTTGATACAACGTCACTTGCTGACCTGCACCTTCTTCTGGTGGTGGTAGTAATAAGAAGTCTGGCAGTAGTGCCACTATATTCATACCCACGAGCTGAGCACTCTGCTGCCATGCCTCAATATCGCTTTGTGCCAATGCGTACAGCTGCGTCGTCTCAGCATGGCTCAACTGGCGAATAACCAATTGCTCAACTGGCGTTAGGGAGGTTTCTTCAAACAAATACTGCTTACCACTATTACCCAGCTGCTTGAGCTGAGCAGTATTAAGCGCTGTGTCTACTTGTAATACATGACTTGAGGGGAAATATAAACAAATTGCCTTTTGGCCATTGGATTTATGATGACCATAGATAGTTTGTAGCTGTTGCCAACCATCAACCGTCTGCCATTGCTGTACATCTTCGTGCCAAACAGCTAGCGGGCTATGCTGTGCTCGTAACCAAACATGTAACACTAAACGTGTCCTCGATTATTGCTGCGGTTATAAAAGTACTATGATGAAGCAGTGCTACTATTCAAAAGGATTTATTCATTTTATCTGCTGGGCCAATCGCTTGATTGGTATGATTGCCTCACTCTGAATTCATCCTATCTAAGAAATGGCTAGCCTAGTATGGTTGGTCAGGTACAAAACGATCCACTTCTGTGGCCATCCCAGTCATGACAAACTCCATTTCAAACACTCTGGCTTCTGCCAAAGAAAATGACTCAGGATAATCACCGGTCAACAAACCTGCGATATAAGCGACGATCGACATATGACAAACAATAACCAGACATTTTGCATCAATACTCGCAATATCCATTAAAGCCTGACGGGCATCATCAGATGGCGTGATATTGTCCTGCACTGTTGAAGGTACGTTTGGCATTCGTGACTGAAATGCAGCCAGCGTCTGCTGTGCCCTATCATAAGGACTGACAATAAAACGATCTGGATGATAGTGTGTGGTCACATACTCTGCCGTCTGTGCCGCTTGCTGTTGACCAAAGTCAGTCAGCTGACGCGCACTATCTGGACGCGTCTCATCTTCGGCTTGACCATGACGTACTAATATAATTTTCATAACCTTCCTTGGTGCGCGGAGTTAGCACTGTCTCTCAACAGTGCCTTTTAATAGAACATCTTACTTATCGGCATCGCTATTTTTACTTTTGGCATCGGCTTTGGTATTGTCTTTAGCGCTGTTACTTGAGTTTTTCATATGAGCGGTAAGCGCAGCATTACTATGGTCATGCGCCATCACAAACTCAACATCACTACGGAATCCCGCTTCCATCAAATGTAGTGCCACGCCAAGCGCTGCTTTATCTTCATAAATGACCGCATAGAGCGCGTGGGTGATAGGCATATAGATGCCCGCTTTGGTGGCTTTTTCGTGGACCTGCTGAATGGTATTTACCCCTTCAGCAGTTTGACCCAGTTTTTTGACTGCGGCATCAATACTCATGCCGCGACCGAGCATATTACCAATACGATAGTTGCGGCTTAGCTCTGAGCTACAAGTGGCATATAGATCCCCTACTCCTGACAAACCTAAAAAGGTCAGCGGATTGGCTCCCTCTTCGACACCGAAACGACTCATTTCTGCCAAGGCACGAGTAAGGATCATTGCTTTGGTATTTTCACCCACTTCATAAGCAGCTGCCATACCCATGGCGATGGCATAGATGTTTTTGAGCGCGCCGCCAAGCTCGACACCGCGTACATCATCACTCGCGAACACTCTAAAGAAGGCGCTGTGTAGGGCCGCTTGGACCGCATGACGCAATGGCTCAGACTCACTTGCAATCACCGTGGCAGACGGCATGTTTTTCATGATTTCTATAGCAAGGTTTGGCCCTGACATGACACCGAAATTCACTTCAGGCAACACTTCTTTAATAATGTCGCTCATCATGGCAAAGGTATCTTTCTCCATTCCTTTGGTCAACGATACGATAGACTGCCCGCTGATTAAAGGCGCAATGTTTTTTACCGTTTCGCGAAAAGCCAATCCCGGCACGGCGATAAAAATAATATCTTTGTCTTTGACGGTAGCCGCCAGATCATGACTGTATTTCAAACGGTCATCAAGCTTGTAGCCAGGCAGATATTTTTTATTGGTTTGAGTTTTTGCCATCGCTTTCACGGTACGTTTATTACGTACCCACAGCGTAGCATCGCAGCCATTACGCGCAGCCAAATTTGCCATTGCCGTACCAAAGCTACCACCACCTAAAAACGCCAAACGCAGCTTGGTAGGGTTGCTGTGAATCTCTGCCATGTCTTTTGCGACTGCTGATTCAACTGGACTGGGCGTTGATTTTTTACGACCGATGCCTGACTTACTTGCACGCTCTAAGATACCTGCCAACATACCGTTTTGTTTTTCAGGCGTATTGTTGCCCGCCTCATTGTTAGCGCTGTTGTTATCTTTATTGCTATCGTTAGGACTTGTCATGTTCTTTTATCCATGTTGACTGACTTATTCTCAATAGAAGCTACTGTTCCCAGATATTTCCGATACTCGGGCCCGCGGTCTTTTTGAGGTAATAATTTTACCAAGAGACAACACCGAGTCAAATTATGACTCGAAGCGTACTAACGGCTCGATATCAATAGGTTTGCGTTTGGATTCATCTTTTGGACTAGTGCCAGTATAAACAAAAGCGGTCACATAATCATCTGGACCCACATCAAAATAAGCTTTTACCGCAGGCTCATTACATAACAGTCCAGTACGCCACACCGTACTAAATCCCTGGGCTTTGAGTGCCAGTATCAAATTTTGCACAGCAGCACCGGCACTTAGCATTTGCTCAAAGGGTGGCACTTTTTTATGTTCTTGCATTTGCGTCACGACCGTTATGATAACAGGCGCTCGGAGCGGCATGGTATGGGTTTTTTTGATGGTTTTCTCAGACAACTCTTCGCCATCTTTGAGCGCTTTTTCTTTTACTGCGGCTACCAAGGCGTTACCTAACTCGTGACGTGCCTCCCCTTGGGTCACAATAAAGCGCCATGGACGCAGTTTTTTGTGATCGGGCGCTGTCGCTGCACACTCAATAGCAGACTCGATTTGATCCCGCGTTGGGGCTGGTGTATCCAAATTGCCCATGCTGCGTCTTGAATTAATCCAACCGATCAGCTCTTCACTGCTAGCTGAGACATCATTTGCGGCTACATTTTTAACAGGCAGTTTATTGTCCTGTGACGCTTGGTTATTTTCATCTGTTGTAGTCATTGTCTGTCCTTATTTATTATTATTTATTTCTTTTCACGAACTACTTTTAAATCTGATACTTGTCATTGAAAATACTAAGCACCGAATGCTAAAAAACATTTAAGCTGTAGCAATGCCGTTTTAAAAAACATCCACTACGCAGCATCTTCGACACGGTGATCCATGCGTAGATAGTCTTCTGACTGCATCTCAAGCAAGCGCGAACGGGTACGTTCAATCTCAAACGCTAGCTTTTCCCCTTGATACAAGTCCAAAATCGATTGCTCTGCGCGTACCAACAGTTTTACACGGCGATCATAAAACTCATCAACCAGATAAATAAAACGGCGCGTTGGATCACGCAAATCATCATTTAAGGCGGGTACTGAATCAACTAATACCGTGCTGAACTGTTTTGCAAGTTCAATAAAATCAGATGCCGAGCGCGGTGCCATGCATAAATGTCGAAAATCGCAAAACAAGATATCTTCGGTACGCGCGTTGACTTTGACTTCGCGGCCATTGATAGTAATTGGCTCATTGCTGATTCTTTGATTATTAGACAAGCTGGCAAAGCGGTTGGCTAGCCAGTGATGGTTGGCTTTGGTCATTGGTGATTCATACAACTCTGCTTGCTGAAGCACGCGCAGACGATAATCAATACCGGAATCGATATTCATCACTGTCGTATGGCTCTCAACCTCTGCAATGGCTGGTAAAAAACGGTCACGGTGCAAACCATCTTTGTATAAACCAGACGGCTCAATGTTTGACGTAGCAACCAAGGTAATACCGCGATTAAACAGCATGGTAAATAAATCACCCAAAATCATGGCATCAGAGACGTTAGAAACAAAGAACTCATCAAAACAGATAATGACCGCTTCTTTATAAATAATATCGGCGACTTTTTCGAGTGGATCACTTTCGCCTTGGAGTTTATTCAATTCTTGATGAACACGCTGCATAAAATGATGGAAATGCAGACGCATTTTGCGCTCAATGGTCAATGAATCATAAAACATATCCATCATCCACGTCTTGCCGCGACCGACACCGCCCCACATATATAATCCAGTTGGTGCGACAGGCTTGGATTTCAAAAATCCAAAGAACCCTTTCTTTTGCGGTGCGCTATTGATGAGCTGATGGTAGATCTCATCAAGATAACTCATGGCCTGAAACTGCTGCTTATCCCGAGTAAACTCATCTGTACTGACGGCTTTCTCGTAACGTTGCAATGGAGATAAACTCATAATACGACTCATCGTTGGATTAAATAAATATCAAAATATTGTGGTGGCTAATTGCTACCCTAAAACATGAATTAGCGGTTAAGGTTAAAACTATGCATTGCTATGCGTTTCTAATAACTTTTTGAGCTCTGATAAGCGACCGTGAAAAAAGTGGCCAGCACCATCAACCACGCTGACTGCAACTCCTAAGCGATCTGCAAATGCCTGCATATTTTCAGGCGCGATTACTTCATCCGCATTACCATAGATCTCAAAGGTTTTATCCGCGGGTAAACTAATATCAGTACTGTCATTTTTTTCAACTGAGGGTGCGATAAGTGCGATTTTTGACACGTCAAAATCGTCCAGCCCCCATATATGTGAGGCTTCAAGTACTTGTTCAGCCACGCGGGCTGTGACATAACCACCAAAAGAAAAACCGCCAAGCCATAGCTTTCGGGCATTGGTTTGTTCAGCAATCCATTGTAGCACGGTCATTGCATCGACCACTTCACCTTCCGCATAATCATGCTCGCCTGTCGATTGACCAACGCTGCGGAAGTTAAAACGTACCACATGCATGCCATTGTCACGGGCAAAGCGGTACATAGTCGTGACCACTTTATTGTTCATTGTCCCATCGAACAACGGATTGGGATGGCATAGCAGCGCGACGGTATCTGTATTTGGGTCATTAGGATTGTCATTTTGCCATAGTGCGTCGACCTCGAGCACACCAGCAGGAGCAGGAATCAATTGCATAGTATTACTTATTAATAAAAAATGAATGGCTCAATTATCCTAGATATGATTTTTATTTCAAGTGATTTGCTGTGTACGGGTGCGACTTGTTTTATTTTAGGCCAAAATTGACTCGTAGCAGTTGAGTATATTATTGATTTAAGCACGCTATTTTTGTCATAGATTGGATAGGCAATACTGCTGTAATACCGCACACAATAAGCGTCTAGACAGGTAATATCTAGATACGCTACATTCATGAAGCTTTGCCTATTGCTAAGACGTTCTGTTTATATACATTAGGAATTACTTATGAATACCTTTAATAAAACTGCCAGTTTAGGCGCAATATTGGCCGGTGTGCTTGTTTTAAGCGCTTGTCAAAGCACGCCATCATCACCAGTGATCCAGCGCGCTAACTCTATTTATGAAACCACGGGCATCGCCGATACCAAAGTCAAAGCACAGCAAAATGCAATTGATAGTGCGCAAACAACCTGTCGCAGCAAACAAGTCATTATCGTTGATGACAATGTCAAATATAATGGCATTTTAAATGAGCGTACTGGCCGTATGGTTGGACAAGTGGGTTCTGTGGTCGGCTCAATCTTTGGCACAGGCACGCCAGATTTATCACGCAATGATGATTATGAGTACAAGATCAATTTTCGTTGCCAGTAACTCTCTATCAGCAACTCTCTAAATGAGCGACGCCATTTGCGTTTCTCTAGCATCACCTGACATACTGTGATTTATGAAATAGCCAACAAGCTGCGATATGGATAATATATCAATCAAAGCTTGTTGGCTTTGCTTTTTGTGTGCGCCCTTTTGGGTTAAACTATCCGCTATCGTATTCAGCACATCCTCATTAGTCTTTATGTTTTCATTATCCTTGGTCTTATATCATGCGCAAACCCAATCTTTCAAACATCAAACAGGCCAAAGTACTCGAACCTGCCAAAGATCTGGCCACTTTAGAGGCCGAACTCGCTGAGCAAGAAGACCATTTAGAGGATACGGTCCTACGTCTGAGTGATTACTTATCCGCGGTTGAGATGGTCATCAAACAGACCTTTGACCACCGTGTCTGGGTCAAGGCAGAAATCCGTAACCTATCGAGTAAAGGTGGTCACTATTATTTTGAATTGGCAGAAAAAGACGATGATGGCAAAGTGGTCGCCAGTTGCCGCGGCAACCTTTGGCGTTTTAAAGCGGCTCGTGTATTAGCCAAGTTTGAGCGCGCGACTGGTATGCCGCTTGAGCGTGATTTGACCGTACTCCTCAAAGTATCGGCAGGATTCCATGCCCAGTATGGCTTTTCAATCACGATTGAAGATATCGACCCCAGCTATACGCTAGGCGATTTGGCACGGCAGTATGCAGAAATGGTCGATCGCTTAACAGGCGAAGGGCTATTACATCTCAATCAGCAGCTGCCTACCCCTTTTGATATCGAGCATGTGCTGGTCATCGCCCCTGAGAAGGCGGCTGGATTGGGCGATTTTCAAGCAGATGCGGATCGCTTAGCCAGTACAGGTGCTTGTCATTTCCATTACCATAATGCGACTTTTCAAGGCAATCATGCGCCCGCTGAGATACGTCAAGCCATCGTTAATGCACAGCAGCAGTTTTACGACACTTATCAGCGCCTACCAGATTTATTAGTCATTATTCGTGGCGGCGGTGCCGTGGGAGACTTGGCTTATCTTAATGATTATGAGCTGGCAGCGTTGGTTGCTGAGCAGCCTGTGCCTGTTTGGGTGGGTATCGGTCATGAGCGTGACAAAGTCATCTTAGATGAAGTGGCGCATACCAGCTTTGATACGCCCTCAAAAGTGATTGCTGCTATCCATAGCCATTTAGCCCAGCTCGTCACTCAGACGCTACAATATCAAGCGCAAATCAAGCAAGCTGCTCAGCGCCAACTCAATATTGCTGAGCAACAAACTGTACGTCAATTAAGCCAAATACAGTCACAGACTATCGGACAACTCACTGCTCTACGAAAAGACAGTGACTATGCATGGCGCAGCATTCAACAAAGCGCACAGCGTCAAGTAAAGCAAGCAGCTAGACTGACGGCTGAGCGATATACACAAACGCAAACCTTGACACGTCAAAAACTGACGAAAGCCGCGACTAATAGCAAAAGTCATCAAGAGTCAATCATGCAAAACGCGCAGCAGCAAGTCATACAAGCACAGCGCGATAGCGAGCACCTACGTGATATTGTGCTATTACATCGCCCGTCTCGCGTGCTTAAGCAAGGCTATACCATGCTCACAAACGCAAATGGCAAACAAACACTCACGAGCAGCACTCAACTGTCTCCTGAGCAAACTGTCAATATCATTTTAAAAGATGGCAATGCAAAAGCGCAGATTATCGATGTCAATATGGATAAAAAAGCGACTGAAACCTCAGACAGACCAATTTAACCCCATAATAATATCTAACAACTACTTATCTACTTACCTTTAAAAATTAGGAAATTTTATGACCACCCCTACTCGTAGACGCAAAAAAGCCGCCCCAAAAACCTTTAAGGCGGCTTACGATATTTTAAAAACTAATGCGACTGAACTGCAGCAGCAAGACGAGCCTGATATTGATAACTTAATGACTACGGTTGAAGAATCTATTGCGGCTTATCGCATTTGTGAGACTCGTATCAATGCTGTACAGCAAGCATTGGATGCAGCCTTCGCCGAAGAAAAATCTACTAGCAGCACGGATAGTTAGGTTATTCAGGCTCATCAACTTCAAAGACTTGGCGTAGATAGGCAAGATACGTGTCATTATTAATCATGGTCTTGCCTGGGCTATCAGACAGCTTGGCCACTGGCTGACCATTGCACTCCACCAATTTAAGCACGATATTAATCGGTGTGATGCCCATGTCATTGGTCAAATTGGTGCCAATGCCAAAGCTGGTTCTAATACGATCTTTGAAGTATTGATGCAGCTCCCACGCTTTTTCTAAATCCAGCCCATCACTGAAAGTCAAAATCTTTGTCTTTGGATCTATCTTTAGCTTTTCATAATGTGCCACTGCCTTATCACCCCAGATATAAGGGTCGCCACTATCGTGACGCAGCCCATCGAAGAGCTTGGCAAAATACAAATCAAAGTCGCGCAAGAACGCATCCATACCGACCACGTCTGTCAATGCAATACCCAAATCGCCACGATACTCATGCACCCACGCTTCAAGCGCGGCCTTTTGTGAATCACGCAAACGCACATCTAATGCCTGAAATGCTTGCATAAACTCATGTGCCATCGTGCCTATCGGCGTCATTCCTAGCTGTTTTGCCAGATATACATTGGATGTACCGCCCACGATTTTTGGCTCAGCTTTATGTAATGTCTCCACCACATGTGCCTGCCAGCGTTTACTAAAGCGTCGACGCGTCCCAAAATCAGCGACGATAAATGGCGGTATATCACGCCCATATTTTGCCTGCTCTAGGGCATATTTATGCAACAGCGCTACTTTTCCATCAAGGCGACGTTGCCCTTCTTCAATCACACTATCGTTCGATAACGCATTAAAATAAAGCTCATTGACGATAGCCAGTACAAATACTTCAAAGAACATTGCCTGAATCATCGGTCCTTCGATATCGATAGATAAACGACCTTTTTCATCGGTACTGACTGTAATAAACCGGCGTTTTAACTTAAATAATTCAAGATAATCGACAAAGTCTGAACGCATAAAGCGCAAACTACGAAGGTAGTCCAACTCATCCGGCAAAAAACGCAGCTCACACAGGCTGTCTAATTGCTGCTCTAGATCTTTTTGAATATCGGCCAATGGATAGGCCGACTCTTTATTATTGCGGCAGCGAAAACGATACACGCCATGTGTCTGTGGAAACTGATGCAGCATGGCTTGTAACATCGTAAATTTGTACAAATCATTATCGAGCAGTGAGGTAATAATGGGTGAATAGGTAGCAGTCATGCTATGGCCTTAAAAGTGCAGAAATGAGAAACAAGTGTCACCGAAACGACCAAGCGACCTTATGTCTGAATAATAAATGCTATCTGGATAATAAATAATAGACACTCATAGAGTGTGCATCACCAATAAACCATCAAGTATAACGAAGTTTGGTATTGATGTCAGAATTCGCGTTAGATTGCAGCAAAATTCGTACAACTAGCGAAAATGATAATCAAATATCTAACAGTACATGAAACAAAAAAGACGCTAAGATTGAACTTAACGTCTTTTTTGTTTATTCAAAGGTGACAATAAAACGACTATGATTTCACCAGTTTTACTAATGGTGCATAGCCTGATTGCGGCATCACACTCACTGGGATGAACTGTAGCGCCCCGCCATTGATACAATAACGCAGCCCGCCACGGTCTTTTGGACCATCAGGAAAGACATGGCCCAAATGCGAGTCAGCCACGCGGGAACGAACTTCAGTACGTACCATATTAAAGGCATTATCCTGATGCTGGGTAATCACTTGCATATCAATAGGCTTAGTAAAGCTGGGCCAGCCGCATCCTGATTGGTATTTGTCCGTCGACAAAAACAACGGCTCACCACTGACCACGTCAACATAAATACCAGGCGCAAATAAATCATCATATTCATGACTAAAGGCGCGCTCCGTCCCAGCCTCTTGCGTGATATTGTACTGCGCTTTGGTCAATGTATTCTTTAGCGCATCTTTATCAAACTTAGCATAGCGCTTGGGATCTAACGTCTCAGCGACCGTATTAGCTGGCGCAAGTTTGGTACGAGCTGCCCCTTCAGGCTTATCATCAGCAAGACTTAAATCAATATGACAATAGCCGTTTGGATTTTTTGCCAGATAATCTTGATGGTACATCTCAGCCAAATAGAAATTATCTAAGGGCTCGTTCTCGACCACAACTTTTTGCTCGTATTTGCTTTGTACACGCTTGAGCGCAGCATCAATCACCGCTTTATCTTCTTTGTCAGTGTAATACACACCTGAGCGATACTGGACGCCGCGATCATTGCCTTGCTTATTTAAGCTTGTTGGATCAACCACTCGGAAATAATATTTTAAGATGGTATCGAGGTCTGTTTTGTCGGCATCATAGGTAACTTTTACGGTTTCTGCATGTCCTGAGCCACGAATGACTTGCTCATAGCTTGGATTGGCTGTATCGCCATTAGCGTAACCTGATACGGCATCAACAACGCCGTCGACGCGCTCCATATAAGCTTCAACACCCCAAAAACAGCCCCCTGCAAGGTAGATTGAGCGGGTGTTGATTGGTCTGCCTGTCTCATTGTAATACACGCCATCTTTTTGCTGGATGGCTTCAATTTTGTTGTTGTCTGATGCTTGTGCATTGGCAGGTTTAGCGTTACCTGCTTTGAGCTCAGCAAAGTCATTATCTGCATTTTCGGCAAGTGCATAAGCCTGCTCTGCTGATATGTTACCTTTTACCAAGTGTACCAGATTGCCATTTTTATCAAGGATAGCCCAGCTTGGATAAACTTGCACGCCAAGCTTATTGATAAGTTCACCTGAGGGGTCAGTCAAGACAGGCAAGTTTGGGTAGTCAGCCTGTACGCCCGCATACCAAGTACTAAACTCACCATCAGCTTTTTCATTAAGATGACCGGGGCTGGCGACTGTCACCACGTTTAAGCCTGAAAATTTAGGATCAGTGCGCCACGTCTCAGTCTCCTCTAATGTACCCAAACATAACGGGCACCAACTCGCCCAAAATTTTACTAAAGTAGGCTTATTAGGATCAATCACTGCCGCACCTGTGTCGCCTAAGCCTTTTGTTAGCTGCGGCAATGCTTGCATTTGTTTGAGCATATCAGAGGGCAACATGTCACGCGAGCTGGTGATGCCAGTATTTTGACTACCTGATTTGGTACTACTGCTTGCGCTGCTTTCTGCATTGCTCATCTGGCCACAGGCGACTAATATGCTTGCACTCAGCACTGTCGTCATGCTAAAGGCGCTAACGTTTTTTAGCCAGCTTGATGAGCGAGGTTTCTTAGTTTCTTCATGACTACTATTTTTTTGATTGTTTTTATATGACATGACGTGTCCTTGTTACGGATGGTACGAGTTTTGGCAACCATGAGCGAGTAAATGGCTCAAAAGTCTATTATGAAGGAATTCAAGTTAAAGAGATAAGACTTTGAAAATAGTGGAGAGAAAATGATTCAGATCGTTGAGACGCATTAGTTTGACTTAATAGTATACAACGCTATTGGAGCCTACTTTAATAGTAAGCTGTCGATAGCTACACTTATTTAACAGGATAGTAAGAGTCCTGATATAGAGGGCGCTTCAATACAATAATCAGTGCATATCACGCTTTTGCACTCATAAATTGCTCAACATAGTCGTCGGCAGGATTGTGTCGTAAGTCGCTTGGCGTACCTGTCTGTATTAAGCGTCCACCATTTAATATACTGATGCGCTGGCCGACTTTGACTGCCTCATCAATATCATGGGTAATAAAAACAATGGTCTTATTGAGTCGATCTTGTAATGCAAGCAATTGATCTTGCAACTGGGCGCGAATAAGCGGATCAAGCGCAGAGAATGCCTCATCCATTAATAAGATGGGATTGTCCGTTGCTAAGGCTCGAGCCAGCCCAACTCGCTGCTGCATACCGCCAGATAACTCATCAGGGTAGCTGTACTCTGAATTGGTAAGGCCTACTTCGTTCAGCCAGTAACGCGCGATCTCGTGACGCTCGCTCACACTCATCTTGCGCACGCGTAGACCATAAGCGACATTTTGCATCACGGTCATGTGTGGCACTAAGCCAAAATGTTGAAACACCATACTGACCGTTTGCTGCCGATAGTGCTGCAACTGTTTATCATTGAGTTCTAAAATATTGATAGCGTTAGATGAGCTTTCGTCTACTGGCGCAGTGTTTGCCTGCGGATTATCTTTGACGTGCGTTTTGGTATTGACCGTAGTATTAACCCATATCTCACCGCTGGTTGGATCAATCAAGCGGTTGAGATGACGTATCAAGGTCGACTTGCCAGAACCTGATAATCCCATGATGCAATGTAGCTCGCCTGCCTTGATATTCAAATTGACATCATAGAGCCCAACTGAGTAGCCAGTTTGTTCTTTGACTGCAACGCTATCCATACCCTCAGCCAATAATGTCAATGCAGACTGGGCTTGCGTACTATTGGCATTATAGATTTTACTGATATTTTTTAGCTGGATATGATTCATCATTATTCTCACTATTTGCCTAATTTTTTATGCTGGCTTTACTCATTGATTACTGGACGCATTACTACCCAATCGGGCGTCTGCCTGCTTCGATCGTTTTTTGACGAGCGCGTTTCCCTTGACCAAAGGCTTGGGTGATGCGGTCAATGATAATGGCGACGATGACGATAGCCGTACCTGCTTGTAAGCCTTGCCCGATATTGAGCGTTTGGATAGATTGCAATACATCTTCACCAAGGCCTGGAGCACCAATCATCGACGCCAGTACTACCATAGCAAGCGACATCATCACCGCTTGGTTAATACCTGCCATGATACTAGGTAGTGCCTGTGGCAGTTTGATCCAAATGAGCAGCTGTAAATGCGTACTACCAAAAGAGCGACCTGCTTCGACCATTTCGTGATTCACTTGGGTAATACCCAGCGTTGTTAGACGAATCAGTGGCGGCAGCGCATAAATAACCGTTGCAAAGAGTGCAGGCACTTTACCAATACCAAACAGCATCAGCACGGGGATGAGATACACAAAGCTTGGCATCGTCTGCATCACATCGAGTACTGGCGTCACAATCTTGCGTAGTAGCTTGCTACCTGACATGGCAATACCGATAGGAATACCGATCACCACTGTGACTAATACTGACACGATGAGTAACGCCAAAGTATCAATCAGCGCGACCCATAACCCAAAAGCACCAATCAAGAAAAGCCCCGCACCACATGCCAACGCAAACCAAATCTTGCGTACACCAAACCAAGCAAGCACCGTCACAAACGCGATAATGAGCCAAGGTGGAATAATCGTTAATAATCGCTCAATGGGTAAAAGCAAATACGTGAGTGTCACCGTGCTAATAGTACGAAATACGTCTCCATAGTTTTGGACGACGCTTGATAAGGCATTGTTAAGCGGGGTCTCAAGCGACCACGAAGGGAAGCTGGATGAGAGTGCTGACTGATCACTACTAGAGACAGCTGGATCAGCACTGATAACAGCACCGTTTAAGCTAACGCCTAGCTTAGTCGCAAGATTAGTGGCAGCGTCTTCAGACAACCATCCTTTCCAAACATTTGGGTTATCACGCAAAAACGCCAACGCTTGCTCATCGCCACTACGCTTCGTTTCACTCATCTCTAAGATTGCACCGTTCAGCTCATCAGGCGTAAACTGTACCTTTTTGAAGACCTCTGCTAGCTCAGGATTGGATTCGATAAATGGGGTAGATACGGCAATACCAAGAGGCGATACTGGAAAACCAGATACACAATCAGATGTACCGTCAGCGAGTAATAGGTCTTGCCAGCAGGCATCTTTGTGATCTGGGAACTCTAAAGCAGCAAAATCATACTTTGCCATTAGGCCCGTAGGCTGCCAGTAGTAAAACAATAGCGGCTTGTGCTGCTCAAAAGCAGAGGCGATTTCGGCATCGAGCGCAGCGCCCGTACCGGGATGAGCATTGTTAAAAATACTATCAAGCCCCGTATTTTTTAGCAGACGCGTATTAAAAATCTCACAGGTCCAGCCAGAGGGACAATTCATAAAGCGAGATTTGCTCGGATCTTCAGGGTCTTTGAATAGCTGGGCATATTTGGGTAGGTCTTGATAACGACGTAGCCCTGGGTTTTCTTCTAATACATATTTTGGAACATACCACCCTTGGGTCGCACCGCCTTTTAGCGTATCGCCAATGACAGCCACTTTATTCTGCTCAATGGCTTTTTCCATAATTGGCGAGCGTCCAATCCACTGCTCACCAATGATCTGAATGTCGTTTTGTGACAATGCTGTCTCAAGCGCAGGTCCTGCTCCTGGCACTTCTTCTACCGTGCAACCATAACCATCTTCAGCAATATACTTAAGCACCCCAGAGGTAAACTGTCCGCTCTCCCACGTCAGTGCGCCAAACTTGATCGGTGACTCACAAGCTGCGGATGCTGATACAGGCAGCAACAACGCGCTCATACACAGTAAACTTAATGCAATCCATTGGCGCATGTTCTGTCCTATTTATTGTTTTTTACTGGCATGAAAGAAGCATCAAAACCACAGAATTTCACGATACCATGTTGATTCATAACATCTATGAATCATCCACTGTTGTTTAGGCTTACTACAAAGTGTAGCGACTTATAGGAGTAATAACAAATGCTTATTTATCGATTACTGAGATGATTGAGCTTCAGGCCATGCAGATATAAACACTATCATTAATAAATCTTTTCCCCATGCTAACCTTTGATTTTTTGGACAAAAAAATAGCACCTATTTTGATAGATGCTATAGATATAGGTACTATAGATTATGGTATCGAATGAAGAGAGTTCAAAATCAATCTTTGAATAACTTCCATAGGACAATTATTTCAAAAACAATGCCATCGCCTTTTTAAACAGTCCACCATAAGGGGGCAATAAGAAATTGAGGCCATTTAGCTTGGTCTGTACAAAGATAGGTTTCATATGGCTCAAGCGCTCAAAGCCCGCTTTGCCATGGTACGCGCCTGTACCAGAGTCACCTACCCCACCAAACGGTAAGTCATGCTGGGCGACATGCATGATGACTTCATTGATACATAGACCACCAGAGACCGTGTTGTTACGCACGTTTTCGATGCTACTATAGTTGTCACTAAAGACGTATAGCGCTAGTGGCCTTGGACGCGAGTTCACAAAATAGATCGCATCGTCTAGTGTCTCATAATGCATCAGTGGCAAAATCGGGGCAAAAATCTCATTTTGCATCAGATCGCTATCAGGCGCAGGCTCGCTCACAATCACAGGTGGCATCAGACGCGTTTCGATATTGGGCTCAACCGCAGTAAGTGCGTGTATCTCATCACCTGTTAGCGCGTCTAAGTAGCCCTTAACCCGTTTAAACTGCTCACCATTGATAATGCGTGAATAGTCTGGATTGTTTTCGATATTGGGATAGTGCTTAGCCATCCACTCTTTTGCCAAGTGGATAAACTGGTCATGATATTGACGCTGAATCAATACATAATCTGGGGCAATACATGTTTGACCTGCATTTAGTGTTTTACCCATCATGACACGGTTGACCACCGACTCTAGATTGGCATCATCCAATACAATCACTGGTGACTTACCGCCAAGCTCAAGCGTTACTGGTGTCAAGTTAGGCGCGGCGGCAGCCATCACCTTTTTGCCTACAGCAGTCGAACCCGTGTATAACAAGTGGTCAAATGGCAACTTACTAAAGGCAGCAGCAATATCAACCTCGCCCAGTACCACACAGATCATATCTGGCGAAAAATAACGAGAAATGGCATCAGCAAATGTCTGAGCAAACTGCGGCGCGGCTTCGCTCATTTTGACCATGATTCGATTACCCGCGGTGATTGCATCAATCATCGGACCAATCGCCAAAAACAGTGGATAGTTCCACGGCACCATAATACCGACCACACCCAATGGCTGCGGCTGAATCTCATTGTGAGCTGGCATATACAGTGCTGAAATAGGCGCGCGGTGTGCTTTCATCCACTTTTTGCCGTGTTTTTTGGCGTGACTGATACCGGTAAAACTCGGAAACAGCTCGGCAAACTGAGTCTCTGATTGACTACGATACCCAAAGTCTGCGCTGATTGCTTTTGCAAAGCTCTCTTGATTGTCGCTCAGCATCACTTCTAGATTGTCTAGTTGAGTCTCACGAGTGCCCCAGTCATTGATCGGCCGCGTACGGCTCAATGTTTGTAGACGTGAGAATTGAGATTTCATCTCATCGATGGTTTTTGCGGTACTCAGTGCTTCAGGCATACGCTGCAGCGCAAAACCTGCATCGGTTGGTGCCTGCTCATGGGCGTGTTGGTTGCTATCTGTCATTTGTCTTCCTTGTCGTAGTCACATGTACTCATATATCGTGTAGTCACTACATTATATTGGGTTATAGGCGCTGTCTTTCTAGTCAGGCGCGCGCTTTAATAACCTGCCCTGACTGTCAATTTCATCAGATTCCATTCATTATACTTTAATGTAGCGCATCAACTGTGCAATGAACAGCACCTTTCATTGACTGCCGCGTTTGTAATCGCCTACTAAAGCCATGATATTAAAATGGTTTTACTTTTTCTAGCACATTTTCTATAGGTACTCACATGCCACATCCGATGCTAGACTGCAGATAAACTTTGAGCGATAGACACCAAAACTGCTACACTACCTATCGACATTATCTATATTTAAACCAAACAATAATAAGACAGACACGCTCATGCAAAACGACACACAACCGCTCAATGACACGCTAATCAGTAAATCTCTGTCAGCAGCCGATTATGTTCTCACTCTCGATGCCATGCTGTCACGTACTCTCGAACGTATCGATCTAAAAAAACAGCAAGGACTACGCACGCCTGATGAGTTATGGATCGTTGATCACAACGATGTTTATACGCTTGGACAAGCAGGCAAAGAAGAACACATATTGCAGCGCACCGACACGCCTATCATCAAGACCGATCGCGGTGGTCAGGTAACCTGGCATGGTCACGGACAGCTGGTCCTTTATTGGTTGTTTGACTTAAACAATTTGGGCTGGAGTGTACGCCATCTGGTCTCCCACGCTGAGCAAGCGATCGAAGACGTCGTTAATGACTGTCTGCATAGCTCGCCATCTAGTCGTGACAATATCAGTGCCCACGCCCGCCGTGATGCGCCTGGCGTTTACATGTATTCTGACCCCACTGTAGCGGATGACAGTAGCAATGCTAATAGCAACTCGCTAGATAACAAATCTTTTGATAATAAGATTATGCTTGGAAAAATAGCGTCGTTGGGCTTCAAGATTAAGCATGGCTTTAGCTATCATGGTATCGCAATTAACTTAGACTGTGATTTGTCAGCATTCAACGCCATCAATCCTTGCGGTTATGAGGGTATGCAGATGTTGCGCCTGTCTGACTTTGTAGTCATGCAGACAGATTCAGAGCAAAAAGAATCAGAAACAAAAACGACTCAACAAATCAGCGACGCATTAAGCTATAAAATCGTTACCCAAAAACTTATCGATAATATCGCCAAGCGTCATGCTGGACTGATTGAATTGCGAGCCATCGCGCCAAAGTAAGTTTTGAGTCCATTTTTGCATAATCTTTTTTTGCATAATATCTTGCACGCTTAGACTTAAGCATTAAGAGAAAATTTAGACCAAACTTGTTATAATCGCACCCAGTACAAATCGGGTGCGGCAAAAATTTTGCAGTATCCCCAGCTAAATCAATCATTCAAACCTCTAAAACAAAAGCAAATTGGAGTATTTCATGGCAGATTTTAATAAAATTTTGGACGCAGGCGACGTAGACGGCGGTATCATCAACGTAGTAGTAGAGATCCCAGCTGGTAGCAGCCATAAAATTGAGTGGAATCGCGAATTGGCCGTATTTGAGCTTGATCGTATTGACCCACAGATTTTTGCTAAGCCATGTAACTATGGTTTCATCCCGCAAACACTTGACGAAGATGGCGATGAGCTTGATGTATTGCTATTGACTGAACAGCCACTACCAACAGGTATTTTCCTAAAAGCAAAAGTCATCGGTGTGATGAAGTTTGTTGATGATGGCGAAGTGGATGACAAAATCGTTGTCGTACCTGCTGACGACCGTGACACAGGTAATGCTTACAATAGCCTAGAAGACCTACCAAAGCAGTTAATCAACCAACTAGAGTTCCATTTCAGCCACTATAAAGACCTGAAAAAAGCGGGTACTACTGTGGTTGAATCTTGGGGTGATGTTGCGGAAGCGAAAGAAGTCATCAAAGAATCTATCCAACGCTGGAAAGACCTATAATTTATCAAAATTGGCATAAATGCTAATCATAGATGAATACCAAAATACCGCGATCGCAATGTGATCGCGGTATTTTTTTGTTTGAATATCGCTTGTGTAAAATGGTTATAATAAACCCTATTACTCATTCACACGCATACGCCGTAATAAGGACAGCCATGTTTAACCCCGACCCTAGCAAAAAGCCGGTCAATACAAAGTTGCCAAAAGACGTCATCATGATGGTCGAAAAAAACAACTTGGTAATGGCCATCAAAACGTTGGCGGCAGACGAAAACATCAGTATGGATGAAGCCAAGACTAGGATTGATGCCTATGAGACAGCACTAAAGGTAAAACAACAGCAAAAGCTCAATACCATCGCTAGTAAACAAGGTATCCCCAATCAAGCCATTAGCTTCGATAGAGAGCAAGAGATCGATGACGGACCTGGACCATTGGTAAAAAATCGTGTCAAAACCACCAAGCAAAGCCAAGGATTTAAGAGCCTGCAAGATGGTGTCGATGGTCAGCTAAATGACTTGGGCTATAAGAAACCTTTGCTCCCTTATTGGCTAAAACGATTACTCGTTATCGCTGTCTTGATGATAGGTATATTTTGGATATTGTGGCGAGTGTTTGTTTAAATCAAGTACTGAATCGCGATACTTTTTATAGAACCGTTTATCGCTGATACTGTAGCCTGCGAGTATTGTTACTCACAGGCTGGACAATAGAAAAGCCAAGCAAGGTTTGTTGGTTTCGCCAGTCTGTTATAAGTGGTTCCATGATAGCGGTCTGTTTTAAGTAGTCTATTAATAGGTTTGAAGGGTGAGATAACTGGTTCCGTTGAGGTATAGCTAAAACGCACCAAATTAAGCTATTTGACAGTAGGGGTCAAATAACTTAATTTGGTGAATGAAGTAATTCGCTATCTCCCCCATAAATTTTTTGAGAGTCAGCATGGAAATTTCACATTTAGATCATTTGGTTTTAACTGTTTCAGATATTGAAAAAACATGTAATTTTTATAATCAAGTTCTAAATTTTGAGGTTGTTTCTTTCGGGAATGGTCGTAAAGCCTTAAAGTTTGGTAAGCAAAAAATTAACTTACATCAAGTAGGAAAAGAATTTGAACCCAAGGCTAAGTGTCCAACAAAAGGATCTGCTGACCTATGCTTTATAGCAAAAACTCCATTAGAAATGATCGTTAAGCATCTAAACGATTTTAATATCCATATTGAAGCAGGACCAATTCAACGTACTGGAGCTACAGGAAACATTATATCTGTATATATTCGGGATCTTGATGATAACTTAATAGAAATATCTAATTATATTGTGTAGTTTTTGCGTAGAAAGCTACATTATGGCAAATAAACTTTAACCGAAGTAAATTGCTAAGAACAAAAGGCTACTAACGCCTTACCTATCTATATTATAGGAGCATTAATACAAATAGATAGAGCATTAAAAAAGGATACCATCGTATCCTTTTTTTGTTTTCATAATAATTGAGAGTAAGCCAATTTTAGTGATGCTCACCAGGGAGAATTCTGGCAAAGGCACGCTGAGCAAAGTTAGGCTTGCTATCCGTCGTTTGCGCCGCCGTCGAACTTGGAAAGATACGATAACCAATTGATTGAATACCGACGTTAAATGCTGGCACCAACGAGTACGTCGCTGAGGCAAATTTGCCCATATTACTGGCGATACTATTTGGCTTATGGACAATCGCTTTTGCGACCATTAATGCGGCTTCATCAGGCATCAAAGCTGGCATATAACGGTATAGCTTGGTTGGGGCGATCATAGGGGTACGTACCAAGGGCATAAAGATATTGGTGACCTTGATATTATCGCCTTTGACTTCCGCGGCTAAGCAACGACTAAACGCATCTAGCGCAGATTTTGACGCCACATACGCAGCAAAACGAGGGCTGTTGGCTAATACACCAATCGACGAGATATTGACAACTTGACCCGTTTGGCGGCTAATCATCGTCGGCAAGAAACCAAGAATAATTTTGACCGCGCCAAAATAATTGATCTCCATAGTGCGCTCAAAGTCATGAAAACGGTTGACCGACTCATGGACTGAACGGCGAATCGAACGACCAGCATTATTGACCAATACATCCACATGTTTAAAATCAGCAAGGATTTGTTCGCTAGTTTTTTCAATCTCATCCATATTGGTAAGGTCACATGGATAATAACTGGCCCTGCCACCCAATATTTCAATATTTTCTTTGACGGTTTTTAGTTTGTCTTCAGTACGCGCCAACAAAATAACATGCGCCCCGCACTCACTTAATAAAAAAGCCGTACGCTCGCCAATACCACTTGACGCGCCTGTAATGATAATATTTTTACCTTTTACTGCTTTGGTTATTGCTTTTTTCGAGGGATTAGCCATAAAAAGTCCTTTTTGTCTGTCCTATACCAATGAATATTCGTTTACAGCATAGCAAAAAAATATCGCATACAGTGAACAAAACACCAGTAGCTGATAGTTAATTTGACGGTTTTAGGGGTTTATAGTGATATATCATCATATAATAGTGACGATGTTTAGCGCCATACTTTTTGCTGACTGATACAGAGGAGACGTTATTTTGATCGGAAACTTAACCCACTATATTGACTTGATTGCCAAGATAGTCGAAGTCATAGGTGTCTTGATTATGTTTTTTGGACTCCTCTTTGCTTTTTACAAAGCATTTCGGATATCGGGCGGCCTGAACCACAATACCTACGTAGAGATCAGGCAGACCGTTGGCAAATCCATTCTTTTGGGACTTGAGGTATTGATTGCTGCAGATATTATGGCAACAGTGGTGACAGAGCCGACATTACGCAGCGTCTTGGTGTTGGGTATTATCGTGCTTATTCGTACGTTTTTGAGCTTATCGCTACAAGTTGAGCTAGAAGGCCGATTCCCTTGGCAAAAAGAAAAGCCCACACCTGAGAAAAATCCTGATGCTATGCCTTTCAATGAAGCCGCCCCTATTGATAAAACATAGATTGAATCAATAGAGTTGAAAGAGGTATCAGTGATTTATGCTCATAATAAGCGTGATGAAACTGTGCAGGCCATTACTACTCATACGTCTGCAAAAAACTCTGAACCACGCGGAACTGTCCGGCGGTACTCTCCTCGCCATACATCGCTTGACGGAAGGCGTTGGAGTTGGGGATGCCTGTCGTATACCACGCAATATGCTTGCGGGCGATACGGCAGCCAGAGTACTCGCCATAAAAGTCATACAGCTCTTGCAAATGTGCCAGTACGATTTCTTTTATCTCACTGACACTAGGGGCATCTAGACGCTCGCCAGTACGCAAAAAATGCTCGATATCGCGAAATATCCACGGCTGCCCTTGCGCGGCACGCCCAATCATCACTGCATCACAGCCTGTCATCTCATAAACATGCTGCGCTTTTTGCGCGCTGTCGATATCACCATTGGCAATGACAGGAATGCTAATGCTGTCTTTGACTTCGCGTATTAACTCGTAACGCGCCTCGCCCGTATACATATCTTCGCGCGTACGCCCATGGATGGCAATCGCGGCAATACCTGCTTGCTCTGCCCGCTTGGCGACTCGTAGGATGTTTTCACGACCATTTTCAAACCCCAATCGTGTTTTTAATGTCACAGGCGCATCAACAGCATTTACAGCGGCATCAAGCAGTCTTGCTACTAAATCCTCATCTTGTAGCAGCGCTGAGCCTGCCAGCTTACGACAAACCTTTTTGGCAGGACAGCCCATATTGATATCGATAATCTGCGCGCCATTATCGATTTGATAACGAGCCGCTTCAGCCAATTTTTCTGGTTCTGCGCCTGCTATCTGTGCAGAAATAGGCGCAATCTCGTTATCAAAGTTGGCACGATATAGGGATTTTTTGCGCGCATAAAGTGCCGTATCAGCGATGATCATCTCACTAACTGCATGACCTGCGCCAAATGATTTGCACAATCGGCGAAAAGGGTTATCCGTCACACCTGCCATCGGTGCGACCATCAAACGGTTTTCAATCGTCAGACCACCTATATTCAATGGCTGCAACAATGGATGGTCAGACAAAGTCGAGGACGAGGGTAAAACAGGAGAATCAATAGACATAAAAAAACGGCTTGATTTGTAAGGAAAACAAGCCGTTATTCTAAGGATTCTTGCACTTATTGCAAGCGATTAACGTGAATAGCTTGCATAAGCATTAGTCATTTTTGATACATGCCGTGCATTATTTATCAAGCACACTGCCCTGCTCTAGCGTGATGTCATCATCATGCTCTTGCATGCGCCACGGTAGACTATCAGGCGATACATTGAGGAAATGTAAATACTTCTCGAACTGATCGATGATGTCATTAATCACTGATTCAGATTTGTAGCCGTATAAATCATACGTCTGACCACCACGGCGTAGATACACCTCAGCACGATGATGGTGCTCTTGTGGCAAAGTATCTGCGCTGTCTTCAGTATAATAATCGGGCGCATCATGCTCAGATAGGCGCACTTCATACCAAAATTCGACATCGTCACCACGTTGTAACTCAAGCACCGCACGGTTATTGACTGCGTCATAGTTGACCTCAGTCGTCCAACCAGTTTCTGCAAATTTAGACGACACTTCCATCATCGAAGGCATCACCACTTCTTTGATGTAATTCAAGACCTTTTCACGCGTTGGCTTGTCGGTCATATAGTCGATACGCTCGCGCCATGCAGACGGTTTAAGTAGATGCGGTGGCAGTCTGTTGTCATTACCAAGGCTCTGATTACGATGTCCTTCGATACGCAGCGCACGCCACATACCAAACATTGAGATCAGAATGATAATCGCAAACGGTAACGCACTGACGATAGCTGCCGTTTGTAGCGCCGTTAGGCCACCTGCAATCAGTAGGACGGCTGCCACAGCGCCTTCGGTCACTACCCAAAAGCTACGCTGCCACCACGGCGTATCACTGCGACCACCAGCTGCTAGCGAATCGATCACCAACGAGCCAGAATCCGATGACGTCACAAAAAAGGTAATAATCAATAAAATGGTCAATGACGACACAAATTCAGTAAATGGCAAGTTCTCTAGTAGCTTAAACAGAGCAATCGCTTGGTTGTTTTGTACTTCACTGATCAATGAGGTATAACCATCGACCATAATCATGTGTAGCGCGGTATCACCAAACACCGAGAACCAAAAGAACGTAAAGAAAGTCGGTACGAGCATCACACCCAATACGAACTCACGGATGGTACGACCACGGCTAATCTTGGCGATAAACAGACCCACAAAAGGCGCCCATGCAATCGTCCATGCAAAAATAAACAAGGTCCAGCTGCCGATCCAATCGCTATTTTCGTACGCCTGTAAGCTAAAGGTACGCTCGACGATATTACCCAAATAGCTACCCGTATTTTCCATAAAGGCGTTCAAGATAAAAATCGTCGGACCGACAACAAATACAAATAGCATCAGCGCAGTTGCCAATAGCATATTTAAAATAGATAAGCGTTTTACGCCCTTATCCATCCCTGCCAATACCGATACCAATGCCGCGGCTGTCACCAAGGCAATGGCAATCACCTGTACGGTCGTATTCACTGGAATGATATCTGGCAACAGATAATTGAGTCCCGCATTAATTTGCGATACTGACAAGCCCAAACTGGTAGCAATACCGAACATCGTACCCAATATCGCAAACACATCGACCGTATGACCGATAGGGCCATGAATCCTGTCACCAATAATCGGATACAGTGTCGAGCGTATTGATAATGGTAGACCATGACGAAACGCAAAATACGCCAGTGATAAACCAACGACACCATAAATCGCCCAAATATGAAAACCCCAGTGGAAATACGCAATTTGCATCGCCTCTTTTGCCGCGGCAATAGTCTGCGGGTCCGACATTGGCGGACTGGAAAAATGCATCACTGGTTCCGCTACCCCATAAAACAGTAGCGCAATCCCGTAGCCTGCCGAAAATAGCATGGCAAACCATTCAAGGAATCCGTACTCCGCCTCAGCATGATCAGGGCCCAGCTTGATACTGCCATAAGACGAAAACGCCAGTACAATAATAAACATCAAAAACAGGGCCACTGCCAGCATATAAAACCAGCCGAATGTCTCAGTCGTAAAACTAAGCACATCACTGAACAGAGCACCCGCTGCCTCAGGATCAATCGCGGTACCGATGACTAGCAGCAGCATAATGACCGCTGCAGGTATAAAAACGGGCAATAAAATGGTAGAGCGTGAACCGTTACTCATAAGCAGTGGTATCCTCAAAGCCAAGAAAACAGGAGATAAAAACGATATCCCTAAACATAATCAGTATAAAAACTATCAATATAGAGACTGCTAAATCATCATGGCGGTGGTAATACCGATTGATAATAGCCAAGTAATATGTTGGTAGTGTTAAACAAGGATACTGTGTAACATAATCTTTGCCTAAACCCTAGAACGGGCGCGTATTTATAACAATAACTTAACGATTCTTACACAAGTATTACTGGACAATAAAAAAGGCAACTTGTTAGTTGCCCTTCAATCTTATATACCTATCATCCTAGCAATTTATGCCTCGATATCAGACGGCACTAATAACCATAGCAAGTCGCTGAGCAATGTCTGCAAGCTCACCTTGATTAGCCTGCGTTACTGCATGACGTCCTAACTCATGAATGCTCGATGGAATCAGATGCACATGATAATGAAATACGGTTTGACCAGCTTCCGCACCATTCAACTGCATTTGGATAATGCCTTCACGTTCAAACACTTGACGCTGGGCCTGCATGACCTTTTTAGACGTCATTAATACCGCAGCGGCATACTCTGGCTCAAGATCTGCCAAATCTACCGCTTTCTGCTTCGGTATCACCAATACATGACCTTCGGCTTGCGGCATGATATCCATAAAGGCAAGCGTCTTATCGTCTTCATAGACCTTGTGATATGGAATATCACCATCTAACATTTTGGCAAAAATATTATTGTCGTCATAAGCAGTCTTTTGATTTACTTCAGTCATTATTTTTTCCTTTGATTATTTGATTGTTGGATGCTTAACAGCTTTTAAAATGGTTTAGAGCGCTTGTCATATAGTGGACGAAATATAAGTTTAGTACAAGTTGCTATCATTTCCGTCGTTGATAAAATCAAGCTGTATACTCCCTAGCTTATCCCACTAATTTATTGGCGAGTCATGCCTTTTAAATGTTATATTAACCCTCTATTTTAACAACGCTATGTTTATGGATTCGTCTACTTTGTCAACTCAACCAGATATGGATAATACTGCTATAACCCTTGATAATAAGGAAGAACACTCTGATATTGAGAGTGAAAGCGGTACTCAAACCATTGACCCAAATGCTATTATCTTAGCAGAAGCCTTGACTGACAAAGCTATTAGCTGGCAGATACACAACTGCAAAATTGTCAAAAAGACCGTCACGCAAGATTTGCCACTGCCTTTTCTTTATCATTACGATAGCTTAGACGATGCCGTCAAGCAGTCGCATCCACTCACCCCTGAATTACTGCTTCAATTCAATACGCCTATGTCAGCTCACGAAGCGGCTAAATTGATTGGCATTGATGAGGAACTGTTGACCAGTCCTTGGCATGTGAAAGTCATTGGTTCATTGGTGGTGTTCAGTGAGGCATTGCAGTTAGCCGTTCGGTTGCATTGGACCAATACGGGCAAAGAGACGCAGCAAATCTATACTAAGGATGCCGCCGACGCTATTATTGCCGCTTTTGAAGACTGGCAGTTTTTTGGTCGTGTCGACGTTCTTTATAAAAATAATAAGCAGACGTTAATCAGTATTGATGCGCAAAATGCCAATACTCAAGCATTACCTGCCGAATCGCTATTGACGATTGACGCAAGTGGCGACTATCAACAGCTTTTGGCCACCCATGCGCTGGCAGCTATTTTGAAGCTAGAAGCCGATAAAGCTGAACTACCTTGGTTTGATAAAGCGATTTTAGCTCGCATTGAATAGTGCCTTAATTGTACTTTTATCATATTAAACCCATTACCATTACTAAGCTATTTTCAATTATTCATATCTAATGGTATGGTAAAGACTTAGTATTATTCACTAGTCTTCATATCAGATAAAAAGCAAACTATAAGCATCACACTTGCGAGTTCACACTCAAAAAAATCTCGCCTATTAGTAAGGAATATCACATGGATTATCGCTCAAAAACCTCTACCGGCGGTCGTAATATGGCAGGCGCGCGCGCATTATGGCGTGCCACTGGCATGACTGACGGCGACTTTGGCAAGCCAATCATTGCGATTGCCAACTCTTTTACCCAATTCGTACCCGGCCATGTGCATCTAAAAGACCTTGGACAACTGGTCGCACGTGAGATTGAGCAAGCTGGCGGCGTTGCAAAAGAGTTCAATACTATTGCAGTCGATGATGGTATTGCGATGGGTCATAGCGGTATGTTGTACTCGCTACCAAGTCGCGACCTGATTGCTGACTCGGTCGAGTATATGGTCAATGCGCACTGTGCTGATGCGCTAGTGTGTATTTCCAACTGCGATAAGATCACCCCCGGTATGCTAATGGCGGCAATGCGTCTTAACATACCCGTGGTATTTATTTCGGGTGGCCCGATGGAAGCAGGCAAAATCCTAGCCAGTACCGTTGGTAAGAGCCACAATACCGATAGTAGTGATAGCAGTGCCGTTCGTAAACTTGACCTTGTCGATGCCATGATGGATGCCGCTGACGACAGCATTAGTGATGAGGACGTAGCAGCTATTGAAGCCTCAGCCTGCCCGACTTGCGGTTCATGCTCTGGGATGTTCACAGCCAACTCTATGAACTGCTTGACCGAGGCGTTAGGCTTGGCCCTACCGAGTAATGGCTCGCTACTCGCTACTCATTCACTACGCCGTGAGCTATTTTTAGAAGCGGGACGCACTATTGTCTCGCTTGCGAAACGCCGCTATGAGCAAGATGATGATTCGGTATTGCCGCGCTCTATCGCGACAAAGGCAGCTTTTGAGAACGCCATGAGCTTAGATATTGCCATGGGCGGTTCAACCAATACGATCTTGCATCTACTTGCTGCGGCCAATGAAGCTGAGATTGATTTTAAAATGGCTGATATTGACCGTCTAAGCCGCGGTGTGCCCTGCCTAGCAAAAGTAGCCCCTGCCTCACAAAAATTCCATATGGAAGACGTGCATCGTGCGGGCGGTGTCTTTGCTTTGTTGGCTGAACTTGATCGTGCGGGATTGTTAAAAACTGACGTACCGACTATCCATAGTACGACAATGAAAGAAGCGATTGATAAGTGGGATATCATGAATCATGATAACCATGAGGCACGCGCGCGCTTCCTTGCTGCACCGGGTGGCGTTCGCACCACCGAAGCATTTTCACAATCAAAAGAGTGGTCAAACCTTGATGTCAACCGTGAGTCAGGTTGTATCCGTAGTGCCGAACATGCCTACTCTGCAGATGGTGGATTGGCTGTACTGTATGGCAATATTGCCGAGCGTGGCTGCGTGGTCAAAACCGCTGGTGTCGATGAGAGTATCTTAACCTTTACCGGTCGCGCACGTATTTTTGAATCACAGGATGATGCGGTTGCTGCGGTATTGGCTGACCAAATCGTTGCAGGCGACGTGGTCATCATCCGCTATGAGGGCCCTAAAGGTGGCCCTGGTATGCAAGAGATGCTCTATCCAACGACATATCTGAAGTCAAAAGGACTGGGTAAAGAATGCGCCCTACTCACTGATGGTCGTTTTTCTGGTGGTACATCCGGTCTATCAATCGGTCATGCTAGCCCAGAAGCTGCTGAAGGCGGTGCCATAGGTCTAGTTGAAGAAGGCGATAGCATTCACATCGATATCCCAAATCGCACTATCAACATGCAAGTCAGTGATGCAGACTTGGCCGCACGCCGAGAAGCTATGGAAGCACGTGGTCGCGATGCATGGAAACCTGTCAGTCGTGATCGTCACGTTTCTCCAGCATTACGCGCTTATGCAGCTATGACTACCAGTGCGGACACTGGCGCTGTACGCGACGTAAGCCAAGTTGAGCGCTAAGAACTGTATATAAACCCTTCGTTTTCGTAACTTAATTATAGAAATCTATCAAGCCTGCGCCATGCAGGCTTTTTTTTCACCAAAAAACAACGCATCTGTCGTTCTGATAACTATTTTTTTCGGTAATAATTCTTTTTTATCGTCATGATAAGTCATACTGCAGGCTAGATATTAAGCATCCATACCGACCATTATCAATATCGACAGCCGACCTTTTAAAACTCATCCTTAAAATACAACAACGTGCGAAAACCTTATGATTGAAAACTACAATTTATTTTTATTAATCTGCGGTATCGCCTTTTTGTTAGGGGCATTGTTTCCTGTTATCTTTAAACGTACCTCGATCTCATTGCCTATGCTACAAGTGAGCTTCGGTCTAATGATGGGTTACTGGTGGACGTCTCTATCGTTTTTAGACCCTATCAACAATGGGGTAATCATCGAAAAACTGACTGAAATTGTCATTTTGGTCTCATTGGTTGGTGCGGGTATCAAAATTGACACCGAATTTTCTTGGCGGCTATGGCGACCCACGGTCAGGCTCTTGCTCATCACGATGCCCATCGGTATTTTTGCGATGGCAGGGTTAGGCTATTATGCTTTTGGCTTGAGCCTCGGCGCTGCTATTTTGCTGGGTGCGGTATTGGCGCCTACCGACCCTGTTCTGGCCTCTAGCATTCAGGTGGGGCCACCTAATACTGGCAGAGAAGACACACCCCGCTTCACATTGACTTCAGAAGCAGGGTTAAACGACGGATTGGCTTTTCCTTTTGTCTACTTAGCGATTAAAATTGCGGAAGCTTTCAGTGAGGGAAAAGCTTTTACCAGTGAGATGCTGTGGTCATGGTTCACCCATGATGTTTTGTGGAAGATTGGCGCAGGGGTCTTGGTTGGTGTGCTGGTTGGCAAGGCGATGGCCAAAGTGGTGTTTTCTAAACACACCCGTGAGACCACGATATCGCAAGGATATGTGGTTATTGCTTTGACTTTGGTGGCATATGGTGTCGCAGAGTATGTACACAGTTATGGGTTTATCGCTGTCTTCGTCGCTGCATTTGCATTCAGGCGTTCAGAATGTGAGCACACTTATCATCAAAAACTACACGATTTTGCTGAGCAATCAGAAGGTTTGTTAATGTCGTTAGTACTGGTTATTTTTGGTATGTTCTTGGGTCAAGGTTTGCAAGCTGGTGTTGAGCTCACATGGCGTGTCTATGTCGTCAGCTTTACTTTCCTACTACTCATACGCCCAATTGGCGGGTTTATCGCCTTATCAGGACTTCATTTACCCCGTGCTGAAAAATACGCAATTTCAGCACTAGGTATACGCGGTATTGGTACTTTGTACTATCTGTCTTATGCGCTCAACACAGATTTCTTTGCTGAGGATGATGCACTCAAACTCTGGATTGTCTGCTCGATTGTGATTCTAACCTCCATCTTCATCCATGGTCTGAGCGCAACAAGGCTACTTAAAATGACACCAAAAGAGCATCATTAATCATTCATGATGCCAGTATCACGGATAAAGTGAGTTCATTTATAGAACTGCTTTTATCAGCGTACTTCATCAACCCAGCTCAAAACCGCTTCTGTCAATGCAAACTGACGGATATCATTGAGCATGGTGGTATCAAAGTTGTGGATAAAGGCAAATGACAGTTGACGCGTAGGATCACACCAAGCGACTGAGCCGTTATATCCCATGTGCCCAAACCCTGATAGTGCTGGATCAATCCCATTATCGGTAGTATCTTTACTACTACATATACTGAATAATCTGTGGTAGCCCAATCGCCACTGCATTGTTGCTGGCATGACAGCATCTAGGCCTGTGACTTGTATTGTGGAGAGCTGCTTAAACGTAGCACTATCAATTAGCGTCTGCCCTTGCCAAACCCCACCATTGGCCAACATGGCATAGATAGTGGCTAGCGCATCCGCTGAAGCGACGCCATTAGCAGCAGGAATGACTGCCTGTAGTGTCTTGCGATTGTGGTAATCAAGTGCTTGTTTTCCGGCAGGAATGAGCGCTGCCTTATAGTTTTTTAGATTGAGCTGGCTGGTATTGAAATATAGGCTATTAATACGCGCAGTATTTAATACAGGTTGTATGTTATCAATATTTTTGTTGTCTAGATCGTCATCAAGGCTACTTTGCGTTTCCGCTGTACGCTCATCATTTAGCATTTTTTGTTGCCAGCAATGATAGCTAGGCAGACTTGCATAAGTACGTAAAGTGCTTGGTGAGTCGGATTTTAAGGTTGGTTTTTGGCGCTTGTTACGCAGTTGTACACTATCCTCATTTGTTGATTCAAAGTCTTTGGCAAGCTTTGCTACTTGATCTACTTTGCTATCCGGCACACCAAAATAACAACTGTCTGCAATACCTAAAGGCTCGGTCAGATACTGACGTAATGCTTCGGCTAAGGACATATGCGTCACGGCTTCTATCACACCGCCTAGTACCCAACCATATACCAACGCGCTATAAGCGCTGCCATATGCGGCAGCGTCCTCAGGTGCTGTGATAGGCATTTCTTCAATATGGCTCAGCATAGCGCGCCAATCAAGCACTGTGTCACTATCGACATCGATACTGGTGATCGAAAACAGATCAGCCTGATGTGACATCACCTGTCGCAAAGTGATGTTGTCTTTACCTTGTGCAGAAAATTCTGGCCAATATTGAGCAATAGGCACATCATAATCAAGCAGCTGCTGCGAAACCAATACATGCGCTAGCGTCGCTAAGATGCCTTTACCAGTAGAAAAATTAATGGCGAGCGTATTAGGCTGCCATGATGCATCCAAACGCGCCATGCCTGTACTTGCCTGCGCAATACATTCGCCTGCCTGATATACAACCACAGCACCACCAGCTGGCGCGTCACCTAGTTGTAAGTCTGTCAATAGCTGCTGTAATCGGCGTTGTAAATCTATGCTCATAGATGTATCGATATTTTTATTATTTTGATCATTGCTTTGCTTATTGTCGTCCATTATTGCTACCTTGCTCCAGTATTGTGAACTGTCCTAGTATTAAAATCGGCTGAGTGTATGCGTTATACAGATATTGGAGATCAGCATAAATGCATTGATAACCAACAAAAAAGGCCACCTATCGGTCGCCTTTTTATGCATCAATAATTATGATAATTTAGCGCGGTACTAGCAAGCGATTATGGACTTCTTGTTCAAGCTTGGTCAAGCCGTGACTACGTCCACGCTCCATAGCAGTATCCATTTTACGTCCACGTAACCAACCTGCACGTAGTGCAATGGCAGCCCCTACCCTGTTGCCTGAACCGCAGTGCATGGCCATTTTTTTACCGTGATACTGACGCAATATATTATCAAATGCCAATATTTTAAGTTGCTTTAGCTCTTCAGCGCCATTAATAGGCAGATGCTCGTAGCTCATTCCTGCGCGCTCAACGGCGGCTGATTCATTAAAACTCAACTCATCCTCTGGCTGCAAATTAATCACCAACTCAACGCCAGCTTTTGCTAAGGCGGCGACTTTTTCTTCATTTAACGCGCCGCACACAATGGTATTGGCATCCGGACGAAAATAAGGATCAAAGACAGCGGACAAATCAACGCCATTGTCAGAAGCGCTATGGTCATCACTTGAGATATCAGTGACAACGTTGTCATTAGCAGCTGCTGTATCAATAGTCATTGGTCTGTCAGCTTGATCCGTACTTGTCGCGCTATTTTGTGAATTCATGTTTTGTGCAGTCATAATGATAAATGTGTTGGTTAAATATGGCTATTAAGATATAGGTTCCGATAAGTCGTACAATACTTGCTACTTGCTATTTAACGTCACCACACCCGCCAAATGTGGCTTACTATTTTTAGAGCTATATAGTCCGAAGTCACAGGTATCTCCTGCGTTCTCAAGCTTCGCTACTGGTTGAGCGATAAGCTCTACTTCAGCCGGCAAAAAGATAGGCAGTTTAAATGACACGTCGACTGTATAAGCATCAGGCAGCTCATCCATTAGAGCAAGACATTTAGCTTTTGACCACATGCCGTGTGCAATTGCTTTAGGAAAGCCGAACGCACGCGCTGATAGTGGATGCAAATGAATCAGGTTAAAGTCACCTGAAACAAAAGCATAACGGCGACCGATATCTTCTGGTACTTCAAAAATACTATGTACGTCTTTTTTACCTACTTCTGGCTTTACAGCAACTGGACGCGGTGTGCTTTTTTTATCTTTGCTGCTGGCCATTTTTTTGCTGCGTGATAGGTAAGTTGACGTCCCTTCCCAAATCACTTTGTCCTCTGCTTTGACCGTGGTGACAAAATCAAACTGCTGACCTTGAGCGTGGTCACGCAAGTTGTCAAAAGTGACTGACATGGACACCGTTTCGCGCTCACCGATAGGACGATACTGCGTGACGCTATTGTCTACGTGTACCAGACCCAACATCGCAAACGGAAACGGCTCTTTGACCATCATATTCATCTGTAGAGTCTGTGATAGTACTGAAAAATACGTTGCTGGAACTTTACCGTTATCAGCAAAGCCACAAATTTTACGATAGTCGTTTAGATTATCATGATCGATATGCAAATCATCGACGTAATAGGTGGCCTGCGGCAATTGATCTTTACTGACTTTGCCACTGTTACCAATAGGTAGTAAGCTTTTGACGATATTGGCATAGGTAGTGTGCGCTTTTGGCAACGCGTCATAATGGGTGTCTGACATAAGTAAATCCTAAATGTGGCTTGAACAAGATTTTTAACGTATCTAAAGACATTAAGCAGTCACTGACTGGTGCCTATTATCAAATCATCTAATAAGCACTATATTCAATCAATTTTGCAAGTATCTCTAATAGCAAAAAATAGTTTGGCTGATGGCTCTTGTGTTTTTATCATAAAAAAGCCACCCGTGGGCAGCTTTATTACAATTTATCAGCAAATATTTCGTAAGCATATGTGAGGCAAATCAAAAACAAAGGATAATACCATCACACTACCCTCTCCTTGTTTGCCACATATTCTCACCAATAAATCAGTATTATGCGCCAAGTAAGCTTTGACCACAAACACGAACTGTGTTGCCATTTAAGCCACCAGACGCAGGTGAAGCCAACCATGCGATGGTCTCAGCCACGTCAACTGGTAAGCCGCCTTGGCTCATTGAGTTCATACGACGACCAGCTTCGCGAATAGCAAATGGAATCGCTTCAGTCATTTGTGTTTCGATAAACCCTGGCGCTACTGCATTGATGGTCATGCCTTTAGCATTGTCTTCTAACTGCTTAGCAGTCGCATCAACCAAGCCAATAACGCCCGCTTTAGAAGTGGCATAATTGGTCTGACCCATGTTACCAGCGATACCTGAAATAGATGACACACATACGAAACGGGCATTTTCTTTTAGCACATCATTATCGAGCAAGTAGCGATTCAATTTAGCAATGCTACCCAAGTTAATATCGATGACCATATCCCACTTCTTCTCATCCATTCTGGCCAATGTCTTATCACGTGTCACGCCAGCATTATGGATAACTGAATCTAAACCACCACGCTTTTGCGCCGCATCTGCGATTTCTGCGCCAGCGTCATCACTAGTGATGTCTACTGTCAATGCAGAGCCACTGATTTCACTGGCAACTTTTTGTAGGTCAGCTTGCTGCTGCGGTACGTCAAGACAGATCACATGCGCGCCCTCGCGAGCCAAGACACGAGCGATTGCTTCGCCGATACCACGACTTGCGCCAGTCACTAACATCGTTTTACCGCCTAAAGGCTGATTCCAATCAACGTCCACTGAGTCGCCCTTGCTCACGCGTACCACTTGTCCTGAGACATAAGCTGAACGTGCTGAGGTGAAAAAGCGCAAGGTCGAGTCTAGGTTCTGCTCAGCGCCCGCTTCTACATAGATAAGCTGGGCTGTAATGCCGCGCTTGAACTCTTTACCTACTGATTTTACAAAGCCCTCAAGTGCACGTTGTGCCATGGCAGTTTCGATATCAGTGATGTCCTCTGGCGTACGACCAATAACGATCACACGGCCTGATTTTTCAACGCGG
The DNA here is from genome assembly GCF_022129235.1 of Psychrobacter sp. Ps6. Taxonomy (GTDB): domain Bacteria; phylum Pseudomonadota; class Gammaproteobacteria; order Pseudomonadales; family Moraxellaceae; genus Psychrobacter. The sequence goes on along the minus strand of NZ_JADQAI010000003.1, from coordinate 211,253 downwards.
CGCGCAACGCTATGAAAAAACTCGTACACTTCTTTTAGCTGATCCGCGTTGCTAATATTACTTGCATCAAAAAGCAACACTTTGAACTGATCGTCACCACCTGTATTGGCTTTTGCTTCAACGCCTGCATCAGCAAGAGCGTCTTTGACATCATCACGGCTGTTTACATATACATCAGCATGCACATCTAACAAAATACGTGCAACAGATTCACTAATGCTTTTGTCCTCACCATTAGCACGGCCAACTAGTACACTACCACGAACCAAACGCTCACCGCTTTCAAAACGATCAAGCGTCGCTGGCATTGGCAAACCTAAGTTCTTTGCGACTTTTTTACCAATAGAAGATTGAACAAAATCACCATAACGGTCTGACATAATATATTCCCTATAAATAATGAATGGTTGAAATAATAGTAAACACTAAATGTAATACGCCTATTATATAGACTCATCAACATTGTAATTATTGATATTTGGTAAATCATCTTAAAACTGGCTTAACTATACACTGCCATCAGAAACATGTCCAAAAACAGACAATGTCTACAATAATCTGTAAACAAGTCAGTATACAAGCTGACGACTTTTTACCGACTTACTGACCATCATAACATGTTAAAATCCGGCCTATAAGTTATGGCAAACATAATTATTGATAACAATATATTATCTAACGTATCGTTATGCAATGCTACTATCTGATACTCGTTGGTACTCGCCAGTCTATTAGCGTCTTAACCAGTACATTTAAAGCTGTCATTGAACTTATATAAGCGACACATCGTTTGCTAAAGATATACATTAAACGAGCACAAAACGACTTATCATACACAGCGATACTAGGCGATAAATGATAATATTTGATTTTTGCTTAACATGACTTTGCCACTTTTTTTATGTTTACCCTTCAATTTTTCTGCCCATACTTTTTAAGGATAATATTATGAGTAATAAAAACAACCACCCTGATAGTCCAGTTGTTGAAAGTACTGTTGTTAAAGCCAGCGATGCAAAACCACAAGAAACTGCTGAAAACAATGAGCCTGCTAAAACTGCTGACGTTAAAGCTGATACTAAGGCTGATAACGCACAAGCTGAAAACACAAAAAAAGAAGCGCCAGCTACTAAAAAATCTGACGCTAGAGAAACTGATACCAAAAGCCCAGAGACTAAAGACACCACTAGCAAAAAATCAGATGATGAAAAAGTAGAAACCACAGCGGCTAAAAAACCAGCGACTGCTGCTAAAAAAACAAGTAAAACCAAACCTGCTTCGAACCAAAATCGTGTGGCAATCCTAGGTGGTAACCGTATCCCATTCGCGCGCTCAAATGGCTCATACGCTGATGTTAGCAACACAGATATGCTGACAGCTGCCCTAGACGGCTTGGTTGAGCGCTACAACTTGCAAGACGAAGTCATCGGTGAGGTGGTTGCTGGTGCTGTTATGAAGCTAAGCCGCGATATCAACTTGACTCGTGAAGCAATGTTGAATACTGCATTGAACCCACACACGCCAACTTACGATATCTCACAAGCTTGCGGTACTGGCTTGCAAGCGACCTTTGCTTCTGCCAACAAGATCGCACTTGGTCTGATCGATTCGGCCATCACTGGCGGCGTAGATACCACCTCTGATGCGCCTATCGCTATTGGTGACGGCTTGCGTAAAGTATTGATCAAACTTGGTGCCGCCAAAGACAATAAACAACGTCTAAAAGCATTAATGGGTCTAAATCCAAAAGATTTGATTGATTCACCGCAGAATGGCGAGCCGCGTACTGGTCTATCAATGGGTGAGCATCAAGCCATCACCGCGCTTGAGTGGAACATCACTCGCGAAGCTCAAGATGAGCTTGCCTTTAACAGTCACAAAAACCTAGCACGTGCTTATGACGAAGGTTTCTTTGACGACTTGATCACGCCATACAAAGGCCTGACTCGTGACAACAACTTACGTCCAGATACCACGCTAGAGAAGCTAGGCAAATTAAAGCCAGTCTTTGGCAAAAAGAACGCCAACCCAACCATGACTGCTGCCAACTCGACGCCACTGACTGACGGTGCTTCTTGTGTCCTATTGGGTACGGATGAGTGGGCAAAAGAGCACGGCTTAAAACCACTGGCTTATATTGTTCATCAAGAAACAGCAGCAGTAGATTTCATCGGTAAGTCTGGCACGACAGAAGGCCTACTCATGGCACCCGCTTATGCGGTACCACGTATGCTTGAACGCGCGGGCCTGACGCTACAAGACTTTGACTTCTATGAGATTCATGAAGCGTTTGCCTCACAAGTATTATCGACACTGGCTGCTTGGGAAGATGAGACATTCTGTGAAGAGCGCCTAGGTCTTGATGCGCCACTAGGATCGATTGATCATAGCAAGTTAAACGTAAACGGCTCATCACTAGCAGCGGGTCATCCATTTGCTGCAACTGGTGGTCGTATCTTAGCCACCGCTGCGAAACTACTGGATCAAAAAGGCTCAGGCCGTGCGCTAATCTCTATTTGCGCCGCTGGTGGTCAAGGCGTAACGTGCATCTTAGAAAAATAAGCCTCATAAATTGTGAATCAAAAATATATGCTGACTAATTATTTTAATCAGCATATATCTATCCATAAAAAATGCCCTTTAACTATTTAAAGGGCATTTTTTATTGTCTGTACTTTGCTATGATAGAACCGACCTAGATAGTAGCCTCTTAAAAAAGCCGATATGCCAAACAAAGGTAATATTTATGGGTAAGACAGAATTTCTACTTAAAAAAAAGTTTCTATTAAGAAAAATGAGGCAAATCATTTTTGGCTCTGAAAAATTGGTAACGACAAAACCCATTACAACCAGTGATTTTCAGTCTTTAACCACTAAGGAGGATTTAGATCGGTACAATCAGGAGCAAGCCATCCTGTCTGAACGTATCGAAAAAGACATTCTTGATGATGAACTGCGTCGAAAAATGCATCAAGATTTAATTGATACCTATGATGAAGAATTAGAAAATGAAATAGATGATTATGCGCGTGACTTTCGTTTTAACGGACGTGAGATGAGTGAGCAAGAAAAACTGGATCGGCGCACCTATTTCCATGAATTGGTACGATTGCAGCGAGAACTTATCAAGCTGCAAGACTGGGTGGTCGCAAATGGTGAGCGTATCGTCGTTATCTTTGAAGGGCGAGACTCTGCTGGCAAAGGTGGGGCCATTAAACGTATCACTCAGCGGCTCAATCCGCGAGTTTGCCGTGTTGCCGCCTTACCTGCTCCAACGGAACGTGAGCAGACACAGTGGTATTTTCAGCGCTATGTCGCGCATTTACCAGCCGCAGGTGAGATCGTCTTGTTTGATCGCAGCTGGTACAACCGAGGCGGTGTTGAGCACGTCATGGGTTTTTGTACCGATGCGCAGTATGAGGAGTTTTTTCAATCGGTACCAGAGTTTGAGCGCATGCTCGTGCGATCAGGCATTCGCTTAGTCAAATACTGGTTTTCTATCACCGACGATGAGCAGCATGCACGTTTTATGAGTCGGATATATGATCCGCTAAAACAGTGGAAACTCTCACCAATGGACCTGCAGTCACGCAGGCGCTGGGAAGACTACACCAAAGCAAAAGAGACCATGTTTGAGCGCACTCATATTCCTGAAGCGCCATGGTGGGTCGTTGAAGGTAATAACAAAAAGCGCGCTAGGCTCAACTGTATTGCGCACTTACTCGAGCAAATTCCTTACAAAGAAATACCTCGTGACGAGATTGAATTGCCCAGTCGCAAACGCGATGATGAATACTACCGCGAGCCTATTCCTGATGATATGTACGTACCGCCGCGCTACTAGCACTAACTGATACAAATATATGTCCTAAAAAAAGCCTTATAAAGTTATAAGGCTTTTTTATCGATTATAAAGTACCACTATGATGGCTATCTATAGAGACGCCTAGGTTTTTGAATTAAGTGGTATGAACTACATGGTATAAGTCGATTGTAAGCTATCAATTTTTCCCGCTAATAATCGCTCGACTTCGTTTTTAATTCTTTGTCCAGCGATATCACTACCAATTTGCACCGCAAAGCCTGCTGGTCGACCAGCTTGGGTCTTGGAGTTGATCCAAACAACTTTACCATTCATTGGCAAGCGCTCGCTAGAGTTAGGTAATGTAATAGCGATAAACACTTCGTTACCCAATTGCTGCGGCTGATCGGAAGGCACAAATAGCGCGCCATTATTCACAAAAGATAAATAGCTGGCATACAGCGTGTCGATACTTTCAATGTTACAGGTTAAAATCCCGCCGCGTCCTGGCATTGCCATAGTCAGCTTCCTTTATCAATTGGGTCTAATGTATTTTTATGAGTTATTGAAAGGTTATAAATAAAAACGATTGTGAGTTATTAGGCACTGATGAAGCGCTATATCACGACTTTTACAAGTCAGCTAATTCTTGCATTAGCTTATCATAGGCAAATTTTTCTTGCACATTTTGTTGCAAAGCAACTTTGGTTTGCTGCAAGCTGGTGGCGAATGTCTCTAGTCGGCTATCGGTGGGTTGATAAGATTCTAGTGTAGCCGATAGTTTGATATCTTTTTGTAGCTCACCAAGCCCTAAACAAACACGGCGCATATCAAGCAGCATCAGCTCAGACAGTTGAATAAACTCTTTGATACTTAACTGACTTTGCCAATAGTCACTTGCTGCTACGCTACTACGCTTACCACTACGTAGCGCTTGCCATGTAGTCAGCCATAGAGCACGCTTGCCATACCACGGTGCCTGTGCCAATGCTAACGCAGCAAGTGGCGCTCCGTTCGCTAGCTGTATAAGCTGTTCAATCGCCATTTTGCCAACGGCTTCACGATTGATCGTATGACCGAGTGCTTTTGTCACATAATCGACAGCAACAGTAGGCTCAATAGTCTGTAATGCCAACTGTTGTACACGACTCTTAATTGTTGGAAGTAACTGAGCAGGCGTATCACTGATTAAAAATAGGTAAACTTGTGCTTGTGGCTCTTCTAATGTCTTGAGTAGCGCATTGGCAGCAGCGACAGTCATTTGTTCTGCGTGATCCAACACGCAAATACGCATTCCTTGCCCGCCTTGATAAATAAAAGGCTGCAGGGCACGAATGTCATCTACTTTTATTTTAAGCGCGCTGCTGCTTGTGGTCTTGGTACTTTTTTTATCTTTTGCGCTGCTTGATTTGTCTTGAAGGGTGTCACTATCCGCATTAGTTGGCATACTCATAATTGGCAGCACTTGCAAGCTTGGATGAGTCCCTGACTTAAGCCATTGACAACTTTCACACGTGCCGCACGCGCCTAGCGGATTCATATCATGCTCGCGGCATAACAGCCAAGCCACTAACCGCCATACAAAGGCGCGTTTACCCATCCCCTGCATGCCAGCAGCAAGCAATGCATGCGGCAAGGACTGCTGCGTCAATACTCGCTGAGTCAATTGTGACCACAACGTCTGCTGCCATGGCAATAATGGCGCAAAATAGATACTATCTGAACGCTCTTGCGCGCCTACATTTGCTGTCAGGTCATTCATAGTTATAGCTCTATTGGCTCTATCACGTTTTCAGATATTTAGGATGCGGCACGCTAACGATACTCTGGATAATGTACGAGCGCTTGCTCAAACCATTATTTAGCAGGGTTTTGAAAATCAGCTAAGCTCATGGCATTTAAACGGTCCAGATCTTCTTGTGTATCGACACCCGCCGGCAGTTGACAAGCTGCTTCTGCAATGGCGATATGCTCACCATTTTCTAATACCCGTAGCTGCTCTAGACTTTCGAGTAACTCAAGTGGTGTCTGTGGCCAATGCACAAACTGCTGAAGCAGACTGACACGGTAGGCGTATAAACCCAAATGACGATACGCATTCTTTGGTGGCTGTCTTTGATTGTCATCCGCCAATACGATATCACGATCACAAGGGATCGGTGCTCGACTAAAATAAAGCGCGCGCTGTAGATCGTTATTATATTGACTGACCACTTTTACCACAGAAGATCGCTGGAACGTATCGTAATCATCGATAGGCTCACAGAGTGTCGCCATGACGCTGGCCTCATCCGCTACCAAAAGCGCCTGAACCTGCTCAAGCAGTAATGGCGGTACAAGCGGTTCATCGCCTTGCATATTGACCACAATATCATGATCAGCCCAGCCTTTAATAGCAGCGACTTCTGCCAAGCGGTCAGTGCCTGAAGCATGCTCGCTACTTGTCATCACCACATCAAAACCTGCATCGGTGCAAACCTTTGCAATACTCTCGTCATCAGTCGCAATACACATATCATCAGCAAAGGTTGCTGTTTTTGCCTTTTCAGCCACCCATAGTATCATCGGTTTACCATGAATGCTCAATAATGGCTTACCAGGTAATCGTGTGCTCTTGAAGCGTGCGGGAATCACAATATGGGTTTTGGCAGGTGTGGTGACAAGCGACATAGTTTATTCCTAAAAATTGTGTCAGTTTGACGTATTGACTATTATCTATGATGTCGTTTTTATACTAATATCAGAGTCAGCCTCAATACCCAAAGCTTTTAGTTGCTGGTTTAGATGATCATAACAGTTATCGGATAATACGGCTGTTACAGGCAAAACCCACAACCTGCTAACGAGCTCTGCATACTCATCACTTAATGCTTGCTCTGCCGTATAATCTGACAACAATGCTTTTATTTTTACCGCATCTTTACTGGTAACTATTATAGGATAATCGCTGTATTGTAAAAGCTCAGTCAAATTAAAGTCATAGTGATCAGGATAAGGATGCCCTATCACATCAAAACCAAGAGATTCTAACGTATTAAAAAAACGCTGCGGATAGCCGATACCGCTGGCCGCGTGTACTCTACTATTACTGGCAGGAACGACATTATCTATTTGCTTAATAGCTGTTTGAGGACTCCATAGACGTTGCAATTCATCAGCTTGCAAACGCATGGTCAAGCGCTCAGAGCTCTGTGGCTGATTACTACTTTTAGCCGAGTCTGTATTTGGTTTTTCATGATAAATAACATGAGCGCCTTTTAGTCGTGACATTGGCTCACGCAAAAATCCGGTTGGCAATAATTGCTCATTACCAAACCCCCGCGCGGCATCTACCACAATCCATTCTATATCCCGCTTGAGCGCATAATGCTGCAGCCCATCGTCAGCAATAATTAATTGCAAATCAGGCTCAGCATCCAACAAGGTAGTAATCGCTTGCTGACGATTGGGAGATACTGCCATGGCAGCGCCTGTCATATGAACAATCAAACATGGCTCATCGCCTACCACGTTGGGCAAACTAGTCGTGCTAACCAATGCCGGCATTTGGCTCGTATCACCACCATAACCTCGACTGATGACGCCGACTTTTGTGCCTCGTTTTTGCAAGTGATTGACCAAGGCGATAATTAACGGTGTTTTGCCGCTACCACCCACACTGATATTACCAATTACCATAACGGGTATAGGTGCGCGATAACTTGATAGCAACCCAACTTTATAAGCGTGACGACGAAGCAACATGATCAATCCATAAAGCCAGCTAATAGGTAGCAGTAGCCATAGCCAAAGCGCTTTACGCTGCCATGCACGGGTGACTGTTGTCTCAATGCTCATGGATAATTGCCATTCACCTATCGATTTGATTTCGTATTATGAAAAATAGTCCAATCTGAAGATATCTCAATATGCCAGCAATTAAAGCGGCTCTACCAAAGTCTACTCAAAATCTCGGGCATACATTTGCGCATAGTGCCCTTGCAGTGCCATCAACTCGGCATGTGTTCCAAGCTCAACGATTTGACCACTATCCATCACAGCAATACGATCTGCAGATTCAATAGTCGTTAAGCGGTGCGCAATTACCAATGTCGTACGGTTTTTCATGACGTTATCGAGCGCTTGCTGAATATAATATTCTGACTCATTATCAAGCGCACTGGTGGCTTCATCCAAAATCAAAATTGGAGCATCTTTTAACAGCGCACGAGCAATAGATAGTCGTTGACGCTGTCCGCCAGATAACTGCAGCCCTTCGGCCCCGATTTCGCTTTGGTAGCCGTTTGGCATTTTCATGATAAAGTCATGCGCGAAAGCCGCTTTTGCAGCCTGCTCGACTTCAGCTTGGCTCTTATTAGCCAAGCCACCATAAGCAATGTTATTAAATACTGTCGTATTAAATAGTACGACTTGCTGATTTACCATGGCAATTTGCGCACGTAGACTTTCTAATTTGATGTCTTCAATTGGTATATTATCTAAAGTAATTTGCCCAGAAGATGTCTCCAGAGTACGCGTTAAAAGATTCACTAAGGAGGACTTGCCTGCTCCGCTTCGTCCTACCAATGCAACCGTCTCGCCTGCTTTTATATTTAACGTAAAATCACGTAGAGCAACTGTCGAATCTGGATAAACCAAACTGATATTATCCAAAGACATCTGACCAGATAACGCCTTGCTGATAGTGCCTGTATCTTCCTCTTCTGGCTCATCAAGTAATGCAAAAATTGACTCACCAGCAGCAATGCCTTTTTGCAATTTTTGATTGATATCTGTCAATGAACGGACGGGCTTACTGAGCAGACCAGCTGCTGCAATATAAGAGATAAACTCCCCCGCTGAAATACCGCTAATAACTGAAGGTCTCAATGCAAGCCATACCACCACCGACATCGCTATCGCCATCAGCAGCTGTACTGCTGGGGTATTGATGCTATTGGTGACGACCACCTTCATGCCTTGGCGTAAGTTCTTTTTTGAAGTCTTATCAAAGCGCTCGGCTTCATATGCTTGTCCGCCATAATTTTTTACCACCTGATAGCCACTGATGACCTCATTGGTAATATGACTGACACTACCCATCGTTTTTTGAATACCTTTAGAGAGCTTAAGATAGCGCTTGGAGGCGATGCGAATGAGCCACAATATAGGCGGCAATACGACAAATAAAATGAGCGTCAAGCGCCAGTTGCTATAAAGCAAAAACCCTATCAATGCCACAACCGTCAAACCATCACGCAGCAAAGTCTTCATTGAGTCTGTACTGGCAGCGGTAACTTGCTCCACATCAAATATCAACTTGGATGAAATCGTACCAGCAGGATTGGCCAAATAGAACGAACTTGGCAAGCGCAGTAGTTTATTAAAAACCTCGACCCGCAGCTCATAAACCAAATTACGTGAGACCAAAGCCGAGTAATAGTTACCCAAAAAACTGCCCAAACCGCGTACGAAAAATAGCGCAATGATGAGTAATGGAAATAACGCCTGTTTGCTTCGACTACTTTGGTTAATGGCATCAGTAATATATTGCAACAGCTTGGCAATCCAAATCTCAGTTCCTGCATTGATAGCAAAGCCCAAAACAGTCAGTAGCAAAGCCCACCAATACGGCTTTAGATATCTTAATAGACGCAGTAAAGTCTTACTTTTTGGCGGACTAGACGAGGCTGCTGAAGGTTTTTTAGCAGAAGGGTTTGTAGAGTCAGGTGTGTAAGCTTGGCTCATAAAAGCCTCAATGTAGGTGTCATGAATGGGCTGTGCTTGATACACAGTTTATAATAATGATGCGGCAAATATTATTGCGGCAAAGTTTGACCAAGTGGGACAACGGTGCTGATATTTAAGTTCAAAAATCCGAGTTTACCAGCAACATCCATCACCCGTACGACAGATTGATGGGTAGCGTTGGCATCTGCTGCGATGACAAATAGCATATCGCGATTGGTTCCTGCTTCTTGTTGCAACATACTGGTCAGTTCAGCCTCATTGCTACTGGCGAGCGTAATACCATTAACCAAGTAACTGCCATCTTCTTGCACAGCTACTTCTATACTATTTTTTTGCTCTGTCTGCGCCACACCTTCTGCTTCAGGAAGGATAATATTTAAACGACTAAAATGATTAAAGGAAGTAGCCAATAGCAGAAAGACGATTAAAAACAATAAACAATCAATCATCGGCGTCAGATTAATTTCAAGTGGCTCAACAGTCGGTTTTCTAAAGCGCATATGAATCTCTTCTATTTACCTGCTGTTACGAACGTACTTTGAGCATCAAACTTAGTAGCAAATATGACTATTACATTGTCGCCATATTGGTTTTATCTATATTTAACCGATCGGGAACACGCTCATCAATAGTGGTCATACTATTAACAGGTGTCGCTGCGTGAGTATTGTCGAGCAATTGGTAGTCGTATAGCTCTTGAATCATCAGCCCTGCTTGAGTCTCGAACTGTGCATTGATGTCGATGATACGGCGCTGAAAGTATCGATACGCAACAAGCGCTGGGATAGCGACGATCATACCAGCAGCCGTAGTGATTAACGCTTGTGAGACACCAGCAGCAAGCATCGTTGGATCTTGCATCGCACCATCAGTAATCGCCAAAAATGAAGAAATAATACCTAATACAGTACCTAATAATCCAAGCAATGGTGCAATGGCACCAATCGTACCCAACATATTGATATTTTTTTCTAATTGATGGACTTGCACGCTAGCACGATTTTGCATGTGCATGGTCATAGACTCTAGGCCATACTGACGATAGAGCAAACCTGTCGCCAAGATATCACCAAGTGCCGTCTTCTCTTTGACATTCATCAATTGCGTACGGCCGATATCTCCATTTTCGCGTAAGCGAGTGATGAGCTGTTCACGCAGTCTGCTAGGCACAATCTTGCTAAATTGTAGTGTATGACTACGCTCAATAATGATAACCAACGCCAATATAGAACAGGCGACAATAGGTGTCATTAGCCAGCCACCTGCCTTTACTAACTCCCACATATTTGCTCTCTTCCATATTTTTAAAAACAGTTATGACGTAGATAGATTTATACGTAAATAGTCGTTACTAATAAATTAGTCCTACTAGCTTGCGTATTGTCTTATGCCTGCGCTTCTATGTGCTTAATCAAAGCAGCTAACTGGTCTTGACTGTGAAAAAAGATCTCGACACTGCCCTGCCCGTCTTTTTTGTGCTTAAGTTTTACCTCAGCACCCAGCATATCTGTCAGTCTTTGCGTGAGACGTTCTTCATCACGAGACTGTGCTTGTTCGACACGGTTGGCTTTGGGTGCAGGGTTCAAAATGGATTTGACCAGCTTTTCAGCTTCTCGCACCGTCATACCGCCATCGATGATTTTTTGCGCGATGATCGGCTGCTGCTCAGAAGACAATGCTAAAAGCGTTCGAGCGTGACCCATATCTAGCGCGCTATTTGCCAAATGATCTTTTACCGTATCATGCAATTGATTTAGACGTAGTAGATTCGACACCGTTGTACGCGCCTTGCCCACCACTTCAGCAATCATGGCATGACTCATACCAAACTCTGTATGAAAGCGTTGCAACGCCGCTGCTTGCTCGATCACAGATAAGTCTTCACGCTGGATATTTTCAATTAATGCCAGTGCAATGGCAAGCTCATCAGATAGCGCACGCTCAATCGCCGGAATAACTGACTTGCCTGCCATTTTTGCCGCGCGCCAGCGACGTTCGCCAGCGATAATTTCATGAGTGACAAATGCTTCACTCTTATCTTCATTGGCGAGCAATGGGCGAATAACGATAGGCTGCATCACGCCATGCTGTTCAATAGAGGATGCCAATTCTGCTAATGCCGTTTCACTCATATCACGGCGCGGTTGATACTTACCTGCTTGTAGACGCGTAACATCGATCTGCACGAGGCTGATTTGATCCTCTGAAGTGTTCACGTCTGTATTATTACCACGCGTTTTGCTGATAGCCGTCTTGTTTGTCACACGTGATGAACGAGTACTATTACTGACAGTAGTGTCCTTATCAGTGGATTTTACAGCCGATTTTTTACTGGCTTTGGGCGCAGCAGTATTGACGGGTGCAGTTTTCACAGGCATATTGATATCTAGCGTTTCAGCTGGCACGGCCATATCGCGTGCAGCCATATCATCTTGCAAGGCAGAGGCGGTGATTTGCTTTTCTTTCTTGATTGACCCTAATAAGGCATCTAAGCCTCGATTGGCAGCCAACCCTCTTTTCTTCGCCATGATTACCTATCCTCTAACGCTAAAATAAAAGCCTATTGATTACTACTGCGGCTTACTAAATACAATGTTAAGTGCTTTATCGTTCAAAAGCTTTTATAGAAAAACTAGCTGCTTTGCTTCATCACTTCAGCAGCCAGTTTTTGATAGGCGCGCGCGCCTTTTGACCATCTCTCATATGCAATAACTGGCAGACCATGGGCAGGTGCTTCTGCTAGGCGAATATTTCTTGGGATATGAGTCTTATACATAATATCGCCAAAATGCGCTTCTAATTCAGCAGACACATCACGGGCAAGCGTGTTACGCGCATCAAACAGCGTTCTTACTACACCGCGAATGTATAACTTAGGGTTTAATTCAGTGAGACGCTCAATCGTCTGTGACAAATCTGCTAGCCCTTCTAGTGCATAATATTCACACTGCATTGGAATAATCACACTATCAGTTGCTACTAACGCATTAATCGTTAGTAGGTTCAAACTCGGCGCACAGTCTATAATGACATAATCGTATGACGGCTTTTTTGTATTGGCTTGATCACTGACCAAATCTGCCATGGCCGTTTTGAACAATTCATGACTGTCAGTCTTACCCATCAACGTGATATCCATGCCAGCCAAATCACGATTAGCACCGATCACATCAAACCCTGCCGGACTGGTCACAATGGCTTCTGACAGCGCTACACCATCCAGTAAAACATCGGCTATAGTGAGCGTCAGATCGTTTTTGTCGACACCAGTACCGCTGGTTGCATTACCCTGTGGGTCTAAGTCAATCAGCAGTACGTGCTTGCGCTTAGCAGCTAAACTGGCGGTCAAGTTTACCGCCGTCGTGGTTTTGCCCACGCCGCCTTTTTGATTCGCAATTGCTATGATTTCCATACACTCACTCAATTTTATTAAGGTCTGTTACTGACTTTTTCTTTTAATTTATTTGACGCAGAATTTGCCGCTCAATATTATATGCTTATGCAGTGCTACTAACTCAGCACTTCATGAAAGGCAGCCATTTATAAAAAAATTCTTTTATAAAGTACCCAATTTTCGTTTGTATATTTTCAGTGCTTTTAAATACTATGCCATTTAGGTACAAACGTAAACTGCGTTTCACAAAAAACGACTGCTGTTTCATGACTGAGAAGTATCTACCATTCAGGCATTCTTAGCAGACATTTCAATCAAATGACGACTATCATGCAGACGCGGCACTGTCAGCTTAATCGTCTTAATGTGCCAATCACTATCGAGCGCTTGCAGTTCTTCATCGCTCGGTGCTTTGCCTTTCATAGCACACAAATAACCGCCATCTGTCAATCTCGGCTGTGCCACTTCAACAAAATCTATCAAACTGGCAAACGCTCTAGAAGTCACCACATCATAGCTGGCTTCGTGCGCTTCAATACGCGAAGCGATCGGTTGCATGTTACGTAAGCCAAGCTCACTGCTGATCTGCTTGATAAAGCGAATCTTTTTTTGATTACTATCAAGGGCTGTACACGGGCGCTCAGGCTGACAAATCGCAATAATCACTGCAGGCAACCCTGCACCTGTACCGATATCAAGCAGGGCTCCTGTCGGCAAATGCGTTATAATAGACAAGCAATCAATCACATGTTTGATCAGCGCTTCTTCTGGATCGGTGATAGCGGTCAGATTATACGCCTTATTCCACAACAAAAGCTGGTCTAAGTACAATAATAACGTGCGCTGCTGTTTCTCACTTAGTGATAGACTTAGCTCACTTACGGCTTGTGCTAAGATACTGGCCAGCTTTGGCAATTGTGAGCCAAGCTTCACAAAGCCAGTCGGATCAATATTGATATTACCCGTGCTAGTAGACGACGAAGAAGAGGTTTTAGCGGAAGCTGACATACAACGAGTTATCCAGTTTTGACATGTGAACCGCCTATTTTATCATGCAGTCTGCTCATTGAATAGTTGCAGATTGCGCCAATGTGGGACATCTTATACTATCTGCACCGTTCATGACGCGTTATTCTGCGTTAATAGCATAAAACGCCTTGCCTAGTTTCTTCATTTTTCGTTTATCATGATCAAAGATTTCTCTAAATATGATACAAAACTGCGCTTAATGACTTCGCTAAAATGCAACTATATCTTGTAAGATGTCACTATTAATTATAAAAAGTTCAATGCGCGCATGACCAGAATAAACATATTATCCCTCACACTCTTTCAATACCTTTAAAACGATCTCTGAAAAACCTATGACCGAACAATCCTATACTCCTATATCTCAAATATCAAAAGACACTAATAATATGGTACCACCTACCGCTGACTCACAAAACGATGAACCAGTAATATCTAACGCCCCAAATCCTATTTTTACTGAGGTTCAAAAAAGCTGCCGTATTTCGGCGGAGCAACTAAAACGTTATAGCGACCCTGATAAGTTGCCTACAGACACACGTACTGCGCCTGACTTAGATGTTGGTTTTGGTCAACAACGTGCGCTCAAAGCCTTACACACTGCGTTAGATATTAAAGCAAGTGGCTATCATGTGTTTGCTGCTGGCGAGAACGGCTTGGGTAAGCGTACTGTCATCAGTCGCCTGTTGGCCCGTATTGCCGCCGATGCACCAACGCCTGATGATTGGGTTTATGTGCACAATTTTACTGATCCACGTACGCCACTGGCTCTGCGTCTACCTGCGGGGCAAGCCGCTTTGCTACAACAGCAGGTCAATAACTTGTGGCAACAGGCCAAAAAGCGACTAAGCCAACGCTTTCGTAGTGACCAGTATCAAAGCAAAATCGAAGCAATCAAGAACAACACGCATCAAAAAGAGAGTCATGCTTACGACGCGCTAAACGCTGAAGGCAAACAGTATGATCTAGCCTTAACATTTCGCTCATTTGATAATAAGGCAGTTTTTGTCCATCCCAGTCAGCTGACGACAGACAGTAGCAGCGACCATGTAAAGGCTTCAGAATCATCTAGCAACAGTGAAAATTTATCATCAAGAAATGATAACCAAAAAGTCAACACACTGAACAATGATAAGACTAACCATGATGAAGAGCAAAACAACGCTCAAAATTCTGAGTATGGCAATAGTGAGTACGAGGCTGAGTTAAGTAACTTCGTACAGAAGAACCATATGCAAAAGCGCCTCAGTCAACTGACCATTGCGTTAGAGCAGTTAGAAGACGAAGCCAACGATGCGATAGAATCACTGCATCGCAGTATCGCGCGCCGTGCACTACAGCCTTTGTTTGCGCCTGTTTATGAGCAATTTGCCACGCACTCGCTTGTGGTTAATTACCTCAAAGCCGTATTTACCGATATGGTTACTCATGTAGAGCGTATCGTTAACGGCGATGATGAAGAATTTGTGACAGCTGTATTGACCACAACACCCAGCCGTTACGCGGTCAATGTCATTGTGAGCCATCTACCAGACAGTGGCGCGCCTGTTGTCTTTGAAGACTTGCCAACCCACCTTAATTTATTGGGTCATGTCGAGCAAATTACCCAATTAGGGACAGTAACGACTGATGTCAGTATGATTCGCGCAGGTGCCCTACACCGCGCCAATGGCGGCTACCTGCTGCTAGAAGCCAGCCATTTACTTGAGCATCCTTATGCATGGCAAGGTCTAAAGCGTGCGCTACAGTCACGTAAAATTAAGCTCTCAAGCCTTGAGCAAATGCTAACGCTAACAGGTAGCTTGTCTTTATCACCAGCGCCTATTGATCTTGATATCAAAGTGATCTTATTAGGTGAAGCAGACTTATATTATGAGCTGCTAGAGCTTGAGCCTGAGTTTGATGCGGTGTTCAAAGTTCGCGCAGACTTTCATGATGATGTGACGCGCACCAGCGAGCATGAATTGGCACTGGTAGCGAAAATGGCAGACATCATCGATTATGCTGATCTCTATCCATTCGATAGTAGCGCGCAAGCCACGTTACTTGAACATTTAAGCTTGCAAGCTGAAGAGCAGGACCGTTTAAGCCTACACAGTGATTTGTTGATCAAACTGTTGCACGAATCAAACCGGCACGCTCGTTTAAATGATGAGATGATGGTGACAGCAGATCATGTCATTCAGGCAATTGACGACATGGATGAGCGCTCAGGATATTTGCGCGATCTATACTGGGACGAGCTCAAAAACGGCCAGCAGCTGATTCAAACCCAAGGCAGTGCAGTTGGGCAAGTCAACGCCCTGACCGTCGTCAGCTATGCTGATAGTGAGTTTGGCATGCCAGCGCGCCTCACCGCGGTTATTCAGCCCAATATTGGCGCAGGTGAAATCCTTGATATCGAGCGTGATGTAGACTTGGGTGGTAGCTTGCACGCCAAGGGTATGTTAATCATGACCAGTTATTTGCGTGCGTTATTTAGCCAACACCATGCGCTAAACTTCAGCGCTTCGCTCGCGTTTGAACAAAGCTACGCCCATATCGATGGTGATAGTGCCACCGTTAGCGAAGGTTGTGCACTACTATCCGCCTTAGCAAATGTCCCCATTGATCAATCCTTTGCCATTACTGGTTCTATGAATCAGCTGGGCGAAGTGCAAGCAGTTGGTGGTATCAATGCCAAAATTGCTGGCTTTTTTGATGCGTGCCGCGAGCAAGAGTTGACGGGCGCTCAAGGCGTGGTCATTCCAATGGCCAATGTCAAACAACTCATGCTACGTGACGATATCATTGCTGCGGTAAAAGACGGCGACTTCCATATTTATGGCGTTTATACCTTGAGTGAAGCATTGACCTTGATGACAGGCCTACCCATCGATACCATGAATAAAAAAGGTCGCTACCGCAAGGACACCCTATTTGGCAAAGTCCTAAATCGTCTGATGCTCTGGGATGAAAACCAAGACGGCGATGATGAGGTAGATGATAAAAAGTCAAAAAAGAAAGAGAAGAAAAAACGCAAAGCTAAGCGCCAAAAAAAAGAGGACAAAATAAAAAAAGAAAAACGTAAAGGCGAAAATAACGATAGTGACGTCACTGATAACCGTGAGCAAAATGAAGCTTAAAGTGTTAATGACAACACACCAAAATGATAATTAGGAAGTGTCTAGACCATGTTTAGACAGCGCCTAAACGATGTCTAAATGTATACGAACGTCCCTAGACGCTTTGATACTTTTCTGAGATGATAAACAACCAGCCAAAATCTGTAGAACAATAACCTGTGACTTTATAAAGGGTATTTTTTAATGACTGTACATTCTACTAACGCCGAAAACATCCAAGCTCAGTCAGATTCTGATGAGCAAGCGATTGCAATAAAGGCGGCAGAAAATGATGTGTTAAAAGAGAGCCAAGATAATCGTCACGGGGCAGCGACAACGGCTCGTCAATGGCAAGTACTGTCACAGCTACAGCGCAATCGATGGGTAGGTACGACTCATATTTATGAACAGCTCATGATGGCCGGTTTTGACATCAGCCTGCGTACCGTGCAACGTGATTTAAACGCATTGGCCAAACGCTTTCCTATCGAAAAAAACAACGCCAATCCACAAGGTTGGCGCTGGAAAGAAGATGCGCCGCTGCAAAGCTTGCCGCATATGAATCTATCGCAAGCAGTTGCTTTTAACATGGTTGAGGCCAATCTCACTCAGCTATTGCCGCCTGTGATTTTAGATGAGCTATTCCCGTGGTTTGATCTAGCAAGACGACAGCTCAAAAACAGTAAAGTCACGCATTCATGGATAGACCGCGTGCGTATCGAACCTGCTACCCAGCCACTTATTGCCCCAGATATAGATTTAGATAGCAAAGACAACATTTACCATGCATTGTTTTATCAGCTACAAATCAATGCCTGCTACACTCGCAGCAATAAGTCAGAGGCCAGCGAATACACGCTAAATCCTATTGCCATTATCCAGCGTGGCGTGATTATTTACCTACTGGCGACTCGTACCGATGATCCAAAAGCCACCATCCGCACTTTTGCGCTGCATCGATTTGATAGAGTCGAGATTTTAGAGAGTGCAGCACAGACACCAGATAACTTTCAGCTCGATACTTATTTGGATGAAGGCAGCATGGGCTTTAGCCATCCGTTGTTTGGTGAACTGGCTGAGCGTGGTAAAAATACAGCTGTTGAGCTACAATTTACGCAACAAGCAGGCAGAAGCCTCACTGAGAGCAAGCTGAGTGATGATCAAATCGTTATATCAAACGACGACGACACCCTGACGATAAAAGCGACTGTTAATTTGACCTCACAGCTGGTTTGGTGGTTACGTGGTTTTGGCAGTGGACTGTTGGACGCCAAGCCTGCACTCCTTTATCAAGCGGTATTGGACCAACCTGCAATGACAAATAACGAATAACACTCGAATGACAATAATCGTTAACCACTAAAAATTAAAAAGGAATATTATGCCGACCACTGCCCCATCACCGCTGCTTTCCGACAGTTTAAGAGGACTGGGCTTGGATACGGGAACGTTATTTTTTGCACTCAACTATGAATTTACTAAGATCGAGCCGAAAGGGTTGTTGAAGCGTTTTAAAAAGGACAAAAGCGCGGTAGATATCGACTTGGCTTGCGTCTTGTACGATGACAATTGCATCATTAGTGATATCGTCTGGTTCAAACAATTACGTGACAAAGCTGAATCCGTCAAGCATCAAGGAGACAGTCTAAACGGTAAGGATCGCGGAGAGCAAGCCATGTATTTGGCTCCGCTTGATCAAGAACAAATTAGACTAGAGCTAGAGGAAATTCCCTTGCATATCACTCATATCGCTTTGATTGCCAACTCCTATCACGGGCACTCACTCTCTAGGGTCAAAAAAGGTGAGATTCATTTGAGTGATGATGAGGGTAACCGCTGTTTTGAAGTCAACCTAAAG
Source organism: Psychrobacter sp. Ps6 (assembly GCF_022129235.1). Taxonomy (GTDB): domain Bacteria; phylum Pseudomonadota; class Gammaproteobacteria; order Pseudomonadales; family Moraxellaceae; genus Psychrobacter. The sequence goes on along the minus strand of NZ_JADQAI010000003.1, from coordinate 192,336 downwards.
CAGCTCCCACGTGATTGTAAGACGCTTTGGGTGGCTCATTTGCGCCGATCCGTTGATGACTGGCATTTAACCCTACAAAACTTACCATTGAGCGCTGAAGACTTATCTAACGCGGCGCAAGAAGTCGCACATGAGTTGGCACGGGCGCTACCGATTCCTCAAGGAATATAGCGTCAGTCGATCATAAAATCTAAAAAGGGTACTGCGTCTCAATCACACAGTACCCTTTTATTTTTCCCGCCAAACATATGTACTTCTAGAAATCTTAAGCATAAATTTCTATGATTGCCTGATAGATACTGAGCTATAAAACCTCACCGCAATGCGGGCAAAAATTCTTTTGACGCACTTCTACTTCTCTTTCTCGCCGCTCAAGTTCTTGTTCACGCAGTACTTGTAGTACGATATTTTGCGCTTGCTCTTTATCTAATCCTAGCTCTCGGCGAATCTTATCAATCATCATCTGATTTTGTACCAAATCAAAATCGCTATCGATCAACTGCTCACGAAAATGCTGCTCCAGCTCTTCACGGCGCTGAGCCAACTCATTTGCAAGACCCGTTGCCAAAATACCTGCAGGCAGTGCTGCTAGACCCACACCCAATATCGTAATAATAGCACCCAATATCTTGCCAGCATTAGTGATTGGTGTGACATCCCCATAACCCACGGTCGTGAGCGTTACCACAGCCCACCACATCGCCTTGGGTATTGACTCAAACTCTTCTGGCTGCGCATGGTTTTCAACCAAATAAATCCCACTCGAGGCGGTCACAATCATAATAATTAATATGAAAATAACCGCTTGAAACGAGCCGCGTTCTTTACTGATGACCACCAAAAGGATACGCATGGACGCAAAATAGCGGGTCAGTTTGAGAATACGGAATAAACGCAAAATACGTAAGAAACGCAGATCAATATTGACGAAGAAGTTTAAGAAGGCTGGAACAATGGCTACCAAATCAATGAGCGCGGAAGGACTTCTCACCCAATCCCAACGCTGTTTCCACGTTGTATTGTCCGGTTTGGCTTCAGCAACACTCCATAGTCGCAGCAAATATTCAATAGAAAAGATCACAATAGAGAAGTTTTCGAACCAAGTAAAATAATCTTGATAAGGGTAATACCAGCTATCAACTGACTCGGCAATCACAGCTGCCACATTAGTCATAATCAGGAATATGAGAAAATAATCAATATAGCGGCTAAACAAAGTGTCATGTTCATCATTTTGCAAAGTATCATAAACAAAATGACGCAGGCGCCTTATAGATTTGAGTAGCATGCCATCCCTATTCGGTGAAATACCGGTGTTATATAGATAAAATAAAGTCACTATCGTAAGATATGACTTGAAAGCTCTAGTACAAGACAGCTCATCTTAATCAGGATTAAGATAGAAATAGAAGTAGTTCAAAATTGCCAATACAAACACTGGCTCGTTGAGCACCAACCACAATCAACCCTCATGTGATATGCAAATAGTGAACATAGACTGCTATTAATAGCACCAATACGATTACTAAAACAGAAAACCGTAAAAATTGCTCATCAGCAAGCAATTGCTGGGTTATATCCTGTGCAGGCACCAAAAACAAATGACATTCAGGGCAACAAGAATCTACCTGATTCAGTATCTTTGCAGAACGCGCATTCTCACAGCGTAGTGGAGAGTTGCTACAATAACCGAGCATAATATATTACGCCTCTTGTCATATCATGAATATTAATTCAGTAAGCCATCACCATTTACTTCCAATTCTACCGTTTAGACATTAACAATCATTAATATAATTCTTAGCTATCTATTTTCAGAGTATCACAACACGCTTATACCCTACCTCACAATAATCATTTTTTTAAATAATCAAAATAATTATACAGTTATCGCGGTTACTATAAATAATTAAATAAAACTTAGTAAAGTATAATTAAAACCTTACAGTAATTGTGGTTTTATACTATAATAGAGTCATAATGTTACCGCTTTATCATCCATTATAACATTATGTATCAGTGTGCAATGTCATCCCTCATTCAACACTGATAGCCTTTTAATATATTAAGGAACCAAATCATGAAACTACAATCCCTAGTTTTAGCCGCTGCCACTGCCTTTACTATGACCACTGCTTTCGCTGTACCTGCTGGCACTTGGTCTATTGCGGCTGGTGCACATTATGTTGACCCTAAAAGTGATAATGGCACTCTAGATAATGGTTTGTCTGTTGATGTTGACGGCGATATACAACCAACTATCAGTGGTGAGTATTTCATCGCCAACAATATCGGTGTTGAGCTACTCGCAGCACTTCCATTTCATCATGATTTTGATCTAAACAGTGCTGATGGCACACAAGTTTTAACAGGTAAAACCCAACATTTACCACCGACTCTTTCTGTGCAATATCACTTTGACTCTGACAACATGCCAATGAATATCAAACCATTCGTTGGTGTTGGCGTGAACTATACGACCTTTTTTAAAGAAAGAATCTCTACCGGTGGTGATTTAGATCTTGATGATAGCGTTGGTGTGGCTGGTCATGTCGGTTTGGACATTCCTTTCGCTCCAACTGAAGCTTTCCGTATCGATGCGCGTTATATGGACATCAAAACAGATGCTACTTTAGATGGCAGTGACATCGGTGAAATCGATATCAGCCCTTGGGTATATGGCGTTGCATTTGTTAAACAGTTTTAATCACAAACCGTATTAACCTCGATTATTTAAGTATGAAAAGCCAGCGCTGATGCTGGCTTTTTTATGGCTAACATTTACTTATTTCAAATACAGTACTGCTCAAAAAAAAGACCACTCTTAGGCAGTCTTTTTTTTGATTTTAGCTTTTAGAGTAGCGTATCAGCTATAGCAAAATACGGCGTGGATCAGCGAGCAAGGTCGCTACATAACGCGTAAATACCGCTGCATCCGCACCGTTGATGACGCGGTGGTCATAAGACAATGACAATGGCAGCATCAAGCGCGGCTCAAAAGTCTGCTTAGCCGCGTTCCAAACAGGCTGCATAGTCGCTTCTGAGGCGCCCAAGATACCCACTTGTGGCCAGTTAACCAGTGGCGTGAATGCTGTACCACCCAAGATACCTTGGCTTGAGATGGTAAAGCTGGCACCTTGCATGTCTTTAGTAGTGAGCTTTTTATCGCGTGCTTTGCCTGCCAACTCACCAATTTCGATGGCGATCTGCTTGATGCCTTTGTCCTGTGCATTTTTAATCACAGGAACCACTAGGCCGTCATCAGTCGCAACCGCAATACCCATGTTAACACTCTTACGCAAAATCACTTGCGTATTGTCATCACTCAAATGACTGTTAAAGCGTGGGTGCTGGGTCAAAGCGTAAGCAGTTGCTTTAACAATAAAAGCCAAAATAGTCAGGCCAATACCTTGCGCCTTCATGTCACCTTTTAGCTCACCGCGTAGTTTTTCAGTTTCGGTGATATCAGACAAATCAAACTGTGTCACTTGCGGTAGATACGTATTGTAGTTCAACTGCGGGATTGACACTTTTTGCAAGCGGCTTAAATCTTGGGTTTCTGTTTCGCCCCAGATCTCAACGTTGCTCATATCAGGCAGCTTTGGCAGACCTGAGCTAACAGCGCCCTGAGCAGCTGGCGCTGCTTGTTGGGTGGTCAAACGGTTTTTAACATGCGCAAACAGATCTTCTTTTAGAATGCGATCGTTTAGCGCTGAACCATTTACCTGTGTGATATCCACGCCAAGCTGACGAGCCAGTTTACGTACAGCAGGACCTGCATATACATCAACCAACTTTTCATTCACTTCCGCTTCGCTCAATTTTTTGCCCGCAGGCGCAGCAGTTGAGGTCGGCGCAGGTGCTTGCTTTGGCTCGCCTGTTGGGCCTGGCTGTGACTTGCTTTCAGCTTTCGGTGCAGGCTTAGGTTTGTCCGCTTTATCTTCAGTTTTAGCAGTATCCGCTTTTGGTTTTGCCTTAGGAGTACCTGCTGCTTTAATAACGATAAAGTCTTGACCGTTGGCAACAGTATCACCAGCATTAACCAAGATTTTTTCGACCACACCTGCTTCTGGTGCAGGCACTTCGACTGAGGCTTTGTCTGACTCAATCAGTAAGATAGACTCATCTGCACTGACCGTGTCGCCTACACTCACCATAATCTCAGCCACTTGCGCTTCATCAACGCCTATGTCTGGCAGTGCATGGGTAGTCGATGCGCCTTCGCCAGCATCATCAGTCGCTTGTTCTGCATCTGCGTCATCTTCAACAGGTACGTCTTCATTATTATCGTCTGTTTGTTCTGCCTCAGTAACTTCTTCGGCAGTGTCGTCATTATCATCGCTTGCGTCAGCACTCTCTACTTCGATCAATACCATGCCTTCGCTGACTTGATCGCCAATGGCAATATTGATTTTGGTGACTTTACCAGCAGCAGAGCTTGGTACTTCAACTGAAGCTTTGTCAGACTCTAGCAGAACGATGTTGTCATCTTTTGCGATGACATCACCCACTGCTACCATAATTTCGCTGACTTCAGCACTATCGACACCCAAATCGGGGGCTTTAATGTCCATGTTTTATCTCCTAGTCTTATGATTATTATTCTTTGACATCACCGTCATTGAGCAAGGTCGCATCTGCTTGATCTTCGGCGCGGCCTTCATCGCTGATTTCTTCATCGTCTTCAGCAACGAACTCAGGCACAGGACTTGGGTTAACTTTGCCTGGCGCAGGTGCATCTGGAGAATGATCATAATAAGACTGTTGGTGCCATGCAGGTGGCTGATCCGCATCGATGCCTAAGCTTGAAATCGCATCTTTCACCAAACGCATTTCCACTTCGCCCTCATCCGCTAAGCGCTTAAGCGTAGCAACAACGATGTGAGCCGCATCAACGTTGAAGAAGCTGCGTAAGTTTTCACGAGTATCAGAGCGGCCATAGCCATCTGTACCAAGCGTGGTATAAGGGCGGTTGTCTGGTAACCAAGCACGGATCTGTTCTGAGTAGTTACGCATGTAGTCGGTTGCTGCAACTACGATACCTTCGTGCGGTGCTAATTGCTCAGTAACCCATGGCACTTTTTCTTCATCCATTGGATGTAGACGGTTGTAGTCGTCACAAACCATACCATCACGAGTCAACTCGTTGAAGCTGGTGACACTCCAAACGTTTGATGTGATATTGAACTCATCTTTTAGAATCTGAGCCGCTTTTTGTACTTCACGTAAGATCACGCCTGAACCCAATAGCTGTACCTGAGTTGAGCCGTTGTCTTCAAGTAAATACATACCGCGCTTGATACCTTCCTCAGCGCCTTCTGGCATGGCAGGCTGGTCGTAGTTTTCGTTCATTAGCGTTAGGTAATAATAAACGCGCTCGCCTTCTCCATACATACGGCGTAGGCCATCATGTACGACAACCGCCAGCTCATAACCATAGCAAGGATCATAGGTCACGCAGTTTGGTACCACGTTAAATAAAATCTGTGAATGACCATCTTGATGCTGCAAGCCTTCACCATTCAAAGTCGTACGACCCGCGGTAGCCCCTAATAAGAAGCCTTGTGCCTGACAGTCACCTGCTGCCCAAGCCAAATCACCGATGCGCTGGAAGCCAAACATCGAGTAATAGATGTACATCGGAATCATTGGCAACGCGTTCACAGAGTAACTGGTTGCTAAGGCAATCCAAGTACTCATCGCACCCGCTTCGTTGATACCTTCTTCTAGCATATGACCATCGATGGCTTCTTTGTAGCCCATCAATGCTTCGCTATCTTCTGGCGTATATTTCTGTCCAACTGCAGAATAAATACCCAATTGACGGAACATACCTTCCAAACCAAAGGTACGCGCTTCGTCTGGTACGATTGGTACCACGCGATCTTGGATGTCTTTGTTTTTCAGCATCGCTGATAACAAACGCACGAATACCATCGTCGTTGATTGTTCTTTACCGTTACTGCCTTTTAAGACGCGATCAAATATCGACAGCTCAGGAATGTTCAGCGGAATATGGCCACTGCGGCGGTTTGGCAGATGACCACCCAGTGCTTCACGGCGACCTTTTAGATACTTCATCTCTGCCGACCCTTCTTCAGGACGGTAGAATGGTAGGGTCTCTAATTGCTCATCGGTAAATGGCAAATCAAAACGATCACGGAAATAAACGAGCGCCTCTTGATCAAGTTTCTTGATTTGATGCGATTTATTGACCGCTTGTGTTGTGCTAGACAAACCATAGCCTTTGACAGTTTTGACCAGTACGACCGTTGGCTGACCTTTGGTTTTCATCGCTTCGCTAAACGCAGCATACACTTTTTGTGGATCATGACCACCACGGTTTAGGCGTGCAATGTCTTCATCAGTCAATGCATCTGCCATTTCTTTTAATTCAGGATATTTACCAAAGAATTCTTTGCGAGTAAACTCAGGCGTACGCGCTTCATATAGCTGGTACTCACCATCGACCACTTCTTCCATACGATGTTTGAGCACGCCAGTATCATCATTGGCAAGCAGGCTATCCCATTTACCACCCCAAATGACTTTAATCACACGCCAGCCAGCACCGCGGAATACCGACTCCAGCTCTTGAATAATTTTACCATTACCACGTACTGGGCCATCAAGACGCTGCAAGTTACAGTTGACCACCCAAATGAGGTTATCCAACTTTTCACGGCCCGCAAGAGAGATTGCACCCAGGCTTTCTGGCTCATCCGTCTCACCGTCACCTAAGAACGCCCAAATTTTACGACCTTCTTTCTCTAACAGTTTGCGGTTTTCCATATAACGATGCACGTGAGCATGGTAGATCGACATGATCGGACCTAGACCCATCGATACCGTTGGGAACTGCCAATAATCAGGCATCAAATATGGATGTGGATAGCTTGATAAGCCTTTACCACCCACTTCACGGCGGAAATTATCGAGCTGATCTTCAGTTAGACGACCTTCTAAATAAGAACGTGCATAGATACCTGGTGCTGAGTGACCTTGATAATAAATCATGTCACCACCGAAGTGATCACTTGCCGCACGGAAAAAATGGTTGAATCCTGTTTCATAAAGCGTGGCACTAGAGGCGAATGACGCTAAATGACCACCCAAATCATCATCGTTTTTGTTGGCACGCATGACCATTGCCAAAGCGTTATAACGAATCAACGCACGAATCTTACGCTCCATACCAAGATCGCCTGGATACATTGGTTCGTCTTCAACAGCGATACTATTAATATACGCGGTATCCAATCTATTAAATGGTAACCCTTCTTGAACAGCCATATTGTACAAGGCTTTTAGAAGAAACTGAGCGCGATCCTTATCTGCATGTTTGAGAACAGACTCAAAGGCTTGTAGCCACTCTTTGGTCTCGGTGCTATCAGCATCCTTGTAATAATTCATTGTTGTCGATCCTTTTATATCAGTCATACCTACCTATCTAGACGGTAGGGCTTTGTTAAATACTGGTGTGAAGTGAGATATCGGTTTACTTATGACTTCCTTGCTATGTCCAAGCATTCCCTTTCATACGGTGAGGTACAGCTAGATTATACAAAATAGTGCCACTGAGAATTGACGTATGCGTCAAATGGACGAAACTACAAAACAGATCATACTGTTGTCCCTGTATATTCAGTCATGAATGATTTTGACACTCTATTATAAGCGTTTGCGAGGCAATTGTTTATGGCTGTAGAGAAATGGATAAATAACAAGTATTTTTTAAATAAATAATGATTAGTTTTTTTAAAAATGACTATTGATCACTTGCTAAACTGCATCTATTCAACCTTGCTGAATATATAAAAATTAATATCGTCTCTGTAGTGACAGTTTGTGTTTCTAATTAGATATTATTTGAGTAAAATTTTATGCTATTCATACCCTATAAATAGACTTTCGTCTCATTTTTGTATATTAATTGTCACTTAGACATTATGCTTATCACAAAGCCATATCTAAATTCCATTCTTACTCTCGGAGCTATTATGAATTCGTCTATTGAACTGTCAGCTTTTAAGTCGAGAGTAACACGTTGGATAGCCTTACCGTCTTTGTTGGTACTACTGCCCAACTATTTGGCTTTTGCAGCAATTACAACTTGCCCTGCTAACTTTGTGTCTGATGAGTTTGCAAGCACTGATTACAGCAACTTAGGATCGACAGCATCGCCCCCTATTCTTGGTGTAAACCAACTTTTAAGTGGTCTTAAAAGTGAAAGTTACACTGTTGCTTCTAACAGTTTGATTACTACTGGCAGTTTAGATGCAGGTGGCTCAAATTTTTATAGACCTAAAACGCTAGCGGGCAACCTTCAATCATTTGAATTTTTTCAGGATTTTACTAACAAAGCATCATCTCGTACGGCCTCATATACCTTTAAAAATAGTTTTACCAACGAGTCTCAAGCCCTTACCAATGTCAGCTTAAGTATTTATGATATAGATGTGAACTATCTAGGTACAGGTACAGGAAACGGAGGAACAACACTAAATACTAGGTATTTCGAGTTTTCTGACCAAGTGACCATCACTGGTTTTACTAGTGCAGGTACTAGTGTGACGCCAACTTTAACGTATAGAGGCGCCGGAATAACGACTACGGCACCCTATCGTCAAACCACCACTACCGGTAGCGTTTTGTGTAGTACAGATTCTGTAGACGAAAGATGTAAAGTATCAGTTACTTTTAATCAACCTATCGTTAGAGTGGATGTGTCTTATGGCAATAACCCTAACCTAGAATACTACGATAATACTACTGGCACTGTGGGTAACCCTGGTGACCAGTTGATCAACATTGTATTTGATGGTTACTGCTACCTGCCACAGCCGCGTCTAACATATACTAAAGTGCTCTCTTCTTCTCGTAAAACAAATACCGATCAATTTACTGTTCAAATCAAGGATAATGCAGATAACTCGGTTGTTACCAGTGGTATCAACTCAGTTACTACGTCGGGTTCAGGTAATACAGTTACTACGGGAACAGGTACTACAGGAACCTTTAAGGTGAATCCTGCCAAGACCTATACATTGACTGAAGCCGTTTCAGGAACGACCAACCTAGCAGATTATACGGCGTCATATGCATGCAGAAGATCGGATGGTACAACCGTTACCACTTTAGATCCAAAAAATCTAAAGCTTACGTACGGAGATAGTTGGATATGTACAATCACAAATGATAGATCCAATTATATCTTTTCAGGTACTGTATTTAACGATAACGGTCAAATTACATCTCCAGCCAAAGATGATGTTTCTGCTAAATATTTAAATAACAGCCTTTATTTTAATGGTAGATATGACTCACCAACTGAATCTGGAATCCCCTTTACCACTGGTCACACCATTACTTTGAATAAGTGTGCTGGTGATAGTGGGACGTTTTCGCCTCAAACAGTGAATATTAATAGTGACGGTACCTACAGCTTTAATTTGACATCTGCACAAGTTGGCAGTTACACAAGACTCTGTGTCACTCAGAATGAACCTAGCAATTATGCATATTCTGTAGACACGACAAGCGATGTACGACAAATAAACATTATCAATAGTCAGTACAACTATCCTAGCAATGATTTCGGTGATGTTATCCAAGAAAATGCTGCATTGGTATTGATCAAGAGTCAGTATGTTCATGACTGTAGTCTAAATAACCTTGCCACAATTGGTGTCAATTATGAAGGTAGTGCTAGCAGCGCGTATAGTATAAAACCAATATCTGGCATTGTGCCAGGGCAATGTATCGCTTATAGAATTGAAGCCATCAATCGAGGTAATGTTTCTCTGACAGATATTGTTATCAAGGATACGCTACAGAGTAAAAACGACTCTAATAATTCGCTAATTACCTCTACCTTAGTTAATCCAACACCTATTGGTGAAAATAGTGGCACTCCATCATTTGCAACAAACTCGGTATCTATTGGTAACAACGGTACAGTGACCACCAATACTTTTTCCTTAGGTGCTACTACAGCCACTCGCCGTCAGGCAATTCGTTTTAATACTAAATATGGTACTACCATTAGTAACTAAACACCTGTGTATCAAATTACTAAGTACTCAATCAAGCCCTATCTTCTTTGATAGGGCTTTTACCGTTTGGTCATCTCGAAATACCATTTGTCGTCTTTATAATGAAAGTTTGTATTGGTTACGTGACAATAGCTTAAAGGGAGGTGTTTGCTTTTTACAGACGATCCTGATATCAAATTATAGACAGCTTCACTGTAGCCCAAAGCATCTGTATCCCAATGATAGCAACGGTATAAGAAAGGATTTTATATGAAACGTTTCAAGATTCTACGCAATGTTCTGTTAGCAACGGTTGCTTCTACTAGCATGTTAGGCTTCGCGCATGCTGAAGATGCTCTAAAGATGGAACTGACTGCCAATCAAGTCATCAAAAATGCTGACGGTAAGACAGTCTATACGGCAGTACGTACCGCACCAGCAGGTACTGTCATCCAATACAAGGCAACTTATACCAATACCATTAATGAAGATATTAATGATCTGATGGTAACTCTACCCATTCCTGCCAACATGACCTTTACTGGCGATGCGATGCCAGCCAGCGCACAAGCCAGCACTGATGGTAAGAACTACGCTGATATGCCGCTCATGCGCAAAGTCGATGGCAAGATGGTCAAAGTACCCTATTCCGAATACCGTACGCTACGCTGGAACATCAAATTACTACCCGCAAAAAAGGCAGCAGCTGTTGCCCTTAATACTGTCGTTAATAAATAACCCTTCATCCTTACTGATTTAATCTTTCGGAGATCTACTGCATGAAACCAAATTCTTTTAAATATTCAGTATTAGCCGTAGGTGTTGTGGCTGCAATGGGTATCTCTACTGCCGCTAATGCAGCTACTCCTAATACTACTGGTGGTATTAGTGCAGGAGCGGCACCGATTACCAACGTCGCAACCGCAAACTATAGCGTTGCTGGTATTGCTCAGCCAAACGTTACTTCTAACATTGTGACTGTCAGCGTTAGCGAAACAGCTAACTTTGCACTCGTATCGACTGTTGATGATGGTAGCATTGGTAACGATACTGCTGTTAATAGAACTGCTACGCCAGGTGGTACGACTACCTTTACTCATGCTTTAACCAATACGGGTAACGTGACGGATACCTATACCGTTAATACCACAGGTAATGACTCAGCCCTAGTAACAGCTGCTCCAGACTATGCTTTAGGTACTGCGCCTGTTACGTTTACTATTGTACAAGCAGATGGCACTGCTTTGACTCCTGCTCAGCGCACCGCTTTAGGAACTCAAGCGGAGACAGGTACCCTAGCCAATGGTGGTACTATTAGACTACAGCCAGGTACTAGAGCTAACTTAAGCTACGAAGCAGCTACGCCAGACGATCGTAACGGTAATGACAAAGGTGTAGGCACATTAACAGCGACCAGTACTTTCTTTACTGCTAATAATGCACCTGGTGCGACATTGGTGAACGAAAACCAAACTATCGTCAGATTGCCTACCTTCAAAATTACAAAAACAGCGACCAGTACTGTCGATTTGACAGTCGCTAACCCACAGATTGCTTATAGTATCGTAGTCACTAACGCAACTACTGACTATAGTACTGCTGCGACTGATTTTGTCATCCGAGATGTCCTTCCTGCAGGTTTGAGCTTGCCTAGTGGCACAGCATCAGACGTGACCGTAACTGGTGCTGGTACCGCGACGATCTCTACTGTTGGTACTCGACAAGCTATCAATGTTGCCGTAGCGAACTTAGCCGTTGGCGCAAGTCGCACGATTACTTTCACGGTTAATGTCGATAAAAATCAGTTTACAGCTGCTAATAGTTCAGTAACTAACAACGCAGAAGTCTACGATAAGTTCATCGGTCCGGTTAGCCCGCTACCTGCTACTCCTGTACTTGGTACTGACTATGATATTTTTGATAGCACAGATGGCACTGTAGGTGTTACTAGAATACCTGATGAGGCGGGTGAAGGTAACGGCGCTGGTATAGATACTCCTGGTGTGACCAACTTTACCAGACGAGCGGTTGTAGTGAGCAATCCAACGACTAGAGAAGTTCCCCCTGCCTCAGGTACTGCTAGTCAAGCGACTCATTCAACTCTCATTACTAACAGCGGTCAAGATGCTGAAGGTACCAATGCTAACCCATTGACTTTCACTATTGCCGATGGTGGCAATAATGCGGCTGTCAGACCTGTTACTGGTCCTGTTAGTGCTACTTATACGCCGCCTGGTAATGGCGCCCCGGTTACTATAACGCTGCAACCTACCGTTGCTGGTGGTAATACATATACTCTTAATAGCACTACACTACCAACCGCTCAATTTCCAAATGGTATTGCACCTGGTGGCACGCTAGCGATCAACTACAATGTGTCGTCGGGCAATGTAGCTGCTCCTGCAACTGTTAATGATGCTGCAGCTGTTGGTAGCACTGAAACTTCTGTTGTAACGCTAACGCCTGCTGGTATTAATCCACCTGCTGTTACTTCAGTAACTGATACGACTAACGTTAGAGGCTTAACTTTAGTGAAGTCTCAAGCATTAGATGAAACTTGTTCAGGTACGGTTGCTGCAAGTACCTTTGTTCAGACTGCGCTCGAGGCGAAACCTGATCAGTGTGTTATCTATCGTATTCAGGCGACTAATACTTCTTCAGCAGCGTTAGGTTTTAATCTTAACGCTTTAACCATCTCGGATTTGTTGTCTAACTTTTCAGCTGGTGCAGATTTAGTAGCTGGTTCACCTGCTACTTCTGCGACTGCTTCATCTACTGCAGGCATAGCTAGTACTTCTGCTACTGCGGTTCTTGGTAGTAACTACACTATAGCTCCTCAGGGCGTTGGCACCTTGACCTTTAAAATCAAGATCAAAAACGCTCGTTAATTTATATTTAATATTTCAAAGTCTATAAGCTTCAAAAGACGCTTATAGACTAACGCTCCAGCTTGACCTAATTGATTTTGATGAGCCAAGCTGGAGAATTACTATCCTACCCTTCTATGTTTTATTGGATAAGCGACACATGACTAAATCTTTAATGACACCGTCTAATCGTATTACGTTGCATACAGCGAAGATCTCTGCGCTGACTGCTGCAATGTTGCTTATGCAATCAAATATAGCGTTTGCTGCACCGAGCACTCTCGTACAAACTATCAACAACGTTGCTAATGCTTCTTATAATATCAATTCTATCAAACAGAATAGCATTTCAAACCAAGTCCAAGTCAAAGCCTCTGTCTTATCTGAATACGGTATTAATTTAACTCAGCAACCTGTGCGTACTGTCGCACCCAACACACTGGTGAATTGGGTTAATGTTCTTAGTAATACTGGCTATAGTAGTCAGACTGTTGAGCTGACGCTTGATGTATCGCCAACTCTATCTAATTTGAAAGTTTATCAAGACCTAAATAACAACGGTATCGTCGACAGTGGCGATAGACAACTTATTCTTGATAACATGAGCGCTCAAATCAAGCTTGGTCAGAGTGAAAACATTCAGCTTATTGTACAAGCGTTATCAGATGCTGATGGTCAGGATGGGGATACTGCTGATATTAAGATTGGTGCAGTTGTGTTGGAAGATTCGTCAGTCACCAGCGTGAGTGCGACCGATAGCTTGGTCATTATCGAATCTGGTATCAAATTCACCACTCCAAAATTTGATGAAAGTAAAACTGTTTCACAAATTAATGATGATGTTTATGTCAGTGCCAGCTATGCGCAATGTAACGTACAAACTGACAAGCCTGATCAAGTATGGGTAACCATCACATCGCCGATAACTGGAGATAGCTATTCACTCAAAGCTATAGAAACTGGTAATAACACGGGTAAATATCAGCTATCAGCGGCCACTCAAAATAACGCCAATGCTATTAACGATAAGCTCATCCAGACGTTGAACAGCGACACATTGACTGTCAATTTAGACGCCTGTATCGCCCCTTCGGTTGGTACTGGTGCTGATGAATTGCCAAACGCGTCTGACTTCACCGTACATATCAGTGATCTGAGCTCACAAATCAATATTGTCGATGATAATCCAACTTTAGTTGTCACAAAGGAAAGTGACGTAAAAAGTGCTGAGCTCGGCGATTATGTCAGCTACACCATAAATATCACAAACAATGGTAGTGCTACTGCTTACGATGTACAGCTAAAAGACGCATTACCACGCGGTTTTGCTTATGTCGATAGCAGTGTGCGTGTGAGCCCAGCGACTGCTATCGATATCAATCAGACACAGACTACTGAGTTTAAGTCTGACGGTAAATATCAGGTATTGAACTTAGGCAATATGGCAAATGGCGAAAGTAAAAAAATTACTTATCGTGTGCTTGTTGGTGCTTCATCACTAGGTGGTGATGGTATCAACCGCGCAATCGCAGTTGCTAACAATGAGCAAGGCCAAAGCTTAGTATCAAGAGAAGCACAGTGGAAAATCGACGTAGAACGCGGCGTCATGAATACTGACGGTATCATCGTTGGTAAAGTCTATCACGATATCAACCGTGACGGTATTCAGCAAAAAGAAGACGGCGAGCTTGGGGTTGCTGGTGTCCGTATATATATGGAGAACGGCAACTTCATCGTTACTGATCCTGAAGGTAAATACAACTTTTATGGGGTCAGTGCCAAAACACACGTACTAAAAGTAGATAGCACGACGATCCCTAGAGAAACAGAGCTGGTCACCCAAAGTAACCGTAATGCTGGTGATGCTGGCAGCCGTTTTGTCGATTTGAAATATGGCGAGCTACATCGTGCAGATTTTGCGATTGTGGGCGGCATGGGCGATAGTACTGAGCGTCTGAACGCCGAGCTAATCGCTCGTAGCAAATCAGTGAGTACTAAGAATGATACGCTAGAGCAAGCGGTAAAAACAGCGCTAACATTAGAGCCAAACTACGATGCCGACACGACTGATAATGTCGATGCTAGCGGCTGTAATATCAATGGTGATCTAGACCTTGGTAACAACTGTGATTCTGCTATTGTCAACGATATGATTGGGGATGCGACCAATCGTGTAGACATGGCCGTGACAAAGGTTGCACTTCCAGTAGAAAAAGAGCTCGAAGAATATTTAAAAGAAGTTGTCAATAACGATGTCTCGTTTATCAACTTGAGCGAAGGTCAACAGCTAAGTACTTACAAGCAGATGATACAGGTACAAGCACCACTTGGCTCAATATTTACTTTGTACGCCAATGGCAAAGCAGTATCAGAGCAAAATATAGGTAAAACTGCTAAGCAAGAAAAGCAGAATGTCACGGCTTTTGACTATTATGCGGTTGACCTAAAACGCGGAAGCAATACGTTACGCGGTGTGGCCACTGATATCAACGGAAAAGTCATCTCTGAGCAGACTATTAAAGTGTTGACACCTGATAGCTTGCAATCTATCGACTATCGTACTCAGGTACAGCTAGTAGCTGCAGACGGCATTAGCGAATACCAGATAGTCGTTAGTCTAAAGGATCGCGACAATCGCCCCTATATCGGTACTACTTCTCTTACACTTGATACTAATATCGGTCGTATCAATCTGAAAGACAGTAGCCAAGATCAAGCCGGCACCCAAGTTACTGTATCAGGTGGTGAGCTATTAATACCAGTCATCGCGCCAAGTGCACCAGGCAAAGGCGAGTTGGTGATTGATACGGGTAGCAGCAAACAAATCATTCCATTACAGTTTACGGCTAAGCTGCGTCCACTCATTGCTGTAGGTATCGTTGAAGGGGCTATTTCGCTCAAAGACTTTGACGGTAGCAGTATCACTGATGCTCAAGGCGCCTTTGAACAAGAGCTGAATGATTTTGCTGGTAACGACGACTATACCGCATCTGGTCGTGCGGCGATGTTCTTGAAAGGCAAAGTACGTGGCGACTATTTGCTGACGCTGGCTTATGACAGTGACAAAAAAGGCGAGCGATTATTCCGTGATATCGAGCCTGGCGAATACTATCCTGTCTATGGTGACTCATCGGCTAAGGGCTTTGATGCGCAATCAACCAGTAAGCTCTATGTGCGCTTGGATAAAGGCCGCTCATTCGCGATGTACGGCGATCTAAAGACACAAATTGACAATGATGAAGGCATTGAACTGGGTCAATACAACCGTACGTTGACTGGTTTAAAAGCGCAATTTGAAGATAATAATACTCGCGTGACTGCGTTTTTGGCAGAGACCAGTACCAGCCAGCGCGTTAATGAGACTCGTGGCTTAGGCATTTCAGGTCCATATCCATTGGCTGAGAACTTCGATGCGGTACTAGAAAACTCTGAAACGATTGAAGTGATCACTCGTGATGCCAATAATCCTGGTCTTATCATTAGTCGTGAAACGCTGACACGTTTTGCTGATTATGAGATAGACCCGATTAGCCGTAGTTTGTTTCTAAAATCGCCGATTGCGAGTCAAGATCTCGAAGGCAATCCTATCTACATTCGTGTCACAGTAGAAGTCGACGAAGGTGGTGAGGACTATTTGGTTGGTGGTATCGCTGCCAAACAGCAACTGACTAATAAAATCTCTATCGGTGGTAGCTATATCAATAGCGACGACCCATTGAACAAAGAAGAGCTGGCTAGTGTCAATAGCGTTATCAAGTTCAATGATAAGCTAAAGCTGGTCGCTGAATACGCGATGAACAAAGCTGAGAACCCTAATTTTCAGCCAAGTAATCAGATCAACACCACAGAATTAGACGGTAATAATGTTGAGGGCAATGCCTTACGTGTCGAGCTTGACTTTGATAACAAGAGAAACACCCGTGCCAAGGTTTATTACAATGATGCAGATGAAGGGTTTGTCACTGGTGCATCACCACTTACTGCTGGACGTACGGAGTCTGGCGTAGAAGTCATCCATACATTCAACGACAAAAAAACAGCGTTGAAATTAGAAGGCGTACGTACCGAAGATCATACTACCGAGGCGAGCGTCGAAGGTGTCCAGGCTAGCATAGAGCAGCGTTTAAGTGAGAATGTGGTCGGTGAGATTGGCGTACGCTACTATAAGCAAGATGCTACTGCTGCTTCACGCAATATCCAAGCGGCGACAGACGTTTTGGATATTACAGACGATACGCTATTTAATGATGACATTATCAACCAATCAGCATTGAACAGCGTTAGTGATGCTGACAAAGACATCGAAGGCACCACGGTTCGTGCTCGTATTACCTCTCGCCTGCCTAAGTTAAATAATAGCTTGGTATTTGCAGAGTATGAGCAAGATATCGACAACAGCGCACGTAATGCCACTTCTATTGGCGGCGAAACCCCTCTTGGTAGCTTGGGACGACTGTACGCGCGTCACGATTTGATCAACAGTCTATCGGGTACTTATGGTCTTGATGATACTGATGAGCGTCAACGTACTGTTTTTGGTTTCGATGCCACTTATATGAAAGATGGTAAAGTGTATAGCGAATACCGTATGAGTGACGCTATTAGTGCACGCGAGGCCGAAGCCGCTATCGGTCTAAAAAACAAATGGTATGTCCAAGAAGGTCTAACCTTGAATACCTTGTTTGAGCGTGTTGAGTCGCTTGAAGGCGAAGAAGACAATACGGCAACCGCAGCAGGTATTGGTGTTGAGTATCTTGCCAAAGAAAACTACAAAGCATCAGGACGCTTTGAGAAACGTTGGGGCGAGACAAGTGATACTTTACTGGGTAGCGCAGGTATTGCCTATCGTTATACCGATGAGATTACCTTATTGGCCAAAGATACCTACTCGCGCATCGACTATAATGATGGCGATCGCACGATTAATCGTTTCCAACTTGGTGCCGCTTATCGTGATTACGACAGTAATCAACTAGACATGCTTGCAAAGCTTGAGTATCGTTTGGATGACAATAACACGGGGGATGACACTTATCAAAAAGACACCATCATTTGGTCATGGAATGGTAACTACCATCCAACGCGTACCTTAACCTTGTCTGGTCGCTATGCGGGTAAGTATACAGAATATGAAGCAGACAACATTGCCAGTGACAACACCGCTCATGCCGTTTATGGTCGCGGTCTCTACGACATTAGCGAACGTTGGGATGTTGGCTTGCAAGCAGGTACTTACTGGAATAAGCAAGCAGATGACTTATCTTATATGCTGGGTGCTGAAGTGGGCTATAGCCCAATGACCAACCTTTGGTTGTCACTTGGCTATAATTTTATGGGCTTTGAAGATGAAGACATCGCATACGACGACAGTACTCAAGAAGGGGCTTACTTTAGATTGCGCTTCAAGTTTGATGAAAATCTATTCAAGCGTGAAGACCCACGTAAGAACAAGCGTCTAAATAGTGACTCTACGCAAGTTAACATGACTACCTTGTAAGCTAATGATAGCGTCTTAACTCCTGTCTGATGGCAATATAATCAGCGAATAGACAGGAGTCGCAGAGTCAGTCCTAATAATGGTAAATACCCACACTCATTACCTTCAGATAAGGTTTGCATCATGTTTAAAGCTGCCATTAAAACCACTGCTTATAAACAACCAGTACATACTGCACTCTCAGCACTGTTACTTTTGAGTGTCGTATCCCTTGCATCAGCACAAGATAGCATCGCTAACAACACGGCTCAAATCGTTGATACGAATAGTGTTGTAGACTGTCGTGATGATATTCAGGCTCAAGCGCCTTCTTATAAATATCAAAGCACGCAGCAACGTGTACTCAACTGCATGGTAGAGCAACTACAGCCCTATCAGCAAAAAGACAAAACGGCTCATCAGCAGTACCTCGCTTACAAAGCGCAAGCATGGCTTACTTATGCGATCCATAAAGACAGTATGAATAGCCGCTCAGCTGAGGGCCCATTAGCAGTAGAAATGGCTGAGAATATATTACAGTCACTAAAAAATAATACAGCACAAAACATCAAACTACAGCAAGATATCCCTACTACCTCTGCTCTCATGCGACCTGATCTATGGGCAACGCTAAGTGCGTTAAAAGACAGCGATGGTATAGAGTCAGTACCACGTGAAATGGCATTTAGTGAAGTGGCGTTAATTTGGGCGGCGACCAATCAATGTAAGCGAGGTTGGCGTGAATCAGGCATACATTTTCGTATGGCAGATCGCTGGCTTGAGCAAGCACGCGAAGCTTATGTGAATGCTCACGATTCACAGACTAACGTGGCTTTAGAACAATCTATCGTCAGCTACTACAAGCAGTATGCGCCTTTAGATACAGGCGACGATATCTGTCGCGGACAAGATCTAACGCCAAATAATTAAAGCGCCTTACTAAATGACAGAAGTAAAAAAGCCGACAAATCTGTCGGCTTTTTTGTATCTAATATAGATAAAATTAGCGGTTTTTACGTGGTAGTTTTTCTGGTAGATAGCAGCGTAAGTACGCGATAAATGCGGTATTTGCTTCTTGAATATAGTCTTCAGTGATACTCTGATGACGACGATAAGACAAGGTAAATATCGCATTAACAATGCTATAAGCAATCAATAACGTGTTTTGGATATCCTCAAAATTTGGCATCTCATAACGCTCTGATAAACGCTTGTAGACCAGGTCAACAATTTGATGGTCCATATCTTCACCAAACTCATCACCTTCAAAATCAGGCGTATTGGTGTCATAGATGAGTTTGGCTTTGGTTTCATCATTATGGAATATCGTCACGCACTGATCAATCAGCGCGGTTAGATATCCTTGCCATCTATCGTAATTGCCGATATCGACGGTTTCTACCATCTCTAATATTTCAATCGCATTCAAAAAGCGCAATGCTAAAAATATTGCTTCAATGTTAGGGAAGAAATGATAAGCAGAAGCTCTTGGTATGCCTGCTTCTTCACACACAGCCGCCAAAGTAATATCATTGATGGCTTGTGTTTCGCTCAACTTTTTGGCACCAGCCAAAAGTTTTTGACGACGTGCGCGGCCCTGCTGACTGGTAAATTTAAACTTGTTTGGTACAAGTTTTTTTGCCAATTCCGAGTCTACCAACACATCTTCGATTTTTTCGTCTTTGTTATCACTCATTATAAGTCTCTTAATGTTACGTCCTATTTTATAAATATAATCTTCATCGAATAGTATTCATCCTAAATGACCGGATTACGAGCTATCGACTGCAATACAAAGCCAATATTATCGCTACTAACCTCAATGAGGAGGCATCATAAACGCTTGTACACTATCAAGCAAGGGACATGAATGGGTTAAAAGTTAATGTATCGATTAACACTCTACTAGAGTTAACTATCTAATTTTATGAAGTTAATCATTCAGTTTAATTTTCGCTCTTATAATACCATGATCAGTCACCCTATCTGAATAATCCCACTTAAGATGGTCATTGAAATAATCAACTCTTTCGACCTGACCGAGCGAAAACTTGCTATCAGGTAAGAACTCTTCTGAGACAAACAACTGATCGATCACTTCTGGCATACCTTGATGAATATGGGTGTAAGCCACATCTTTCATCCAACCGTAGCGAGCTTGAATACGAGCGGCGTCAAAAAGTGCGACATCACGCATACTTTTATCATAATTGACCTCGCCAGTCTCAGTCATCAGCTGGGTCGTTACGCTACCAGTCACATCATTCATGTCGCCAAGCAGTATCAATGGCTCACGCGTGTGATGCAAACGTTCCATAATCGACATACGAATAGATGCCGCCTCTGCAGCACGCATGCACAAACTGCGAAGCTTGGCACGAATACGGATATTTGGATCATCCATGTCTTCTAATAGATGACCATTTTCGTCACGTAAGAAAAACGCACGTTTACTTTTTAGATGAGCCGTGATGATCGTTATTGGTTGACCATATGCGTCAACACGCAATATCAAAGGTGGACGATTAAAATGCTTATGAGGTCCGATATCGGGGATATCAATCACAGCCTTTGGTGCAATTTCTTCTAATAAGGTCGTCTCTAACTGCTCAAATCGACTAATAATACCGACGGCTGGCGTATTTTGTGCACCTCTACCTTGAGTATATGGACTTGCAGTGTCATTGCTTGCAAGCGGA
The DNA here is from genome assembly GCF_022129235.1 of Psychrobacter sp. Ps6. Classification (GTDB taxonomy): domain Bacteria; phylum Pseudomonadota; class Gammaproteobacteria; order Pseudomonadales; family Moraxellaceae; genus Psychrobacter. The sequence goes on along the minus strand of NZ_JADQAI010000003.1, from coordinate 171,260 downwards.
ATGACTGCCTGCTCTGGTTTGAATCCTAGTGAGACAGCTAGTGCTTCTAGTGCATTACTATCCCATACTTCTTGTACGGCGATGATATCAGCGTGTGCTTTAGCCAATAGGTCTGACAGACCACGTAGCTTATGCTCATAGGCTCTATTGTCATAAGCTGGGGCATTCTCATAATAAATGCGATTAGGGTTAGCAAAGTTCAATAAATTAGCTGTGGCAATATAAAACTGTTTACTACCGTCGTTATTAGTCATAAGTCCCCTGTCATTCTTGTTTTTCTTATATTATATTATATTCATACATATAGATTCATAGCAAATTTTATGCCAAAAAAAACTTCCAAAGGTTGACTTTGGAAGTTTTAAAATAACATAAATACTGCTGGTTAAAGTCATTAATAGAACCAATCGTACAATCAATTTATTTTCAGCAACGAAATAGTAATCTATTGTCAGTTTTTTAGTAAACCGACTGCCTATCAAACTGGCTATCTATTAAAGTCATTGAGTTAACAGTAATCATATTCTTAGATATTTTTAACATTTAACTTTTTTGTAAAATACGTACTACGATACACGATGCCATGCGTCACGTGATGCTAGACGCGCTTCATCCCACGCCAAACGAGAATCACCTTTCACTTCATGCCATGAACGCTCTAAGTCGGCTTCATGATCTTCAAAACGTGCATCTACTGGATAACGAGCGCGGTTTGCATAACCTACCGCATACGCTGGGTGCATATCGCGATCAAAGTCATAATCTTCTCTATGATAGTCAGCGTTTGCATACTCTGCACGCCAGTAAGCTTCTTCGTGTGTTGGATCAATGGCTTCAGCGGCTGCATGACCTGCGCCGCCACCAACGATAGCGCCAATAGCACCACCAATTAATGTACCTAATGGACCTGCCATTGTACCGATAGCTGCACCTGCTGCTGCACCGCCTACACCGCCAATACCTGTACCTACTGGATGTGAGCCTGGCTCACCCGTTATGATGTCTGCATTCAAATCTTCTTTTGTCTCTTTAGACATGTTTTTTACTTCACTACGATCGATAGCGTCATGGTTACTCATAGTATTGTCCCTAAATTATTTATTATTTGTTGAATTATTTATTTGCTAAAAGATTAGCGATTTTGCTAAATCCAACTGAAGTATAGAAACTTATAGGTAGAGACAGATAGCCTGATTATGTAAACTGTGTCCGTATTGCGATTGCATTGCGTTACAGCCTGTATCTTTATGACGTATATGTACGGTGCGCTCATACTTTGGGTAATCATAAGAGCTTAGCATTGATAAATTTACTATAGAAATCAAACCTATATCTGCATTAATGACCTTGCGATGGCACGTTGCCATTTATCAAGGTATTGCTCACGCGCATCAATCGACATGCTTGGCTCAAAAACACGATCCACTTGCCATGAGGCTTTCATGGTTGACTCATCGTAAAGCCCAGTTTTCAAACCAGCAAGTAGTGCTGCACCCTTTGCCGTAATCTCTGTGTCTCTTGGACGCAGCACTGGAACATCTAACAAATCTGCCTGAAACTGCATCAGCAAATCATTATTTGCCGCGCCGCCATCTACTCTCAGCTCAGTCAAGGGATGAGGGCTGTCTTTTTGCATGGCGATGAGCACATCATACGTCTGATAGGCAATTGCTTCCAACGCAGCACGGGCAATATGGGCTTTGGTAGTACCGCGGCTCATACCAGTGATGCTGGCACTGATATCAGAACGCCAATAAGGCGCACCCAATCCAGTAAAAGCAGGTAATAGCACCACATCTTCGCTACTGTCTACTTGCCGAGCTAAATCTTCGACATCGCTACTTTGTTGAATCATACCCAAATTGTCACGTAGCCATTGGATGATAGCTCCTGCCATAAAAACGCTACCCTCCAAAGCATAGGTGACTTCTTTTTTGGGTGGCTGTAGCATCCGCTTACCTGACTGTACGATTTGATCAAATGATAAATTGTCTGGACGAGTTGGCGATATTTTTCGCTGCCATGCAATAGTGGTTAGCAGCTTGTGCTCGCTCAGTTTTGGCTGCTGACCAATATTCATCAGCATAAAGCAACCTGTGCCATAGGTGTTTTTGGCCATGCCAGCATCGAGACAGCCTTGCCCAAAAAGCGCGGCTTGCTGATCGCCGAGCACCGCTTGAATGGGTATTTGCTTTGCAAATAGGCCTTTTTTGGTTTTGCCAAAATCACCGTCAGATGGCAGTACCTTAGGCAATATATTCATAGGAATGGCAAACCGATCACAAAGCGTCTCTGACCAAGCCAATTTATGAATATCAAATAGCAAAGTACGAGAGGCATTGGTCACGTCGATGACGTGCTCGCCGCCGGTTAACTTATAAATCAGCCAGCTATCAATGGTGCCAACGGCAACCTCTCCTTTACTGGCACGTACGCTGAGTTTATGATTATTTTCTAGCAGCCAAGCAATTTTACTGGCACTGAAGTACGGATCTAAGCGCAGACCTGTGATGCGTTGTACTTCCGCTGCCATATCATATTGAAGGTCATTGTTGAGATCATTATGATTGGCACTTTTATTCATGCTGTTATCGGCGCTTTCAGCAGCGAGTGTCTTGCAATAATTTGCTGTGCGTCTATCTTGCCAAATAATAGCGGGTGCGAGCGGCTTCCCTGTTTGCTTGTCCCACATGACAATAGACTCGCGTTGATTGGTAATCGCGATACTAGTGACATCAGTCGCAAGCAATCCTGCCTGATTGATCACATCATGCGCACAGCTGATCTGAGTTTGCCAGATTTGCTGTGCGTCTTGCTCAACAAATCCAGCTTTTGGCGTTTGCAGCGTTGTTGGCTGTTGTGCCATCTTAATAGGGCGTGCATGATCATCGTATAATATCGCTCGACTCGATGTTGTCCCTTGATCTAACGCCAAAATATATCCTGCCATTACGCATACCCTCTACTGATATTGTTGGTTCTATTTGATAAAAACTAGTGGCCATTCATTGTTTGCTGTTAATCAATCACTGTATATTTTATAAATGACTGGTCAAATTATTTAATGATAAAAATAAAAGTACGGTGGTTTAAATTATTTAACTCTAAGCTATGATGTTACTTATAAACAAATATTTAAAAAACAGCTCAAACCTCTATCATACCGCTAGGGATGACACAATAGAGAATAGCAGAATACTGAGCATTGACCCGTCACCATTGTGGCTCTACAGTGTACGCCTTATTTTGCACGATACGTTTTTAGCGCTTTCGTATTAGCAAGCACTTTATTAGAAAGCGTTCTGATATTTCAGTACAATATTTTATTTCAGCATTATTTATTCGCTTACTAGCAAATCGTTTATAATAGTTTGACTGCTTTATATTTTGAGCAATAAAATCTATTGATGCTGTCCGTTATTTTATAATACCTTACATTCTAATTAATGGCTTATGTGACTTATGAAATTCACTTTATCAGCGCTACCGACTGCTATGATGACAATTGCACTCATGAGCGGCCCTATAGTGACTTATGCGAGCACGGGCTCAGATAATATAGAATCATCAGATGACATGACACCGGTGACTGTGACAAAAATTGTAGATGCCGATGGTCAGATTAATAATCAGACAGTTCAGACAGCAATGGCACCTAGTCATACATTAGCAGAGACTCATTCTGAGCACAGCACATTAAACACCCTTATCGATCCAATCACACACAAAGCCGTGGATAATAGCTATCCATTAGAAGTCTCGAGCTTTTTAAGCCTAGAACAAGCGCAAAAGCTTTTGGTCCAAGTCTCGCCCAAAATGGCAGCCAATCAAGCAGCCATCGCTGCCAGCGAATATCAAACTGACGCCCTCAGAACTATCGATAATCCCCTCGTATTTGCGCGCGTCTCTGCCAGCGCTTACCATCTGGATGAGGATATAGATCTAACGTCTCTTAGAAACGGTATCGTCAACGAAGTAAATAATACTGTCGATAACGCGGTTCCTCCGATTGCAGACCTACCAGATTTACCAAACTTTGGGGAGTTGGTCGGTGAGCGAATTCCAGACTCTTATGATGTTAAGCGCTCAGGATCGACAACAGGGGCAGGTCTTGGTGTGGTCTGGCCTATTTATACCGCTGGGCGTACGGATGCATTGACTGGCGCCTCAGATGCACGCACCCAAGAAGCGGTCGCTGATAGCATCCTTGATAAAAACGAGCTCTATAATACGTTAATTGAACGGTATTTTAAGGCCCAATTGGCGATTATTGCCGCTTACTTACGTGAGGATGCTTACGATACCTTGCAGCAAACGGATCATATGGCAGAACGCTTGTTTGAAGAAGGCTTTATTTCGCGCGTCGATAGACTAGAAGCACAGTCTGCGCTTGCCGATGCCAAAAGCGAGTCCGTCAATGCAAATAATGATGCGCGCTTAGCTATGATTGCGTTACAGCGATTGCTACGTACTGATTATCGCATTAAGCCGACGACGCCATTATTTGTCTCTAGCCGTCCCCTACCGGATGTTAGCTATTTTCAAGACTTGGCATTGAATAATCATCCAGGATTACAAAAGGTCGCTGCCAAACGCGCGCAGGCTCAGCAGTTGCATGCATTATCAGATACTGGCTACAAGCCGACAGTCTTGCTATATGGTTATGGTCAGCTCGAAAAAGACCCAAGCTGGGTCGCTGGCATCTCTGCCAGTTGGAAACTGTGGGGCGGACTTGATAAAACCGCATCATTGGCATCAAGCAATGCTCAAATACGTCAGGCAGATCTTTCTGAGATTGAAGTCAGCGACAACCTGCTACTGCTGGTAGAAAAAAACTGGCACGATGTTAATAATGCTCAGTCACGCTATCAAGCGCTACAAAGTAACGTTGATTTGGCTGCAGAAGTTTTAAGATTGCGCCGCTTAGGATTGCAAGAAGGCGTGAATACCACAGTCGATGTGGTACAAGCACAAACGCAATCGCTCAAAGCACGTACTGAGCAAGCGCAAGCCGCCAACAGTTATGTACAGTCATTGGCCGCACTCATGCAAAGCTGCGGTACGCCGCTTGCTTTTAACGCTTATCTTAATGCCGCTGATATCCAGCTACCGACTTTGTACACTGAATGATGATTATATATAAAAGCTTATAAAGTATACGAGTAAGCGCTATGTCGTCGTTTCAACTTTTAAGTGTTATAAGACTAATGGGCGAAGATATATACCAAATCAGCATGACGCTACCAAAAAATAACGCTCAATGAACCATACTATTACTATAGTGAATCACTGTTTTATGAAAAAACCAACGTCCAAATCGATAAATAACTGGCTACAAACTTTGCTAAAAACGTGGCCTATTGCAAATACCACTAACGTTTGGGCACATTGCGCCAGTGTCGGATTTTTTGGTTTTTTATCCATCTTTCCAGCGATGGCGGTATTTGTGCTGATTTATGGTCTCGTATTTTCACCTGTTGAGATGCAAGAGCATATCTCCATTTTGCGTCCGTTTATACCTGACACAGTATATGAAGTCCTTAATTCGCGCCTAAGTGAGTTGGTCTCTAATACCAAATCCACGCTGACGTTTAGTCTGATCATATCGACCTTACTTGCCCTTTATGCTGGCTCCAAAGGCATCAAATCTTTAATTGCCCTTGTCAATCTCGCTTTTCATATCACCCAAGAGCGCAGCTTCATACAAGGCACGATTCGAGCAGTGAGCCTAACCTTTGGTGCGGTAGTCGTCTTGATGATAGCGGTGTCTTCTATTGCTATTATCCCTGTAGCAGCGAATTACTTCCCCTTCCCTCAAGTGGCTGAAACAGTTGCATTGTGGGCCAGATGGCCTGTATTGGCGGGTATTATCTTTTTAAGCTTTTTAAGTCTCTATCGCCTAGCACCAAATCGCGATGCCGTTGCACTAAAAAAACTGGTTCCAGGAGCAACGCTCGCGACCATTCTTTGGATTATATTGTCCGTGCTGTTTTCGATTTATGTGCAAAACTTCAACAACTATAGTGCTGAATTTGGGGCGCTGTCAGCGGCGGTGGTCATTATGCTTTGGCTGTATTATTCGGCCTTTATCGTCGCTTTTGGTGCGATTTTTAATTCTGAAGCCATAGACAATGCCAAACCTTATGCTGTTCGAGTGTACTAATCATAAATCCTTTGTTCTCAACTTTGCTGCTTTAGGAATCACACCGTCATGACTGAATTTCCAAACGAATCAGACAACTTAAATAAATCAGTTGATTCAACCGAGTCAGTGACCTCTCAAGATGCAAAAGCCTCCGTCGATCCAGTAGAAAATGTATCTGGTGGGTCTGACGCTCCAGAGCAATCTGTACCTGCATACAGTCGTGGCAACGCAAAAGCTGATAAATCTGCTCGTATGAAAAAGATATTGCTCATACTGTTTGTACTAGGTGTTCTTGGTGCAATTGCATACGGTTTATATAAAAGCAATCAGCATAATGAACCAGGAGTCATTACCCTCCAAGGGCAAATGCAAATGCAGCAAACCTCTATCGCTGCAAAGGTAGCAGGCCGCATTGCTAACATTATGGTGACAGAAGGTGATACGGTTACGGTGGGTCAACAACTCATCGAGATGGATTCGCCTGAGATTAATGCCAAGATCAACCAAGCACGTGCTGGTAAGCAAATCGCGCAAAGTCAATTGGACAAAGCAGAAAACGGGGCACGCCCGCAAGAGATCGCTCAAGCCAAAGCCGCTTGGCAAGCCAATAAAGCCGCGTCTGATTTGGCAGAAAACACCTATCAGCGTGTCAATCGTCTGTATGAAGAAGGATTGATGGCACGGCAAAAACGCGATGAGGCTTACGCGCAATATCTTGCTACTCAAGATCAAACTGAAGCCGCACGTTTGCAATATGATTTAGCATTAGAAGGTGCTCGCAGTGAAGACAAATCAGCGGCTACCGCTCAAGTCGCACAAGTCGATGCCCAGCTAGATGAGGCACTGGCAGCAAAAGAAGAAGCCAATCTAAAGAGTCCTATCGCTGGTATTGTGGACAACGTCATCGTTAGTGCTGGAGAAGTCATCGGTCAAGGTGTTCCTTTGCTCACGTTGGTTGATACCAATGACCAGTGGGTAGTGCTCAATGTCACTGAATCTTATTTAAATCAATTTGCTATTGGTCAGACATTTACAGGTACTATTCCCGCATTATCATCAGCAGATAAGCCTTATAACAAGCAGTTTACTGTTTATGCAACATCGACCTTATCTGATTTTGCTACTTGGCGACCGACCAACAATGATGATGGTTTTGATGTGCGTACCTTTGAGGTCAAAGCGCGACCATCCACGCCCGATACTCGCATTCGCTCAGGAATGAGTGTGGTTGTGCATATTAATCCTATCAATCAGAACCCAGAGTAGGCCATGCACTTGACTAAGTTAAGTGAGGCTTTTTTACGTAGCGCCGCTTACGAGCGCCGTTTTTTAGCCAAAAACCATTGGGACCTTAGTATGGTGGTGTGGATACCACTAGCCACAGTGCTGCTGATTTGGTGGATATTTTCACAGACTCAGATTACCGATTTACCCATTGGAGTGATCGATCAGGACAATAGTGCTGTTGCCAATACTACCGTACGTTACTTAGAAGCCAGTCCTACGCTTACGGTTAGACAGCTTTATTATTCACCAGCGGATGCAGAGGCTGCGATCTTGCAACGCGATATTTATGCGGTTATCATCATTCCTGAGGATTTTTCGCGTAATATTTTATCTAACAAGCCTGCCCCTTTAGTCCTACAAGTAAACGCCCAGTACGGTACGCACTCTGGCATTATTCAAACGGCTGTCCAAGCAGTCGCTAGCACATTGTCCGCAGGCGTAGAGATCAAGCGATTGATAAAGCAAGGCGTAGGGCCGTCGCAAGCCATGACTGCTTACTCGCCTATCAGTATCCAACGTATTAGTCTGTTCAATGCTGCAACCAATTATCAGCAGTTTTTGGCATCGACCGTCATACCTGCACTACTACATATATTAGCAATGGTCGTCGGGGCAACTACCATTGGTCGCGAGCTGCGCGATAAAAATATTGGTCGCTGGTATCGCTTTATCAGTACAGGTACACCTGACTTAGCCTTGGTTAAATCTTCTGAAAAAGCAGCTGCATTGAACACCGCACAAGATAGCGCCAACAACACTGTACTATCATCAGACTCAAAAATACCCAATTCTGTCAGCATATCAGTGTTGTTATCTGGTCTACTAGGCAAGTATTTTTGGCCAATGTTGGCCTATAGCTTATGGTCGGCTTTGGTATTGTGGCTTATAACGTCGAACCAAAATATAAGCATATTATCAATCATCGCAGTATATATCGGCCTGTTATGCTTGATGATACTGTCATTCTGGCTTGGTGCTATTTTTACTTTGAACTCCTTTTCACTGCGTATGGGTTTATCAACGACTGGTTTTATTTCAGCGCCTTCTTATGCCTTTGCTGGTGTGACCTTTCCTTATATTGCAATTAGTGATAGCGCGCAATACTGGTCGAATGCATTGCCGCTAACACATTACCTCAAGCTGCATATTGCCCAGTTACAAATGCAAGCACCGCTTGCTACATCCCTACTCATTGTCTATGGTTTAGCGGTTGCTACCATGATAGCCATGCTACTTGCAGCCTTATTAACCAAACGCGCATTGGCGCATCCTGAACGTTGGGGAGCACGCTAATGTCCGCACAATCGAATACCAAGCGCGAAAAACCTCAATCAGATATCGCTCCAGCATCTCAAACATTTTGGACAAGCTTTCTTCAAACTTTCAAAGATGTCTTTGGGGATAAAGGCGTACTTTTGATGTTGATTATTGCCCCGATTATCTATGGGTTCTTTTATCCTTGGCCCTACTCAACTGAAGTGGTCAACCATGTTCCAGTAGGTATTGTTGATTATGACAATAGTAACTTGTCGCGTACGCTTGCCCGTTATGCAAGTGCCAGTCCATCTCTAGATACTGAGCACTTTATCAATGAACAAGCGGCCAAAGAAGCCATATGGTCCGATCAAATTGCAGGCTATATGGTGATTCCAAGCGGCCTTGAAGAACAAGTCATGTCAGGGCAGCAAGCCTATGTCAGCGTCCTCGGCAACGGCGGCTACTTTATTTTAAATAAAAACGTCCAACTGGGATTCTCTCAAGCAGTAGGTACGGTATCCGCAGGCATCAAGGTAAAAAAAAGCATTGCGAAAGGCGCTTATGCATCTACCGCAGCACAGAATACTCAAGCTATACCGCTACGGATTATGCCACTGTATAACCAAACCGAGGGCTACGGTGCCTACGTCGTCCCAGCCGTCTCCGTCATTATCTTACAGCAGACACTGTTGATGGCGACTGCGATGCTAATTGGCACTTGGTATGAGCAGCGCCGTCATGCTGCGAGTGTACGCGGTTGGCTCGGACGTATCACAGCGCTGAGCACACTAAGCTTTATCATTGGCTGTTTTTATTATGGCTGGACTTTTGAGCTGCATCATTATCCACGTGGGCAAAATATGCTCGGAACGCTATTGTTTTTAGCACTGTTTTGTCCGACAGTCGCAACGCTCGGCTGCATACTCGGATTATGGTTCCGGCAGCGTGAGCGCAGTATGCAGATCTTAATCTTTATCTCCTTACCGATATTTTTCTTGAGCGGCTATCCATGGCCAGCCGACCAGTTGCCTCAAGTTTTGCAAGTAATACGCTGGATCGTACCGACTACCCCTGCGATCAACACCTCTGTGCAGCTTAACCAAATGGGTGCAAGCCTCTCTCAAGTCGCTATAGGATTTTATGCATTAGCTGGCTTATGGCTATTTTACTTTGCTTTGCTACTGTTTTTACGCAAGCGTATTCCGCAAAAAAAAGCCTACTTATAAATCTTCAAGTTAATTAAATCTATGAGTATAAAAAAGCGCCTGCTAATGTTAGTAGGCGCTTTTTTATACATATGACACTTTTACTTTGAGTCATTTTTAAACATCAAAATACTCGGTTCAAACCATTCAATGCTGCCACACGGTATGCTTCTGCCATCGTTGGATAGTTAAAGGTCGTGTTTACAAAGTACTCAAGCGTATTGTTGCACTTCATAACCGCCTGACCGATATGAATAATCTCTGACGCGTGGTTACCGTAGCAATGAATGCCTAAAATCTCTAAGGTATCACGATGGAACAATATTTTTAATACGCCCGAACGTTCACCAATGATTTGAGCACGTGCCAGATGCTTAAAGAACGCTTGACCTACTTCATATGGGACTTTTTCATCTGTTAGCTCCTGCTCTGTTTTACCGATACAAGAGATTTCGGGAATGGTATAGATACCAGTCGGTACACTAGATACTGGCTCGGCATCACTATCACCAACCATAAATGCAGCGGCACAGCGACCTTGATCGTAAGCAGCTGAGGCTAGTGATGGCCAACCGATGACATCACCCGCAGCATAGATATTGTCGATACCAGTACAATAAGTATCATCTACTTTTAGCTGACCACGGCTATTTGCTTTTAGTCCAATGGCGTCTAAATTCAAGCCTTCTGTGTTACCTGAGCGTCCATTTGACCAAAGAATGGCATCTGATTTGATTTTCTTACCGCTTTTGAGATGTAGGATTACGCAGTCATCATGGGTCTCAAGATAATCAATATCTTCATTACTACGGATAAGCACACCGAACTGCCTAAAGTCATGCGCGATGGCATCACTGATTTCGCTGTCTAAGTAGTTAAGCAATTGATCTTGGTTATTGATTAGATCAACTTTGTAGCCAAGACCAGTAAAGATAGACGCATACTCACACCCAATCACCCCTGCACCATAAATGATGATTTTTTTGACCACATAATCCATTTGCAAGATTTTGTCAGAGTCAAAAACGCGTGGATGGTTAAAGTCTAAAATCTCAGGACGGTAAGGACGACTACCGACAGTGATGATAGCTTTATTAAAAGTGATGGTTTCGTAGACATTGTCGTCGACTTCAATGCGCAGCGTATGAGCGTCAATAAAACTTGCCCACCCTTGAATGACTTCGATACGGTTGCGCTCATAAAAGCGGGTATGCGTACTGACTTGACGACGGATTACTTGACGAGCCTTAGCCAATACTTCATTTAGCGGAACTTGCTTATACTCCATCGCTTTGGTAAACATTGGGTCGCGACGGAAGTTAATTAAGTTAAATACTGATTGGCGCAATGCTTTACTTGGAATAGTACCGACATGAGTGGAGTTACCACCTACCTGATCTCGCGGATCAACGACCACCACTCTTTTGCCAGATTTGGTCAGCTTCATGGCAGCAGCTTCACCAGCAGGGCCCGCTCCTAAAACCACCGCATCGTACTCATACTCATGATCGTCACTTTTTAGTCGACGAGAATCTTTGGTAAATCCAGATTTAATATCAATACGAGTGTCATCAAGCGGGTTGATGAGATCAGGGTGATGCATGATATCTTCAGTGACCTGCTCATGCGTCTGCTCGATTTTCTGTTTTGTGTCTTTACCTTCAGTATGCTCAGGATTGGGCGAACGGCCATTAGATTTATTCGATACTTCAGTGTGGACGTCTTTACCAGTATCATTGGTTGCGTCACTTATATTCTTACTTACCATCATGTCCTCTTTATATATTGTTTGCTCTATTAATATCTATGTGCACTAGTTAATATTTTTAATATTCAAGCAATTTAGTAAAGTCGTACTCACAATAAGGCATGAATATACTTTTTACAAACTTGATGACGATTACATATTATAAAATTAATAGTCCATTACCCAATGCGGCGCTTAAGACCTGTCATCTGCAAGATACGCGTCGCAATCTCTTCAACAGACATCTCTGATACATCTAAGCTTGGGATACCATGCGTGATATAAATTCCCTGTATCGCACGCTGTTCTTGTTGGCACTGCTGATAACTTGAGTAACGACTGCCTGCACGGCGCTCTTGACGGATTTTTACCAAGCGATCGGTATCAATGAGTAAACCAAACAATTTGTCTTTATGCTCACGCAGCGCTTTTGGTAGTTGATTGTCGTATAGATCATCTTCGGTCAAAGGATAGTTAGCGGCTCGAATACCGAATTGTAATGCTAAGTATAGAGAAGTCGGTGTCTTACCAGAGCGTGACACACCCACCAAAATAATATCTGCTGCATTATAGTGACGAGTACGCGCCCCATCGTCATTGTCTAAGGCGAAATGGACTGCATCAATACGCTCTTTGTATGTCTCAGAATCAACATCATCATGCGCATGACCTGAATGACCATCTGGCTCTACGCCAGTCTCTTCTGCAACACGGCCAATCAACCCTTCGTACATATCCAAATTACAGCTGTGTGCTGAATTGATTTTTTCACGAATCTCTGGATTGACGATCGTATCAAATACTAACGGCAACGACCCATCACGTTGATATGCCATGTTGATCTGCTCTACGGCATCATCAGCACGCTCTAGGCTATCGACGTATGGCAACACTCTTGTCTCAAAAGGGACCGAGGCAAACTGACTTAAAATAGCGCGTCCGAGAGTCTCAGCCGTAATCGCGGTGCCATCTGAGATAAAAAACGCCGTTCTGATGGCTTGTGAGCTGTCCAAGTTTAACGCATGACGATTTTGGATAGTGGACTTGACTTGTTCAGATGGATTGCTTGAGTACATAACGTTGACACCTCGGTTGAAAACTCAATAATGATATTCATTTTATTTTTAGTATTGATCTAATAGCATTTATCTAACTTTGGCTGCCTTATCTCTTTTAAATGCAGAACGATGGCAGCGCTGCTATTGCACGTTTATATAGCCATATGCATTACTTATCTATCCGCTACATTATACGCATATTAGCATCCTAATAGAAATCAATGTTACAGGTGTACACTTAGAGACTTATGCTGTTTTAAGTTCACACATCACCCCTAATTTGTGGTCAGTTATCTGCTATTGATATCACATGTCGTATATAAAGGCAGAAATTTCGCGAATAATTCAAATAAATCCGCTTTAAACATGTCTATTTTTAGACTCGTCAGCAGTTATCAATACATGTCATCACCCCTACTATAGATATTTTTTCATCTTGCTAAAGGTAATATCTTTAGAAACTTGCCTTAATTTATATGGCAATTCCTACAATTTGTGTATTTTTAACAAGTTTTTTGGTAAAACCCCTCGAATTCCTCCTAATATGGCGGTATAATTCACCGTTATAATCTTTACTAAATAACCTTATTTTCTGGAGTTATCATGGCAGCGCAATCTACAGCACTTGTAATCAATCTTGATCAGCTAGGAAAAGACGACATCGAAATGGTTGGTGGCAAGAATGCCTCACTTGGCGAGATGATCAGCCATCTTTCTGATTTAGGCGTTAGTGTTCCAGGCGGCTTTGCCACCACTTCAAATGCATTCAATCGCTTTTTGACAGAAACAGGTTTACTAGAAAAAATCAACAGTGAGCTAAACACATTGGACGTCAATGATGTTAATAAGCTTGCGGCGACTGGTAAAAAGATTCGTACTTGGATCATCGAGCAAGAACTGCCAAAAGATCTTGAGCAAGAAGTACGTGAATCATTTGAAACCATGAGTGGCGGCGAAGATATCGCTGTTGCTGTACGTTCTTCTGCGACTGCTGAAGATTTGCCAGATGCGTCATTTGCTGGTCAACAAGAAACCTTCTTGAACATTCGCGGTATTGATAACGTCCTAATTGCTATTAAAGAAGTGTTTGCTTCTTTATATAACGACCGTGCAATCTCTTACCGTGTACACAAAGGTTTTGAGCACGAAGGCGTTGCACTGTCTGCTGCCGTACAGCGTATGGTACGTTCAGAGACTGGTGCGGCTGGTGTTATGTTCACGCTAGATACCGAAAGCGGTTTTGATCAAGTTGTGTTCATCACGTCAAGCTATGGCCTAGGCGAAATGGTTGTACAGGGCGCGGTTAACCCAGATGAATTCTACATCTCAAAACGTCTGCTAGCCGATGGTAAGCCTTCTGTTATCCGTCGTAACCTAGGCAGCAAGCACAAGAAAATGGTTTATGGTGATGAAGGCAGCACCGCAAAATCAGTGAAAACAGTCGATGTTGAAAAACAAGATCGCATGCAATTCTCTTTATCTACTGAAGAGCTGACCTCTCTTGCCAAGCAAGCGGTCACGATCGAGCAGCATTATGGCCACGCGATGGATATCGAATGGGCAAAAGACGGTGACAGCGGTGAAATCTTTATCGTTCAGGCACGTCCTGAAACCGTTAAGAGTCGCCAAGACAGCAATGTCATGGAACGTTATGTCATCGACACGACTGGCGCAAAAGTATTGTGTGAAGGTCGTTCAATCGGTCAGCGTATCGGTTCAGGTAAAGTACGTATCGTTACTCACCTAAACGAGATGGACAAAGTAGAAGAAGGCGACGTATTAGTATCAGACATGACTGATCCAGATTGGGAACCAGTCATGAAGCGCGCTTCTGCCATCATTACCAACCGCGGTGGTCGTACGTGTCACGCAGCGATTATCGCGCGTGAGCTAGGTGTGCCAGCCATCGTTGGTTGTGGTAACGCCACTGAGCTATTGGTTGACGGTCAAGAAGTGACTGCATCTTGTGCTGAAGGCGACACTGGTTTTATTTATGAAAGCCAGATTGATTTTGAAGTGCAGACCAACTCGGTTGAGTCTATGCCAGAGCTTGCATTTAAAGTCATGATGAACGTTGGTAACCCAGATCGCGCCTTCTCATTCACTCAAATGCCAAACGAAGGTATTGGTCTTGCGCGTTTAGAGTTCATTATCAACCGCATGATTGGTGTGCATCCAAAAGCGCTGCTAAACATGAACAGCTTGCCACGTGAGATCTCACAAGCCATTCAAGAGCGTATCGCAGGCTATGCCTCACCTGTTGACTTTTATGTTGATAAATTGGTTGAAGGTATCTCAACCCTAGCCGTTGCATTTATGGATCAGCCAGTTATCGTTCGTATGTCAGATTTCAAATCAAACGAATACGCTAACTTGCTTGGTGGTAAGCTGTACGAGCCATCAGAAGAGAATCCAATGCTTGGTTTCCGCGGTGCCAGCCGTTATGTGTCTGATAACTTCCGTGACTGTTTTGAGCTTGAGTGTAAAGCGCTAAAACGTGTTCGTGATGAGATGGGCTTGACTAACGTTGAGATTATGATTCCATTCGTCCGTACCACTGGCGAAGCGGCACAAGTGATCGAATTACTTGAGAAAAACGGTCTAAAACGCGGTGAAAATGGTCTACGCATCATCATGATGTGTGAGCTACCAACCAACGCGCTATTAGCAGAAGAGTTCCTAGAGTACTTCGATGGCTTCTCAATCGGCTCTAACGATTTGACTCAGTTAACGCTTGGTCTTGATCGTGACTCAGGTATCGTCTCACATCTATTTGATGAGCGTGACCCTGCTGTTAAGAAATTGCTCACTATGGCTATCGATGCTTGCCGTAAGCAAAACAAATATGTCGGCATCTGTGGTCAGGGCCCATCAGACCATCCAGATCTAGCGTTCTGGCTAATGGAGCAAGGTATCAGCTCGGTATCATTGAACCCTGATTCTGTGCTAGATACTTGGTTCTTCCTAGCTGGTGAAGAAAAGTAGACCGTTACGTTCAGTCGCAACGGTAACTCACACAGTCATTAAAGATACCACTATTAGGGTCTATTTGATTTTTTCAAATAGACCCTAATATAATGTCTTAAGACATGACTAACTATGCAGGCAATTATGCAGATTTTCCTTGCTCGAAATAACGTACAAGCTGGTCCATACAATTTGGAACAGCTTAATATCATGCTGGCATCAGGCGAAGTATTGCTTGATGATTTAATGTGGCATGAAGGCTTAGATCAGTGGCAGCGCGTAGGAAATGTGACCAATAATCAAACGGTTTATCGACCGACTGGTGCTACTACTCCTGATGCGAATGATTCTATTATCAATAATGTGACCGTCTTCCCTGAAGATACCAGCAATACTAAAGATAATAATTCAGTATCATTAGATAGACTATATGGCAAGCCTGAACGTTCTAAAAATGTGAAGGCCGATATGACGACCAATCGTCATCAGACGCCGCACAACAATGTATCATTAAACAAGCCGACTATTAAGAAGGCTGCCACGGACAAAGATAAAACCGTTGGCAACGTGGTACTTGCCCCGATTATGTCGCGAGTATTGGCGACTGCGCTTAATGGGCTGCTGTATGTATTGGCCATATTGCCATTAGTAATGGCATTGACCAAAATGGATGTGGACTATACCAAATTCCAAAACATTCAAGATATGGATGCTGCTTATCAATACTCAATGACATTGATGGAAAGCCTTCCTAGTAGTACGCTCATGATGTCGCAAGTCATGGTTTTTGGCTTGTTTGCATTGCAGCTGGTATTTATCACCATGCGTGGGCAATCACTAGGCAAAGTAATCACTGGTATTCGGGTTGTGGATCAGACCACACATCGTCTACCCTCGTTTATTAAGCTTGTCGGCACACGTACATTACTGTTGTTTATTATTTATAATCTACTGTTTTCGTTTACTAGCTTTTTAGGTTTTGTGATTATTGCTATCCATTATTACATGGCATCTAAAAGCCCTGAAAACATTGGTTGGCATGACAAGCTTGCCAAAACCTTAGTGGTCAAAGCTGACAGCAGTCAACTGGTAAAGAAATCAAAATCTGAGTAAATATTTTTTAACCATATAATTCATGATAGTCATAAAAAAGCTGCGTATAATCGCAGCTTTTTCATTTAGCAAAGATTACTCATGTTTTTTTTATATCTTATTGGCAGCACTCGGTGATTAACCTTTGTGTTAATCACCGAGTGCTGTTATAATACGGCGCTTTATAAACTAAGCTTTTTTCTTATTATATTTTTAGGAATTAGGGCTTACCTTATAAATCTCCTTGCTATTAACATAGGGTTAATAGCTACTAATCCGTAAGGAGTCATAATGCGACATTACGAACTGGTGTTACTTGTACACCCAGACCAAAGCGACCAAGTGGTTGGCATGGTTGAGCGCTACATCAAGTTAGTTCAAGACAACAACGGTGTTATCCATCGTCTAGAAGATTGGGGCCGTCGTCAATTGGCTTACCCAATCAACAAGATTCACAAAGCTCATTACGTTCTTTTCAACATTGAAACTGACGGCGAGACTTTGGCTGAACTTGAAGAATTATTCCGCTATAACGACGCGATCATTCGTAGTCTAGTTATGCGCCGTGACGAAGCTGTCACTGAAGAGTCGCAGTTAGCCAAGAATGCCGATGAAAAACGCGCACGCAAAGCAACTACTCGTCGTCCAGACAATCGTGAAAGCGATAATGACGACAACGACAACAGTGAAGACTAATTAAAGGAGAATACTCATGGCACGTTTCTATCGCCGTCGCAAATTCTGCCGTTTCACTGCTGAAGGCATCACTCACATCGACTATAAAGATGTTGAATTGCTAAAACAGTACATTAGTGATAATGGCAAAATCGTACCAAGCCGTATTACCGGTACGTCTACTAAATATCAGCGTCAACTAGCGACTGCTATCAAGCAAGCTCGTTATTTATCGCTACTTCCATACACTGATAACCATCAAGGTTAACCGCTAACTAGGAATGACTCATGCAAATTATTTTGTTACAGCGTATCGTCAACCTTGGTAAACTCGGTGAAACTGTCGATGTAAAACCAGGTTACGGTCGTAACTTTCTTATCCCTCAGGGCCGCGCTCTACCTGCGACTAAAGCTAACATTGAAAAGTTCGAAGCACGTCGTGCTGAGCTTGAAGCTGAAGAAGCAAAAGAGATCGCAGTTGCTCAAGAGCGTGCTGATGCACTAACTGACGTTAATGTTATCATGCGTGCTAAATCAGGTGACGAAGGTAAGCTATTCGGCTCTATCGGTACTCGCGATATCGCTGAAGCATTGACTAACTCAGGTCTAGAAGTAGACCGTGCTGAAATCAAGCTACCTGAAGGCACTCTACGTCAAGTTGGCGAATACAATGTTGATATTCAGCTACACCATGACGTTACTGCTAGCATCTTAGTTACTATTCTTTCTGAAGATGGTAACAACGAAGATTCAGCTGACGAAGAAGAAGCTGACGAAGATTATTCTGAAGAGTAATCTTTCAGATAATTAGACTCAGTCTATAAAAAAGCCAGTGACCTTGTGTTGCTGGCTTTTTTATATCTATGTATTCTCTATTGACTAATTGACTAGACGGCAACTCTCGCTACACTCATGCCGCTAAAATTACTATTCTATCTCGACTTTTGACCCTGTTATGATCATGATATATACCAGTAACCATCTGCAACAACTAACTCAAAAACATCATACCAAACAATAAGATACTGTCTATGTATTACGAATATAATTTTAGCCGCAAACAGCATTCAGATACTGCTCCATATTATTTATAAAAGGCCATCATATGATAAACGACAATGAGATACATACCGATGATAAGTTAATGTGCATTCAAGGCAATACCTTTTATTCGAAGGGTCAGATTTACACGGTAGGTAGAATCGTTAATGATAAATACTTTCAGATACTGACCAGCGGCGATGATGACCACTGGTATGCAACGCTAGATGATAAAGGTATTTACGTAAGCTTCGACTCTATGATAGCTACTGACAATAAAGCGTTCTTCGATAAGATTGCTTAGGTTGGAATTTATATAAAAAACTCATCTTGAACAAATAAAATAAGTGATATCTTATAAACAGACTGGCCATCTATAGTGGTCAGTCTGTTTTTTAGTGAGAGATCTTAGTTACAGGCAGTCTGAAAATTGAAAAAGCGATAACTCTACAGGCAAAATAATGCCCCCACTCTCATCAAAAAATACTCATATCGCCATAACAAACAGCATCTCTTTGACAAATGTATTTCCTAGTGATGCCTATTTGCTATAGAATATGCCCCTTCAAAATTTCGTATCGTTATTCATGCCTGTTTGCGTGAATAACTCATTAAGATATAAACCATATTGAGACAGTGATGATTGTATTTTGGCTTGTGCTGACCATTCTTTTTATTATTTTCGCTACCGCAAAGTTAAAGTGGCATCCTTTTTTAGTGTTAATTTTGTCCGCTTTTTTAGTCGCGCTATTTTATCAAGTACCACTTAATACGGTAGCAAAAACGATCTCTGATGGTTTCGGTGGTATCTTAGGCTATATCGGTCTTGTGATTGTATTTGGTACGATTATCGGCTTAATCCTTGAAAAAACGGGTGCCGCTATCGTGATGGCAGAGTCAGTCATCAAGGTATTGGGGCCACGCTTCCCTACTTTAACCATGTCTATCGTCGGTGCAGTCGTTTCGATACCTGTATTTTGTGACTCTGGCTATATTATCTTGAACTCTCTGAAAGAGTCTTTGGCTGAGCGCTTACATGTATCAAGTGTCGCGATGAGTATTGCCTTGGCAACTGGTCTATACGCTACCCATACCTTTGTCCCGCCTACGCCAGGCCCAATCGCGGCGGCAGGTAACTTAGGTCTAGAATCCAACCTAGGTTTGGTCATCATGGTCGGTGTGGTTGTGACAGCAGTTGCTGTACTGGCTGGCTGGTGGTGGTCTAATCGCTTTCTTAACGCGACTCCTGCCAATATCAATGCTGTAGATGCTCCAGCAGCCATGCCTGAAGGAATGAAGACTCGTGACGATTATAGTCACCTGCCTTCAGCGACAATGGCGTTTTTACCTATCATTGTTCCTATCATTCTAATCTGCTTATCTTCGGTTGCTAATTTCCCAAGTGCGCCGTTCGGTAGTGGTACGCTAGCAGAGATTTTAATATTCATTGGTAACCCGCTTACTGCGCTACTTATCGGTTTGTTCTTATCCTTTTTCTTGATTAAATCAAGCCAAAAAACGCAAGAAATCAGCGATAGCATCTCGCAAGGTTTGGTAGTAGCAGCCCCTATCCTATTGATCACTGGTGCTGGTGGCGCGTTTGGTGCCATGCTAAAAGTGACACCCATTGGTGACTACCTAGGCTCAACGCTATCGGCTTTGGGTTTAGGTATCTTCATGCCATTTATCGTCTCTGCTGCACTAAAAACAGCACAAGGCTCAACCACGGTCGCATTGGTTACGACTTCTGCTATGGTTGCCCCACTATTGAGCCAGATTGGCCTAGACAGTGAACTTGGACGCGTGTTTTGCGTGATGGCAATTGGTGCCGGTGCTATGACTATCTCACATGCCAATGACAGCTTCTTTTGGATTGTGAGTCAGTTCAGTCGCATGAGCGTCGCACAAGCGTACAAAGCCCATTCCATGGCCACTGGTATCCAAGGTGTGACTAGCATAGTATTTATTTGGTTATTGACCCTAGTATTTATCTAATTCATAAGATTGGGTACTTATATATACGTTTATTTGATGAGTGTTAAATAAACGTTTTAAAACATGACACTATCGCAATGATCGTGTCATTAAGATATGCAAAGAGAGCCGTATGAAAATTTTGATCGCCCCTGACTCGTTTAAAGAAAGTTTAGAAGCACTGGACGTGTGCCACGCCATTCAATCTGGCTTTAGCCAAGTGTTTCCAGATGCAGACTATAAGCTATTACCAATGGCTGATGGTGGTGAAGGCACCTCAGCGGTATTGTCTTATGTATTAGGCGGAGGCTGGAAGGAAGTCAGAGTACATGACCCGTTAATGAGACCGATTACTGCAAAGTATCTGTTATTGCCTGATGCGACGGCAGTTATTGAAGTGGCTCAAGCGTGCGGATTGCACCTATTAACAGCTGATGAGCGTAACCCCGTTATTGCGAGTAGTTATGGTGTTGGGGAGCTGATCGAAGATGCGTTAGCAGAAGGGGCTAAGCGTATCGTTATCGGTCTGGGCGGTAGCGCAACCAATGATGCAGGCCTTGGTATGCTAATGGCGCTAGGCATAACATTTCATGACATCAACGATAGCCTACTCACTCATGGTGGTGGCGCACTTGCCAGCCTACATAAGCTCGATAATACTAGCCTGCATGCACAGATATCAGACACGGTATTTGAAGTTGCTTGTGATGTGACCAATCCATTATGCGGTCTGCTGGGTGCAAGCGCCGTGTTTGGCCCACAAAAAGGCGCCTGTCCAGAGCAGGTCAATACCTTGGACAAGGCACTCAGTCACTTTGCGACCATCTGTGGACAGAACGGCTACGAAGACTGTCAACACGTTGAAGGCGCTGGCGCTGCTGGTGGTCTCGGATATGCGATGATGACGTTCTTTGACGCTCAGTTGAAATCAGGCTTTGATACAGTTGCCGAAGTGGCTCACCTGTCACAGCATATCGCAGAGGCTGACCTCGTCATCACTGGCGAAGGTAAGCTCGATGCACAAACAGCTATGGGTAAAGTGGCAGGTGGTATTAGCCAAATCGCTAAGACCAGCCGCACACCTGTTATCGCTATCTGCGGCAGTGTCGATGGACTAAAACCTGCTCAGACCAGTCAGTTCGATGTAGTCATGCCTAGTATCCAAAAAGTAGATACGATTGATAATGTATTGGGTTCTGCTTATAACAACATTGAGACGACTGCTGCTAATATCGCTGCAAGTATCAAACTTGGGCAGACTTTAAAATAGTGCAATCTATCAATAAGCCTCCTCCACTAAATGCACAGCTATCGAGCTTTTTATTAACGCTTTGTTAGCTGTGCATTTATCACTCTCAAAACAATTATAGCCATTTTTTTACTTCATTAATGACCGTACGCATTTTATTAGAGAGTGCCTGCTGTCTTCTGACTGCCAAATATAGCGTTTCGCTAACAGCAACTGGTAGATGATGACTGTTAATCAGCTCAGGCTTTGGATAAGCCGCCACTGCATGGGCTGGCAAAACAGTAAAACCTATTCCCCTGCTGACTGGTTCTAAAATCAGGCCAATCTGATTCGAAAAGCCCTTTTTCTCAAAATCATTGATATGCTGAAATTGCTCATAATTGGCAGTCAGTAGCATGCCTGCATGATGGGCACCATCCGGATGATCGATAAATCCAAGCTCGATAAGCTGCTCCCAACTAGGCTCTACGATAGCCGCAGGGGTTACTAGTATCAATGCTTCTTTCGCCATAGACTTGCAGCTAACCGTTTCATCATCTGAGATATCTGTCATAAAGCCAATATCAATCTCGTGATTAGCCAGTGCTCGCTCTGTATCAGAATTTGGTGCAAATCGGTAATCAATGACTAGTTTTGGATGCTGCTGCTGTAATGCCAAAAGCTGCGGATACAGTTTAAGTCCCACACTCCCTGGTGACATCAACCGTACCAGCCCTTTATAAGGCGGATCTTCACCGATGCGCTGCTCTAAATTTGATAAGCGTTGCAATATCTCGCCTGCTTCTTTGTAAAGCTGCTCACCTGCATTGGTCAATGAGAACTGCTTTCCTTGTCGAATCAATAAGTCCGTATCTAGTTGCTCCTCTAACTTACGTATGTGCTGACTCACGCCAGATTGCGTCATATATAGACGTTCAGCCGTACGCGTGAAGTGCCCGATCTCAGCAAGCGTGCAAAAAGTACGTAGCCACGTGATATTTATCATTACGTTTCATACTTATTCATATAATATTTGATAATTTTACATAATTAACCTGTATTTGTATACTGGCTTCACGTTAAAGAAAACGCACATCAAACAGGAGCACAAACTATGAATAACGTCTATCCAAGAAGCTTTTCGCACATCGGTCTGTCAGTCCCTGACTTAGATGCCGCCGTAAAATTTTATACTGAAGTGATGGGTTGGTACACCATCATGGAACCAACTGAGATTGTCGAAGATGACAGCCCGATTGGTGAGATGTGTACTGAAGTATTTGGTTCTGGTTGGGGCAGCTTCCGCATCGCTCACTTATCTACTGGTGACCGTATCGGTGTTGAGATTTTTGAATTCAAAAATCAAGAAAACCCTGAAAACAACTTTGAATACTGGAAAACAGGTATCTTTCACTTCTGCGTCCAAGATCCAAATGTTGAAGAATTGGCTGAGCGTATGGTTGCAGCAGGCGGTAAAAAGCGTATGGAAAAACCACGCTACTACTACCCTGGCGAAAAACCCTACCGCATGATTTATATGGAAGACCCGTTCGGTAACATCGTTGAGATATACAGCCACAGCTACGAGCTTATCTATAGCGAAGGCGCATACTAGATCCAGTATAAATTTAGATTATATCTGACTAAAAAACCAATAGCGTATTCATCACCTGAGTACGCTATTTTTTTGTGAGCTTTCTATGTGCTCCATCTATTGTATAGAATGTGAGCCATGCTACTATTTAGTCAGCTATATATAAAACTATAAACCACCCATTATCAAGGATGATAAATGACTCAATCTGACATTACTCTAGACACGGATAACCTTCTGGTTATTAGAGAAGACAGTAAAGAAAGTAGCGTAGTCACGCTCACCTTAAACCAACCCAAACAATTCAATGCGTTGTCCGTTGAAGTGCTGTCTGCCATGCAAACAGAGCTAGACAGTATCGCTCAAGACGATACGATCAGAGTCGTGGTTATTCAAGCGACAGGCAAAGCATTCTGTGCGGGTCACAATCTAAAGCAAATGCGCGCACACGACGATGAAGCATTTCACCGTGCTCTATTTCAGCAATGTAGCCAAATGATGCTTACCATCAACCGTATGCCGCAAGTCGTTATCGCAAAAGTACAAGGTCTTGCCACCGCCGCAGGATGTCAGCTGGTCGCCGCTTGTGACTTGGCCGTTGCCGCTGATGATGCAAAATTTGCCACCTCTGGGATAAACGTTGGACTTTTTTGCTCTACGCCTGCCGTTGCCGTCAGTCGTAATTTGCCCCGCAAGCAGGCATTTGAGATGCTAATTACAGGTGAATTTATCGATGCGCATACCGCTTTGCAATATGGATTGATCAATCGAGTTGCGCCAGCAGAGCAACTCGATCAAACACTACAATCACTGATAACAGCAATCACTACCAAGGCTCCGGTAGCAATAAGAACTGGCAAAGATATGTTTTATAAGCAGCTGGATATGAGTGTCGAAGACGCTTATGACTATGCCAGTGAAGTAATGACTTGCAATATGATGGCAGACGATGTGAGCGAAGGTATTGATGCTTTTATTGAGAAACGCCAAGCAGTATGGAAAGGATGCTAATTCCTATAATAATCATTGTATTGCTTCGCTGACGTTATACGGCGTGTGCTTGGATTAAAAAGCTAGCATATTCCTCTTTAATAATCGAGTTGGCTTATTGCTACGCATAGAAAAGGCCATGATATCGCTATCATGGCCTTTTTTATTTCTATTTAATAACGGTACTACAGATACTGCGAGCCGTTTATTACTCAGCAGCGATGGCTATCATCTCAACCAATAGCTCAGGGCGTGCAAGCGCTGATTCGCCACATGCGCGCGCTGGTGGCTGAATACCTTCAAACCACTGGTCATAGACTTCATTCATAGCAGCAAAGTCTGCCATGTCTTTGATCCAGACAGTTACTGATAGTAGCTTTGATTTGTCGCTACCCACTTCTTCTAATAGCGTTTGGATTTTTTCTAGACAAGTCAACGTTTGCGCTTTGATATCGTCTTCTGCATTACCGACCTGACCACACAAATAGATCGTCTGGTTATGGATTACGGTTTTGCTCATACGTTGATTGCTGTGTAGCTTTTTTATCATGTCTATACCTTTTATTCATTAATTTAATTCTGTACTAACTATAGTCAATCCACTATAAAAGCGTTACAGCGTTAACCTCGCTTGAAGTATGACATATACATCTGCACTCGGTTGCCTTGTACCGCTCTTAAATTGGATCAACTATATGTCAGATGCGCTCTTAGTTAGAAAAACGCTGGGCACTAAATGGTGCAAGATCGACCAATGTAGGCTTATCGTGAATCATCTCTTCGACAAGACGACCTGTCATTGGCCCTAGAGTGAAGCCTTGATGGCTGTGACCAAACGCAAACCAGAGCTTGTCATGCTTATCAGCAGGACCGATGACTGGCTTCATGTCAGGCATACAAGGACGTGAGCCTGCCCATGCTTCACTCTCAACCGCATCTTCTAATGGCAAGATTTTTTTAGCAAGCTTCAATACGGTTTGCAATTGACCAAAGTTCTTTGGCGCATTCATAGTAGTCATCTCAGCACCCGTGGTGATACGAATACCTTGCTGCATTGGCCCCATGACAAAACCTTTGTCCATATCAAACATACTATGATGGATTGTGTTCTTTTCCGTCACTTTGAAATGCTGATGATAGCCACGCATTGGGAACAACGGCAAGTTATAACCAAGTGGTTTGATCAAATCATTTGACCAAGGACCTGCTGCGATGACCAATTTATCACTATAATACGTATCTTTATCAGTGATAACTTTCCAGCCGTCCGCTTCTTGGACGATTTCTTTTACGTCATTTTCTTTGATCGTACCTTGCATGTCTTGGAAGTTTTTTGCGTAGGCTTTTACGAGCGAGCTTGGGTTTGATACTTGCCATGAATTTAACCAATGAATGGCACCAACAAAACCTTCGAAATTAGCACGAGGCTCTATTGCTTTTAGCTCTTCAAGACTCAGTACGTTATGCTCAACCCCTTGGTTGCGAGCATCAATGGCGGATGCTTGTGCTTCTTTGAATGTTTCTTCTGAGCGATGTAGTTGTAACCAACCATCACGAGTAATGAGCTCATCAGCACCAGAAGCGCTAATCATAGTTTGGTGCTCGCTAGTACAATGCTCAATCAGCGTCTGCCACTCTGACTCGATTTTTTTGACAGACGCAGGCGTAGAGTATTTCCAGTACTGCAGCAGCGCTTGATGATAACGCAGAATGGCTGGAATACGGTAGCGGATATCAGTACCTTGGTTCGGCAGTACTCGGATCATCTCTGTCAGCTGACGCGGAAAAGGATGCGTATGAATGGCTTCGCGCTGAATCAATCCTGCATTGCCATATGAGGTCTCTGACCCTGGCAATTTCTTGTCTAAAAGTAATACATTTGAGTTATTTTTTTGTAGATGCCACGCGATTGACGTGCCAACCATACC
This sequence comes from Psychrobacter sp. Ps6, assembly GCF_022129235.1. GTDB lineage: Bacteria > Pseudomonadota > Gammaproteobacteria > Pseudomonadales > Moraxellaceae > Psychrobacter. The sequence continues at coordinate 145,072 of NZ_JADQAI010000003.1, read as the reverse complement.
TGCACCGATAACGATAACTTCATAGCGCATAACCTATCCTTTTCTTAGGGTGTTAATACAGAGTATCAAATATAAGGGTCGAACCGAATTAGGTGCTAATAGTAACGCATTGTGCTCAATATTAAACCCTTATCTGAAAAATATTTTTACCATTAAATACTTTTAGCTATACCTTTATTTGCAGGTCATTTTTAAAAGGAATAGTTGGCGTATGAAGCTATAATTTGGCGATAAACACGAGGCAAAATTATCTGACATTTAGAACAAAAATATTCGTTAATGACAATGAAAAATTACCACCACATTGGATCATCGTTATCTATGACAGGCAGCTTCATTGTTTCGACTGTTACCTCGTCAGCAGATAACTCCGCGATAAAGCGTGAGGCCATGTCAAAGTATCCAGAATAACTAGAAAAATAATTCGGCGCGGTCAGATACAGCTGAGTTTTTGCACGACTACAAGCCACATAAAACAGCTTACGCTCTTCTTCTAATGCTTCAAAGTCATCTAATGAGCGATGATGCGGCGTGATGCCATCGACCAATGAATTGACGAATACCACTGGCCACTCAAGTCCCTTAGCACTATGAATGGTTGAGATCGTGACTTTATCATTACTTTGTTCATCGTCAGAGCTTTCCATGACCGCAACTGAGTCATTGGGTGGATCGAGCGCAAGATTTTCTAAAAAGCTATCGAGGCTCGTGTGCTCTGTCGCTAAGTTCTTTAGCACCCGAAAGTCCTCGCTACGCTCACGCCAGTTGTCTTCAATCAGCTTTAACACAGGGATATAAAACTCAAGAATATGCTCAATGGCTGTCTCAACCGATTCCGCTTGCTGGGCCTTGGTAAGCGTGTGATATAGAGGCTTTAGCTGATTGCTTTTTTTGGTGAACGGTGCTGCCAATAACGGCTCAAACGCATTATTGTCAGCAGTGATGGCTTGGGTTAAGCGCGTCGCCGTGACTGCGCCTACTCCTTTAAACAAAGTTAGAATTCGATGCCAAGCAATCGTATCATTTGGATTATAGAGAATTTTGACAAAAGCCAACACGTCTTTGATATGACGTCTTTCAATAAACTTGATACCGCCCACCACGATAAAGGGAATATTGCGCGCCATAAATTCTAGCTGCACATAATTGGACTGAAAAGACGTGCGGCACAATACCGCAAAGTCGTTGTAATCATACTCGGGCTTTAGCGCGACAATCTTGTCAGTGATATAGCTCGCTTCTTTTGTCTCGTCGCTGAGTCGTCGAAATATTGGTTTTTCCCCTGCTATTGGCGCATCAGAATACAGCTGCTTTTGATAACCTAGCGTGATTTGCGCTGACAACGCATTAATATAGCCTAGCACCGATGGCGTACTACGATAATTTTGTTCAAGCTTAATAAGTTTGGCATCGGGATAGGTCTCACCAAAAAGCAAGATATTTTCGTAATTGGCGCCGCGAAAGGCATAGATACTTTGATTGTCATCGCCAACGACCATTAGTGACACCGAGGCAGGCTCACATATTAAATCGATTAACTGTTTTTGTGGAATATTGGTGTCTTGATATTCGTCAACCATGACATAACGATAGGTGTTTTGGAGTCGCTGCCTAAAAGTGTCGTTGGTTTTTAAATGACGTACCACTTGACTGATAATGTCGTCAAAATCGTATAAGTGATTGGCACGCTTATACTCATGAAAATCGATTGCCAATTGCTCGATGATAGGAATGTGCACCGCAATATCAGGATAATTAGCCTCGATTAAGTCACGAATATGTATACGTCTGTTTCTAGACGTCGATATGATATTTTGCAGCGTTTTTTTGCGCGGAAAGGCTTGGGCTTTGGTTTGCGTGGGATACTTTTTTTCTTTGTGTACCAAATCGATGGCATCCTCACTATCGCCAGTATCTAAAATCGTAAATCGTGGATTGATACCGAGCAGGCCCGAGTATTGACGCAGCAGCATATTGCAAAATGAGTGAAAGGTGCCACTGGTGATACTGTTTAAGGCCTTATCTATTGGCAGCTTATCTTCAGCCAATGCGTCATCAGATAGCTCTTGATTTGAAAGACTACTTGCCAGCAAAGATTTAACGCGATCTTTGATTTCATTTGCCGCTTTACGCGTAAAAGTCAGCAGTAATATCTCTTCAGGCGACACGCCGTTTTCGAGCAAATAACTGGTGCGATAGGTCAAAGTCTTGGTTTTGCCCGATCCTGCACCCGCAATCACCAACACTTTACCTTCGATAGTAGTGGCAGCCATGAGCTGATCGGGATTAAGCTCGCTGGCATAGTCGACCTTTAATCCTAAATGACTATCCAACCTTTGCGTAAGCAGCTTTGTGTTTGCTTGATCATTAGCATCAATGAGGTTTGCCTCTAACTTTTTGATGGCCTGCTCAAGTCGAGCAAGTTTGGGCTTCATCTGAAGGAAGTTTTGTGGATATTTATAGCGGCGTGTGTCAAAAATCGAGGTTGTCATTATCGGATATTGCCTTACATTGTGTTTTGGAGCGAGCTGATTGTTTGAAAAAAATTAATCCAACCAGCAGATTGCACTTACTGTTTGTGAGCCTGATGCCACTATTTATCTATGATAACTTACTATAGCAAAAAATACTGAATACCAAATCAAACACAGCTTATCTAAATAAGGAACAACCAATCGTATTCACTTTTTAGCGTTTGACATATCCTAACCTTAATAGAAAAACACCTACCATCGCTGAGTAAAAACCTAAGCATATACCGTAACAACCTCACCCCTATTCCGGTAAATTTGCTACAATGTGCCCAATTTTGATTTACTATTTGACTAATATTTTAAACAAGCTGAGTTTTAGACGAACTCAGTTTTGTCCTGACTAAATATCAAGTCTTATATTAGCTCAGTACCAACTATTTTATTAATACATTGAGAGACTGTTATGGGTTTTAATTGCGGCATCGTCGGCCTACCAAACGTGGGTAAATCCACCTTGTTTAATGCGTTGACCAAAGCGGGTATCGCCGCTGAAAACTTTCCGTTTTGTACCAAAGATCCCAATACCGGTATCGTACCAGTACCAGATCCACGCCTAAAGAAACTGGCTGATATCGTTAACCCTGAGCGCGTATTGCCAACGACAATGGAGTTTGTAGACATCGCAGGTTTGGTGGCAGGCGCGTCAAAAGGTGAAGGCATGGGCAACCAGTTCTTGGCTAACATCCGCGAAACTGATGCGATTGCTCACGTCGTTCGCTGTTTTGATGATGACAACGTGGTACACGTCGATGGTCGCGTCAGCCCGATTGATGATATCGAAACGATCAATACTGAGTTGGCATTGGCAGATTTGGAAGCGGTTGAACGCGCTATTCTTAACTTGACCAAAAAAGCCAAAGGCGGTGACAAAGACGCGAGCGCCATGCTGGATGTGTTCAAAAAGATTGAGCCATTATTAGCAGAAGGCAAAGCGGCGCGCGCGGCCAACCTAGACGCTGATGAGAAAAAACTCATCCGTAGCTACGGTTTAATTACTCTAAAGCCAACCATGTATATTGCTAACGTTGCTGAAGATGGTTTTGAAAACAATCCATATCTCGATGCTGTTCGTGATTACGCGACTGGCGAAGAATCTATTGTTATTGCCCTATGCAACCAAATCGAAGCTGAAATTGCCCAGCTAGATGAAGAGGACAAAAAAGACTTTTTGGCTGAAATGGACATGGAAGAAGCCGGGCTTGATCAAGTAATTCGCGGTGGTTATGACTTACTTGATATGCAGACTTACTTCACCGCTGGTGTCAAAGAAGTACGTGCATGGACAGTTGCAATTGGCGCGACTGCCCCGCAAGCTGCTGGCGTTATTCATACGGACTTTGAGCGCGGCTTTATTCGTGCCGAAGTCATCGCTTATGATGATTTCATAGAATACAACGGTGAAAAAGGCGCGGCTGCCGCTGGTAAGTCACGCCTAGAAGGCAAAACCTATATCGTTCAAGATGGCGATGTCATGCACTTTAGATTTAACGTGTAGCTTTAGCTAGTCAATACTGCCTGATAGCTAATCAGCCGATGTTGGATATTTTCCAGCATCGGCTTTATTTTATCGACTTATTGTTATAATATAACATATCTTTATTTTACTTGTTTGAGGGACTATATTTTGACTGACTTTTTCTCTTTTTCCAAATTTGCAAGTGCTGCTATAGTAGGCAGTGTTATGACAGTTTCATTGTTAGGCTGCCAGCCAAAAACAGACGGTGAGCCAGCAGCATCTGAAGACGTGACAACCGTAGACAGTCACGCAGAGCACGATGAACATGCTCATGAGGAGCATGACCACGAAGCGCACGATGATATGGAACACGATCATGAAGGACATGACCATGAAAGTCATAATGACATGGACGTTCACGAAGGACATGATCATGAGGGTCACGACCATTCTGAGCACGCTCGCAACAGCACACCATTCTCTTGTGAGCCTACTGCTACTATCGGCGTATACTATCATACCGATGCCACACCGCAGACCGCACACCTACTTATTGACGGTATCGAATACGATTTGACAGCTGCCTCTGGTAGCGACGCCCTTACTGACAAAACCATCTATACGAGTGATATTGGATTAGATGACACTCATGGCATTATATGGCAAGTGGATGGTGACAACGCAACCTTGCTAAACAAAACACTAAATAGTGATGTGTCTATCGAAGAGGAAGACGTTCTTTTTGATTGCCAGAAGTCTTAGTAGCTGTACCAAGGGCGCTATTTTGTTATGCTAGAGGCTCCCTTGGTTTCGGATGTTCCAATATGCTAAGTACCCCAACCTCTTTGTCGTCTTCTACTGCGCAATGGTCTCATCTTCTCAACTCACAGCGTCTTGGCGCTGCCAAAAAATTCAACGCTAATACGAGTACTCGCTCTCAGTTTCACAAAGACTATGACAGACTGGTATTCTCTCACTCGTTTAGGCAGTTGAATCAAAAAACCCAAGTTCATCCATTGACCAATCAGCTAGGTATCCATACTCGCCTGACCCATTCGCTTGAGGTCTCCTCTATTGGACGCTCTTTAGGGATGATGACCGCAGAAAAGCTCCATGATAAGCTAGGCAATGGTTTACTAGCAGGAGTCTCGCCATCTGATATTGGCGTAATTGTACAAGCAGCCTGCCTCGCTCACGATATTGGTAATCCGCCGTTTGGTCATGCTGGAGAGTACGCCATTCGTGACTGGTTTCGGCAGCCTAATCCTCAAGTGATTTTGCAACAGCTCAGTAGCAATGAGCGACTGGACTTACTGGCTTACGAAGGCAATGCACAAGGGTTTCGGTTACTAGTACGCAATGAACACCATCCCGATAAAGGTGGCATGCGTCTTACCTGCGCAACGCTAGGCGCTTTTATGAAATACCCTTGGCTTGCCACTCACAGCAATGATAAAAATGACAACGCCCATAATGTACAGAAATTTGGCTGCTTTTATAGCGAGGCCTCTCAGTTAGAGGAGCTGGCAGCATGTTTGCATTTGCCGCGCTCAACACATCACGATGGCTTTGCACGCCATCCGTTGGCGTATCTGTTAGAAGCTGCAGATGATATCTGCTATGCGCTGATAGATTTAGAAGATGGTATTAATCTGAATATGCTAACCTATACTGAGGTTGCCACGATATTTTATGAACTGATTGGCGAGCATCCTGATAGCGTGAGCTTGCCCACGCATATGTCAGTCAGGCAGAGTCTGGCCTCTCTGCGATCACGCGCCATGATGCGCTTGGTCAATACGATCACCGATGCTTTTGTGGCCAATAGCGAAGACTTGCTGGCAGGTACGCTCCAAGGCAGCTTGTTTGCGCATTGCGACACCAGTGTGCAAAACGGTATCTTGCAGGCCAAGCAATTGGCCCGCGAAAAAATATTTAATCATCCGAACAAGGTAAGAATGGAGCTAATGGCCAATCAATGCTTGCATCGCCTGATGGATGCCTTTGTACCACTGGCTTGGACGGGCACTGAGGCAGTAGAAGCTGCTGCATCATCTATGTCGTTTGAACAGCAGAGTCTACTAAGATTACTACAACCCCACTTAGATGAGCATCGCCGCGTGTTATCAGACAATATTTATCACAATATATTGAATATTTTAGATTTTATAACAGGCATGAATGACCACGAAGCTTATCGATTGGCGCAAGAATTGCAAGGTCACTGGGGTACGGTGGTTTAAAAGATTAATTAGTGCAGGTTCAGTAAATTAGCACGAATTGTGCATTTCAGTCGTATTTGTGCGCTGAAATGAGTATGATAAACCTCTATCGGACAATTTTGAAACATTATGAGCAGTCGCGAACAAAAAAAACTTCAAACTCGGCACGCCTTTTTTAATGCCGTACTCGATCTATGTATGACAGGGCAATCTTTTAGCTCTATTAGTCTCAGGCAGGTCACGCGTGAGGTTGGCGTTGTGCCGACTGCGTTTTATCGCCATTTTGATGATATGGAGTCGCTCGGTCGCGCCTTGGTCATCGAAGAATTGGGTGGTACGCTCGCCACACTCAGCGATAGCCTGCAAATTGGACGCAAACGTAGCTTTGATCGTCAGATAGCGAAGAGCATTCAGTTGTTCTTATATATGGTCAGCGATCAGCCTTACTACTGGCAGTTTTTGGTCAGTGAGCGCTACGGTGGCTCAGAATCTGTGCGAAAAGCCATCAATGAACTGGTTAAAAAACATGCCCAAAGCTTGGCAGATGACCTAGCATTACAGCCAGCATTTACTCATATCAATGATTATGACCGTCGTCTATTGGCTGAAGCTGGCGTAAATATGTTCTTTTCTTGGATTATCGACTGGTTAGAATTGACCTACACTGAAGATCATGATGACGAAATCGATCTAAACGTCATCGAAGAGAATAAACAGTTGATGCTACATAACTGCACTCGCCAAGCGCAGATGTTATTTTATGGGGCATATAACTGGAAATCTAGTGAAGAGACCCGCTTAAGAGATTAATGAAAAGCGCACTACCATTCATCAAAAGCTAGGACGAAACGCCCATAGTCGCTGCGTGACCACTTTGACTTCTTTGGGCTTTTCGCTAGTGACATCGCTACTGCTACCACTAGTGTCATTTGTGGCTTGACTGTCGTTCGCTGCGTTTTTACCAATCAATACGGTAGCAAAGCGCTGTCTTGCCTGACCAACAGTTGCATTGTCAGTCGCTGTGATAAGGGCCATAAAGGCCTGACTATCAACTGCCAACAAAGGCGTTAATGCTGCCCGCTGCTTTTCATCTAAGCCGCTCAAAATTGGCAGTTGCCATAGCTCATCGATAGACGTGAGCGCTTGCTTACTGCGCGTGTCGACTATCCCTTGCATCTGCTGACTGGTTGCACCATCGATCAGTGCGGCAAGTAATGCTGGGCTCGCAGTATTCATATTGATAGGCAAATAATAAGGAACAGCCGTCAGATAAGGTCGTAGTGTCGCTAGCACTTCTGCATTCACCCCTCGAACCTCTTGTAGCTGATCAACGCTAACAAAAGGCTGATTGGACAATTCTGTACTCGCCACACCATTTGCTTGCTGGTCATATACCGTACTTTCATCGCCGCCATCTAGATAGACCTCACTGTCCGTATCTTGCCAATCAAGGACGGCAACCGCAATATCTGGTTCTAAATTCAACTGTGCTAAGAGACGCTGAAAGACTTCTAGCGCAGCAGTATCAACCGTGCCACCTTGATATAAGTTATTGATATTAAAACGACCCGCCTCATCACGCAGCTCGATGCTGACACTGTGGTTTGCTAATGTGTATGGCGGTATCGGCTGTGCCCAGATATCTTGCTCACTATCGGTGTCGTTAAGCTTACTGTCCGCACGAATCATCGTCACTGCTAACTGCTGACCGGCATCAATATCTTGCAATAGCTGATTTTGATCAAACAATAATCCGCTACGCCTAATCGCAACTTTTTGGCTAGCAAGCATCGCGCCTGCAACCACAGTGATACTCACCACCAATAGTAAGATCGTGAGCAGCGCCACACCACGCTGAGAGTTTGCTGTTATTGACATAGAGAGCTTATGTTGCTGAGTAAGTGATGCATGTTAAATACTACCTTCTCAATTACTGTTTCGCACACTGCTATTATCTGTATTACTGCCGCTATTATTGTTGTTACTGTCACTGCCATTATTATTGTCGCTACTATTATCATTGTTACTACTATCGTTGCTATTAGCAGACTTTGCGCTACTACGGGGTATTGGTTGTGGCGCTAGCGCCCACTGCCAAGTAATAGGCATGTCTTGATAAGTAAAGTTGACGGCAATTCCTTTCGGTAGTAAAACAACATCGGGCTTAGCACCCGCTGTATTCGCTGCTTGTCCCAATGCTGTATTTGTATTGCTACTATTATTGACGTCATCGCTTGGAAATTTGGTGCTCAGCTCTGGCAAATAGGCTTGCCAACGCCCAGCAGTAACACCTTCCAATAATACACTGTCTAAACTGACGCTATCGCGCCCATCTTCAAGACTGGTATATTGACGACGTATCAGGCGCTCATCTGCAAAAATATATTCAATATGCTGGATACTAGTGCTGCTTTGATAACGTGGATCAGGATCAGCAAAGCGTACAAAGCTGACACGCTCACCCTCTACCCTCATAAAAGGCTCAGGTGCTATCTCATTTTTTTGCTCGCCTGCTTGGTTACTATTACTTGTACTGTCGTTTGTACTGCTATTTGCCGCACCAATATTCTGAGTATTAAGCGCTTGATAAGGAATCACTTGTGCCATGTCTTGCTGCAGTTGTAGATAGGCGTATTGTAGTACGGCCAAATTATCAGCATGAAACTGTGCTCTCTCGCGCGCGCGGTTGACACTGTCAAATACTTGCCAACCTGCGACTGTCAACATGGCAAATATTGCCATAGCAACCATCAGCTCAAGCAGCGTAAACCCGCGCTGTAGCTTCATACTCACAAGCCGCCCCCTGCTTGCCCGATACTACCTTTACTACCTAAATCTAAACTGCCCGTATCTTGGTCGGCATTGCTTAGAATGACACTAATATCAGTGACTGATGTGCCTGCCTGTCCATCTATGATAGGCGCCACTGCGATATTTACTTGTTTTAGTGCAGGTGTGATGGCATCACCGACTGTCATGACTATCTGCCAGTCACGCCCTTGAGCATTAATCGTTTGAGTACGGTTGGCGGTCAACCATGTGTCTTGAATACGCAAATCAGCAGCGGCATTTTGTGCAACAAAATGAGCAAGCGTGCGGGTGCGCAATATATCAACCGACTTCAAATACGCACTGCTAGCACGGCTCGCCGCGACGGCCACTACTGCCAAAATGGCTAAGGCAACCATTACCTCAATCAAGGTAAAGCCACTCTCGCGCCCAGACTTGAGTGATATAGATTTGAGAGACGTAGGCTGAGCCTTCGTCGCAGAATATTTGGACAACTTATTCACTATAATCCCTGCCCTATCATCATACTACCATCGGGCATTATCGTGATTACCTCACCCACCAGACGCGAATCGTGAATCACTTCGATGGTGACAGGCGTCGCTTGGCCCGTACCAAACCACAATACCTGCGGCACGCTTTGATTACTAAACCAAGGCTGTAGCGTTTGCGTCTGCCCTGTACTTGTTGAATTACTAGCATCCAAGCTCTGCACTCTGATACTAACGCCAGCGGGCAGCTCAGGCAAGCTAACTTCTGACTCAATCTCCCATCTCGGTGTTGGCTGCGTCTCTCCAGTAGAGTCTGACATACTGCTCAAATCAGCAGACAGCTCCATTGCGTTCTTTGGCTGGCTATCCATACTGCCTACTGCAATATCAGCCGTTTGATAGGCAATGTAAGGATTCGATAAGGTAACGATTACAGGCGCTACCTGTCCCTGCTTATCTGCCTGCAAACGTAAACCCATCGGCTGCATACGCTCAGCTGATAGCAAACGGACGTAGCTCAGTGAATCAGTGAGGTGTTCATAAAAGGCGCGGTTTTTGCGAGAGTCACTACTGCCGACAGACAGACTCATCATGCCAGCAAATATAGATAGAATAACCACCACTACTACGATTTCAACGAGCGTAAAGCCAGCCTGCCTATGACTGCTTATTGATGAGGTATGTTGTGAGGGACATGCATTACTTGATAGAGAGAGACAATTACAATTAGACGATGTAGCTAAAATACGAAAGCGATTTGGACAAGACGTTTGACCGACGATGGCTAAAGGGCAATTGGCCGCTGAGCTGGACTGAGTCTTGACAGTGACCGGCATATTGCACCTATAAGCCTGTAATTCAGTTTTGTATATAGGACGATAACGTTCATTTTTATGAACGCTAAGAAAGATACATTGAAAGATACATTTTGACGTGCTGCCATATCAGGTATGACAACACGTAACACTAAATAATCAATGACATCGAAAATCAGTCGACATTCTAATAATTGGTATTGCGATGCTCTTCTGATTCAGTATCGATCTGCTCTACTAATTCTTGCATATCTTCATCCATGACCTCATCTTCTTCAGCAGGATAGTGACTGGGCAATTCTAGCATTTGCTGAACAAAGGCATAGCGTAAGGTATCACGGCGACCCAAATAACGCTGATAAAAGCTTGAGTTTAGTAGACCCGCACCGCCTTGACCCATCGCCCAAATAGAAGATAAATAATCGCGAGTACTCAGACTACTATGCTCGTCTTTCAGATAAGCACTGATGATATCAATCAAGCGCTTCATACGCTGGCGACGAATATCATACAACTCGCCAAATAAGCGATTCAGACCAGTGACCGATGCTGCCAGACGCTCTTCGATTTGATTCAATAGCATGGCTTTTTGCGGATTGAATAGCTGCTGAAAAATCATGCGGGCAACGCCTGCCGATGGGCAGTCATCAATACGGTTGATATCAAATAGCTGCTCTTCGTAACGAATAATAATACGCAGATAAAGCTCATCTTTACTAGAAAAATGCTTATATAGCGTGCCTTTAGCCAAGTCGAGCTGATCTGCCAAACTATCCAAAGTAATATCACCATCGCCTGACTCAAGTAGCAATTGCTCTGCCATCGCTAAGATATTTTCTTCTCGTGCCTTAAACTGATGCTGACGACTCATAATCTCTCCTAAAACATGACAAGATTAAGCATACAACCATCATTTACGGCAGTACATCGGCAATGAAAGTATGGGACTGTACCAAGACTGCTCGAGGACCACAAAAGGGAATATGCTTATGTTTGCTAAATAGTCATTGATAATCAGGTGGCTATATTTAGTATGATAAATACCTAAGGGGATTGAACCACAAGACTATCGAATAAATGACTGAGTGGTCATAGCATAACCATTTTAATGATACTGTGCCAGTAAATTTTCAAAGTTTTTTGCCGTCAGTGCACCGACTTCCTCGCTACTACATCCATACATGTCTGCGATACAGTTTGCCACGTAGGGAACATATGCAGGTTCGTTTGGTCTGCCGCGTTTGGGGACTGGCGCCAAGTATGGACTATCAGTTTCAATGAGTATTCTGTCTCTAGGCATTTTTTGGGCTGCATCTTTGATGTCTTGCGCACTCTTGAAACTCACGATACCTGAGAATGAAATATAAAATCCCAAATCTAATGCCCGCTTTGCAGTCTCCCAATCTTCAGTAAAGCAGTGAATGATGCCATGCTCAGCACCTTCACTTTTTAGAATATCAATCGTATCTTCTTTGGCATCACGCATATGGATGACGAGTGGTTTTTTTAAATGTTGGCTGGCATGTATATGACGTGCAAGGCTGGCTTGCTGCGCTTTTTTGTTTTCTGTTGACCAGTAATAATCGAGACCCGTCTCCCCTATCGCCCATACATGATCAGCCTTAGCGGTCTCTATCAGACGCTCTACTGTCGCTGATTGTAATATACCAATGTCTTCACAAGGATGAATACCGACGCTCATCCCTAGATTTAGCGTTTCGTCACCATAGGTGCTGACAATATTAGCGATTTCATCATATTCAGCAAAATCACACATGATGGCCATCGCGCGAGTAACATTGGCAGTTTTCATGGCATCAATCGCGCCGGACAACTGGCCATCATATTTGGTTAAATCTAAACGGTTGAGGTGGCAATGCGTATCTGTAAACATAAATAATCTCGTTTTTGGAACAAAGTCAGTAAAAGTTATTGAAATTTAAAATTCGTTGATAAGTTGATTGCTATAAAGGGTGCTGTTTTCAAGTAACGCAAATGTGAGCGCTTTTGAAGTCTGGCGCATAAATGCCTAAAATCAATGCAGCGGCGCAATGATCAGTGCAGAGGCACGACGCGCATCACCTCTTCTATCGTCGTCACCCCTTCACTAATGCGTTTTGCACCTGATAGACGTAGAGGCTGCACCCCTTCTCGGTACGCTTGCTGCTTGAGCACATCCAAGTTGGCATCAGCAGCGACCAATTTTTTTAACTCATTAGAGAGCGGCATAATCTCATAGAGTCCGACTCGTCCTTGATAGCCAGTATGTCGACAGTGCTCGCAGCCTTGCGCGGTATAAGTCTGTGTGGGTACTGGCGCGCGCCAAGGTTGTACCAACTCTTGCCACTGAATGGCTATTTCGCTGTCCGGCGTCACCTCTACTGCTTTTTTACAGTGCGGACATAGCGTCCGTAACAGGCGCTGTGCCATGACCCCTAATATAGTCGCTGATGTCAAAAAAGGCTGGATACCGAGATCATGCAAACGAGTGATGGAACTTGGTGCATCGTTGGTATGTAATGTCGAGAGCACCAAATGCCCCGTCAGTGAGGCTTGTACTGCCATATTTGCTGTTTCCGCATCTCGAATCTCCCCAACCATAATGATGTCGGGATCTTGACGCATCAGGGAGCGAATACCATCCGCAAAGTACAAATCGACACCTGGATTGACCTGCATTTGGTTAAAGGCAGGCTCGATCATCTCAATCGGATCTTCAATCGTACAGACATTCACTTGCTCAGTGGCTAGCTGCTTGAGCGTGCTATAAAGGGTGGTGGTTTTACCTGATCCTGTTGGGCCCGTGACCAGAATAATACCGTTGGGATTTGCGGTCAGCTCATGCCACATCTCAAGCTGCTTACCCCACAGACCAAGCTGCGCGAACGAGCGAACGAGTACCTCAGGGTCAAAGACTCGCATGACCAGCTTTTCACCAAAAGCGGTGGGCATAGTCGATAGACGCAGCTCAGTCTCTAACCCTTTCGGCGTACGCGTTTTTAGTCGACCATCTTGCGGCTTACGTTTTTCTGCAACGTTCAGACGCCCTAAGATTTTGATACGCGCGGTCACCGCCACGATAATCGCGAGTGGCATCTCGTACACGGTATGTAGCACACCATCAATACGGAAACGCACTTTGCCCGTCTCACGGCGCGGCTCCAAATGGATATCACTGGCACGCTGCTCAAAAGCATATTGTAGCAACCAATCAACCACTCTGACGATATGCTGGTCATTGGCATCAGGGTTGGTATTATCGCCCAGTTGCAGCAATGCTTCGACATTAGTAACATCAGCCACGGCACGTTTGTGAACACTATTCGCCCCTGCTATGGCTTGCGTGACTTGATAGAACTCTTGGCGGTAGCGATTGATTTGCTCAGGATTAATATAAACCGTGCGATAGCTTTTTAACTTGATTAGCTTTTCGATATTTGAGTGCCAATCGGTATAAAAAGGCTGATCTGTCCCGATAACCACTTCATCTAAAGTGACCTCAATGGGCAAAATATACTGTGAGCGTGCATATTCAAAAGACATCAGCTGCGTCACTGCCGGGACGTCAACTTTTAATGGATCAATACGAACGAGTGGCATGTCTGCTTTGGCCGCTAGCCACTGATTTAGCCATGCCAGCGTCAACTTATTATCAGAGTTACCATCGAGGGCATGTCCATTGGGCAAGCCAAACTCACTAATTGTCAGTAGTGGATGCTGTGCTTTGCTTCGGCGGCTGGTAATTACTAGATTATAGCCACGTTGATCAATGACTTTATCTGCCAATAATTCATCTAGGCACCAGCGTAAATCAATTACTATCGAATAATTCTGAGCAGCCATATTTTTCTTCTTTTATTGTTTTGGGGTACGTTGACAAACATGCTATCGATTCATATCACTTATATTGCCACTACCGCTGTTATTTGCAACTGTCCTAAGTCTATCAACCAAAAGCTCACATCAACAGACTTATAGCGCATGATAAATGAGGTTTCTTTCTCTTTACGGCGGTATGCAGGCCTTGGATCTTGCGCGATCAACGCTTTAATAGCCTCGATATCAGAGATTAGCAATTGGCTTTGTATTTGCTCGACCATCGAAGCGACTGTAGCACTTTTCGATACACTCTTTACAGAGCTATGGCTTGCATCATTATTACTGATTTCAGCGGGCTCTCCTACGCTCGCTAGCAGCATAAATTGTTCGTAAGCTGTCTCTGTCATCACTACCTCTAATAATGCTGGCGCAATTGGCGCAAATCCACTTTTTGCATCCGGAAGCGCGTCGCTATAAGCCACGTACGGCTTTATATCGATAATTGGCGTGCCATCTATCATATCAGCACCCTTGATGATAAGTAACACGCGACCTTGTACTATCTCAATACGCTCAAGTTTGACAACGGACAGTCCCAGCTCTGATGGACGATACATACTGCGACTGGCAAATATCCCTATCTTTTGATTACCGCCCAATCTTGGTGGCCGCACTTGCGCTCGAAAGCTACTATTGGCTTGATTATTGTCTTTATGTCGATAGTTATGATGAAACTGCCAACTGATCCATATATGACTAAAGGCCTCTAAGCCCTCAAACGCGGCTGGCGTATCGTAAGGCGCTAGCATTTCAATGGCACTGGTCAGCGCGACCAAATTCGGCTGCCTTGGTGCACCAAATTTCTGCGAGAGTGGCGCACGATGGTAGCCAATGATGGGGACGTGGTGAGAGTTATCTAAAGACATATTGTCATCAGACATAGAGCAGCTCCAGTAATAAAAAACGGTCCTTTTTAGACAATTTGGCCAAATGATACAAAATTACTCACTAACGATATTCCATTTTATCATGCTGGTGGGTAGCAGCTAGACGGATTTTTACTTTAAAGTTTGATATCATGTGCAAGAAATTTTTTGATGAGAGTCTTTTACATTTGGCTTATTTGTAACTCCTCTTATCAATACTGATGATTTAACATGCACAAAAAATAGTCTACAGCCCTATCGGCTGATAGATAAACCTTATTATTGAATTTTACGGTAGGTACGTTTTCACATTCAGCTTTTTCGATAACTATTAGAATACTGATAGGTTTTTATATTTTTTAATCTATCATTGAAAATTTTGATTTAATACGTATTTAAACCTAACGACACCGATAGCAACCTATTAATTAACGAGGACTTTATGTCAAAACTTCGCACCGAAACGGTCACAGAGGTTCATCATTGGAATGATTCTCTATTTAGTATCAAAACCACTCGTGACGATGGCTTACGCTTTCGTAATGGCGAATTTGCGATGATTGGTCTTGTTGTCGACGGTAGACCACTGTTGCGTGCTTATTCGATTGCCAGTCCTAATTACGAAGACCAGTTAGAATTCTTTTCTATCAAAGTTCAAGACGGTCCTCTTACCTCACGCTTACAGCACATCAAAGTAGGCGATGAGCTATTGGTCAGCAAAAAACCGACAGGTACATTGGTATTAGATGATCTACTGCCGGGCAAGCATCTATATATGCTGTCAACAGGTACCGGACTTGCCCCTTTCTTGGCATTGGCACGTGACCCTGAAGTATATGAGCGCTTTGACAAAGTCATCTTAGTACATGGTGTCCGTCACGTCCATGATTTGGCGTATCGCGAGATGTTCGAAAATGAGCTGCCGAATGATGAAATCTTTGGTGAATGGTTCCGCGAAAAGTTCATCTACTACCCGACTGTCACTCGTGAAGAGTTTAGAAACCAAGGCCGAGTCACAGACTTGATGAAGTCTGGCAAATTATTCGAAGATATCGGTTTACCACCGATGAATAAAGACGACGATCGTGTCATGATCTGCGGTAGCATGCCGTTCAATGCTGAAATTTCAGCCATTTTGGATGACTTTGGCCTGACCGTTTCACCGCGTATGGGTGTACAAGCAGACTACGCGGTTGAGCGTGCTTTTGTAGGATAGAATATTTTTTTGAATTAATATTAAATAATTCTTGACGAAGGAAAATAGGCTGCTATAATACGCAGCCTATACAGAGTTAACCCTGTAGCCCAATTCGATAATATTTATTTAATAGACATTATCTTCTAACATGCCAGTGTGATGGAATTGGTAGACATGACGGATTCAAAATCCGTTGCCTTTAAAAGCGTGTCGGTTCGAGTCCGACCACTGGTACCATATAGCAATACAATCTAACCTCCCTTTTCGGAGGTTTTTTTGTGTCTGTTAATTTTATACCTGTGGTATTTGTTTGTTTACATCGCTACTTCAGATTCTCTAACAACACTTATCTTAATCGGTACGGCATAGCTCCATGGCATGCCAGCACTGCAATAAAAAGACCCATCACGAAACGACACAATATACGCGGTAAAGTCATTACCACAATGATCCATCATGGCTTGCTCGTCGCTGTCATCGCAAACTGCACACCATATTCGTTTTTCGCCGCGCGCTAGCATGGCCCGTGTTAAATCGCTCCCTTTCAATTCGTTATTCATTTTCTGCTCCTTGATCATTCTGAGCTCTCTAGAAACGATATGTTTTTAAAGAGTTGATCTACCAGTACTCCATTCACAAGTTTAGAATGAGAGCTACAAACAACGTCTTTCTACAGTACTAAAAATATATGAGGCGTTATCTACTTTTATTACCTTGCCTATCATTGTGAATACTTATAGTTTAAAACTTTAATGTGCTAACTGTAATAGATATCCATCGAATTTACGATGAATAGCAAATCTATTAAGATAGACGGTTTATTGAGATAAAATAACTTGATAAACGCTTTCATAAAAGAGGCCGATAGAAAACAACTGTTTGTTAATGTCAGCGTAAGTATTAGAAAGCTGTCTTATTTACTGTACATAATCTTACACTATATTTAATTACTGATATATATCAATAATTAAATATTATCGTTATTTAGTCAAAAATTTACGGAAAAGCCACTTTGAGCTCTAACAATTGATAATAGAAAAAGCCATTAATTCAGGTAAAATACTGAATATGACAGACTCTATTCAATCGAACTCCCGTAAAATCATTCATATCGATATGGATGCTTTTTATGCCAGTGTTGAGCAGCGTGACTTTCCTGAATTACGTGGCAAACCATTGGTGGTTGGCGGTGATCCTAATGGTCGCGGTGTGGTTGCTGCTGCCAGTTATGAGGTGCGTCAATTTGGTGTACGCTCTGCTATGTCATGCTATGAAGCACGCAAACGTTGCCCAGAAGTGATATTTGTAAGACCGCGTTTCGAGGTTTATCGAGCAGTCAGTGGTAATATTCGCCGCATTATGTATAGCCTAACGCCCCATGTGGAGCCGCTATCATTAGATGAAGCGTATCTTGATGTGACAGGTTTATCTGTACATAGAGGTTCAGCGACATTGATGGCCAATTGGTTACGCGCGCAGATATTGGAACATACAGGATTGACTGCTTCTGCCGGTGTGTCATTTAATAAAATGCTCGCCAAGATTGCCTCTGACATCAATAAGCCTAATGGTACAGCGATTATCACGCCACAAGATGCGGATCACTTTATTAGCACGCTACCCATTGAGCGGTTTCATGGCATAGGGAAAGCAACGGCAAAGCGCTTACATGCAATGGGTGTGAGTAATGGCGCTGATCTTCGGCGTACACCAGCTGCCGTGTTGGTACAAGAATTTGGCAAACGTGGTCAGTTTTATCATGATATCGCTCATGGCCGCGATGAGCGCCCTGTGAAATCTGAACGCACGCACAAGTCTGTTGGTTCAGAGACCACTTTCAGAGACAACCTAAATGATAATGAGGCATTACTCACGCAAATATATGAGCAAAACGCCGATGCCTTTAAGCAAATGCACCAAAAGCAGTTAGTCGCTCATACCATTACTCTAAAAATTAAATATTCAGACTTTACTCAAATCACCCGCTCACATACCCTTTCGACGACGTTTGATAGCGCCGAGTCTGCACATTATTGGCTAGACAAGCTATTTTTGGATATTCCGCGCCAGCTCCCCATTCGACTAGTTGGTGTGACTTTTTCTTCGTTAGCACCTGCCGCTCAGTTACTACCTCAACTAAATCTATTTGAGTAAATCAACTTACTAATGATAAAGACTTCGTCGTTGATAGCTATAGCTGATAATTTCCACTTAGGCTATTTATAGGTTTAAAGCATATCTTATACATGATTACTGCTGAGCAAAGTATCCTCTCACAAAGGTATTTCTGCTACAATTATGCCAAAATTCCTATCCATTTAAAGACTGATTATGACCGACTCTCATATTGACTCTGCTGATACTAACGCGCCAACTGATACCGACAAAAACAACGACATCTTAGATTATCTGAGCGTTGAAGATTATGACTATGAGCTACCAGATAGTCTGATTGCACGCTATCCATTAGCGCAGCGCTCTGCCTCAAAACTTCTATACTTGCCAGCTCGTACTCAAATAAATGACACTCGTGTAGAAGATCGTTTGTTTTCTGAGTTGCCTGACTTATTAGAGGCTGGAGATCTGATTGTCTTTAATGATACCAAGGTAATGAAAGCACGCTTATTTGGTCAAAAGGATACTGGCGGTAAACTTGAAGTACTGATTGAACGCCTAGTTGATATCTCGGACTTAGATGAAGTGACACTGCATCTAAAAGACACCAATGATGAAGCGGTCAATCAAGAGCATATTGCCCTTTGCCATGTCAAAGCCAGCAAAGCGCTCAAGCTTGGTCAACGCTTACAACTTGCCGATGGTCATATGAGCGCTACGATGATTGGTCGCCAAGACAACTTATTCATTTTGGCGTTTGATGCGCCGATCTTACCGCATCTAGAGCTTTATGGTGAATTGCCGATTCCGCCCTATTTTGAGCGTCATGCTGATGACACTGACAACACTCGTTATCAAACCGTTTTTCATGACCCGGCCAAGCTCGCCAGTGTGGCTGCACCCACAGCAAGCTTACACTTCGATGAATCCGTACTGAGCAAGCTTGACGAGAAAGGTATCAACACCGCTTTTGTCACATTGCACGTTGGGGCAGGTACTTTTGCTCCCGTCAAAACAGACAATCTGCTCAATCACACCATGCATAGTGAATACGCGCATTTGCCACAAACGACTGCAGACCTCATCAATCAAACGCACGCGAATGGTAAAAAGGTTATCGCGATCGGCACAACAGTGACGCGTGTTCTTGAAACGGCTTATCAAAAAACTGCCATTGACGGTCAAGCGCTCTCTAGCTGGTCGGGCGATACGGATATATTTATTTATCCTGGGTTC
The DNA here is from genome assembly GCF_022129235.1 of Psychrobacter sp. Ps6. Taxonomy (GTDB): domain Bacteria; phylum Pseudomonadota; class Gammaproteobacteria; order Pseudomonadales; family Moraxellaceae; genus Psychrobacter. The sequence goes on along the minus strand of NZ_JADQAI010000003.1, from coordinate 125,470 downwards.
AAATTCGGCGTTATTGATCGGTTGCTGACCAACTTCCACTTACCTAAATCGACACTACTGATGCTAGTATCGGCATTTTCAGGTAAGTCATCTATCGAACACGCCTATCAACATGCTATCGAAAAACAGTATCGATTCTTTAGTTATGGCGATGCCATGCTACTAGATAGAAAAGCTGACTGAACACTACAAAGACATTTTGTGCATTGGACACAACAGTTGTGAAATAAACTGGTAAACTAAACGGTATTTTGTTATAACAGCAAAGACAACTTATTTATACTAAAGGGCTGCTCATGTCTTGTCATCTATCTCGTCGCTTGACTACTGTACATCGCGCGGTATCGATGGCACTACTTTGTTCTGTAAGCTGCGCCGTCTTAGTGCCGAGTGTACAAGCAGCAACCATTGGTAAGACGGTGGTCACTTCAGCCCAGCATGAGCCTTTAGTAGCGAGCATCGTCGTCAGTAATATTCGAGCAGCTGACTTTTCTGCCAGTTTGGCAAACTCGACCATTTACCAGCAAATGGGTTTGACCCCAACTGACTCTATGACGGTACGCTTTCAGCCCACCTCAGCGACCAGCGGTCAGGTTTTTATTACCACATCACAGCCGGTATCTAAGCCTTTTGCTGATGTCGTGTTAGCGATAAATGATAATGGCCAGCGTAATATGGTACCCAAAACGCTACTGATGCCATTAAAAAATACCTTACCTATCAATACTGGTAAAAATATCGACACAGGTGCCAAAAAGCCAAATTTGCCTAGCATTTCTGCAAGTAATGCCATACCTTTGACGGTCAGAAAAGGCGCGCCGCCGCCACTGATGTCTGCCCCTGCTATATCCTCGCCCAAGTTATCAAAGCCAAACGAACCAGCGACTGAATTGTTGGCTTCTACATCACCAGCACCTAATATTCAGGTGCCAACAGTGACGGCTACCTCACAGGTCAACAGTCTTACTTATACACCTAGCCGTCTCAATAATGGTCGCTTAAACAGCAATGCTGACATAAATAATAATACCAGTCGTTCAACTGCTCTTGGTAGCAGCCAAAGCTCGGTGGACATTTTGGATAACAGTCCACTAAGTGTAGCAAGTAGCAATAGCGGTACTGACGCGCGCGCTCATAACAACGTAGTTGCGGCGGATAAGCAAAGTACTGACAAGCAGCTTGATATCCTAAACATACAAGTGACGCGCCAAATACAGCCAAGCAGTAAAGCAGACTCTGACCTCATGGCAAGCTCACCTGTCAAAGCAACAACCACTAAAGCGATAGATAAATCAAAAAGTGTAATCGACTCAGATAGCACTGTTATCGCCACAGCTCAAGGCAGCAATATACCTGCTAATACAGCATCATCTGTGCCATCCAAAACGACGACTAATCCAAGTGCAGCTAGCAATAAAGTAACGAGTAATGCGACCACTCAATATCAGGTGCAACGCAATGATAGCTTGTGGATGATCGCGGAGCAGATCGCGCGCGAGAACAATCTAGATACGCCAACAGTGATGAAGCAGATTCAGTCACAAAATCCTGATGCTTTTATCAACAAAGATGCTGATCAGTTAAAAGCCGATGCTAAGCTTAGCCTACCTAGCTACGATGTCATCCCTTCACAGCAACATTTAGAAGCTGCCATCAATGCCCAAAGACAATACAGTCGTAGAGCGAATACGCCTGTGGTAAAAAAGTCAGCGCAGATAGTATCCAAAAAGTCGTCTGAGACAGCACAAGTGGCCAGCGTACCTAAGAAACCAACCACCACTAAAACACAGAAACTGCCACAAGCACAGTTTTCTGTCCTTGCCCCTGGTCATGATGGTAATGCAGATGGCACTCAGGCGAAATCAGCGGCAGATAAGGGCAATGGTCTAAGCACCGATATATTAGCAACGCTAAAAGCCTCAAGACAAGAGACTGCCTCACAAGCTCAGCGCCTGTCAAAAACCAGCAGCGCGCTGGACAACTATACGAAAAAGCTCCAATTACAAAATCAAAAACTGGCTGAGCTACAAGCTCGTCTCAAAAAACTACGCAATCAATAATTGCCTAACGGATCAACGCACGATGCTGTGATCTTAGGAGTAGGAATAACTATGGACAATATGCTATATATCATCGCCGGATTGGTGCTTATCCTGTTAGTCGCTGGTTTTTTATTGCGCAAAAATAAAGCACAAAAGCAAAGTGCACAACCACCTGTAAGCTCAGTAAGAAATGCCGCTGCACCAGCACGAAAAACGGATTATGGCACTGCTGCCCAAAGCAATCAAAATGATAGCAATAAGTTCGATCATATCACGATTGCCCAGCGTTTTATGGATCAACAGCGCTACGACAAAGCCATTGAAACGATCAATCGCGGACTAAACGAAAAGCCTAATGACAGTCAGTTATCTATTAAGCTATTGAGCATATACGCTACGCTAGATCAGCCAGAAAACTTTCATGATGTCTATAACAGCATTAAAACTCATAATGATGCCAAAACTATTACGCTTGCTGATGAATTAAAAGATTTATACATTGGAGAGCAAAGTCCAGTAGCCACGCCAGAAGTAGCAATAGAAGATAATAATGATCGTTTTGATGCTCTAGATTTCGATTTATCTACCACTAATCAAGCCGATGATACAGCTGACATATCTGATCGTCCTGTTATTGAAGATAATAACGATGCTGTAATAGACCAACCTATTGATAGCCCAGTGTTTACAAGTGAGCCTACTAAAAACGTAGACGATAGCTTTGATCTGACGCTCAGTGACTTAGAAGATGATTTCAATGAGTCAAATGCTACTGATGAGACGCCTGTTACATCATTGGCCACGGATGATGATAGCCTTCATATTTCTACAAACGACCGTGCTGATACCATCAAAAATAACGAGGTCAAAAATGATGAGGTCATAGAAGACAACGATCTTAGTGACTTTGAGTTTGATTTTGACTCACCTGTAGAAAACACTTTAATTGAAAATTCTAACGTATCAGATGTCCAAGACAGTGAAAGCGAAGCATTAGTGTTAGAAGACGACTTCATCTTAGATTTTGATGATTTAGTAGCCGATACAGATAAAGATACTCCTGTTAATAAAAATGAAGAAGAAGCTTCTAGCAATGCTGTTCAAAACAATGAAGATGACTTTACTTTATCTTTAGACGATCTGGACGAATCAGACAACATTGATACCGTTAACACTTTCGCGATTAATGAGCCATCTACTACTGACGTAAATAGTGATATCGATGCCTTTGTTTTGGAAGATATTGACTTTGAAAGCGCTGATTCTGACAGTAGTACTCTCGAAGATGATAGCGTTGCAGACTTAAGTTTTGAAGAACAACTGATCAACGATGATACTGACATTGATGCTTTTGAAGCGTCAGATACCACGCCAGTTACGTCGTTAAGATTTGATGATGACACGCCTATAACTGATGACTTCGATATCATAGACACAGATTCTTTATTAGATTCTTCTGTAGCGACGTCCCCAGCCTCTACCGTTGCACCAGTCGAACCTCAAACAGATATCAGTCATGAAGCGGTCGAATCAGCAGAAGACTTTTCATCGCGCTTTGCAGCAGATTTTGACTTTGTAAAATCATTAGATAGCAATCAAGTGACGCTAGATTTAGCCAATCAGTATTTACAATTAGGCGAATATGACAGTGCCAAACGTTTGCTTAATGAAGTGATCGCTCAGGGTAATAGTGAGCAGAAACAACAAGCACAACTATTACTTGAGCGCACAGCATAATCAGTCGTCCGGATGCATATCAGCAAGTATCTCTTATTATCGGAGGCTTGCTGATTTTTTGCATTTAATTCTGATATTATCTATTACTGACCTCTCAACCTGTCACCCATAAACGCTCTGGCGCTTCCTTTTTCATAATTATTTACTGTGTTGATACTATGCCATCTTCTTTTATGACCAAAACTATGTCTGACCCCGTTAAATTAATCTATGCTGGTGGTACCTTTGGTAGCTACGGTAAGCCGCTGGCGCCTTTATCGGCAGACGTTTTTTTACCTACGCTACAAAAGCTACTGACTGAGCAAAGCCATACGACTGGTTCACCAGTAATTTCATGGCTAGACAATACGCTGATCAAAGACAGTAGCCAGCTTACGCCAGTTGACTTTGTACATTTTTATCAGCTATTACTGAATGCTTATGGTCAAGGTGATAGACGCTTTGTCCTAATTAGTGGCACTGACACGTTAAGTTATTTAGGCGCATTTTTAGCAGAAGCTTTTGCCGGTAGCGATATTTGTATTGTGGTCACTGGAAGTATGCGGCCATTATTAGACAGTGAAGTGATTCACTCCTACGATATCGATGCTGATAGCGACGCTTGGGGCAACCTTAACGACTCATTGAAGCTAGCTGCGGCTGGTGAATCAGGTGTCAAGATTAGTTTTGGCGGCGAATCGTGGCCTGCACAAACCGTACAAAAAATTCACAGTCATGATCTTATGGCATTTACTGGGCATTCTCGAGCAGCATATCCAGCCAACAGTTATATAAAAAATCTATCAGATACCCGTAGACAGCATTGGCTTGATGATCAACAAGACTTACTACCTAATATCAAAACAAGTGCTGAGCAGGCCAAGATCCATGCTGTATACTGCTTACCTAATGATGTTCAGGTGCTCAATGATCAACTACAAGCGTTATTATCACAGCCGCCTTGTGGCATTATTCTGCTAGGGTTTGGTGCTGGTAATATTCCTTATTCAGATACGCTAGCAGATACGCTCAATCTTGCGCATGAGCGTGGACACATGGTGATATCTGCCAGTCAATGTCCGTTTGGCGGTGTGAGCGACAGCTACGCGGCGGGCAGTTGGCAATATGACTATCACGTTACTGCTGGTGGACGCTTAACCATCCCTGCTATTTATGCACGGTTGTTATGGTTGCTACTGCGCTATGACAGTCCAGCAAGACGACGACAGCGCTGGTTGAATAATGTCAGTCAGCCTGGCACAAGCATCAAAAAGCGATAAATGCTCCTTAATTAATTCCAACTTTATAAGCTTAGAAACCAAAATGTCTAAGATTGAAACTATCGAACCTGAACGTTCACCAACCTATACTTTGGCGATTGCGATTGAGTTTTTGGGTACGCACTATCATGGTTGGCAGCGGCAACGAGAAGTGCTGGGTGTACAAGAAGCACTAGAAACCGCTATCGGCAAGGTCGCCAATGAATCCGTTGAAGTCATCGCTGCTGGGCGTACTGATGCCAGTGTCCATGCCAGCAATATGATTGCTCATTTTACCACTCATGCGTATCGCCCTACTCATAACTGGTTACGCGGTGTCAATAGCCTATTGCCTGACGATATTGCCCTACGCTGGATTCAGCCAATGCCAGCTGATTTCCATGCGCGTTTTGGTGCGATTGCTCGTCGTTATCGTTATATCACCCTTAATCAAGCGCAGCGCCCTGCGATACTCAATCATCAGGTTACCCATATCTATGAGCCTTTAGACCTAGTAGCGATGCAAAAGGCAGCTGCCGATATCGTTGGTACTCACAATTTTAGCAGTTACCGTGCGGCAGCCTGTCAGTCTAATCAGCCAGTACGTACCGTCAGCCATGCCAACCTTTTCGCTCATGGTCAGTTTATTGTGTTTGATATACAAGCAGATGGATTTTTGCATCATATGGTTCGTAACTTGATGGGTACGCTATACGCGATTGGCAGACATGAGTTAGAGCCAGCAGACTTTTTAAATATTTTGAGTAAAGAGGATCGGACAATTGCGCCGCCTACTGCCTCAGGGGATGGCTTGTATTTCATTAATGCCTATTATCCTGAGCATTTTCAGCGCCTATTGCCGCAGGCACCCCTCACACCGATTTGGTTAAACTTACCTGACTAAATCAGTGTAAATTAACATACATATCACTTACATGCTGTCAAGTCAAAACCAGGTTCTGTATTGCTTTAATCTGCTAACTTACGTATAATATGGGCTTATTTTTAATTGATTGATACAAATTATGGCAAAAGACGATATTATCGAATTTGAAGGCGAAGTCATTGATACCCTTCCTAACACTTTGTTCAAAGTTCGTTTAGAAAACGGACACGAAATCATTGCACACATCTCAGGTAAGATGCGTAAGCATTATATTCGTATCTTGACAGGTGATAAAGTTAAGGTTGAAATGACCCCTTATGACCTATCTAAAGGTCGTATTACTTACCGTGGTAAAAACTAAATACTCGCCAACTCATATGGTTATGAAAGTATTTATAAAAATACAGCCAATAGCCGAATAGCTATTTTATCGCTGATAGCTGATATAGACGCTTGAGTGGTTTGACTGATAATAATAATGAAAACGCTAACCTGCTCATTATTGCCTATCACTGTTTTAGTTATTTAGTATTCGCTGTTTGTTTTATCATAAAAAATACCGCTAAATTTCAGCGGTATTTTTTTGTCTGCATTTTATGAAATAATTAAACGATGAGTTATTTGAACTCGACAGTGGCATCGTTCTTTATAACACCTAATAGGCTCAGTGCATCCCAGTTAGTGAGGCGAACACAACCTGCTGATGCCTGACGACTGATACGTTCAGGATCGGGTGAGCCATGAATGCCATACGATGGTTTGCTAAGGCCAATCCATACCACGCCAACCGGATTGTTAGGGCCTGGCGGGATAATAGATTGTTTGCCATTATCGCTAGTATAGGTGTAATTTGGCTCGTGAATTTTGACTTTGACTTTATGCGTACCCGTTGGTGAAGGTGTTGCTGTGCTACCTACTGTGGTTGGATAGCTGGCAACCAGATTGTCACTGTCATCGTATGCATATAAGGTTTGCGTGTCTTTATCAGCGACCACTCGGCTCACTGGTGTTGTATTAGGGTTACCTGGGTTATAGACAATGATGGTTTCGCCACTTTTAAAGCTGGCATTGGGGTTAAGCGATTTGAGATAATCACGACTGATATGAAATTTTTCGCCCAAGGCTTCAAGGACGCTTTCATAATACATACCATCTAGCTTAGCTTTGGCTTCAGCACTAGCAGGAATTTGGGTAGTTTTGACATTCACATCAGCATCTGTCAGCTGATAACTGACTAATACAGGCTGTGAAGTAAGCGTAGAGTTCTTAGTCAATGCTTGCCACGTCTCTTCATTGACCGCTTCGGTTACTGGTAACCCTTGAGCCTTTTGAAAAGCTTGCATAGCTTTGCGCGTGTTCTTGCCCCAATAGCCATCAACCGCACCCACACCACTATGGTTCCAATTTAGTAGCGCTTGTAATTTGGTACCAACATTACGATCAATCTTGGTATCAGCTTTCCATGTTGCTTCATTTACCTTTTTAGCAGTTTCTGATAAATTTTCTGTACTATATTCAATTTTTGTTAATAATTTATTTAGCGAATTTGCGGCTTTGCTACTACCATCTATTTGCTGACTAACACCATTGGTTACTGGACTGATGTCGTTACTATCAGTCATCGTGCTGTCCATCGTATCAGCATCGATATTTTGATCACTAGTTTGGTCGCTAGTAGGTTGGTTGCTACTAGCACTCATCTCTGCTTCGGTGCCTGCATTGTTATTATTATCTGTTGTAGTGTCTGTCATGCCACTATTAGACGACTTGCTCTCATTAGTCGTTTGTACGCTATTTTCAGCACTACTAGCATTGCTGCTACAACCCACTAATAATGCGGAGGCTGTTCCCATCGCCATAACAAGGCTGCCAACCTTAAGTAGTTGAGACATAAAAAAACTCCCTAAATAATTACCATGTATCAAAAAATATCGAAAAACTTATTATAGAAATATATTGCCATAGCCCTACCACTATTCCCTAACAGCTTTATGTTAATAACTGAATCTTCCTACTGTGCATTTGTTAATAGGGTGAACAAACATACTGATCTGTTTACAATAAGGCATGACTCAATACCATATAACAGAAAAAACCCATAAATTGCTTAGCAACTTATGGGTATAAAATAAACGAGATTAAACTGTAAACACTACATAAAAACGGTCTGCATTAGATTGGCTAACTCATACCAGTTTAGCCAATACCGCTTGCCCCATCTCTTGGCAACCTACTTGCTTGAGTCCAGCTTCACTGCTGTCTAAAATATCAAGCGTACGCAAGCCATCATCAAGCACATCACTAACTGCTTGTTCGATCGCTTGTGCGGCTTCCTCTTGTTTAAAGGTATAACGTAGCATCATAGCGACAGACAAAATAGTCGCGAGTGGATTGGCTTTGTCTTGCCCAGCGATATCAGGCGCGGAACCATGACATGGCTCGTACATGCCTTTGCCAGACTCATCTAAGCTCGCTGATGGCAACATACCAATAGAACCGGTCAACATTGCCGCTTCATCAGATAAGATATCACCAAACATATTGCCCGTTACCATGACATCAAACTGCTTAGGATCTTTGATCAACTGCATACAAGCGTTATCAGCATACATGTGCGATAACGCCACATCACTATACTCTGCTTGCTGCATCTGAATCATTGTTTGCTTCCACAGCTCAGTCACTTCTAAGACGTTGGCTTTGTCTACCGAACATACTTTGGCCGCTGTACCTGCGGCTTGGGCGCGGGTTTTTGCCAGTTCAAAAGCAACTTTACCGATACGCTGAATCTCACTAGTGCTATACACCATCGTGTTATAGCCTTGCTGCTCACCATTTTCTAATGTACGGATACCGCGAGGCTCACCAAAATAAATGCCCCCAGTCAATTCGCGAACAATAAGCAAATCTAAACCAGAGATAATTTCAGGTTTGATACTTGACGCATTGGCTAGCTGAGGATAAAGCTTTGCTACACGTAAATTGGCAAACAAACCCAGCTCACCACGGATTTTAAGCAGACCGCGCTCAGGGCGCTTACTACGTTCAATCGCATCCCATTTAGGGCCGCCAACAGCGCCTAATAATACAGCATCTGCTGCACGTGCACGCGCTAACGTTTCATCAGGTAAAGGCTCACCTGTGGCATCAATAGCCACACCACCAATCAATCCAGACTCTAATGTCAAACCAAGTGAAAACTTCTCATTGACCGCATTAAGCACGTCGATAGCTTGAGTCATGATTTCAGGGCCAATACCATCGCCCGCTAATGTTAAAATCGTTGCCATACTAATCCTTTTGGATATATTTTTATCAATTAATTTTTATTACGCTGTGGTCGTTTTAGGTTTAGCTGCTGACGTTACTGCTTTGACCATGCCTGTCTCTACAAACTCACCTTGGTGTTCAGACCCTAACCGTTTACAGAATCGGCGCTGCACCTTATCACCTTGTAATAGATCAATACATAGAGGCTCAGGCGATGCTGTATCCAATAAACTGCCAGATTTTTCACTGCTTTTCTTTTGATAAGCACGTAACTGATAAGTACCCGCGTCCGCAAAATCATGAATCAGCGCAAAACGCTCAACGTATCCCATGTTATTCTCTGGATAAAAATTGACATGGACTTCACGTTTTGCAGGCATCATCCGTGCATAATAGTTGGTTAACCCTGGCATACCAGATGCGGCTAATGGCACTATCTGTATAGAGTTTTTATTCATGAGCGGTGTCATCTCTACGCTCATTTGGGGCGTTGCAGCGCCTTTATAACTTGGTAAAGACGCTACAATCTGAGGATTAACTGGCTCATGATTATCAGGAGAAATAACAAGAGTCTTATCTATTTGCAAGATTTCACAGTGGTAAGTACCCTCGCACGCGATGTTTACTTCGCCAGCAACGGGTTGGATCTTACCCACCCACGCTTTCGCACTTTCTGACTCATCTATTTTTTGATAGCCCGTCAATAGCTGGCAGCCTGACAAAAATAAGCTTGCAGCAATAATCGTACTTGTCGATAGAGCATAACGTTTTTTATTCATAATGGCGGCTACTATTCATAAGAGAGATAATAAAGTATGGTAAAAACTACCCTTCATTTTAGCCAGTTCACCGCCATAACTCAACGCTGCGTTGCGACTGGCCAGCAGTTTTGTGAGCAAGGCATCATAAAATCCTTACCTAAGCGCGTACGTCGTTAAAGATCCACGGCGTTTTTTGCATCATTTTATGCTCATAGTCTTTAATAGCATCGCTTTGCTGCAAGGTTAAACCGATATCATCTAGCCCATTTAACAAGCAGTGTTTGCGAAAAGCATCCACTTCAAAAGCATACTCTTCACCTGTTGGCGTGATAACTACCTGACGCTCAAGATCTGCCGTCAGCTCATAGCCTTCATTGGCAACAGTCGCCTTCATTAAGGTATCCACAATCGCTTCATCTAGTACAATCGGTAACATGCCATTTTTAAAGCAGTTATTGTAAAAGATATCCGCAAAACTTGGTGCGATAACCGTACGAAAGCCATACTCAGAAAGCGCCCAAGGTGCATGCTCACGACTAGAGCCGCAGCCAAAGTTTCTACGTGCCAGCAATATAGTAGCACCTTGATAACGGGGTTTATTCAATACAAAGTCTGGATTAATAACGCGTGTGCTGTTGTCTTGGCCCGGATATCCTTCATCAAGATAGCGCCAATCATCAAATAAATTCACGCCAAAGCCTGTACGTTTAATAGACTTTAAAAACTGTTTTGCGATAATTTGATCGGTATCGACGTTTGCACGATCAAGTGGGCAAACGATACCGGTTTGGGTGTTATAAGCTTGCATAAAATTTCCTATCAATTATATTCTTGGTGTCAAATGACGTTTATAAGTGACTTAGACAGCAACCAACTTCTCACTGCCTCTGACAACGCGCTTTGCGGGAATAATAGACACGCAGGCACATTGTCAGTCACTCTAGCCAGCTCTAAAACGTACGAACATCCACAAAATGACCAGCTAACGCAGCGGCGGCAGCCATCGCTGGACTGACCAAATGCGTACGACCACCATTACCCTGACGACCTTCAAAGTTACGATTAGAGGTCGATGCACAATGCTCTTGCGGCTCAAGTTTGTCAGCATTCATGGCAAGACACATAGAACAACCCGGCTCGCGCCATTCAAAACCCGCTTCTGTAAACAAAGCATCTAAGCCTTCAGCCTCTGCTTGTAGCTTTACTTGTCCAGAGCCTGCAACAACGATGGCTTCTTTGATATTATCAGCAACTTTGCGTCCTTTGATAACTGCCGCAGCGTCACGCAAATCCTCGATACGCGAATTGGTACATGAGCCAATAAATATACGATCAAGCTGAATGTCCGTGATTTTCTGACCAGCTTCTAAACCCATATAGGTATAAGCGCGTAACCAACCCTCTTCTTGCGCCTCATCAATGGCTTGGTCAGGTGTCGGTACTGATTGCGTGATATCAACAACCATCTCAGGCGAGGTGCCCCAAGATACTTGCGGTGCTATTTGGCTACCATCGATCTCAACCACGGTATCAAATACTGCATCATCATCTGAATATAATGTACGCCAGTAGGCTTCAGCTTGTGGCCACTGCGACTCGTTTGGCGCGTACGGACGACCTTTTACATAATCTATCGTCGTGTCATCAACAGCCACCATACCTACGCGAGCACCAGCCTCAATTGCCATGTTACAGACGGTCATGCGACCTTCCATACTCATGTCTTCAAACACTTGACCTGCAAACTCAATCGCATGTCCTGTGCCACCTGCCGTACCGATTTTTGCAATAATGGCCAGCACGACGTCTTTTGAGGTCACGCCCGCACCAAGTTGACCAGTGACGCGGATTTGCATATTTTTTGATTTCTTTTGAATCAAGCACTGCGTTGCCAATACATGCTCAACTTCAGAAGTGCCGATACCATGTGCTAAGCAACCAAGTGCACCATGTGTCGCTGTGTGCGAATCACCGCAAACAACGGTCATGCCTGGCAATACAAGACCTTGCTCAGGACCAACGACATGCAAAATGCCTTGACGCGCATCGTTGATTGTAAATTCTGCGATATCAAATTTGGTGCAGTTCTCGTCCAATGTGACAACCTGCAGACGTGATACCTTGTCTTTAATACCAGGGACACCTGCTGAGCGCTCTTTGGTGACTGTTGGCACATTATGGTCAGGACTGGCGATATTGGCAGACAGACGCCATGGTGCTCTATTGGCAAGCTCCAATCCTTCAAACGCTTGTGGACTCGTCACTTCATGCAACAGATGGCGATCGATGTAAATTAAGCTCGAACCGTCGTCACGCTTAGTGACTTCGTGAGCATTCCAAAGTTTGTCATATAAAGTTTGACCGGCCATGATGCTATCCTTTATTAATTACTACTGACTTGATTTTCGCTTGCTCACCTGTTGGTAAGCCAAGGTTCTGTTTGTTCAATTAACTATTAGATTTATCTATAATATTGTATTTAACTGCATGATAGCTCTTCATGATTTGTGTAAGAGCATCACTTTGCAATAACTTCTACTTAATCAATGATATTGAAATATATATTCTGGAATTGCTATATTTTGTGTAGTATAAATATTATTTATTAGTAATTTTAGACTTATAACTGTAATCAGCGCCTAAAACACGCTTTAAACTGCAAATAATCAACTTAAAAGAATAAATATGTGACAATACGCCTTGATGTCTTGTGATTATAGCAGGCAAATCCTATAATAATAATTGATGATTTTTAGCCAGATGCAAACTTTTATTTCTAATACGTTATAATTGGCTCAGCCCACTTTTATTTATAGCTCACAAAGTAGCTAAGGAAATCCGTTTGAACACCACAAACTTGACGACATTCGTTACCGTTATGCACACTGGCAGTATTTCAGGTGCCGCAGAAAAGCTGTTCATCACTCAGCCTGCCGTCAGTAAGCGCATCAAAAACTTAGAAGATGAGTTTAACATTACTTTATTTGATACTGTAGGCCGCGGGATTGTACCCACGCAGGCCGCCAGTGAGATGCTGCCACATGCAAAACGTTGGTTGGAAGATTATGAGAATTTCAAGATTAACTTGCAACATTCTCAGCATATCGTCTCTGGCAAGCTTGTGATTGGCACGAGCCATCATATTGGTTTGCATCATCTAGCACCTGTGCTTAAGCATTTTATTCAGACTTATCCTGCTGTTCAGTTAGAAGTTCATTTTGTCGATTCAGAAAAAGCACACAAAGCCGTATTAGATGGCGATCTATCGTTGGCGTTTGTTACGCTACCTCCTGTGTATGATAAACGCCTGACCTATCACACGCTTTGGTCAGATCCACTTTATTTTATGACAGGTACTTTGTCACCTTTGGCAACCAAATCTAATGTCACTTTAGAGCAGTTAGCACGCTATCCTGCTATTCTACCGTCTGCCAATACCTTTACCAGTCAGATTACTTTGGCTGAGTTTGCTAAGCATAACCTAAAACCTTATGCCACGATGAGTACTAATCCGCTTGAATCCATTCGGATGCTGGTTTCTGTTGGACTGGGTTGGTCAGTCCTTCCGCAAACTATGGTCAGTCAAGATTTGGAACGTATCGATATGGCAGACAATATTGAATTACAACGTTATTTAGGTGTGGTTATCAATCCGAAGCTAACACAATCTAGTAGCGTAACCGCACTACTAGATTTGCTGGCGCCGATTGAGTAAAAGCATCCTCATATAACAATTTAGGTATTTAAGCTATTCGCATTTGTGACTCTCATGCGTTATAATATGCTTGACGTTGTTTTGACAACAAAAATTTACCACAAGGACACTGATAGTCATATATTGAATACTTCTAGTAAGATATGATGGTTAACAGTAGGTTTAATGGTTTCGCTGATTGGTTATGTAGGTTGCTAATACTCATATATAAATAGCAGATGCGAGCAACAACAGTCTATAAATGGAATGCGAGGTTCCCATTGTTCTCTATCTCTATATGAGTGCTAGCCATATAACGACATCAATCATATAAAACTACAAAAGATACTGAAAAAAGCCATTATGTCTTAATTAATGGCTTTTTTTGTCTTTAAGCATTGTTTGAGACATTTTGTTTGAGGCATCGTCTTGTAGGACTGAACTTTTATAGTTAAAAAATAATTAAAGCCAACGATGTTGGTTAAGGATAACTTATATGAACGGAGTTTCTAGTGGCGTGCTTATATCACTTGGCGCCTATTTTTTAGTGATGATTGGAATTGGTGTTTATGCTTATTTTAAGCAAGCCAATGATACCGAGGGTTATCTTTTAGGAGGACGTAATCTAGGTCCAGCAGTTACTGCACTTTCAGCAGGCGCATCGGACATGTCAGGTTGGTTGCTACTCGGACTACCAGGCTATATGTATGCAGATGGTGTGGTGAGTATTTGGATCGCACTTGGTTTGACCCTTGGTGCCTTCTTAAACTATATCATCGTAGCACCGCGTCTTCGTGTTTATACCGAAGTCGCTGATAACGCTATTACTTTGCCTGACTATTTTGCCAACCGCTTTGAAGATAAATCGCATATGCTGCGTGTAATCTCTGCGTTGGTTATCATTTTATTCTTTACTGTCTACACAGCGGCAAGTCTCGTAGGCGGTGGTAAGCTTTTTGAAAGCTCACTTAACCTATCTTACACCACAGGGCTTTGGGTGACTGCTGGTGTCGTTGTTGGTTATACGCTATTCGGTGGTTTCTTAGCAGTGTCGATGACTGACTTTGTTCAGGGTATTATCATGCTGTTTGCGATGGTCATTGTACCTCTCGTTGCCTTTACAGATCTTGGCGGTGTTTCAGCCACGACTGAAGCCGTTAGAAACATTGATCCAAGCCTACTAAATATTACTAGCGGTATGAGTATCATCGGTATCATTTCACTCATGGCATGGGGTTTAGGATATTTTGGTCAGCCACATATTATTGTGCGTTTTATGGCAATCCGCTCAGTACGAGATGTGCCTACTGCGCGTAATATCGGTATGAGCTGGATGATTGTCAGTCTTATTGGTGCGCTCATGACTGGTTTTGCTGGTCGTGCTTATGTACAAAAGACAGCTATGACGTTAGATGATCCTGAGACTATCTTCTTAGTATTCACTCAGTTCCTATTCCATCCATTAGTTTCAGGTTTCCTATTAGCAGCGATTTTAGCGGCCATCATGAGTACTATCTCATCGCAGCTATTGGTAGTATCAAGCTCACTAACCAAAGACGTTTACAAATTGTTCTTTGATAAAGATGCACCAGAAGCTCGTCAAGTATTGGTTGGACGTATCTCAGTTGTCGTGGTCGCTATTGTTGCTATCTTGTTAGCTTCTGATCCAGACAGCTCAGTATTGAACCTAGTATCAAACGCATGGGCAGGATTTGGTGCAGCGTTTGGGCCGTTGGTTATTTTCAGTCTCACATGGCGCCACATGAACCGTAATGGCGCTGTTGCCGGTATGGTTGTAGGTGCATTGACGGTTATCTTATGGATCTATGGTCCTTTCCAAATAGATGGTATGGCACTAAATAGCTGGTTATATGCTATTGTTCCAGGCTTTATCTTAAGTACCATCGCTATTTTTGTAGTCAGTATCATGACGGGCGGTCCAAGAGAATCAGTCGCCGCTAAATACAAAGAGATGGAATTGAACCTGAACAAGTAGGTTTATACAGTAACTTTACCTTATCACTATAAAAAAACCTCGCCACTAATGGCGAGGTTTTTTATTGGTAGCTATTAATTATGATGTAAGTAGCTACTATTATAAGTAGGAAGGCTGCTCTAACCTTCTATTATGAGTATCTACTCTTAATAGAATAGCTATGTACTATTACCAAATGGATCTGTCTAAACATGCCCCTACCTATATGGATAGCTAACTATCATATAGGTAGCGACAATGGATACATTGCTTACCATTCAATCAACTGGAAGGCAGATATCAAACGTATAACAACATATGAGTAGTAAGTAGGTTGTAGCTATCAGTTATTAATTTACTTTCTGTAAAACACTCTAAATATCTTTCCATATCTAAGAGTTTTTATTCACTTCAAAATATTGGAATCAATAAAAAAGCGACCTATGATAGGCCGCTTTTTATTATCTAACAGTTATATAAGGAAGCTACTTTCCTTGATAAGAAATCTTTAAACCAGCAATATAACCATCATTATCTTGGAAATCACCAACGATTTTTCCACTAGGTAGACGACCTTTTGCATCACCGAACCATAAGTATTTACCACCAGCCGACACGGCCCAGTTTTCCGTCACGTTGTATTTGGCACCAAGACCGACGCTGTAATAGCCATCGACAGGACCTAACGACGTTGTTGGATCACCAGCACCACTATCCCAACCCACAGTACCACTGATAGCAAGTGCTGGTGCAACACGCTTGGCAAGACCAAGCTCCACTTGCCATTGGTCATCTTCGTATTCAACCAAGTCCAAACCATCAGGGCCGTAATTACGTTTACTAACGTCATTATATAATGGTGGTGTGATGACAAAATCGCTCCAAGGTACCCAGCGTACTTTTGCCGTTGCTAAAGTAGTCGGATTAATACCAGTCTGGAAATCAAAGTTGACTGATTTAGGGGTTGTAATCTCATAATTACTGTTCCGGTTAGCAGCCGCAGCCCCTATAGCCGCTGCCTGTGCTGGAGTCGCTCCTTGCTGCAAAGCAGCTCCTTGAGCCAAAATACCTGCTATAGGATAATTCTCAGAGATATCTATATCATGGTCAATCTCAGAACGATAAGTCAACGCTGCTTTTAGAGCAATTTCAGGCTTGCTATAGGCAATACCTGCGATATAACCATAATCCATATCAGGATTGCTGTTTGAGGTATAACCACTAGCAGGCCCATAAGCTAAGCCACGCAATTTGGTTTCAGATTGGATACGCTGAGCAACTGGACCACCATAAATTTGGAAGTTTTTATTGGCACCGAATTTCATTCCCAAAATACCAGTCAAACTTTGGCTACGAACTTCAACGTTAGTATTCTCGCCTGCAGTGGCTGACTCAGCTAATGCTATAGCACCTGCAGTCTGTGGGTCTACACCATCACCTACCAATTCGCCTCCTGAAGCTTGAGGATTATTGCTTGCCACAAAATTACTTTGCGTGTATTCAGCAGCAGCACCAAAAGGCTCATCATATAGTACACCCACACTGAACGTGTCGTTGATATCAGTTTTTACGCCATAGCGGAAGAAGTCATAAGATTCAGCAATGTCGCCCGTTTTATTGCCGCGCTCATAGTCATTTTGACCAGGGTTGACATTCGCACTATCGTAGCCGCTTACATCAGCATCAATATAAGTATAGACCGCTTCAGCGTAAGTGCCATCTTGAAAAAAAGCAGTGACATCTTGACCTGAACGATCAAGACCAGCAGCGTTGGTTACGCTAGCGAAAGAAAGAGTAGCAATAGCTACTGCAAGGGTTTTCAAATGAAAGGTAGTGCGCATTGTGTATCTCCAACGATCCTTGTTGTATTAATACTTTAATAACCATTATGTAGCATTGCTATGCTCGATATTGATATTACTAAAGTTTTGTCCTAAGTTGAATACTAATGTCTTTTTGACACTAAAACAACATTAAAAGTGCTTTATTTCTCAATTATGACTGAACAGTACATATAAGATATAAATAAAATACTGTGGTTTACTTTTTGTCTTTAATGTGATTTTTACGGTAAGGTCTATAGCCAGAAAATAAATATTTTTACCTATAGTCTGTTAAATGTGATTTTTAAAAACACATAATAAAAAAGCGACCCTTAAAGGATCGCTTTTTTATATTAGTAGCAAACAGTATCACATAATTTATTTGTGATTTACTGAGCTTGGTAAGATACCTTTACACCCAATACAAAACCATCGTTACTTTCGAAATCACTAACGATCGTCTTAGTTGGGATTTGACCTTTGGCATCACCGAACCATAAGTATTTACCGCCAGCAGATATCGCCCAGTTTTCGGTCACATTATATTTCGCGCCAAGACCAGCACTATAATAGCCTTCGATAGGACCTAATGAGGTGACTGGGTCACCTGCACCACTATCCCAACCAACAGTACCACTGATAGCAAGTGCTGGCGCGACACGCTTAGCCAATCCTAGCTCTACTTGCCATTGGTCGTCATCATAGCTAACTAACGCTAACCCCTTATCATCCTGAGTCGAAATCTTGCTAACATCGTTATATAGTGATGGTACGATAGCAAAATCACTCCATGGTACCCAACGTACTTTGGCAGTCGCTAGGGTTGTAGGGTTGATGCCAGTTTGAAAATCAAAGTTCACTGATTCAGGCGTAGTTATTTCAATACTATCAACTCTGTTTGTTGACAGACCAAGTGCAGAAACCACAGGAGCTGGTATAAGACCAGAACCTACAACAGGATAAATTTCAGATGCTTGAGCGTTATGTTCGATTTCCGATCGGTATGTTAATGATGCTTTTAACGCAATTTCAGGCTTGCTATAAGCTACGCCTGCGATATAACCGTAATCTTGATCAGCATTAATATTCGTAGTGTAACCGTTCGCAGCTTCATAAGCAGGACCGCGTAGCTTTACATCTGCCTTTACGCGCTGAGCAACTGGGCCACCGTATACTTGGAAGTTTTTATTTTGACCAAACTTCGCACCAAGGATACCAGTAATACTCTCTGTACGTACTTCTACGTTAGTACCCTCACCGTTTGCATTTACAAAGTTATTATCACCAGTATAGTCAGCGGCTGCGCCAAAAGGCTCATCATATAAGACGCCAACACTAAACGTGTCGTTGATGTCTGCTTTTACGCCATAACGGAAAAAGTCATAAGACTCTGCGATATCATCAATCTTATTACCTGAAGTATCTTTACCCGTCACGTCCGCATCGATATAGGTATAGACAGCTTCAGCATAAGTACCATCTTGTAGGAATGCGGTGACATCTTGGCCTGAACGGTCAAGACCAGCAGCACTAGCAGCGCTAGCGACAGATAGAGCAGCAACAGCTACTGCAAGAGTTTTTAAGTGAAAGGTGGCGCGCATTTTACATCTCCAAACATCCGCATTGTTTTACTGCTTTACTTAATTCTCTTAAGTAAGCAGCATCCGAGGTGGAAGATAGTAAAGATTTTTTAACACTAAAACAACTGCCAAAATACATTATTTCCATATTATGACTATTAAGTCACCAAAGGGTACCTTTATCTAAAAATATACATATTGCGACTATTTACTATTGGTTATCTTACTTGCTATTATTTTTCAGTAATGTGGTGGTCTATCCGCCATCACATCAAATGGGGCAATACCACTCTCTGGGTCTTGATTTTCTATTTGCTTATAAATCAGTTGTAGCTGACGCTGTAATGTCTGAATATCTTTATCTTGACGTGCGATCACCTCATCAAGCCTTTCTACTGTAATCTCAAGGTGCGCTACATTCATTTGCAGATCAATTACTTGGGTTTGCAAGTCGTCTTGTATGCTCGCAGCAGCATCTTTGTTATTAGATTGATTCATATTTTTCTCTAAAGTATCGTAAATATAAGGCTGAAAGGTTTATCAAGTAAAATAGGTGACAAAACCTAAGTGGCATCATTAAATCCATCATGCTAAACAAAAAATAGCCGCTATGAATAAAAGCTATAAATAGTACTGATAAAACGATTTACTCGCACTACAGTTGCGCGGTGGCATGTTATACTGCTGGCAATTTTGCAACAACCCCTACCTCACTATTATATAAGCTTAAGATACTCTATGGCACTGATTCATTTAAAAGACATTCACTTAGCGTTTGGCGTCGCGCCTGTTCTTGATGGTATTGATTTTTCTATCAATTCAGGCGAGCGTGTGTGTTTGATTGGCCGCAATGGCGAAGGTAAATCCACCTTATTCAAACTGATTAATGGCTCATTGCAGCCAGATAGTGGTGAGATCATCACCAACAGCAGTATGCGTGTTGCGATGCTTGAGCAAGACGTCCCCGAGTCGAGCGGACGCATACTCGATATCGTCATGGGCGGTAGCCGCCGCACAGCTGAGCTGCTGATCAATTATAATAAGCAAGTGGAGATGTGCGCCAATGGCGACATGGACGCTTGCGAGCACATGGCGACCTTGCAGCATGATATCGACGCCGTCCATGGCTGGGACTTAGAACGTGATGCCATGCGTCTGATCACAACAATGGGACTTGATCCGGAAGATGATTTGTCATCACTCTCTGGTGGTCGTAAGCGCCGCGTATTACTTGCTCGTGCGCTGGTCACCAAACCTGATGTACTCCTACTTGATGAGCCAACCAACCATCTAGACGTTGATAGTATTGAGTGGTTAGAGCGCTTCTTGCTCGATTGGCAAGGTCTAACTCTACTGTTTGTCACCCACGATAGAGCATTCGTTGATAAGCTTGCGACTCGTATTGTAGAGCTTGACCGTGGTCAATTGACCAGCTATGACGTCACTCAAGGCGCCAAAGGCTACGCTCGTTATCAAGAGCTAAAAGAGCTACAATTACAGGCTGAAGAAAAGAACAACGCCAATTTTGATAAAAAACTGGCGCAAGAAGAAGTCTGGATTCGTCAAGGCATCAAAGCTCGCCGTACCCGCAATGAGGGCCGCGTCCGTGAACTAAAAGCATTGCGTGAAGAGCGCCGCGAACGCCGTGAGCAAGTGGGTAATGTAAACATCACGATGGGTCAAGGCGAAAAAAGCGGCAAGCTCGTTTGTAAAGTCAAAAACCTGCACCTTGAATATGAGGGTAATGTACTGGTTGACAACTTTACGACCACTATTATGCGCGGCGACAAAATCGGTATTGTCGGCCCTAACGGTGCTGGTAAAACCACCCTTATCAAAGCCCTACTCGATATGTCGGATGACGAGGTCACCAAGACCGGCAGCGTCACGCTTGGCACCAATTTGCAAATTGCCTTTTTTGATCAGCTGCGTGATCAGCTAGATCTTGAAGCCAGCGTCGCGCAAAACGTCTCAGAAGGTTCTGACTTTGTCGAAGTTGGCGGTCGCAAGACACATATCATGAGCTATTTACAAGACTTCTTATTTGCACCAGAGCGTGCACGTACCCCTGTCAAAGCCTTGTCCGGTGGTGAGCGTAACCGTGTATTGCTTGCCAAGCAGTTATTAAAACCTGCCAACATATTAGTACTTGATGAGCCAACCAACGATTTGGATATGGCCACCCTTGAGCTATTAGAAGAGTCGGTCAGCAGCTTTAACGGTACCATCTTGCTGATCAGTCATGACCGCTCATTTATGGACAATGTGGTCACCTCCACCTGGGTATTTGACACGGATGAAAATGGCAATGGCATCGTCAAAGAGTATGTCGGCGGTTATCAAGAGTACTTGATACAAAAAAACCGCGAGGAAGCCGCGCGCGCCGCAAAAGCACCCGTTAGCAATACTAAAGCGTCAAAATCAGCCAATAAAGCTGACGCTGGGAAGCCAAATAAAGCCGCCAAAAAGCTCAACTTCAATGAGCAGCGCGAGCTAGATAGCTTACCCAAAGAAATCGCCGCACTCGAAGCCGAACAAACTCAACTACAAGAAAAATTGGCTGATGGCTCTTGGTTTAATACCGACTTTGATGCAGCGACAGCCGCAAGTGAGCGCTTGTTGGCCATCGAAGATGAAATGATGAGTAAGCTTGAGCGTTGGAGCGAGCTTGAAGACTAATAATGGCACTTCTCTAGCCACATTTATTAGAATATCGCATATGTACTTTGCATTGCGTATTTCGATAAACAAGTTTCTGATAGTCTGATAAAGCATTATTAATTATTCTGAAAGCATCACCACTTTATTATATATAGAGTGGTGATATTCGTTTTATCCAGTAGTGAGATGGTGAAAGTTAGTGAACATTTTCGTAATTTCAAGTATCATTCGCTATTGCTGAAAAATCCTTATTAATTATAAGGTCATGACATTTACAATCCCTATAAAAGCAAAGTTGGCGTTAAACATTGATAATCCGACTGTTTTAATATGGTTATCATATTCAACCCCCTAATATGCCCTATTAAGGTTGCTTTATTTTTAACGCAATAATTTATTTTATCACCGAAATAGCTTAGAATAGTAACAATTAGCAAAATTAGGCACAGCTAAAGTGGCTTGATATTGTATATTTTCTAAGCCACAAACCCAGTGTGGGATAATCCCATTTCATTCACCTGGAGGAAGTATTAATGAGCCAAGCCGAAGGCGTTAATGTACAACGCCGTAGAGTTCTTATTGCCTCAACTGCCGCGATTGGTGCAGCTGGGGTAGCTGCCGTGGCGACACCTTTTGTCCGTTCTTGGTACCCAAGCGCTAAAGCTGAGGCTGCAGGGGCTGCAGTAACCCAAGATATTGGTGCTATCGAAGATGGACAAATGATTGTTGTCAAATACCGTGGCAAACCTATTTATGTCGTTAAACGCACAGAAGACATGGTCGCAGGACTAGAATCAGTTACGCCTTTATTATCTGATCCTGAGTCTGATGCGTCTCTACAGCCAGAATATTGCAAAAACCCTACTCGCTCGATAGAACCAACCGTATTGGTTGTGGAAGGCGTTTGTACTCATTTAGGCTGTGCACCAAACTACCGTCCTGATGTGGGCGCGGTGGATTTAGGTGGCAATGATTGGTACGGCGGGTTTTTCTGTCCGTGCCACGGGTCAAAATATGACTTAGCAGGCCGCGTATATAGTGGCGTTCCTGCACCGCTTAATTTACCCGTTCCAGAATATGGTATGGATGGTACCATTTTGACGGTTGGGGAGGCTTAACATGAGTATGGGTAAAAAGTTAATGCATTGGGTGGACGCGCGTTTTCCAGCGACTGAAACCTACGAATACCACATGTCAAAGTACTACGCACCAAAGAACTTTAACTTTTGGTACTTCTTTGGCGTATTGTCAATGGTTGTACTGGTCAACCAGTTGGTGACTGGTATTTGGCTGACGATGATGTACAATCCTAGTGCCGAGGGCGCATTTGCGTCTGTAGAATACATCATGCGTGATGTCAAAGGCGGTTGGCTCATCCGTTATATGCACTCGACTGGCGCCTCAGCGTTCTTTGTCGTGGTGTATTTGCATATGTTTAGAGCACTGCTCTACGGCTCATATCAAAAACCTCGTGAGCTTATTTGGCTCATCGGTATGGGCATCTATTTGGCTCTTATGGCCGAAGGTTTCTTTGGATACCTACTCCCTTGGGGCAACATGTCATTTTGGGGTGCTCAGGTTATCTTAAACCTTCCTGCGGCGCTGCCGGTAATCGGTGACGGTCTTGCTGAGTGGGTACGTGGTGACTATATCATCTCAGGTATCACCCTAAACCGCTTCTTTGCGCTACACGTTGTCGCTATTCCATTGGTCCTTGTGGGCTTGGTCTTCATGCACATTGTCGCATTGCACCATGTAGGTTCTAACAACCCTGATGGTATCGATATTAAGAAGCTAAAAGACAAAAATGGCGTACCATTAGACGGTATCGAATTCCATCCATACTACACTGTGCATGATATGGTAGGTATTGTAGTATTCTTTATCTGTTTCTTTGCGGTGGTGTTCTTCTTCCCTGAAGGCGGCGGTTTCTTCCTTGAGCCACCAAACTTTGAGACAGCGAACTCACTGAAAACACCAGCGCATATTGCACCAGTATGGTACTACACGCCTTTCTACGCTATCTTGCGTGCGGTTCCAAGTAAGCTGGGCGGTGTCATCGCCATGGGTGCGGCCATCGCTGTACTATTCTTGATACCGTGGCTCGACAGATCACCTGTACGCTCAATACGCTACAAAGGTATCTTGTCTAAGATTGCACTAACTGTCTTTGCTATTAGCTTTATCGTACTTGGCTATTTAGGTGCGACACCTGCAACGCCAACTGCGACTATTATGGCTCGTGTATTCACGATTCTATATTTCTTATTCTTCTTACTGATGCCGTTTTACACTGCCATCGAGAAGTGTAAACAGCCACCAGAACGCGTTACCGGAGGTCACTAATGAGCACGCTAATCAAATCCCTAGCGGGTCTAGGCTTAGGCGCGGCATTGACCTTGACTGCTGGTACAGCAATGGCTGAAGGCAGTGGTTGTGGTACGTTTACTAATGCTGAAGGTGTTGATGAGCATTTGGCCTGTAGTACAGCCCCAATTGATTTTACCAATAAAGGCTCACTACAGAACGGCGCGAAAATCTTTATGAACTACTGTGCTGGGTGCCACTCAGCCAAGTATGTTCGTCACTCGCGTATTGCACAAGATTTAGAGATACCGCCTGAGTTGGTTGAAAAGTATTTGATGGTTACCACCGATCAAATCGGTGACCACATTACTGCTGAGATAGACCCTGAGGTTCAAGCGTCTTGGTTTGGTGCTGCACCTCCTGATCTGTCACTTGAGACGAGACTGCGCGGTGATGACTGGGTATACACATACCTATTATCATTCTATGAAGATCCAAGTCGTCCTTGGGGCGCTAACAACTTAGTACTGGCCAATGCTGCTATGCCCCACGTATTGCATAATATGCAAGAAGAGCTAAGCCAAGAAGAATTTGAATCTGAAGTTGGTGACTTAGTCAACTTTATGGCTTGGATGGGTGAGCCTGCTCGTCACGACCGTCAAGTCATTGGTTTCTTTGTTATTTTATTCTTGTTAGTACTACTCATCCCAGTTTACTTGTTGAACAAAGAATTCTGGAAAGACGTCAAATAAGTAATAATTAGCAGACAGTTCTGATAATTAAAAAAGGCACTACTTCGGTAGTGCCTTTTTTTGTGCTTTGACATTAAGCTGAAATACCAGATAAGCCGGAAAATAAGCCATTCAGCGCTAATGTTTACGCACACTACCTTGATAAACGTTGCGAGTTTGTTTACGATGACAACCTTTACTCTTAACATTAGGCTTTCATGATTGATGCGAATGACATTCCAAGTAGTCAGCTAATTTTATATGCTGATGACGGCTACGACAGTCATGTGGTACGCCTATTACTTGAAGAAAAAAAACTAGAGTATTACCTATCGCGCTTGCACTCTGAGCGCCCTGAAGACTTAACTGAGCTTAATCCCTATCATACCTTACCTGTATTGCAGCAGCGTGAGATTGCGCTTTATGAGATTAATGTTATTTTTGAATATCTTGAAGAGCGTTATCACACAAACAAACTGCTCCCTGAGACACCGCAGAAACGTGCACAGTTTCGCCAATTGGCATGGCGCATTCAGCGTGATTGGCTCGTACTTGGCAAGCGCCTCCTCACACATCCAGATAGTTTTAATAAAGCACAGGCTGCCGTTGCCAAAAAACAACTCAGTGATTCATTGATTACTCTGTCGCCGCTGTTCGCTCATAAGCCTTACTTTATGGCCGATGAGTTTGGTTGGTGTGACGTGTTATTAGCACCCCTATTATGGCGATTGGATGAAATGGGTATTGAGCTGCCACGTGCTATCAGCCGTCCGATATTTGAATATCAAACGAGAGTGTTTGAGCGTAGTAGCTTCCAAAAAAGCGTACGTTGATTAGACAAGTATAAGAAGCTGCCTTAGAATAAGTACCAATATAACAGAAATTGACTTGCAATTATTGTGCGATAATTTGCTAAATAAAATATCTTTTCATTATTGAACATCATTAGTATAGGAAATCATTAGATGAGCGAAACCACCTCTATTACACCTACCCGTCCTTATATGGTACGTGCACTATATCAATGGATAGAAGACAACGCCTTGACGCCTTATCTGATGGTCGATGCTACTGCTGATAACGTACAGATACCAACCGAGCACGTGCAAGATGGTCGTATCGTACTAAATATCGCCAGCCGTGCAACTGGTAATATGAGTATGGAAAATGACTACATACATTTTAGTGCGCGTTTTGGTGGCGTCTCACAGGAGATTTGGGTACCGCTCACTGCAGTAATGGGCATTTATGCTAAAGAAAATTCGCAAGGGATGTTCTTTGATCCAAAAGAATATGATAACTATGTACCAGAAGACGACGACGCACCGATTGCTAGTAAAAAACCTGCTACCGCACCTAAACCGAAGCGTGATAACAAAGCAGGTTTAAAAGTTTTAAAGTAATTAGAGATTTACACTCATTACTTTTCACATAATAAAAAAGCCAGTCATGTTTACTATGACTGGCTTTTTATTGTCTACTCAAAAACTTGAGACTTTATCTTTGACTAGGTTCTTGGCAAGGTCACGCCGCGCTGGCCTTGATATTTACCGCCGCGATCTTTGTAGCTGGTCTCACACACATCATCAGCATCGCTTTGGAAAAATAGCATTTGCGCCACGCCTTCACCCGCATAAATACGAGCTGGTAGATTGGTAGTGTTACTAAATTCAAGCGTCACATGCCCTTCCCACTCAGGCTCAAGTGGCGTGACATTGACAATGATACCGCAGCGCGCGTACGTTGACTTGCCTAGGCAAATGGTCAGTACATCGCGTGGAATACGGAAATACTCCATGGTACGTGCTAAGGCAAATGAATTTGGTGGAATGATGCACTCATCACCGACGATATCGATAAAGCTTTTATCATCGAAATTTTTAGGGTCAACGACCACTGAATGTACGTTGGTAAAAACTTTGAATTCAGGCGCACAGCGTACGTCGTAACCGTAGCTTGACGTACCGTAGCTCACCAAACGCTCGCCTGCATCATTGAAGCGTACTTGACCTGGCTCGTATGGCTCAATCATGCCATGCTCTTCGGCCATTTTACGAATCCAGCGGTCAGACTTAATAGACATTGTTGTTCCTTAGCAAATATTTAATAGCGACGATTATACGGAATTGACGGCTGAATTTATAGAGGAGCGGCTACTTAAAACTGAATACAGCCAATAATCTCATTTATCCCCATCTTATATTTTAGAAGCTACCATTTGGAAAAATGATCTTCTGCGAGCCCCATGATATTATCAAGCCTAATGACTTCATCTCTTATTCGAATTTCACCACTATAAAAACCTATCCATTGCTCAAAGATACTGGCTATCACACCAAAATTATCAGTCTTTTTATAGACGGTAATCGGTGTGAAGCTCAAATCAATATCGACATTGCTCCACCCTAGATTTTGATGATAAATACGCCACAGCTTTGTGGCGCTAGCATCACTTTCCACACTTGGCTCAAGACTGTCTGGCTGACTTGATCGAATATTTGAATCCTCACGAGCAAACATAACGGGTGGTAAATAGAATATTTGCCCATCAAGCCAGCAAGCATTTTCACTGGCTCCTGTTTCATTAACACCCATAGACATATTGAGCAAAAAGTGTCGACCATCTGACAAATAGCTAGTGATACAGCCCCAAAACCAATTGGTCTCATGACGCATATAGCCGAGCGTCCAATCTAGATTGGCAATAGTAGCATCGGTGAAGGTTATTTTTTGAGGTTGAGCGTCAGGAGTATTAACTGCTGAGTTGGCTTTAATGAGCAAATGCCCAGATAGTGAGGTCAACGGCTCTTTTTGCGTAAACGTCCAGCCACGCCTACCAGTCGGCGTACATATGGCTAACGGTTGTGCGCTTCGTGCTAACGCTGCTGTTATTGCAACATACTGACTGTCGAGCGCAATAGTCATCTGAGCAGGACTAAAATCCAAGGTGACGCTGAGCTTTGTATGTGTAAATGCCATCTGCCCCTGATAACCATCACCGTCTAAGTGCGTATGATGCGTCAAAGGCTGTAGCGCCTCACAGACTTCCAGCTGCTGAGTATCCTCATTATAAATGTAAACGAAAGCACTAGTCGCAAGCTTAATCGTTGCGAGCGCGAGGCACACTCGATAAGGGGGCTGGAGTATCTGAATGAAACAGAATTGGTTGGCTTTTAGTTCTTTACGCCAGTTAGGTAAGGATTTTTGTGAAATGAGATAACTATAATAGTCTAAGTAGTTGATACTTTTGACTTGGGAGAAAACACCAAAAACAGGCTGACCATTTTGGATAAGATATTCGAGATTTGCCAGTTTTAAGTTAGCGGCAGTATACGGTTTGTCGTGGCTTTTATTCATGATATCGGCATCCTAGCCAAATTTTTCTAAAGGTACTATCTGTCCTTGATAGCTCACGGTGCTATGTGAAATTCTTCTTTTTGCCTGTACAGCACCCACAAAAAATGCTTCAGTTATCACCTTAACTTCAATATTGGTTAATCCATCTGCTAGTGTTTCTGTAACATTGATTGATGCAAGCGCACTCACCCATAAAAAGTGTCTTGGAAACTTTTTTAATAGCTCAGCGAGAGCCTTTGTGAATTTGTTAAAATCGGCAATTACCATTCGGCGATTGCTAAAGTCAGCATTAATCTGATAGCGTTTGCTACTACCATCTTTATAGTAGCAAACGGCAATCAACTGATTGTTTGAGAGTTCAATGATGTATATCGGCGGGCGAAATAATCGTAAGACTCTATACTGCTTGGGAGTATTGTCTAAATGGCTCTGATAAATAGATAAGTTCAAGATATCCTCTTTTTAGACAATACATTCACTTTAAAAGTCGCCAGCTTAGGCTACTTCTCCATCATCAAAAAATCCGCTTATCATCAACAGGTTTGGCAAATTTATTGATATTGGTTTCGATGTTTTTGGCAATGTCTAGATAATACTTTGCAAATTCATCATCAGCCAATACACTTGGCTCGCCTTTATCGACTTGGGCGCGGATACCACTGGCAAGTGGCAGTTGCCCTAATAGTGGCACCTGATACTGCTCAGCGATAATCTCACCGCCGCCCGTACCAAAAATCGCTTCGGTATGATTACAGTTGCTACACGTGTGTAGCGCCATGTTCTCAACTACGCCAAGCACAGGAATATTAGTCTTGTTAAACATCTCAACGCCTTTTTGCGCATCGAGTAGCGCAACGTGCTGCGGCGTCGTGACGATGACAGCGCCTGTCACTGGAATACGCTGTGCCAATGTCAGTTGTATATCGCCCGTACCTGGCGGCATATCAATCACCAAGTAATCGAGCTTTGGCCAGTTGGTTTGATTATAGAGCTGCATCAGTGCACCCGTCGCCTTTGGTCCACGCCACGCAACTGGTGTGTTCTCCCCATCAAGCAAGCTACCAATAGAGAGCATTGCGATACCATGCGCATCCACTGGCACGAACTGCTCATTCTCTAATTGCGGCTTCACATCGGCAACGCCCAGCATGGTTGGCATGCTAGGCCCATAAATATCTGCGTCGAGCACGCCCACGCGGTTGCCCAGCTTCTGTAATGCCAGTGCGATGTTCACAGTCGTCGTTGATTTGCCAACGCCGCCCTTACCTGATGCCACAACAATAATATGGCGGATACGAGGATGCGCAGCTAATGAAGATTGTGTTGGAGCAGCTTTGGTAATTGGCGGCTCGGCGTTAGCGTTACTGGCATTACTCGCGTTGTCATTAGCGCCAGATGAAGGCTGAGATTCCATCGCATTGGTTGTCTTTGGCATCTGCTTTGGTAAGCTTGAACCTGACCCTTTTTCTGGCGCAGGTAGACGCACATTCATATGAATCGTAGTAATGCCATGAGGATGCAGCAATTGACCAAGCTCTTGTTGGACAGCTTCAGGGTTGCTGTCTTTCGGCAAACGCAGGTCTAACGTAAGTGCTTCGCCATCACGCTTAAGTCCTGTGACCATCGTCGCAATGCTGACTGCTCCTATTTGATACCCAAGCAATACTTTGTCAACGGCACTATCACGCTCTGCCTGCTGCTGAGGCGTCTCGGTTTTTGTGGTTTTTTTCTTCATAAAGTTAAACATAGCTACTATTATGGCCTATACAAGTGGGTAGATCTGGTAAATTGCTTAAGCTATCTCATTGCATACCTCGCAACCGATAGCGTTAATGAATATATTAGCCAAACCTTCTATCGTGACAGTGTAGCTGAATTAGACGCATAAAAAAACCACAACGCCAGTAGGTCTGACGTTGTGGTATATGCAAGTTGTATATATATTAATTCATAAACCAACCATGACTGGCAACAATAGATTGCCCAGTAAATACATTGGTTGGGAAAGCCGCTAAGAATAGCGCCAATTGGGCAATGTCTTCTACTGTTGTAAACTCTTTATCTACGGTATTGACCAGCATGATATCGTTAATAACCGACTCTTCACTGATGCCTTTTTCAGCTGCTTGCTCTGGGATTTGTTTTTCTACCAATGGCGTTTTGACAAACCCTGGGCAAATCACATGCGAACGTACCTTATGCGCTGCACCTTCTTTGGCTAACACACGACACAGTCCTAGTAATCCGTGCTTCGCGGTTACGTAAGGGGCTTTGTATAGTGAGGCTTCATGCGAATGAGCAGACCCCATATAAATAACTGTGCCGCCCTTATCACCTTTATACATGTGCTTAATCGCAGCTTTAGTGGTCAAAAAAGCGCCATCTAAGTGGATATTCAGCATTTTTTTCCAATCGCTAAACGCCATTTTATCAATAGGGTCGATGATCTGTATACCAGCATTAGAAACCAAAATATCAATACTGCCAAAAGTATCGATTAGCTGCTGTACACCATCGTTTACCGCACCTTCCGAGGTAACATCCATGGCAATCGCCAGAGCACGTCCACCAGCCGCTTCAATCGCGTCAACGGTTTTTTGTGCCGCTTCAAGGTTGATATCAGCAATACCAACCGCTGCGCCTGCTTTTGCATAAGTCTCAGCGATATCACGTCCAATACCGCTTGCAGAGCCAGTGACCAATGCTACTTTGCCTGTCAAATCTTGTTCTAATTGGGTCGCCATACATATTCCTTATCATGGTCTAAAATATTATTAGTTTTTATAAAATTGAACTGAACAAATACGCCACTATGATTATAGTGGCGTATTTATTTGCGGGATAAAACATATTAATCTTAGGGCAGTCACTTTACTGTACAAAGTTTACTGAATGATACTTACTGGTGTTTTTTCTTGTAGCTCGTCAAAGCTTACACCATCTGCTAATTCAACCAGTTTTAGGCCTTCATCAGTAACATCTAATACGGCAAGCTCAGTGATGATACGATCAACCACGCCTTTGCCTGTTAATGGTAGCTCACAGTTTGCCAATATTTTTGGTTCGCCATGCTTATTTACCTGCTCCATGAGGACAATCACACGCTGCACGCCTGCGACCAAATCCATCGCCCCGCCCATACCTTTGACCATTTTTTTAGGAATCATCCAGTTGGCAAGGTCGCCTTGTTCTGAGACTTCCATCGCACCCAATATCGCCAAGTTGACATGACCGCCACGAATCATTGAGAAAGACTCTGAGCTACTAAAATAGCTAGCACCAGCTTCTGCAGTCACGGTTTGCTTGCCCGCGTTAATCAAGTCCGCATCGACGTGTTCTGCTGTAGGGAACTCGCCAATACCTAGCAAGCCATTCTCTGATTGTAACCACACGTCTACGCCTTCAGGAATATAGTTGGCGACCAACGTTGGTAGACCAATGCCTAGGTTCACATAGTAGCCGTCTTGTAGCTCTTTTGCGGCGCGCTGCGCCATTTGCTCTCTTGTCCATGCCATGCTGATTTCCTTATTTTTTGCGATATTCTATTTTTATTCATTTAGACAACCAGTTATCTAATCAATTGGCTGTCTGAACTATTATCAATCTAAAATTAACTATTGGTTTCACGTACGATTAAGCGTCGACCACGTTTTTATTTACGCGCCTTCTACAGCTTTAGTCGTGGTTTTTTCGATACGTTTTTCAGGGCTAGCATTCAATACAATACGTTGAACAAAAATACCTGGTAGATGCACTTCATCCGGATCAAATGTGCCCGTTTCTACAATTTCTTCGACTTCGACGATGGTGATTTTTCCAGCCATTGCGCAGTCTGGGTTGAAGTTGCGAGCGGTCTTATTAAATATCAAGTTACCGGCTTTATCGGCCTTCTGTGCTTTGATGAGTGCTACATCCGCGCGTAATGAATGCTCTAACACATAAGTACGACCATCAAAATCACGCGTTTCTTTACCTTCGGCAACTAATGTGCCCACACCCGTTGCAGTATAAAACGCAGGAATACCCGCACCACCTGAGCGTAGCTTTTCAGCCAATGTACCTTGCGGGGTTAGCTCAACTTCTAACTCGCCTGCCAAATACTGGCGCTCAAACTCTTTGTTTTCACCCACGTATGATGAAATCATTTTTTTGATTTGGCGGGTCTGTAGTAGCAGTCCAAGTCCAAAATCATCGACGCCAGCGTTGTTGCTGATACAGGTCAACTCTCTAACGCCACTATCACGTAGTGCTTCGATCAATGCTTCTGGAATACCGCATAGACCAAAACCACCGATAGCGAGTGTTTGCCCATCACTAACAATACCGCTTAACGCCTCTTCGGCACTCTTATATACTTTTGATTGACTCATGCTTATCTCCTATGATTATCATTTATATTTTTTAATCCGTGTAAAGCCCATATTGACTTAGTTATATCAAATATCCATTTGATGATTACTTTTCATGCATTTTATTTTACGACTTTTATTTCTTTTGAATATTACAACCTTATACCACCAACCAAAACACGCCCATTATGACTGCGCCAGATACGGCAAGCACGATCAAGCAGTAGCCCATAATCGCTCGTGCATCTAAACCTGCGATACCCAGTAGTGGCAAAGCCCAAAACGGTTGAATCATATTGGTCCACGCGTCCCCCCATGCAATCGCCATCGCAGTGATAGCTGGATTGACACCCAGCTCAATGCCAGCTGGAATCATAACAGGGCCTTGAACAGCAAACTGTCCACCGCCCGATGGTACAAAGACATTCACTAGGCCAGCACTTAGAAATGCAAATATTGGGAAACTGTCTGCGGAAGCAGAATTGACAAAAAACTCGGTAATTTGCGTACTGATAGAGATGCCATCCGCATTGGCACCCGTCATAATTCCCATGATACCGCCATAAAACGGGAACAGCAGTACAATACCTGTGATGCCGCCAATGCCTGAGTGTACGGCGCGATAATAGCGCTCTAGCGTACCATGCGATAACAAACCAATGAATAAAAATAGCCCAATGACAATGTTTAACCCTAGATTAAAGCCGTTGTTGCCAAACTCGCTAATATAGTACATCAGTGCTAACGCCAGCAATATCACAGCGATAATACGACTGTCATCGAGCTTTTGCGCAGGCGTCTCTCTTAAAGGCGCGACGTACACTTCTTCTTTAATCAGCTTTGGATCAATCACGGTAGGATTTTTGGGATGCATGAAGCGGTTTAGCAGCGGCAAGATAACAATAAGCAAACCCACAATCAGTAAATTATAGCCTGCGAATACAGTCTGAGATAAAGGCACTGCTTCGGTCATCGTATTGCCAGATAGCGTCAGTAGCGTATCGCCACCCGAACTAAGCGTCAAAGGTATCGAGCCTGAGAAGCCGCCATGCCAAATCACAAAACCCGAATAAGCCGCCGCAACGAGTAAAGGATAATCAACATTGGCGACTTTCTTTGCCAGTGCTTTAGCAAAAATGGCCCCGATAATCAGACCAAAACCCCAGTTTATCCACGAACCGACCAGCCCAACCAAGGTCGATACGACAATGGCAGTCGTAGGAGAATGAACTCTGCTGGCAAGATTGTCCAATAACCGTTGAATAAATGGTGCACTAGCAAACGCGTAACCTGTGACCAGAATCAGCGCCATTTGCATCGCAAAGCTATGTAATGACCACAGTCCATTGCCCCAGTGCCCTGCCATCGCAATCATATCTTGACCAGTAATAGCCAAGCCAACCGCGAACGCAATGAGCGTTAAGACAATTGAAAAGACAAACGGAGATGGTAGATAGCGATTGACCAGCTGCACGCTCACATTGGTGATGACACTAAACATATTCACATTCCTTGTAAATTTGCTGTTTGTGATGAGATTGATGACGAGTTTTTATGGTTAGCGCTTTTTAACAATACACTTCCATTTGATAAGCACGGCTCATATCAAACATTATATTTCATATTTATAATAATACATATTATATCGGTATATCATGTATAAAATACTTATGCTAACTTAACATATTATTTTCGTAGCGCCTAGTTGCTTAGTGATTAGAAAATAACCTCAAGAGCACGCGAGTCAACAAAGCATTTCTTATCCTTCAATAATATCGCAACTGGATTTATGTTTAATAAAATCGATTAAATGGAATTTTTTGATTAATTTCTTACCTATATTAATAAGCGCGATATACTCGCTGTCTTAATTTTGCCAAGGAGGGCTATCATGTTTAGTACGCTAGCTATTGTCATTACCCTATTATTACTCATGTTTTTTGCTTATCGCGGTTACTCTGTGCTGATCCTAGCACCGATTATGGCGACGCTAGCAGTCTTACTATCAGGTGATTTTTTAAACACCATCCCCGCTTATACCGATGTTTTTATGGGCGCGTTAAGTGGGTTCTTACTTAAGTTTTTTCCTATATTTTTGCTAGGAGCACTGTTTGGACGTTTGATGGCTGACTCTGGCGCGGCAACTGCCATTGCCAATACCGTCGTCGAAAAGCTCGGTGCCAGCAAAGCCATTCTCGCGGTGATTTTGGTCTGTGCCATTTTGACTTATGGCGGCGTCTCGTTGTTCGTTGTGGCTTTTGCTATTTATCCAATCGCCAAAGACTTGTTTAGAGCAGCCGATATCCCAAAACGTTTGATTCCAGCAGCAATTGCCCTAGGGTCATTTACGTTTACGATGACTGCATTGCCAGGCACGCCAGCCATTCAAAATGCGATTCCAATTCCTTACTACAACACCAACGTATTTGCCGCGCCTATCTTGGGTATCATTGGCGGTACGATCATGTTTATCTGTGGTTGGTTGTGGCTTCAGTCACGCGCCAGAAAAGCAAATGCAGCGGGGGAAGGTTATGGTCAGCATGATGAAGAGGATGTAGGCGGCGTTGGAGCGGCTGCAAAAGAAGTTGATGTATTAAACACTCATCACACTTCATTCACCGTTGCCATGATTCCACTCGTATTGGTCATTGGCTTGAACGCTATATTGACCTATGTGGTATTCCCATCGATAGATTTCAGCAGTCTACAAACTCAATTCCCAGACTTAAATGTCGCAGGCTCGCTCGGTTTATGGTCAATTATTATCTCGTTGGTCGTGGCTTGTGTGGTGTTAATTCTGCTCCGCATCGGACATTGGAATAACCTACAAAAAACCATCAACCGTGGTACTTATGACTCGATGTTGCCGATTTTTAATACCGCTTCAGAAGTGGGTTACGGTGCAGTTATTGCCTCACTAGCGGGTTTCCTTATCATTCGTGATAGCATTTTAAACCTTACCCCTGACAACCCTCTGATCTCAGAAGCCGTCGCGATGACCACGCTTGCTGGTATCACAGGCTCATCATCTGGTGGATTGAGTATTGCGCTATCTACATTGGGTGAAGATTATCTAAGAATGGCCGTCAATGCGGGTATCGACCCTGAGCTGATGCACCGCGTAGCCGTTATGGCGGCAGGTGGTCTTGATACGCTTCCACACAGTGGCGCTGTCATCACCTTGCTAGCGATTTGTGGTTTGACCCATAAGCAGTCTTATTTGAACTTGGCAATGGTTACGATGGTCATTCCATTGGTCGCTGTGGTTGCTGTTATTATCTTGGGTACGATGTTTGGTTCATTCTAAGTTAATCGGTATTTGCTACTAATACCTAAGCTAGTAATACATAAATAAAAATCCATTTAGCATCATGCTTGGTGGGTTTTTTATGGCTGGTTTATGACCATCAAATACGGTATAAGCCTATCGTTTATGGCTAATAAATGCCTGCCAGATGAGAAGTAATTACTAAGGAATATCACAAAATTATCTGAATTACGGTATCATAGGCGCACTTTTTGAATTTTTATTATTTTTAGAAGTTTTTAGCATTAGCGATGTCGCATCGATGAGCGATGAACCGCTTAAGATGTTCGATAACTAACCCGTTTATATAAAAATATAGGTGATTTTGTGCGTGAGATTCTAGTAACCAGTGCGCTGCCCTACGCCAATGGCTATATCCATTTGGGGCATCTTGTAGAATATATTCAGACTGACATTTGGGTACGTGCGATGAAAGCGCAAGGCCATCAGGTCACCTATGTCTGCGCGGATGACGCACACGGTACGGCAATCATGCTCAAAGCAGAAGCCAATGGCGTCACGCCAGAAGAGCAAATTGCCTCAGTCAAAGCCTCACACGAAGCAGATTTTTCAAAGTTCCTAATCAATTTTGATAATTATCACAGCACCCATTCAGAAGAAAACAAACAGTTCTCTGAGCTGATTTATCGTCGTCTAAATGAGGCTGGTCATATCAGCACAAAAGATGTCGAGCAGCTGTTTGATCCTGAAAAGCAACTATTCTTAGCCGATCGCTTTGTCAAAGGTACTTGTCCAGAATGTGATTCACCAGACCAGTACGGCGATAACTGTGAAGTATGTGGCACCACTTACGATGCAACGGATCTAAAAGACCCGCATTCGACACTGTCTAATGCAACGCCAGTACTTAAAACTTCTAAGCATTATTTCTTTGATTTGCCAGAGTTTGAGCAGTTCTTACAGGACTGGACGCGCAGTGACAATCGCTTGCAAACCTCAGTCGCTAACAAGCTACAAGAATGGTTTGATGCAGGACTTACCAGCTGGGATATCTCGCGCGATGCGCCTTACTTCGGCTTCCAAATTCCAGATACCCCAAGCGATGAGCCAGACAAATATTTTTATGTCTGGCTAGATGCGCCAGTGGGCTACATGGCAAGCTTTAAAAACCTATGTGATAAGCGTGCGGGAACAGACCAGGCACTTGATTTTGACCGTTACTGGGCACAAGAAAACGAGCACAAAACCGAAGTTTATCACTTTATTGGTAAAGACATCGTGTATTTCCACGCCCTATTCTGGCCAGCCATGCTAGCAGGTAGCGAATTGCGTACCCCAACAGGTGTCTTTGCCCATGGTTTCTTGATGGTCAATGGCGAAAAAATGAGTAAGTCACGCGGTACTTTTATCAAGGCCGAGACTTATGCTGAGCACTTACATCCAGAATACCTACGTTATTACTTCGCCAGCAAACTGTCTGATAAAGTTGAGGACATCAACTTAGATTTAGAAGACTTTATGCAAAAGGTCAACTCTGACTTGGTTGGTAAAGTCGTCAATATCGCCAGTCGTAGTGCAGGATTTTTGGTTAAAAAGTACGACGGTATACTATCTGAAACTTGCGCTGAACCGCGCCTATTAGAAGACATTACCAAAACGGGCGATGAGATTGCAGCTGCCTATGAGAATCGTGAATTCTCACGTGCTATGCGCCTCATCATGCAGTGTGCGGACAAAGCTAACGAATATATCGATGCCAAAAAGCCATGGTCGCTAGCGAAATTGGAAGGCACTGAAAAAGAAGTTCAAGACGTCTGCTCGGTCGCTATCAACATCTTCCGTCAATTGATGGTCTATCTGGCGCCAGTATTGCCTGAACTGACAGCAAATGCGAAAGAGTTTTTGAATGTTGATGATTTAAGCTTTGCCAGTCGTAATGAGTGGTTGCTAGGTCATAAAATCAATAAATTCAAACCGCTGATGCAACGTATCGAAGAAAAAGATATCGAAGCCATGGTAGAAGACTCAAAAGCATCATTAACTCAAGCCGATGCACCTACCGCGACTACAGACAGTAAATCTGCTGCTAAAAACGAAGCGTCAGCAGAAATGAACACAGATGCTGAGCAAACGGATTATATTGGTATCGAAGACTTTGCCAAAGTCGAGATGAAAGTCGCACACGTTTTAGAGTGCAATCACGTAGAAGGCGCGGACAAGCTACTGCAGTTCACACTGGATGTTGGCGAAGACAAACCACGTAATGTATTTAGCGGTATTCGTAAGTTCTATGAGCCTGAGCAACTGACGGGTAAGAAAGTCATTTGCGTGACCAACCTTGCCCCGCGTAAAATGAAATTTGGCGTATCAGAAGGCATGGTATTATCAACAGGCAATCCAAAAACTCAGCTAACGGTCGTTACTCTACCTGATAACTGTGTCATTGGTGATGTGCTCGCATAGGAACGTTAATAAGTAACGTTAACTTAAGTAATGATGTAAGTAACAACTAAAGAAAGAAAAAAAACGGTCTAAATAGACCGTTTTTTTATGGCTGACTTAAAAGATTAAAGTGCGCTGTTATCTACTCAAAACATCAATAATTTCCAACGTATTATTAATCACTGTCACAATCTTATCGTCTGGCGTACGGATACGCTCGTAGCGGTCATCATAACGGTCTAAAATGACAGAACGATCATAATCTCTTCTATCAATCTTGCCGACTACTCTATAACCGTATTTATCAAGATCGCGCTTGAACGAGGCATTTGGGCTAGCATTGCGATACGCATTAATATTAGGGTGGGCATTGCCACTATGCTTATAATCTTGACTGATATAAGCGCCCTTACTCTTATCTTTTCCGTAGCCGTTTCCATGATTGTCTTTTGCCATAGCAGGCAGGCAAATCAATGAGCTTGCCGTAATACCAGCGATGGTTAGTAACTTCAAATTAGCCGTATTCATAATGTTATCCTTAAAATATGCGAATGAGATGTTCAAGTGCGTTGTATATTCAATACGTCAACATAGTAATGATATGGATTTTCGACGTACTCTACTTCTCATATAAAAAACTTTTATATAAACATTAGCTTACGTTAATTATGAGGTCGGTTCGTAATAGATGCGTTGCTAGTGTGTACCCTTTTTTATTATCGTTTTATTAAATATAAAGCCATCTAAAAAGCACTATTTTATGATTATCTTTTTAAAATAAACCCTTGCGCTACCCATCAATGTACCTCTTAATTGCGCCTATGACGAACGCGCTTTAATTTTTTATTGCGATAACTTACATTACTGTCATAATATGAACATAATAATCGACGGAACGATTACTTTATTTAATGGTTAGCCTGCTATTTTGGCATCAACATAGCATTGACTCGGCTAATCTGCATTCTCCAATATCTTTTTTAAAACCAAAGAGAACCAAACAGATCCTTTGAGCATTGCTATTAGCAGGCTTGATAAATCTGGCAGTACTCACTTGGTTTTTATGATTGATATAACCTATGAGTTATCCTAATAATGACTATTGCTTCTACTCTACGCTTAAGCCTATATGGCTTTGCTCTTAGTGCCATTAGCACACTTGGCCTCATCAGCTGCTCGAACTCATCTACTGACACAGCAGCCACTACTGAAAATAGCGCTGCTGCAGATGCAGAAAAACCTGCCAAATCTATTGCGATTACCCAAATCGTTGAGCATCCATCATTGGATGATATGCGCCGCGGTATTATTGATGAGCTGGCAGACAATGGTTATGTCGAAGGCCAAAACCTAACGGTCAACTTCCAAAGTGCACAGGGCAATACAGCGACAGCAGGACAGATTGCTAAGCAGTTTGCAGGAGACAATCCGGACGCCATCGTCGCTATCTCGACGCCATCGGCCCAGTCAATTGTCGCGGCTACTACTACGATTCCTATTATCTATACTGCTGTGTCAGACCCGCTGGGTGCCAAGCTTATTACCGAAGATGGCAAGCCCTTTCAAAGCAATTTGACAGGATTATCGAGTCAGCTACCTCTAGAGCCGCAATTAGATTTATTGCAGCAAATAAAGCCCGATATGAAAACGATCGGCTACGTTTACAGCCCAGGCGAAGCAAACTCAGTGTCATTGCGTGATAGTCTAAAACAAGCCCTGCCAGCAAGAGGTCTGACATTGTTAGATATTCCTGCCAATCGTCCAACCGATATCGGCATGGCAACACGTAGCTTGCAAGGACGCGCAGATATCATCTACACCTCATTTGACAATAATGTCGCTTCTGCTTTTGAGGCCATGACCCAAGCCGCGAATGAATTAAAATTACCCATTGTTGCGTCGGATGAGTTCAGTGTGAAGCGCGGCGCGACTGCTGCTCTTGGCGTTAATGATTATGACTTTGGTCGTACCACTGGCAAAATGGTATATCGCGTATTAAATGGCGAGGCGATCAATACCATTGAACCTGCCGTCATGAACGATCTAACCTTATATATCAGTCCTAAGCACGCCAAAACGCAAGGCATTAATTTGCCAGCAGAGTTACTAAAAAATGGCATCAATGTTGATGAACAAGCGCAAAGCACTGATAACAAATAGCACGAATAAAATAAATAGTACTGAATAGTAATATTGAAAAATAACCTGTAGCCATCATAAGTGGCTCGCTTTACCCTTTTACCCATTTATTAATAATGTACGGACACATTATTACTTTTAGGAGTCAGAACCATGTTGTATCAAAATCGTTTTAATTTTGGCAAAGCGTTACTACTAGGCGGTGTATGCACTGCTGCTATCTTAACGGGTTGTAATCAATCAGCCCAAGATACCAGCACGACTGATACTGCGGCTACTGGCGATACTGCCACCGAAATGAAAACTGTTGCTATCACTGCTATCGTTGAACATCCAGCACTTGATGATGTACGCAAAGGCGTGATCGACGAATTAAACGAAGCAGGATTCAAAGACGGTGAAAACCTAACCGTCAACTTCCAAAGCGCGCAGGGCAATACAGCGACAGCAGGACAGATTGCTAAGCAATTCGTCGCTGATGCGCCAGATGTTATCGTCGCTATCGCAACACCATCTGCACAGTCTGTTGCCGCTTCTACTAGCAGCATTCCATTGGTATTCTCTGCGGTTACCGATCCGGTAGCAGCCAAACTGGTACCTAAGTTAGATGGTTCTGGCACCAATGTTACAGGCGCATCAGATGCGCTACCGTACGAGCCACAAATCGACTTGATGCGTCAAATCATTCCATCATTAAAGAATGTCGGTTATGTCTATAGCCCAGGTGAAGTCAACTCAACGATTATCTTACAAAATCTAAAAGAGAAATTGACACCGCTCGGCATCAATGTATTAGAAGCACCAGCACAGCGTAGTAATGACATCGCGATGGCAGCCCGTAGTCTTGAAGGCAAAGTCGACATGATCTATACGTCGACTGATAACAACGTGGTATCCGCTTACGAGTCACTCTATCAAATTGCTAAAGAAAGTAAGATTCCTCTTATCGCATCAGACACGAGCTCAGTTGAGCGCGGTGCGGTTGCGGCACTAGGTGTAGACTACTACGAGCTTGGCCGTGAAACGGGCAAAATTGTTGTTCGTATCTTGAATGGTGAAAAAGCAGGCGCTATCCCTGTTTATACCCCACAAGCGCTTAACCTATATGTCAGCCCAAAACATGCTCAAGAAGAAGGCATCACTTTGCCACAAGCGGTTATCGATAAAGCAAAAGAAGTGGTAGAATAACGCACCTTTGTATTTGGCTTAAAATAGTAGCCGTAAGCAAGATAGCCATATCAATCAGTGATTGATCGCAATCTTGCGCTGTGATACCAGACGTTTGACAAGAAACCCAGCTATGAGTCAGTAAGCTGGGCTTCTTGTTTCAGCAGAATCTATTTAAATAGCTTGTTTCATATATTGCTTATATTGCTGTAGTTAGCTTGTGGCTTATCTGCTACTTGTTAAGTAAAATACATTTTTATTGCATTAAATATTGCCATGGCTCGAACTATAGCTTTAAACCAAGGTAACTTATGATCGTTGTTAATCGTGACCTCTTTTGGTTTACCCTAACCGCAGATTGCTTAATCTGTTAAAT
This sequence comes from Psychrobacter sp. Ps6, assembly GCF_022129235.1. GTDB lineage: Bacteria > Pseudomonadota > Gammaproteobacteria > Pseudomonadales > Moraxellaceae > Psychrobacter. The sequence goes on along the minus strand of NZ_JADQAI010000003.1, from coordinate 83,667 downwards.
TCACCGCTTAGCTGTTTAGCATTTAGATGGTTTTGGCGCTTGCCACTCACCTATCTTGGTTCCATACGCTAGACACTGGGTTATGACTTACTGATCTCTTATGTCTTTAATTGCTTTTTTTGGTGCGCTTGAAAGTGGTCTGATCTATGGCCTCGTCGCACTTGGTGTGCTGATCTCATTTCGTACGCTTGACTTCCCTGACTTGACGGCTGACGGTAGCTTTCCGTTGGGCGGCGCGGTCGCTGGCATCTCTATCGTTGCCGGTGTCAATCCATGGCTTGCCTGTGCTTTTGGTATGCTAGCAGGGTCAGTCGCTGGTATCATTACTGCGTGGCTGCACGTCAAACTTGGTATCCTACAGTTGCTTGCCAGTATCTTGGTGATGGTTGCCCTATATTCTGTCAACCTACGTATCATGGGCGCCCCAAACCTACCGCTACTTGGTGAAACGACGGTATTTAGTACCTTAGTGACTAATGGCAATGGCTATTGGATGCGCTGTCTGATTATCGGTGTCGTCGTGGCGATTGCTATGATATTTTTAAACTGGTTTTATAGTACCGAAACCGGTTTATCCATGCGTGCTACGGGCTCAAATTTGAGAATGGCACAAGCGCAAGGTATTAATACCTCATGGATGACCATTATCGGTATGGCGATCTCTAACGGTTTGATTGCCTTGGCAGGTGCACTATTTGTCCAGACCCAAGGCGGCGCTGATATCTCTATCGGTATCGGTACCATCGTCATCGGTCTCGCAGCAGTCATCATTGGTGAGACCATCATTCCTGCCAAGCGTATTTGGCTAATTACCTTTGCCGTTGTGGTCGGTGCAGTATTGTACAAGCTGTTTATTCAGGTCGCACTATCGAGCGATACGCTGCGTAGTATCGGCTTCGGTCCGCAAGATTTGAACTTAATTACCGCGTTACTCGTGGTACTGGCTTTGGTTTTACCAAAAGCGAAAACGAAGTTTTTATCACGCAAAGTTCGCGCCTAATGACAGTTTAAGCAAGTGTCAACAGCACTTGCTTTGCTTGAAGAGATAATAAGGAATAACGATTATGATGCAAGCCACCGATTTACAGTTGACCTTTAATCCAGGCACACCTATCGAAAACCCTGCCTTACGTGGTATCAGTTTGAATATCGCTGATGGTGAATTTGTCACCGTTATTGGTACCAATGGTGCAGGTAAATCGACTTTTTTGAACGCAGTCAGTGGTACCACGCGCGTCGATAGTGGCTCAATCTTGCTAAATGGTATTGATGTCACCAAAAAATCTGCCCATCAACGTGCGCACTGGGTTGCTCGTGTTTTTCAGGATCCAATGGCGGGTACTTGTGAAGCGCTGACGATCGAAGAAAACATGGCACTGGCCTATAAACGTGGCGGCAAGCGCGGTTTGAAGTTTGCACTAAATCAAAACAACCGTGACTTGTTCCGCGAAAAGCTATCTGTATTAAAACTGGGACTAGAGAATCGCCTGACAGACCGTATGGGTCTACTCTCTGGTGGTCAACGTCAAGCCGTGAGCCTTCTGATGGCATCGTTACAGCCATCTAAGATTCTACTACTCGATGAGCATACAGCTGCCTTAGATCCAAAAACCGCAGCCTTTGTCTTAGAATTGACAGATAAAATTGTCACAGATAATAAGCTCACCACTATGATGGTGACGCATTCTATGCAACAAGCATTGGCACATGGTACGCGCACCGTGATGCTACACCAAGGACAAGTGGTCTTGGATGTGTCTGGAGATATTCGTAAAGGCATGACCGTACACGATTTGTTAGATATGTTTGAGCAAACACGCGGCGAAAAGGTCGAAGACGACAGTTTAATTTTAAGCTAAAACCTTTCAACTTATGAATATTACGTAGCAGATATAACTGTTTTAGCTACTTTTGAAACCTTTAGGAAAATTGATTTTTCTTGAAGGTTTTTTGTTATCTATAGTTAATGATGATATGAAGTTTCTGTTGACCATTATATAGTTGTTGTTTATCAATGCTTCACTATTGTCATCTATCTATGAGGTCTGTCATGCGCAAAATTCCTATTTATTCCCACCCTGCTGCTGGTTGGCCTGCGCTGATCTCTTCGACTCAAAAGCTGATGGATTATCAGACATTTCTACGGGGCGGCCTAAGTGTATTCAAAAGCAATCAACCTCAGGGCGGATTTGACTGCCCCGGTTGTGCATGGCCCGACCATAAATCGCACAAATCCATCGATGTCTGTGAAAACGGTATAAAAGTCATTGCTAGCGAGACCATGACGCACAAAGCAGATGCCGATTTTTTTGCCAGACATACCGTCACCGAGCTACAAGAATGGTCTGGTTACGAGCTTGAACATAGTGGTCGTTTATCAGAGCCGATGTATTACGATGCCGCGCAAGATCGTTATGTTCCTATTCCATGGGAAGCGGCTTACAGCTTGATCGCTGAGCAGTTGAGACAGCTTGGTTCACCAGATGAAGCACTATTTTATACATCAGGGCGCGTGACCAACGAGCCTGCCTTCTTATATCAGTTATTTGTACGCTGTTTTGGTACCAATAATTTGCCAGATTGCTCTAATATGTGTCATGAACCAACGTCCGTCATGCTTAGCAAACAGTTGGGTATTGGTAAAGCAACGGTCATGCTAGAAGACTTTGAGCAAGCCAAGCTGATATTAATGTTTGGACAAAACCCAGCAACTAATCATCCAAGAATGCTGGAGATGCTTGCACACGCGCATGAGCAAGGCTGTCGAATCATCTCGATCAATCCGATGCGTGAACAAGGCTTGAGTAAATTTAGAAATCCGCAAAAACCAACGCATATGGCCGCGGGTCAAAGTGATGATATGGTTGATGATGTCATTCAAATCCAAATTGGCGGGGATGCCGCACTATTAACGGGCATTGCCAAATGGCTGATTGAAAACGATAAAATCAACCATTACTTTATCACCACTCATACCTCAGGTTTTAAACCGCTAAAACAATGGCTAACAGCGCAAACTTGGGAAGATATCACGCTTGGATGCGGTATCCCTCAAACAGATATTATCAATCTCGCTAAATTAGTTGCTGATAGCCCAGCGACGATTTGTACTTGGGGCATGGGTATCACCCAGCACGTGCAAGGCGATGACAATGTCGCAATGATTACCAATTTACTGCTACTAATGGGCATGATCGGTATTGATGGTGCAGGTGCCTCTCCCGTTCGTGGTCACTCTAACGTTCAGGGCGATCGTACTATGGGTATTCATGAGCGCCCTAGCAAGAGCCTGCTGGACAGTCTTGAGCGTGTCTTTGAGCGCCCTATGCCGCAAGAGCATGGCTACGACGTCGTTACAGGTGCCAAAGCACTTATCGCGGGTCAACTAAAAGTCTTTATGGGTATGGGCGGTAATTACGCGGTAGCAGCCCCTGATACGAGCGCTATAGAACAAGCACTGACCACCACTCAGCTCAATATATTTGTCGGTACCAAGCTCAATGAGACGATGCTATACCCCGGTGCTAATAATTTGATCCTGCCCTGCTTAGGCCGTACTGAACGTATTGTAACGACAAAGGGTGAACAGTTTGCAACGATCGAAGACTCAATGTGCCAAATCGTTCCGACTCAAGGCAAGCTCAAACCTGTTAGTGATACTTTGAAATCTGAAGCTCAAATCGTAGCGGATATTGCGGTTCATGTGCTCGGCGCCGACTCCTCTATTCCTTGGCTTGCAATGAGTGAAGATTTTGACCTTATTCGAGACTATATCGCTCAAGCTATTAACGGTTTTGAAGACTTTAATCAGCGCATTCGCCATTCGGAACGTGGTTTTCATTTGTATCACGCGGCGCGTCACCGTGTATGGAATACTGAGAGCGGCAAAGCGCAGTTTGAAGTACCACAATACCCCATTACGTACGTTGCAGCCCAAATGGCAGATGCGCAAGGCATTGATGACGAGAATACAACGCAAAACGTAACGCAAAAGGTTTGGCAATTGACCAGCGTCCGTAGTCACGATCAATTTAATACCATGATATTTGGGTTTAGAGACCGTTATCGCCAGACTAATCGCCGCGATGTGTTGTTTATGCATCCAGATGAAATCAGCCGCCTAGGCTGGCAAAAAGGTGACCATATTATGGTGGCTCGCCAACGCGCTAAAGACAGTTCAGGACAACCACGCATACTAGGTCCATTAATATTAACAGAGATGGACATTGCCTCTAATGCAGTTGCTGCTTACTATCCTGAATGCAACGATCTGTTTGATTTGGACACACATGCGCCAGACTCTCATATTCCAGCGTACAAGTCGACGACCGTTACTTTGGAGCGCGTCAATGCAGGTGCTCGAATAGCTGAGCCTGCGTAAATGACTATGATAATTGAAGATAGCGTCGAGAAAAGTGAGTCACCTAGCACTACTGCTATGATTAATGATACAGCTGAAACTAAAGTGGTTATGACTGGAAAATTTGAGGATAATGATAACGGCGCAGCCGAGACAATGCTCGCTCGCAAACATTTAGCACAGAAGCATTATTATCCATCGGACAAGGTTCATACAGCCGATATACCTCAAAGCTATATTGAACCTCAAACTACCAGTTTGGCAGTAGAAGCAGCGGTGTCAATTATCATCAATGGGATTCATTATGCGATACTGATGGCCAGCCCTTACCAACTAGAGTACTTGGCTATTGGCTTCTTATTTAGCGAGGGCTTGATTCAGCACAGTCACGAGTTACTCGATTGGGAAGTGACTCACCTTACGGATATTGATAGCTACCAAAAGTTTGCTCAGGCTTCAAGAGACGAAGATTTTGAACCATCATCATTTGAGCAAAGCTTACAACAATTTCAGGATTATGATATTTATATCGTAGAGCTGATCTTAAGCCAGCGTTGCCATCAGCGTATCCAAGCACAAAAGCGTCAACTGGCGGGGCGTACAGGTTGCGGCATGTGCGGTATCACTGGCCTGACACAGGCATTGCCCGACTTGAGCCACTACTCACAAGCAAACATGCATAGCTATAAGGCACCCGTGCCGAGCCTTGACTATCTATTAGTACTACGTCAACAAGTAGATGCCGCACAGCACACACATCAACTAACAGGCGCTGTGCATGCAGCAGCAACGATGTACAATCAGCAGCTATACTTATTTGAGGACGTGGGGCGCCACAATGCGCTTGATAAATTAATCGGTTGGCAACTGCGACAAAAAGCAGAGGTTGATTGCGTACTTATGACCTCACGATTATCGATTGAATTGGTACAAAAATCTATTCGGAGCCACATTCCTTGGCTCGTTGGAATGTCAGCGCCGACCAGTACCGCGGTGCGTGTTGCTGAACGCTATGGTCTTGGGTTAGCAGGATTTTTGCGTAACAACCGGGTCACTTACTACTCGCAGGTCTGATCATCCATAGATACAAACAATACCAAAAAGACCAAAGGTAACGATAAAGAGTGCTCATCAGGTTAACATTTGATGTTCAATACTCCTTTGCCCTTTTATTCTCTAATTACAACTAAATTAGTAACAACCTAACCAATTGAAAATAAAAGGTAAATATATATTAGTCAAAAATAACGCTTCTTTGCATAAAAAATGACTTGTAATTTGGCATATTTTTGCTAATATAGTCCACCTTGATTGGCTGGATGGCAGAGTGGTCATGCAGCGGACTGCAACTCCGTTAACGCCGGTTCGATTCCGACTCCAGCCTCCAATTATTTATTAACTTTACGTTAATTTTGGCTTGCATTATTATCTCAACCGATTATAATAGCGACCACTTATCTAGTAACTAGATGGTCTATCAGCTAGCTTACAATTTAGATAATACAAGTTTTGCCCGGGTGGTGAAATTGGTAGACACAAGGGATTTAAAATCCCTCGCTAGCAATAGCGTGCCGGTTCAAGTCCGGCTCCGGGTACCATTACATAGTCCTATACTATCTTATAGAACAGCTAAAGCCCCTGATATCAGGGGCTTTGTTGTATCTGGCGTTCTATATTATCCTGCTCTATTTATTATCGCTTGTAATTCTGATACATGTCGACTTTCAACGCATATCAGGGGCGTTTAGAATACACACTATTTTACAAACATACCATCACATGTCCAACAATACATCGCCATAGTCATCACGCAAATCTTTTTTCACCATTTTTCCAGCACCGTTCAGTACGATGTTCTCTACAAAAATAACTTTGTCAGGTATCTGCCAGCTAGCAATTTTATCTTCATAAAAACTTAGCACTTGTGACTCATCGAGTTCTGCATTCTCTTCTTTTACCACAATCAGTACTGGACGTTCTCCCCATTTTTTGTGTTTTGCCGCGATAGCAGCCGCCATTTTTATCTGGGGGTGTGCCGCCGCAATATTTTCAAGCTCTACTGAGGAGATCCACTCTCCACCAGACTTAATTAGATCTTTTGATCGGTCACGAATATTCATATAGCCATCAGCATCAATGGTTGCAATATCACCCGTGTCAAACCAGCCATCTTCCGTAATAGCATCAGGATTCTCTGTATAATAATCATTGATAATCCAGTGACCTTTAATCTGCAAGCGGCCCTGAGAGACTCCATCTTCTTTGACTTTTTTAAGCGGCTCATCAGTATCTATGAGGCGTAACTGCACGCCATAGGGTGGACGACCTTGAGAATTACGTAATTCGTTAATCTCATCCCTACTCAGCAATTTATGCTTAGCCTTTATTTGATTCATCGTTCCAAGTGGACTGGTCTCCGTCATACCCCAGCCGTGTACCGCATCGCAATTAAAATCTTCTCTAAACGTTTTAATCACTGATGGTGGACAAGCGGCGCCACCGACAATGGTCCGCGTCATACTATCAAGCTTACTGCCTCTGGCTTTAGCGACAGTCAATAGGCTTTGCCAAATCGTCGGAACACCTAAAGCGACCGTCACCTTATAATCATCGATGAGAGAAACTAGGTTATCACCATCTAGATTGGGACCTGGGAGTATCAGAGAGCAGCCAGTTAATGCAGCCGCATAAGGGGTACCCCACGCGTTAACATGGAACATCGGTACCACAGGGAGTAGGACGTCTTGCGCAGATAATCCCGACACATCCGGCATGCACAATGCCATCGCATGAAGCACAGAAGAGCGGTGCGTGTATAAAATCCCTTTAGGATTGCCTGTCGTGCCTGAGGTATAGCACAACGAGCTGGCAGTTGCTTCATCAAACTGAGGCCAATCAAAGTCAGCATTATGCTCCGCTAATAACTCATCAAAAAATAATACCTCAGGCAGTTTTGCGACAATACTATCCTCTCGAGCGCTCAAGCAAATAAAGTGCTCAATCCCTTTAATATCTTCTTTAATCGCCATAATAAGCGGTAGGAATGTGACATCAAAAAATAGCACGCGGTCATCAGCATCATTGATAATGTAGCTAAGCTGCTCAGGAAATAAACGTGGATTAATGGTATGGCAAACCATACCACTGCCTGAAATCGCATACCAAGCTTCTAAGTGGCGGCGATTGTTCCAAGCCAATGTGGCTAAGCGCTCTGATGATTTAAGTCCCAGTGCAGCCAACGCGTTGGCCAACCGTTTCGAGTTATTCGAAATCGTAAGCCAATTAGTATGAGTCATTTGTCCATCGACTTCTTTGGACAAAACTGCCGTATCACCGTGATAGCGGGCAGCGTGTGCGATTAGACCACTGATCAGCAATGGCTGATACATCATTTTTCCTAACATAGTACATTCCCTGTCGTTGTTTGAAAGTCCGCTTATTTTTATTAACGTATCCTCTAATACTAAAAATAAACCACAATTAAGAATAATCAGAATTGTGTGTCAAGACAAGCTAATATTATGATCGCCATCAATTAAAATAAACGGCTGTTCATTATTTATATATCGCTGCTGATACTCTATTTTTCCTTTCCTACCGTTTTACCAAACCGTTAGCTACATTAATCATCAATAGAAAATCGTTAAATGACACTAAATTCATCAAATTTCTTAGGTACTTTGAGCAATACCACATAATGCAAAAAAACCGATCAAATTAAGTGATCGGTTTTTTTGTTTGGTGGGGTAGCAAGAACCAGGGATACGCCCTAAATACTTTGATAAGTTTTTTTAAAAACCAACTTCACTTTGCGTTAGTGCACGTACCTCAATTGGTACTGCATGAGACCAACCATTATCTGCAGTGCAATAAAACTGCCCATCCCTAAAATCTACGATACACGCTGTAAAGTCGTTCCCTACTTGATCTTTCATAGCATCTTCATCGCTCACGTCACTCACAGCACACCATATTTCTTGATGCCCATTTTCAAGCATTGAGCGCGTTAATGCACTCCCCACCATTCCACCATCCATACCACTGCCTCCTACAATGAAGAGAATTCTTCAGGCAAACAATCAGAACTATAAGAGCAATCGCTTGACCACCTTTAAGACTTTGATTGTTAATAATGAATCATGGTGCTGCAATACGGGTACTGATATTTGCATATCATGTTGGCGTTACTATTTTTGTTGTACAGTTACCCAATAAACGCTACTATTCAGCGTCAACAATCAAACTATCCTATATTGACCGATTACCAACCACCTCAAATTATATTAATTAAAGTCCTACTTCATCCTGAGTAAGCTCGACTTTTTTGACTGGTACAGCGCATTGCCATACATTACCTTGATCACAAACAAAGCCATCATCACCCAAAGACACGATAGACACTAATAATTCGTAATAACCATTATCAATGGCTGTCATAGCATGATCATCACTGACATTGCTCACAGCACACCATACCTGACCATCATCCCGCTCTAATATTTCCTGAGTCAATCTACTACCCTGTAGTTCGATAAGCATGTCTAACTCCTCATGTTTAGTCTGTTATTTTCATACTTTACAGATAAATTCACTTTCTGCAATATATTTTTTAGACTTAGAGGTTACAAACAGACATACTGAAGAGCAATTCTAGCCTGCCTTAAGTAATGTTTTAGCTAATAAGCATGAGATATTTCGTGGTGAAATCTATGCTACGTAACGTGATATAGGTCAAGGGCATTTAGATATCGTTTGTTAGTATTGAACAGCGGGAAAAGTTTCAAAAACCCCAATATCCTATATGTTAGCCCTCTCTTTATAATATAAGAAAAAGTCAAAAAACACGCAAAATAAAGGGCTGACAGTCTATGACGGTCAGCCCTTTATAGTTGTTTGGTGGAGATGGCGGGAGTTGAACCCGCGTCCGCCAGCATTACGCTCATGAATCTACATGTTTAGTTTCTGTCTTTAAATTTAATCCGCACCGATCCGACAGTCAGGATGGATTGGACGATTCTCTACTTTTGAACCCAAGCGATTGAGACAATCCCTTGTGGCGAGCCTACATGCGGACGCTTCAACTTAGTTAACCAACTGTAGGTGATCAGCAACTAAGTAAGCAGGGTTTAAGCTGCTAGAGCGTAAGTTTCGTCGTTTGCGACTATAACAATATATGTTTGATTAACGAGAGGACATACACTCTCGACATGCATCATTGAGTTTCATCACCAGCGTCGAAGCCAGAACATCCCCAATAAGGTCGCTTATTATATAGGAAAATCAGGCAAGTTTTCAACCTATAGTAGACTTGCATTACATTACGTTACAGCTTAATAATTTACGCCAAAACGGTATTTAACCATTTGCCAATATTTTGGATCTGCGGCATACAAACCTGATGCGCCATCGGATACGTATTGTAAGACACATTGTAGTCTTTTGCTGATAATAGCTGCTGGGCTTGCTCACCTAGGATGACAGGCACGACTGGATCATGCGTACCATGCTCAATCAAAATCGGCATGTCTTTGTTGGCAGCACTATAATCAATATTATCATTGGTCGCTAAGTAAGTAGAGAGGGTCATTAATCCTGCTAAGCGTTTTGGGTAACCAAGTGCCACATGATATGCCACTGCCCCGCCCTGCGAAAATCCTGCAATAACGATGTGCTCTGGTGATACGCCGCGCTCCATCTCACGGCTAATCAAATCTTGTATCTGCTGCGCAGACTCTTCAATTTGTGCCACATCTACTTTTCGCTCTAGGCTCATCTCTATAATGTCGTACCATGCTGGCATCACCATGCCACCATTTACTGTGACTGGGCGTTTGGGTGCATGCGGGAAGATAAAACGTACTGCCATATCATCAGCCAACCCAAGCTGCGGTACCACTGGCTCAAAATCATGACCGCTAGCACCTAGACCGTGTAGCCAAATCACCGCGCGACCTATCTTTTTTTGAGAAGGATTATGCTCAACGACGACGGCATCTAAATAGTTACTCATGGTTATCCTTAATAATGTAATGAGATATGCCTTAAGCATCTCTATGTTTTTTGCCAAAATAATGTATGTGTCATTATATGGTCAATATCATCTGTTAGTTTGAGAATATGGTCAATAGTGAGGTACCAAACGGACAATAGCAGAAATGTGGACATCAAGTACGTCATGACCTCTAGCTACTTTTAGCAAGTAGCAACCAATAGTCAAACGTTAATCTTTTAATTCCTATCTCTACGTCCGATGGGATTTTTTATAATTTTGCAGGAACATTTTACATGACAATTTCTAATAAATCAGCGCTTGAGCTGAGTAAGCACACGCTGGCTAAAGTTAATAATATAAATTTTGCCTTACCTTTAACGCTGATCACCTCATTACTGATAGTAGGCTGCACTACTGATAGCCGCTCAATGCTCATATCAAAAGCGCCTTTATCGACAGCGCAGCCTCAGTCACAGTCACAGCCACAATCGCCCTCACCTGTCGCATATACCTATGGAGTGCGTCCGTTTTATCTGATCAATGATATGGACGAGGGACCTTTAAAAGAAGAGCTACAGGCATGTAAAGGACAACTGCCAAGTAAGACAGACTTCTCTATTGCGCATCGAGGTGCGCCATTACAGCTACCTGAACATACTTATGATAGCTACGTGGCGTCAGCACAAATGGGCGCTGGCATCTTAGAATGTGATGTCGCTTTTACCAATGACGGTGAGCTTGTCTGTCGTCATGCCCAAAACGATTTACACACCACGACTAATATTTTAACCACGCCGCTCGCCAAGCAATGCACTGTACCGCCTATATTGGATGCTAAAGGCAAACTTACCAATGCCGATAGTATCGAATGCCGCACCTCAGATATTAGTGCCGCTCAGTTTAAAACCTTGACGGGTAAAATGGATGCTGCCAATAAAAAAGCAACCAGTATTAGCGAATATATGAATGCGACTGCACCTTGGCGAACGGATTTGTACTCGCAAAACGGCAAAGTGTTAACCCTGAAAGAGCATATCGCATTGGCTCGTAAGCTAGGTATGAAGCACACGCCTGAGCTAAAAGCACCTGCAGTGACCATGCCGTTTAATGGCTATCGTTTGAACGATTATCGCCAACAGCTCATAGATACCTATAAGGCAGCAGATGTACCGGCAAGCGATGTATTTACCCAGTCATTCAATATAGAAGATTTGGATTACTGGATCAAAAACGAGCCCGCTTATGGGGCTAATGCCGTCTATCTTATTGATGACAGCAATGAGACCGCTGACGATAAAACATTTGATAAAGATGACGCAAGCACATGGAAGCACTCATTGGCTGATATCAAAGCACGTGGTATCAACACCATTGCCCCAGCACTTTGGTTGTTAATCACTACTGATGGTAAAGGACATATGCAACCATCAGAATACGCAAAACAAGCCAAAGCCAATGGTCTAAAAATCATTACGTGGTCGATAGAGCGTTCAGGGCCATTAGCCGATGGTGGCGATTGGTACTATAGCGGTCTTGGTGATGCTATTAACAATGATGGTGATATGATGAATTATATTGATGTACTAGCGCAGGACGTTGGTGTCCAAGGTATTTTCTCAGATTGGCCCGCTACAGTGAGTTACTATGCCAATTGTAAAGGTCTTAAATAGGTTTTCGCTTAGTCTATTAATAGGTAATCACGCTTAGTTTGTATTACTAAGGTCAGCTTATCCATTGAGCTGGCTTTTTTACGGAATATATTAAAGTGATGACATCGCAAACTGCCTACTGAGTACCCTACTTTTTCATTAACTTTCCACACCATTTGGTTCCTAGTAGCAGGAGCACCCTACTGTTTTGTGCTACGATAATTTACTAAGCTTATAAGATGATGTAGAGACTATGACCCATATTTTACTGGTAGAAGATGATCCTGCGATTGCCATGTCGCTCAAAGTGACTTGCAAACGTGAGGGCTGGCAGATAACTTGGCTGGATAATGCCAGTAGCGTGCTGCCGATGCTGCATAGTCATGAAGCACAAGATCTATCAGCTATCATTATGGATGTTGGTCTGCCAGATGGTGACGGCTTGAGTCTGTGCCAACAAATACGTCATACACCTGATATCGACGCCTTGAAAGACTTGCCTATCGTGTTTTTGACAGCGCGTAGCGATGAGGTCGATCGTATTTTAGGATTGGAGATGGGCGGTGATGATTATTGCGCCAAACCCTTTAGTCCACGTGAGTTAGTCGCGCGTTTAAAAGCCATTTGGCGACGTGAACAACTGATTCAACAGTCAGGCTCTCATACCCCAAATTCAAATGATAATACTGAAAATACTTCCTCGAATAATCTATCAGGACAAGCATTAACGTTTGAGAATCAATCCGGCATTTGGCATTATCAACCGCTCAACTATTCATTAACCTGGCAAGATCAAAAGCTTGAGCTTAGCAATACTGAGCGCAAAATTTTACTCACATTATTACAAGCACCGAATCAAGTCTTTAGCCGTGAGCAGCTGCTTAACGCAATAAGCGACTATCCTGATCATCGCCTAGCACGCACGATAGACAGCCATATCAAGTCGATTCGTAAGCAACTTACGACCGTTGATACGAGTATTGAAGTCATTCATACGCATCGTGGACTGGGTTACGCCTTATGTCCAGCTTAACAATGGCTGCTAATTTATGAATCATAATGCCAATAACGCTGAAAGCGATATTCATAACGACCAAAGCAATTGGTATGCCAAACTGCATCCCATTGGTACTGTGCAGCAAGCCCCTAAACGTAAACGACTGCTCAATTTAAGTATATTTTTTAGGATTTGGCTTGCAGTCGCTTTGGTACTCATCATATGCGGCGTGGTCGTGTTTACTCAGTTGTTTGGCTACGTCAAGCCAACCGCGCAGCAAGTCATTGAAGACACGCTCCTAGACACCAGTAAGTTACTTGCGGCCAGTCTCCAGATGCCATTATCTACAGGACAACTATACGATGAGGCTTATCAAGCGCAACTTGATGCAGCCTTTGTTGGCATACCAGCGATTAACGATAACTTAGGTCCCGTTTATCAAACCAAAAGCTATAGTAGCTTTCGGGTATATGTAACAGACAGCAGCGGCAGGGTCATTTATGACTCGCTACCCAAACCTGACAATAATGAAGGGCAAAACTATGGGCGCTGGAATGATGTCTATCTCACATTAAGAGGTCAATACGGTGCAAGAAGTACACTGCGGGATAACCAGCAGCGTGATGGCTCGGTCATGTATGTCGCACAGCCAATAAAAAATATGTCTGGTGAAATTATCGGCGTGGTTAGCGTCGGCAAACCTGTCGCCAGTGTGTTACCTTATTTGGATGACACACGTAACCGCATGCTGATCACAGTGCTATTCATCAGCATTGCTGCCCTCATTTTAGCAGGTCTCATCGCATGGTGGCTCAAGCAAAGTATTACCTTAGTGACTCAATATACCAGTGCGCTGGCAGAAGACACCAAAAAGCCCTATTTTTATCTGGGTCATGAACTAAATAGCCTGACCGATACCATCGAGACTATGAAACATCGACTAGAAAATCGTGCTTATGTCACTGATTATGTGCATACGCTTACTCATGAATTAAAAAGCCCTTTAACCGCCATTCGCGCCAGTAGTGAGCTCTTAGAAGATGATGGACTAGATGGCAATATGCTAGATGATGAAGATCGGCAGATGCTCATTGAAACGGTTGGTGAGCAAAGCGTAAAAATGCAGCAGCTCATCGATCGACTACTGTTGCTTGCGAAAGTTGAACAGCCTACTTTTAAGCTCAATCGTCAGCTAACGCCGCTATTGCCATTATTACAGAGTCTAATAAAAGACAATACTGCCAAGCAGCAACAGCAGAATTTACAACCTATCGATATATACATCGATGATCAGCACATGACAAACACGACAAACTTGCCAGCAGAATTGTTGGCCTCTACCAGTGTGTTTGCTGACCAATTTTGGTTGATACAAGTCCTACAAAACGTGCTGGATAATGCCATTCATTTTGCTGATAGCACTGTTGATATCTCGTTGCATAGCACAGCGCGAACGGTAATCATCGATATATTTAATGATGGAAAGCTATTGCCTGACTATGCTATTGAAAAAGCTTTTGAGCGTTATTTTAGCCTATCTCATCAAAGCCAATCTGTTCACCAAGTGAAAAATCAGAATACAACCTATGCGCTAGATACAGGTTCAGCACATCACAAAGCTGAATCAAAACAGTCCGATAGTATTCTCAAAAAAGGTACTGGTCTTGGACTCACTTTAGTGAAGCAAGTCATTGAGCACCATGGCGGTCAGGTAACTATTGATAATGTCCATGCTAGTGATAATAAAATTGGCGCTGATAAAGCTACACCTGATAACACTGATACTGGTAAAAATCAGCGTTCCGGTGTGATGGTTAGTATTATCCTGCCACTAGCTTAAAAATAAGCATTTATAATAGTTCATCAATTTTCCATCATGACTGCATAGGATTTCTACTTCTTTATTTTACGATAGCACTAGGGTCTGTTGAACAGCCAAATTCGTAAAGCAAATTAGGAGTAGAAAATCCATGTCACATCAATTAACTGATAACCCTATCATCAAGAATCTAATCGGCCTCAGCCGTCATCACTGCGCACAAACTTTATTGAGCCAAGGTGTCGGTAGTATTGAGTTTGGACATTGGCTAGCGATTCCTAGTCAGCGGTTATTGTTGGTGTTTCGGCATCAGCAATGTGTCGCTATTGATGAATATCAACTGGCAGCCTAATACCTTGCTAGCTCAACGCGTTGATTGTTTCTAGGTAACACCTGTATTTTATTGGGACATAAAAAAGCCCTTTATCATTTCTAGTATTAAACTACTGGAAACAACAAAGGGCTGATTACTCTAAAACAAAAATACTAAGTGATCGATTGTACTGGCGGCTTTACATCCGCGTTCTGACCACGGTGACGCAGATAATGATCGAGCAAGACGATCGCTAGCATGGCCTCTGCAATGGGCGTGGCTCGTACGCCGACGCAAGGATCATGGCGACCTTTGGTGAGCATATCGACTGCTTCACCTTGGGTATTGATACTTTTGCCAGCGGTGGTAATACTAGAGGTTGGCTTAAGCGCGATGCTCACACGGATATCTTGCCCTGATGAGATACCGCCCAAGACACCGCCAGCATGATTGGCGGCAAATCCATCTGGCGTCAGCTCATCACGAGCGCTATGTCCGAATTGACCTGCCACTGCCATACCATCACCAATCTCGACGCCTTTGACCGCATTGATACTCATCATTGCATGAGCGATATCGGCATCTAAACGATCAAACACTGGCTCGCCTAAGCCTACTGGCACACCGCTTGCAATGATATCAAGGCGTGCACCGCAACTGGTGCCTTCGCGGCGCAAGTTATCAATCAATGTCTCAAAACGACCAATTGCTTCTTTGTCGGCACAAAAGAACGGATTGCTATTTACAAACTCCCAGTCAATTTGACTCGGATCTAGAACGTTACTATGCTCGTTACCGATTTGGGTCACATGACCACGGATTTGTACGCCCAGACGTTCTTGCAAGTATTTCTTGGCGATAGCACCGGCAGCCACTCGCATAGCCGTCTCACGCGCTGACGAGCGACCACCACCACGATAGTCACGGAAACCATATTTCATACTGTAAGTATAGTCAGCGTGTCCAGGACGGAAGGTATCTTTGATATCGCTGTAGTCTTTTGATTTTTGATTGGTATTGCGAATCAATAGACCGATAGACGTCCCTGTGGTTTTTCCTTCAAATACGCCAGAGATGATTTCAACTTCATCAGACTCACGGCGCTGGGTTGAATACTTAGACGTTCCTGGTTTGCGACGATCCAAATCAACTTGTAAATCGTCTGCAGATAATGCTAAACCTGGTGGTACGCCATCAACGATGGCCATAAGGCCTGCGCCATGTGACTCACCGCAAGTGGTGACCGTAAAAACCTGCCCAATACTATTGCCTGCCATAACTGTCCTTAAACAAGTAAACGCTACTGATGACTATTTGACCAATCACTCATGGTTATTGCTTGTATTGCTTGTCATGAGTGATTGTATTGTTGCTTATAGTTTCGGCTAGTGTAGCCAACGCCTATTCAAGCTAATATTTGTCTATTTAAGACTATCTAATAGCTGAACATAAGAGGCAAACAACTGACGATTTGAGACTAGCTCATCATAGGTAATCGCAAAGACACCATGCCCGCCATGTGCAAACTTCAACCAATCAAACTGAATTTCAGGATAGGCTTGTTTTAATGCCCATTCGCTGTCGCCCACTTCACAGACCAGCAAACCATCTGGGCTCAGGTAATCTGGCGCTTCAAATAAGATACGATGTACCAAATCCAAACCGTCTTGACCCGCGGCTAGTGCATGCTCAGGCTCATATAAGAACTCAGGCGGCAAATCTGCCATGATAGCCGCATCGACATACGGCGGATTGGTGACGATAAGCTCATATTGGTTCTCAGCAGGTATCTTGGCAAACAAATCAGACTCGATTACATTTACTTGATGGCCAAGGTCATGATGATCGACATTAACCATTGCCACGTCCAGCGCGCCTTTATCGATATCAACAGCATCAACCAATGCATCAACGAAACGGGTAGCAAGCGCGATTGCGATACAACCAGAGCCAGTACATAAGTCTAAGATACGCTCAGGCTGCGATAACTGCTTTACATCTAAACCATGATCATAAAATACCGCTGACTTTTCATTCGGGCTGACACCCAGTGGCTTGGCGAGCTCAGTCACATCAAAATATGGATGGAACTGCTGACGAATCAACTCTGCGATTGGCGAGCGCGGGATAAGCACGCGCTCATCGACATAAAAAGGCAAATCACAGAAGTAAGACAAGTTAATCAGATAGCTCAGCGGCTTACGTTCAGCAATACGCTCTTCTAATAATCCCAGCACTGCCTGCTTCTCTGACGTGGTCAAACGGCAGTCTAAAATCTGCTCATTGGCTGACCAATCGAGAGACAACGAATGCAACACAATGGCTGAGGCTTCTGCAAACTCATCGGTCGTGCCTTGCGCGACAACCACATCATAGTTACGCAATTGTGTGACGGAAAAACGAATAAAGTCGCGAATACTCACCAGCTGCTCGCGTGCTTCATTCAGCTCTGCTTGCAGGCTAGCGAATTCATCGTGCTCACCAAGAAGTCCAGTCTCTAAATCATACTCCATCTCACCGTCTAAGCCCTTAGACTCATCATCATTGAAGTATTGGTTTTGAAACTCTTCTGCACTCATTGTTTGGTCTTCTGACATATCGCACCTTATGGATTAACTATTAGCGGGTTAAATGGCTTTTTGCTAAAAATCGATCTATTAATGAAAAAATTAATCATACATTATAGACGTAAACACCAAATAGCGCCAATCACTGTCGTTTTTACTGAAACAAAAAATAGTGAAAATAATGAGGCGTTTGCGTAAGAATCTAGCATGGCGCCATACACACCTTAGCTAAAGTATTACCCAACTGTAGCGAATACGTCAGCAGTTGACGTTTAGCCAGCTCTAAATGCAAAAAGATATACCAAAAGTTTGCGAAGCAACCGAATTATGCGCATAATAGCCGCATTAGTAGCAACCACAAGTGATTCAATATGATGAAAATAAAGCCTATTATTACTGCTATATCTATCGCTGCCATGAGTGCCAGCGTTGGCGCACTTGCCGCCACTGCTGATAATGCTCGCACATTGCCAGTGCGCACATCGAACGCTATGCCAGGCCTTGCCCAAAAGGTTAGCCTCAATGTGCAAGAAAACCGTAGTCGCTCTGATGGTGCTGCTACTGTGCAGTTAAATACAGAGAACACAAAACCCGTTGATAGCATGAACCAGCTGATCAACACCAAACAAGAAGCTAGGCAAAACGCGCCAGCGCCAGCTGCTGACAATATGAGCGCAGCAGAACTGACGCGTAAAGATGAGCAGTCAGATAGCACTGATGATATCAGCGAAGGTCAAGCCGTTGCCGCGCCTAGCGATGTCTCATCTATTGACTCATCTGATCCGCTCGCCTTTGAGTTACCGGAGAGTGAAAAGCGTCAAGACTTCAGTGATGATCCGACCATCAAAAATATCGAAGATAAAGATGGTAAGAGATATACCACATTAAACTTGTCAAATTATGCGCAACAAGTCAACAACGCTGTCTGGTCACCTAACATGAAAGTCAACTCAGCGATGACGATCAAAATGCAAGCATTGCTTGATTGGAACCATGCCTCTCCTGGTCCTATCGACGGTGGCTGGGGTATGAACAGCAAAAAAGCCCTTATAAATTTCCAAGCGATGAAAGGCTTGCCAACCACAGGTAAAATGGATCAAAAAACATGGGATGCCTTGGTTAAGAACATTCCTGCAACCAAACCTGTACTGGTCACTTATACGTTGACTGATGATGATATCAATACTAACTTTGCCACCACGCCCGCTGGTGCAGAAGCCAAGTCAAAAATGAAAGGATTGTATTATCAAGACATCAAAGAGATGCTTGGTGAACGCTTTCATATGGACGTACGCTATTTAGATAAGTTAAATAAGAACAAAGAGTACAAAGCGGGTGAAACCATTACCGTGCTCAATACTCGTGGACCACTCAATCAACGTATCAACCGCGTGGTTGCCAATAAAGCAGACAAAACACTGTATGCCTATAATGGTGATAAGCTAGTTGCCACCTATCCGACAACCATTGGTAGTGATGACACACCTTCACCGCACGGTACTTTCAAAATTATCAATAAAGTAAAAATGCCTTGGTATAAAGCGACAGTCGGTGAAGGCGCTCAGAAAAAAGTGCACATGTTACCACCAGGACCAAACAATCCAGTCGGCGTGGTATGGATGGGCTTATCTAAGCCTTCGTATGGTCTACACGGCTCACCAAAACCTGAAGGCATCAGTCGCCAAGCGTCACACGGTTGTATCCGTCTGACCAACTGGGATGTGCTTGAGGTTTATGCCAATATCGAAAACGGCGCAACGGTTGAACTCAAATAGTTTTTGTCATAATTAGCGGTTTATCATTATTTATCAAAAAAGACCTCAATATTGAGGTCTTTTTTATATCTAGTCGTTTTTCTCCTTGTAGGCCGACAGTCACCTGATCGCAAATCATAACCTTTATCTTAAACTACGCTTCATAACCCTCTTCATTACCCGTGATACTGCCAACTTTTTTGGCGAAGTATATTGTTATAGGTATAGACGCGAGGGCACCTACTGCGACCGCTACTTGCATATGAGCGATCTCATCAAAACCCATAATGAGCGTACCAATGATGACCATCCCTGTAGTGACGGTTCCCGCTATGATGTAAATGACAGCAAATAATGGCCAGTTCATGATTTAATCCTTACTTATCTTGTGGGTATAACTACTTTATACGTTATATCCCTACTAAAAGTAAGTATTTAATATAGACGCCGGATGTATATATATTGACTGACTTTCAGAAAAACCCATGTTAATATAAGGGGATTTGATATCACTTTAGTATTGCCGTCAATTACCGTGCTCTCCAGACATACAATCTGTTTTTATCATACGCTCCTACCTTTGCTCTAAATTCCGCACCTTCTGCTACGCGTCTCTCTATTTTTTCTTCATCTAATACCTAGATCATTGCTTTTGCACAAAAAAAAGACAGCTTATCGCTGATTTTTCATTACAATAATGGTTTTATTTCATCTGACTAATAAAGCCCAATCGCTATGACTGCTTCTGATAATACGTCACAACAAAAAAAACCAGACACCGCTTCTTCAAGTTCATCTGATATGACAAAAGAGACATCTGAGAGATTAATTGATGATGCTCATGAACCAGAACAGACCACTGAGCAGGAGTATGCAACCGAAGACAATGAAGAGGAGCCACTCTCTGAACCAAAAATCGTCATGACGTCACCAGAGCCTGATGTCGTCATTGCCACGCTAGACACGCCTGATGATGACTCAGAGCAGTCTGAATTATCTAGCCCGAACGTAGACACAGCTACTCGCGCATCAGAGACAGCGCCTGAAGCTTTTCATGAAACACAAAAAGATCCAGACACTTCCGAAGCGCCCAACAATCATGTCAGCCAACCTGTCGAACCTATTTCGATCGATCATAGTATCCATGAAAACGACCCTGCCGTAGCTGACGTCGATGATCATCTAACCGCAGAGTCTATAACGACAAACCACAGTGGTGAGGATGTGGAGAGTGATGACGATGAGCAACAGTCAGAAGAAGAAAAGATCAAAGATGAGAAAGAGGCCAAACTGGAATCTTATAAACAGTTTGTAGCTGAGCAGTTTAGTGATCAAAAGATAGACTATCCCGAAGTGCGCGTGACCATTGAGGCGAACGCCCTACCAAGTAAAATGTATTTTGTAATGAACATCCTCTCAGCCATCATTGCCAGTTATGGCTTGGTGACCAATTCGGCCGCGGTAGTTATTGGCGCGATGTTAGTCGCGATGATGCTCGGTCCTATTACAGGTGTCGCCCTAGCAATCATTGACTACCGTATGCCACTACTACGTAAGTCTTTGCTCACCGTATTAGCAGGCGTGTCTTTGGTTATTTTGGTCGGATTTGTGGTGGGTCTACTGCATCAAGGACAGCCGCTGACCAATGAGATTTTGTCTCGCACTCAGCCCACGTCTATGGATTTGATGATTGCACTGGCTGGCGGTACGGCTGGTGCGTATGCGATGGTATCTCCGCACCTGTCCGTCGCCGTTGTTGGAGTCGCGGTAGCCACAGCCTTAGTGCCACCGCTCGCGGCTAGTGGCATTTTATTTGCCAATGGTGAAATACAGATGGGTCTTGGTGCTGCCTTATTGGCACTGACCAACATCATTGCCATTCAGTTTACCAACGCCATGGTACTGTGGTTTTTAGGATTCAGACGTTTGGTAGATGATGATTATAAATCGGGCACCTATCTGATATTTTTTCGCCGAAATGCGGTTACGCTATTGTTACTGGTCGGATTAGGTATTTACCTTACCCTTAACCTCAATAGCAATGCCAAGCAGCAAACCTTTGAAAACAATGTCAAAGAAGCCATCAATAATCATTTTATTGATCAAGGAAACGTACTGACCAACACTCAGTTTGATAAAAATAATGGGTTTCAGATCATTCGTGCCGTGGTGCGCGGTGAGACCAGTCCAAATTCAGAAGACGTACAGCAGATAGAGGATGTAATTACCAAAGATATGGCAGAAAATTTCCCAAAATACTTGCCTATCAAATTGCAATTGCGCTACTTGCCAGTGCAGGTCATTGAGTCAGATCCATTGATAAAAGACAAGCTTGATGAGACCGATGCGGCGATTTTGACTAACTCGCCTTAGTTTTCCTATATGAATCTGCAAACTACGGAGGCACAATCACCTAGCAGTTATAACTCTTGTACCAAGAGCTTGGGCGTTTGTGCTAAAATCGCTTGCAAAATTATTTTATGTCATTTACTTAATTCTATCCGTCAGTAAGGAGCCGCTGTGAGCCAGCCATTTCGCTCAGCCGATATTCGCCAAGCCTTTATCGATTTTTTCATAAGCAAGCAGCACACCCAAGTTTCATCGTCTAGCTTGATTCCACATAATGATCCGACATTGTTATTTACCAATGCCGGTATGAATCAGTTTAAAGAGACCTTTTTGGGCATGGAGCCACGTGACTACACACGTGCTGTGACCTCGCAGAAGTGTGTCCGTGCTGGTGGTAAGCACAATGATTTGGACAATGTTGGTTATACTGCCCGTCATCATACGTTCTTTGAAATGCTTGGCAACTTCTCATTTGGCGATTACTTCAAGCAAGCGGGCATCGAGTATATCTGGGAGTTTTTGACGTCAAAAGAGTGGCTCGCGATTGATAAAGATCGTCTCTATGTCACCATTTATGAAACCGATGATGAAGCGTTTGATATTTGGAATAAGACCATCGGTATTCCAAGTGAACGCATTATTCGTATTGGTGACAATAAAGGCGCACCGTACGCTTCTGATAACTTTTGGACGATGGGTGACACGGGTCCTTGTGGTCCTTGTACCGAAGTCTTTTATGATCATGGTGCTGACATCGAAGGTGGCTTGCCCGGTACGCCTGAAGAAGACGGCGATCGCTATATCGAGATTTGGAACTGCGTCTTTATGCAGTTCAATCGTCAAAAAGACGGCACGCTATTGCCACTACCTGCGCCCAGTGTCGATACCGGCATGGGGCTTGAGCGTATTAGTGCCATCATGCAGGGCGTCCATGGTAACTATGAGATTGATCTGTTTACTCATTTAATGGATGCAGCAGCTGAGATTTTAGAGATCAACAATGAACAGCAGTCATCACTAAAAGTCATCGCCGATCATATCCGTGCTGTGTCGTTTTTGATTGCTGATGGCGTGACGCCAAGCAATGAAGGTCGTGGCTATGTCCTACGCCGTGTCATTCGCCGCGCCGTACGTCACGGTAACAAGCTTGGCGCAGATAGTGAGTTTTTCTACAAAATGGTCGCCCCGCTTGTGGCTGAAATGGGCAGTGCCTATCCAGAGCTAGTAGAAAAACAAAGCGTCATCGAAAACGCCATTCAAAAAGAAGAAGCGCAGTTTGCCAAAACATTGGCACAAGGTCTGCGTTTGCTTGCCAGCGAACTTGAAGGTCTAAAAGATGGCGATACGCTATCTGGCGAAGCGGCCTTTAAACTCTACGACACCTATGGCTTCCCGATCGATTTGACTGCGGATATCACGCGTGAGCGCGGCATTGCCATTGATGAAGCAGAATTTGATGAGCACATGCAAGCACAACGCGAACGTGCTCGTGATGCGGGCAAGTTCGACGTCGATTACAGCAGCGTTATTCAAGTAGAGACACCAACGACCTTTATCGGTTATGAGCAGCTCGAAGAAGACGGCGTGACGATTGATGCCCTTTATCAAGACGGCAATCCAGCAGATAGCTTAACAGAAGGTATGGAAGGCGTTGTGGTACTCGATCGCACGCCATTTTATGCCGAAGGTGGTGGTCAAGTGGGTGAGCTTGGTGAAATCCGCACCGAATCAGGCGTTTTTGAAGTACAAGACACCAAAAAATCTGGTCAAGCCATCATTCATTATGGTGTGGTGACCATGGGTGATATCAAACCCAAGCAAACGGCGGATGCCCACGTACTCTCAAACATCCGTGCAGCCAGTGCTAAAAACCACTCAGCCACTCACCTATTGCACGCAGCGCTAAGAGAAGTATTGGGTGACGCCGTCACGCAAAAAGGCTCATTGGTCTCAAGCGAAGTGTTACGTTTTGACTTTGCTTATGACAAGCCTGTCAGTGCTGCTGAAATCACGCGTGTCGAACGCTTGGTCAATGAGCAAATCCAAGCCAACACTCCTGCTCGTATCGAGCACATGTCGATTGATGAAGCGATGAATCAAGGCGCGATGGCATTATTTGGCGAAAAGTACGGCAGTGATGTTCGCGTACTCACCATGGGTACAGACAGTATCGTAGATGGTCAGCGCAAGCCTTTCTCTATCGAGCTATGTGGTGGCTTACATGTCGAGCGCACTGGCGATATCGGTATACTAAAAATCACCAGTGAGTCAGGTATTGCTGCTGGTATTCGCCGTATTGAAGCCGTCACGGGTATGAATGCGGTCAAAAACATTCAGCAAAGCGAGCAACAACTGAGCGAATTGGCAAGCCAGCTAAAGGTCAAACGCCCTGAAGTTGCCCAACGTGTGCGTACGATGGCAGATAAGCAACGCGAGCTTGAAAAACAACTAGAGCGCTTAGAGCAAAAAATTGCCAGCGCTCAAGCCGCTAACTTACTCGATGATGTGCAGACTATTGCAGGTACGCCCGTCCTTATCAGCACCTTAAGCGGTGTCGATGGCAAATCCATCCGTACGCTAATGGATGATATCAAATCAAAACTGCCTGATAGTGTAATCGTATTAATTGGTGATAAAGATGACCAATTAGCTCTCGCAGCGAGCGTCGCAAAATCTGTCACTGCTAAAATCAAAGCCGGTGATATCATTCGTCATTTAGCAGGTGAGCTTGGCGGCAAAGGTGGTGGTAAACCTGACTACGCACAGGGCGGCGCACCGAAGTCTGGCAACAGTCCTGCAGTCATCAATGCCCTACCTGCTTGGATTGAAACCCAGCTTAGCTAATCATAAAATCACAGTAACTCAGAGCCTTACTCCTGGTTTACTGGGCATGGGATACGCGATTGGTTATAGCAACTATAACCAATCGCCATATATCTAAGCGGTACTGATACTTAAAGTTATGCTGTAGATATGGTATAAAGGTCAACGTTTGACAATATTGCTCATGTATTACCGTTGATGCAGTACCACTAAACGAATGACACATATAGTGCATAACTCTTATAATCTGGCTTTATCTATACACGCATTGACGAGTATCACATTGACACTTATCAGTGATAATAAAAGGTCATTAATGAATAACAGGTAGATTTTTATGGCGTTAATAGTACAGAAATACGGCGGCACCTCGATGGGCAGTATCGACCGCATCAAAAACGTCGCCAAACGAGTCAAACGTTGGCATGATAATGGTCATCAAGTCGTGGTTGTGGTCTCAGCCATGAGTGGTGAAACCAACCGTTTGATTGATCTAGCACGCCAAATCAGTAACAACCCTGACCCACGTGAATACGACCAGATGGTCTCAACCGGTGAGCAGGTCTCTATCTCACTACTCGCGATGGCGATTAAAGAGCTTGGTATTGGTGCGCGTTCAATGACTGGTCGTCAAGTCGCGATTAAAACCGACAACGCCCATAATAAAGCCCGTATCGAAAGCATCGATGATAAAAACATACGCGAGCAGCTAGATGCGGGCAATATCGTCATTGTGGCAGGCTTTCAGGGTATTGATGAAGAAGGCAATGCAACCACATTGGGACGCGGCGGCTCTGATACGACAGGCGTTGCGATTGCGGCGGCTTTGGGTGCTGATGAATGTCAAATTTACACTGACGTTGATGGCGTTTATACCACTGACCCTCGCGTCACCTCAAAAGCCAAAAAGCTTGAAAAAATTACCTTTGAAGAAATGCTTGAGATGGCAAGTCTTGGCTCCAAAATCCTACAGATTCGCTCAGTAGAATTCGCTGGCAAATATGGCGTACCGCTACGCGTCTTATCTAGCTTTGATGAAAACACTGACGGTAGCTTTGACCAAGAGTTTCAAAACAACGTGGGCACCCTAATTACGATAGACGAAGGAGACAATATGGAACAGGCAATCATCTCAGGTATCGCATTCAACCGAGACGAAGCAAAAATCTTAGTACGCGGTGTACCCGATCACCCTGGTATCGCCTCTGCTATCTTAAGCCCAATTGGCCGCGCCAATATCGAAATCGATATGATTGTCCAAAACCTCTCGGACAATGGTACCACTGACTTTACGTTCACCGTCAATCGCACTGACTTGGACAAGACGCTAAAAGTGCTTAATGAAGAAGTCAAAGACGAGATTGGTGCCAAAGAGATTTCAGGCAACAGCGAAGTGGTCAAAGTCTCACTAGTTGGTGTTGGTATGCGCTCACACGCAGGGGTTGCGAGCCTCATGTTCCAAACATTGGCTGAGAACAATATTAATATCCAAATGATATCGACCAGCGAAATCAAAGTGTCTGTTTTAATTCAAGATCAGCACTTAGAAAAAGCGGTCAAATCACTGCACACTGCCTTTGGTCTTGACCGTGAAGACGGTGAGAGCAAAATCGCTGGGCTATAAGGCCAAAAAACTGTTAAAATACAGCTTTAGCATTGATGGTTATCTATTAACCGCTATGAATGACTCTACATCGTATGTAAATAAATAGCGTTCAAATAAATAGCCTCCAAATAAAAACAGTACTTAAATAAAATAGGATCTTTTTAGGTCCTATTTTTATTTTTTAGCATAGTTGAAATGAGCATTTACCTAATAGTTTTGTGAAAAAACCGTGACAGTATCTGTTATGCCACCTATAATGGGGCTTTCATTTGGGCTAAATGAATCTACCTATCATTGCCGTGGTTTGCACAATGTTGAGTATGGTAATTATTGATATATTACTTACTGAGTGCTGCGGTGATGTTCTGCAATTGAGAAGTAATCTGATGAGTAATAATCTGTTGATGCGACATAAGGAGTGTGACGCATGTTAATTTTGACACGCCGCGTGGGCGAAACGCTAATGATTGGCGATGAAGTCAGTGTGACGGTTTTGGGCGTCAAAGGCAATCAAGTACGTATCGGTGTGAATGCACCTAAAGATATTGCCGTACACCGCGAAGAGATTTATCAACGTATTCAGCATGAGCGCTCTGTACAGTCGCAAATGCAACATCTTGAGCAAGGCAACTTTTCGCCTTCGTTCGATGACGAAGACTACTTCAATCGCTAATCTATAATATTTAATGCTCAACGACTAATGAGCATACATAAGCATTATATTTTTTATTTTTTAAACTGCTCTGAGGTCATTTATTTATGAGTATCCGCCAATCAGATGTATCGGCATTACTTAATGGTTTGAATAAAAAAGCCATTGGATTCAATGATGTCATCAGCTTTATCGATGATTTTTATCGCTATTCGCCTGCCCCATTTGTGAATGGAATGGTACATAATGCCGCTGGAGAAAACGAAGGCAGTGCAAAGATTTTTGGATTTGCCAAGCATCACGGTCTAAACCAATTAGATACGCTAAAACTATTCGGCGAACATTATGCCAAAGTTCAAGCAACGCCTAACGGTACTGACCATGCCAATATTCGTAACTTTTTGCATTGGGGCTGGAAAGGATTTTTGATGCAAAAAAATCCGCTAACGGTTCGTCCTAGTGTCGACACGACTGCAATTTAAATATGTGTAGTGATTAAATAATTAATAAAGTAAAAAAGCCACGCTAATGAGCGTGGCTTTTTTATTGACTGTTTATAGTCTTATTTATTACGAAATTTCACAGGTTGTACCGCCCCTTTCGGGTTCGGCATATTAGGATAATGATGCTCATGCTCAACGTCACATTCAGCACCAACCACTGAACCGTCGTCTTTTACTGGTTTGTGGATGTAGCCAGTACGCTCAGCAGGTGGTAGATGCTCGTGCTCCCATACCATCACTGCTTGCATGCAGGTTTCTCGCTGCTCAGCGGTAATTTTACGACCATCAGGCCACTTACCTAGCTCAATCGCCATACGGAATTTATCAACCACTTCCGGTGTTAGACTGGCTAGTATTGTTTGTTTATCCATCTTGCCTACTCTCCACTACTATTTTGCATCATATTTTTTGATGACTATTAGACGATTTGAAAACATGCCCTAATAGATACGCTCATTCATCATCTATAATATCATCATCGACATCCAGACTGAATTCTTCGGCATGTACGTTCCAGTGCAGCTTGGTACGACAGGCTTCATAAAAGTCAAACCCAGGCGGATGCAGTAAAGTGAGCTTATCAGGATGCTTACGAATATATAGGCGCTGTTCCTGCTCAAGCGGTACGCTTGGTTTGCCATCTGCGCTGACCATTGGCTGCGTGCGATTGTCTTCGTGAATACGAATACAAACCTCACTATTACCACTGACCACAATCGGACGACTAGAGAGCGTATGCGGATGCATGGGCACCAGACAGATGGCATCCATACTCGGATGAATGATGGGGCCACCACCCGACAAGGCATAAGCGGTTGAACCTGTAGGTGTCGCTGCTATCAAGCCATCACTATGTTGTCTATAGACATCATGTCCATCAATTTTCATCTGAAAATCGATCATATGTACAGATTTACCGGCGTGTAGTACGATGTCGTTTAGCGCCATGTCTTCATGAATAATTTTACGCCCTTCTCGTATCTCCATCGTCAATAAAAACCGATGATCCAGTTGATAGTCTCCCATCAATACTTGGCGTAACTTAAATGCTGCTTCGTCAGGTTTGACATCTGCCAAAAACCCGAGACGACCACGGTTAACCCCTAATACCGGGACACGGTAGCGTGCCAATGCTTCAGCAGCATGCAATATCGACCCATCACCACCAACAACAATGACCAAATCGCAAATCTCACCAATCAAGCCACGTTTAACGATTTTGACTCTTTCTACTTCCGTGAGGTTAAGCGTTGGTAAGTTGGCAGTTTGTACATCCATGATCAACGTCAAATTCATGTCGTTGATGGTTTGGGCAATCTGTACCAGGCTTTGCGTGACGCTGCGTTTACCAGCACGGCCCATCAAGCCAATACGTCTAAAAGCAGGATTTTTGATAGCGTGGAACAGCTCTGACTCATGTAAGTGTGGCAATCTTGCTGACTGCGCTGAGTTTTCCATAAAACGACTCGGTATAACGGTGAAGTACAGGGCAATAATAGCGATAAATGCGCGCTTAGACTAGCATGTTTATGAATTATCGTTGTTAACTGTCGTAACTGGCCCCATATAAAATATATTAGATGCCTTGCTCATGCTTACTTGTCTGCTTAGGTTTTGAGACTACTAGATTGAGCTGTAACGGCTATCACGCAAACACAGTTGACAATAACGGCGGTTTTGCTAAAGTAGCAGCATCTCTATTTTTATATTTTATTATTAAGGACTTATGTATGGCCAATCCTATTGTCAGTCGCGCAGAACTTGCGATCGGCGGTAATCCAATGACGGTCAAAGGCGTTATTCAAAAGACCAGCCTGTTGCTTGGGTTATCAGCTATTACTGGTGTGGGCTTTTTCTTTTATGCGCTTATGGCAGGTTTATCGCAAGGTTTTATTACCATGGCAGCCTTTGGTAGCATGATTGCTGCGTTTGTTCTTGCCCTTTTTATTACTTTTAAGCCACAAAAAGCCAAGACGTTGGCGGTGCCTTACGCATTGCTAGAAGGTATCTTTTTGGGCGGTATCTCATTATTTTTCATGAAAATGTATCCAACGGTACCAGTCACTGCAATGTGCGCAACTTTCGTCACAGCTGCGGTTATGCTTGGCCTATATCGTTCAGGTTTGGTTAAGGTTACTGAAAAGTTCCGTTCTATCGTGACTTCTGCGGTTATTGCCATTATGCTTGTCTATGTAGCACAGTGGGTACTATCTCTAGCGTTTGGCTCAACCTTGCCATTCTTGTTTGAAGGTGGTGCTATCGCTATTGGTTTTAGCTTGTTTGTGATTGTTATCGCGTCTTTCACGCTGTTGTTGGATTTCGATAATATCGATCGCGGCGTGGCGATGGGTATTTCTGAAGACTACGAATGGTTGTTCAGCATTGGTATTCTTGCCACTCTAGTCTGGATGTACATTGAGTTCATGCGTCTATTGAGCTATCTTCAAGACTAATTGAACAAACTGTCTGACAGAAACTTTGTATAGAAAAAACCGCCTTTATTTGAAGGCGGTTTTTTTATGTAGGACTTGAATATTTTTTTGAGTTAAGCACGCTCCGAAGAAGCTAAGCACGTTTTAGGCGTAGCGCATTTAACACGACAAACAATGAGCTAAGTGACATCCCAATCGCAGCAAGCCATGGCGGGACATAACCTAAAGCCGCTGGTATCAAAACAATACTGTTGTAAGCAAGCGCCCAGCGGAAGTTTTGCTTGATAATACGTTCGGTTTTATCAGAGATACGTTTGGCAGCAGTGATGGCTTCGATCTGTCCATTCAAGATAATACTGTCGCTGGATACTTGGGCCAAATCTGCGGCACCGGCGATCGAGGTGGACACATCAGCCGCTGCTAGCACTGGTGCATCATTGATGCCATCACCCACCATCAGTACCACGGCGCCTTTAGATTGCAACTGCTGAATATGATTGACTTTATCAGTCGGTGATAGACCATTATAAGCTGATTGTATCCCTAAATTCTCAGCCATCACGAGCGCTTGCGGGCTTGGGTCACCCGTCAACATCACAGACTCGATACCTAGCCCTTTGAGCGTATCGAGCATCGACTGGGTACTATCACGTACCTTGTCATTGAAATAAAAGCACGCCAGCGCTTGCCAGTCATTTGTATCAGGTTTCTGGCTCGATAAGACAACCGCTGAGCTGGCACGCTGAGCTACCAAGTCAATGTTCAAATCATTGTTTGTATTGACCTCATTGACACTGCCACTGGTTTTATCTAACGCAAAATTCACATGACCAATGCGATATACCATGCCATCAATCATGGCTTCTACCCCGCCTGCAG
Source organism: Psychrobacter sp. Ps6 (assembly GCF_022129235.1). Classification (GTDB taxonomy): domain Bacteria; phylum Pseudomonadota; class Gammaproteobacteria; order Pseudomonadales; family Moraxellaceae; genus Psychrobacter. Next base: position 52,972 of record NZ_JADQAI010000003.1, on the reverse strand, counting down.
GATAGTGCTGCATGGCCCTCGTCGGTGGTAAATGTAACTGATAGGCAGCGGTAAGCAGTGCATGAGCAATGGGATGACGGCTTCCCACTTCTAAGGCAGCTGCGATTGCCAATAGTTTGTCTTTTTGCGCTATTGATGATAAATCGTCAGTTTCGGTATGGCTTTTTGGTGTTATTAACTCAATATTTAATAGGTTTGGCTTACCATAGGTCAGCGTACCTGTTTTATCAAAAGCAACATGCGTGATTTCAGCTAATGTTTGCAGCGTATGCCCACGGGTCGTCAAAAAACCATAGCTGGCCAGACGGTTGGTTGAGACGGTCAAGGCAATCGGCGTCGCCAATGACAAGGCGCAAGGACAAGTGGCGACCAATACGGCGACTGTTGCCCAAATGGCTTGGCTTGGGTCAACGATATACCAGCCAACAAACACCAAAACCGATAACACCAAAATACGGGCGATAAACCAACGTGCCAGCTTATCTGCTTGCTGTGCCAGTTTGGGCTTTTCGCTCATGGCACGGTTCATCAGTCTATCAATCAGCCCTATTTGACTGTCTTTTGGTAGCGCTATCACCAACATCTCAAACGGCTGGCTGTCGTTTTGCGCACCGCCGACAATATAATCGCCTTGGGACTTAATGATTAAATCACCTTCGCCAGTCAGTAGGCTTTGCGAGACTGTTGCAGTTGGACTTAACAAAATACCGTCACTGATAATCTCCGAACCTGCCTCAACCAAAATAATATCACCCACTTGCAAGCTATGGGCCGTCACCATCTGCTTTGATGATATATCTTCCTCTGCCTTTGATAACGCATTCTGTTGGTTGCGCGACCGCTGCCAATCTTGAGCAATACCCGATGTGAGCTGATGGACATTCGCATCGATACCCTTCATAAACTTAGGCATCATTTCTGCCGTCGCATTTGATGCCTTTTTCGCCTCATCTTCGACATTGTCACTTTGTTGAGACGCATTGTCTCTGATCTGCTGCAAAATACGCGCGGCGGCTGATTTGTCTTCAGCTACTTTTTGTACCAATACTGGCTCTACTACGACCAGATCATTAGCCATGGTCGCGGCTTTTAGACGGGCATTGTGCTCGATATAGCGTCCTGCCAGCAAAAAGAAAATAAACATACTGACGGAGTCATAGTATGTCTCCCCTTGCCCAGTGATGGTAGCGTAGAGACTGGCAAAGAAAGTGATAATCAACGCAAGACTGACGGGCACGTCCATATTGACTTGGCGCGCACGAATCGCTGACCATGCGGAGGTAAAGAAAGGAATACCAGCATAGAAAAAAACAGGCGTACTCACAAATAAAGATACCCAACGCAAAAAGTCACGCTGGAATATCAACATGTCGCTATACTCGCCAAAATAAAGCGCAACGGCATACATCATTGCTTGCATCGAACCTAGTGCAGCGATGCCTAGACGCAATAGCATTTGATTATTATGACGTGCCAACATAGCTTCGTGAGTATCTTGGCGATAAGGCTTGGCTTCGTAGCCGATTTCGTTGATGACCGCTAGAATACGACTGATGGGTAATTTGTTTTCATCCCAAATGACCCGCATACGCTGGTTGGTCAAATTCACCTGACACTTACTAATGCCCTCTAGCTCATCGAGACGCGACTCAATCAGCCATGTACAGGCCGCACAGCGTAAATTATTAACAGACAACTCTGCTACCGACAGACCGTCTTGCGCATACACGAACTGTGACTTTATCTCGTCATGATCATATACCTCAAGACGCGTCAGCTGGGTCGGTAAGCTTGCTGTACGATTAATCTCTGAACGGTCAAGATAATACTGCTCAAGCCCAGCCTCCACAATACTTTGAGCTGCTAACTGACAGCCCATACAACACATCTCACGCGATTTGCCTAGTATCTCAGTATAAAACGGTGGCTGAGGCACTGGATCGCCGCAATGGAAGCAGTGATCAGCAAGGGGTAGCACCAAGCCATCAGTGATGGAGTTGTCTTCATAAGAATGATTGGTAGCAGATGATACTGATGATGGGATACTAGACATAGTTGCGCTTACTTCCTTTGACAGGCTTGCTCAAAATGTATTCATTTAAGGCAAACTTGCTCTGATTGACTGTAATGTACGTCGTGCAACAGAGCCACTTTTCATCACATGGATATCACTATTGTTAGTAGCACAATATTGATAACAAATGGCTAATAGCAAATAACTAGCAACGGCGGATTCATACAAAATACATCATGGTACTGATCATAGATTGCTATCTTATATGGCGTTTATTAACCCAATTGAAAGATGCTGATACTTGATGATAAGTATCAGTTATTTTAGTAGAGATTATACTATAAGCAATCACCCCAAACAGTAGCATTGCTTATGGTCTAATACCAATGCATGCCCTAGTTAACGATGATAGATTGAAAAATTTGTCAATTTGCGTCATTATGAGGCAGTTTTTTATCCAAAAATGGTGCGACATCCGTGCAAAAATCCAATTTTAAGTTACCAAATACCAAGCTATCACCATCATCTAAGCCTGCTATGAATGCCTTACCTTCACAGCAGCGCGGCTTGGTATTTAGTAGTCTTCTCTTAATTATCATCATCGCTGGCATGGTGCTATTTGCACTGTATTTGGTCAAGCTTGATCGCACCATTACCCATAAGTTTGAAGGCAAGCGCTGGGATATTCCAGCTAAAGTATACTCACAGCCGCTCGAGCTATATCAGGGTGCCAATATCGATAGAGATACGATGAAAACGTGGCTAGAGTTGCTTAATTATCAAAGCAACAAGTCTTATGATCGTACTGGCACTTATCATAGATCGGGTAATACTTATTTTATCCATACGCGCGGCTTTACCTATAGCTCAAGCGATATAGATGCTGAGCAAGTCATCAAAATGACCCTTGCTGGCAATAAAGTTGACTCTATTCAAAGCACCTTACCTGCCAAAAGCGGCATCATTCGCCTAGAGCCAGTGAGTATCGGTGGTATCTATCCAGACAGTAACGAAGATCGAATGGTTGTCTCTTTAGATGACGTGCCTCAGCCCCTGATTGATGCCTTGATTGCCACTGAGGATCGCGCGTTTTATGAGCATAAAGGCGTCTCGATACGCGGTATCGCTCGTGCCGTAATCAATAACTTTTCTGGCGGCGCTAGACAAGGTGGCTCGACCATCACCCAGCAGCTGATCAAAAACTTTTACCTCAACTCTGATCGCACCCTCAAACGCAAAGCCAATGAGGCGTTGATGGCGGTACTGCTTGAGCTGCATTATAGTAAAGATGAAATTTTACAGACTTATTTGAACGAAATTTATTTGGGTCAAAACGGCAATCGCTCTATCAATGGATTTGGTTTGGCATCACAGTTCTATTTTGATAAACCACTCAATGAGCTGCGCATAGATCAGCAAGCGATGTTAGTTGGTATGGCAAAAGGTCCGAGCATTTATAACCCACGTCGCAATCCAAATGACTCAAAAGCTCGTCGTGACGTGGTGCTTGGTAACATGCTCGCAATGGGGACACTAAGCCAAGAAGACTATGACAAAGCCCTAAAACAGCCGCTCGGTATCGTGGACAAGCCTGCTGAGGGCAAGAGCCAGTTCCCTGACTTTTTGGACATCGTCAAACGTGAGCTCAACGATGTCTATTACTCTGATGATCTTAAAAACGAAGGTCTAATCATCATTAGTACCCTAGACCCTATTGCTCAGTTGGCAGCAGATAAGGCGGTTGATAGAAAACTTGGTGAACTACGCCGCAGCGGTAGCAAAACCAAAGATTTACAAGGCGCGCTCGTCAGTGCCAACCCTGAAACTGGCGAGTTGGTGTCTGTCGTCGGTAGTGGCAGTGAGTTCACAGGCTTTAACCGCGCCGTCGATGCTAAGCGTCAAGTTGGCTCTCTATTGAAGCCAATTATTTATATGACCGCGCTTGAAAGTGGTCGTTATAATTTGGCAAGCTCAGTGGATGACTCACCTATCACAGTCAATCTGAATGATGGTACCGATTGGAGTCCTAAGAACTATGACAACCGTGATCATGGCTATGTACCATTGACCACAGGACTGTCGCAATCTTATAACCAAGCGGCGGTACGCTTAGGCATGGAATTTGGGGTTGATACTTTTGCTAAACAACTAAAACGCATGGGGGTTAAAGAAGAAATACCATCCTACCCATCAGCATTATTAGGGTCTGTCAATCTGAGCCCTATGGACATGTTAGGTATTTACCAAGTCTTTGCGACTGGCGGTTTCCGCACGCCTATTCATAGTATTCGCACGGTTATTGATGATCGCGGTCGTATTTTGCAGCGTACCGGACTCAATACTCAGCGCAGTATTCCACCTGAGACCAACTTTTTGACCAACTACGCGCTACAGCAGGTAGTGTCAAACGGTAGCGCCAGACGGGCTCAATCACTTGGTAGCAATCTGAATCTCGCCGGAAAAACGGGTACTACCAATGATTACCGTGATGCTTGGTTTGCAGGCTACAGTGGTAACTACGTCAGTGTCGTTTGGGTTGGTCGTGATGACAACAAGCCCATTGGCTTGAGTGGTGGTACGGGTGCTCTACCGGTTTGGGTCGATTATATGAAACGCCTCAAACTCACTCCGGTGGCGCTACCAGAGCCAGAAGGTATCGAATGGTTGTGGCTCGAGAGCAACTCAGGCAAGCTGTCTAACGAACGTTGTGCCAATGCTCGATACTTACCTGTCATGTCAGCACATTTACCAGAGGAAGCCAGTAGCTGCGCGCTTAACTTATATCAACAAGACCGTGCTCGCGAGCAATCGCAATTCCAAAATCAGCAGAGTGCAATCAATGAGCAACGTCGTCGCGAAGGTTTAGATATCCCAAACGGTGAAGCGGTTGATGCTGATGATTCAGAAGACAGTAATGGACAAAATAATGAAGGTCAAAACCGCGCTGATACGTGGTATGACCGTGCTATTGAATGGTTTTAACATTGTTTTTAATATGTAGCGTCTGATATTTAAAAAAGGTCTCAACATGGTCTCATTTCTACAGCAATCTGCCTCTGTGACACAAACAATGTCTTGGTGGCAGAAAAAATTTGCGTCAGTGAATACTCTAGTTGTAGGCGGCATCGTTTGCAGCATGCTAAGCCTCAGCGCATGCCAGACTGCGCCAGATAGCTCAGCTGCAATGAAAACAACACCTATTCAAACAATCCCATCATCACAGCCGCCAGTGACATCGACCACCACTGTGACTCAGGCACCCATCGTTGAAGCAGATGATGAGAACGAATACCCTATTGAGCCTTATACTCCACCTGAGCAGTCCGAGTCGCCGAATCCATTGACACAAGAAACGCCTGTATTTGAGCCACCTACTCCAGTGGTGACAGAGCCTAATCTAGGCATTGCCATACCATCGCGCAATGACTATATCATCTCTGAGCCCTCAGCACCGTCACACAATGATCTACTGGAACAGGCAAGAAAAAACTCACAGCAACGCTCTCAACAATCAGCAAGTAATAACAGTAACTTGCCTGCATTTCGTAACTTGATGCAGGTGGGCGTTAATCAACTGAAATCAGGACAATTAACGAATGCTGAAAACAGTTTTACCCGTGCACAGCGCTTAGCACCCAAATCGTCAGCCGTATATTTTTATTTGGCGCAAGTGGCATTGAAAAAGAACCAACCTCGTAAAGCAGAAGCGATGGCACGTCGTGGCCTTGGTGTTTCTCAAGATGCCAGTCGTAGACGAGCGCTGTGGCAAATCATTTTACAATCAGGGCAAGCTCAAGGTAACTCACGCGTCGTTAGTGAAGCAAGACGAGCTTTACGCTAATAGTCGCTCACTACAGTTATCATTTATCCAAAACATACATTTATTTTTATTTTAGCTTAGGGTTATCGTTATGGCATGGCAACAACTGCATTTACAATGTGAAAAATCAAACGTCGATTTGGCTGAAGCGCTTTTATTAGAAGCTGGCGCACTATCTATTGCCTTAGATGATGCAGGTGATCAGCCTTTGTTTGAACCACTTCCCGGTGAGTCACCGCTATGGGATGAAGTCATACTGACAGGGCTATTTGATGCCACCACTGATGATGGTAGCCGTCAGGCTGTTGAGCAGCTCAGTCATGAAATCGCTGCACAAGTACAGGCTACTCGTATTTGGCTAACGGCTGTTGATGACAAGGATTGGGAGCGCGAATGGATGAGTAACTACCATCCTATCGAATGCGCTAATGACTTGTGGATTGTACCAGACTGGCTCACACCTCCCAATCCAGAGGCGACCAATATCATTATGGATCCAGGCTTAGCTTTCGGTACTGGATATCATGCCACGACTCGTCTTTGTCTTGATTGGTTAACAGAGCAAGACCTGACAGATAAAGTAGTCATCGACTATGGCTGCGGCTCAGGTATTTTGGGTATCGCTGCCCTATTATTGGGTGCACGCCAAGTGTATGCAGTCGATATCGATCCACAAGCTGTACTCGCAACCAATCAAAATGCAGTGCGTAATCATGTCGGTGACCGTCTGCAAGCGTTCTTACCAGAAGAGTTCACAAATTACTGCTCACAACATGATGTTTTGCCTGTAGAAGTGATTGTCGCCAATATTTTAGCAAAACCCTTAATTGGCTTAGCACCTTACTTTTCGACATTGATTGCATCAAAAGGTCGCATCGTATTGGCAGGTTTAATCGAGTCACAGACTGAACAAGTTATGGAAGCTTATCAACCCTATTTTGCACTCGATCCAAAGCATGCCTTTACCGCGCAAGAGGACCAGCATTGGCAGCGTTTATCTGGTACATTTACTAGCTAGCAACATTTAATTACATCTGTTACGATAGAGGGCAGTCAAACGTGACATGTTTGACGCCACTCTGTCGTTGCTCATGATTTATAGAATTTCAAAAAGCATGGTAGCTGTTGGTGAGTGGCTAAGCGGTATAGATAACCATACTTTTTTGGATTCGACCCTATGACCACCCCAATAAAAACCCAGTGCCCTCATTGCCAAGCTTGCTTTAAAGTGCAACAGAATCAACTAAATAAAGCCAATGCTACTATTAACTGTACTCAGTGCCAAAAAAGTTTTTCGGTCAATCAACACCTTATCGTAACCCCTGATACCTCCAAAAGCTCTTCCACTCAACACACTGCTACAGCACATCAAAATGCTCAATCCAAGCTGAGTAATCAACCCGAGAGCTCTACCAGTAGTCGTAATCAATCATCTAATATATCAAATACTGCGAAGTCCTCACTCAATAAGAAACGTTCATCTGATATGTTGATTCATGACGACTTGATCTATGATGATATGGATATCGATGAACCAGAAGACAGCATTGTAGAATACGACTCACTAGACAGCATGGATGCTTGGTTGACGCAAGTGAGCGATACCAACTCTGCCACGACAACTGACAACTCGACAACCATATTTTCCAAAACCAATAATAAAAGCCAAGAGCAATTTTTAGCATCTCCTACCGATCGTATTGCAACAGAACACTCCTCAATGGCTCAAGAAGTATTGAGCTCAACTGCTGCCAATGATATTCATGCGAGTATCAACGACACAGCTGATAATTCATGGCTAGAAGCACTTCTTGAGGAACAAAATAAACGCGAAGCCAAGTCAGTAGGTAGTACAGATTTGTCACAACTACTGATAGATATGGGTGTACCTCTTAGGGACGAAGAAAATTCTGTCACAGAACGTACAAACAAGGCACAAGCACAGTTTGCGCCAACGTCCACAACACATTCAATTGCATCTATTCTCTGGATACTTGGATGCTTAGTATTAGCGTTATTACTTGCCGCGCAGTATGTTATGTTTAACCTAGAGACATTAGTCAAAAACCCTGCCAATGCGCAGCGCCTCCAAACGGTATGCTCTATTGCAGCGTGCAGCTTGCCAAGCGCTGATTTAACAGCTTTGACTATCACCAATCCAAGTCATCGATCAAGTCAAATTAAAACAACCGGTGCGTTTAGCGATATCAGTGCGATATTGAACAATCAAAGCACAAAAGCACAGCTTTATCCAAATATAAAAGTCAGCGTTTATGGGACAGATAACCTCATTGGAGAGTTTATAGCAGCGCCTAACGACTATTTATTGGGTAAGCCAAGCCAGCTAGCTGCTAGTAATAACCGGCAACTATTATTTACCATACCCGTTGACAATGCACAAATTCGTGAAATTACGATGACACCACTTTATTGAATACTATTTTTAGCAATAGGATAAGCCTGACATATCGCTGCCGTTAAGATTGCCGTCAATCTGTCAGCGCTAGACGATATTAATTTGATATACTATTATTCTGACATCTTATGGTTTGACTCTTTTTTCATTTCAAGGATATTATCTTATGGCACCTCATGCACAGCATCATGCCCATCATTTTGCTAAGAGCTCTGAGCATCCTGCCGACTATAATAAAGAAGATTATCACCATGTCGCTCACGATGTTGAGGTCCCGTTAGAAAGTGCTGCGAGTAGCGCACAGCAGCCTTTGCGTGTACATGTTGAGCGTGTCGTTCGCCAGTATTTTGCTATGCTAGGTGATGAGATGCCTACCGACTTGTATGAGCTTATCTTAAAGCAAGTCGAAGAGCCTCTATTGTCAGTGGTTCTAGAGAAAACTCGAGGCAATCAAACCAAGTGTGCACAAATCTTAGGCCTCAATCGTGGCACTTTACGCAAAAAACTCAAAACTTACGACTTAATGTAGCACTGCTATATGAGCTCACCCATTATTACTAATCATCATGCATGGCAATTGAATGTGCATGGCTTTATCTATCGCGATATAGTCTACCGTTGTTGCCATCATCACCTTGCCAGACGTTTACGTCAGGCTTTTTTTATGGAAGATTTTTTATGAGTACAACCCCACTTGCCCTACTCTCGGTCTCTGATAAATCCAATATCGTTGAGTTTGCTCAAGGCCTTATCAAAGCAGGTTTTGGCTTACTCTCTACTGGCGGTACTTATCGATTACTTACAGAAAATAATGTCGCTGTGACGGAAGTGTCTGACTATACGGGCTTTCCTGAGATGATGGATGGCCGTGTTAAAACTCTGCACCCTAAAATTCACGGTGGTATCTTGGGACGTCGTGGTACGGACGATGCTGTCATGAATGAGCACGCAATCGAGCGTATTGACTTGGTTGTGGTAAATTTATATCCATTTGCTGAAACGATTGCGCGTGCTGACGTGACGATGAACGATGCTATCGAAAATATCGATATCGGTGGCCCTACCATGGTACGCTCAGCAGCAAAGAACCACGCTCATGTGGGCATCGTGACCGATCCTGCTGATTATAACCGCGTACTGACTGCTTTAAATGGTAGTACTGAACTGACCACTGCTTTACGTTACGATTTGGCTGTGAAAGCCTTTGAGCATACTGCGCAGTACGATGGTATGATTGCCAACTTCTTAGGCAGCCGTGTCAATGAGACGCAAGAGCCAGAAAACTTCCCACGTACATTTAATGTACAACTAGAAAAAGCGCAAGATCTGCGCTATGGCGAAAACCCACATCAAAACGCTGCTTTCTATACTGAAAATCATCCACTAAAAAGCCAGCAAGCTTCTATTGCAACGGCTAAGCAACTGCAAGGTAAGGCGCTGTCATATAATAATATCGCCGATACTGACGCAGCCCTTGAGTGTGTTAAAGCCTTTAGTGCACCAGCTTGCGTTATCGTTAAGCATGCCAATCCTTGCGGTGTCGCGGTAGATAACGACCAAGTAGCTGCTTATCGCACTGCTTTTAGCACTGATCCTGAGTCATCTTTTGGCGGTATCATTGCATTCAACCGTCCACTGACACTTGCTGCTGCAAAAGCTATTATCGATAATCAATTTGTAGAAGTCATCATTGCGCCTAGCATTGAAGACGGTGTGCTTGAAGCGACTGCTACTAAGAAAAACGTACGTGTATTGGTATGTGGTGAACTACCAGCACCAGATCAGCGTGATAGTCAGCTTGATTACAAACGCGTCAATGGCGGCCTACTCGTACAAGAGCAAGACCTTGGTTTGATTACGGCAAACGATCTAAAAATCGTCACTGACGTACAACCAACGGAAGCGCAAGTAGCAGATCTGTTGTTCAGCTGGAATGTGGCAAAATATGTCAAATCGAATGCCATTGTCTATGCAAAAGGCCAACGTACTATCGGCGTTGGCGCGGGTCAAATGAGCCGTGTTAACTCAGCGCGTATCGCTGCTATCAAAGCAGAGCATGCTGGACTGGCCACTGAAGGTGCCGTTATGGCCTCAGATGCCTTCTTCCCATTCCGTGATGGCATCGATAATGCTGCTGAAGTGGGTATCTCTGCTATCATTCAGCCAGGCGGCTCTATGCGTGATGACGAGACCATTGCGGCCGCTAATGAGCATGGTATTGCGATGGTATTTACTGGCATGCGTCATTTCCGCCACTAAGTAATCACATATTAATTTAAGACTGGTATTAGTCGCAGCACTTGTATTTGTACTGCGACTAATTTCTAGTCTCTTATAATATTCGTGGTCACTACTGTTAAAGTATTACCCATCAAAAAAGCCACTGTAGCGATACAGTGGCCTTTTTGCGTTTAACAGTTAAGAGTAACCATACAACGAACGCTTAGCGCCCTTGTGCATTTGCCATATTGGCTTCGTTAATCTCAACTTGATAGACCATACGTAGATAATCTAAGTAGTCTTGCAGCTGGTCTTGACCTAAATTGTCACGAATGATGCTGGCAGTCTGCGCTCTTTGCATATCAGATAATGGTGACTGCTGCTCAGTCTTGATGCGATCACCAACCAATAGCGTTGCACCTACCTCAGTTTCACTAGCGAGCGCAACTACGCCATCATTAGCAGCTTGCTTGCTAAAGGCCAATCCACGCTCTTTATCAGTCAGCAACGTTGTTTGACGATTGATCTCACCCAAAGATTGTAAGCTTACCGATTGCTTAGCAATATCAGCTGGCGTTTTGATACCAGCAGCGACAGCTTTTGCTTCTTTTAGCGCCAAAGCTGTGGCTTTTTGCTGACGCAATATCTGAGTGATTCTTGGCGTTGCACTAGATAAGCTCAGTGTAGTCGTAGGACGATAGTTGCTTGGTTGTACCCATACCGTGCCATTACCAACTTCTATACCTGCCGTTACGGCCTGATCTTGAATCGTAAATTCGTCAAAGGCCTGTTTGATCACTGCTGGTTGCGATAATACTGATTTGTTGTTTTCTTTACGATAATCTTTGATACGTTTTAGCGTCACATTCTCTTGCTGAGCAATATCTTCAATACTAAAGCCGTCTGCTGCCAAATCGTTAATCGAGGTTACTTTATCCGCGTAGATTTCTTGACGCTTGTACTCTTTTGCCTTAGCAGTCAGCTCAGCACGCATACTCTCGAGACTTGGAATCTTTTTGCCATTGTCTTCGGTGACTGTGAATATCTGATAGCCAAAGCTGGTCTTGATAGGGGCTGTCACATCTCCAACGCTCAAGCCTTCTAGTGCTTTTTCAACAGCATCGGCGTCACCACCAAATACTGACGGATTAAAGCGACCAATGTCACCGCCTGTTTCTCCTGAAGGATCATCCGATTCTGCTTTGGCCACAGCAGCAAAAGACTCGCCTTTAGCCAAGCGAGCTTTAACTTTATCTGCTCTTGCCTTAGCATCATCACCTGTTAACAGTATTTGACTCACTCTACGCTCATCATCAGCAGCCAGACCTTGCTTATACGCTTCGTACTGCTGCTGCAACTCTTCTGTTGTCACACCATCAACTTTGATGGTCTGCGGGCTAAGCTGAAGATAAGCCAAGTTGACCATTGCCGCGCTTTTTAAGGTGTCTTTATTGGCATCATAATATGCTTGAATATCATTTTTGCTCAGTTTGACCTGATCAGCATAGTCCTGCCAATCAAAACGATGTACCCAGACGTTGCGTGATTCTAGTTGCAAGTCAATCAATTGACTGACTGCCTGCATTGGATAGACGGCTGTGCCAACGATACTAGCATTCAACTGATCCAAGCTTAACTGATTGCGAAACTCTGCAAACAACTGATTTTTGGTCATGCCACGCTGACGCAAAAAGTTTGCAAACTGATCGTTAGAAAAGTTCCCATCAGCATCTTTGAATATTTCTTCTTCACGCAGCAAACGATTGATGGTGTCATCAGAGACTGTCATGCCAAGCTTACCTGCTTGCTGCTCTAGTAATGTACGATCAATCAGACCTTTTAGTACCTGCTCGTGCAGTACATCTTCATTTAATAAACTGGCATCATCAACTTGCTCTAGTATTTCACTGCGACGGTTGTTGACGGCAGTCTGATACTCGGACAACCCTACGCTTGCCTCACCCACCTGAGCGATTTGGTTGGGATCAACCCCGCCGCCAAAATAGCTTTCGACACCCAATAGAGCCAGTGGCGATAGGCATAAAATCAATAAAATGCGACCTGGCCAGCTTTTTAAGAAATCGCGCAATTTATCCATAGTTATCTCTGCTTTATTAACCTATATTGATGAAAAACCATTGTAATACTGTTAGGAGCTGTTGAGTGCGACCTGCTAATATCAATGCTATTTAAGCCGGCAATGGTAAGAGGAAGAACGTGTACATTTTATTAAGGGAAATAAGGTTCAGTGACAATACCTTATTTAAACAACGCATCTATCGCGCGCCCTATGATACGTGATTTTTCGTATATACTCAAAATATTCACGTTGTATGAGATAAACTATAGCGACAAAAAAAGCACCTAATATTTAGGTGCTTTTTCGGTGCTTAGCTTATGACATCAGCCAAAGCGACCATCTACCATAGAGCGGCTTAGTTCAAACGCTCTTTTAGGTTTTTACCAGCTTTGAAGCTTGGTACTTTGCTTGCAGGGATGCTTAGCTCTTCACCAGTCTTAGGGTTACGGCCAGTACGTGCTTTGCGGTCTTTTACGCTAAAAGTACCGAAACCAACTAGAGAGATGCTATCGCCAGCTTCTAAAGCTTCGCCAACACTTTCCATAACAGCATTCAAAGCATCACCAGCTTGAGTCTTATTTAGACCACTTTTGTCTGCGATGCTATCAATTAATTCTGACTTATTCATAAAATTTCCTTCAAGTTTAAGGGGGTAATAAACGCTCACGCCAAGCATTGTAACGCTCTCGTGGTACTTACGCAATAAAAACTACCTGACTGGCGTATTAACAGGTTTCGCTTTGTTATCGTCTTTATATCAAGGCAGCATAAGGAGTGCAAGCGATTTTACATCTTTTTGTGCCATCAACTACGTATTTGACACCCAATGTTACGCAAAACATCTGCAACCTCTATACAGGCAAACTGTCCTCATTCAAACAATGAATCAACTTATTTGTTTATTCTTCAAAACAGTTGTCAGTTGGTGTCTGTGCATTACCAGTCATAAATTTTGGTGTCTTTATCAACTGCTAGATTGTACTGTAATAATTTTACCACTGACAGAAACTAGCGTTACTTTTTATTATAAAGGCGTTACTATAAGCAAAATATCACTGCAAGTTTTAGATAAAAACAAACTTAAGTTTATTGCATAACTTTGATTTGCTAAATAAAAAAAATGGATTACTTACATGAAGCGTTCTACGTTGTCTCACTCTCTTCTTAATATTATTCTGGTGTTCATCGAGTCGGCGCTGACACTATTGTTACGTTTGGATCCTGAACTACGTAAAGCCGCTTATCCACTTGCCAAACAAGGTACGGTTGTAGCATTGCGCTTATATTTGCCCCATGTTGAGGTTTTTGCCACCTTTAGTACCAAAGGCGTACTCTTGGATGCCCAGTTGCCTGTTGGTCGTAGCGAACCTGATGTCGTTATCAATGCTTATAGCATTCAAGTGATTAATGCTATCACCACTCACGATAGAGAGACGACCGAAAAATTACAGATGCGCGGTGAATCCGTTCAAGTGCAGCTGGTAAAACAATTCATTATGCAGCTTGGTCTCGGCAGCTTAATCCAAGGTTTAATTAGAAAGATAAAAGGTGGCAAAGCTAAAACCAAACCGACCGATGCTGAAATGGCGGAAAAGAAAGACCATTATAAAGAGCGTATCAAAGAGCAGCAGACCCAAATCAATACATTAACCATCAAGAACCGCGAGCTTGAAACCACAGTCAAAGAGCTACAGAGTAAGCAAAAGACCTTTATGATTGTCACAGTGGTGGCGCTGGTCGTTATGATTGGCTCAGTTATCGCACTATTGATGAGCTGATTTTAATAGAACTTAGCTTTTATTAATTGATTTTTACCAAACTATGATTTCAGATATAGATGAGCGTCTAGTGCCTATTACAGGTAATGGACGCTCATTTTTTCTCTGGCTTGTGCGATATTGCTACAACTTACGTTTGACTCATACATTAGCCAATATCGAAGTGTTGAAAATAAGATCTCCCTCCCCGCTCATACATACATCCCGAACACCATTGTTTTTATCAATCATAGCGATAAGCTCGATTAACCATTTAACCACACTTTAATCTTGACTAAATTACTCAGGATTAAGTATAATTAACCTAATCGTTGCACACATCGGGTTAACCATCTGTTGTTTAATAACGATAAAACACAACTTGAATGGATATGATTGACAGTTTTTATATTGATCTATAATTGCCTATATCTATCCCTTTCCAAGATCGTTGTTAAATAAAAATGACATAAAGGTTTGGAGATAACACATGCGTTTAACTACTCGAGGCAGATATGCCGTTACCGCTTTATTAGACTTGGCATTACAGACCAGTCAACAAGAGAGCGCAGTATCTCTATCTGATATCGCTAAACGGCAGTCAATTTCTATCTCCTACCTCGAACAGTTATTCTCCAAGCTGCGCAAACGTGGCCTTGTGACCAGTATTCGCGGTGCAGCTGGTGGTTATCATCTAGCCAAGCCATTGAACGAGATAGATGTGATGAGCATCATATCTGCTGTCGATGAATCCGTTAATGCGATGCAGTGTGAAGGACGCGGTGACTGTCAAGGTGGTACAATGTGCCTAACCCATGACCTATGGTGTGCACTATCAAATCATATTGAGCAGTACTTGAAAAATATAACATTAGCGCAATTATTAGATATGGAAAACGTGCAGTCAGTATCAGAACGTCAGCACAACTCTACAAAAGACATTTCCATAAAAGACATCAATACCATTACTCTATCGAACAGCGAGGCAAACCCAGCATGAGCCAACATAACAACCTTATATACTTAGATTATGCCGCCACCACACCAGTTGCCAAATCAGTAGCTGCTAAGATGAGCGAATATCTGACAGTAGATGGCATCTTTGGTAATCCAGCCTCGCGCTCGCATGGCTATGGCTGGCAAGCAGAAGAAGCAGTAGAAACTGCTCGCGGACAAGTTGCTGAAGTCATCAACGCTGATCCACGCGAAATCGTCTTTACTTCTGGTGCAACTGAATCTGACAACCTAGCCATTAAAGGCGCAGCTCACTTTTATCAGTCTCGTGGTAAGCACATCATCACTAGTAAGATTGAACACAAAGCCGTATTAGATACCTGCCGTGAGCTTGAGCAAGAAGGCTTTGAGATTACGTATCTTGAGCCACAGCCAAGCACAGGTCTTATCTTGCCAGAGCAAGTAAAAGCAGCTCTACGTGATGATACGATTTTGGTATCTCTCATGATGGTAAACAATGAGCTTGGTACGATTACAGATGTTGCAGCGATTGGCGAAATCACTCGTGAAGCGGGCGTAGTTTTCCATGTTGATGGCGCACAGTCTGTTGGTAAAGTAAAAATCAATCTTGAAGAAATGAAGATCGATTTGATGAGCTTCTCCGGTCATAAAGCGTATGGTCCTAAAGGTATCGGCGCATTGTTTGTTCGTCGTAAGCCACGTATTCGTCTAAAAGCTGAGCAACACGGCGGTGGTCATGAGCGCGGTATGCGTTCAGGTACATTGCCAACGCATCAGATCGTTGGTCTTGGTGCAGCGTTTGCTTTAGCCAATGAAAGCTTTGAAGCAGATCACGCACATGCAGCAAAACTGCGTCAAAAGCTTTGGGATGGTCTACAAGATATCGAAGAGATCTACCTAAATGGCGATCTTGAGAACAGCGTACCAAACATTGTAAACATCAGCTTCAATTTCGTCGAAGGTGAGTCATTGATGATGTCACTAAAAGACTTAGCAGTATCATCAGGGTCAGCCTGTACATCAGCGACACTTGAGCCATCATATGTACTACGTGCTATCGGTCGCCCAGACGAATTGGCGCATAGCTCAATCCGCTTCAGCTTTGGTCGTTATACCACTGAAGAAGACATCGACACTGTTATCAAGCAAATGCATGAAGCTGTTGATAAACTACGTGCCCTATCGCCACTTTGGGATATGTACCAAGAAGGTGTTGATTTGAATTCAGTCGAATGGGCTGAACACTAAAATCAAGCACAGACAGTAATATAGCTTCAAATATATTTATTAAACGATTGATCAGACAATTATAAATCCAGTTTTTATTAACTAAATGTTTGACCCCAATTATCGATGAGTAGTTAGACATTCAAAGTTAATACGCGACTACTCATCATCTAACTAGGAGAAAACCCCATGGCCTATAGTGACCAAGTTATTGATCATTACGAAAACCCACGCAACGTTGGTAATCTTGACAAAAACGCCAAAAATGTTGGTACCGGTATGGTCGGCGCCCCAGCCTGTGGCGATGTAATGCGTCTACAAATCCAAGTCGACGATAATGGTATTATCGAAGATGCACGCTTTAAAACTTATGGCTGCGGTTCTGCAATTGCTTCAAGCTCACTGGTTACTGAGTGGCTAAAAGGCAAGAGCTTGGATCAAGCTGGCGAAATCAAAAACAACGATATCGCTAAAGAATTAGCGTTACCACCAGTAAAAGTGCATTGCTCTGTACTTGCAGAAGATGCCATTAAAGCCGCTATTAGCGACTATAAAGGTAAGCATGGCGTAGCAGCAGCGGTAGAAGAAGCCACTATCTAAGTCAAACCTACTAGCGTCTGCGCTGTGTTTTGTTAGCAATGCTAAAGTAGTAATACATCAAATGGCTACTAACGCTAAAAAGGTGACAATGACACTTATGTAATTGTCACCTTTTATTTTCTAAAAACTATTAGCATATTATCTTGGCAAACTCTTAATTTCGCTTGCCAGTTTACATAGTTTATTTATTGATATTTACGATTAATAGTCAATGGGAGTTGGCATGATTGAAATGACAGAACGCGCCGCTCAGCATGTTCGAGACTTTTTGGACAATCGCGGCAAAGGTGAAGGTATTCGGGTTGGTATCCGTACAGCGGGTTGCTCGGGCCTTGCTTATGTTTTAGAGTTTGTAGATATACCTGATGAAAATGACACGCGCTATGAAAGCCGCGGCGTTAGCATCTTTATTGACCCTAAAAGCTTGGTCTATTTAGATGGCCTGTTGATGGATTATGAAAAAGAAGGTCTAAACGAAGGTTTCAAGTTCACTAACCCTAACCAAAAAGGTGAATGTGGCTGCGGTGAGTCTTTTACTGTTTAATGGTTCAGACAACTGATTTTTTAGGTTTATGCACCCGTTGTAATGAATCAATACAAAAGATACAAATGCACTAATATATTTAGTGGAAGCACCAAATTAAGACTTTAAAAACAAATAAAAAAGCAAGGCGTAAGATATGACAGACACGATTCCAGAAGCACAATTTGATAACTTCTTTGCCCTATTTGAGCAACCTATACAATTTGAAGTCAATCAAGACAGTCTCGATCAGCATCTACGTCTGCTACAAAAACGCTATCATCCTGATAATGTTGCAAAGAATCTAGCAGATACCAAGCAAGCAAAGCAGCAATCGGAGCAGTATTCTGCCGTCATCAATCAAGCCTACCAAACATTGAGTGCACCTGATAGCCGTGCTGGTTACCTATTAGGTATGGCCGATCAAGCACAAAATCTAGAGCACTCCATCGCAGACTTGGATTTTTTAGAAGATGCGATGGAAATGCGTATGGATTTAGATGACGCTATTGCAGGCAAAGACCTTTCAGCCTTGCAGCAGTTACATCCTCAAATTACATCGCGCTTGGCAAATCAGTCTCAGCGTTTTGAAACTGCTTACCAAGAGCAAGATTGGCCAACGGCGATTGATGCGACACAGAAATTGAAGTTTTTGGTCAAATTGAATGCTGATGTTACAACGGGGCTTGATGACGTCGCCACTGCTGCACATTCAGATGACGATGATCTATATGTCTAGATAGCTGTGCATGATGTATCTTATTTGAAAGCTATATTCTAAATATTTGATTAAATTAGTATCAACTATAACGTATAATCTCTGACTTTGAGCATGCTTAACTGCCAACTTCCTCTATATCTAGAATAAAGAGATAGCGGTTAAGCAGTCATACTGAACATGCCATATTTGCCTCATTACACTTATTCATTTTATCTCTGAGTTATTCTTATGTCTTTAATGCAAATTGCCGAACCCAATCAAAGCGCTCAACCTCATCAACATCGTTTTGGCCTAGGTATTGACCTTGGTACGACACGCTCACTGGTCGCTGTAGTACGTTCAGGCAAGGCGCAAGTCTTAGAAGCAGGCGCAGCATCAGATACCTTGCTGCCTTCTGTGGTTTATTATCCAGCGACAGGTAATCCATCGGTCGGCTATGATGCCCTAGCGCATTTAGCAGATGATCCAAAAAATACGATCGTCTCGGCTAAGCGGTTTATGGGTCGTAGCCAAGCGGATATCAAATTCTCGCATCCTTATGAGCTGTCTGGTAGTACAGATGATATGCCAGCATTTGTCACAGCTCAAGGTGAAGTGTCACCTGTCGAAGTATCAGCGCGTATATTAGCCGCGCTTGAGCAACGTGCAGCGAGCGCACTGCCTGCAGACAGCATTGAGGGTGCCGTCATTACTGTGCCAGCTTATTTTGATGAGGCACAGCGCCAAGCCACTAAAGATGCGGCCCAAGCTGCTGGTATCAACGTGCTACGCTTACTAAATGAGCCTACCGCCGCTGCCGTTGCTTACGGACTCGATCAAGAAAGCAATAAAGAAAGCTACTACCTCATTTATGATTTGGGCGGCGGTACTTTTGATGTATCTATCTTAAAGCTGAATGACGGTGTCTTTGAAGTATTGGCAACTGGCGGTAATAGCGCACTGGGCGGCGATGATATTGATCGCTTGATTACAAATTGGATCATCAAACAGTTAAATATCGATCCAAAAGATGTAAGCCTGCATGATAAGTCAGTACTCGCACAAGAAGCTAAAGCTTACAAGCAAGCGTTGACTGATGCTGAGCAAGTGGATATCAATGTCACTGTCAACGGACAAAACTATCAAGGTTTATTGCGCCGTGAAGACATCCTCACTATCGTAGAACCTGTTAGTCGTCGCACGTTGAGCGTATGCGAACAAGTCCTACGTGATGCAAAGCTGGCTGCCAGAGATTTAGACGAAGTTATCTTAGTAGGCGGCTCAACGCGTATGCCTGCCATACAACAAGTCGTGACTGAATTTTTTGCCAAGCAGCCTCTTTGCCGTCTGAATCCAGATGAAGTCGTTGCCTTAGGCGCTGCCCAGACTGCTCACCAATTGGTGAATGGTGATAGTGACAACAATTTGTTGTTGTTAGACGTGACACCATTATCTTTAGGTCTTGAGACCATGGGTGGTTTGGTTGAAGTACTCATCCCACGCAACACGCCTATCCCTGTCAAAAAACGTCAGGTGTTTACCACCTATCAAGATGGTCAAACAGGTATGGTCATTCACGTGGTACAAGGTGAGCGCGAAACAGTAGAAAACTGTCGCTCGCTTGGCCGCTTTGAGCTGTATGGTATTCCGCCAATGAAAGCTGGGTTTGCTCGTATCGAAGTTACCTTTAGCATCGATGCCAATGGTCAGCTGACGGTGAGTGCGCAAGAGACCACGACCAAAACAGAAAGCAAGATCGAGATCGTGCCTTCTTATGGTTTGTCTGACGAGCAAAAAGAGCAGTTGCTTGTTGCCGGATTTAAACACGCAGAAGAAGATAAAAACGCGCGCTCTTTAATCGAAACCAAGGTAGAAGCCGAGCGTGAAGTATTGGCTCTAGAATCTGCACTCAATGAGTTTGCAGCACTGCTTTCTTCTGATGAGCAGCACACTTTAGCGGAGCATATACAAGCGCTACGTAACTCTCTTAGCACTGATGACTTGACACTTATTGAAGCACAGCAAGCACAGCTTAAGCCGCATAGTGATGCCTTTGCTGCTCGCATTATGAATCAAAGTGTTAAAACCAGCATGGCAGGTACCAGCGCACAAGATTGGTAAAATCCACACTCAAAATGATAGCTTAGTTATGATACTAAGCTACTTTCTCTTATTTTTTAGATTGATTAGCATTGGACAAATAATTTATGCCAAAAGTTACTGTACTACCCCATCATGAAATCTGCCCAGAGGGCGCAGAAGTTGAGCTACAAGCTGGTCAGAATTTGTGCAAAGCGTTATTAGAAAAAGGCATCAAAATTGAGCATGCCTGTGAGATGTCAAAAGCTTGTACTACTTGTCACGTTGTCGTACGCAAAGGATTCAACAGTCTAGATGAGATGGATGACGTAGAAGCTGATCTACTTGATCGTGCTTGGGGCTTAGAGCCTGACTCACGTCTGTCTTGTCAGGTCATGCTCGATGATGAAGATCTAACCATCGAAGTTCCAAAATACACATTGAATCATGCAAAAGAAAATCATTAATATGATTGGTAAAAACTACTTATAAGTTATAAAAAAAGCCAGCTATTAAAATATAATAGCTGGCTTTTTTTGTACTCAACATTTCACGATATGACTACCCAAATCATGACTTTTTGTTAGCACTATGACGTTTGCTTTCTTCAGCGATGCTCTGTGCCAACTTTTCTTCTTCTTGTTCGATGCGCTCAAGCGCAAAGTTTAACCGACTCCTAATGTCTTGATAGTCATTGTCTTTCATATCTTTAAAATTTAGATGCAAGTTAAACCCTGGCAAAGTGTGATCTACCCATTTAGACAAATGACCTTTATTAGCGTCAGGGTCAAGTACTTGCCATGCATTTATCTTGTCATCAAAGCCTTTTAGCTGAAGCGCTCCAACATGTTTGCACTCATAGTTATGGCAAACATAATCATAAGTGCTTTCACTGACCAATATCTCATCTTTACCAGCGTTCGACTCAAGTCTTGAGGCCAGATTAGCCTCTTTACCAATCAGTGTATAACTAAGACGATTGTTGCTACCAAAATTACCCACGTGGCAGTAGCCAGTCGTGATACCGATGCGTATGTATAATCCTTCAAAGCCCATCAGCCGCCATTTTTGACGTAATGTACGCATTTCGCGGCGCATATCTATCGCCATTGCCACACAGTCAAGAGCATCTTGACGTGGGCCGTTACTAGCGGGCTCGCCAAAAAAGCACACCATGCCATCGCCAATAAATTTATCAAGTACAGCACCATGTCTATCAGCAATCAACGTCATGCAATGCATATAAGTGTTCAAAATATCAGCTAAGTTGTCAGCACTCAGACTATCAGACAGATCGGTAAAACCCACAATATCTGAAAACATAATGGTCAGCTTGGCACGTTTATTCGACACACTAACAGGGCTATTAGATCTGACAATTGGTTCCCAAATTTGCGGTGGTACAAAGCGAGTCAACTTATTGATGACTGACACCATCGTACTCAAACGTCCTCCTGCTTTAGAGGCACTTTCTTTATAACCGATGTACTTTTGATACGTACTGCGAAACTGATACAAAATAACTATTATGCTTGCTAATAATACGGCGGGTGGAACCCAGCCTTCATTACAGTTCAACCCTTCGTTGTCCAGTATTGTACTGACATAATAGAAGACAATAGATGTTACTAATGCCACTGTAAATAATCTTAGAGCGTTATCAACCCCACTGACGATCATACGTACGCCGATTAAGGCTACTAGACTGAGCGATATTACTGTACAAAACTGTATTGACCCAATGACGACCGAAAATAAAATAACAACTATATTAGACGTCCAAAGACTGGTTTCGCGTCGGTAGTTATAAATCAGAATCATCAAGCTAGGTAGGCTAATGACAACCAATAACGCCATTGAAGTAGGACGAAAGTTGTAATGCAAGGCGAGTAATATGACAGTGAGTATTAAAACGAAAACTTCTGGATAGTCGAATTGACAGATTCCACTCCCTTTTGACGACAGTTTTGGCTTTAATGTCTCTGTAAAGGGCATATTGGATTTCACTTAAGTAAGATAGGCTATCAGAGAGATAAAGATATATAAAAACAGCATACACACATCATTTATCTAGATGATAAATTATTACAAAAATACATTATACTTACTAAATTAGATGAAACCTATGTCAGTGGTAGCTAAAAAAATACCATTTATCATTTATCTAAGTCACAAATTTTCTGGATAAATAACTTACAATGTTTGATTATTATAGAAAAAAGCCAGATATGACGAGTATCTGGCTTTTTTAGTGTCGCAATAGTTTAGGAAAGGTGCTTCGTAAATAATGCTTTATAGATGAGGTAGAGCAATTCAAAGTTCAAAATGTATTACATCTGCCAATCAAAAGGCATTTGATGATGACCACGTAGCGCCATCATTAACGTTTGCTGCATTTGTGCCAAGACTTCTTTGGTATAAGGAACCGCAGGAACTCCCCATACTGGATTTGGCCATCGCATATCATTTTGATAACGAACAATATGATGAAAATGAAGCTGCGGGACTTGATTACCAAGCGCGGCCACATTCATCTTATCTGCTTGAAAGGTTTTGGCTAGTTGACTTGATAACCAGCTTGACTCACGCAAGAACTGCGTTTGGTCTGCCTCAGACAACTCGTAAAGCTCTTTGATACCTGATACGCGCGGCACTAATATCAACCAAGGAAACTGGCAGTCATTGATCAAACGACAAGTAGACAATGGAAAATCACCCACTAAGAAACTATCAGCAGCAAGTTTATGATGAAGTTGGAACATAATGACGGTTCTCTTGTTGTTTAATGCAAATAAAAGTACGTAAAAAATATCGAAGAAAAAGCAATCTGGTTATTTTATCAGTTATCCCTGCGATAAAATAGCACCATACACCATTGCATTAGTGTTGATTGTCTTAGAAATCCCAATGATTGCTCTCACCGATTGAATCTAAGCAGCTTCTGTCACCATATGCTTACTAAAATAACGTAAAAGATCTTGGATAACAGAGACTCGCTGTTGAGGCGTTGCCAGCTTATCGCTATGTTGATAACGAATACCAGAGGCCCCATTCATTCGGTAGTGCTGCCCATCTGACTGAATCAGCTTAATAATCGCCAAGGCATCAACAGGAGTGTCTGGTGCAAACTCCAGCGTCATACTACTACTATTGGCATCGATTTTGTTGATCTTCAACGGTTCTGCTTGCAAGCGCAGTCCATGAATGGCAAATAGCTGCTTGGTCTGATCTGGCAATGCACCAAAACGATCTATCATTTCGGTCCGAATATCCGTCAACGCTTCTTTATCGTCTGTATTGCTTATACGTTTGTAAAACAACAAACGCTGATGCACGTCATGTAGATACTCTTCTGGAATAAGCGCCGAGCTATGCAAGTTAATCTCACTGGTTAGCGATAATGGCGTATTCAAGTCAGGCTCTTTACCGGCCTTGATCGCCTTAGTTGCGCGCTCAAGCATATCCATATATAAGCTAAAGCCAATTGCCTGCATATTACCACTTTGCTGCTTACCGAGTATCTCACCTGCCCCGCGAATCTCTAGATCTTCACTCGCTAGCATAAAACCTGCGCCCAATGTATTGGCGCGTTCAATGGCATGGAGTCGACGCTTGGCGTCGCCTTTGAGACCTTTGATAGAAGGCACCAACAGATAACAATACGCCTGATGATGACTACGCCCTACTCGCCCTCGCAGCTGATGTAATTGCGCCAGACCAAACTTATCAGCACGCTCAATGATAATGGTATTGGCATTCGGTACGTCGATACCTGTCTCAATAATAGTAGAACACACCAGCACATTGAATTTTTTATGATAAAACTGCTGCATGATCTGCTCAAGCTGACGCTCTTGCATTTGTCCATGGGCGACCCCTACCCGTGCTTCAGGTACGAGGTCGCGGATAGTCTCTGCCATACGCTCAATACTAGCCACATCATTATGCAAGAGATAAACTTGCCCGCCACGCAACAGCTCGCGCAATATGGCCTCTTTCATCAGCGCTTCTGTCTTTTGCATGACAAAAGTTTTAATCGCAAGTCGGCGTGCAGGTGGTGTGGCAATGATTGACATGTCACGCATGCCAGAGAGCGCCATATTAAGCGTTCTAGGGATGGGCGTCGCGGTCATAGACATACTGTCTACATCTGTCTGAATAGCCTTGATACGCTCTTTGTGACGCACCCCAAAGCGGTGCTCCTCATCGACGATCATTAGCCCAAGGTTTGCAAACTTCACGTCAGGCTGTAGTAGTTTATGAGTACCGATCACAATATCGACTTTGCCATCAGCCAAGTCCGTCAAGACCATCTCTTGATGTTTTTTACCACCAAAGCGAGACAGGCTTTCAATACGCACTGGCCAATCAGCAAATCGATCGCGGAAATTGTCTTCGTGCTGTCCTGCGAGCAAAGTGGTGGGCACTAATACAGCAACTTGATAGCCAGCACTGACGGCAATAAAGGCCGCTCGCATCGCTACTTCTGTTTTACCAAAGCCAACATCACCGCAGATGAGGCGATCCATTGGCTGGTTTTGTCTCATATCTTCCATAACCGCATGGATAGCATTGGCTTGGTCAGCGGTCTCTTCAAACGCAAACTGACTGGCAAACAGCTCATATTGCGACGGATCTATTTTAAAATGAATACCAACTTTGGCCTCACGACGCGCTTGCATATTGAGCAGCTCTGCGGCAACATCGTGAATTTGCTCTAACGCTTTTTGCTTTGCTCTATCCCATTTGCCACTACCAATCTTATGGAGCGGGGCCAACGCTGGATCGCCGCCGCTATAACGGCTAATCATTTGCAGATTAGCTACTGGCACATAGATACTGGCATCATCGTCATACTTTAAATGAATAAACTCTTGCTCACCATCACCAACATCTAAGGTAATCAGACCATTATAACGACCGATACCATGCTCGATATGAACGACTGGACTACCATCTGTTATCTCAGTGACGCTTTTAACCAAGAATTCTTCTGATACACCGCTTTGGCGACGACGACGCGTCTGTAAGACTTGACGACCAAACAGCTGCGTTTCACTAATCAACACCAAACGCTCAGGCACGTATACGCCGCGCTCAATCGGTGCCACAGTCAGACCGACATGTGGTAGTCGAGCGTTATTCATAGCGCTCGTCTTATCTGCTGCTAAGAATGCTTCAAAGCTATCATATGCTTTGATATCAATCTTACCTTTAAACAGCTCAATAAGAATCTCACGACGGCCAGCAGTTTCTGCGACGATTAGTACGGGTGTTAAAGTCTGTGATTGCGTATCCAAGAAGTCGAGTAATTCGGATAATGGCTCAGATTTCTGATGGTTTACTGCCAATTGTGGCGGCTCTTCAGCGCTTAATGTCACCAAGCCTTGCTGCTTAGCAGGCGTTAGCGAGAATTGCGGCTGAGATGAGTCGCTACCTTCTAGCGCTACGACATCATTTATTGTAGCCAGCTCATCGCGTGCGCTTAGTATCACTCGTGGATACTGGTTTAGCTGCTCGTTGAGTGCGTTGGATAACAGATATAAGAGCGCAGGTTCAACAATAGGCTTGTCAATATCATGTCGACGTTCTTCATAGCGGCGCTGGATTTGTGACCAATAGTCCGCCTGTTTTTCGTTAATGAGTTCATCCGTGATAAACAACGCATCACTTGGCAAATAAGAAAACAGTGTACTTTCTTCTTGCCAATCTTTTAGGTCGAAAAATAGTGGCTGATAATACTCCAGCCCACTACTCGCAATACCTGCCATCACATCTTTATGCAGCTCAGACTTGCGGCTACTGGCATTAGGGAACATCGCCGCAAAATTCGTGCGAAATGTCTCTCGCCCTTCATCTAGCGGAAACTCTTTTGCTGGTAATATTTGGAACTGCTCAATAGGTTTTGAGATGTCTGGCAATTTGTGCAGCAGCGACAGTGACTCCTTGCCCATGCTGGTATCATTACCTGTCAACATCGCCTTGAGATCATCAGCGGTCAACGTGCGCTGGGTTTGCGGATGAAAAAAACGAATTGTCTCAATTTCATCGTCAAATAAATCTAAACGCAGCGGAAAAGGCTGACCCATAGCAAAGATATCAATGATGCTGCCACGTACCGCAAACTCACCGGGTTCAAAGACATTTTCAACCGCTCTATAACCCGCCTTTGCCAGTAGACCACGTTGCGTATTGATATCAAAACGATCACCGACACTTAGATCAAAATGCTGCCCAATCAGCCAACTTGGTGGCGCAACACGATGCATCAGCGCCTGTACTGAAATGAGTAGCACACCTGTTTTTGGCATATCTGTCAGCAGATTGATACGCTCACTAACGATGTCTTGGTGCGGAGACAGCTCATCATACGTCAGTGTCTCCCAATCAGGGAATACGTAAGCGTCGACACCGCAAAATGCCAGCTCGGTCTCTATCTGATTGAGTTGGTTTTGGTCACGTGCCACCACGACCTTTAGGCGCTTGGCAACATCCCACATAGGCGTTTGAACCAAGCTTGCCAGCCACAAGCTACTGACTGCACCATGGACAGGCGCTAGCCAACGCCGCTCGGCATTTTGGATAGGGAACAACTGCTGGTTAATGGGATCAAACGCGTCAGTCAAAGCAGTGATAGGCATAAAGAATAGGATCAAAGTTAAGGAGTCAGAAAGCTATTATACGAATATTTGAGCAATTACCAAAACTTATGCCGTAACGGTTTGTCACGTAAAAGTTTACTCATTCATGATCGAGGATTGATAACGATTATTAAGCTTTAACTATCATTACATAAAAAAACCCCAACTGATAAGCTGAGGTTCTCATTCACACTGGTTAAACCAAGTTTACATTAACGGTTTATCACTAGCGATAATGCCATTATTGTCAGCATAGACAAACATGCCCGAGTTCAACGTTAAATCACCAAAGCTGATTTCGATATCCGTTTGACCTTCATCTCGGCGGGTCGATTTACGCGGGATACAACCAAGTGCCATTACACCAAGATCCATCGCTGCCATGTCATCAACATCACGCACACAGCCATAGACGATGACCCCAGTCCAGCCGTTGTCTATAGCTGATTGTGCAATCATATCGCCTAGTAATGCACAGCGCATAGAACCGCCGCCATCAACGACCAATACTTTACCGTTGCCAGCTTTGTCTTTACCATCACTATTCAATAGTGATTTGACGCGACTATTGTCTTCAAAACACTTCACCGTCACGATTTCACCGCAGAATTTATCTTTTGCACCAAAACGACGAAATGACTTACCTTCGATATTTGGTAAGCATACTTGCGACTCAGGATGGGCATCCAATAGATCACAAGTCACAAAGTTTTCCTTACTCATTTCCATTGCTTCTACTCCTTGTTATTGGTGACTCAATTGATTGATATTTAAACACGCATCAATGACTCGATAGCAATTATTATCTTTTTCATGCTTATAATTTTGTGCTCATCACATTGATACGTAACGCTATTAACATTTTGATTTTAAGACAACTTTTAAGATCAGAAAAAACAGTTTTTCTATCTCTTAACACGAGTCATCGCAAGCATCTTCTTATTTTCAATGATCTCTGTATGTTCAATCTGAGGTTCCGTACGGTATTTACGACGATGATAAATATCATGAGCACTCATCGCCATTGCACTAGCGACGCGCTTAGCCGAGATAGGATGTAATGAGAGTGACTCTGAGACTAAAGGCGAGATAAGCTTAAACGCTTTTTGACCAATACTTTCGAGCGGACGCCCTTTATGCTTGCCTAGTAATAACGACGGTCGAAATATCACCAATTGACCAAAGCCTAGTGCCGTAATAGATTGCTCCGTCTCTGCCTTGACTCGATTGTACAAAAAGCGGCTGTCAATATCGGCATTCATGGATGAAAGTAGAAAAAAGTTTTCTACCCCTTTATCACGGCATAGTCTGGCAAAGTTAACATTGTAATCGTGATCTATCTTTCGAAAAGCCTCATCGCTACCCGCTTGTTTTTTGGTGGTGCCAAGACAGCTAAAGGCATCTGTCGTTCGATCCGCACCAACACTCGCAAACACTTCAGAGAGATTATCAAAGTCATTAACCTGATAAAAACGCATGCTGGCATTAATATAGCGTGGCGGGCGCCGAGCGATCACAATCAATGTATCATAGAGCTCACTCAGCTGTTTTACCAAATGCTGCCCTACCAATCCTGTTGCGCCAATCACAATTGCTTTTCGCTGCATACCCTATCCACTTATATAACGTTAGAGGTTCTATATTGATAAAAAGTGACCTATATCAAGGCCTATCATTAGGATATCATACCTAAATTCATGAATAACTGACGCTATTATGTAGGATATATTGTAAGAGATTTTATCAATCAATTGCGCCTATTGATGTCTGCTATTGATCTAGATACCTTAATAGGCCAAAATTCATGAGTTTACAGCACTTCTTTGCGCATTAATCATCAAATATATTGTCCTTAGCGCAATAATTTGCTAAGATAACCGGCTTTACACGTCAACGCTGTTTAATTATTCCAAACAGTTCTGGCGCTTGCGATGATCTATTCATATTAGATACTTTAATATTAGACATCGACATCATGTTTGGCGAGAGGCTGCTCGTCACCGATGATTGTTAAACCCATTATTGCAATCAACATTCATATTTTTATCTGTCTTTATCAAGGAGATACGCGTGGCTAATACTGCACAAGCTCGTAAACGCGCCCGTCAAAACACCAAACGTCGTCAGAACTCTGCGTCACAACGCTCTATGGTTCGTACTTACTTAAAACGTGTTGATGCGGCTATCGAAGCTAAAGATTATGACGCGGCTACCGAAGCTTACAAAAAAGCGGTACCAGTTATTGATCGTATGGCTGACAAAGGTATTATTCATAAGAATAAAGCTGCTCGTCGTAAGAGCCGCCTAAACAAAACAATCAAAGGCCTACAAGCTTAAGATTTGTATTGTCTAGACCGCATTACGCTTTTATAGCGTTATGACTAAAACCTTGCTACTGGTTTTAATACTGGAGCAAGGTTTTTTTATGCCTGCTAGATATATATCTAGTGGATCGTCATTTCCGTTTGTTGATGAAATCTTATGTCCATTTTACTTCTGGTGGTAATAGCAGTTTACTCGGATGATACCCTGCTGCACGATACCCATTCAACAATGAACTAATCGGGCGTGTATATACTTGACCACGCCAGATAAAATGCGCATTTGCCTGATCAAAAGGTTTATCATCAAACCACAAAAACACCCCTTCCATCATTTTTGGCCAATCATTCCAATCGATCTCTTCCACATCAAACATCACGGCTAAGAATGCAGACAGTAACGTATCATGACTGACAGCCAGCATTAGATGTCCATGCTGCGGCTGGTTTTGATAAAAGAGCGAGAGAATATCAAGGCCACCTTGATAAGCATTTTTGGTGCCTTCAAGATCGCCTTGCAAAAAGCGATTGATAAAATTCAGTACACCAATCTCTTTGAATATTGGGTTCGCTATTTCAGGTTCAGTAACTAGGCTACCAGGCTCAACCAGCAGTGACTGATGCGTAATATCACGCTTTAGACCTGCTCCTTCCTGCATGAGCTGCGCCGTATCAATACAGCGTTTAATCGGGCTTGAGATGCTATCAACATCGAGTGAGTATGGCAGATGGCCTGCTAACCAACGACCCCAAGACTTTGCTAATACACGGCCTTTAGGCGTCAACGGCAACTGATAGCTGGCAAAACCATTACCATCAGAACGCTCACGCAAAGAGTGTCTGGTAAATAAAATCAGCCGCTCATTCTCAGGTAATAGTCTGACCGAAGGGATCATACTATCTGGCAGATGTGAAGGCGCAGGCGCACTTGGGGTGTGACTCGCAAGCTTGTCAGCAGAGACTTTTGATAAGGTGCTATTAAGATATTTACTCATGGTAGCAAGCGTAGCAGATTTTTTGACAGGAATGAACAACATACAAATCCAGTTGCAATATATCTTGTAAATATCCTGTTATATATTAAATGGGGTATCTAACTTTTAAGAATGGTAATTTGCAACAGACAGCCATCACTATTACTTACACACGCAAAATCTCGGCTAACCAATATCAACGACTTTGTCCCATGCAAATTCCAATGCAGTACTACTAATCTCGTTAGGGTAAGCCCTTGGATTAACAATTACCCGCGTATTGCCTATCCGGTAATCGAATGCTTCATGTGTGTGTCCATGCACCCATAGCGTTGGTGCCCAGTCCTCATGCATCCAACCAGATAAATCACTGACAAAGGCAGCATTGCTTGGTAAATTGGCATATTTTTCAGACACGGATAATGCACTGACACTATGGTGACTCATGACGACCGTTTTTTTGCCCAGTGCTTTGGCAGTAATTAGTGCTTGCTGCAACCACTGACGATGCTCTGAGTGGATTTGCATAGAAACTTCAGGTGAGAACATCTCCTTGCCTGCATATATCTGCTTATAATCACGCATAAAATGCCTAGCAGCAGCCATGGTATCTTCATTGGCATGATACTGATAATCCGTCCACAGTGTGCAACCTAAGATTCGTATATCACCAATATCAATATGCTGGCACTGTAAGACACAAACCCCTTTGTTAGAGGCAGCATCATAATTGTCCCAAGTCGCCAACTTTTGGTCAAAACTTAGCACATCTTCGTCAAAATATTCGTGATTACCTGAGATCGTGATCAGAGGAACTTGTAACCGTGCTGCCTGCTCTTGTAACCACGGCATCCCTCTATCACTGTTGGCGGTATCTCCCGCTACTAATACAATATCTGCGTCAGTTTTAGGAATATGTCCAATAGGGTGTGACTGGCGTGCATAACTATCAATATGTAAGTCACTTAGTATTTGTAATTTCATATTATCCAATATCATCCAGTAGTGTCATTATCAATAATTTGAGCCGTAAGCGTCAGCAAGCGCTAAAGTAGTGTATCAGCTTTTTCTTTACCATCAAAAAGTAAAAAGACAGCGATTTAGGCTGTCTTTTTACTTTTTGATGTCAAAACTTAAATACTTTGCAGTATTGTCTGCAATTTAGCCGCAGGGTCTGTAGCCTGAGTAATTGAGCGTCCAATGACCAAATAATCAGAACCATCTGCCAATGCCTGACTCGGCGTACAGATACGCTTTTGATCATCAGCATTGTCTTCTGCTAGTCGAATGCCTGGCGTGACCAATTTAAAATCTTGACCGCATAACGCTTTAAGCGTTTTCGCTTCTTGAGCAGAGCATACTACCCCATCTAGCCCAGCTTGCTTGGTCAATTGCGCCAATCGGCTCACCTGTGCGTCTAAGCTATGAGTAATACCCGTTTGCATCAATGCGTCACTGTCCATAGAGGTCAATACAGTCACCGCGATGAGTAATGTATCAAGGTCTTTATCTATTAAACGCTGTTTTGCCAAAGACATAGCCTCTAGACCTGCACTAGCATGAACATTTACCATCCACACACCAAGCTCGGCAGCAGCTACTACCGCTTGAGCAGTAGTGTTAGGAATGTCATGAAATTTCAAGTCTAAGAAGACCTCAAAGTTACGCTGATGTAGCGCCTTAACGATATCAGGGCCACAGCGCGTAAACAGCTCTTTACCTACTTTTAGCCGACATGACGTCGGATCTAATTGATCAGCTAATGCCAATGATGCTTGCAGAGACATGTTGTCTAAAGCAACAACGACGGGAGAATTAATCACATTATTCATGGTTTTGCCATCTATCATAATTATCAGAGCATTATTTTTAAGGTCAACAATGTAGCCAATGGCCATCGCCCAGCAGATTAATCTCGCTTACGCTTAGACAGCGTACCACCTTTATTTAAGTGAGATTCTGTGGTGTCTTGCACATTAGTAGCAGTCGCACCATAAACGGCTTCTTCTACCGTGGGCGCGGTTGCTTGACGGTCAATGACAACGTTAGCTTGAGTCAGCTGCTCTTGCAAATTGGTATTTGCCTTTTGCAAACGTGAGATTTCCCACTTATTCTGTAGTACACGGAATATGAGCAATGACAATAAAATACCAATAATAATGCCGAGTATTAGACATAGAATGAGCAGTAGCCCCAAATTCATTGTAGGTGCTTGCGAAAACAGTAAATTGACCCCGACCTCGGTATTATTTGCCAATACCAGACCAAGCGAGTAAGCAAAGCTCAAAAACAGCAATACGAATAATAAAAAGCGCATGAGACAGTTACCTCAGGTTGGAATGATAGTTTTTGGTCAGTCAATCATTAATGAGTATTAGCTGTGTGCTACTTTATCATTGACTGCTTCACGCAATGCTTTACCTGGCTTAAAGTGTGGAATCGCTTTGGCAGGAACTGGTACGCTCTCACCCGTTTTAGGATTGCGTCCGACACGAGCGCGGCGATGATGTAGACAAAAACTGCCAAACCCACGAACCTCGACTCGGCCATCATTGGCTAAAGTATGGGTCATCAAATTTAATATTTCACGAACGGCATCATCAACGATGGTATCTGCCATGTTGTCACAATTCGCACTCAAATTACTGATAAATTCGGATTTGTTAATCGCTTGCTGCATTATTACGCTTGCCTTGTTGATTGATGGATAAACTGATAGTAAGTCAAAACAGTGTTATCAATAAAAACTCTAATAGCTAAATCAATAATAGCTCATATCAGAATAGTCTATTTACAAGAGTTACATCGCAACTCTAAATATACTGTCGCTCACATCTCGTTACTCAATGTTGCAAATGATAGCGGATATTAAGGAAAATAGGAATAAGAGTTTCCTTATTTAGCCAAAAACCTTACCTATTAATACAAATATCAAAACTTAATCATAAAAAAAAGCGACCGAAGTCGCTTTCTTTATATTACTTTTATATCAATAACTTACAACTTACTGCATTTGCTCTTTGATCAAATCACCAATCGTTTTTGGCTGTGCATCAGAACCTGCAGCGGCAGTTGTGTTCGTGCTGCCAAGATCTTTGATCGCTTGACGCTCTTCAGCTTCGTCTTTCGCTTTGATAGACAAGTTGATGTTGCGTGTTTTACGATCAACGCTGATGATTTTTGCTTCAACGTCATCACCAACAGATAGATGCTTAGTTGCATCTTCAACGCGGTCACGTTGAATTTCAGAGGCACGTAGATAAGCTTCAACTTCGTCAGCAAGCTCAATAGTAGCGCCTTTAGCGTCTACTTCTTTCACTTTACCATTGACGATAGCACCGCGGTCGTTACCAACTAGGTATTCGTTGAATGGATCAGAGCTTAACTGCTTAACGCCTAGGCTGATACGGTTAGCTTCTGCATCTACAGACAATACCATAGCTTCTACGGTGTCGCCTTTATTGTAGTTACGGATAGCATCTTCGCCAGTTTCGTTCCAAGAAATATCAGAAAGATGAACCAGACCATCAATACCACCGTCTAGACCGATAAAGATACCGAAGTCAGTGATTGATTTGATCGTACCAGTGATTTTATCACCGCGCTCATGTTTCTTATCAAACTCATCCCATGGGTTGGCTAGAGTTTGTTTGATACCTAGGCTTATACGACGACGTTCTTCATCGATATCAAGGATCATTACTTCAACTTCGTCGCCCACTTGAACTACTTTAGATGGGTGGATGTTTTTGTTGGTGTGATCCATTTCTGATACGTGTACTAGACCTTCGATACCTTCAGAAATCTCAGCGAAACAACCATAATCAGTCAAGTTAGTTACGCGAGCTTTAACCACACTACCCACTGGATAAGTACCGCCAACGTTGTCCCAAGGATCAGTACCAAGTTGTTTTAGACCTAGGCTTACGCGATTGCGCTCACGGTCAAACTTCAATACTTTAACTTTTAGGTCTTGACCAACTTCAACAACTTCAGATGGATGCTTGATACGGCGCCATGCCATGTCAGTGATGTGCAATAGACCATCGATACCACCTAGATCAACGAACGCGCCGTAATCAGTAAGGTTCTTAACGATACCTTCGATCTCGATGCCTTCTTCAAGCTTGTTCAATAGCTCTTCGCGCTCAGCTGAGTTTTCAGCTTCCATAACTGCACGGCGGCTAACAACAACGTTATTACGCTTTTGATCAAGTTTGATGACTTTGAATTCTAGCTCTTTGCCTTCAAGATGAGTCGTGTCACGGATAGGACGTACATCTACCAATGAACCTGGTAAGAACGCGCGTACTGAACCGATATCTACAGTGAAACCGCCTTTAACTTTGCTTGAAATGATACCTTTTACGATCTCATCATTGTCAGCGATTTTTTCAAGGAAGTTCCAAGTTTCAACACGCTTGGCTTTTTCGCGTGACAGCAAGGTTTGACCCATGCCGTTATCAACCGCTTCAACTACGACATCAACACTATCGCCAACTTCAACTTCAAGTTCGCCTTCTTCGCTTAAAAACTCTTCACGAGCGACGATACCTTCAGATTTCAGACCAGTATCTACTGTGATCCAATCGCTATCGATGGCCACAACAGTACCGTTGATAACTGAGCCACGCTCGATATCTAGGCCTGTTTCTTCGATGCTCGCTTCAAATAGTTCAGCAAATGATTCCATTATGTCTACCTTTGTATAGCCGTATCCTGTCCAGCACAGTACGGATCAAATTTATGATTGCATAAAACGAGAATACTGGTTTTATATCTTATGCAACCATATATAAAAACGTTTGTTATTAATAAGCGTATATTTAAACTTATTAACAACAACTGTCTTATTTTAATTCATTTTATCAACTTTTATTTTATCAACTGAATCTAATAAATGATTAATCGTTAAAAAATACTAACTTCCAACTGTATAATTCTACATTAAAAACAGGGACTATAGGAAATTTTTTAGTACTTAATATGTTGTTTTTATTAACTATTAAAAAACAGCCCTTGATCTTGGCAATGTCTTTTTACTTGTTCGTAAACCGCATCAGCATCGAGCGATGAGCTATCAAGTAACAAAGCATCTGCTGCAGGTTTTGATGGTGCGGTGCTACGGTTCTCATCACGATCGTCACGTTCTTTAATCGTCGCCAAAATCGCGTCAAAATCTGCCGTTTGCCCAGCATTAACTAGTTGAGTTACGCGGCGTTCAGCACGTGCTTCAGCACTAGCGGTCAGATATACCTTAACATCCGCATCCGGGAACACAACCGTCCCCATATCGCGACCATCAGCGACGAGTCCTGAACGTGTCGCCATATCCTTTTGTAACGTAAGCAAAGCCTCACGAACTTTTGGAAATACTGCGATTTGTGACGCATAGCCGCCTACTGTCTCGTTGCGTACCTGATCACCTACCGCTTGTCCATTCACAATGATATCTACGCGCCCAGAATCATTATTTGGTACAAAGGCTATCTCCAAACTTTTCGTCAATGCTAACACTGCCGACTCATTGATTGGTTGGCTGGCATCTGATGTAATCAATCCAGCTTCGAATGCTTTAAGTCCTACGATTCTATATAGCGCCCCAGAGTCTAATAGCTGATAGCCCAATACTTGAGCTAAGCGCCATGTGACCGTACCT
The DNA here is from genome assembly GCF_022129235.1 of Psychrobacter sp. Ps6. GTDB lineage: Bacteria > Pseudomonadota > Gammaproteobacteria > Pseudomonadales > Moraxellaceae > Psychrobacter. The sequence continues at coordinate 16,966 of NZ_JADQAI010000003.1, read as the reverse complement.
TTACCAGCGCCACTAGGCCCATCGATACAGATAACCGGATAGCGTGCTAAATGCTCTTCACTATCGTTTTTATTGAGTAGATCGTTATCAGATACGGAGACGGTCATAATACTTACTCAATAATAGTTATTACTGATATAGCTGTCATGCAGTAGCAATGAAGCAATATTTACTGGTATATCAAATGCTTGATAGCAGGCTAAAAAATTCGCTAGCAAATAGGGCGATATTATAGCAAAAAATCATCGCTATCACTAGCGCCCAGACTGATATCTTACTTATTAATCATCTTGGATTAAACGCTGTTTTTATTCTGTTTCGCTAATCGCCTACGCTCACGAAAGAACGTCTTTAGCAATTGACTACTATGCTCGCCGCACAACCCTCTATGAACTTGGATATTGTGATTATAAAAAGGCTGTATTGATAAGTCCATCTGGCTGCCTACCATGCCAGCGCGCGGCTCACTCGCCGCATACACTAGCCTATTAACACGTGCGTGAATGAGCGCGCCAATACACATCGTACAAGGCTCTAGTGTCACATACAAAGTTGTCTGTAGTGGCAGTCGATAATTTTGTAGACGCTGACAGGCATCTCTCAACGCAACTATCTCAGCATGTGCCGTCGCATCATGGCAGCCAATCGGTTGATTGAACCCCTGACCAATGATCTGCTGATCATGCACCAATATAGCACCTACTGGCACTTCACCGAGCTTAGCGCCTTGGCTTGCTAGTCTAAGCGCTTCTTGCATCCATTTACCATCTTGCAGTGTCCAAAACATAAGAGATGCAAATGGTATACCCTCAAGTTCGCTCGGCGCTAAAAAATAAGATGCTAAACTTCTATTCATAATATTTAGCATTTATTGCGGTAGCTGCCAGTCAATGGGTGTTTGGCCATATTGCACCAAGTAGTCATTTGTTTTAGAAAATGGCTTTGTCCCAAAGAAGCCACCGCGGTTGGCAGCCAACGGCGAAGGATGCACGGCGGTCAAAATCAGATGTTTGTCGGTATCGATATACTTACCTTTCTTTTGCGCTTTACTGCCCCACAAAATAAACACAGTATGCTTTGTCTGCTCGTTGACCGCGTCAATGACTGCATCGGTAAACTGCTCCCAGCCTTTATTTTGATGACTATTTGGCTCACCTTCTTTGACCGTTAATGAGCTATTTAGTAGCAAAACACCTTGCTGCGCCCAGTAAGTCAGGTCACCATGCTTTGAGGGGGCGATGCCGATATCATCTGCCATTTCCTTGAGCAAGTTGTTTAATGATGGCGGCTTAGGAATCGCTTTAGGAACAGAGAATGACAGTCCCATGGCCTGCCCTGGCCCATGATAAGGGTCCTGACCTAAAATCACCACTTTAACTTGTGATAAAGGCGTGAGATTAAGTGCATTGAACATCAATGGCGCGGGTGGATAAATGCTATCCCCTGACTGATAGGCTTCTTTTAAAAATGCGCGTAGATTGTCCATATTTTCGGACGTTAACTCATCTGCTAATGCCGCCTTCCAATCTGCTGGCAGACGGACGTTGTCTAAAATGGCCTTCTTTTGCTCTGGTGTTTTGGTTGTCGGCTCGTCAAACAGCTCCATGGTATATCCTTTTATATTTGTTATGAAATGAATGCTCAGTGATTGGCTTATTCTAAAAGCTAATAGTAACAAAAAACCGTATGAGCTTTGTTGATGAATTATAGCAACAAAAAAACGGCTACCGTAATCTTACGGCAGCCGTTACTCTTATATTCAAACTAAATGTTTTAGCTAGCCACTGACTCAGAGTCTGAACGTGGCTCATGAGTTTCGACCACAGTCAAAACAATCCGACTATCCGGTGAACCTTTTTGCGAAGATTTATCTAACTTCACTGTATCAGTATCTTGCGTCTCGTCGGCTTTAGGGGCTAAAGTCAAATGAACGACGCCACCATTTACCAAATCACCGAACAAAATCATACTTGCCAGTGGCTTTTTGATCTCATCTTGAATCAAGCGCTGCATTGGACGTGCACCCATGAGGCGATCGTATCCTTTATCAGCCAGATAATCACGTACGTCATCATCAATCTCTAACGTCACTTGCTTATCATCAAGTTGTACTTGCAACTCAACCAAGAACTTGTCGACAACTGACACAACCACTGAGGTATCTAGTGGATTGAACTGGATAATTGCGTCTAGACGATTACGGAACTCTGGCGTAAAGACTCGCTTAAGCGACTCGGTATTATCACGGCTATGATCTTGCTGAGTAAAGCCCATAGAGGAGCGACTGATACTATCCGCACCAACGTTCGTCGTCATAATAATAATGACTTGCTTAAAGATAGCGACACGACCATTGTTATCCGTCAACGTGCCGTGATCCATCACCTGCAATAGCAAGTTGAAGACATCAGGATGCGCTTTTTCGATCTCATCGAGCAATAATACGCAATGCGGATGTTGATTGATTTTTTCAGTGAGCAAACCACCTTGATCATAACCAACATAGCCTGGAGGCGCACCAATTAGACGTGATGCGGTATGGGCTTCCATATACTCTGACATATCAAAGCGTACTAGCTCTACACCTAATAGATTGGCCAGCTGACGAGAGACCTCCGTCTTACCCACACCTGTTGGACCTGCAAACATAAACGAACCAATTGGTTTGTCCGGTGCTTTCAATCCTGCACGAGACAGTTTTATCGCATCGGCAAGCGTCGCGATCGCTTCATCTTGACCAAACACTAGGTGTTTAAGATCACGGTCCAAGTGCTCCAGAATACTCTTGTCATCACTCGATACAGATTTTGGTGGAATACGCGCCAATTTAGCAATGATAGCTTCGATATCCGCCACATCGATTTTCATCGGTGGTTTTTGCGCTTTAAAAGCTTTTGCACCATCAGTAGACTTGGCACGATCGTTTGCTTTAGCAGTTTTTGCTTCGTCCTGCATCTCATTATCATTGTCTGCGTCGCTATCGATATCTTCGACATCAGCATCAATCTGTGCATCAAAGTCTTGCTCTAAATCCGCAATAAAACTTTCCTCAGCTTCAATATCATCGACATCAGGAACGACGCCTAAACGCTTATATGCACCTGCTTCATCAATCACATCAATGGCTTTATCAGGTAAAAAACGCTCATGTATGTGCTTGGCTGATAATTGTACTGCCGTGACTAACGCTTCATCTGTATATTCAACATTGTGGAATTCCTCATAGCGAGGTTTGAGACCACGTAAAATATCGATAGTATCGTCTACACTTGGTTCTTTCACATCGATTTTTTGGAAACGACGTGATAGCGCATGATCTTTTTCAAATACTTGACGGTACTCAGTAAAGGTCGTTGAACCAATGCAACGTAACTCACCGTTAGCAAGCGCTGGCTTGATCAAGTTCGATACGTCCATATTGCTACTCATTGACGAGCCTGCGCCAATGATCATATGAATCTCATCGATAAAAAGAATAGCATTTGGCTTTTTCTTCAGCGCATCAAGCAATGACTTCATGCGTTTTTCAAAGTCACCGCGATACTTAGTTCCCGCAATCAATGAGCCAATATCAAGGCTATAAATCACGCAACCATTAAGAGGTTTTGGTGCTTTGTCATTGATAATCAACCACGCCAGACCTTCAGCGATAGAGGTTTTACCAACGCCAGGCTCACCTACTAACAATGGATTGTTTTTGCGGCGGCGGCATAAAACCTGAGCGGCACGTTCAATTTCAGAAGCGCGTCCAATCAATGGGTCTGTTTTGCCTTCAGCAGCACGTTGGTTTAGATTGGTTGCAAACTCAACCAGTGGATCTTTACTGGTTTTTTCAGACGCACTGCGGCGTTCGCCAGTCATAGAGGCGCGCTGCTCAGATGGCTCTTCTTTATCCTGACCATGCGATAAATATTGGGTCAGCTCAAGACGGCTAATACCCTGTTTTTTGAGCAGATAAACCGCGTAAGTATCATGCTCTGAAAACATAGAGACTAAAATATCAGAGCCTTCTACCAGTCGACCACCACCTATAGACTGCACATGAAAAATAGCGCGTTGTAAGATACGATCAAAGCTTTGCGTTGGCTGCGGTGACTGCTCCGTATTTACATCGACGGTTGGCGTGTGCTTATTGATATACGCTTCAAGCTCAGACCGCAGTGCCGACACATTGGCATTACAGGCAGTCAGGGTATTGGTAGCGTGGGTATTTTCTAATAGCGCCAATAATAAATGTTCAACAGTAAGATACTCATGCGATTTTTGGCGCGCAAGCGTCATTGCTAAACGTAGAGAAACTTCAAGATGACGACTTAACATAACAACTTCCTACGGTTATATCTATCTTTATAATTGATAGTTTTATGAATGAGTTAGTAAGTAAATCAGGGCAATAGATGGATTGTTCAAGGGTAAAATTCGTATAATTAAAAATCATGGATATATCATTTGGACCATAGACTGTTTGGCGAATGCTGTAATCCATCTATCAATTAGCAGTGATTGTGATAATTCATAGTCGCTTCTCTTTATATCAACACGATACTTCGACAGAGTCAATCTATTAACGCAGACTAAAGTGTATCAAAGCATACTACGATCACATCACGAAGGATATGGGAGCAACGATTAAAGCTTAAAGAACTAATGTGGATAAAAGGTAAGTAGATGATCGAAGGTATTAGTAACAAGTGATCGAAAGGTTGCAAAAATTATTGAGAAGTCTAGTTAGTATATAAGGATATATTATAATAAAATCAATACTATAAGAGCGATATACTTGCTGACATGCTTGATAAAATATAGATAGGTATATAAAGCGAGGCTGTAAAAAGAGATGGCTTAGCTCACTGTAAGAGTGAGCTACTACAGCAACTGGATGAGAACAAAAAACGATTAGGTATGGCAGTGAGAGCTGATGTGATAACAAGATATGGTGTCTTACTCTCTTTTTACTCGCCTTGATGTGGCTCGATTTGGGTCAATAGTGGATAGCCCTCACGATGTGCCAGACTATTTACTTTTTTAGCCTTGGTCTCAGCGATATCCTTGGGATAAATACCAGCAATACCTTTGCTACTATTGTGAATAGTCAGCATAATTTCTACCGCAGAGTCCATACTATGGCGGAACTCTGACTGCAAAATATAGACGACAAACTCCATTGGCGTGTAATTGTCATTATACATAACCACCGCATACATAGGCGGTTTAGCAATTTCTGGCTCAGCAACCAGCACATCTGCTTGCGGTGACGTTTCACCTTCTGTGTCACCGTCCTGTGCGCGATGGGCAGGCATATTTGGAAAGTGCCAATCAGCAACCGTTGGCGTAGCTTGTAATATCATTTTTTTCATCATAATCAAAGTATAATTATAAGGTAAGTTTGGAATAAGAGAGGTTAGCTAGGCAGGCGATGAAACATTAAGCACTATGACTATATATAGCCAAGGTGCTTTGTTTTTAACTACATCATCGCTGTTAGGTATTTATTAATACTTGTATTTACTAGGGAACAATCGGGCTTTCATCGACTTCTGGCAAGTCTAAAAGTGATGGTAGCATGTTATCAACCTTATGACCGAGCTTCCAATCGTACAACTGCTCTACTGTTTGACCACCTGCTTGCAAGCTTAGTTTTGCTTGTAAAGGTTTAAAACCTGAGGGCATCATAAAACGACCGCGGATACGAACAATACCTTCGATCGCATAGCTTGTAGGATCTAAAGGCACTTCTACAAGGTCATCATTATTGAGTAACGTCAAGGTTGGCTGGAGTCGTTTGGCTTGACCGTCGCTACTCAGCATACCAATATCAAAACCATACTCAAAAGCATTTTCGGGCAGCGGCTCAATTTTAGCACCCAGTACTTGAAGCGGCATGCCACCCTTTTCAGTAATCACATCCGCATATATCTCATTAAGCTGTGAGAGTTGCTTGTTTTCTACTGTCAATGATTGCTGGTTTTCACGCAGCTCTTTTAGGTTTGCAAGACTTATGGCCAGCTCTTGCTTGGCTGTCGCGGCTTGATTGGTCGCAATTTTATTACTAAGACGCAAATCTTCTAGCGCTTTTGTCGCTTCTGTACCATCGATAATTGCTTGCTGAGCTTGCGTTTCCATCGAATGAAAACCGCGCTGATAGCCCAGCTTATGTCCGAATAGCAATCCAGCTACGGCTGTCACTAATATCACTACTACAAATAAAGCCAATACTAATGTAGACGCGCCTCGTTGAGTGCTACCGATATCACTCATAAAGCCATTACTATTTTTATCGGAATGCGTTTTGCACGCCAAATCATATAGAACAGAATCTTGACACGATAGACGTGATGACTTTAAAAAAAAGCGTCGTTCAAGCTTAACACGCATTTAGATGGTATCTCTTAAGAGTAAAGGCAAGTTATTATAGCGGAATTTATAATCAATACCTAGTACCATAAATATGAATGACTTAGCGGCAAAAAAGCCAGCATTAAGGTACGATAGGTGCAAAATTGAGTCCCATCGATTCATCAAATCCAAACATCACATTCATATTTTGGACAGCCTGCCCTGCGGCACCTTTTACTAAATTATCTTGCACTACAATAACCGTTAGCTCAGTGCGCTCATTATCCTGATGCACCGCGATACGTAGACGATTACTAGCACGCACACTGCGCGTGTCCGGATAGATACCTTTTGGCATGACATCAACAAACCCTTCTGATGCATAGCTGTCTTCAAACACTTGCTGCCAATCGATAGCCACACCTGCGTCAGTCAGCTCCATATGAATCGAGCTCAGCATACCACGTATCATAGGCACTAAGTGCGGTAAGAAGCGAATGCGATGTGTAAACTGACTGTGTAGTAACTGCGCCACACCCTGCTCAATCTCAGGCAAGTGGCGATGACCTTCTACACTATAGGCTTTAAAATTATCCGACGTTTCCGCATAATTAAGTGCCAGTGATGCTTGACGACCAGCTCCTGATACACCAGATTTGGCATCGATGACAATACGAGACTCGACTAGTCTTTCTGCTTGCTCATTTTGTGCTTCGATGACAGGTTTTAAACCCAAAATCGCAGTAGTCGGATAGCAGCCAGGGTTACCGACCAATAAAGCGCTGGCAAGCTTATCACGATTGATTTCAGGCAAACCGTAAACCGCTGTCTTTAATAGCTCAGGACAAGCATGAGACTGTTTGTACCAGTGCTCGAATTCCGTCAATGACTGTAAGCGAAAATCAGCCGCCAAATCGATGACTTTTACGCCAGCTTGGGTCAGCTCCTCTGCTTGCTTCATCGCAACACCATGCGGCGTCGCAAAAAACACAACATCACATTTTTGCAATGCCGCAAGCGTATTATCACCTAAGTCACTAAAGACGATATCTGAGATACCGCGTAAGCTTGGGAATATTTCATCAGCGCGAGTGCCAGCTTCGCTACGCGAGGTTAGCAAATCAATAGACACTTCAGGATGAGCAGATAGTAAGCGAATAAGCTCAATACCTGTGTAACCTGTACCACCAACAATCGCTGCTGAAATCATAAATTATCCCTTATTCTTAGTAAGCACTCATTATATCTAATAAATTCTACATTTTTATCTGGCTCGCAAAGCCATAGCCATATAGACATAAAACCAGTCTGTTAATCCTACTGTCTATGAATACTATGGCTTTGAATGCCTTAGCGTTTAGATCTTGTAGTCATGTACCGCATCGACAAATACTTTGGCATTGTCAGGATTCACCCACTGGGTAATACCATGACCTAAGTTTGCAATGTAGCCAGTTTTTTCGCCATTAGCATAAGCGCGATCAAGCATCGCATTCACTTCAGATCGGATGGTGGCAGGTGATCCGTATAACGTTGCCGGATCTAAATTGCCTTGAATGGCTTTGCTGCTTTGTAGCTTCTTATGCTTTTTGGTCAATTCACGCTGGCTCTCAGTCAGTACTTGACGCGCGCGGTCAAGCGGCATCGTCCAATCTAGACCTAAAGCGTCAGCTTCGCTATCAGCCTGAATATCAAGCCATAATCCGCCACCTTTGGTAAACAATACCACTGGTACTTGTGGATGGCGTTGCTTTAATTCAGCCACGATACGCTTGTTGTAATTGTGCGAAAACTCGATAAATTGACGATGACCAAGTGCCCCGCCCCAACTGTCAAATATTTGTACGATCTGAGCACCAGCAACGATTTGTGCATCAAGATAGTCAATGACCGAAGTCGCAAGCTTGTCTAATAGCTGATGTAAAAAATCAGGATTGCTATACAAAAAGCCTTTGGTATAACGATAATCCTTTGAACTACCGCCTTCTATCATATATGTAGCAAGCGTCCATGGACTACCAGAGAACCCAAATAAAGGCACTTGACCATTGAGCGCTTTGCGAATGCTAGTCACAGCGCGCATCACATAGTCAAGAGAATCATTAGGCTCAAGTACTGGCAATCTATCAAGATCAGCCTGTTCGCGAATCGGATGCTTAAACTTAGGGCCTTCGCCAGTCTCAAAATACAAACCCAAGCCCATGGCATCAGGAATGGTCAAGATATCACTAAACAAAATAGCGGCATCTAAGTCATAACGACGTAATGGTTGGAGCGTCACTTCAGTAGCACGATCTGTATCTTGGCACAGGCTCATAAAGTCGCCGGCTTCAGCACGAGTGGCTTTGTACTCTGGTAGGTAACGACCAGCTTGGCGCATCATCCAAACTGGCGTGGTATCGATGGGCTCAAAGCGTAATGCACGTAGCAGCCTGTCATTTTTTAGCGGTGCAAATTGCTGCTGAATCGAGTCACTCTTGTCTGAAGCACTCATGTACAAATCTCCAAAACAACACAGTATCCATATTTATTGATGGATACTGTACTGGATAAAATAGGTTGAATAAAATAATAATAAATATTTGTAAGGTATAAACAGCCTTGCTTAAGCTTGAAGCAAATCTCAATAGCTTTACAGCTTATCTAAAATCATAGATAAGCTATAAAAGTAACAGCTGTGCTACATCATGAATACGTTATACGGTTATTGCAAGATTATCACGATGCACCATCACCACACGGTCTTCGTTACTACCGAATATTTTGTCAAACTTCTCTGTACGTTCACGGGCAACACGGTGCGCCTCATGTGATGAGAAATTCACCTGCCCAACAGCTATACGCTCACCTGTATCTTGATGAACAATTTCTACCACATCACCTTCATCAAAGCCGCCACGAACTTCTACAACGCCTACGGGTAACAAACTTCTGTTATGTTCAGTCAATGCTTTTGCGGCACCTGCATCAACGACCAAGCTACCTGACATACGCAAATGCGCGGCAAGCCATTGTTTCCGAGCAATGATTTTATCTTCTTCATTAGTCGTCAGTAATGTACCGACTGCCTCACCTGAGACAACACGAGTGATCACATCATCGATAGCACCGCTCACAATAACGGTTGGGCAACCACCCATCGCGGCAAGACGACCAGCACGGATCTTGGTTAACATACCACCGCGTCCAAGCTTGCCACCGTCACCTGCGATATCAAATAAATAATCAGCCATGGCACGTTCTTGACGAATCATCTTAGCATCAGGATTGTCACGTGGGTTATCAGTGAACACACCTTCTTGATCGGTCAAGATAATGTACAAATCTGCATTAACCATCGCGGCTGCCATCGCACCCAACGTATCATTATCGCCAAACTTAATCTCATCAATGGTAATGGTGTCATTTTCGTTAATAACCGGTAGTACACGCCATTCTAATAGTTGCGTTAGCGCGCCTGTGGTATTGAGATAACGGCTACGATTAGACAAGTCATCATGAGTCAATAGAAGCTGTGAGCTTTGAATACCATGTTGAATCAATGCTGACCACCATGTTTCAATCAGCCCCATTTGACCAATAGAAGCGCAGGCTTGTAATGCTGCCAATTTTTTAGGGCGTTCCTCAAGGTCCATACGTACCACACCTTCAGCAACGGCACCTGACGATACCAGCAGCACTTCAATACCTTTTTTGTGCAGCTTAGCAATCTGCTTTGCCCACTCATATATGGCAGTACGATCCAACCCTCGACCATTATTTGTCAATAATGATGAGCCAATCTTGACAATAACGCGTTGAATATCAAAGTTGCGAGATTGTTTAACAAATCTTGCTTCTTCAGTCGTGTTTGCTATGCCATCTGCCATATAAACTCCTTTTTTCATATCAATTGATTGTAGGGATTAAATTCACAATTCAAGTATAACCACTTAAGCATACTAGCTTAAGGAACGTACATTACCTCAACACCGTCGTCATCATCATCCAAATCGGACAAATCTAAGCCTTCACGCGCCGCTTTACGAGCTGCACGATACGCTTCACGCTGTGCTTCAGTATTTAGACGCACTTCGGCTTCTAAACGCTCAAAACGTTCTTTTTGTGCTTCAGCGAATATAGGATCTTCTATTTCACGCTCACGCTCAAGCTCAATATCATTCATTAAATGATATTTTACTGCGTCAACGCCTTCACCGGTCAGAGTTGCTGTACGGAAGACCATACCTGTCCAGCCAAGCTCTGCGACGATATGTGTACAAAGCGCGTTCAAGTCTTCATCATTGACCTGATCGATTTTGTTCAATACCAAGATCTGCGGCAAGTTGGCCAATTCAGGCGAAAAACGCTCAAGCTCATTTAAGATGACGCGGGCGTTTTCGACCGGGTCACTACCATCGACAGGCTTAACATCAACTAAGTGTAGCAGACGACGCGTACGCGCAACATGTTTTAAAAAGCGAATACCAAGTCCTGCGCCTTCTGATGCGCCTTCGATAAGACCGGGAATATCTGCCATCACGAACGAACGATGGCGACCAATATCCACCACACCCAAGTTTGGGACTAAAGTAGTAAATGGATAATCAGCCACTTTTGGTCTAGCAGCCGAGACTTGACGGATAAAGGTCGATTTACCAGCATTAGGCAAACCGATCAAACCAACATCAGCCACAACTTTCAGCTCAAACTTAAGAACTTTTAACTCACCCTCAAAACCAGACGTGGCTTTACGCGGTGCTTGGTTGGTCGAGCTTTTGAAATGGGTATTACCCAGACCACCATCACCACCTTTGGCAATCAGTAGTGTCTGACCGACCTCAATCAAATCACCCAATACTTCGTCGGTTTCGGTATCAACGACCGTCGTACCAACTGGTACTGGTAAATAAAGATCATCAGAGCCCTTGCCTGAGCAGTTTCTGCTGTGACCATTCTCGGCTCGCATAGCGTCATGACGACGAGTATAGCGATAGTCAACTAGAGTGTTGGTGTTGTCCTCTGCAATGACATAGACGTCACCGCCCTTACCGCCATCGCCACCATCAGGTCCACCACGTGGGACATATTTCTCTCGGCGAAAACTGGCGATTCCGTTACCACCGTCACCTGCTTTTACCGTTACGACGGCTTCATCAATAAATCGCATCTTACGTTCCTTAATTCACAATCCAGTCTATAAACTGGTTACAACTAACGGTTGTATTTCGGGGTTTTGCTATGTTGTTGCGCCAAAATGAACACCGTATAAATAGTAAGTTTACTTAGTGCCCATGATGACAATAACACCCGATAATCAATCGGACTATCGGGTGTTTAAGTATGACAGTTAAAGTGATACCAAGCTACGCAAAGTAGAGTTTATTGCAGCATAACCTTTAAAGTGATCATGCTTTAAGAGGCTTAGTATAACGTTATTGCGCTACTGCATTTAGTGATCTATGCTGGAATCTGAGTATAACTGATTCCTGCCATCTGCGTCGCCAAACGCAACACCTGAGTACTATAGCCGACTTCATTATCATACCAAACATAGACGATAGCTTGGTTGTCAGTGAGAATAGTCGCTTGAGCATCAACGATACCAACATGGGTCGTACCAACAAAATCAGTAGATACGGCTTCTGTAGAATCGGTATAAGCAATTTGCGACTGCCACGTGCTGCTGTTAGCAATCTTACGCAAGAATTCATTCAACGCATCAGCACTTGCTGGTGCTGTCTTTAGATTCAAGTTCAAGATGGCTAGGCTAACATTTGGTGTCGGTACACGGATAGCGTTACCCGTTAGCTTACCGTTTAGTTCTGGCAATGCTTTACCAACGGCTTTTGCTGCGCCAGTACTGGTGATAACCATGTTCATCACCGCACTACGACCACGGCGGTCTGCTTTATGATAGTTATCAACCAAGTTCTGATCATTGGTAAATGAGTGGATGGTTTCTACATGACCATTTACAATACCGTACTCATCATTTAATACATTTAACGTCGGTGTAATGGCATTGGTCGTACAGCTCGCAGCACTAACAATAGTATCGTCACCAACGGTATCATTGTTCACACCATAAACGACATTTTTGATATCGCCGCCAGCAGGTGCTGTTAGGAGTACTTTTTTCACGCCAGTAGACTGTAAATGCTTGCCAAGGCCCGCTTCGTCTTTCCAAATACCAGTGTTATCGATAACTAGCGCATTGTCGATACCATAAGCAGTATAATCGATTTCGCTTGGGTCTTTGGCATAGATAACTTGTACGAAACGACCATTAACAATCATGCCGTTATTATCTTCATCGATACTGATGCCGCCTAAGAATCTACCATGGATTGAGTCGCGCTCAAGCAATGAGATACGCTTAGCCAAGTCACCAGCAGCGGCTGGACGTACAACGATTGCTTTTAGCTGCAAGCCTTTTGCGCTTGACGCTTGCGACAATAGCAGACGGGTCAAAATACGACCGATACGACCAAAACCGTACAGTACAACGTCTGTTGCGCCATTCACGGCACCAGCGTTGTTGATAGATTGTAGCGCTGCTTGTACATCAGTATCATTAGCAATCAATTGACCAACATCGATACGAGTAGCTTGGAGATCAGCGTTTTCTGAGATAACTTTTACCATCGCTAAAGTATCAGCGATATCGATAGCTTTGGCATCGTTGTCGCGTAATGCTGCTTTTTGATGTAGCGCAAGTATTTGACCAACCGAAGTAGCGTCTAGCGTTTCGCCAAACAAAGTCACTTGTACGTCTTTCTCATTATAGAGCTTGCTCAATAGCCCCATAAGCTCAATGGCTTGTTGCTCTTGATTGTTGTAGTTTTTTAAGTGGTCTTGATGTAATTGGCGTAAGGTATCAGCGTTGCTCACGAGAAACATCCTTATGGTCAGTAATGTATGATCGATAAAATATGAAGAGATATATATAAGATAGGTCTTGTATGCTCTAGGTGGTGACTGTAATAGGATAATCAACCACTATCAATATCAGTTCTTGACGTCAGAGTATTCAAATCGCCTAGATTTTAGCCTAAAATGCCTCATTTTGCCAGTAATAACCGATTAGCAAGTGTGCATTATAGGTTTTGTCGTTACATACAGACTCATATGTAGACAAGGATAAAAATAAAGGCAGCCATATATGCTGCCTTACTAGTACGTCGTTTAAATGATAATTGCCATAGAACTTAATTGAAGCAGTAATTTTAACTATCTCTATTATGGTGCTAGATTCACTGTTTGATTGCTCTGCGACGTCAGCGTAAACTCTTTCAAATCATATCCTTGCTGCTGAGCAATCTGACGATATTTAGTATACGTTTCCTGACTGACATTTGGTGAACGTGCTAATAGCCATAAGTATTTTTTATCAGGTGTCCCTACTAGCGCAGTTTTATAATCTGCATCACGTGCTAATACCCAATAATCAGCACGGCCGACTGGGATCCAGCGAATCCACTTCGGTAAGAACGTCACTTTCAGTTTACTGCCGCTTTCATCGACTGGCTTAGCCAAACCTTCTGCAACAATACCTGAACCATCCTCGCTCACACACTTATTAGTAACCGTGATTCCTGAACCGTCATCTTTCTGAGCATAGTTGGCAGTAACATCACCAGCGCATTTACGCTGGAAATACATCGGTAGACGACCAATCTCATACCATGTCCCAGCATACTCATTGAGATCGACACTATCCACTGTCGTTGGTATGCTTGCAGACTTATAGATAATATCGCTTGGCTTAACTGATAGCATATCGGTCGTAATCTTCTCGCTCATCGCATTATCTTGCATATTACTGGCAGTAGCCATATTAGTGGGTGGCGTTGCAGCATAGGCTGAAAATGCCGCTAGCGGTATGATAATCGCTAACGCAATGCCTGTATGCTTGATAAGTCCATTCATAAATATACGCTCCGGTATGTCTTTGTATGACGAGTTGATAGTGGTTGATGATGTATCGAGGATCTGCTTAGCGCTGTCTTGCAAATTACTTGCTTGGTCGTCTACAAGCTCAGAGATTAGCGGCTCATCTTCATTCAGCGTTGCTGATCGATTGTAGCCATTAGCAATGTTGAATTGTTCTTTATCGCTATTTTTCAGATGTTGATTGATCTTGCTGTTACTCATAGCGGACTCTTTTGCCTTCGTAAGGCTTTTGTCGGCGCTTTTGTATCCAAAATAGCTGTCTTGCGAAGACATGTCGTCTGCCAGATGGTGCGAGTATTCGCCGTTCAGGTTTTCATTGCTCAGTTTTTTATGGCTATAATCTGCGTCATTACTAGCATTTTTTGTCTGTTGCGCATGACGACCACTGTTATAGCTGTTTGACTGTATAGGCTGCTGAGATTGAGAACCAGCTGCCCGTGAGTCAGTCCATGCTGAATCAGGTAACTTATTGGTTTTCATAGGGATACCATTATTAATAGTGACTGTTTAAATACGTTATCTGCATCATTTATCCGAATTGATTCTGTAATGAGCCTAAGTTTTAGAATTAATTATCGATCCAAACTCTGCTGCTACAAACGCTCTTTTTTATTGTAATTTTTGATATTTGATAAATGCGTTAGTAATCAGTTCACTGATAAAAATCAGAATCAATGTGCTTTAGATATGCAATATATATTAAGGGCAGCTGGACTATTAAAACAGTAGTGCAATGTAGGGAAACGCAACGGTTTGTAAATAACTATGTGTTTATGCATTGGTATGCACACATCATAATCACATAGTTACTGATTGGACAAATAACTTAAAAATCAGTTATTTATACTTACCTATTTTAATAAGCGAACATAGTCAAGTGAATGATATTGCTGCTTAATAGGCACTCATTTTCTGGTTTTTTATTCGTGGAACTGACGAATGCCTGCGACACTGACACCGCCGTGCGCTAATGTCTGGTCAATCATGACAGGGGCCAAGCCGCCCAGACCAATGACTGGCATGTCAGCTAACTGCGCCAAAGCTGACCACGCTTCCCAGCCAAGTGGCACCGTATCAGGATGCGTCTGAGTTGTAAGTACAGGAGACAAAAAAGCGCCAATCACTGGCGGCAACTGCTGCTGTATGCGCACACTCGCAAGTTTATTAGCGGCAAGAATGCTGGCAATATCGTGACAGCTGACTATCAGTGGATGCTCACTCGAGATACAGAGCAACTGCTCAGAGTCTGTAATATCTTGAGTAACATTGAACCATTCCATTAGTCCCGAATGCGTCAGGTGTCTAGCGACAATCGAACGATTGGTTTCTGCCTCTACCACTGCATCTGTACTTGTCGTTTTGGAGTGCTGACAATCATTGTCGTACGGCAAAATCGCTAGGATATCTGGACGCACATCCATTAGCTGCTCGGCAATATATTCTGACTCAGATGCTTTTAATCGGATATAAACCCAAGACTCTGGTGCCAACTGCTCTCGATAATAGTACACCCATGCTGCTGCTGAATTTGGCTGGGCAGAAAAATGAGCAAGTGGATACGTAATCGCTATTTTTGCAGGAAGTTTCAGCCACTCCAAAATAGTTTTATTGGCAGCGGGCAGATGATACTCTCCTGCTAGTAACTTAGACTTATCAACCCAAGTCATTGCCTGCCCTTCTAGGCCATATTCACAGTCTTTGTGCTGATCATACTGCTGTGCGGTTAGCTCAATTTTATACACCTGCAAGCTCACTTGCTTGTCACCATAGTCGTGATGCAAACGCCCAAGCTTGACGATAATATTTTGAGCAATACTAATACCTGTTTCTTCAACGACCTCCCGAATCAATGCCTGCTTTGCTGACTCATCAGCCTCTATCTTGCCGCCTACAAACTCATAGCGATTGCCCTGATGCTGAGCCGCATCTCGGAACCCCAGCAAATACTTGTTTTCATAATGAATAACGGCAACCGCAACATTAACGATGATTATGTCTTTAATTTTTGACTGATTGTTGGTTTCACTTGGCATAGCATTGTCCCCTACTGTTAAGTCTGTTTTGGCGGCTTTCTAATTGTTTGCTTATATATTCTGATGAGCCTGCATGGATTTCATATCATTCCAGCCAGTCTCTCAATATTTTTATATAGGTAAAAATTCAAGCATTGGCGTTTTGTGGCAGTTTGTGACGCCAGCCTCATATAAGTTTACACAATGACTGCATTTTATTTTATCAATTACCTTGCAAATTCTTTCAATCTAAATGATAATTATTATCGTTAAAGCTCATTACGACATAGCTAATTTATTAAGCCACTTCTTATCAAAAGGAATTTACCATGAGTATGGTTATCTCTCGTTATCTAAACTGCCGTGAAAATCGTCTGCCAACGCTACAGTCGCAGCATCTATTTGCCCTGACCAAAGAAGTACGTATTGAGCATGAAGGCGAAGAGTATCGACTACGTCTGACTCGTAACAACCGATTGATTTTGACCAAATAATTTTAAACCAAGCTCACTGCACTTATAAAAAAACGCCTTGTCATAAAGGCGTTTTTTGTTGGAGAGCAATAATAAAAATCGCTTTCTAGGGCGTGTCCCTATTTTAAAAATGGGGATAAAAATGAAATAAATCGCAGACAAACAAGGAAAATAGTGCAGACAATATCGAGATATTGACCAGCTATTTGA
>NZ_JADQAI010000049.1 GCF_022129235.1 Psychrobacter sp. Ps6 | reverse complement strand
TGTAGACGTTCTTTCTTCATATTCCATAGCACTTCAATTTCTCGAGGATCATTTTGGAAGTTAGCCCAAATATCATGATGGAAAGGGACAACAACTTTACAATTTAGCGATTCAGCTGCACGAAGAATATCTGATGAGGTCATTTTGTCTGTTACACCACGAGGGTTTTCACCATAAGAAAGTAAAGCAACATCAATTTTGTGGTCATTCCCGTGTTTTGCATAGTAGTTGGAGTAATGAGAGTCACCGGAAGGGTACAGTGATCCACCAGTTGTTTCAACGAGGTAATTTACCGCTCTATCATCCATACCGTCTAAAATTTCTTTATCTAGAGAAGATGTTCCTTCTGGTAATGTTACGAGTGCAGTACGATCGAATGCATCCAAGACTTTAATTTTAACATCTTTGATTTGAATTTCATCGCCAACTTTTGCAACTATACAGCGGTCTTCTGGTACTCCCCATTTCATCCATAGTTTCACACATGCTTTAGGTCCGATAAATTTTACATGCTCACCACAGTTTTGTAAGACAGCGGCAGCAACATTAATATCAATATGATCACCATGATCATGTGAGGCCATTACTGCATCAACTTCTTTGATTGCGAATGGGTCAAGAGGAAAGATAGCAGTACGCAGATTTGGTTGTAGGGCTTCAACTCCCCCCATGCGCATCATTTGATGCTGATTTTTCATTTTTTGAACTGCTTGTGTTTTTTTACCAGTTCCACACCAAAAATCCATTGATAGATTTGCCCCACCTTCTGATTTTAACCAAATGCCAGTACAACCTAACCACCACATGGAGAAAGTATTTGGGGCGACAACAGTTTTCTCAATCTCTTCATTTAGCCAAGTACCCCATTCTGGGAATGTATTTAAGATCCAAGACTCGCGAGTGATTTCATTTACATTATTCATCATAATACCTTTTATTTCACTGATTTGATTTATTTAGGATGTAGGAAACTGAGTGCCTTAATTTTAATTAAGGCACTAACTGTAATTAGTAATAATTGAGGGCTATTTGCCCTTTATATTTACACTAAGATGACTTGTGTCCCTTGAGCTTCTATTTTTTTAATAACCTCAGGATTAGCATCTTTACCTGTAATGACGATATCAATTTGATTCATATCACAAAATAGCATCCCTGTTCTCTGACCAACTTTAGAACTGTCCACGACTACGACCAATTTATCAATTTGCTCTAACATTTGTTGTTCGGCAACAGCGGTCAGCATATCTGCTTTATAAAGGCCCATTTCAGTAAGGCCTTTGCCTGATGTAAACATCCAGTTCCCGGCATAGCTGCCTAAAGAATTTGGTGCAGGATTTAAAAAGATGTTTTGAGCTTTGTTATATTGGCCACCAATAATGATTACATCATCATGATCTTCATTAATTAAATAACTGGCGAGAGGAAAATAGTTCGTTACTATCTGAACATTTTCTCCGCATAATTGCTGGCCTAATAAGAAGGCAGTGGAACCACAGTTAATGACCACACTGTCACCAGGCTTACAAAGTGCAGCAGCAGCATGCGCAATTTGAGCTTTTTCTTCATAAAAATCGGTACTATTAATATTAAGTGGAGACCATTTTCGTTTTTGAGTCTCTATTCTTTCAGCCCCATTTCTTATCTTACGCAGCCTACCAAGCTCATCTAGTTTGGCTATATCACGTCGAGCTGTGGCAGGAGATATACCAAATTTATCAATGATCTGAGATATGTTGATCATTTGCATTTCTTCGAGCAACGTTAATATTGCGTTATGTCTTTGTAATTCATTCATATTTATCACTCTATGTGTCTTAATGACAACCTTGTGATTACTTTTGATTTTTTATGATTCTAGTAATCATGATTCTGATTGTCAAACATTCACTATAAATAAATATGACCATAATCACATATTCACATAAACCTTTGATTTAATGGTGTTTTATTTGGTAGCGTGATCTGTAGCTCAATTAATTACATTACGGATAATGAAAATTGATATAAATCAAAATAATCACAAATGAGCATTGAATGATTACTTTTGATCGGTAAGGATTGTCTCGTGAGCAAAATAGACATCACCAAATCCTACAAATCACTAAAAAAATTATATTAGAGGTAAAGATATGGAGTTCTTATACGATATCTTCTATGTTTTTTATAGTCAGGTTATGACCAAAGCCCCTTTATTATTGGGTATGGTTACCTGTCTCGGTTATATCCTTCTGAAGCGTGACACAACTACTGTTATTGCTGGCTCAATCAAAACGATTGTTGGTTTTATGATTGTCCAAGTGGGAGCTGGTACTCTAGTCGCTGGTTTTAAACCAGTTATCGAAAAAATGAGTGAAATACATGGTTTGACAGGTTCTGTTATCGATCCCTATACATCGATGATGGCAACTATGGAAACCATGGGTGATAACTACTCTTGGGTTGGATACGCTGTCCTTATTGCCCTAGGTATTAATATCCTTCTTGTCTTTTTCCGTCGAATTACTGGTATTCGTACCATTATGTTAACGGGACATATTATGTTCCAACAGGCGGGCCTGATTGCCGTTTTCTATTTTGTACTTGGCGCTGGTATGTGGGAAACCATCATCTATACCGCTATTTTGATGGCTCTTTACTGGGGTATTTCATCAAATATTATGTTTAAGCCTACACAAGAGGTAACAGGGGGAGCAGGCTTCTCTATAGGTCACCAACAGCAGTTTGCCTCTTGGGTTGCCACAAAAATTGCACCCAAATTAGGTGATAAAAATGACAGTGTAGATCATATTAACTTGCCCAAATGGCTACATATCTTCCACGATAGTATTGCAGCTACAACGCTTGTTATGACTGTATTCTTCGGCATTA
>NZ_JADQAI010000048.1:2345-2898 GCF_022129235.1 Psychrobacter sp. Ps6 | reverse complement strand
TGGTGGTAGTGATGCAGCTAAAAGTCGTCAAGCGGCTTATCAGTTAAATAAATCAAAAGATATTAGAGATCGCGCACTGCGTATGCTAAAAGAAGGAACAAAACTATCTTGGAGCGCGATGGAATTAGCCAATAGTCAGACAAAATACTTGCAAGAGCACGTTGATGCTTCAGCTCGTACTGTAATTGCTTATGAAAAACAGTTTAAAATTGGTCAACGCTCACTACTTGATGTATTAAACACTGAAAACGAACTATTTGAATCACGCAAAGCTTATTTAAACGCTCACTATGATGGTATTTTTGCTAAGTACCGAGTTTTAAATGCAACGGGTACGATCTTGAATGAAATGCGAGTTGATATCCCTAACGAATGGACTGAGTCAGTAAAGTAAGCGAGAAAATAAAATGAAAAATATTGCAATGAGTTTAATGGCTCTTTCGTTGTTTGGTTGCTCAATTAGCGCTCAACAACCGCCAGTTGCGACACAAACAAAAGATTTACGAGATTTTGATAGCGATGGTGTTATCAATGCTCGAGATAAGTGTGCAGA
>NZ_JADQAI010000048.1:1395-2330 GCF_022129235.1 Psychrobacter sp. Ps6 | reverse complement strand
CAACTTACGTTAAAACCGATGAAAAAAACAGTGTGCATGTTTTATTTGCGAATGACTCAACGGTCATTCCTGAGACCTACATGTCTCAACTCAAGAAAACAGCACAGTTTTTAAAAACATTCCCAGAAACTCATATAGAGTTAAAAGGTTATGCGAGCCCAGTTGGCAATAGTGCTCATAACCAATATTTATCCGATACCCGAGCTGCGAATGTTAGACAACAATTAATCGACTTTGGTGTTGCGGCAGATCGAATCAAAACCGTTGGTTTCGGTGATGCGGATCCGATTCAAGCTGAAACATCAGAAGCTAGCAACACATTAAGTCGACGTGTTGTTGCTCAAGTTGTAGGGTCAAAAGGTCACGTTGTTGATCAGTGGACAATTTTTACAGTACGTGAAAATTAAAAACAGTGAAAAAATTCGTTACACTGGTTGCTGTTGCTCTTCTATGTATAGCCGCAAATGTCGACGCACTAACAAGTCGAGAGCAACAGCAGATTAGCAAAATACGAAGCTTTTATGGTGAAAGGGCTGGAAAACGTGCAACTGCATGGCGGGAGCTAATCGATGATTCACGGCAATTCCCAGTCCAAAAGCAACTTAAGCTGGTTAATAATTTCTTTAATCAGTTTATCTTTGTTGATGATATAAAGCTGTGGGGAAAAAAAGATTACTGGGCCACACCTCTGGAATTTGTGGGTGTTGGTGCTGGCGATTGTGAAGACTTTAGTATCGCTAAGTACATGGCACTTCGATCTTTGGGCGTACCAGATTCGAA
This sequence comes from Psychrobacter sp. Ps6, assembly GCF_022129235.1. Classification (GTDB taxonomy): domain Bacteria; phylum Pseudomonadota; class Gammaproteobacteria; order Pseudomonadales; family Moraxellaceae; genus Psychrobacter. The sequence goes on along the minus strand of NZ_JADQAI010000048.1, from coordinate 1,550 downwards.
GTTACGCCTAGTCTATGTAAAGTCATTGAATTTAAACCAGTTTCATATGGTTGTAGCCTACTACCCTACCCCAACAGCCGTTCCTGAAATTCTCGATAATCTTGATGGTGAGATCAAACCAGCAAATAAGAGAAAAGATCTTTTGCCCATATACA
>NZ_JADQAI010000048.1:0-1385 GCF_022129235.1 Psychrobacter sp. Ps6 | reverse complement strand
TAGTAACTTATGGTTAATTAAACAACAGGGGCAAGGTCAATTGGCGGGAAAAGCGTCGCGTCTTAGTATGTGGAACGATTTACGTCATAGAAACCGAAAAATAGAACTTCATAGACCCAAAATAAACTTTGATGAGTAATGGTAATGAGTCTTTATAGAAAAATACTTTTATGGATGCTAGTTGTATTCTTTGTATTAATCTCTGCTGTATTTGCAGTGCAGTTTAATACGACCAAAGACTACCTACAAACCCAACAGTCAACTGAGTTAGATAATGCCATTAGTGCGGTTGGCTTAGCCTTAGCTCCTTATTTAGAAAATAAAGATTATGTTGCTGCTGAGTCTGTAATTAATGCTACGTTTGATAGCAGTTTTTACAGCGCAGTTGAGCTCAAAACGCTTGATGGAAAAACATCCATTGCTCGCCAATACCCGATTGAAATTATAGATGTACCACAGTGGTATATGAATTTTATTTCGATCGAACCTGTGACAAAAACAACCACGCTAGCAAGCGGCTGGATGCAACTTGCACATCTAACTGTTACAAGTAGTCCGGCGAATGCTTATATTCAATTATGGCATGCAACCACGCAGCTACTTTTAGGCTTCATTATTACCATCATTCTTGCTGCAATTATTCTTGCGCTTATTTTACGAAATGTATTAACACCTCTTAAACATATTCAAAAGCAAGCACAATTAATTTCGAGTAATCAATTTGATAAACCACTCCCGATTCCAGCGGTAAAAGAACTCAAAGATGTAGTATATGCATTCAATCATATGAGTGCTCAGCTTAAAAAATATTTTGAGCAGCAAGCAGCAGAAGCTGATAAATTAAGAATTAGAGCATATCAAGATCCTGTTTCAGGTCTAGCTAATCGCACATTCCTCATGTCCCAACTTCAATCATGGCTAGAACAAGATTCATACGGCGGATTTGCGTTACTAAAAGCAGAGATTATTGAAGATGCTTATACTCATCAAGGTTATGAGCTTGGCGATCAACAAGTCCAAACTCTTGCTAATCGATTAAAAGAGCTATCCAGTGAGTACAATACTATTGCTCGACTTAACCAAGCAGAATTTATTCTCATCGCACCAGAAGCAGATGAAGATGAATTAAAAATGTTGGGTCGCCAAATGCTAAATATGACATCAGAGTTGAATAGCGATCCACTCAATTTAGCACCTGTCCATGCAGCAGTTGGGATTGTAATGAAAAATCAAGAAGATACAATCTCTACACTATTAACACAGGCGGATAACGCATTAACTATTGCTCATCAGCAGCCGAATGAACCAATCGCTATTATCCAGAGTGAAAATAATCAAAAGCTGAACCTAATCGGGAAACAACAATGGAAATATCTCGTTGATGA
>NZ_JADQAI010000047.1 GCF_022129235.1 Psychrobacter sp. Ps6 | reverse complement strand
AGGATCCCACGCTTCTTCTTTAATATTGTTCATCGTTAACGCGGCGCCATCACACAAAAGTTCTATGACTTTCGCTGTAACATTTTCTCCTTTAAGCATGACTTGGTGTGCCCATACCATATGGTTTAAGCCCGCAAAACGAAGCTGAACATCGGCAAAATCGGCTTGTAACATAGTCGCAATCATATGATGCATAGTAACAGGAACGTTACATAGACCGATAATTTTAGCTTTTGTAAATCGCGATACCGCTTCTGTCACAATGCCTGCTGGATTCGTAAAATTAATAATCCAAGCGTTAGGGGCGAGTTGTTCTACTTTTCTTGCTATGTTGATCATCACCGGAATGGTACGTAGTGCTTTAGCAAAACCGCCCACCCCTGTTGTTTCTTGGCCTAGCAGCCCATATTTTAGACCTAAACGTTCGTCTGCAGCGCGTGCAGGTAGTTGACCTACTCTAAATTGGGTTAGAACATAGTCGGCACCTTTGATGGCAGGGTCTAATTGATAATGAACACTGACAGTCACTTGTTCAAGGCCATTTTTATCAAGCATTCGGCGAGTAAGCCCTGCAATAGTCTCGACTTTATTACGGCCTTGCTCAATATCTACTAATGCAATTTCATGTAGTGGAATTTGCTGCCAGCGCTGAATAATACCCTCAATCAATTCTGGTGTGTAACTGCTGCCGCCACCGATAATGGCAATTTTTGCTGTATTCATAATATGTTCCTTTTGCTTATCAATGACGTGTTATAGATGAGCGGTACGACGATATAACTCAATAACATCTTGTGCTAAATCGTAAATAACCATGGCATTCATCAAGTGATCTTGGGCATGAACAGTAATAAGGGTGACAGGTAGCTTGCCACATCCTTCGTCGACACCGATGAGCTCTGTTTGAATTTTATGCGCATCATTAATGGCATCTTTTGCATCGTTAAGTAGTAGTTGAGCCTGTTCTTGCTCATTTTTCTTTGCCGCTTGAATGGCTAGTAGGGCGCAACTACGAGCATGACCAGATGTCACTAATAATTCCATGATCATTGCTTCTAATGTCGATTCATCAATAGAAGCCGTTGTTGTAAATGTTGTCATAGTAAAATCCTTCTTAATTTAATGATGCTTTCATGGTTGTTGTTTCTGCTGTGCTATCGAGTTGCTCCTGATCAGTAAGTTGCTTTTCATAAGCTTTAAAGAACGGGTACCAGAGGACGGTATCGACTAGCATTAAAACAAGAACCAAAATAAATGCCCTGTAATCCCAGGCTGCTGAAATCATGGCGCCAATTGGAGCTGGTGTTGTCCAAGGAGCCATTGCAATCATTTTTTGCACTAAATTGAGGTGCAGTGCAAAGTAGGCAAGAGTGGCATTGACCATAGGGATGATGATCAATGGAAAGAACATCAGAGGGTTCATTACAATAGGAGAACCAAAAATTAAAGGCTCATTGATGTTGAAAATGGCTGGAATAACGCTGAGTTTACCAATGGTTTTTAAATGGACTGAGCGACTACGTAAATATAAGAAAGCTAAAACTAACGTTGAACCTGAACCACCAACGCAGATGTAAAAAGACCAATAAGGTGCGGTTAGAACTTGAGTTGTTGCCATCCCTTTTGTCATTAATGCGGCATTTGTAGCTAGATTTGCCATAAAAATAGGGTTTAGAAGACCCGTTACAATGTTATCGCCATGAATACCTGCAAACCAAAGTAGATTGGCAATTAATAATGCAATTAAGATAGCGGGTAAGGTATCGCCCATTGCAACTAATGGTTGGAAGAGTTTCATAATAGCTGCAGGGAGTAAAAGGCTGTACTCACTTTGTAAAAATAAACTGACTGGATATACCGTTAGCATGATTCCGATAACGGGGTAGAGCAATTCAAAAGAACGAGCAATCGCCGGGGGAACTTGCTCTGGCATTTTGATAGTAATGTTATATTTTTTAAGTAAATGAATCAGTTCGACAGACCATAAAGCACAGATGATGGCTGTAAATACACCTTCACCGCCTAAGAAATCCATGGACATGGTGTTGTTTACTTGAGGGGCCGCTGCTAGTAAAAATGCCATTAGGGAGAGCATCGCAGCTGTCAAACCATCTAATTTATAATATTTTGCTAAGCTGTATGCCGTACCTAAACTGACAAAGATTCCCATCAATCCCATTGTCATAAAATATGGCATAGTGATGGTATCCCAGTTATTTTTAGCAAAACTCACCCAGAGTTGACCGAAAGAAGAGGTGGTATCTGCATCAAAGGGGGGATTGGCAACGATCAGCATAATACTGCCAACAATTAAAAAAGGCATTGCTGAAATAAAACCATCACGAATAGCAATAATATGGGGCTGACTTCCTATTTTTGCGGCAATAGGAGCAATATGTTTTTCAACTATTTGCATCATTGATGTGTAAAGGCCCATACGAAACTCCTAGATGTAAAAGGCCTACGAGTACTTATATGAACAGTACTCGTATTGGGATCTGAATAATGGGTTCATCAATCAGAACGAAATAATATGTCGATGAGATAAGTGAAGTTGAATATTATTTATTAAGGTTAAATAATGAAAATAAACTTATCTTTATGATGTATAAAAGCAGTGCTTATTTATTGATAAGTAGAGTTATTCAATAAGAGAGAGGGCGTGCTGTAATACTTTATCACCACGCATAGTTCCGTAGTCCATCATGTTAATAACATCCACAGGCTTATTTAGTGGACGAGCCAATTCTTCAATTCGAGCCAGCTCATACTTCACTTGTGGACCGAGTAAAACAACATCGTAATGAGGGAGTTGTTCTTCTATATCCGCAATTGAGATCGCATTGATTTGAACATCCAAATCTGAAACTGTTGCCGCTTCGACCATTTTTTTAACCAGCATACTTGTAGACATTCCAGCAGCGCAGCAAAGTAAAATCTTATTCATGTTTCATTCCTTTTTTATTCTCTC
>NZ_JADQAI010000046.1 GCF_022129235.1 Psychrobacter sp. Ps6 | reverse complement strand
TGCTAGATAGGAGTTTACCACTCACTGAGCAGCAATATAGCGAGTGGGGAGATCCTCGCATATCAATTCAACGAGAAATAATGGCTAATTATAGTCCGTTTGATAATGTAACAGCAAAACCATATCCAGCACTATTAGTGAGAACGGGTTTGTATGATAGTCGCGTGCCATATTGGGAAGCTGCAAAATATATATTACGTGTTAAAAATAAATCAACCGATAATAAACCATACTTATTAAGTACAGATTTAAATTCTGGGCATAACTCTAATCATTCGTTAACTAATCAAGCAATGGATTATGCTTTTTTACTAAGTCAAACAACTAATAAATAAACATTAAGATCATAAAATGAAAAAGACAGTGATAGCTGTAGCTATTTCTACACTTTGTGGAAATGTTAATGCTGCCTCCAACCCAAAAATAGAAAAAGATATTACCGTATTTAAGGATATTGTTGTTACAGCACAAAAAATAGAGCAATCTCCTTATGAGGTGAATGGATCAGTTGATGTTATTACTGATCAAGATATGAGACAAGAAGGGGCAACAGAGTTATATGATACTTTAAAAAATATCCCCGGGGTTGATGTTAGTGGTGGTGCAGGACGACCACAAAATATTTCTATTCGAGGGATTCGAGGAAATCGCATCAAGATATTGGTTGATGGTGTTGAGACTAGTGATGGCTATGGAGCTGATGATCTTAATGATAAGGTAGGACGGAATAGTTTTGATTTAGCTGATGTTAAACAGATCGAAGTAATTAAAGGTGCAGGCAAAAGATGCTTCTGACTATTTAACCCCAGAAAAAGATACCGTGCTGATTGGTGACTCTAATTATGTCGGTGAGAGTAATAAATTAAATGGTGCAATTGGTATTGCACAACGGATAGGTTCAACTGAACATATTATTCGTTATAAACAATGGGAAGGTAATGGGTCTGATAATTATAATGGTGAAGTATATAAACGTGATGTAACAGGATTTAATTTATCATTAACGAGTAATTTTTACATAGGTGATCATCAAGAGATCAAGACTAAGATTGAACGTTATCGTAATGATATGGTTCGAAATGAGCAAATTGGTTATGTCAAAGATGATTTTAAAGAAAAGACTGATACTGATACTGACAAATATCAAATTACATATCATTATTATGATGCAAGCCTATTAGCTTTTGATGATGCAAAAATAGTCTTGTTCTATAACGTAACAGATAACAATAACAATAAATCATTTTATAAGCATTATAAACAACAGAATGTTACAGAGCATTCATCCCATAACGATAACTATAAATTTATTGAAAAAAGCTATGGTCTAAAAACACAATTTAATAAATCTATTCCCAATCATAATATTGTATGGGGGATTGATGCTGCTCATCGTTATCATAGTAGGACTATTAATAAGTATTCATACTTAAATGATTTTGTAAGCTTGGAGGAAATGTCACCATTTGCTTCAGTTAATACTTTAGAGTTTGGCGCATATATTAGTGATAAATATACTTATCATAACTGGGAATTTGATACAGGTATTCGCTATGATTTACAGCAGATGTCACCTGTCGAACGTGATACTTTTGCTAATATGAGAATTGGTGGTATCGAAAGGTTAGAAGATGTAAATTCTAATGCTATCTCACCATCTTTAACCGCAGCATATAATTTTAACTCAGAGTTGAAAGCATATTTAAGTTACAATCATGGCTTTAATGCCCCTAGTTATAGTAAGGCTTTTGAATTTGTTCAACATGATGGGATACCACCATTTGATATTATTCCTAATTTTCATCTAAAACCAGAAACAAGTAATAATTATGAATTTGGATTAAAAGGTAATTATCAACGTTTTGAATTCATATCAGCTGTATTCTACAGTCAGTACAAAGATTTTATTATGCCAATCAATGTACGGTTTAATGAAATAACTGGTCGTATGGAAAAACAATTCGTTAACATTGCTCAATCAGAATCTTATGGTATTGAATTTGGTTCTAAAGTTCGAATTAATTCAGCTTGGTCCCTATTAGGTAATATCGGTGTTGTAACGGCGAAAAGTAAAGATGATGAATATCTAGCAACATCAACTCCTTGGAATGGTAGTACTTCATTAAAGTATAGTGATGGCTTTGATGCCTTTGCTCGCTTAAATTTTGCTAGTTCAATGAATAAAGTTCCAATGTGTCATTCAAAGGGGACAACGTCAGAGTGTACAAAAACATCTGGTTGGGGAACATTTGATTTAGGTTTTAGTTATGAACCTATTAGTAATTTAACATTAAATGCTAACTTGAATAATATTTTTGATCGCGAGTATATGAAATATAACACCGTGGCTGGAATGAAAGACGCAAGTATTTTTTATAATAGTCAAGTGGGTCGTAACTTTAATCTTTCATTGCACTATCAATATTAAGGGAATGTCTAAATATGAATGAGAAAATATTATCAATACTTATTCCTATATGTGGCGTATATTCTACATTCGGAATGGCAGGAGAATTATATTTCCCTAACTCAATGGATGTTATTTCATCAGTAGAAGATGCTCAATATTGGTTTGCTGACAATTATTCATTATTGAGTGGTTCTAAAAAAGTTCCTAATATAAAGTTTGATAAGGTTACTGAGGGTGCGAATTCTATTCAATATCGATTTTATCAAGATTTTCCTAAAGCACAAGAATGTAGAAGTTCTATTGTTATTAATCTGGATAAAAAAAATAATACTGTAGATCAACTTTATGTTCATTTAAAACAGCCTCAAGCGTGCAGTGAAGCTCGAACTGATAAGCGTAGTTTTGAACTTAATAAACCACTTGTGAATACTGAACAATCACAACAGAAAAAAGTAGCAGTAGATATTAAAGTCTTTGACCCAGATCCTGTTACCGCTTTACAAGATAATTCCATTACATATGATAATGAAATACCACAAGAAGCTTATAAAATCTCAAAGGGTATTGAGGTAACTGAA
>NZ_JADQAI010000045.1 GCF_022129235.1 Psychrobacter sp. Ps6 | reverse complement strand
CTTAACCTTTAAGGTTTAAGTTTAGACAGTTACACAGAATTCAGGACACTCTCAATCCTGAACTATATACCCAAGAAAAAGTGAAAGAATCTTTTGATTACGCATTAAAAAAACACGCTTCATTAATTAATGCTAAATCAAAAAAAATACCCGATATGTATCAAGGTATTGTTCAAGATACACTAAAAAAACTGGGATACCGATTTGAGCTAACACAATTACTCTTACCTATAACCGCCCATGCAGGAGAACGCATTAAGCTTGTCTCTCAGTGGCAAAATGTAGGTGTTGCGCCAAGTTACAATAACTATCCTATTCGCTGGCGTTTACGTTCAGTAAGCTCTGATAGTACCATTGAATTTGAAACCAACACTGATATCACTCTGTGGCAACCAGCAGAAGAACTCAATGGCCAAGCCCCTAGTTATGAAATAACCAATGAATTATCGTTACCAAGTACTCTTGCTATTGGCAAATACTATATTGATGTTGCTTTAGTTGATCCAGAAACAAATCAACCTAAAATACTACTCGGCATTGATGGTGCAATGAAAGATCGCTGGCATGAACTAGCCATAATAACTATCAGTAACTAAAATCATGAAGTTTTATTTTATATCCTGCTGAAATAGTTGGATTTGAGACATCAAAAGGCCCTTAAGCTCACCGAACTTAAGGGCCTTTTATTTATATTTAAGCTAAGTGTTATTTAAAGACATGATCATTAAACAAGTGTTGCACAATCTCATTCGAGCTGGTGATACCAGTTAAATCAGAATGCGATGCAAAATCATCTAAAACAATGGTTGTCTGTTTTGAGCTATCACTATTGTGAACTGTCAATACGACATCAGCTTTATCATCTTTACCGACATCTTTAATTTCTGCACTCACATGCTTTAGCAAATCATCAATAGTGGTATTGTCACTCTTATCAAGAATATCGGTTAGATCGATCTTGTCTTCACCGATAGCAAAATCCTTAATATGATCTATAGGATTATTATTTGCTGAATCTTTTGCTACAAGTGAACGATCACTCCAAATAAAGGTATCGTTACCAGCCCCACCAGTTAGGAAGTCATTACCAAGGCCTCCATCTAGTAGATCGTCTCCTAAACCACCATCTAAAGTGTCATTACCACCATCGCCAATTAAGATATCATTGCCTTTACCGCCACTAATATGATCATTACCACCATATTCATTGTTGCCAAATTTATCTAAGTGGTCGGCAATAAAATGGTTAATATCAGAAGTAAGAACCTTGTTAGTATCGCCATTGTGGGCTTCATCTGCTAAATATTGTTTAATAATAGTTGAAGGATATGTATCAACTTTACCTTTTACAGGCTCATGGTATTGTCCATGCAACAATCCTTCGTCATACATCCAATGAATATTTAAAGCGTCGCCAACAAGCACATCGTCATCATCACTTCCTGTAATGGTGTCACTACCAGGAATGAAGTGTTGACCGATGTCTTTAAATATATCTGTTAACTCATTGGTATTTGTGATCACTTTTGAATAGCTTGGCTCTGAGTCATTATTATTGTTATACCCTTCACCCAATTGAGCAATTTGGTTAACTTGATCTGCATCTCCTGATGGACCAACAGCAATTGAAATAACCTCTGCATGTTTTAAAGCCGCATAATCTGAATTATTAGCTGAATTACTAAATCCTGTATTGTCCTTACCATCAGTTAGGAAGTAAACAACATTTCTAGTATTACCATCTGTAACAATATGATCGCTAATAGTTTTTAATGGAGCTTCAAATTCAGTACCACCTCCAGCAATCAAAGAATTCAGATAATTATGAATATCGGTACCACGACTATTTACAAAGCTATTACTCTCAGCATCATAATGAAACGATGAGTCCCCCCCAACAGTGCTATTGAAGGTAACCACATTAAAGTTTAAAGAATTTTTATCATTGGTATTCGTCAAGATCTCATCAACTAACACTTGATAAGCCTGCTTTGTCATATCAAAAACAGAAGGAAAATCTGTTAACTTATACGTCTGATCTTCCCCTATTGATGACTTAATATAGATTGGATCCTCTGCCCTATAACCATCATACTGCAAGCCAGCTTTCATCTGATCGTAGGTAACTGTAACCCATCCACTCTGAGAACTACCATTATAAAGTTGTGTGCCATCAGCGGCGGTCAATGTTGCACCATAATTTACAAAGACTTTATACTTTTCAGCACTATTCATATGAATAGAATCAAGGTTTAACAATCGACCGTAATACATACTGCCTGATGTATCTATCACAAAATTAACATTAGTTGGAACATCAACAATTTTAGCAGGATCTAGATCACCAATTAATAAATCCGAGCCAACTGTACCAACTATAGTGTTATCACCATTATCACCTTGGATCACCACACCATCTATTTGATATGATTTTTCTGCTGTATCAGAAGCAGAATGATGAGCACCATCAGTTGTAGTGACAGAAGCCTCTACAATACGATCACTATCCTTTAATAAAGCACTACCTTCGACGGTAATCTGATAACGACCATCTTTAACTTCACCAGTAAATTGTTGTCCATCAATTGTTAATGTGACTATATCTCCATCTTTAACATCACCACCTACAGAACCATTAATTACTACAGAGCTCTTACCTTCAGCTTGAGTCACAATGTTATCTTCTGCAATTGAATCAATAGTGACTAGAGCACCAATATCAACTTTATATGGCTCATCAGCATCAACTGTAACGTTATGTGAGCTATAAGATGTTGTTACACTAGCGATCGCTTGATTGGCATGTAAAATATCCATACCAGCAACAGCAATACTCCAAGTGAGGTCTTTCTGAACATGAGTTATATACTTGTTATTACCAATAGTTACTGTAACTTCATCCCCTTCACGAGCCTGACCACCAACTTTACCAGTTACATCTAATACTTTTTCATGCCCCTCTTTTTGAGTGATGATGTTATCGCCTGTGATCGGGTCAATATCA
>NZ_JADQAI010000011.1 GCF_022129235.1 Psychrobacter sp. Ps6 | reverse complement strand
CTATTCTGACTAGCCCCTTGATACTAACGTATCAAGGGGCTTTTCTTTGTCTACAGGAAAATTTTGTATGCCCCTGTAGCAATGACTGTTGATAATTAGATCAGTCATTTCCAAAATACCTGAAAACCTAAATCGACTGTTCTTGTATGTCATCAAAATGATTTGACTTCTATCATTATAGCTGCTAATTTTAAACTATATTTTTATTACAGGTACGTAAAGAATATATTGATCTTTTGTAAATGACTGAACCTCGTATGGTTTAGATTATCTACTTATGCGATCTACTCCTATCCTCACAATTATCAAAAGGAATTGATAATGAAGTTAGCTCCTCTTTTTTCAATTGGCGCTTTAGCCGCTATTAGTCTTTTCGGCTGTTCTAACCAATCTGCTGACACCACTGATGGTTCTTCAGAAACTTCTCGAGAAACCACTGTTTTGCGTTTTTCACATTTTTGGCCAGCAACGTCATCTATTAGTACCGAAGTTTTTGAGCCATGGGCTAAGCAAATAGAGACAGATTCTGATGGCCGCCTAAAAATTGAATTATACCCTTCAGCAGGTCTTGCTAAAGCAGATGTGACTTATGAGTCCGCGACTAAAGGTACGATCGATATCGGTTCACAAGCACATGGTTATACTAATGGTCGTTTCCCTTTGACTCAGATTACTGAGCTGCCAGGACTATCAAATTCAGCCACGCAAATGGGTTGTATGCTGCAAACTCTGTATGACGATGGCACACTTGCTAGTGAGTACGAAGATTCTCATTTGCTATTTATGTATGGTGCTGGGCCTGGCTCGCTTCACACAACAGACAAGCTAATCAGAACGCCTGAAGATATGAAAGGAATGCGTATTCGTCGTCCTTCTGCAGTTGCTGGCGATATTATAGAAAGTGCTGGTGCGTCACCTGTTGGTCTACCCGCAAATGATATGTATACCTCTTTGCAGCGCGGTGTTGTCGATGGTTTGAGCTTCCCTTGGGAGGCAGTAACGGCTTTTAAAATTGATGAAATTACCAAATATCATACTAACATTCCATTTTATAGTTCGGCACTTATGGTTACTATGAATAAGGATAAATATGACAGTTTGCCTGATGACCTAAAACAAGTATTAGATAAAAATTCAGGAATGGCCATGGCCAATAAGGTTGGGGAAGTATTTGATAAGCACGATCAAATGGCCATACAAGCTGCCAAAGATAAAGGGGATGAAATTGTTGAAATCCCTGATCCACTAAACGATCCAGATTGGAAAGGTCCACTCGAAAGAGGAACGCAAAAATATCTGAAAGACGTTAATGCTTTGGGTTTGGATGCTGATAGTGTCTATGAAAAAGCAAAAGCTGTTAGTGCTGCCTGTAAAGTGGTCTAACCCATTGGAGGTGCAACATGACCCTACTAATCAAGCTCAGCGTCCTAATCTCCAGACTGTGCCAGTTTATTGGCGGCATCAGTCTTATTATCATCGTCCTCACCACCATGACTGATGTCGTCGCCCGTTATATCTTCAAACTCACCGGCGGTGAGTTTGGCTTTACCGTTAAAGGTAGTGTAGAGATTGTCTCCTACTTTATGCTATTTGCACTGCTTGCCGCCTTTGCCGCCTTTGTCGAGCGCTCGCAAATCATCGTCGACGTCTTCACCCAGAAGATGCCCCAGTCTATCAAAGGCTACATGATGGGCGTCTTTATGCTGGGCTTCTTTGCTATCGGCATCGTCTTTGCTTGGGGACTTTATGAGAGCGCCATCGACGCCATGGAATTTGGCAAAGTCACCCAAGATTTGCGTATCTCCATGATGCCCATTTATCTCATCAGTGCTTTGTTAAGCGCCTTACTGGCTATCCGTTCACTGATCGAATCCATCAACATCTTTAAAACAGGCGAATTCTTTGACGCCGAGGAGACAGGCGCATGAGTCCAGAAGTTATCGGCGCCATTGGCCTTGTGGTCATGATCTTGCTTGTCGTCATCCGCGTTCCTGTCGCCCTTGCCATGTTGGGTGTAGGATTGGTTGGTTTTGGTGCAGTCACTGCGCCGAGCGGTGCATTGCAAATGCTCAAAGACATCCCCGTTGATGTCTTAGCAAAGTATGACTTTAGCGCGATTCCTTTATTTATCTTAATGGGCGTGTTTGCGACCCATTCTGGTATGGCAGGGAAACTGTTTGAAGCCACTCGAACCATCTTTGGTGGGGTGAGGGGAAGTCTTGGTATTGCAGGTATTGGCTCCTCCGGTATCTTTGCCTCAATCTCAGGGTCTTCTCTCGCTACCGCCTCAACTATGACCAAAGTCGCTCTACCGCAAATGGAGAAGTATGGCTATCAACCCGGTTTTGCCTGCGGTATTTTAGCGGCAGGTGGTACGCTCGGTATCATGATCCCGCCCAGTATTGCTTTACTGGTCTACGCTATCTTAACCCAGCAGTCGGTTGGGGATATGTTTATCGCGGGTTTCTTACCAGGGATGCTCGGCATGGTGATGTACTCCATCACGGTGATGATCATGGTGCGCTGGAAACCGCATTTGGCAAAGCGCGGTGAGAGAACCTCGTGGAAAGCCAAGCTTGTATCATTGACTGGCCTGATACCGTTTAGCTTTATCTTTATCGTGATTATCGCGGGTATCTTCTTTGGGCTATTTACGCCAACAGAAGGGGCAGCCGTCGGTGCCTTTGTCTCTTGGGCTTATGCGTTTGCTAAAGGCATGCGTCTAGATGGGTTAAAGCAGTCATTGGTTGAGACCTTGGCGCTGTCGGCGGTGGTGTTCTTTATGCTGCTAGGTGCAGAGGCTTTGGGTTACTTTATCTCGGTGTCACGCTTGTCTTATACGCTAGCGTCTTGGATTGGTGGCTTAGCCGTCAGTCCGATGCTTGTGCTGATCTGTATTTTGATCATGTACTTCTTGCTGGGTCTATTTATGGATGCGCTCGCGATGCTGGTGATTACGATCCCTGTGGTGTATCCGATCATTTTAGCATTAGGGTTTGATCCGGTCTGGTTCGGTATTATTGCAGTATTGACGGTGGAGTTAGGTTTGATTACGCCGCCAATGGGGATGAATATCTTTGTGATTAAGGCGATGGCGCCGCATATTAAGCTTTCAGATATGTTTCGAGGGGTGGCACCATTTATTGTGTCGGATTTGGTGAGATTGGTTATCTTAGTGATGTTCCCGGCGATCTCATTAGTGCTGTTGGGGTAGTTTGCATCTAAACTCAGACGTATAAAGTCATTGTATTTTGGTGCAGCAGATTTTCTACTCGTTAATAAGCCATATTGCTAATACAGCAGTGTGGCTTTTTTATTGGCTAACATTTTTTCCAAGAATGAAGAGCAGAACATTTTATAAACTCATGATCTGAGACGCTGCATTATGGTAACTTTTCTTAGTATTATAAAGGCTTGTGAATGTAGTAAACTGGTCTGCATTCATTCCTTTGTATAATTTCATAAGTAGAGATAGTCATGGCTGTCGATTTTACTAATACGCTCATTGTTGCGATTTCTGCAACGGCACTTTTTGATTTAACAGAGTCAGAAAATCACTTGCTAGAACTGCTAGATCAAAGACCTGCAAGTGCCATCAAAGAGTTTCGAGACTATATGATAGAGCGTGAGAATGACGCTCTAAATATTGGCGCTGGCTACCCACTGATTAAAGCATTGCTGAATCTAAATGAATATTGTGATGATAACGAGCGTAAGGATTCAGACATTGAAACACCTTTGGTTGAAGTCGTTATCGTCTCAAAAAGTAGTCCAGATACAGGCATTCAAGTACTCAATGCTATTTTAGAGCATGATATCAATATCTCACGCTCAGCATTTATCTCAGGCAGTCCTGTGGCGCCTTATATTAAAGACTTCAATGTCGATCTGTTTTTGACCACCAATCGTGAAGATGCGCAGCAAGTGGCGGATGCCAATATTTGTGCTTGTGCCATATTAGACGCAACCCCTGTCAATACCTACGAGTTAGATACTGATCAGCTACGTATTGCGTTTGATGGGGATGCGGTGTTGTTTGATGATTCGGGTGAGTTACTCTATAAGCAAAAAGGGCTACGAGCTTTTCATGATCGTGAAGTAAAAATGCGTGATTTACCAATTGAAAAAGGCCCTTATGCTGAGCTATTGATTAAACTGTCAAACTTACAGGAACGTTTACCGGCTGGTTTACAGTATTCTCCAATCAAAATTGCGCTTGTGACCGCTCGTAATGCACCTGCTGATTTGCGCGCTATTAAAACGTTACGAGAGTGGGGCGTAAATGTCGATATGGCGTTTTTTTTAGGAGGGCTGGAAAAAACAGCCGTGCTTAGAACGTTTGCACCACATATATTCTTTGATGATTCCATCAAGCATATCGATGCCGCACGTCGATTTATACCTACGGCCTTGGTTCCTTATCGTTCAACGTCGTTACTGCACGGTGATAGCTATCTAACTACTGATAAAGATGCAACATTATTGTCATTCAAGCCTGCTGTGCGCCCACTATTTGCAGTAAATCATTGAAGCATATACAGATAAGCGAAATTTAAACAATAGGATGGTATATGAATTGGCAGCAATTGCTCAACTTGATTGTGGCGCGAATAAAGCAGGTTGTTGGTTTATACGCTTTTGTACTTATACCGATGTGGGGTATGTTTTTCTTAAATGAAGTGGCGCTATTTGGACTGTGGAATATCTTTGGGATTGTACCGCGCGCGTTAGATGTGGGCAGTATGATCGGAGTATTCGCCTCATGGACGATGCATGGCAATTTGTCACATCTAATTGGCAACACGGTGACGCTATTACAAATTTTGTTTTTGTTCGGATTATTTGAGAAAAATGCCTATCGCACGATTATCAAGTTGGTCATCGCTTCAGGATTGGTTACTTGGGTGATTGGGTCGCCATCTTCTATTCATATTGGTGCGTCAGGACTGTGTTTTGCGATGTTTGGTTATATGATAGGCGGCGCTATTTTTGCTCGGCGTTGGGGTTATCTGATTGCTTGTATTGTCATGGGCACTGGCTATTGGCTAACCATTAAGCAAGGACTGATGCCGCAACAAGGAATCTCGTTTGCAGCACATTTTGGTGGTTTGTGTGCTGGGCTATTGCTAGGAGCCAATTCAAAACATACTTATTCAGCAACGGCTCAGCGTTATTGATTTAATAGTTCGTCTTTTGGCAATTTTTATATAACCACTTTTTATGCAGTTACTATATCTATGATTGTTGTCATATCAGGTATTTTGGTTAGTACAGATACTGATAAACAATGGGTCATCTGTTGCTAGCTTATACCATGCGGTGGTTTGCTTGACATGCTCATCAATCGTGAGCTTACTACCTTTTTCTGGTATGACATAATCTGCACGTGCAGGCGCATTGCAATCGATAACCTGTGCAACTTTTTCGACACTTCTTCGTCTTTCAAATAAGTATAAATTGACTAAATGCACATCTGGATTGTCTATTTGTACGCTAGCATTACCGATATCTGCCGCGATAAAACGTAATATTTGTGGCTTGGCATAAGACCATGGGCGGAACCATTGCGTACTTTTTGCTACTTTGACAACTTCTACGCCTTCTGGCAACTCTCGCACTTGTTGACCATACCAGCTATATTCTTGGTTTATTTGAAAGGCAAAAATACCAATCGCCGCAAACAAGGGGATTAGCCATTTAGGGGCACGTTTGCCTGCCAATTTGCTGAAGTGAGTTATGATTAGTGCTAGTCCAGCCATCCCGAACGCTGCCGCCATTGTGGCGATAAACTCAAAAAGCATAAAATATTCCTTAATGGGGTATGTGTATTCAATCAAGCTGAATTAATTACATTTTATTATAAGTATAAAATAAAAAATCACTCACAAGCAGCTGCTGCCTGTGAGTGATATATAGTAACAGAAGATATATCCTCAACTGTGAGCTTAGTGGTCGATTGCACCGCCCGCGCCACGTGGAGAACGTACGCTCTCAACCAGCTCTTGAATATGCGTTGGTGGTGGAGCAGTCGCATAAGATACCGCGAATGCCACAATGAAGTTAAGTAAGGCACCAACCGCACCAAAAGATAGCGGTGAGATACCAAATAACCAGTACTCTTCAGTATCAGGGAAATTCGCAGTACCACTGATAAAGAACCAACCCTTGAAGACAAAGATATATACTAGGATAGTAATCAAGCCTGTCAACATCCCGGCGATAGCGCCTAGGTTGTTAATACGCTTAGAGAAAATCCCCATCATTAGGGCAGGGAACAGGGAAGCGCCTGCAATACCGAAGGCCAATGCAACGACCTGTGCGGCAAATCCTGGTGGATTAATACCCAGATAAGTCGCTACTACGATTGCAACACCCATTGTAATACGAGCATATTTGAGCTCTTGTTTATCAGTGATGTTTGGGTTTAGGTTACGTTTGATCAAGTCATGGCTAATCGCTGAGGAAATCGCAAGTAGTAGACCCGCTGCTGTTGATAGCGCTGCTGCCAAACCACCTGCAGCGATAAGACCAATAACCCATGATGGAAGATTGGCAATTTCTGGGTTAGCGAGTACTAAGATGTCATTGTTCACATCCAGCTCGTTACCTGCCCATCCAGCATTGGCAAAACGACCATCCATTTCTGCATCATGTGCAATGCGAGCTGTTTCTACCGCTGCGGTAGCTGCAGCAACATCGCCACCATCCGCTTCAGCGGTGTTAAGCGCTACTTGAGCGGCACCAAGTCCACTGTCGTTATACAGCTGGATACGACCATCATTGTTTAGATCGTTATACTTGATAAGCCCTGTGTCTTCCCATGTTGCCATCCAGTCTGGACGTTGATCATACTCTAAAGGTGCTTCTGCAACCCCTTGTGGATAGACCGTATCAATGAGGTTGAGACGAGCCATCGCACCTACCGCTGGCGCAGTAAAGTACAGTAGCGAGATGAATACTAGTGTCCAACCCGCTGTCCAACGTGCATCGGCCACTTTAGGAACGGTGAAAAAGCGAATGATCACGTGTGGTAGGCCAGCTGTACCAATCATCAGTGATAGCGTAAATAGCACCATGTTTAGCTTGTTAGGCACATCCGCCGTATAAGAGGCAAATCCTAAGTCAGTCACGACTTGGTTAAGCTTAGTCAAAATAGGAACGCCAGATTCGATGTGGTTTGAGAACAAACCAAGACCAGGAATTGGGTTACCTGTTAATTCAAGTGAGATAAACACAGCAGGAATGGTATACGCGACCATCAATACGACATATTGCGCAACCTGCGTATATGTAATCCCTTTCATACCACCTAACACCGCATAGAAGAATACAACGACAGCCGCAATGAGCAGACCCGTTGTGTTTTCAACTTCTAAGAAGCGTGAGAATGCAACGCCAGCACCAGTCATCTGACCGATAACATAGGTAGTCGAGGCGATAATCAAACAAACCACAGCAATCATGGCTGCTGTTTTGGAATAAAAACGGTCACCAATAAAATCAGGAACCGTGAACTTACCAAATTTACGTAGGTAAGGTGCTAAAAGCATAGCAAGTAGAACGTAACCGCCTGTCCAGCCCATGAGGTAGGTGGAGGCGCCATAACCACTAGCAGCAATAAGGCCTGCCATTGAGATAAATGACGCGGCACTCATCCAGTCAGCAGCGGTTGCCATACCGTTGACGACCGGATGCACTCCGCCGCCCGCAACATAGAATTCGCTGGTTGAACCAGCACGTGCCCAAATCGCAATCCCGAAATAAAGCGCGAAAGATAGACCTACAAAAATAATATTAATCGCAAATTGACTCATGATCTATTCCTCGTCTACGCCATATTGTTTATCTAGTTTATTCATACGCCAAGCGTAAAAGAAAATTAGAATAATAAAGACTACGATAGAGCCTTGTTGCGCAAACCAAAATCCTAAATCAGTACCACCGATTTTGATGCCCGCTAATAATGGACGTAACAAGATAGCAAAGCCATATGAGCATAGCGCCCAAATAATTAGACTACCTGTAATCAGACGAATATTGGCGCGCCAATATCCAGATGGATCGTTATGAGCTTTCATAGGACAACTCCTTTTGTCTTACCTAAAAAATATCAACCATACAAGAAGAGCTTGGGCTACTTTTTACGATGAACATCATGATAAAAAATAGACAGATACTACTTTATATAGTGACAATGAAGATGCGCAGGCGCATATCTATTTATCAGCAATTATTTAGCAAAAATAAATATCATTGTGGACATTACATTGATCCCTTAAATAAAAACTATCAAATAGCAAAGCAGGGTTCATTGAGGAAGACAGAAGGGTAGGACTATCCGGTGTCTTTTTCACAATCTCGTCTTCCTGACAAGAGTCTTAATACTTTAACGCTTCAAACCTTTATGCCGATTCATCTATATTGGCCGACTCATCCTTTTTAGTAGCTATGAGGCCAGCATAGAATCATTCGAATTTCATCTTAGCACGATTCAACAGCGATAGTTACAACCAACAAAGCATAGACTGAAGTATATCTACTAAAAATCAGTTCGGTAAATATAGCGTTGAATATGAGCGGTACTAAAATTATACGACAAATATCCAGTTTATACTGATGAATTATTACTTAATATATTCTATAAAAAACAAATTGCAAAGATTATTTATCTCAAAAATAAATATAGAGAACCAATAATCAAACGTGATGGTCGCACGTCGCTTTATATCTATATTGTGCACACGATTTATTCAGTTTCGTCATTATTTGGAACTTTGCAAACTTGTCGATGGGTCTGAAACCAATCGTGATGCTTGGACAGATTAAGCGGTACTGATGCACAAGATTGCTTGTGATAGGCACAAAAAAACGCCCTTCTCTTAGAAAAAAGGACGTTTTTATTGAAGTATGATTTTTAATAGCGATACATATACTATGCTAAATCAGAGTTATCCTGATTTACATGTTTGGATAGTTAGGACCGCCGCCACCTTCTGGAGTTACCCAAGTGATGTTCTGCGAAGGGTCTTTGATATCGCAGGTCTTACAATGTACACAGTTCTGAGCGTTGATGACAAACTTAGCGCCTTCAGCATCTTTAACTACTTCATATACACCCGCTGGGCAGTATAGACGCGCAGGCTCAGCATACAACGGTAAGTTGATAGAGATAGGCACTGTTGGGTCAGTGAGCTTCAAGTGCGTTGGCTGATCTTCTGCATGGTTGGTATTAGAAATAAATACCGACGACAATTTATCAAATACCAACTTACCATCAGGCTTGAGATAGGTCGGTTGATAAGCATGGTTGGCACGCTCTAACTGATCGTAATCTGGGATATTGTCATGCAAGGTAAATGGCATTTTACCTTTTAGCAAGTTATGCTCGATAAAGGTGAAAGCACCGCCCATGAATAGACCCATACGGTGAATCGCAGGTGAGAAGTTGCGCGACTCGTAATTGTCTTGATACAACCATGATTCTTTGTACATAGTGGTATAAGCAACGACTTCGTCATGCTGACGCTCAGCTTGCAGTGCCTCAAAGATCGCTTCGGCGGCGAGCATACCTGACTTCATCGAGGTATGTGTGCCTTTGATTTTTGCTGGGTTCAAAAATCCAGCATCATCACCGACTAATACGCCACCTGGGAAGGTAAACTTCGGTAGTGAGTTTAGACCACCTTTGGTCAAAGCACGTGCGCCGTAAGAGATACGCTTACCGCCTTCTAGGACACTCTTGATGACAGGATGCGTCTTCAAACGTTGCATCTCATCAAATGGAGAGACATAAGGGTTGTGGTAAGACAAATCGGCCACAAGACCAAAGCTTACTTGGTTGTTTTCATCAAAATATAACCACCAGCCACCAGTCGAGCCAGTTTCGGTCAACGGCCAGCCAAGACCGTGCATGACAACGCCTTGCTCATGCTTATCAGGCTCAACTTCCCACAGCTCTTTTAGACCGATACCATAATGCTGAGGATCAGAGTCTTTATCTAGATCAAAACGACTGATTAAGCGCTTACCCAAATGACCACGGCTACCTTCGGCAAAAATAGTGTATTTGGCAAGCAGCTCGTAACCAGGCTCAAAGCTAGGCTTGGCTTCGCCATTAGCAGCCACACCCATATCACCCGTTAATACACCTCTGACCGAACCGTCATCGTTATATAAGATGTCATCGGCAGGGAAACCTGGGAACATCATGACTTCAAGCTCTTCTGCCTGCACAGCCAACCAACGAACGACATTACCCAATGAGACGATATAGTTACCATCGTTGTGCATAGGCCCCGGAATCAACGAATGAGGTACTTTGGTTGAGCGAGTAGCAGAGTTTAGATAGTAAAAACGATCTTCGGTCGCTGGTACGTTGAGCGGCGCGCCTTTTTCTTTCCAATCTGGAATCAGCTCATTGAGTGCACGTGGCTCGATGACAGCGCCAGACAACGTATGGGCACCAAACTCAGAGCCTTTTTCGACCACACACACCATAAATTCATCGTTACCGGCTTCGATAGCGAGCTGGCGCAGGCGAATAGCCGCAGAGAGACCTGCAGGTCCGCCGCCAACGATAATGACATCAAATTCCATTGATTCACGTTCGATCTCAGGTTCTGCTGCCACAGGCTCTACCACTGGTTCTGCTTTATCTAGCGTTGCGGTCTCTGTTGCTACTGGTGCGTCAGCGTTCACAGTATTACTATCAATAACTGGCGTTTGATTGTCTTGCTCTTGCATACCTACTCCTAAACTTTTAGTGGCTTATCTCAGGGCATCATTAGCTTAACAACTGAATAATAGACTTGCGGTGCTAACGTCACTCAGACATATGGCTGCCCGATAAAAATGTGTCATCAATACAAAACCCACTTGACCATTTCAATAAAAAATCGTTACTCATTATAAAAGAAAAGTCCTACAAACACGATACGCATTTATGAGCAACGGTGTTAAGGTTATATCAAGGCAATGAAGGTATTTGGACGATAAAGTTTCATCATACCTGAAACAAAAATTTATAGTAATAATAGATTTGCCAAACTTTGAATACTAAATAAAGGATTGAGCGATGAATAATGACAATAATCATGCTAATAGCAGTCGTGAAGATGACCTAGAAGCTCCAGTGGGCAAGGGCTCTGGTTTGAATAATATGGATGCGCTAAGTCACTACCTTAAGTCTACAGCTGGGGCACGTGAAGGACGTGCAATACCGCCACTCGAAAAATGGCATCCTGAAAATATCGCTGATATGGACTTAATTATCAAAGCAAATGGGGAGTGGTGGCATGAGGGTGGGCAAATGACCAGAGAGTCACTTGTCAGTTTATTTGCGACTATTTTGTGGAAAGAAGAAAATAATGGCGTTATCGAATACTTTTTGAAAACCCCAGTACAAAAAATCCGTATTCAAGTAGAAGATGCACCACTGTTGATTAACGATGTTGGTATCGTGCAGGAGGATGACGTGAGCTGGTTGGAGTTCACGACGACGACCGGTGATGTGGTACGCTTGGATAATGAGCATCCTATTCTATTAAAAGCGTATAATCCTAAAAGTGATGATACGGTAAATGAAGCTGTCAGTACTGAGCACACTCTAGACACAGCGACTCAAATACAAGTACGCCCTTATATGCTTGTCAGAAATGGTTTGATGGCGCTGATTGGGCGCAATACCTTTTATCATCTGACAGAGATTGGTGAGCTAACAGAGCATAATGGTGAGACAATACTGACGTTACAAAGCGGCGGTGAGTCCTATTCACTATCGATGCCAGTCAATTAAGTAACAACAAATAGTACGCTATTGATTGTTATAATGTGAGCTGATGAGTTATTAAATGATGCTACGATATGGCTAAGCTATAAGGTATTTAGTGGGATAATAAGAGACATAAGCGGCGTGAAGATAATATGTATATAAAAATGGCGGTAGCGTAGAGATGGCTATTACTGCAAATCACATGATAAAAGTGATGACAATGCGAGCAAATGTTTTGGATGGTAACGCTTTCAAAAATCCTGCCATTCATAAAGCAAGTATCCATTCGATGGCTATCGATACGGCCGCGAGTAATACAGGTCGTAGTAGCCCCATTGGGTTGTTTGACTCTGGCGTTGGCGGCTTGTCGATCTATTTACATTTAGCCCAGCAACTACCTAATGAGCGCTATATATATTACGCTGATACCTTAAATGTTCCTTATGGCAATCGTGATAGTGAAGATATCGAAGCGCTGACTTTAAAAGCAGTAGAATGGTTATACCAACAGGGCTGCAAGCTCATCGTTATCGCGTGCAATAGCGCATCAGCTTATGCTTTGGACACAGCAAGAAAATGTTATCCGCAATTACCTATCGTGGGCTTGGTACCTGCTTTAAAGCCCGCTGTACTGGCAAGTAAAAGTGGACATGTGGCGGTATTGGCTACCAAAGCCACTTTAAATGGGTCATTACTCAATGATGTCATTGCCAGTTTTGCCAATCCTAATAGCACAGTGGTTACCAAGTATTTTGATCCACAACTGGTGCCTTGGGTAGAGGCTGGCATGCCAGTTGAAGATGAGACGGCTCAGCGTCTACGCCAACAGCTACGGGTATTTGCTAATGAAGGTATTGACCAGTTAGTGCTCGGCTGTACGCATTATCCATTTTTCAAATCGTTTCTGTTAGACGAAATTGCACAGCAGCAGTTATCGATACAGGTGGTTGACTCTGGGCAAGCGATCGCTGAGCGAGTCAAGCAGCTATTGGTCGCAAATCAGATGTCAGCCACTCTTGATAATGAGACAAGCACTCAGGATTTGAGTACAATTAATAAGACAAATGTTGATATCAGACTGCCATTAACTTTCCATGCTACCAAATATAGTGATAGACTAAGCGCTTTGATTGAGCGTTTACTTGGCAAAGAGACGGTATTGCAATACTATCCTAAATAATTGTTAGTAAAGTTATTTGCGTTAATCCCTTTCCTGCAGGATGGATTTAATTAAAATAGATCAAATGCATTTTTGTAAGATTAATAACAGCTACGTCAAAAAAGATATTTGTGCTCTATTTCATCTCATGCCCTTTTATGTCGCAACCTAAGCTCAGAGGTAATCGTGCCACATCGCCGCTATCATATTCATGTTATATGTGCTGACAACGATCAATTATTGGTGTTGGACAGCGTAGCGATATTTTTTCAGGCACGGGCGTTTTTGACTTATGACGTCTCCAGTAAGCTGCCAAAAGCCTCACTATATGGTCGACAATGCATCGATTCTTGTGATTATGCGTTGATGATCATTGGAGACAGCTATGGAACGGTACAAAAGACAGGCGTTAGTCAAATGCATTTGAGTTATTTGAATGCCAAAGCCAAACTCAAGCCGCTACTGATCTTAGTCAAAAATCACTATCAAGAGGCTGGTATCAGTCGCCAATTGCAAGAGCTTGTCAAACTAGTATCTAAGCAAGACAATCAAATATATTACTATGATACAGAGGACGATATCGAAGCGTTACTCGTACAAGCCTACTACAACACAGTAGGCAGTCATAAAGTGGCAGGTGGCTGGGTGAGAGCGACCGAGGAGATGATTAAGTTTAGTAATCAAACAGTCGCTGAAAGGTTTGCAGATCTCTTATCTAAGAATAAAAATATAAATGCCAATAGAGAAAGTTCTACTGATGAGGATTTTGGCGCTGACAATGTTAGCCAGCCGATCATACTGACAGAGACTTTTGATGTTCGGTACAGTGCTCAAGCTTATGAAGGTGGAAACTTAAAAGATGTCACTAGAGACATAACGCTATCTTGGCAAGAAATATTAGCGGCTTTAGTGAAAATACCGTCTACATTTTCGAGCTATGGGCTACAAAATGCTATTAATCGCCTGATCGCACCAAAAGCTGAGATAGATATCAAAAACGATATGCCAAACGTTCACGCTGTCTCACGCTGCCAAGTCTCTCAAGATGATCTCAATCACTTACAGCGTCAGCTGGTAAGCGCAAACTGGATACAATTGACGACCTACGGTACGCGTTTGTCACAAGAGCTTTGGAAGCTCACGTTTTATGCAAAAAACCTATTAGAAAATGAGAATTCTCAAACGTCTGAATAAGATCAACCCTCATGACTGCCGCCCTTTAATATCATCAAAAATTCTCTGCAGAAATGCTCACGGTGACCATGACTACGTTTTGTAATACAAAGCATACGCGGCAATGGTTGTGAATCCGCTCAAGACTCGTGATAATAAGAACCATCAGATACTGATCTTATTTAGACAAAAAATTGTATTAAAATTAAAAATGCATAAAACGTACTACAATATTGACCGATTAAGGAGAGCACACAATGAGTAACGCTAAAAATGATGAGTTATTAAGAGAGCTTGATGGTCTAGAGAAAAGCATGCATGACGCTGATCAATTTCATACGCTAGAAGAACAAGTGGCAGATATGAAACGCCGCGGCATTGATCCAAGCCAAGCTTATAAGGATTTGGATAGAAAAGCAGAAGATGAAGACTGGGGTGATGCGACTTGGAAAGAAAATGGCAAGTGGGAGCCAAAAACGGCTGCTGATCTAGACGATAACGCTCGTGAAAACTGGGACGGTGACAACGGTAAGCCAAATCCGCCACCTATTGTCTAAATCTTTCTTTAAATATCGATGTGATAGGTGAAGGCCTTCACTGGGCATCAAACATAAAAAAGCCACGCTAATCATAGCGTGGCTTTTTTAATGATTTACGATAGGACTATTCGGTACATTATTATGACCCTTCGTCAATGCGAACTAGCTTGATCGTACCATCAGCACTAGCAACACGGCGATAACGCGTATTGGTAGAGGTTGAAGGGCTTACCGATGGTTGAGAAGTGTAGCTATTAGGCGTAGTGGTCTGCTGCTGAATCAGTTGTCCCATGCGATCGGCAGGCGCAGGGTTCAAAGGTCGGCTATTTGCTGGCTGACCGTACTGGACTGGACTTGGTGCTGCATTACCAACGATAGCACGATAGAACTTTTGGCCTGCGCGTCCATCTGCTGGGAAAATACCACGACTAGATTGGTATTGCTGGATAGCGGTACGGGTATTGTCCCCAATGATGCCATCAACACCGCCAATATCGTACCCTGCATTTAGCAAAGCTTGCTGAATATCTTTTGCTTGTTGGCGACTGATACCAGGATCATCTGTTGGCCAAGCGGTGATAAAGTCCGTTTTGCTACTGTCTTCACGAGTGATCAAATCTGATAAATGGGCGATAGCCAAGGCATAATTTTCTGATGCGTTGTACGAGTAGAACGTATCAAAGTTTTTACCGACCAAAAACGCAGGACCATCGACACCAGCAGGTAGCAATAAACCTGCACTACTCAAGTCATAAGGCAGCGGACTGCCGTTAGCCAGCGTCAGACCTTGATTACGCCAGTGGCTGATAGACTTTTTGTCTTTACGGTTAGACGCGGCCCAAAATCCATCAGGTAGTTTGACCTCATAACCCCAAGGCTCACCCGTACGATAACCACGTTTGTCCAAGAAATTTGCAGTAGAGGCGAGTGCATCAGGCACGCTATTAACGAGGTCACGACGACCATCACCATCACCATCTACCGCTAGCTCTAAGAAGGTACTGGGCATAAACTGTGTCTGTCCAAACGCACCCGCCCATGATCCCGTCATGTCATTAGGTGCGATATCGCCGTTTTGCACAATTTTTAACGCATTGGCATATTCACCTTGGAAATAGCTTTGACGACGATCAAAACAAGACAACGTCGCTAAAGACTCAAACAATGGTTTTTTGCCTAAGGTTTGACCAAAGTTAGACTCTACGCCCCATACGCCAAGCACATGCTCCGCTTTTACCCCGTAACGCGACTCGATTTGACGTAGGGTGTCGCGCCATTGACGCTTGGCACGGATACCATCTTCGACACGCTCTTTGTCTACTAGCGCTGAGAGATAATCCCAGACATCTTTTTGAAACTCTGGCTGATAGTTGAGCGACTGAATGACGCTTGGATCAGGTTGGCTTGGACGATAATTATTAAAAGTATAGCTATTTACATCGCTAAATTTGCTCGAGTTTTTTAGACCATCCAAACATTGCTGAAATTCGCTATTGGATAGATCCGGTGCTGGTGGCTGTGCAGCTTGAGCTGTGCTAGCGAGACTAATGCCGACCGCAACACTAAGCAGCGACAAAGTAGAGAATGGAGTCAAACGCATGAAAATATCCTATAAACATCAAAGTGATTATTGAGAGAAAAAGCAAAAGGTAAAAAAACGATATTAACGTAGAGTAACCAATCTAAACAGTAAAGAAAAGCTGTCGAAGTACTAAGATTATGAATGGTTACGATAAATTGACGATGGCGTGAGGTTGGGAGAGGGTTTTGTTGAGCTAAAAGTTCAAAGCGCTAGAAGGCATTTAAATTTCAGAGCTTTTCTAGCAAATAGAACCTATCTACTTAGCTAACACATTATCCAACTCTTTTATAAAGCCATGAACCCGCGCCGCATTTTTACCCAAATCGCTGCCACCAACTCGTGATTTACTGCGTATATCGACTAAACGTTCATTCTCGTTATCGACGATACGGACGACGACATCGTCTTTAAAGCCGAACCAAGCAGTGGTGTCCGTCGCTTCAATAATACCTTTATCAGCATCAATATTGACCAGCTCCCAGCCCAAGTTCTCAATGGCTTGTGTGCTTGCCGCAATCAATTCAGGCTGCGTTTGCTCATAGCGCAATGTTTGTAATTCAGGATAGCCGATACGCTGTTGCTCTGCGGTCTCGATACCATCATAGGCGACGGGATTAGGTGCATCAGCGCGTAGTGGGGCAATAGCGACAAATGCAGGTGGGTTCACCAAGTCGGTCGAGATATCATGGATGGGCGGTACGTTTTTGGCGGTATTCATCATGCTGAGTGGTATGGCAATGGCAGTGATCGCAAGCACTGCCGAGATTAACGCGCTACCAATACTCGCCGTGTTTCGTTTAAACAATAGCTGTATAGCTAATAGTATCAATGCCGCGATACCAGCAAATACCCCAAATTTAAATCCTGTAAATGCAGTCGCTAACTCAATCAAGCCAAACTTATAGAGTGGCCCTGCGAGTGCGACCAGTAAGACAGCGATCAAACTTATCAGACCAACGAATATTTTCATTTCACTTTTCCCTTGTGATTGAGTACTAACTCAACGCTGCGCAAACCAATTCTTTATTGCTTATTTCAATAACCAAATATGCTCTGTCACTTTTAGATCAGGTGCAGATCCTATAGAGGCGGGTTCACTTGCTAGCTCACAGAGCTGATAGTGACTGCCATAATATTGCTGTAGCTGTTCGCCATTGATAGAGAACGGCGGCCCCTCTTTTTTGCTTTGATCATAATCAAGCGTTATTAGCAATTGTGGCGCATTGTCGCTAACTTTACGTATCTGTTCGCTATAGTCGGGACGCATATCAGCTGGCAGGGCTATCAACGCTGCTTTATCATATATCGCATCGATAATACCAATATCTGTAGATGTTAGCGCAAAGATATCAACGACCCAAAGTGTAATAGTTCGCTGCTCATCACCGTCTACCAGCTGCCCTTGATAGCGTTTGATAACTGGGTTTTCTGCATGCTGAGAGACAATAGGTTGGATATTTTGTTCAGCGAAAAATTCTTGCACCGCTGTCTCAACCAACTCAACGCCCACCACATCATACCCTTGTGCCGCGAGCCAAACCATATCGATAGATTTGCCGCAAAGAGGAACAAAGATGCGGCTACCTGCTGCTAAATCTAAGTGATCAATATACTCAGTTAATAATGGATTAACAGCTGATTGATTAAAACCAATGCGTTTTTCTTGCCAACGTTTGTGCCAAAACTCAGGGTTCATGCGGTGACCTCTCATTATGATTGTTTATATGAAGGGTTTTTACTGTAAATATTGATGAGTGTTACTCAAATAGTGAACAGCAATAAAAAGCCAAACACCTATATGATAAGTGTTTGGCTTAAGTATTTAGCTAGTATCGACCATCACGTTAAATGTATTTTGAATGAATCATACATTATTTCATCTATCATTTAGCTTACCATGTAATTGCTAAATTCTTTACGCAATTTGGCAAGTTTTGGTGGTATGGCAAAGTTGCAATAAGCCTGTCCTGGGTTTCTGTTAAAGAAGTCTTGATGCGCATCTTCCGCTTGGTAAAACTCAACGGCAGGATGTACTTCTGTGACGACGTTGACGCCCATGTCACGCAGTTTATTGATCGTGCGGTCAACTGTTGGCTTCTGATCTTCCTCGGTATAAAAGACCACGCTGCGATACTGACTGCCAACGTCATTGCCTTGACGATCCATCGTGGTGGGATCATGCGTGGCAAAAAACACGTCGAGGATGACTTCTAACGGGACGGTCGTCTCATCAAATTCGACTTTGATGACTTCGACGTGTCCAGTGTCACCACTACACACGGCTTCATAGTTGGCTGATACCGCATCGCCGCCCATATAGCCTGAAACGACAGACTGCACGCCTTTTACGGATAAAAAGACGGATTCGGTGCACCAAAAGCAGCCACCGCCTAATACGATTGTTTGCATAATTTTTTCCTATTTTTATAAATATAAAATCATCGTTGTTTGCCTAGGTGTTATCTATCAAACAATGTTGTTTAGCTTAGCAGGGCATCTGGTGGCGATAAGTAACAAACAGTAATGTTATAATGGGCTTTTGCTACGTTGGTTTGCTATCGATGAATAGCGCGAGCAAAACTGCCAAATACTTTCTTATTTACGTTCTATTATCACAGAATACGAGTCGTCCCATGAGCCAATCCCAGCCTGCCATTATCAAACATGATACCCTTTTTGATAAACCGTTTACCACGCCATTAGATAAAGCGGCGCGTTTTTCTTTTGATGAGCAAGTGGTGGCTTGTTTTCCCGATATGATTCGTCGTAGCGTACCCGGTTATGGTCAGGTATTGGCTATGCTCCCTATCTTTGCCCGTCGTCACTGCAAGTATCGTCAGCAAGGAGATAATGGTCAACGTGTCAGCCGTGTGTACGACTTGGGCTGCTCGCTTGGCGCAGCAAGTATGACGCTGGCGGGCGAGTTCGACCCGCAAGATTTGCAAATCAAAGCGATTGATATCTCCCCTGCGATGACCACAGAGGCATCTACTTTATTAAGTGATAATTACCCTAAACACGATATCGAAGTCATTACTGCAGACATCCGCGACGTTGAGCTTGAGCCATGCGACATGGTGATTTTGAACTTGACGCTACAGTTTTTACCAGCCGCCGATAGAGTCGCAGTATTAGAGAAGATTTATGCGGCTTTGAGCGAAGGCGGCATACTGGTATTAACTGAAAAAACCCATGCCTTTGATGAGCAATACGATGCGTGGTTGGTTGAGCGTTATTATGATTTTAAACGTGCCAATGGCTATACCGAAATGGAAATCAGCGGTAAACGTAATGCGTTAGAAAATGTGCTGATTACGGATACGTTAGATGAGCATCATGCACGGCTTGATCACGTTGGCTTTAAGCGTCATCTAACGTGGTTTCAGTTTTTAAACTTTGTCTCTATTGTGGCGTTTAAATAATCCTTACTTTTAACACAGTTATTTCTTAATCAACACGGTAATTTGCCTTTATGCTCAACGACACTATCATCAACGCCGAACGTGAATTATATCTAACCCTGTTAGAGCTGGCACAACAGCAGCCGAGTGCTTACGAATGGCTTAAGCAATTACCAACATGGTTAAATGCTATCAAGGATAAAGCCAACTACGCGCATGCTCCAGCTTACCAAGCGTCAGTGGCACGATTGCCAAATTTGACGGTCAATCACGTTGATCTCAACAGTGATACATTGACGATTGATGCGAGTCTTAATCAGTCTCAGCATAAACAAACGACAGCGTTATTAAAGCAGCTGATGCCATGGCGCAAAGGGCCTTTTCAGATTGGCGATGATGAATCAGGTATTAAGATTGATACTGAGTGGCATAGTGATTGGAAATGGCAACGTGTTGCGCCGCATTTGAGTAGGCTAGATGGTCGCCGCGTATTGGATGTCGGCGGCGGCTCTGGCTATCATGGTTGGCGGATGGCTGGCGCGGGAGCAGATACCGTTATTATTATTGATCCGTCATGTTTGTTTTACCATCAGTTTATGGCGATTCGTCATTTTATCGGTAGCGCGGATGCTCATGAGACGGGCCGCTATCGTACGCATTATATTCCTGTGCCACTTGAAGCATTGCCTGAGCATAGTCAGTTGTTTGACACCGTATTTAGCATGGGTGTGCTCTATCATCGCCAGTCACCGTTTGAGCATTTACAACAGCTGCGCGGGCAATTGGTTAAAGGCGGTGAACTGGTGCTTGAGACGTTAGTTATCGAAGGTGATGCCAATACAGTCCTAGTACCGCATGACCGCTATGCGCAGATGAATAATGTCTATTTTTTACCGTCAGTTGCTGCATTGACAGGCTGGCTAGAAAAAACAGGTTTCTCAGACGTGCGCTGCGTGGATGTGGCAGTCACTTCGACGGAGGAACAACGAAAAACCGAATGGATGACCTATCATTCGTTAGCAGATTTCTTAGATCCTAATGACTCAACTAAGACGGTCGAAGGATATCCTGCTCCCATGCGTGCAACTTTGATTGCAAAAAAATAGTGTTGAGTAGAATAAAAATACAAGGAAGTAATAATGAAAATGTCAGCTGCTTTAATGATGGCTACGATCGGTTCGCTATCGCTACCTGCTCTCGCTGGATATGGCACACCATCTGAAGGCTGGGGCTTTGTACAAGACGACTGGCAGGTGGTTTGTGATAATACGCGTACTTGCCGAGTGGCTGGCTACTCAAGTGACGCCTCAATAGATAAGCCTGCTTCAGTGCTATTCACCGTATCGCCAAAAGTAGCGCTGCCAGAGGCACAAATTCAGTTGGCATCAAAAGCGTCCAAAGATAAGGCTGAGCTCTGGCTAAATAATAAAAACTATGGGACATTGCAGCCCGCTGAAAGTGACGCTGCATTATATGATCTATCTGCCAAGCAAACACAAGCAATTATCGATAAGGCTCGTATCACGAACAAAATAGAAGTCAGAGCGGGTAACAATCGCTGGCGTATCAGCGACAAAGGGATATCATCGGTATTGCTCAAGCTCGATGATGTGCAGGGCCGAGTAGGGACATCGATGGCATTGATCAGCAAAACCCAGCGCAATCAACAAACGCCAAAAGCGGCATTGCCAATTCCCACCATCAATAAAGCATTTGCGTATTCGGCAAAAGATAAAAAGACGCTTGCCCCATCAAAACTTAAATACTTTCAGCAAAATATAAATAAATGGGTCGACATTGACTCCAAGCAGCTCATCGGATCTGGAAATACGATGGGTGACTGTGAGCTGGTCAATCCAAAAACGGAAACATACCAACGGATGTCAGAGTATGGTTCTACTATGCTTGGCTGGGACTTTATACCAGTAGATAAAGCGCATACGTTAGCCACGCATCTGTGCTGGTCAGGCCCTTACAACTCAAGCACGGGTTATTGGCTCATTAATAACGATAAGCCGAGCAATCCTATGCTCGTCACGACAGCAGGTAATGAGTATGATGCAGGTGATATCCGTGCCGCTAACAAAGACCGCGGCATCGGTGATTGCTGGAATAGTGCGACATGGACGTGGAATGGTAAAACGTTCGTTAAGAGCGCAGAGGCGAGCACAGGATTGTGTCGCGGTTTTGCTGGTGGGGCATGGGATCTACCCACCTATGTGAGTAAAGTCATAGACAGTAATGGTAAGGCTCAATAAGAAATATTTTGGGCTTAATGAGGAAAAATGGCTGATTATATCAGCCATTTTTTGAAAGCGACTTCCATGACTATCTTAAGGATAAAGCCAACAGAGCCTGCGCCAAGGGCCAAAAAGATCCAAAAGGTACCCGCGCGCCCAGCATCAGACTTTTTAGAGATATCCCACATGATAAAGAATAAGAAAGCGATGAATATCGGCAGTAAGACGTACAAGCCCCAACTGGTGACCGTACTGGCAGCAATAGCAAACATAGCGTAATCCTATAGGGTAATAGCGCATCTTCTATGGTGTAAAAGCGTCATAGAATCGCAATATAAACCATCATTATAACGTGTAAGCAGTTGCGTATAAACGACTGCTCAGTATCGGGCAACAGGAACGCTACAATTGACAAAGTCATTCGCTTATCAATGCGATATTATTTGTACCAGATTTATTTTACTAAGCATCAGCAAACGAGCGAACAAAATTTATATTAATCCCAATTATCAATCTTAGTTGTCATAACGGTAAGATTTTAGTGCTAATTTTGGCGCAAATGGTGCAATAAAGCGCAAAGATTGTTATATTTACAGATTACTTATCTTTTTGCATTATTTTATCCCTGCAATGTCGGTCGACATTATAATAAGCAGTTATCGACTGCTCGCATTCGCACCGTTTTTGTTGTTTATTTAATTGAGTTCAAATCCCTATGTCACAAGCCCAAATTGATACGCTTGCATCCCTATTTAATGATGCCATTCAAACCCTACAAGCAGATGGTACGCTACCAAGCGACTGGCAGAATAACAGTCAAATCACGCGTACTAAAGATTTAAGCCACGGTGATTTTGCTAGCAATATCGCACTGACGGCTGCCAAAGCGGCCAAAGCCAATCCGCGTCAACTCGCTGAAAAAATCGTCAGCGCGCTGCCTGAGAATCAAGACATTCGCCAAGTAGAAATCGCCGGTCCTGGGTTTATTAACGTATTTTTAAACTCAGAGGCTAAGTTTTCGGTATTAGACGATATCTTTACCTTGCAAGATCGCTTTGGCTTGAGCAATCAGTTTGACGGTCAAAAAGTCCAAGTTGAATTCGTTTCTGCCAATCCGACCTCAAGTCTGCATGTCGGTCATGGGCGCGGTGCGGCGTTTGGTATGAGCGTATCAAACTTACTAGAAGCCATCGGTTACGACGTCACTCGCGAGTATTATGTCAATGACGCTGGTCGCCAAATGGACATCTTAGCGACCAGTACCTATTTGCGTTATCTAGAGCTAAATGGTGAGCAAGTAACGTTCCCAGTCAACGGCTACCAAGGCGATTATGTCAGTGATATCGCGCAGACATTAAAAACGCAACATAGCGATAGCTACGTACATGGTTTTGCAGACGTTGCCAAGGATGCGCCAGTTGACGCTCAGTTTGAGATTAATGCTGACGGCGAAAAAACCTTAGTGTCTGGTGATAAAGAAGCGCATATTGATGGCTTGATTGCGAATAGCAAAGCGTTGCTTGGTGATAGCTACGCGCTATTTTTGAATGCGGCATTGAGCAGTATTTTGGCGGATATCAAAGACGATTTGAATGACTTCGGTGTGAGCTACGAGTGCTGGTTCAGCGAAAGATCGATTGATAGCGAGATTGAGCCTGTCCTACAAATACTTGATGACAAAGGTTACCTATACGAAAAAGACGGTAATATCTGGTTTAAATCGACCGATTTCGGTGATGAAAAAGACCGTGTTGTACGCCGTGCTAATGGTCAGTCGACGTATTTTGCCTCGGATATTGCTTATCATAAAAACAAGTTCGATCGCGGTTTTGATAAAGTGATTAACGTGTGGGGCGCTGACCACCACGGTTATGTGCCACGCGTAAAAGCGGCGCTGCTCGCGTTGGGTATTGATGCTGAACGTCTTGATGTCGTGCTCGTACAATTTGTCGCGTTGTGGCGCGGCAGTGAAAAAGTACAGATGTCTTCACGCTCAGGTCAGTTCGTTACCTTGCGTGACTTGCGTGCAGAAGTCGGCAATGATGCGGCGCGTTTTTACTACGTCGCCCGTAAGCCTGAAGTGCACATTGACTTTGACTTAGAGCTTGCCAAATCACAAAGTAAAGACAATCAAGTGTATTATATTCAGTATGCGCATGCGCGCGTCTGCCGTGTATTAGAAAAACTGGCAACTTATGATTTGGCAGTAGATGATGCTGTTGGTTTGGCACATCAAGACCTGCTTAGCGCGCCCAATGAAGACGAGTTGATTAAACTATTAGCAGGTTATCCAGCGACACTATTACGTGCAGCGACCGGCTACGAGCCACATGTTTTGACTAACTACTTAAAAGAGCTTGCTGCGCTGTTCCATGGCTGGTATGACACCAATCGCATTTTGCCTGTGAGTCTCACATCAGGTGAAACACCAAGCTCAGATGAGATGGCATTGATGCAAGCACGTTTGCGTTTGTCCAAAGCAGTTAGACAGGTATTGGCGAACGGCCTTGGCCTGCTTGGCTTGTCAGCACCTTCTGCTATGTAGTCATTGTCTAACATGCGACATGAGTATAGATAGCCAATAGCATTAATTCGATGATGTCCGTTAAATTCAGTAGGGAGAACGAGATCCATGCTAGCCAAAAAACCGAAAGGCGCAACAGAAAAGCGCAAATCAAGTAGCGTATCGGGCTTATTGTGGATGTTTGTTGGGGCCGTATTGACCCTTATGATCGGGGTATTTATCTACCTTTCACCATTATTTAACTTTAGTCCCGCTGATGGTAGCGCCGAGAACGATCCTGATCGGCAGGTGCAGCCGCGCGTAGATACTGATACCGATAATGGCGATTATGAATTCTACGATATTTTGCCCAATCAAGAGATGGCAACCATTCCTGATGAAGATATCGCTGAGATTGATAACGATCAGATAGGAGATATGGGGGCGTTTGAGCCGGATGTCGTCGTGACCCAGCCGGATGGTACGGCAGCTAATGGTATAGATAATGCTGGTAGCTTTGGTGATGCGGAAAATCCTGCAGGCGAGACCAGTGGCGGTAGTAATACTGCTGCGGGCGACGATATCGTTGTTGTTGAAGAGGACGCAACTTATGATGGCACGCCACCGGCTAACACAAGTAATTCTACGACCCGTAGCAACAATGCGGGAGCAGGTACGGCAAGTATTCAAGCTGCCAAACCTGCTGCGACCTATATTTTGCAGATCAATAGCTTTAGTGATGCTGATGAAGCAGATCGTCGCCGAGCGCAAGTGCTGATGGCGGGTGTTGATGCCAGAGTAGTCAAAAACACGACAGGCAATGGCCTACCTATCTATCAGGTAATCTCGCGTCCACTTAATAACCGTCAGGCAGTGACAACAGCACAGCAGCGCTTACAGAACAATGGTATTGACTCTATTATCGTTGAACAGCGTCGCTAAGTTAAGTTGTTTACAGTAATTGTATTTATTGAAAAAGCGTCGTCATGACGCTTTTTTTATCTCTTTATTTTATCAAGCGCGCTATTGTCTTTTCCCCTTAATCAAAATATTCATAAAGAGTATGGTTATGACAGCATCTCCCTCAGTAACACCGCAAGCAGGCGTTATCAAAGCATTCTTTCAAAAATACTTTATCGATGCTTTTACTGGTATGGCTTTAGGGCTATTTGTCACACTAATTGCTGGCTTGATTATCTCGCAAATCGGTGGCTGGTTAGATTTGCCAGCATTGGTCGCGGTCGGGAAACTTGCCTCGATATTGATGGGTGCTGGTATCGGGGTAGGTATCGCTTACTATCTCAAAGCGCCAACACTCGTGATGCTTAGCTGCCTAGTGGCAGGTATGTTGGGTGCGCATTCTGAAGCATTGATGGCAGGGACGTTATTTACGCCACAAGTGGGTGGCCCTGCGACCTTTGTAGCACTGCCAGGCAATCCAATTGGTGCTTATTTGACGTCTGTGTTTGCCTATCGCGCCGGTACGTGGGTCGCTGGCAAAACCAAGCTTGATATTCTTTTGGTGCCGTTATTGGTGTGCGGCGTTGCTCTATTGGTCTGTGCGCTACTCAATCCACCTGTTGTTGCGGCAGTTAATGCGATTGGGCAAGGGATTCACGCGGCGACTGAGCTACAGCCATTGCTGATGGGTATCGTGATTGCAGTCGTCGTTGGTATCTTATTGACGCTACCAACATCGAGCGCTGCTATTTGTATTGCGATTGGCCTTGGTGGTTTGGCGGGTGGTGCTGCAGTTGTTGGCTGTGCGGCGCATATGATTGGTTTTGCTGTGGCCAGTTTTAAAGATAATGGATTCAGTGGTGTCATCTCTCAGGGCTTGGGCACCAGCATGCTGCAAATCCCTAATGTGCTAAAAAAGCCATTAGTTCTACTACCTGCCGTTATTGCGAGCGCGATCGTTGGCCCTATTGCGACTGTCGGATTTGGGCTGGCTTGTACAGCAACAGGAGCGGGCATGGGTACCGCTGGACTGGTTGGTGTGTTCGGCGTTATTGAAGCATCACAAGAAATTATGAGTACTGGTCAATTATGGACAGCGATTATACTTTTAATGTTTGTATTACCTGCGGTGATTGCCGGTATAGTCGCTTATGTTATGCGCCGTATGGGCTGGCTAGTTGCTGGTGATATGAAACTGCCTTAATAGCTCGACTTCAATTTTAAAAGAACTATTAACGGCCTTATCAATATTATTTGTTAAAAAAGCCCAGCTACGCTCATAGCTGGGCTTTTTTACATGAATTATCTGTTCTGGCTGATACTACAAAGTATTTATGATAGTGATCAGTTATGTGGCTGACTTTGATTTTTTATGACGACGGGGTTTTAGTTTGCGCGATAACTGAGTGATGTCGTTTATCACCTCACTATAATGTGATGGGAATACCCGCTGAATGGCATCAACCATTTTGGCATCATTTCCAATTAAGCAACGCTGCTGATTGGTCGCAGCGGCATGTAAAATAATCCAAGCTGCTTCGCTGGCATCGAATTTTAACAGTTTATTGAAGCTTCTAATGGCTTTGTCACCAGTAGGCATACCGACTGTACTGGTACTATCATTGCCACGTGCGCTATTGGCAATATTGGTTTTGATACCGCCTGGATGGATACAGGTCGCTGATACACCGCATTTCTGAATGTTAAGCTCTTGACGCAAGCTCTCTGTGAAGCCGCGTACCGCAAACTTACTGGCATTATAAGCAGAGTAAGAAGGTTGAGCGGTCAAACCAAACAGGCTGGATATATTGATAACATGACCATGTTCTTTAAATTGGCGGGGTTGATCGTCTTGATTATCACTCGCCACTTCGCTTTGTTTGACGCTATTTTTGATCAATGGCAAAAACGCTTTGGTGCCATAAACCACGCCCCAAAAATTGATATCCATCACCCATTCAAGCTCTTCAATACTAGCGCCCTCTATCGTCGAAGAGAAGGCCACGCCTGCATTGTTAAAGATGAAATTGACTTTACCATGATCGCTCATCACGCTATCCGCCCACGCTTGCATGGCTTGATTGTCTGAGACATCAAGTACAGTCAAGGTGACCTTAACATCATAACCAACCAGCATCTCTTTGGTTCGTGCCAGTTGCTCTGCATTAATATCTGATAGCGCCAGATGACAGCCCATTTTAGCTAAATGAAGCGCAAGCTCGCGTCCCATACCAGAACCTGCGCCAGTGATAGCGGCGACATGATTTTGGTAATAAGGTGCAATATCATTATCTTGATCGCTGGGTGTATAAAAGGGCAGGTGCTGACGTAATGAGGACGCCATCGTGGTTATATTGTTAAGCATAATAAACAATCCTTTGTATTATTAAGAGTGGGTATTCATTGGTGCCATAGACGGTGGCATACAGCAGTAGAATAAAGGTCGCAATAGACTATCTACATTAGCATGATTAATCATGAGGTCTACTTGCGATTGATAAACGCTACTGTCATTTTGTGATAAGGAGCGTCAATTATTTCTAGAGCTCTATGCTGTTAAGTGCTATTAGAATATAAAAATTAATCGAATTTTTGATAAATAATTTAGGCAATCCATAGACATAAAAAAAGCGCCATGGCTTATAAAGCCAGACGCTTTTTCAAATAACTTATTACTAATAACGAGTCATCTAAGTCTCATTATGCATTAAGCAATTTTAGGGATTTTACCTTCGTTGATGACTTCTGCATCAACCATAACGGTCTTGGCATTTTCCATAGAAGGCAGCTCGTACATGGTCTCAAGCAAGGCGTTTTCTACGATAGAACGTAGACCGCGCGCGCCAGTTTTACGCTCCATGGCTTTTTTGGCAATGGCATCAAGTGCTTCTTGCGTAAAGCTAATCTCAGCACCTTCCATATCGAACAAATACTTGTACTGTTTGACCAGTGCGTTCTTAGGTTCGGTCAGGATTTGGACTAAGGCTTCTTCATCAAGCTCTTTTAGCGCAGCAAGTACAGGTAGACGACCGATCAGCTCAGGAATCAAACCAAATTTGATCAAATCTTCTGGCTCAACTTCTTGTAGCAAGTCTGAGCTACGACGGCTGTCGTCTTTTGAGCTAACATCAGCGTTAAAACCGATACCGCCTTTTTCTGTACGTTGCTGAATGACTTTATCCAGTCCAGCAAACGCACCACCAACGATAATTAGAATGTTGCTGGTATCGACTTGGATCAGCTCTTGCTGTGGGTGCTTACGCCCGCCGTGCGGTGGAATCGCAGCAACCGTACCTTCGATAAGCTTTAGCAACGCTTGTTGTACGCCTTCACCCGATACATCACGGGTAATCGATGGATTGTCGCCTTTTTTGCTGATTTTGTCGATTTCATCAATATAGATGATACCTTGCTCAGCTTTGGCCACATCATAATCAGACGCTTGTAGTAGCTTTTGTACGATGTTCTCAACGTCTTCACCGACATAACCTGCTTCGGTCAAAGTGGTGGCATCAGCCATCGCAAACGGCACGTCAAGTAGGCGAGCCAAAGTTTGTGCTAGCAATGTCTTACCAGAACCAGTCGGACCGATCAGCAAGATGTTACTTTTTGCCAATTCTACCATGGCATCATCAGCGCCGATTTTGGCTTTTTTGCTGTCATTGGCGAGTGTTTGGCTAACTTTTAGACGTTTGTAATGGTTGTAGACAGCGACAGACAAGGCTTTCTTGGCAGCGTCCTGACCGATAACGTACTCATCAAGCTTGGCACGTAGCTCTTTTGGCGTTGGGAGTTTTTTATTGACCCAAGAAGTATCTATTTCGCTGTCGTCATCGCTGTACTCTGCGCTATCTGCGATTAGATCAGTACATAACTCGATACATTCATTACAGATGTTGGCATCGTCAGCGGCGATCAGCTGCTGGACATCGCTTTTGGCTTTACCGCAAAACGAGCAATGCGGGGTATTATCTTCTGCCATAAAAGGCGCTCCTAAAGTTTAAAACTGGTTAGTCTATTTGCGGCATATCGATCATTTTATCGATTGAATGCTTATCTCTTTCAACATTTGATAAGTCAGCTATGACAAATAGGTTGCTTTGCTGTACTGCAAATAGACTATAAATATTCTTATGATGACACTCTCAATTGAGAGACATAGCGCTTATGCTTTGATTATAAAGAATCAGGGCGGCGCTCTAATACTTCGTCAACCAAACCGTATTCTTTGGCTTCCTGTGCATCTAACCAAAAATCGCGCTCAACATCTTTTTCAATTTTTTCGAGTGGCTGACCAGTACGCTCAGATAGGATCTGGTTCAAGCGTGCGCGAGTTTTTAGAATTTCACGGGCATTGATCTCGATGTCCGTCGCTTGACCTTGCGCACCGCCTGATGGCTGGTGAATCATCACGCGAGCATTGGCGAGTGAGTAGCGCTTGCCTTTTTGACCCGCGGCCAACAAGAATGAGCCCATGCTATAAGCACCGCCCATACAGATGGTTGATACTTCCGGCTTGATGAAATTCATGGTATCAAAGATCGCCAAACCTGCGCTTACTGAGCCGCCTGGTGAATTGATATACAAATGAATGTCTTTATCTGGGTTTTCAGCTTCTAAAAATAGCAACTGCGCGACGATTAGATTGGCCATATGGTCTTCGACTTGACCGGTCAAAAAGATAACGCGCTCACGCAATAGGCGTGAAAAAATATCAAACGAGCGTTCACCACGTGAAGACTGCTCAACGACCATTGGTACTAATGCCGCTTGTGTGGTTTGTACTTCTTTGTGTGCACTCATCAGCATATCAAAATGTGGGTTAGCAGTGATACGTTCATAATCTGTCATAGAAAAGTCCTATCAATAAAGGTATAAAGTAAAAATAGCTTGAGTAATTTTATTGTCTAGTAGGTTTTGAGCTAATGGGTAGTTTATAGGGGGGCTACGCTCATTATTCAAGCCTATAAAACCCGTTTGTGCATAAAATAGGTGAAAAAGTGAGCATCCTATCTGTTTGAGCTTTTTACAAATCTAAAAAGAATACAAAAGATAGATACTGACCCAAATATCCGCAAATTAGGTGCATGCTACGGAAGCTTATCCTGATATAGATATCATAGAGCAGTGTCTCACCATACTTTTTAACATAGAATACCTGATTAACTGCCTTGCAATCTACCTATCTTACTACCCAATTGTGCAAATGGTAGGTTGTCAAAAGAATCCTTAAGCGCATTTACTCATAATTATTCTTATAAGTAGAAAGGGCAGCGTAAACTGTTATGTTAAGTGTTCAAGTTTAAATGCTAAAAAATGGTGCATATTATTAAAAGATGCCATACTTTGGTGCAAATAATTACTTATTTACGAATCATCAGTGATAAAAGGCTGATTAAAAAATAGCTAAACCAGCTTTGTCGTGTTAGTAAGAAAAAATATACAGTCAAAACCAAAATGAAATCATTATGTTGGGTGTAATGGTGGACTGCATGTAAAAGTGTTTGCATATGAGTTGGCATAATGCTTGTATAGACAGTGAAATTAACTGACTTTTTGGTCAGGAACTAGATTATCAGATCTCATTTAATGAGCAAAATGAGCAAATGAGTATATAAAATGAGTTGGGCTTCTTCTTTAACATTGAATTTTGACACTGTTAAGCGCAAAGATACTGTCAAAAGTATGGCTGCTACCGCTAAGACGCGGCTATCTCATCGTAAGCACACGGGCGCGCTTATGGTACAGCGTGCTCTATATCCTGAGCCACGTGTGCAGCAAGGCATTTGTCATATATTGATGTTATATCCGCCAGCAGGTATCGCAGGCGGTGACACGCTGACGATAGAGTTGCGTTTAGACAGTGGTAGTCATGCTGTTATCACCACACCTGGGGCGGGTAAGTGGTATGGTAAAGACAGTGTTAGCCAAAAGCATAAACACCTGTCTCATCCGTCAGCCACCTTTAGCCTTGATGTGGATACGATGGCAAAAGTTTATACCCAAGCAAGCACAAACCTGCCACCAAATGAGATGGCAGACTATGCAAGCCAACATGTGCAAGCCACACTAGCGCCCCATGCTCGCTTAGAGTGGCTGCCACAAGAGAGTATCATTTATAACGAAGCTAATATGCATGCAGTGAGCCGCTTTGATTTAGCTGATTCCTCTAGCTTACTGACATGGGAGATTAGCGTCTTCGGGCGACAAGCGTATGATGAACAGTTCCTGCAAGGGCGTTATCATACTGGATTAAATATCTACCGAGAAGGTAAGGTTATCGTTGCTGAACGTGTAGATCAGGCTGCTGGCAGTCGCTGGTTTACCTCAAATTTGGGATTAGCGAACCAGCATATTTATGGATCGTTTTGGGCCGTGCCAAGTTTGAGCGACGTCCATGACAACCTTGAATTGTCCGCATCACAGACTACGCAATCGACCGAAACAGCCCAAGCAACTATCAAGCAATCATTAACCCGCTATCTAGACAATACCGTAGCAGCATTGCGCCAAGTCATTATTCAAGCACAATTGCCTGTTTACTGCACGCATAATTGCCAAGCGATCAATATCCGCTATATTGGCTCAGATGTACGCGGTTGTTTTGAAGCGTTTTATCAGATAAGAGAAGTCTTGCGACATCATTGGTGGCAGCTTGAGCCTTGCCGGCCGCGTATTTGGGACACCTAGGTTACGGTTTTTAATAACTAAGCGACACAACCTGCTGGTCTGTTATCAGTTTCATAATAAATAAAATAAGGATTTACCATGCATCTGACCCCAACAGAAAAAGACAAACTCATGCTATTTACAGCGGGTATGGTAGCTGAGCGCCGCAAAAATCGCGGTGTTAAGCTCAATTATCCTGAAGCTATCGCTTATATCAGTATGCTACTGATGGAAGGGGCTAGAGATGGTAAAAGGGTTGCTGAATTGATGAGTGAGGGGGCCACCTATCTGTCTGCTGATGATGTCATGGAAGGGGTGGCTGAGATGGTTGACGAGGTGCAAATCGAGGCGACATTCCCTGATGGTACCAAACTGGTTACGGTACATAATCCCATCGTATAGCCCTGCTTATTACTGAAATATATCACTGAAACCTATCACTGGAATAATGACATTATAATAAGGCGGCTCCCATGCAAGCAGGCGAATACCATATCCAAGATGGCGATATTATTTTAAACCAAGGACGACAGGTGCAGACCATCAGCGTCAGCAATACTGGTGATAGACCGATCCAAATTGGCTCGCATTATCATTTCTATGAGGTTAACGACGCGCTGAGTTTTGACAGAGAGCTGACCCGCGGATATCGCCTAAATATTATCTCCGGAACAGCAGTTCGTTTTGAGCCGGGGCAATCGCGAGAGGTAGAATTGGTAGCATACGCTGGCAAGCAAGATGTATATGGTTTTGCTGGGCGTGTCATGGGCGCAGCTCATCCAGAAAAAACATCAGAGAGCGCTACTGATAAGAAGGTAGCCGCTACTTCGCAGAAGCGAGTCAGTCGTCGTATTTATGCTGAGCATTTTGGTCCTACCACAGGTGATAAAGTGCGTCTCGCTGATACTGAGCTTTGGCTACAAGTGGAGGCAGATTTGACCAGTCATACAGATATGGATCAAAAGCAGACGTCGCAAAGTGATAAAGATATTAGCCAGGCCACCGAAATCAAGGGTGAAGAAGTCAAGTTTGGTGGTGGTAAAGTCATCCGTGATGGCATGGGGCAAGGGCAACTGCTGGGTGCTGAGGTTGCCGATACGGTGATTACTAATGCGCTCGTTGTAGACTATACAGGTATCTACAAAGCCGATATTGGTATCAAAGATGGTCGTATCAGTGCTATTGGCAAAGCGGGCAACCCTGATATCCAGCCTGCCATCGATATTCCCATCGGTGGTGCTACCGAAATCATCTCTGGCGAAGGCAAAATTCTGACAGCAGGCGGTGTCGATAGTCATATTCATTTTATCGCGCCGCAGCAATGTGAGACGGCGCTGATGTCAGGAGTGACTACGATGCTGGGCGGCGGCACAGGGCCAGCTCAAGGAACGCTCGCCACCACCTGTACACCAGGGGCGTATCATATTGCCTCAATGTTAAAGTCTACTGATAGCATTCCTATGAATATTGGACTACTGGGTAAAGGTAACGTAAGTGTACCGGAACCCATTGCTGAACAAATCGAAGCAGGTG
Organism: Psychrobacter sp. Ps6; assembly: GCF_022129235.1. Lineage (GTDB taxonomy): Bacteria > Pseudomonadota > Gammaproteobacteria > Pseudomonadales > Moraxellaceae > Psychrobacter. The sequence goes on along the minus strand of NZ_JADQAI010000011.1, from coordinate 57,981 downwards.
CCGTGGGGCTAAAGCTACATGAAGATTGGGGTACAACGCCGCAAGCCATCGATAATTGTCTGAGCGTCGCTGACGATTATGATGTACAGGTCGCCATTCATACCGATACTCTAAATGAAAGTGGTTATCTTGAGAGTACACTAGGCGCATTTAAAAACCGCTGTATCCATACTTTTCATACTGAAGGGGCAGGTGGTGGCCATGCGCCTGATATTCTAAAGGCGATTGGCGAGTCGCACGTGCTGCCATCTTCAACCAACCCAACGCGCCCATACACTGTAAATACCATTGATGAGCATCTCGATATGCTGATGGTTTGTCATCACTTAAGCCCTGCTATCGCAGAAGATGTGGCCTTTGCCGAAAGCCGTATTCGTCAAGAAACCATCGCCGCAGAAGATATCTTGCATGATTTGGGTGCTATCTCGATGATGAGTAGTGACTCACAAGCAATGGGGCGAGTGGGTGAAGTAGTCATTCGTACATGGCAAACCGCGCACAAAATGAAAGTTCAACGTGGCCATCTAGCACCAGATGCAACGGCCATCACTGAAGATGAGCAACAGTACATCACTTTGACAGATTATGACCAAAGCGCGGACAACGATAACTTCCGTATCAAGCGCTATATCGCAAAATATACGATAAACCCTGCGATTACGCATGGTATTAGCGATATGGTTGGATCAATCGAAGTGGGAAAATGGGCAGATATGGTGCTCTGGTCGCCCAAGTTTTTTGGGGTAAAACCTGAGTGCATTATAAAAGGCGGGCTTATCGCTGCGGTACCGATGGGCGATATTAATGCCTCTATTCCTACTCCTCAGCCTGTACATTACCGTCCTATGTTTGCCACATATCCAAAATCGGTTGCCCAGACTAGCATTACCTTTATGTCGCAAGCCGCTATTGACAAACAAGTAGATAAGCAGCTTGGGTTGACCAAAGTTATTCAGCCAGTACATGGCATCCGTGAGATTCGTAAAAGCGATATGCGCTTTAACAGCTACTGCCCAGATATGGACATCAATCCTGAGACCTATGAAGTACGTGCGGATGGTAAAACACTCACCTGTGAGCCAGCCGATATACTACCCATGGCACAGCGTTACTTTTTATTTTAGAGCTTATGATGCACGTTTATAGAAGCTCTAGAACAGTGAGCCATAAACCATGTATGCCAACAGCCAGTTGGTTTTTTGAGTGATATCGTATCTTTATTTCCAATACTTTTACCATCAATACTATTGAGCAATAGTTTGAGCAACAACAGCCAGAGAATAATAATGAAAATATTTAATACCCGTTTAAGTACGCTTAGCGGTACTCAAAAAGCGCAATTGGTAGAACAGTATCAAGCCGACGATTACCTGCTATTAGACTTTGATACTCGTCAGCATTCTCGCTTTAGAGCCATTACTGTCTCAGGTGAGGCAGTTGGTGTTGATTTGCCTCGTACAGGCGTCTTAAAAGGCGATGACGTGCTTATCAATGCAGCAGGTGAGCTGATGCAAGTCATCGCCAAGCCGCAAGCGGTGACTAAGGTAACGGCTGACAATGACTTTCTACTAATGAAAGGCGCTTATCATTTAGGTAATCGTCATGTGCCATTGATGTTTGACCACAGTTTTGATCAGGGTAATGCAAGCTATGCGCTGTACTTTGAAAACGATCATGTACTGGCACAAATGTTAGAAAACCTTGGTTTACATATTGAGTCTACCTCAGTGCCATTTGAGCCTGAAACAGGCGCTTATCAAACGGGCCAGCATTCGCATAGTCACTCTCACTCTCATTCGCATAATGACTCTCATAGTCATGAGAGTCATGATCATAGCCACAGCCACAGCCACAGCCACAGCCACGGACATCAATATAGCCATAGTCATCATGATGCGCATTTAGGTCGTTCAAATGATGGTTAATACCAGTGTCCAGCCTACTGATTCAGTCCAACTTGGACAGCTACTGATGCTGGCATCGAGCAATTTGCCAATTGGTAGCTATACCTATTCGCAAGGGGTAGAGTCAGCGATTGAGTCAGGCATTGTCTCTGACGAAGCCAGTACGCTTACATTTATGCGGGATTATCTAGCGCTTGCGGTGATTGGCTACGAGCTGCCTGTATTAGGGCTGATCATGTGCGCACTCAGCCAAGGTCATGAAGCGCTAGCGGCAAATCTAGCACACGACTATCATGCTAGCCTAGAGAGTAAAGAGTTTGTACTGGAGTCGCAGCAGCTAGCGCAGGCGATGGTGTCTTGGCTCAACGAAGTGCTAAGTCTTGGCATACCGGCCGAGATACCTGAAGATGGCTTTTTGCCGTTATTTGCTCATATTGCTCAGCATTGGCAGCTGCCATTAGCGCAGTCGATGACTACCTATGGATTTGCTCAATTAGAGAATATGGTGCTCGCTGCTGTCAAGACAGTGCCGCTAGGACAAATGGCAGGTCAGCGTATCTTATGGCAATTGCAAAGCGATCTGGGTGCGCAGGTTGATGCTCTAAGCGATAACGTCCAGCAAGCGTTTGATGATCTAATTACGTCATCAAACGCTATTGACGCTTTAAATGTGAGCGAAAAGCAGGGCTATCAGACGTTGTGCCAAGACCTCTATGAATCGCTTAATATCTCGAATAATTTGCCTAATTTAGCGATTCTCTCAAGTATGCATGAGGAGCAATACAGTCGGTTGTTCCGCTCATAGTTTTACCTTTATCAATACTTATAATTATTCCTATATAAATTCTCTAAGGAGCTTACGATGTCTCTAACCCCAATAAAACCAAAAAATACTCAAGCCGTCCCTGACTCACATATTGATAGTGAAAACTCAAATCAGACTGCCTTATCGTGCTTACGCCTTGGTATTGGTGGGCCAGTTGGTAGTGGTAAAACTGCTTTGACTCTAAGACTATGTCAAAACCTGCGCGATACAGTCAATATGGCTGTCGTGACCAATGATATTTATACTAAAGAAGACTCGCAGTTTTTGACCCGCAACAATGCCATGCCAGCTGAGCGTATTCGCGGCGTTGAGACGGGCGGCTGTCCGCATACAGCTATCCGCGAAGATGCCTCTATTAATCTGACTGCGATTGCTGAGCTACAAGCGACTTTTGAAGGGTTGGAGTTGATTATCATTGAGTCAGGTGGCGACAATCTAGCCGCAACGTTTAGTCCAGAGCTGTCTGATTTGACCTTGTACGTCATTGATGTCTCTGCAGGCGATAAGATACCTCGTAAGGGCGGCCCGGGTATCACAAAGTCTGATTTATTAATTATCAACAAGACCGACCTTGCACCAATGGTAGGTGCTTCGCTTGAGGTGATGGAGCGCGATGCCAAAAAAATGCGTGGCGACAAACCTTTTGTCTTTAGCAATATGAAAACAGGTGATGGGCTAAATGAGATTATCGCCTTTATAAAAGAACATGGCATGCTGGCTTAGCTAGTCGCCCACATCGACAATTAGAATAGTCATAATAAGGAAAAATCGTATGATAAAGGCTTCAAAAAACTCTCACTTTTCACCAGCGCTCTCAGCTCGTCATATCTTGTCTGGTTCGGCTGTGATGATGACATCGCTAATGCTACCATCATTGGCACAGGCGCACTCAGGACATATTCACTCGGCTACTATGCAAGCGCCATCATTTTTGGGCACATTGCAAGCAGGACTGATGCATCCAGTGACTGGCCTTGATCATTTGTTTTTGGCAGTCGGTATGGGCATGTTGTTTTATGGTCTACAAAAGCAGCGCTTAGGCATGATGTCATTGACGGCAGGGTTATCGTTAGGTGCAGTATTGGGCACTATTGGTGTGCTGATTGGCGGTGTTGGTTTTGCAGCATCATCTGGATTAATTGAAGTCGTTATATCATTATCGGTGGTGGTATTGGCCATGATCTTGATGAGTGATAAGAGTCGACAAGAAGCATTCTTTGCGCAGACCCATACAGCACGAACACCAAGTATTCAGCAGCTGTCATTGTTTGGTTTTGGTGGTCTGGCCGTCTTTCATGGGTTGGCACATGCGCTGGAAGTACCAGCAAACGCTGGCGTTAGTGGTCAGCTAGGATTTTATGCAGGGATGCTAGTGACAATGCTAGCATTATATAGCGTAGGCACGCTAATCAGTCAGCAGCTGCAACAGCGTCTAGGTGACAATTTATGGATACAGCGCGGGTTAGTCGTACTCGGACTGGGTGCAGTGTTTGTTCCTGCTTTTGTATAAAGTGAACTCTATGATGATTTACTAAATAAAGCGGTTATCAAGCTTCCATAAAAAATACGGCCCCGATCATCGATCGGGGCCGTATTTTTTGACATGTAGAACAAGAGCGCTACCTAAGTATTACGGTTTAACACCATATAGCGCTCAGTCTAAATTACATGCCTTGCTGTTGTTGCTGAGCCGCTAGCAAGTCTTGGTAGCTGACTTCTTTGTCAGTCACTTTACCTTGACTGATCAAGTAATCTACTACTTGGTCTTCTAATACTACAGACTCAATGTTAGCGCGCTGCTGCTTGTCATTGGTGTAGTACTCGATTACTTCTGCTGGATCTTCGTAGTTTTCAGCAGCTTCTTTGATGAAGGTTTCAACACGCTCTTGATCCACTTCTAGACCCTTGGTGTCGATAACACGGGCAACGATGATGCCAAGACGGGCAGCACGTAGCGCTTGCTCTTCAAATAGCTCATTTGGTAGCATGTCTTTATCGAAGCTATCAGCATTCGCACCGAACTGCTGAGAAAAACGTTGCATCATCATATTGCGTTGACGCTCGATTTCTTGCTCTAGCATTGCGTTTGGTACGTCAAACTCGTTCTTTTCTAGCAACGCATCAAAAGTTGCTTGCTTCACTTGGCTACGCGCAGCGTTTTTGATTTCGCGTTCCATGTTTTTGCGTACGTCTTCTTTCAACTTCTCAACGCCGCCTTCTTTTACGCCGAATAGCTCAAGAAACGCATCATCAATTTCAGGTAGCTTAGATTTTTCAACCAATTTTACGTTGATTTTGAACTGAGCTTCTTTACCAGCTAGGTTCTCAGCTTGGTAATCTTCTGGGAAAGTAACGTCGATGATTTTTTCTTCGCCAGCTTTCATGCCTTTGATACCCGCTTCAAAACCTGGAATCATCTGGTTGCTACCGATAACTAGTTTAAAGTCTTCAGCAGAGCCGCCTTCAAATTTTTCGCCGTCGATAGAGCCTTCAAAGTCAAAAGTCACTTGGTTGTCTTTTGCCGCCATGCCCTTTTTCTCAACGAATTCTTCACGTTGCTTTTGTAGGTTTTCGATCATGGTGTCAACGTCTTCTTCACTCACTTGTGCAGTGTGACGCTCAACTTCGATCTCATCGATACCTTGTACGTCAACTTCTGGGAAGATTTCAACAGTGGCCTGATATACCAAGAAATCGTCTTCAAGTTTTACGTCGTCGATGTTAGGCATGCCAACAGCGCGGATGTCTTCAGATTTGATCGCTTCAAAAACCGTATCACGGATCACATCGTTGATAACTTCTTGTTGAATGCCAGCACCGTACTGAGAGCGGATGTGTGACATAGGGACGTTACCTTTACGGAAACCGTCAATCTTGGCAGTTTTCGCCACTTGACGGATACGGCCTTCAACTTTGTTTTGAATTTTTTCAACAGGAACTTTAACCGTTAGCTGAGTTTCTTTATTAGATAGCTTGTTGGTTGTGACTTGTAAATCTGTAGCCATGTTAATTACACCTTTAAGATTAAATAGTACGTTTGATTGAGTAGTACTTAGGGTTAAATGGTAATAGACAAACCGTGCCTCAAATTACGGGCATGTACGACGGCTGCCGTTGGAATAAATAGGGGATAGTGATAATGCTGCAACTTCAAAATCAGCACCAGTAGTAATCGCCGCTGATACCAAAAGGCAAATTTGCCCAAGTTGTTAGTGCTATCAAATATCAATCATAAACCGTTAATGCACCGCATAATAACGCTTTTTGGTGAATTATACAGCCAAATAACGGATTTCAACAAAATTTTAAAAGTAGAACAGTATAATCTATCTGCTTATTAAAGTAAAAATTATCTCTTTGACGGCAGGGTTTCTGAGGTTTTTTGCTATTACAAGCGCACTTATTTTTCAAGAGAGCCTATAAAGGCAACTGCGCCAATAACTGCTGAATTGCCTGACCACGGTGACTGATGCTGTTTTTATCAGCAGCGCTCAGGCTTGCCGCACTGGCTTGCAAATCAGGTAACCAAAACAAGGGATCATAACCAAAACCACCGTCACCATGTGGCGTATCCAAGATTTCGCCATGCCATAATCCTTGAGCGATAATCGGTAATGGATCATCGGCATGACGCACCATCGCCAGTATGCATACAAACATACCCTCAATCGGCGTGTCAGGCTGGGCGTTACGTAGTGGCTGTAAATCGGCGAGAAGCTTGGCGTTGTTTTTGCCATCATTACCATGTTCGCCAGCATAGCGCGCTGAGTAGATGCCCGGTGCGTTACCGAGTGCAGGCACGCACAGTCCTGAGTCATCAGCAATGGCAGGTAGTCCGCTGATACGGCTGGCATGACGGGCTTTGATAATGGCGTTTTCGACAAAGCTCAACCCGTCCTCAATCGCATCGTCGATATCGAGCTGACCTTGCGGGATGATGGTCACATCCAAATTCGCTTTAGCAAATAGCCGTTTAAACTCAGCCAATTTGCCTTTATTGTTACTGGCCAGTACCCATTGGTTGCCAGATGTCGGATGGGTAGCAGTTAACGAGGTATCAGTGGTGCTCATAGAGTCAGTCCGTTATATGAAAATGATGAAAAATTATTATTCGAGTGGGCTTTATTTATCTTCTGTAGTGCTAATTGGTAAATTATTTGTCGATTGAAGTAGTTATGCTAATAATGATAACGCATGAGTTTGGAGTGAATGCAGTTACCGCGTAATAAATAACCAATCGCTATACAGATTGTACGGGCTATAACATTTGGTAACTGATATTATTGGTCACTATTGCTATAATAGATACCAAGCTACAGTGAATTATATCTTATAGCTTGTGAATATTAAGTTAATAAAAGTCTATAAAGTCAGATACTTGGCTTTTTGACGAAGAATAATAGCAATAAGTAACCGCTAGGTTAATTTTGGATTCATAATGATACGTGATATTGTATTGAGCAGTACCGTGTATCAAGCGATAAAGTTCATTTCAAACAATAAACTCAGCCAATTTAGTCCGCTATTTTATAGTGTTTTTTGCGGTGTAAAAATAGCGTAAAATTCAGTTTCTATAAGCAATTTTTTATAAACTAACGGCTAAACAGCAAGGATAAAATAATTATGTCAAACATTACTTTACCAGACCTACCATATGCAAAAGACGCACTAGAGCCACATATCAGTGCCGAAACGCTAGAGTATCATCATGACAAGCATCATGCTGCTTATGTAAATAAGTTGAAAGAATTGCTACCAGGTTCTGGTCTAGAAGACAAAACATTGCCTGAAATCATTAAGGCAGCGTCTGAAAGTGAAAGTACTCAAAACTTGTTCAACCAAGCAGCTCAAGTATGGAACCATACGTTCTACTGGAACTGCATGACGCCAACAAATGGCGGCGGCGAACCTACTGGCGATCTAAAAGCAAAAATTGAAGAAGATTTCGGTAGCTACGACAAGTTCCGTGAAGAGTTCAAAAATGCAGCATTGACTCAGTTTGGTTCAGGTTGGGCATGGCTAGTTGCTGATAAAGTCGGTGGCAAATTGTCAATCGCCAAAACGGCTAACGCTGATACCCCACTTGCACATGACCAAGTAGCGGTATTGACTTGTGATGTATGGGAACACGCGTACTATGTAGACTACCGTAACCGTCGTCCTGACTATGTTGACACGTTCCTAGATAAGCTCGTGAATTGGGACTACGCAAATGCAAAATATAAAGGTCAAGATGCTGGCGTTGAAGAGTAATCTTTAACAACTAAATATTTGATTGAAAAAAGGACACCGCGAGGTGTCCTTTTTTTTGTGATAACTTTTTATATAGCTTTCTATTTCGATATCTGATCAAAACATATTTTTGATAGAGCATCGCCATTACGCTATTAGGCGATACCGCCGTTTGCGCCGATATTTTGTCCAGTGACCCAAGCCGCTTCTTCACTGACTAAAAATGCTACCACACGAGCGATATCAACTGGTTCACCGATACGGTTAAACGGTGACATGCTAGCAAGTCTCTCTACCGTGTCATCCGTCTTACCTTGATGGAATAGCTCGGTATCAGTAGGGCCGGGAGATACTGCATTGACCGTGATGTTGCGCTCGCCGACCTCTTTGGCAAATATACGGGTCAGCTGATCGACCGCGCCTTTGGTCGCACAGTAAGTGCCATAACTAGGTAACAGCATGCGAGTGGTCGTACTTGAGAGGTTTACAACACGGCCACCGTCATTGAGTTTAGTCGCAGCTTCACGCAATGTATTGAACGTACCTTTTACATTAATAGTAAATATACGATCAAAGTCTTCGTCGGTGGTCTCGGCAATGGGTTTATTAATCATTATGCCTGCGCTATTGACCAGAATATCTGGCTTACCAAACGCGCTGATAGTGGCATCAAACATTGCTTCGACTTGCTTGGTATTGCTAACATCAGCTTGAACGGCAATGGCTTCACCGCCTGCTGATTTAATCTGGCTTACGATATTATTGGCTGCTGCATCATCATTTGCATAATTAATGACGGTTTTAGCCCCTGATTTTGCGAGCGATAAGGCTATTTGCGCGCCGATACCTTTTGATGAACCGGTTACAATCGCGACTTTATTTTTTAGTTTTGTCATCGATACTATCTCCAATAGTATAAGTGAATATCAGTACGCTTATATTGCATCTTGACTGATGTCTCTTGATTAGTAGGATATAAGTTACCAGTGTGCAAAACGAATAAGTAGAGCGATTCTGTATGCTTGTTTTTAGATAAATTTATCTATTGTGTCTATGAGAATGTAAAGTGCGTAAATAAGGATATTTGTTGAAAAGTAGTCTTTATTTGCTAAAGGTTTAGATGAAGGGTAAAGGCGTTATAAGGTAGTTTCTTAAGTCTGATAAAATGTCTACTTTTGCTTATTTCTGCGTTCAATAAGTACTTCATTTTGTAGTGTAATTAGGGCGACTCATTAACTTTACATTATTTCTTTTCATTGTAAATATCACCGTTCATTCAATTTAAAGATTTATTATTAATAATATATTATACAAATCAAACACAATGCTGTAATATAACTTACATACATATGTCGAGTTCAGCTTTCTAAGCTGAAAGATAAATTAATATTCGTTGGAGCAGCAAAGTGTCTTTAGCATATCTATCAAAAATAAGTGTTCTTACCATTCTAGCAGTAGGCATTGTTGCGTGCAGCAGCACTGGTAATGGTTCTTCAAACTTATCTACAAACGTAAATCCACCAATAGAACAAACTGAAGCTGAAAAGGCTGAAGCTGAAAAGGCTGCTGCTGAGAAGGCTGCTGCTGAGAAGGCCGCTGCTGAAAAAGCTGCTGCTGAAAAGGCCGCTGCTGAGAAGGCCGCTGCTGAGAAGGCCGCTGCTGAAAAAGCTGCTGCTGAAAAGGCTGATGCTGAAAAGGCTGCTGCTGAAAAGGCTGAAGCGGAACGCTTGCAGAAAATTGAAACTAACCGTGTCGCATTATTAGCCGCAGCTAAAAAGTCTGGATTAACTGATCAGCAAGCTGCGGCTTATGCCGAGGCTAATAAAACAGCTAATGCAACAGATGCGCAAATTGTGTTAGATTCTATCGTCGCAGATAATGCTAAGAAAGCTCTATTAGCAGAAGCGAGTGCAGCAAAAGGTATTTCAGATGCTAGGTATCCAGTTGGTGCTATTACGGCCAGTACAAGAGCATCTAGTAGTAGTATAAGAAACGCGCTTACGCAAGAATCTAGAATCCAATCTGTAGTCTACAACCAGCCGTATTCTGTTGTTATGGGTGATTATTCAGGTCAAATTTCATATAACAATCAGACAGGCGCTATAATCACAGACAGTAGAGAATCAGATATTTCTATCAGAGGTTTAAAAACTACGGCAGATGCCATCCCAATGCTGGGAAGTGCTACTTACACGGGTAAAGCTTTTAACGGTACTTATCAAAACTCTTTTAATTCAAGCACTTTTGAAACTACGAACAGTATCAAGGAAGGTACTTTATCTTACAATATTAATTTTGCTGATCGTACTGGCTCTGGAACAATCACTGGATTAGGCGATACCGTTAATTTACAGCAAGGTGTAATTTCAGGAACTGGAATATCTGCAGTAGCTCAACAAGGTTTCAAAGACGGAAACTACTTGCTAGATTTCTATGGTAAAAAAGCTGAAGAGATTGCTGGTAAGGTTGTATTTGATGGTAAAGACACGATTGGCTTCGGTGGCACTCGTGGTGAAGTTTCTAAGTAATAGAAAACTTATCCTTAAATAAACAAAACCGTTTGAAGTATTATTCTGTATTTCAAACGGTTTTTTCGTCATATTGGTAAAATATAATGAAAGTAAAGCTCTATGCAGCCTGCTGTATCGCATTATCTACCACAGCCATAGCCCAAGAATCACCACCAACCCAAACCGTGTTCTTCGAAAAGACACCACAAATACAACCAGAATTACTACTTAACCAACCTAGTCTTAATACGCCAAATATTGCACCACTAGCAGAAGGTAGCAGTCTAGAAAAAAGCATTAATTTCGCTATTGTCAGTAAAGATTGGCAAAAACTAGAAGAACTATTAGCTAAATATCGTACGACTGTAAACTTCGATGCAATTTTATACAACTATGGATTAGGTGCACTATATCGACATCAGGGCCGCCAAAAAGAAGCCATTACGTTATATCAGAAACTACTAGAGCGTCAACCAGATTTATATTATCCAAGATTTGATTTGGCAATGATGTTATATGAAGATAAGCGTTATGCTGAAGCAAAGGTGCAATTAGAGACTGCTGAACCCTATCTTGCACCAGCGCTACAAGCTCTGGTTAGTCAGATATTAAGCAGTATCAAAAAGTCTCAAGAGTGGCAGCCCACGCTAAACTTCAGTTATGAATCCACTGACAACGTCAATCAGGCGTCTGATTTGAAAGAATTAGTGATTGGTGAAGCCACATTTATTCGTAGTGATGACTCACTCCCGCAAGACGCACACGGCATACGTTATGAAATCGGTGCTACGCAAGAAAAAAACCTTGAAGGTAATCATTATATTTATAAAAACGTAGACTTAGGCGGTGTAAGCTATTGGGATAATAGTGACTATAGTGAATTAACATTGCAGTCAAATTTAGGCTATCGTTATAAAGATATCAAGCAATCATGGGGTGTTATAACGACGGTCGAGCAAAACTTGCTAGGTGGGGGTCGATATAATAAGAACTATGCTGCGACTTTAGAATACAGTCGACAAATATCAGACCAATGGCAAGTATCTAGTAGCTTCACACATTTGCAAAAACGTTATGAAGGGGATGACTTAGCCAATTATTACAATGGTCATGCTAACAGTACCGCATGGATTTTGCTTTACCAACCAAAACCTAGATGGCTAATTTATGTGGGTACAGACTTGATGCGCGATGACTTGAAGGATCAGGCTGAGTCGTCAGATCGTTACGGTATACGCGGCGGAATGGCATTCTCTGGGAATGAAATTAGTTTGAGAAGTAGTTTCCGTTACGCTCAGCGAGATTTTAAAGCAGATAATTTCTTTTATGGTGAAAAACGTAAAGATGATGAATACCAATTTAGTACAACCCTAGGACATAGAAAACTTAGTTGGAAAGGGTTCACACCAAAATTAAACTATGAGTACCAGAAAATTGATAGTAATTTGTCACTTTATGAGCGTAGTAACAGCATAGCCTTTGTAAAAGTAGATAAAAGTTTTTGATTTTTTTATGCAACGTTAAACAAGAGCAGTAAATATTCACATTCTCTTTAGGTTTTTTCAGGCTCTATCAAGAATGTTACTCCTATATATTCACCGTACATTCACAAAACCTCAAACCCGAACTTGCCCAACACTTCTCGCAGCATCGCAATATTGTAATAGGCATGCGCATTTACAGTGTTTTGAAAGAAAATGTAGAGCGTATCAAAGTGCTGACGCTGATTGGCAATCGCTTGCGCCCAGTCCTGCATCTCCGCCTCGCTATAGCGATAATCATGACGGTCAGCCGCGCTCATCGCATCCCACCAGTTCAGGTTATTGCCATGCATACGCAAATAACCAGTACGTTCAGTAAATATCAGTCGTGATGGTGGTAGCCCGCCGACTTTGGGGTAATCGACACTGCACCAAATCAGCCCCTGCTCGCGAAAGCTATCGATCACTTGCGGGGTGTGCCAGCCGTGGTGGCGAAATTCGATAGCAAGCGGATAGTCCTTAAACCAGCTGACAAGCTCTGCTAAGTAGAGACGATGCTCGCGAGTACGATCAAAGCCATGCGGGAACTGGAGCAATAATGGCGCTAAGGCGTCGGCATCCACCAGTGGGGTAAGCGCCTGCAAAAATGCTTGTGCGTGCTCGGCAGTGCCTTTACGAGCATGAGTAAAGTCTTGGTGCAGTTTGACGGCGAATTTCAACTCGCTTTCAGCTTGTACATAAGCTTTATCAACCATCCCAGCAAAGGCTTTTTGTCCGATGGGCGCATAAAATGTGCTGTTTATTTCAACTGCACTATATTGCTTGGCGTATTCACGTAAAAAGTCGGTCTTTTTGGTGTCAGTAGGATACAGCGTACCGAGTAAGTCAGTATCGCTATAGCCACCAGTGCCAAGATAAATACGCGGGGTAGGGGAACTGTCCATGTTGACCACTCACTGCCGTTTGAGGTGATAAAGTTTTCTGAGCTGTTTTCATTCAGCGGCTATTCATTAGCTATTTCTTACGTGACCACAGCCATTCAATCAGTGCCAGTAGTGCGTCATTGTCTTGATTATCGCTGAGTTCGCGACTGATAGCTGCACGCCCATCATTGAAAAGCGACTGCGCATAGCTGGTCGCGTCATCGACACCCATCAGTTTTACATAAGTAGATTTGTCTAATTTTTCATCACTACCCGCAGGTTTACCAAGCGTATCAGTCGTCATCGTGACGTCCAATACATCGTCTTGAACTTGAAAGGCGAGGCCAATATGCTGAGCACAGTCTTGCAATGCCATACGCTGCGGAGCCGTTGCGCCAGCACAGACGCCGCCCATGAGCATGGCCGCTTCAATCAGTGCACCTGTCTTGTCACGATGGATGGCTTCTAAATCGTTTTGCACAATATCAGTACTGGCTTCGGCATTGAGATCCAGCATTTGACCTGACACCATGCGTCTAGCGCGCGGGGCAAATATGGCCAATAGCTGACTTGCAATATGCGCATCGAATGGCGCAAAGGTTGGCATTTCCGCGGTCAATACTTCAAACGCGAGCGTCTGCAATACATCTCCTGCTAGCAGTGCCGTCGCTTCATCAAAGGCAATATGAGCAGTCGGTTGCCCACGGCGCAGCTCGTCATCATCCATACATGGCAAATCATCATGCACCAACGAATAGGTATGTAGTAGCTCTACGGCCAATGCAGCACGGCGCGACATATCATAGTCCGAGTCGTTTTCTAGCAATGAGTCTAGATCAGTATTGAGCATGTCGATTTCGTCATTGCGCTCGTCTGTACGTTCACTATTACCGCTATTAATACTGGCAAAAGCACTGGCAACCATCAATGGGCGTACCAACTTACCTTGACCCGTCATGACATAACGACAGGCATCTACCAGTGGGCTTGGCAGCTTGGCATAAGCAAACAAGACCTCAATATCTTGCGCCAATTGCGCGCGCACAGCACCATGAAATTGCTCAGTGCTTTGAAAAGAAACAGCGTTAAAAGGGGTAAAGCCAGAAGAGATAGCGCTAGAAGTAAGGGAAACCGTCATAATCCAACCATTTATCAGAGATACAATGAAAACTTATTAAGGACAAGGTAAAAACGGTATTAGTGTAGCATGATAGGTCATATTGCTTATGTGAGACACGGTATCAATCGTTTGTTTTTTGCATTTTACAGATCTAATTTATCCAAAAACGAGGCAGTACAATCGTAACCTTACAACAAGTCTTGGTTACGTATCACTGATGTCACTTGCTGATTGAATATGTTTTGATAAAAGCGCAAGCTAAATAAGTCGTATCAATCAGTCTACAACAACGGTTTATCATCCTTGAGGTGGTAGACCATGAATAAAAGCAAGACGGAATACATTCAAAATAGCAACTCAGTATACAATCATTCACTAAAACACTTTACGCATAAGGTAAATGCCTACAGGTGATTTAAGAGTGACTTGTGAGTATGGTATTAGCTTGTGACAGTGAGGGGCATAATCCCCTACACTAATTGACGTGAAAATGGTCTGATGTTGACTGTATCGGGTTTTTACTCTGCGTATTCATTCATCAATAGTCAGTGTTGGAGCATGTCTCAGTCAGTATTTTAATAGAAGTATTTGCAACATATAAATAAAGCGCCGTGTGATGGGGTACAAGAGACGTCAAAACACGTATCACATCATGAGCGCTGGATAATAAAGACATCTTCACTCGTGCGCCCTCTATGTGTTTGTCTTTATGACATCATAGGCGCACAGTGCTATTACCCATTTTACTAACAGTAACTGGCTATTTATTTTAATTCAAAACGTAGCTTTCGTTATATAGAAAGGAGTTTCAAATGGTATACCAAGGAAATCGCATCACGGTGACAATGCTAGAGGATGGCATCGCCAACATGCACTACAACGCTGAAAATGAGAGCGTGAACAAATTTGATGCCGAAACCAATAAACAGTTTGGTGAAGCCGTGACTGCTTTAGAGAAAGCGGACGACGTGAAAGGTCTTATCGTCACTTCAGGCAAAGGCGTGTTTATTGCTGGGGCTGATATCACAGAGTTTGTGGCTTCTTTTAAAAAGTCAGAAAGCGAGATCAAAGATTGGGTCGTTCATGTCAATGACGCTTTTAATCGTTTTGAAGATTTGCCATTCCCAAAAGTTGCGGCCATCAATGGCGCAGCAATGGGCGGCGGTTGTGAAATGACGTTGGTTTGTGAATACCGCGTCATGAGTGACAAAGCAATCATCGGTCTACCAGAAACCCAATTGGGCATCTTCCCAGGTTTCGGTGGTACGGTTCGTAGTACGCGTATCATTGGTATCGATAACGCGCTTGAGCTTATCGCTACTGGCACACCAAAAAAACCACTTGATGCGCTAAAACTCGGTTTGGTTGATGCGACCGTTCCTGCTGACGACTTGCAAGATGCAGCCATTGATTTGGTCAAAAAATGTATCTCAGGTGAGCTTGATTGGAAAGCAAAACGTGAAGAGAAACTGGCTCCTGTTAAGCTAAACCAGCTTGAGCAAGCTATGGCATTTAATAGTGCCAAAGGTGCTATTTTCGCTAAAGCCAACCCTAAGCAGTACCCAGCACCAGCTCTTGCTATTGAAGCCATTGAGAAGCACGTCAATCTGCCACGTGACAAAGCAATCGAAGTAGAAGCTGCTGGTTTTGCAAAAGCTGCGAAAACGCCACAAGCAGAAAGCTTGGTTGGTCTGTTCTTAAACGATCAGCTGGTCAAAAAACTGGCCAAAAAACACAGCAAGCTTGCACATGATATCAATGAAGCCGCTGTGCTAGGTGCTGGTATCATGGGTGGCGGTATCGCGTATCAGGCAGCCAGCAAAGGCTTGCCAATCATTATGAAAGACATCAAATCTGAGCAATTAGATCTTGGTATGGGCGAAGCCAGCAAACTGCTTGGTAAAATGGTTGAACGTAAGAAGATGACCCCAGCGAAAATGGGTGAAACTTTAAGCCGCATCCGTCCTACTTTGAACTATGGTGACTTTAGCGAGACTGATATCGTTATCGAAGCGGTCGTAGAAAATCCAAATGTGAAGCGTGCAGTTCTAAAAGAAGTAGAAGGGCTAGTAAAAGACGATTGCATCCTAGCGTCAAACACCTCGACGATCTCTATTACGTTCCTAGCAGAAGCGCTTGAGCGTCCAGAAAACTTCGTCGGTATGCATTTCTTCAACCCAGTACATCGCATGCCACTCGTCGAAGTTATCCGCGGTGAAAAATCTTCTGAAGAAGCCATCGCGACTACCGTAGCACTCGCCTCAAAAATGGGTAAAGTGCCAGTTGTGGTCAACGACTGCCCAGGTTTCTTGGTCAACCGTGTCTTGTTCCCATACTTTGGCGCGTTTGATTTATTGCTTAAGCAAGGTGCTGACTTTGCTCATGTTGATAAAGTCATGGAAAAATTCGGCTGGCCTATGGGTCCTGCATACCTAATCGACGTGGTCGGTTTAGATACAGGTGTACATGGCGCAGAAGTCATGGCGGATGGTTTCCCAGATCGTATGAAACCAGACTATAAAGGTGCGATTCAGCATCTATACGAAAACGAGCGTCTCGGTCAGAAAAACGGTGTAGGTTTCTATAAGTATGAAACTGACAAGCGCGGCAAGCCGAAGAAAGTTGCTGACGAAGCTACTTATGAGTTGCTAAAAACTACGACTGATAGTGAGAAGCAAGAATTCGACGATCAAGCAATCATCGATCGCACTATGTTGGCTTTCTGCAACGAAACCGTTCGCTGCCTAGAAGACAACATCGTGAGCACGCCAAGCGAGGCCGACATGGCGATGATTATGGGCGTAGGTTTCCCGCCATTCCGCGGTGGCCCTTGCCGTTATGTCGACCAAATGGGTCTAGATAACTACTTGGCACTATGTGAAAAGTACGCTCATCTTGGCAAAGCCTATGAAGCCCCGCAAAAGATTCGCGATATGGCAGCCGCAGGCGAGACTTTTTACTCAGTCGAGTAATGAACATACCGTATTAGGATAAGTGTGGTGCGTCCGCCAATATAAAGACAATCATGGATGTGTTGATAGACTTTGATGACGGACGTACGGTTTTAGCTGGTTTACGACAGCGTGATATATGGCATTGAATCGCAGCGCGTATAACACACAATGCTTTGCGAAAGAGAATCCCATCATAACGCTGGCGTGAACGCTCTACACTGACAATAAAAATTGAAAAGGAAGATAGTATGACAACTTTAAGTCCAAAAGATGTGGTCATCGTAGATGGCGTGCGCTCGGCAATGGGTAAAACCAAAAACGGTATGTTCCGTCATGTACGTGCGGATACCATATCCGCTGAACTGGTACGCGCGCTAGTAGAACGTAACGACTTTGATACCAATGACATCGAAGATATTATCTGGGGCTGTGTCAACCAGACACTAGAGCAAGGCATGAACATCGGTCGTAACATTGGCCTATTGGCAGGTATTCCAAAGACCGCTGGTGGACAAACGGTTAACCGTCTGTGCGGCTCATCTATGCAGGCACTACATACCGCAGCTGCACAAATCATGACCAACCAAGGTGATGTGTTTATCATTGGCGGTGTTGAGCACATGGGTCACGTCGGCATGATGCATGGTATTGATCTAAACCCTGCTGCTTCTAAGCACTATGCAAAAGCCTCAAATATGATGGGCTTGACCGCTGAGATGCTAGGCCGTATGAATGGCATTACGCGTGAAGAGCAAGATGCTTTTGGTCTTGAGTCACATCGCCGTGCATGGGCAGCGACCACTGAGGGTCGTTTTGACAATGAAATCATCGGTATCGAAGGTCATGATGCTGATGGTCGCTTGCAACTATGTACCGTGGATGAAGTCATCCGTCCAGATGCAACCATGGAGCAAATGCAAAAACTACGTCCAGCGTTTGATCCAAAAGGCGGTACCGTCACGGCGGCAACGTCATCTGCACTATCTGACGGTGCATCAGCGATGCTAGTGATGAGCGCGCAGAAAGCAAAAGATCTAGGTCTCAAGCCGCGCGCCCGTATCCGTAGTATGGCCGTTGCTGGTTGTGACGCAGCCATCATGGGCTATGGTCCTGTACCTGCTACCAACAAAGCACTGAAACGTGCTGGCATGAGTATTGGTGACATGCAAACCATCGAGCTAAACGAAGCCTTTGCTGCTCAAGGCCTATCGGTATTAAAAGGTCTAAATTTATCTGATAAGCAAGATATCGTTAACATCAACGGTGGTGCCATTGCTCTAGGTCATCCACTAGGATGTTCAGGTGCTCGTATCACAGTGACATTGCTCAATGCAATGGAGCAGTCAGATACCGAAATCGGTCTAGCGACGATGTGTATCGGTCTTGGTCAAGGTATCGCCACTATTATTGAGCGGGTTTAATTTTAAAGTCGGCAACCAGTTTGTAACATTTGTTGATTAAAAGTATTTGAATAATGACCCCTAGCCGTGATGGCTGGGGGTTTTTTGTGAATATAATGAGCGAGTTAATGCTTGGCGTAATCAAGAGCACACAGGTACGTATGAAAATTATCTCCATTGACGCATTCAAGAAACTGTGACTAAATAAGGGTGAGCTGAGCTAAGACCATTATTAATGAAAATTCTAATGATGGTCATTTTAAAATAGCTTTTAATAATAAATATCAGCCGTACAAGGAGTGTATTATGTCTACGATGATTACTGATCGTACTTACCGAATTGCTCGTGAAAACACCCAAGCGATGATTATCGATGTACAAGAACGCCTCACGCCGCATATCTATGATCACGAAAATATCGTCAAAAAAACAGTGACCATAATCAAAGGACTGCAAGCGCTCGGTATCCCCATCATGCTCAACGAGCAGTATAAAAAAGGATTGGGCGATAGCTTGCCAGAGCTTCGTGATGTGCTGGAGGGCGACAATGCAAAGAGCTTTGAAAAAGTCACATTTAGTGCCTGCGATAACAATGACACATGGCATCATTTAGCGCAGCAAAACCGTAGTACCGTATTGCTTATCGGAGTTGAGGCGCACGTCTGTGTGTTACAGACCGCACTTGATTTGCTAGACAATGGCATGCAACCAGTCATTATTGGTGATGCTGTTGGCTCGCGTTTTCCATACGACAAAAAACAAGCCATTCGCCGTATTCGCCGTGCAGGTGGGATAATCTCGACAGTAGAAACCATTTTGTTTGAATTGTGCCGTAGCAGTAAAGACCCTGCCTTCAAAACCATTCTGAATCTAATTAAGTAGATGGTTATATAATAGAATACTGAGTCATTTAACCCAATGACTTATAAGAAATAGCGCTTGATAACATCAGCGCTATTTTGTTGTTAGCCACACCATAATGTGTAAAATTATCAAAACATTAGAGAGAAATATGCCCTCAAATACACCTGTGTCATTGACCGATCAAAAATCTGCTGCAACTATCGACATAGAGGATGTCACTCATTTCTTACTAGAGCTAGATGCGCTCAAACGCGTAAATCGCCGTAGTTACGTGACTCATACCACACGCAGAGAAAACTCTGCCGAACACTCTTGGCACTTAGCCATGGCGTGCTGGTCAATTGCTGAGTTGTTTGAGCTGGATGTCAATCATGAACAATTGCTAAAGATGGCCTTGGTACATGATTTGGGTGAGATCGACGCTGGCGATACGTTTTTGTTCGCAAATAGTCGTAGCGAGGCACATATTGAGGAACGCGCTGGCATAGCCCGATTGCAAGCAGAGCGTGGTAACGGGATTGCGGCTTTGAGTGAGGTTTGGGAGGAGCAAGAAACGGGTAGTAGCAAAGAGACTCAGCTGCTCAGAGTGGTTGATCGTTTATTACCGTTTTTACTTAATCTCAATACTGAAGGAAAAACGTGGATTGAATCTCAGGTGACGCGCTTGCAAGTGGCGGCGGCGCTTGCTTTTATCAAAGACAGCTTTCCTCCTATTCATGATTGGCTCTCACACAATATTGACTATGCGACTGAGCAAGGATGGTTGATCGACGCGTAAATCTATAAAAACGCTAGGCATAAAAAAGCCCAGTTGAGCATTGTGATCTATGCTTCACTGGGCTGATATTCTTGAGCACTTTTACACAGTCATGCTACTCAGCGCTTGCCATTCCCAATAGTTGACCCATTTGTACCACGCTATTGGCATTCATACTGTCTAGCCAGTCGGCTTTTGCTGCTTTTGGCAACACTACGATAGCTGTTGATCCTAAATAAAAACGACCAAGCTCTTCGCCTGCCGCAAACTGCATATCGTGATCCGCTTCTTGTATATCATCCGTGCGGGTAATTTTGCCCGTCGCGACGGTTTCGATACCAGCGACAATCATAGCACCTACCATGACAACGGCCGCTTTGCCATATTTGGTATCAAACAGACAGACCAGACGCTCATTACGCGCAAACAAGTCCGGCACATTAGCTGCCGTGGTATTGTTGACCGAAAACAGCGTACCAGGAACGTAGCGAGTTTTGGTCAGCGTACCAGTAAATGGCATATGAACACGGTGATAATTGCTAGGTGCTAGATAGATTGTCGCAAAGCTACCATCGGCAAAATAACTGCCATCTTCGCTATCAGCAAGCAATTGGCCAACGTCATAATGACGACCTTTGGCTTGTAGCATTTTATGATCTTTAATTTGTCCAAGCTGAGAGATGATACCGTCAGCAGGACTTACGATGCCGTTTGCAGTGGTATCGATGGTGCGAGCATCTTCTTTTAGTTCACGGGTAAAAAAGTCATTGAAACTCTCATAAGCATTAAGGCTTTGGCGCTCATATTCATCTAAGCTGATGTTATAAGCTTTGGCAAAACCACGGATAAAGGTACGTTTGACATAAGGATGACGACTGGCGGCCAAACGTCCAGCGACTTTACTGAGTTGCTGCTGCGGTACCAGCTGTTGTAAGGTGGTAAATACATTCATAATAAGGCTACCAAAATAGGATGTGATGTCATTATTGCATGGGCAAGTTAATGACCATATTTTATCATGGACAGCGTATTATTGTCTGACCATAAACTGTAAGCCATTTATAAATAAAGAAGGTCGTAAATGAAAGCACTGATACAACGAGTGAGCCGTGCGAGCGTCACTATCGATGAGCATTGTGTTGGCAAAATTGATCATGGGGTATTGGCCTATATTGGGTTGGGTCATGATGATGATTTCGCCGCCGCCCAGCGGATGATTGACAAAATCTTGACCTATCGTATTTTTGAAAATGATGACGACCCCGCCAAATTTGGTAAACTGGATAAAAACGTTCAGCAGGTCGGCGGCGGATTGTTATTAGTGTCACAATTTACTTTGATGGCAAAAACGGATAAAGGTCGCCGCCCTGATTTTGGTGGCGCGATGGCACCTGATGCGGCACAAGCGCTGTTCGAGAAACTCATCGACTATGCCAAAACCCAGTATTCAAATGTAGCCACTGGTCAGTTTGGCGCTGATATGCAAGTTGAAAGCGTCAATGATGGACCACTCAATTTTCTATTGGAGATCTGACACCAGAGTGTCATCAGGCTGTCATAATTAATCCGTTTAATAGATAGAGACTGGTGAGTATTTATCGCCTTTTTATATGCTAGATTTTGTCCGCTAACACCGAGAATGTCCTATGTATAATGAGAAAATTTTGATTGTTGAAGATGAACCTGCGATTCGTGAAATGGTTGTGATGACGCTAGAAATGGCTGGGTTTGATAGCCTACAAGCGGCTGACGTATCAGAAGCGCATCAGCAAGTGGTCGATCATAGACCGTCATTAATATTATTAGATTGGATGTTGCCCGGAGACAAGAGCGGTGTTGATTTTTGTCGTATGCTCAAAAGCGATGAGATGCTCTCTGAGATACCCGTCATTATGCTAACGGCCAAAAGCGAAGAAGACAGCAAGGTTCATGGGCTCGATGCAGGTGCAGATGATTACATGACCAAGCCTTTTTCGACGCGTGAGCTGATTTCCAGAATCAAAGCCGTCTTGCGCCGTAGTAGCGCGATGAGTAGCGACAAGCCTATCGAAATTGGTCAGCTGAGTCTCGATACCAAAAGCCAGCGCGTGACAGCCGCAGGAAAAGTCATTGAGGTCGGCCCAACAGAATATCGCTTGTTAGCATTTTTTATGAGTCATCCAGAGCGCGCCTACACAAGAACGCAGCTGCTCGATCAGGTTTGGGGCGGTAACGTTTATATCGAAGATCGAACCATTGATGTACATATCAAGCGTCTACGTAAACTATTGCGCCCTCATGATTGTGATACATTGATACAAACGGTGCGCGGTACAGGCTATCGGTTCTCTAGTCTCATTGAGCCAAGCTAATCTTGTATAAGTTGATTTTTTATAACTTGATCTTGTACGAACAATGCCACCATAACAATAAATAAAATAGCGGATAGTGGTAAGGATAAGAAATGAACAAGATAGCGCCAGCAAAAAAGAAAAAAGACCATAACTATAATAATGAACAGCAAGATGCGCCAGCACAAATCGCTAGCCAAAATGCGGCGGAGCAACTGGAGAAAATCAGAAGTGCGCTGCGAGCATTGCGAGATGCGGTCATCTTACTGAATGAAGATGATGGGTTAGAGTGGTGGAATCAGGCAGCGCAGGATCTCTTGTCACTGCAGCCAGCTGACAAAGGACAAAGTGTGTTTGACTTTATCACTGTGCCTGAGTTCCGCCAGTACTATCAAAATACTACCCTGCCGAACGACGGCGTTCATATAGAATCGTGGCGCGATCCCAGCCGTTATCTAAAATGTGAGCTCACGCCTTTTGGTGATGAGAAGCTATTGTTTATTTATGACGTGACCCGCGTACAGCATTTAGAGCAAATGCGCCAAGACTTCGTGGCAAATGTCTCGCACGAGCTGCGCACACCGCTGACAGTGATGATGGGCTATTTGGAGAACTTCTCCGACCAGCCAGATATGCCGCCACAGTGGCGTCGCGGTTTTGAGCTGATGACTCAGCAAACAGCCCGTATGAATCGAATCGTAAATGACTTACTACTGCTCTCCAAGATTGAAATCGAAGAGACACATGAGTTTAATGATGTCGATATGACCAAACTTCTCACCAATATCTATGATGATGCACAGGCATATAACCAAGCGTACAAGCACACCATTCATTTGCACATAGATACTTATGACGGGTTATATGGGTCGGAGGTTTACTTGATCAGCGCCTTGTCCAACTTAGTCATCAATGCGATTAAATATACGCCAAAAGGCGGTAATATTACCATCAGCTGGACGCAGACAACGGATGGGTGCCGATTTGCGGTCGAGGACAATGGGCTTGGTATCGCACCAGAGCATATTGCGCGTTTGACGGAGCGCTTTTATCGTATTGATAAAGGGCGTAGTCGTGCCACAGGCGGTACAGGATTAGGGCTGGCTATCGTAAAGCACGTTTTGCATCAGCACGAGGCGCAGTTGCAGATTGACTCAGTAGAAGGAGAGGGGTCGATATTTAGCGTGGTGTTTCCAGCCGCGTATGTAAGGTCGTCTGCGACAAATTAGTACAGCTCTTGTTCCATATTATTTAGACTCGTCATGCGGATTTATTTAGCATGCCTAATTTAGTATACCTAGTCTTTTTGCAAAAGCGGGTAAGGGTTTACGGCACTGCCATTAATATAAATACCGTAATGCACATGTGGCGGTGTCCCTTTTGCATTACCGCTATCACCCACATAACCGATAATATCGCCTTGATTGACCCAATCATTGGGAGCAATATCGGCATAGTCTTCTAGATGCGCGTAATAATGACCAGCACCGCCAGGCCCTACCACGACGACCACGCGCCCACCCAAATTATTCTCACCAACCTTACTCACAATTCCCTGCGTGGTCGATTGTATCGGCGTACCACGTTCTGCAAAGATATCGATGCCTTCATGTGAGCGCCCTTGACTGCGTGCCGCACCCCAAGTGTCCGTCAGGTTTTTCTCTGGCAGTGGACTGGGCAGACTGTTTTCTGTGGGTAGCTCTTGCTGCAACAGACTTAACTGTTGCCACTTGGCGACCACAAATGATTGGGTCTGCTCGCTAATGCTGGGTAGCAGCTTATCAAAGACAAATAAGAATCCTAGCAATACAGCCGCTTTAATCAGTACGCCGAGTACACGACTGACAAAAGAAGGCTTCGGTGGTTGGCTTTTTCCATCTGCTAGCATTGATGTCTCTTATCTGTTTTATATTGTATGAGCTAATATTATAAAAGCCCTATCTGCTAAGGTATGTATAGCATTGTTATCTATGACTTTTATCCCCATAAATACAGATGTGATTAAATACAAGCACAGCAAATATAACTTTATCTACTTAACGCTTCTGTTGAGCGATGAGGGTGCTGGGAATGGTTAATTTTTATGAATGATGCTTTGAACACGGCTGATATTATAGATACGGCTACTATGGCTGAAACGGCGCTTGTCATCGATACTGAAACCGATCAAGGCCGTGATCCGAGGCCGATTCAAGTGGCGACTATCAACGTGGCAACTGGATTTGAATGGATGAAGTACTTCAATAGCGGCCGCTCTATATCACCTGTCGTCATCAAGGTGCATGGCATTACTGATGCTGATGTGGCTGGTCTTGAGCGTTTTGAGCCAGATCAGTTTGAGCTGCCAGAGTATTTGATTGGTCATAATGTGCGCTTTGATTGGCGAGTGATTGGCAGTCCTTCTACTAAGCTGATTTGTACTGTGAGACTCGCGCGCGCTGCCTTTCCAGAATGGCGTGCTTATGGTCAATCTCGATGCATTGAGCAGCTAATCGGAAAGGAAGAGGCGAGCACGATGACGATTGCCGCTCATGATGCGCTAGGGGATGCACGGATGTGTTATCTGCTTTATCAAGCCTGCTGCGAGCGTTTAGAGATTGCACCGACCGATTTTGCTGCGGCACATGCTATCTCAAATAAAGCGACGCCTGTGAGCAAGATGCCATTTGGCAAGCATAAAGGTAAGCCAATCAAAGAAGTGCCTATCAACTATGTTAAATGGATGATAGGCAATATTCATAATATGCAGCCGTCATTGTATTCTGCCCTAAAGAAGCGGATAGAAGCAGAAAAAACAAACAATGCTGAGTAATAAAAGTGCATTTACTGACTTTGTGTATTGATACAAATAAATGATATCAGTCGCTATGGCTTCTTATACTGATGGATGAACAACGCTACTCGCCTTTACTAAACCAGTCTACTGCCATTTGCCAAAGCTCTGGCGCTTTGGCATTGGTTTTACTGCTAAAGTAGCGCATGTGGCCGATATGATTTAATCCGAAATCTTCAGGATTTAAAAACCGCTTTTCGACTGGCATGTTCGTAAATACGCGTATCATGTCATCCATGTTTTCGCTATTGGCGATATCGTCATCGCTAAAACCAAGCCACAATGCTGGCATGCTGAGTGCATCGTAAAAATGGGTGTGTATACTTTTACCAAAAGCAGTTTTGATATAGCCTGCGCCATTACACCATTCACGCCATTGACGAGCCACACCGCGCGGTAGCGGCTCGCCCATGCCAATCTTGTCTGAAGGCGTATAGCCTAGTGTTAAATTAGTAAACGGAATAAACGCATCCATAAATCCCATGGCTTTGAGCTTATAAGGCATGCCCATGTTTTTGATACGGCCTGAAGAGCACGCGACATTGAATACGGAAGCAATCGCCTGATAGTTTGGCATCAAACCGATAAGCTGCCCGCCTGCGCTATGACCGATAAGGTGATAGGACGCCTCAGGAAACGCATCTTGCAGCGCATCAAGTACGGCAGGCATATCGTGGCGACCCCAACTTATCAGCGAAGCATCACACTTTGCCAGATTGGTCGAAAGCGAATCACCAATCCCTTCATTATCAAAAGTCAGTACGCCGAATCCGCTCTCTGCTAGATATAGGGCAAAACTATGGTAAAAATGGCGTTTGATACCGGTGGCGGGCGCGATCATGATCGCTGTTGTCGTGCCCTCTTTAGGGCGATAGACAGTGGCTGCCAATGCTTGATTGCGATCGGTCATGATACTCAACGAGTAAGTGTCGATATTGGTCGCACCATCAGCAATATTAGGACTAATCAAAGGATTGTTAATGATACTTTCTGCATGCTCTGCGGCAGAAGCAGCGTTGTGATTATCCATCGTGATACCTTCATGTTTTTTATGAGTAGATAGTGATTATTAAACTGCGATGAGTCACTAATTCCCATGTTTAAAATGTAGTTGTTGCGTAGTGATAATTCGTTGTGACTATGTGGTAGCATTGCTTATGTTAAGATAAATACTAGCGAGACAGGTACTCAAATATGACTTTCAAGTTTTGTATGACTTGGTTGAACTCATTCTATAAATGATGTGCATAACACTATAAATGAAACGTGTGGTATTTGACCTTTACTAATAACAAACACTCAATAAAAAATGATCGATCAATTAAGGAAACTATATGCAAATGAAAATCAACGATGATACTTATGATGTAATCACGAGCAAAGACATCACCAATATAGAAAAAGCCGTGGATAAATCTACACTGACTATGCCGCTAGTGGCTGTGTATTGCGGTTCGCGCTTGGGCAACAATGATGTGTATGAGCAGGCAGCACGCGAGCTTGGCAGTGCGTTGGCAGATAATGGCATGGGACTGGTATATGGCGGTGCTAGCATTGGTCTCATGGGCGCGGTCGCAGATGAGGTCATCAAAGGTGGCGCTGAAGCCGTGGGCGTCATTCCAACCTTTATGCTCAAACACGAAATCGCTCATGAGCAGCTGACTCGCTTGCATTTGACCGATACCATGCACACGCGTAAGACCGTTATGGCAGAGTACGCCGATGCCTTTATCACGCTACCAGGCGGGCTGGGCACACTAGAAGAAATCATGGAAATCGCCACATGGCGTCAGCTATATCAACACGAAAAGCCAATGATTATTTTAAATATCAATGGTTTTTATGACCGTATGATTGAGCATCTAAAATATACCACCGAGCAAGGGTTTATGAAGCAGCAAGATTTAGATCGTTTGGTGGTTTGCAATACCATCAACGAGGCAATCGAGATGCTACAGACCGTCGTGACCATCAATGATCATGTAAATACAGAAAAAATGGCTGGTAGCAACAGCTAAGCTTTGTAAAATAGAGCAATTAAAAGCAATCACATAAAAAAGGAGCAGATAACCAAATATCGGTTGTCTGCTCCTTTTTTGATGGCTAATGTGATGGCTATCAAAATTTAGAAATAAACAATTTTACTATACACCAGCAGGTGAGAGATCATCTAGTGCTGCTTCACGAATACTATGATTGACATCTGCCATAGCTATTGGGAATCCACGCTGCTCAGCGAGCACACGTGCAACCTTATCAACAGCCAGACCATCATTGTGTGTCAAGTACGACCATTCGTGTGCATAGCGGCTACGATTCATTGGCGTATCGTTTTGTATCAATCCCAGCGTCGTCAGCTCAGTGACTATCTGATCAGCGGCGATCAAGGTTGAAGATGCTTTGACGTTTTCTGCACGAGCGTAACGTATATTAGAATACAAGCTTACGTCAGCCACGCGCAACGTATCGTCCTCTCCAGGAATTTGCTGCCCACCATATAGCGCATTGCCGACAGTACGCGCACTATTGAATGTCGGTACAAACTCAGCCACATATTCAATCGCCTGCTGGCTACGCGCTTGTAGCGGCGCTTTGTCCCAGCCATCCTCGATATAGTGTATGTATTGCTGTGGCAGTTTGGGCTGAGCGCTGTCTGTGCTAGATGCGACCAGACCATCATCAAATAAGGTAATGGCTTTACTCATGCCATGTATCTGAAAATACCCACCCGGATAGGGGGTTAACTGCGCCATGCCTTCGGGCGTACCTCGCTGACCGTAGACGATAATCTCTGGAATCTGCCCGCCTGCATCGCCCCAATGGGTGACATAAGAGGATTTAAACTCGACCATGCGTGTGACTTCAACACCAACCATGTCATCGATGACACCAGTGCGAAAACCGCAAGCATTGACCAGATAATCGACTTCGATAGATTCAGCTTGGGAGTCGTTTGCTTGCTGATAGTCGATGCGCCATTTAGTGACATGATGATTGGCATTGCTACAGTTTTCACAATCCACAGGGACTACTTTTTGCACTGTGGTGTCAGTAAAGACATGGGCATGGTCATATTCTTCAAGCGCCAACTGCGCAGAAGCTGCTAAGCGAAAGATATTCCAGCCGTACTCTTGTACGACAATCAGTGGAAATTTAACTTTATTTAAGTCTAAGTATTTGGCTACTGGTATCATCCACTCATCAACCGTACTTGGCACTTCGACTTGCTCACGCTCAGACAGCTCAAGCAACTGCTCATGGCTATAAAGCTGATAGTAATCCTCAGGCTCGCCAAGTACTTTATTGTTGGTATCCTGCTCGATGAGCTCTTGATAAGCTTCTGTCAAAATATCCAAACGCGGTAGCAAGTCTTCAGGCAGTCCTTCATCGCGTGTCGGCACCGCAAATGCAGTAGGACGAACATCGATGGTATAAGGATAGAGACGTAATATATCAATACATTGCTTGAGGAGAGCCACACAATCTTCATCAGGTATCTCGCGGTACAAGTTGCCGCCAGCATGCAAGTGACACATTGGTGGACCATCAATGAGTGATTTTTTCTTCTCAAACAAATAAGTCTCAAGCCCTAGTGCCGCAAGGCGAATAGCAATCGTTGACCCTGCAGTACCGCCGCCCAAAATACCGACGCGTTTAGTAGGACGTCTGATTGGCGAGTTTTGATGATCTCCATAAGACAGCACCTTAGAAGAATCATCTTGTTTGACAGAATGAGCGTGATTTTTATTAGAAGACTGAGTCATTGTCGTCATTATATCCTTAGTAGCATTTGCATCAGGCCATGCTCGGTGTAATCGTTAAATGTCTTGTAACTATTGATATGCGTGCGAAGGCCGCTAAGTTCAATATTTATTTATAAGCCACAATAGAGGTGTTTTCCATTGTGTAGTAATACTTCATTTCTATAAGTTCATTTTACGAAGAACTACAGACAATATGATGGCAAATACGTAAGTAGATGCATGAGTTTTGTCAACGAGGTAAGGTGGTCTTGGTCAGTTCTTAATAGACAGTTTTAAGTGCAACATCTGGAGAAGGGCAATAAGGTCAGTTTTCTGTAGCCAAAAAGGCTTGTGTTTAAGCATTTTGTAAAATTCAGCCACTTTTGTAAGTTTGTATATTGATGGCCATCATCGCTAAAAACTGTGTGCTATATTTATTTCGCTCAAGTGAGGTTAAAGCTCTGTTTTTATCACTTTCACATCAAAAAATAAAAACGGCTCATAAAATTTACTATTACAATTATTAAAATGACAAGGAAGTTGCTATGAAAAATATCATGATGTTATCTGCACTAACTGGCGTATTAGCATTGACCGGTTGTACAACCCTGAAAAGTGTCGTTGGAAATGACATGTCAGGCACGCACGAAGTCCAAGCGACCAATAAAAACACTGCCCCTGTCGCTAGCAAAAATGGCGTGTTGGTTGATGCAACCAATTACATGACGCTTTATACTTATGACAAAGATTCAATGAATAAGTCAGATTGCGGCGCAGCGTGTCAAGTTGTGTGGCCAATCTTCCAAGCACCAAGCAATGCTAAAGCTTCTGGTCAGTTTGCGGCGTTCAAGCGTGAAGATGGTAAGTATCAATGGGCAATGAATGGTAAGCCATTATACTTCTATGCTAATGATACAAAAATGGGCGACAAAGATGGCGACGACAAATTTGACGTTTGGCATGTTATCCCAACCAAATAGTATCTTATAACACTATTGTTGGACAAAAAAAGCAGCCCTATTATAGAGGCTGCTTTTTTTGTTGTTGCTAGTGAAAGCGACTAATAGCGAATGACGTCTATTTTGACTTTTTCTCTACCAATTCGCCGTCTATCTGAATAGGCACATTGGTGGTAACGCCTTGCGAGTACGCATCCATGCCATAAGCAGTACGATCGATATTGCCTGTAGCGCGGAAACCAATCACAGGCTCTTTAGTAAGAGGGCTGTTATCGATTTTCTTTAGCGTTAGGTTAAGGGTTAATGGTTTGGTTTGACCGAGTAACGTAAAGTCGCCAGTGACTTTTGCTTGTTGTAGATTGATAAAATTAACCTGAGTCGATTTAAAGCTCATGGTAGGATACTTCTCAACATTGAAAAACTCGTCGGTTTTTAGATGCTTGTCACGGGCTGCCCAAGCAGTATCGATACTGTCTGTATCAATGACAAAGTTAAGCTGTGTTTGGTTTGGGTTTTTTAGGTCAAACTGCACGGTACCGTCGACGTCACTAAAGTGACCCATAACCGTAGAAAACCCCATGTGCTCAACAGAGAAACCGACACGAGTATGTGAATTATCTAGTTGCCACTGAGTTGGTAGAGCAGCGCTTGCCATGGTCGTGATAGCAAGTGCTGAGCTGATCAATAGTGCCTTAGTAGTGGTTTTGATGGCAGTGTTTATCATTGAATAATCCTTATTTAGTATTAGAGAAGTCGTGCTTACCGATAAGTAAAAAGTGCGATATTTTTTGTAGAAAACTGACTAGCCATATAGCCTAAAAATGCATAGATAAATGACAAAGCAAGCTAAATCTCGTTAGATTAACTACAGATATCTGTATAATTGATTAATTTAACTAACCAAAATATTGTACTGGGTTAACTCATACATCTCAACACTATTTCCCTCTTAGTGACAACTTATCACATATAACTATCATAACTGTGGCTTGCGTTGGGTGACAAAAACCGTTAAAATCGCGGTTTAATTTTCCCGCTGGGGAAAGGCTAAGTGAGCAGAAGAGTGGTGCTTTGTGCTGGAATAAGCCAGTGACACAGTTGCCATACTTATAATGTCCTTAGTGCCTCAGTTACGTATGTTTTCGTTTGTTTGAGACATCGCTCATGATGTTGATGCAAATTGCCATACATACATCGGACCTAGAGAGTTTATTATGCGTAAAGATATCCATCCTGATTACCAAGAAGTTTTATTCCATGACACGAACGCTGACGTGTTCTTTTTGACTCGTTCAACGGCTAAGACTAAAGCGACTCGCGAATACGAAGGTAAAGAATACCCATACTACCCACTTGATATCTCAAGTGCGTCGCATCCATTCTATACTGGTGAGCAACGTAAAACCTCTACTGAAGGCCGTGTTGCAAGCTTCAACAAACGCTTTGGTGCATTTGGTGGCCGTAGCAAGAAAGCTGCTGACGCTGCTGAATAATTTATACCTATGGTGTAAATGTGTTTTGCTAAGCTATAAAAAACCGCTGATGATTCAGCGGTTTTTTTGTGTTGATAAATCAATACTTGCGTGTTTTTAGCAATCCGTCTGAGCGGCGGATGAGTCTAACAGCTGGGTCATGTTCTCTACGATCTGCTGTGCCCAATAACCGTACATGAGGCTACTCGGGTGAAAGCCATCACTAGCAAACATCACCGCAATATCAATAGGCTGACCATTACCATGCTCTGATATCATGCGCGCAAAGTCAGTCGCCATATAATTGACACCGTCATGAGCAGCGCAGACTTGTTGCAATATGTCATCTAATATCGAGGCTTTTGCACCAACGAAATTATTGAGCGGGGAGGGAATCGCAGGCATTTGCGCCATCGGTGGTAAGCTTAAAAAGATCAGTTCGCGTACGCCAAATTTACGCTGCGCAATATTAATGATATCTTCAATTTGCTGCTGCCATTGATGCACAGAAACGTTGGACGTCGTATCGTTGACCCCAACGCTCAGCAACATCACATCGATAGGTTGGTCAGGAATAGGGAAGACATATAATCTGCGCAAAATATCAAAGCTAGTATGACCAGTCGTCGCTTGTAATGACCAATTGAGCTGTCCAAAGTTCGATCGAATAACGGCATTCTGTTCCAATATCGGAATCAGCTTACCAACCAGTGCCTCTTGCTGAGTTTGGCTACCGACACCCGCTGCTGCTGAGTCGCCGACGACCATCAAATTGAGCGTCTCTTGGCTTTTAGATGATACTCCATCATCTGCTTTTGATAGCTCAACCATACCATGTCTTTCGCCGTTTGGTTCCGGCAAACGAACGGTTTCACGCTTGATTTTGCGTCCTTGATACAGATAAACAGGCGCAAGTAGGACATCTTTTGCGATAGATGTCAGTTTGTTGGTGTCTACCATCCTGCACGTTCCCTAATAGTCGTGAGGCTTTCCTCAATTAATAATTGACCATCAACATAGACATCGCGTAATAGGTTGTCTGATGGTGCACCCAATGCCTGCTCTTTTATGGTTTTGATCTGACCATTGCCATCTTGTACCAGTGCTAATCGTCCTTTTTTCGAGCGCTTTGAGCGGCTGGTGATAGGATCTTTATAAATATCTTTCCATGTGCCATCGATACAGATAGCGCTCGATTTCATCGCCCAGCTCATGGTGTCACGGTTGACTTGCTGCAATAAACCACCGCCCATACCAAATGTCACGTTTTCTATGCTAAAGCCTGCTTTGATTATCACGTCAATAATTTTGCTTAAGCTTTGTGAGCTGATGCCATCGCCTTGGATGATGCGCACGTAGTCAGGCAAGACTTTATAGCCTTTGCTGTTTACCGTAGTGCCAAATTTCACCGCCAAGCGCTCTAGCGCTTCACGGACGACTTTGGTGGGCTCGCCGCTGTCTGGTCGAATGACCAAGGTGCCGCCCATGTTTTTGACGTCGTCTTTTAAGGCATCGCCCCAGATATTGTCGATTGCATTCCATAGGTCGTAACTGTCAGATACAACTGAAAAAGCTTTATCTTCGCCGCCAAACTGCTCAATCATATTGTGAAAAGCAGCGGCTTCGCCATCACGTCCCCATGCTGTCATCGTACTGTGTTCAGCCGCTGGAATAGAAAACGCAGGCATGTCATCACCCATTTGATACCAGCGACTGGCCGCAATGAGTGCTGTCATTGAATCAGTACCAGCAAAGTTGACCAAATGCGCCAAGCTGCCAAGGGCAACCGTCTCCTGACTCGACGCACCGCGCGCGCCAAAGTCATGTAAGCGAAAAGGCAGCGACTCTGTATTGTCTGCTGACTTTTCTAGCGCTTGACGGATAATTTCTTTGCAGTAGCGAGAAACACTAGCGACCGTTGACGGATACCAAATCGCGCGCAATAGCGCTGTTTCGATATAACTTGGTAACCAATAAAACTCTGGATCAGTGTTGATAACTTGGCACACCACATTGGATACTGGCACGATGCTGCCTTCAGGAACGGCTTGAATACGCAGTGGCAAATAGCCGTTGTGTTTTTCAATCAAGTGCTCCCAGCCCGCACGATTAAAGGTCAAGCCATGCGCTTTAACCACTTTTTCAGCTTCGTTGATATCTTGATGCGTGATAGGGGTGCTTAGGTATTCTTTAATAAAGGCTTGTAAGCCGAAGAACACCACATCATAGTCGCCTTTGCGCGCTTCAATGTAGCTGGACAGATACTCACTACCACTTGGATATTGCACCCAATGTGAGGTTTTATAGCTGTCACTATTTAAGATTAAATTGTTTAGATTACTGGTGTACATCACAGAACTCCTCTGCTTTGAGCTGCCGCAGCTGCGTTGAAAGAACAGTGGCGGCGGTTGAGTGCCGTCTATCGGCACTGGTATAAAAAGTTAAAAAATACATGGTGTAGATATCAGTGAGGGTTGATTTGACCATGACCTGCTTATCCGTCTAATAACGAAAAACTACAACCCAACCATTTTGGTAATAATTGCATAGTGATCTTCAAACATCATTTTGGCATCAAGCTCTGCCAATGGCAGCCAAAATGCTTTGGTCGCATCATCGCCGCCTTTTACTTTTGGCAACCCTTTTGGGTCGTTTTTTAGCTGAAAATAAAACGCTTGAGTAATCGTGCGACCACGCGCTGAGCGGTACGGATCGTCAAAGGTATGCTGACTATGGCAAGAACCGCGTAATACAGGCTCAGGGACTTTGAGGCGCGTCTCTTCACGTAGCTCGCGAATACAAGCATCAAATAGCGTCTCTTTTGGATTTAAAAATCCACCCGGCAGTGCCCATAGGCCGCGTCCTGGCATACTGCGTCGCTCGACTAGCAAGATGTGCCCCGACTGTACAATCAAAGCATCAGCCGTCATAAAAGTCGGCGGATAGGGGGCAGATTGCCACTGTCTTTTGTATTTATCAATAAAGTCTGCTTCTTCATGCAATTGATGATAATCGTCCGTTTTTTTGAATTCATCGAGGACGTTGCGTGTTGACTCAGGCGTACGCTCAGGTGTTGGCGTAGCGCCCATCAGATAGCTGTCGCGAATAGGCGTGGCTGATAGATTATGATAATTAGGTACTGACACCGATGCCCAGTTAGGGAATAGCGATAAGTAATATGATGAGCTGTCTTTTGAGTGACCAATCAAGCCAATATCTGTTTGCAAGTCACCCGTAACAGATTTTACGCCTGCTTGGACATATTGTAGCCAGCGCGTGTCATTGTAGAGCGCATCGTCTAGACCGACGCAATGGATACGAGCGGCGTCTTCTGCTGAGTAAGCGCCCTTAATCATCGCAGCGCGTTCAGCGACGCTAAACGGATTACGTAAGCTGCGTGGTAGATTGGCCGAACCAATCAGCATAATCACTTCATCAGAGCGTTTGAGCGCTTCATCAATGACTGCCTTGTGCCCACAATGAAATGGCTGGAAACGCCCGATAAAAACCAAATAACGGTAGTGTGTACTGTTTTTCTGATCGGGGTTTTTCTTATCTGAAGCTTGCTCTGATAATTCACTCATAGACGCCAATTTCCTACAACTTATTTTTATTGATAAAAAATTAATGACGCTAATACTGACACAGCCTGTGACTTTCTGACAAGTAGAAAGATGTTTAGGGGTGTATCCTTGGTAGGCATTATTTGTATTTAGTCTGCTTGATAAATAATGTAGCTGTCTTTATATAGAGGGTAGCTTATCGGTCATTATATAAACAATGCTTAATCTAGTGATTTGTAGCGCCATTAAAAAAACCAATGACAACCATTTATAGTGGTCGCGGCTCAATTCGCAGTAGCACGGTCGGAATTATTACTTGATTCAGGTATAATGGCCATTATAGACGGATTAAATTTTATGACTATTGCTGCCGGTGCATTACAATAATAAACCTAAAGCACTGATGACTTGCAAACTGATATACGCCGTAAAAATTCTGAAAAATTCAAATTCACGACACAGTAGCCATAATAGATATTGCGCTTGTGTCACAATGCATAGGAAATATTATGAGTGAGCAAAATCAAGCCGCTGACTATGAGTCAGCATTAGATACTGAGCAAGTTGAAGTAAAAAGCAATATCACCATCACTGAATCGGCTCAAGGCTATTTAGCAGATTTGTTAGCCAAGCAAGATACTGATGGTATTGGTGTGCGTATCTTCGTTGAGCATCCAGGCACGCCGCGCGCAGAGTGCTGCATGGCCTATAACCAGCCGGGCGAAGAAGACAGCGCAGATTTGCGTTTTACTTATGATGACTTTTCGGCCTTTATCGAAGCGGCATCGGTTCCTTATCTAGAAGATGCGGTCATCGATTACAATAAAGATCGTTTTGGTGGTCAGCTAACCTTCCGCGCGCCAAACTCTAAAGTACCCAAAGTGGGCGCTGATGCCAGTGTCGAAGAGCGTATTAACTATGTCTTACAGTCAGAGATTAACCCTGGCTTGGCCGCGCATGGCGGTGACGTACAGTTGCTTGAATTGATTGATGAAGAAGGTATTGGCCTAACTGCTGTCTTAAAATTCGGCGGTGGTTGCCAAGGCTGTTCAGCCGTCGATATGACGCTGCGTCAAGGTGTTGAAGTACAGCTTAAGCAGCAAATACCAGAGCTGACGCAAGTGGTTGATGATACCGATCATACTCGTACAGAAAATGCTTACTATAAGTAAATAAGTATTAGTAGACTTTGTTTAAATATTGATTCTTTGTACAATAATGACATGCTTGTGTCAAAAATGGACATATGGTACTATTCCTATCTAATTTTGGAGGAATATTTATGAAGATTTATGCATTTTGGAATAACAAAGGTGGCACTGGTAAAACAAGTTTGACTTTTCAGGCTGTTACAAGATTTGCAGAACTAAACTCAGATAAACGAGTTTTGGTTATAGACATATGCCCTCAAGCTAATATATCTGAAATGTTGTTAGGTGGTCAGGAGGAGAGCGGAAGCAATAATCTTTTGATGCAACAAGGAAAAGTGCCAAGATGTAGTATTGGAGGATATTTTGATTATCGATTAAGCTCTCCCTTTACAAAACCAAGCTTTGATGCTACTGCCTTTGTTATGAATCCTAGTTTATTTAATGAAAATATACCAAAGAATCTCGATTTAATATGTGGTGATGCCCTGTTAGAGCTTCAAGCTATTGCGATGAACACTTTGGCTAACAATGATATACCAGGTATCAATGCATGGATGTCTATTATTGATTGGTTAAGTGATTTACTAGAGAACTTGGATTATGACTATGTTTTTATAGACACTAATCCAAGCTTCTCCATGTATACACAGATTGCTATTGCCGCTTCAGATAATGTGGTGCTGCCGGTTATGGCAGATGATTCATCTAGAAGAGCTATCCAAAATGCATTTTCACTTATATATGGTCAAAAACTACCTTCAGAAGTATATAAGAACTATACATTCTCTAAAAAATTAAATGATGCTGGTAGAGAGCTTCCAAAAATACATTTAATAATTAAAAACAGAATTACTCAATATATGGGAGACGCCTCAGCTTTCAAGGCAGTGTTGACGGGAATTGATCATGATGTTAATGAACTCGTCAATGACTATCCAGACAATTTTACTTTTAGTGACGCTATAGATGGTATGGTGAGTGTCCGTGATTTTGGTACAACTGGCGTTGTTGCTTTTGCTAGAGGCTGTCCTTTTTCTATAATGCCTACAGGCAGATTATCTATAGCCGGAAGAAGAGTACAAGTAAAGCCTGAATACAGAAAACTTGCTTTAAAATCGATAGATGAAATAGTAAATAAATTATAATTAGGAATATATTAAAATTATTTTTATACAAAAAATTTGCTGTTTTTTTCATAAAAAAGTTGAGTTATGATTAACTCAGCTTTTTTTATGTCTATCTTTTGGCAATAAATGGTTTGGCAATAGACGATTTGGTTATAGATGGCTTGGTGACAGATAGATTAAGGTAGATTTTTTGACATAATTTTTGATGATTCGTTTGATCGTTAAATAGTAAATGAATAACAAATAAATAGGAGCACAACATGAGTAACGGACAACCAAACACACAGGTAGAGAACACGCCGCGTCTTGAGACCTTGGCGATTCATGCTGGTTATAGTGTTGAACCAACGACCAAAGCAGTCGCCGTACCTATCTACCATACCAGCTCGTATGCGTTTGATAATACTCAGCATGGTGCCGATTTGTTTGATCTAAAGGTCGCAGGCAATATCTATACTCGTATTATGAATCCGACCAATGCGGTGCTAGAAGAGCGCGTTGCTGCGCTTGAAGGCGGTATCGGTGCGCTTGCGGTCGCCTCTGGTATGGCTGCTATCACTTATGCGATCCAGACCATTTGTGAAGCAGGCGACAATATCGTTGCCGTATCGACGCTATATGGTGGTACTTACAATTTGTTTGCGCATGCCTTGCCGCGTCAAGGCATCAAGGTGCGTTTCTTTGACCACAAAAATCCAGAAGCCATTCGTGATTTAATCGATGATAAGACTAAGATGGTATTTGCCGAAAGTATCGGTAATCCATTGGGTAACATCGTAGATATTCAGGTGCTCAGTGATATTGCTCACGAGTACGGTGTGCCTGTCGTGATTGATAATACCGTTGCCACACCTGCGCTATGCCGTCCGTTTGAGTTTGGTGCGGACATTGTGGTGCATTCATTGACCAAGTATATGAGCGGCACGGGGACGTCGATTGGCGGTGCGATTGTTGATAGCGGTACGTTTGCGTGGGGCGATTATCCTGAGCGTTTCCCATTACTGAACACGCCAGACGCCAGTTATCATGGTGTGAACTTTGTCAAAGACGTGGGCGCGCCTGCCTTCATCGCCCGTGCTCGTGTCGCACCGTTACGCAATACGGGTGCGGCGCTTAGTCCGCTCAATGCGTTTAGTATTCTACAAGGGATGCAAACGCTGAGCCTGCGGATGGAGCGTCATGTACAGAATGCACAAGCCGTTGCAGAATACTTACGTGACCATG
The DNA here is from genome assembly GCF_022129235.1 of Psychrobacter sp. Ps6. Taxonomy (GTDB): domain Bacteria; phylum Pseudomonadota; class Gammaproteobacteria; order Pseudomonadales; family Moraxellaceae; genus Psychrobacter. Next base: position 19,608 of record NZ_JADQAI010000011.1, on the reverse strand, counting down.
ACAAGGTCGCTTGGGTAAAATATGCAGGCCTGTCTGACCATCCTGAGCATGAGCTTGCCCAAAAGTACTTGAAAGGCACGCCTTCTGCTATTTTAACCTTTGGGGTAAAAGGCGGTCTGGAGGCAGGGTCGCGCTTTATCGACGCGCTACAATTGATTACGCGCTTGGTGAATATCGGCGATGCCAAGTCCTTAGCCTGTCATCCTGCCTCGACGACGCATCGTCAGTTAAATGGGCAAGAGCTTGAGCAAGCTGGCGTTAGTGAGGATATGGTACGTTTATCTATTGGTATCGAGCATATTGAAGACATCAAAGCCGATCTTGCGCAAGCATTAGCTACTGCTTAATATAAAAGCATGCTCATTTAGGAAAATTATTTGAGTGATTATAATCCATAAACAAAAAAGCCCATATCAAGTCGATATGGGCTTTTTATTTGCGTTAAATATACATATTCAGCATTTAAGCAGATAGGACACGCTGAGCGATATCTCGGTAATCCTGCGAGGCAAGACGTGGTCCAAACTGCTGGATGACTTGTGACGATATTTCGCTGGCAAGACGTCCACACTCTGGCAAGCTATAATGCTGCGATAGCGCATACAAGAAGGCACCCGCGTAGTTATCACCTGCGCCGTTGGTATCGATGACACTGGTTACTACTGGCGTTGCCACGTCGTAAACTTCAATCTCCGACTCGTCATCAGGTTTGTGGGCAATGACCGCACCGTTGGCACCATCAGTGACGACCGCTGTTTGGCAATGATCAAGCAAAGCACGGGCAGCAGCTTTGACTTGTTTTTTATCGGTGAACAGCTTGGCTTCTTCGCTATTACAGAATATCACGGCGACTTTATTGCCAAGCATATTAAGTAGGCCGTCTTTGGCGAACTTCACTACAGCAGGATCCGCAAAACTCACAGCGATTTTTGCATTATGAATCCCGGCTTGTTGACGCAGTTGCGTCATTGCTGGTTGGATGCTTTCAGACATGGCCAAATAGCCTTCTAAATATAGCCAGTCTGCTTGCGTCAACGCATCAAAATCAACATTGTCGGCTGCGATTTCGCTTGAGGTGCCAAGATAGGTCTGCATAGTACGCTCGCCATCTTCGGTGACAGCGACCACGCATGAGCCGGTCACACCGCCTTCATGGATAGATTTGTCTGAGGTTGCGACGCCTGCTTCGTGCAAGTCTCTGAGGTAAAACGCCCCTTGATCGTCATCACCGACGCGGCAAGCATAAAACGGCTTACCGCCAAGGCTGGCAAAGGTAAACATTGTATTGGCTGCTGAGCCACCGCCGGCTTGTTTTGATGGCTCAATCTCAGCCAACTTAAAGTAAGCCAGTAGTTGCTGCTGCTCCTCAAACTCTGCTAGTGTCATATTACCTTTGGTCAGCTCGGTCTCTTCTAGTGCCGCATCTGACAGCACATATTCGTGATCAACCAACGCATTACCTATCGCCATTACATCGTACATTGCTTACCTCTCTTCAATTAATTTATAAACGGTTATCTTTTTTATTGCTAAAAACTAGTCAGCTTGTAACTCTAGTAGACGCTGATAAAGTGCATTCTTTTTTACACCAGTGATATCTGAGGCCAGCGCGGCTGCTTTTTTGACCGATAAATCTTCTAACAAACGCTGTAGCAATTTATCATGCGTACTGATATCGTTAGTATCCTTTGCGACACCGACGCCAGCGACGACCACGACGATCTCACCGCGTTGCTGATTGTCGTCTGCTTTGACAAACTCGACCAACTCGCCAAGGGTACTTTTATGTACCGTTTCAAACGTTTTGGTCAATTCACGACAAAAAGTCACTGCACGGTCTGCACCAAATATCATCGCCATGTCTTCTAGGCTAGATACGATGCGATGCGGCGCTTCATAAAATATCAGAGTTTCGGTACGTGCGATCAAGTCGTTCAGTTGTTTCTGACGACCGTGAGTTTTGGCTGGTAAAAACCCAATAAAGCTAAATCGATCTGATGGCAACCCCGCCACTGACAATGCGCCAATGGCAGCAGAAGCCCCAACGATAGGAGATACGGTCACGCCAGCCTCATGCGCAGCCTGCACCAATTGATAACCTGGATCACTGACAAGTGGTGTACCAGCGTCACTAATTAAAGCAACCGAATGACCTTGTTCAATCATTTCAATGATTTTAGGTGTTTGAATAGCGCTATTGTGTTCGTGATAGGCCCATAGCTTATTATGGCCTTTTTGCTTCGTTGTGGTCTCATCATCTTCTACACTACTTGTAGCATGATGAGTCTCTGAGCTTTTTGCCTCATCCGTTTTACTTCCTTTGGTATCAATACCAAAATGCGACAACAGCTTACCTGAAGTGCGAGTGTCTTCGCAGGCAATGATTGCGACCTGCTTTAAGACATCAATCGCGTGTGGCGTCATGTCGGTCAAGTTGCCAATCGGCGTGGCAACGATATAGAGACAAGCTGGCATCGCAGTAGGGGTAGACATGAAAACCTCGGGTTATTAACAATAATAGTGCGCTATTATATCCAGTCGTTATCCAGTCAAATAGTGAGTGAATAAATCAATAGATTTGGAGAGCATAACGCGCAGAAGTGGCTAGTTTAGCATGTTGTGCTATGATAATTCTCAAATGTTAAGCAGACGAATTAACCTTATGGCGAATCATAAACCCTTGATCTTAACCTCACCGAAACAACGCCAAGGTAGTCAGTTTGAACAGCAGGCATGTGAGTATTTACAAGCACAAGGGTTGCGGTTGGTGGCGCAAAACTGGCAACAGCCAAAAATAGGCGAGCTAGATCTGGTCATGATGGAAGCAGGACCCGCATGGTCAACGCTAGTATTTATCGAAGTTCGCCAGCGCAAGCGGTCGGTTTATGGCGATGCAGCACTCAGCGTGACGACCAGTAAGCAACGCAAAGTGATTAAAGCAGCGCAGTATTTTTTGCAGCAGCATCCTGAATATGCTCGTTATGACTGCCGCTTTGATGTCATTGCTTATAATACGGCGGGTAAGCTCAGCTCAAAAGGGAATCTGTTGAGCGATGAGCCGGAATGGCTTAAAGGCGCCTTTGTAGCCAATGCATGGGAGTAAATATACAACGTCAATACTGGATGACTTGCGCGCTTGACTGAATGTAACGCGCAATACTCGTTACCAAAAACCTAACCGCTGCTGGCCAAAATTAAGTAAAGTAGCTGTTAACGAAATTTGACTTATCACTGCTAGATAAAGATTGACTCAACACATTGAATTTATAACACCGTCACCACCATGCTCTAAGAGGTAAACAATGACACGGATGCATTCGCGCACTGCTATTTTTGGTTCATCACGCTGTATTACGACGAGCATTATGCTTGCCGCTTGTGTGGTCAGTACAGGCTGTGCCACCAATTATCTGACCAACAGTACAGAAGGAAATTACGGTGTGCCAATGACTGAGCGCACCATTCCGCAGCGTCTACTAGATCGTAGTATCGAGCATACTGCCAAAATCAACGTGTATGGGCTAAAAGAAGATTTGCAGCAGACCAGCCGTATGGGTATCGATAGCTTCAATAGCGAAGTGTTGCTCACAGGGGAAGTACCGTCTGAAGCGCTCAAAGCAGAAGTAGAAAAGGTCGTAAGCTCCATGCCAGATGTGCGCCGTGTCTACAACGAAATGGAAGTGAGTGCCTCAAAAGGCTATAGCTCAACGGTTCATGATGGTTATATCACCTCAAAACTACTGGCAAAAATAGCTGCCAGCGATGGCGTCAAAACCTCACAGATCAAAGCAGTCACCAACAATGGCGTGGTCTATATTATGGGTCGCATGACACCCACCCAGCAAAGCAACCTGATTGATGTGGCGAACAGCACTGTTGGGGTGACCGAGCTGGTACTGCTGACGACAGTTGTCGACGATAGAGGCGTAAAGATAAACGATGATGATATTATGTACGAGAACAATCTAGCCAATCCGGCGGTCGCACCCACTGTCCAAGATACCGCTGTCAGTACGGCAACGCCGATAGTAATAACGGAAGAAGAGGCTACTACGGCGCAACCATCATCAAGCCCATATATCGACCTTTATCAAAATCAGTAAAACTACTGAGTTTGTCAAGCTGAGTCTACCAAGCGATGATTGACGATAAATAAGAGCCTATATAATGGCTACTTAGTTATATGTGATACCAGTCACATCATATGATGCTAGTAGCCTTCTTTGATATTAATCACAATAAGCCTAAATAGATATGACAGTAAAAGCACGAGAAATCCTCAGCCAGTGAGTACTATATCAATAGTAAAAAGTAGCAGAAGCAGCAAGTTGGTCACTTATTTTTTCAAGTGAAAGTATATCCTTGACCAATTAACGAAACAGCATAGCTGCTATAACGCTACTCATTATTGATTAATAAATATAATAGGATACTGGCAATGAAGGATTCAAAAAACCGTATACAACAGAGTGAAGACATTAACAGATACAGCAAATCCTCTGGTAAAAAAGTACGCACGCTGAGATTCACAGGCGCTGCAGTTCTGGCATTAGGTAGTATTGCATTCGTGACGCAAAGTGCACAGGCATTATCACCACTCGCTATCGTCAATGGTATTACTTCTAGTGGCGGTGTAGGGGTGAGTAAAGACATCTTATACGGTGATGAGCCTTTGCAAGATTTGGATGTTTACTATCCCAAGCCCTTGGCACAGGCAATGAAAGCTCAAAGCGCTATCAATAGCAACTACCCAATGGTGGTATTTGTTCATGGCGGCTCATGGGAGAGTGGTAATAAAGAGCAGTATGCCTTTGTCGGTCAAAGCTTAGCGCAGGCAGGCTATGTCACCGCAGTGATTAATTATCGCAAAGCACCTGAGCACGTCTATCCCGATTATGTCGAAGATGCCGCGCAAGCGATTGCTTGGAGTATTGAGAATGCGACCAGCTTGCATGCGGATCCATCGCGTGTCGCTGTCATGGGACACTCTGCTGGTGCGTTCAATGCCGTTGCCGTAGTATCAAATGAAGACTTTTTGGCACCTTATGGTATCAAGCCAACAGACGTTGCAACCGTGATTGGTATTGCAGGACCTTATAGCTACGACTTTCGCAAATTCGATAGTGCGACAGCCTTTGCTCCAGATGCGACGCCTGATCAAGTGATGCCCGATCGTCAGATTAAGGGTGCACAGCCACCGTACTTGTTATTGACAGCAGAAAAAGACAAAGTCGTACATCCGACAAACGCAATCAAAATGACAGAAGCATTCAAAAAAGCAGGCGTCACCGTTGAAACTGGTGAGATTGAAGGCGCGAGTCACGCAACTAGCATTGGAGCAATGGCACCGCCGCTACGCTGGGTCAATGACGTACGCGCGCAAGTATTAACGTACTTGGATAAAATGCTTAAGTAGCTTGTCACTCTCCGTATGAGTGGCTGAGAGTTGCTTGATGTTTCATATTGTCTCAGTCCTCAAATACACTTGGGTAAGACAGTACTGTAAGATATGCAAACTCTTGTTATAATGTCATTACTTTAAATCTATACCCTATTCTAAACTTTAAGGCAGACTATTCTATGAGCATGAACGCTGACGATTTGATCGCATTTTTACAGACTCACTTCCCAGACGCTTTTATCCAAGCTGCCAATCAAGGTAACAAGTTTGATGTGCGCGTGGTTGATGCAAGCTTTGAAGGTAAACGAGCCGTTCAACGTCAGCAAGCCATTTATGCGCTAGTCAATGATAAGATTGCGAGTGGCGATATTCATGCCCTCAATATTCAAGCGCTAACGCCTGCTGAATGGGACGCTCAATCAAAAGGCTAATTAAATAGCTCTCTACACGACCAGACAATATAGAATTCGTCATATCAATAGATGAATTCTATCCATCTGGTTTTCATCATTTTTTATACTCATCGCTAGGTTGTCACCCTTATGGATCAATTTTTAATCACTGGTAGTAGTCGTATCGCAGGGGAAGTTACTATTTCAGGCGCCAAAAATGCCGCTTTGCCATTACTTGCCGCTATGATACTGGCCGAGACCCCAACGACATTGCACAATGTACCGTCGTTAAAAGACGTGCGTACATTGATTGAATTGATCGGTGGCATGGGGATTGATATCCAAAAGCAGGGCGACACGGTCACTTGCGACACAAAAAGCATCGATAATTTTTATGCGCCGTATGATTTGGTAAAAACCATGCGTGCGTCAATTTTGGTACTAGGTCCATTATTGGCACGTTTTGGCGAAGCTGAAGTGTCGTTGCCAGGTGGCTGTGCGATTGGCTCACGTCCTGTTGATCAGCATTTAAAAGCATTTGAAGCGATGGGTGCGGTAATCAGCGTAGAGAATGGTTACGTAAAAGCGCAAGCGCCTAAAGGCGGTAAGCTGATTGGCTGCCACTTCTCATTTGATATGGTGACAGTTGGCGGTACGGAAAACGTCATCATGGCAGCAGCATTGGCTAAAGGAACAACAGTTTTGGCTAACTGTGCATTAGAGCCAGAAGTAGTCGATTTAGCCAATATGTTAGTTGCGATGGGCGCCAAAATCAGCGGCATCGGTACTTCTACCATGACCATTGAAGGGGTAGAACGTCTACACGGTTGTGAGTATTCAGTGGTACCGGATCGTATTGAGACAGGCTCGTATCTCGCTGGTGCCTTGATGACTCAAGGTGATGTGCTGACCAAAAACACCACGGCGTCTTTATTGTACCCAGTACTTGAGAAGTTTGAAGCGATGGGTGCGGTAATTACAACAGGTGATGACTGGATTCGCGCGCAAATGAAAGGGCGTCCAAAGCCAGTAGATATCCGGACTCAGCCACATCCAGGTTTTCCAACAGACATGCAAGCTCAGCTGATGGCGATTTGCTGTCTGGCTGATGGAACGAGCACCATTATCGAAAACATCTTTGAAAACCGCTATATGCACGTACCTGAGCTAAACCGCTTGGGTGCATCTATCCAAGTGGATGGCCATACTGCGGTAATCAGAGGCGTCGAGAACTTTACGGCGGCACCAGTTATGGCAACAGATTTACGTGCTTCTATGTCACTTGTAATGGCGGCTGCAACGGCAGAAGGCGAGAGCTTGATTGACCGTATTTACCATATTGACCGTGGTTATGAGCATGTTGAAGAAAAGCTGCGTAGCCTTGGTGTTAATATCCAACGTGTCAATACCAACGGCTAATATTGATAGGTCAACCGTAGTTTATACATGAATTACGTTATACATTAAAACTTCCCTTAAATGGGGAAATTAACTGCACATGGACATGATGTCACTATGACTGAGACAAGCAAACCTGCACCAGCCGACAGCCTATTAAACGAAGTAAACGATGCGTTTTCAGGTCTAACCTTGGCACTATCAAAAGGCCGTATTCTAGAAGAGACGATGCCACTGCTACGTGCAGCGGGTGTCGATCTTTTAGAAGACCCTGAAGCCTCGCGCAAACTTATTTTTCCAACATCAAACCCAAATGTACGTGTATTAATTTTGCGTGCGAGCGACGTACCGACCTACGTCGAACACGGCGCGGCTGATTTTGGTGTAGCGGGGAAAGATGTGCTGCTTGAGCATGGCGCGAATCACGTGTACGAATTGCTTGATTTAAAAATCGCTCAATGCAAATTGATGACTGCTGGCGTAAAAGATGCACCATTGCCCAATCGTCGTCTGCGTATCGCGACCAAATATGTCAATGTAGCGCGCGCTTATTTTGCGAGTCAAGGTCAGCAAGTTGATGTCATTAAGCTTTATGGATCTATGGAGCTTGCACCATTGGTGGGCTTGGGTGATTTGATTGTCGATGTGGTTGATACAGGTAATACTCTACGTGCGAATGGGCTTGAAGCGCGCGATCATATTTGTGATGTGTCATCACGTCTTATCGTCAATCAAGTCAGCTATAAGCGCAAATTTGCGTTACTAGAACCTATTTTAGACAGCTTTAAAAACAGTATTGCAAATGCCTAGTAAACCGGTGTCAATCATTGGTAATATAAAGCATGGTGATACGAATTTTTAAACCAGTTTAGCAGGCTATGAGTGATATAGCGTGCTAAACTGGTTTTATTGTCTTAGCTTGCGAAAAAATAAAATCACCGTAAAATTTAGACAAGAAGACAGCGAATAAGTCGCCATATTTGTGAATAATAAGCATACTTTAGCTATATTCACGTCGTTTATTTTCAGCAGTATTTTATGCTCAGATATAGGATTAGGTCATGCGCCAGTTAAGTACCCAAGATGCCGATTTTGACAATCAATTGACACAACTGCTTGCCTTTGAAACCGTCAATGATGCTGAATTATTACATACCGTTGACGATATCATCGCACAAGTACGTGCGGATGGCGATAGCGTCGTATTGGCATTAACTCAGCAATTCGATCAGCATCCAGCGACAACGATGCAAGAGTTGGAGCTGTCTAAAGAAGCACTTGCCGATGCATTTGCCAATCTTGATGAGAATGTAAAAACGGCGTTGACCACAGCCGCAACCCGGGTACAGACCTTTCATGAGCGCCAAGTGCAAGAAACGTGGCAATATGAGGATGAGCTAGGCAATCGCCTAGGTCAAAAAGTCACGCCACTTGATCGCGTTGGCATTTATGTGCCGGGTGGCTTGGCATCTTATCCATCATCAGTATTGATGAATGCTATCCCTGCCAAAGTGGCTGGCGTCGCTGAAGTCATCATGGTCGTACCAGCGCCAAAAGGGGTGCTCAATCCTTTGGTATTGGCAGCAGCACATTTGGCCCAAGTTGACCGTGTCTTTACCATTGGCGGCGCGCAGGCGGTAGCAGCTTTAGCCTATGGCACTGAGACCATTCCAGCCGTGGATAAAATCACAGGGCCGGGCAATAAGTATGTCGCGGCAGCCAAACGCGCAGTATTTGGACAAGTCGGCATTGATATGATTGCAGGCCCTTCAGAAGTGTTGGTATATGCAGAGGGTGAAGCGCAAGATCGAGCTGATTGGCTCGCAATGGATTTGTTGTCGCAAGCAGAGCATGACCGTATCGCTCAAGCCATCTTTGTGACGACCAGTGAAGAGCAGCTAAAAGAAGTCGCGTTAGAGATAGAAAGAGCACTCGCTGAGCTACCAAAAGCAGATATCGCACGCGATTCGCTACAAAATCGTGGTGCACTTATATTAGTGAAAGATCGTAGCGAGGGTATGGCACTGATTAATCGTATTGCCCCTGAGCATTTGGAGTTATCCGTTGATAACCCTGATGCATTGTTAGATGATATTCGTCATGCGGGTGCTATCTTTATGGGTCGTCACACGCCTGAGGCCATTGGGGATTACTGTGCAGGACCGAACCATGTGCTACCAACATCCGGTACTGCGCGCTTTTCTTCACCGCTTGGGGTTTATGACTTTCAGAAGAAATCATCAATTATTTATTGCAGTGAATCAGGTAGCAAGCCATTGGCTGAGACGGCTGATATTCTAGCGCAACGTGAGGACCTAGAAGCCCATGCGCGCTCAGCCCGTTATCGTTATCAGTAAGATATTTTGAGCGTCTTCGTTTTTACTTTTGATAGATATTTTTAATAGTCTGTATGGCTAATTAGTAGGATAATTTATGAGTGAGTCAAAGATAGATACCAGACTTTGGTCATCTAAAGCACGCAACTTGTCACCTTATGTGCCGGGTGAGCAGCCGCAACACGACAATTTATGCAAACTGAATACCAATGAAAACCCGTTTCCGCCCTCACCAAAAGTAGGGGAGGCAATCGTTAAGGTACTCACTCAGCAAGCGCAAGAGCTGCGTTTGTATCCGGCACCTGAGTCTAATGACCTGCGTGCTGCATTGGCACAAGCATATGACCTTGATGTCAGCCAAGTGTTTGTCGGTAATGGATCAGATGAAGTATTGGCGCTTATATTTGCCAGTTTCTTCCTAAAAGAGCGTCCGCTTTTATCACCTGATATTGGCTACAGCTTTTATCCTGTCTATGCGCAGACTTTTGGCGTACATCTCGTTAAGATCCCATTAGAAGATGATTTTAGTATCGATCCTGATGCTTATCGTCAGCCTTGTAGCGGTATCATCATTGCCAACCCGAATGCGCCAACAGGTTTGCTCTTATCACTTGCTGATATTCGTAAGCTAGCCAGCGAGCATTCTAATGCCGTGATTGTAATTGACGAGGCATATATTGACTTTGCTCAGACTGATGCAGACAGTACAGGCTCGCAAGTCTCAGCGGTCAGCCTAATCAATGAGTGTGACAACGTTATCGTGACGCAGACCTTTTCAAAATCACGGTCACTTGCTGGTTTACGTGTTGGGATGGCCTTTGGTAGTGCTTCATTGATTGAAGCATTGACGCGTATGAAAAATAGCTTTAATAGCTATCCACTGGATAAGCTAGCGCAAGCTGGTGCGACAGCAAGTGTGCTCGATGTGGATTATTTTGAGCAAACTCGTCAACAGGTCATCGATTTACGCACGTCATTGACCTCAGAGTTGACAGCGCTAGGCTACAAAGTATTGCCCTCGCATGCCAACTTTATCTTTGCCCGTCCAAAAGATGGTAATGCAAGTGCGGTGGCGAGTACCTTGCGTAATCAAGGGATTATCGTTCGCCATTTTGATAAGCCGCGCATTAATGAGTATTTGCGTATCACCGTAGGCACCTCAGATCAGCATGAGCGTTTGATTAATGCGCTAAAAGAGCTGCACACAGAGACTAGCATGATTGCTGATTAATGATTTACCTGCTTGTGTAGTAGATGCTATCGATAAGTAATAAAAAAGCCTGCTAACGTAATGTTAAGCAGGCTTTTCTTTTTAGAGGCCAGTGCAAAATAGTATTTTAGTCGTTTATAATTTTTTCGCCAACACCGCCAGTAGGTTACCTACCTTATCTAAGCACTCTTGATATTCAGCATCACAATCTGATGCCACTGTAATACCGCCACCCGCCCATAGATTTATGTGTTTTTCTTTATTAAAGTCATTGTTGGCTGAGCCATTGGCTTGTAGCGTGCGAATCAACACATTCCATTGACCACTGCCATCAAAATTTATATAACCCATGGTGCCACAATAAGCACCGCGCGGTGTAGACTCTAATTCAGCGATAATTTCGACAGCGCGTTTTTTTGGTGTGCCAGTGATAGAACCAGCAGGCAGACTACCAAACAATACAGCCAATGGGTGGGTATCAGTTTTTAGCTCAGCAGTGATAGTGCTGACCATATGATGCACGTTACTAAAGCTTTCAATCGCAAACAGTTGCGGCACTTTTACGCTACCGATCTTGGCATATTTACCCAAATCATTGCGTAGCAAATCCACAATCATCACATTTTCGGCACGGTCTTTTTCGCTATCGACCAGTTGTTGCTTGTACGATTTATCTTGCTTATCAGTGGAGCCACGAGGCATAGTGCCTTTGATTGGCTTGGTCAGGATATGGTGTTTATTAGTCACCTTATCTTTGGTAAAAGTAAAAAACAGCTCAGGGGAGCAGCTCAATAGCTCAAAACTGTGGTTAAAGGTATTAACGTGTTCAACGCTTGCACCATCAACACTCAAATAGCCTGCAAAAGGCGCTTGCGTATTGTGATGCAGTAAAGGGAGATAATCGATAAGTGCTGAAGTTGGTTGAGTCGCATCGTTCTCGTACGGCAGATAGCCAGACCACTTTTGCGTCAGGTTAATTTGATAGCAGTCGCCTTGCTGTAGATAGTCTTGGGTACGATCAAATGCTTGCTGATAATCACGCTTGCTCCACCGTGCCGTTAGGACGACAGGTATAGTATGTGATGTGCGCTTAGATTGTGCTTGATTAAGATATTTGTCGGATAGCTTTTTATCCAGTTCATCTAAGTAGGACGTCAGAGTAGCCAAAAGTGGCTCTGTCGGCTCATGGTCGAGAGTATCATCAGAGTTATCAGTGGTATGGTGAGTTTTTAGCGCCCAACCTGTATCGGCTGCAGGTGTTAGATAGATATCGTAATGCCCTAATGAAGCACAAGGCTGATTTGCCAATTCGATTCTGTCTGCAGGACTTAACTCATAAGCAGCGATATCGTAACCGATAAAACCAATCAGACCATGATGATAATTGGGTTTTGTGCTTTTCGAATTTATGTTATTTGAGCTATTACTATTGTCATCATAAGCTTTGCTGTAAGCAATAAGCTCATTTTGCCATTCTAGATAACTCATATAGGCTGTCGTGATAGGTTTGCTATGAGTAGAGCAGTTATCACGGCAGTTTTTAACCACTCTATAGACAGGGTTTGAATCTTTGGAAGTATGATTGTCAACTGGATAAACCGACCAGCTGACTTTAGGCATCAAGCCAATCACTGGTCGTCTATCGTTATTTAACCAAGCCAATTGCCAATTTGCTGCATCATCTTGATTGAGTAAATGGCGTCTTAGCTGCGGCATTAATTCAGCCGCTGACAAATCACCAAAACGCCAGCTAAACTTGCTAGCTGGCGATGGGTCAGAATCTGTCTGCTCAGTTATCATTTGATTTGGTGCGACCATGGTTTAAGCGTCAAACTTTTTGATGATTAGCGTGGCATTAGTACCGCCAAAGCCGAAGCTATTGCTCATCAAGGTTTCAAGATTTGACTCGCGCATTTGGGTGACGATATCGAAACCTTCAGCTGCAGGATCTAGGTTGTCAACGTTGATACTTGGGGCAATAAAGCCATCTTGTAGCATAAGTAGGCAGTAAATCAGCTCTTGCGCACCAACAGCGCCTAAGCTATGACCAGTCATCGATTTGGTTGAGCTGATAGCCGGTACTTTACTGACATCGTTATCAAAAACTTTGGCAATCGCTTTAAGCTCAGTGATATCGCCTAGCGGTGTGCTGGTACCATGGCTATTGATATAATCAACGCTTTCTAGGCCAGCTTCAGCTAAGGCTTGTTGCATACAGCGTACAGCGCCTTCACCACTTGGGGCAACCATCTCGGCACCATCAGAGGTAGCACCATAACCCACGATTTCAGCCAAGATATTGGCGCCACGTGCTTGTGCATGCTCTAAACTTTCTACCACAACCATCGCGCCACCAGCAGCAATCACAAACCCGTCGCGATCTTTGTCATAAGCTCTTGAAGCGAGTGTTGGCGTGTCGTTATATTGAGTGCTCACTGCACCCATCGCATCAAACATACAAGACTGTGTCCAATGCTCAGCTTCACTACCACCAGCCAATATCACATCAGCTTTACCCAGTTGGATAAGCTCAGCGGCATGACCGATACAATGAGTTGAGGTCGCGCAAGCCGAGGCAAGCGAGTAGGAGACACCTTGGATTTTTAGACCAGTGGCTAGGGCGGCTGATACTGAGCTGCCCATGGTTTTAGGTACGGCCATCGCACCGACACCGCGTAGCCCTTTTTCACGCATAGCATCTACAGCGTTCACGATGTTTTCTGTTGACGCACCACCTGAGCTTGCGACGACGCCCACGCGTGGATTGTTATTGATGGTGTCAAGTGACAGTCCTGAATGTTCAATGGCGTTTAGTGCACTGACATAAGCGTACAGACTGGCATCACTAAAAAAGCGTTTGAGCTTACGATCGATACCACTAGTATCCAGTTCTGATTGATTAATACTACCGCTCACGTGTGATTTAAACTCGTGCTCAGCATAAGAATCATTGAACGTAATACCAGACTTTCCTTCTTTAAGAGCAGCAGTGACCGTGGCTAAATCATGTCCGATACAAGAGACAATCCCTGCTCCAGTGATAACGACGCGACGCATATTCTATTCCTTGTAAGTAACGATTTGCCGCTATTGACAGGCAATAATCGTTGTAAATCTATATATGAGGTTTAACGATGAATGAATTTGAGCATTATAGTGAAAAAATAGTCTATGTAGATAACGATAGCATGAATTAAGGTAACTACAGCCTATTAAAGACGATATAAATTCAGTGTACAATTATGCTCTAACTTACGGCACATGATAACGTATCAAGCGTTGAAAATCTTTGGACAAGTGTAAAATAATGACGAAATAGCCTCTATGGCTACAAGGTAATGAGAAAGTGAGTGGCTATAAAGCCCTTTTTTTTAAGCAGTTGCTTTACTGTTTATGAAAAACAATATGGGTGAGCTAAAGGCTATGGTTAAGTGAGATAAAAATTAAGTTATACTTTTAGATACAAAATTTGTGACAGTGATAACATTGTTCGCACTGACAAAGACTATAGCGATTGACTAAAATAATTGCTTAAAACTACTAATACTAGAATAAAACCAATCATCATATTAAGGACATTACGATGGCAAAGCGTAGTACTCTTTCAAAAAGTATCAATACTATTGGCTCTTTCACGCGCAATAACCTAGAACGCGTAGGCTCAATGATTGATAGCATGAATGCCAAAACAGGCAAGCCGCGTCAATATAAAGCAGTGGATCTAGGTGATGAGGACTATCAACAAGATTTATTTCGTGAGCAAACCTTGAAGGCTACGCAGCAACTGTTGGGCCCACGTTTTGCTACTTATGGTAAATATGCCAAAAAAGTCGTGCCAAATAGCTTTTTTCAATCGACAGTAGATAGCGCGTTTGCTCAAGTTGCAAAGCTTGCATCAAACTGGAGTCAATTAGATTTACCGAACGAGCATCGCTTTGCCAATATTGCCACTTTAGATGATGAAGAGCGTTATGCACTTGCAACCGACATCGCTAACCAAAACCGAGCGCTTGCAGCAATGGGCGGCCTGACAGGTCTAGCAGGGCTGCCAGGTCTACTTGCTGATACCTTATGGCTATTACTAGTATCTCTACGTACTGTCTACCAAATTGCAGCTATATACAATAAGCCGCTCACAGGTAAACAAGGTGTGAAGATGGCGTATGAACTGCTTTCGAATGCAGACCTAAGCAAAATGCAAGAAAAACAAGCATTGCTAGCAGGTATGGGTATCGGTAAAGGTTTGCTTGATAATGCTCAGAGCCGCGGGTTACATAGTGAGCTCAAGAACTTGGGTCTAAAAAATCAAAACGTAAACTACTATGCTGAGCAAATAGACAGTATTGCTAGCCAAGTAGGGATTGATTTGGACAAAATCAACCTATTATGGGTTCGCCGTTTTATTCCCGTTACAGCAGTAGCCATCGGCGTACATTATAACAGTCAGTTGATTGATGAAGTGATTGGCGTTGCCCAAGCGACTTTCGCGCCAGAGGCAAAACTTGCCAATCGTGCCATTACTGATGACAGTAGTAGCGAGGCTGAAGTAAAAAAATCTAGCAATAACGATGCGCAGAAAGACACAGAAAAGACAGAAGAAAATAGCGATACAGAAGAAAGCAGTAGCAAAAAAGACTTAGACAAGCAAACGTCTGATAAAAAAGCCAAGTAATAGACATATTATTTGCTAGTTGGGTTGTATATTAATAAGCACAATGGTATTTATCTTGGTCTGATTGAGTAGAGTGACTTGAAATCAGGATAAATACCACCACTTAGTTACTATCAAGTAGCATTTATATTTGAATATCTTTTCTTAATGGTGCTTGAGTCTACCTTGTTTACTTTATTTATGACGCTATTTTTCGGCGAAAAAACGATAAAGTGATACAATAAGAGGCTGAATGCATATCTATCAAATGTTGTAAAGCGAAACCATTCATAAGTGGTTGAAATAGCAGCAACAACTCTTTATAATACACTGTCCTAAAAATGGGTGCCCCGAAATCTGCAATTATTGTCAGATAGATGGTGCATTGGCCCATTTTTTTGTTTTATACCAAACGGGAGAAGGATGCCTTATGGCAACAACTAACCAATTGATTCGTAAAGGTCGCAAAACCATCAAGGAAAAGTCAAAAGTTCCTGCGTTGGAAGCGTGCCCACAGCGTCGCGGTGTATGTACTCGTGTATATACTACCACGCCAAAAAAACCTAACTCTGCCATGCGTAAAGTATGTCGTGTACGTTTGACTTCAGGCTATGAAGTATCAAGCTACATCGGCGGCGAAGGTCATAACCTACAAGAGCACAGTGTTGTTCTAATCCGTGGTGGTCGTGTAAAAGATCTACCAGGTGTACGTTATCACACTGTTCGCGGTGCATTAGATTGCGCAGGCGTTAAAGACCGTAAGCAAGGTCGCTCTAAGTACGGTGCTAAGAAGCCTAAAGTTTAATAACTAAACGTTATTAAATAAGCTTTTTGTACTACCCAATAACTGTGCATGGGTTTGGTGTCAGCAGTCATATTACTTTTATATAAGTGATTTGCTCTTAAAACATACCACCATGCAGTAAGGCTAACTGATAACTCACTGCTATATCCCAATGATAAGTAGTCGATGTTGTGAATGTTAGACACTCCTGAAGATAAGGAAATTTATTATGCCAAGACGTCGCGTCGTTGCTGCCCGTGAGATCCTACCGGATCCTAAATTTGGTAGCCAAACTGTTGCAAAATTCATCAACCATGTAATGAGTGATGGTAAAAAATCTACTGCTGAGCGTATCGTTTACGGTGCACTTGAGACAGTAAGTGAGAAGCGTAAAGTTGAAGATCCAGTATCTTTCTTCGAAGAAGTGCTTGAAAATGTACGCCCAATGGTAGAAGTAAAAGCTCGCCGCGTTGGCGGTGCAACCTATCAAGTACCAATGGAAGTACGCCCCTCCCGTCGTACTGCCTTGGCTATGCGTTGGTTAGCTGAAGCTGCTGCTAAGCGTTCTGAGAAATCAATGGCTTTGCGTTTAGCTGGCGAATTGAATGATGCTGCTGATGGCAAAGGCGCTGCTATGAAAAAGCGTGACGAAGTTCACCGCATGGCAGATGCTAACAAAGCATTCTCTCATTACCGTTTCTAAGCTACTTTTTAACAGTAGCTTGAGATTAGTGGCTCATACTCATTAATCTTACATTGTTGTTTATTCTATTGATTGCCGCCATCATCATCCGGTCATATATAAATGCTATTTATTAATGATTGGGGTGGCGGACATCTATCCAGATGTTCCTCTTAACAAGTATGACTTTCATCCTTTCATTAGAGAACATCCCAAATTTGATGCCACACTATTCTTAGTATTTGCTCTTTTTTTGTCCGTATTAGGCTCAATAATCAGTAAGTAATATTACGAAGCTGAACGCTTTGTCATAGAGTATGAGGTAGAGACACAATACATTATTATATACACGACTTTTCCTAGGAAAACACTATGGCTCGTAAAACTCCCCTAAAACGCTATCGCAATATTGGTATTTCAGCGCACATCGATGCTGGTAAAACTACCACTACTGAGCGTGTTTTATTCTATACCGGTGTTAGCCACAAAATTGGCGAAGTACATGATGGCGCAGCCACTATGGACTGGATGGAGCAAGAACAAGAGCGTGGTATTACTATTACCTCAGCAGCAACAACTTGTTTTTGGTCAGGTATGGCTAAACAGTTTGACGAACACCGCATTAACATCATCGATACCCCAGGTCACGTTGACTTCACGATCGAAGTTGAACGTTCTATGCGTGTACTTGATGGCGCTTGCATGGTTTACTGTGCAGTAGGCGGCGTTCAGCCACAGTCTGAGACCGTATGGCGTCAGGCGAACAAATATAAAGTACCACGTCTTGCATTTGTAAACAAAATGGACCGTGTTGGTGCTGATTTCTATCGTGTTATCGAACAGATCAAAACCCGTCTTGGCGGCAAGCCAGTACCATTGGTTATTCCAATTGGGAAAGAAGATGACTTCGAAGGCGTTGTTGATCTAGTGACCATGAAAGCTATCTATTGGGACGAAGCGTCTCAAGGTATGCAGTATGATGAGCGTGATATCCCAACTGAACTACAAGACAAAGCAGCAGAATACCGCGAATATCTTGTAGAAAGCGCTGCTGAAGCCAACGAAGAGTTGATGAACGAATATCTAGAAAACGGTGAATTGACTGTAGATCAGATCCACAGTGCTATTCGTCAGTTGACTATCGATAACGAAATCATCCCACTTCTTTGTGGTACTGCCTTTAAAAACAAAGGTGTACAAAAGATGCTAGATGCGGTTATCCAGTATCTACCAGCACCAATTGACGTACCTGCTATTAAAGGTATTCTTGATGATAAAGACGAAAGCGAAGGCAGCCGTGAAGCATCAGATGAAGCACCTTTCTCAGCACTAGCGTTCAAAATCATGAACGACAAGTTCGTTGGTAACTTAACCTTCGTACGTGTTTATTCTGGTGTGATGAAGCAGGGTAGCAGCGTTTATAACCCAGTTAAAATGAAGCGTGAGCGTGTTGGCCGTATCGTACAGATGATGGCAAACTCTCAAGAAGAGCTTGCAGAAATTCGTACTGGTGATATCGCAGCTTTAGTCGGCATGAAAGATGTGACTACTGGTGATACACTATGTGACGAAGACAACGTGATCACACTTGAGCGCATGGAGTTCCCAGATCCAGTTATCTCTCTAGCAGTTGAGCCGAAAACCAAAGCTGACCAAGAAAAAATGTCTATCGCTCTTGGCCGTTTAGCGAAAGAAGATCCATCGTTCCGTGTACACACTGACGAAGAGTCTGGTCAGACAATCATCAGTGGTATGGGTGAGCTACATCTAGAGATTCTTGTTGACCGTATGAAGCGTGAATTCAACGTTGAAGCCAACATTGGTGCGCCGCAGGTTGCTTATCGTGAGACGATTCGTAACACGGTTGAACAAGAAGGCAAATTTGTACGTCAGACTGGTGGTCGTGGTAAGTTTGGTCACGTTTGGCTACGTCTTGAGCCACTTGATCCAGCTGGCGACACTGAATATGAATTCGCTGAAGAAGTTGTTGGTGGTACGGTACCAAAAGAATTCCACGGTGCGGTTGATAAAGGTATCCAAGAGCGCATGAAAAACGGCGTACTTGCTGGCTACCCAGTTGTTGGCGTAAAAGCCACCTTGTATGATGGTTCTTACCATGACGTCGATTCTGATGAATTGTCGTTCAAAATGGCAGGTTCTATGGCCTTCAGAAAAGGTTTCCTAGCCGCTGACCCAGCACTACTTGAGCCAGTCATGAGAGTAGAAGTTGAAACACCTGAAGACTATATGGGCGATATCATGGGCGATCTTAACCGTCGTCGTGGTTTGGTACAGGGTATGGAAGACCTACCTGGTGGTACTAAACAGATTCGTGCTGAAGTACCATTAGCGGAAATGTTTGGCTATGCCACTCAAATGCGCTCTATGTCACAAGGCCGTGCAACTTACTCAATGGAATTCCAAAAGTACGCTGAAATTCCAAAATCAGTTGCTGCTGAAATCATCTCTAAGTTCAACTCTAAAGATGATGACGAGTAAATAAAACTTACTGAAGGTGACAATATAGAGGATCTCTGTGTATTGTCACTAAAGAATAGGCCAATAACTTGTTAAAAGACTTGTTATTGGTCGCAATTTTCTTATAATATCTGCACATTAGTATGTGCGACCTTTTAACAATTATCTTAAGGTGACCAAGACTTTCTTAATTGTCATATTTATATGAATTAAGCCTTGGAACCAAAAAAAAGAGGAAATACCCATGGCAAAGGCCAAGTTTGAACGTAGCAAGCC
>NZ_JADQAI010000044.1 GCF_022129235.1 Psychrobacter sp. Ps6 | reverse complement strand
GCGTTATCTGGTAATTGATACATATCCATAGGCCGACCATTGATGAGCTTTTGCGTCAAATAGGATGACTCACAAACAATGCGAACCTCTTCTTCATATGACCATTCCTGTGACTTAAAAAGAAATGATCTTTTTAGAACATCTGAAGTAACTGAATCCTTAAACACCCGTTGTTCTAACTTAGGTGGCTTTGTCCTAGTATAAATGACCTCCCCCTTTGATGCGGGAATAACAAAACTATCAGAATCAAATCCAGCATTAGAAGTATCAAATTCAAGTACAACACCCTCATATGCTTGTGAATAATGAGACCACATTAATGGATTTAAAGGCTCTCGTGTTAACGATAAAACCCGATAATTAACCCTAGCCTCCAGTAGCATTTGCTGCCTTTTCTGAGCATACATCTTATCCCAATCTGGGACACCTTCCCCCCAACCTGTAGCCATACCTTCAAATGGATCATTGAATCTATCTATCTGATTAAAACCAATATTAGAGTTTTCAATAATGCTTTTAGCTGCATTATACGATGTGTATTTATATAACTTCATTCATGATACTTCCTTAAAATATAACGTTCGAATAACGGCGTTACGATGAAAAAATGCGTCACGAATAAACGTCCTTCGTTCATTCGCTTGTTAAATCTATTGTCACATCAAATTATTCTTTGGTAGTTCCAAATTTTCAGTCTTGGCTACATTGTTCACTTCTGAGTAGAAAGCCTCAAACTGTTATCTAATTTTGACCTGATAAAACTGAGGCCGAAGTAACTTAAATTGGTGTTCGCTAACATATGGTTCGATGATATCGAGTGAATGAAGGGAGTAGGTTAAAACTTCATTTGTATAGCACATTTTCGCAGTAGTATGAAGACAGAAAGCAAAAAGCGATAGCGTTATTCCAACTATAACCCAATAGCTCTTTCGGCTTCTTATAAAGTGCCTAGTTCTAGACGCAGGAGCTTCTGGGTCTTTCGCGTCACTCCGAGCTCTTGCTGGATGCCGTAAATACACCCAATAATATGACAGTGGTAGAGTTGATATGATGAGTACATATATTGCTAGA
This sequence comes from Psychrobacter sp. Ps6, assembly GCF_022129235.1. Classification (GTDB taxonomy): domain Bacteria; phylum Pseudomonadota; class Gammaproteobacteria; order Pseudomonadales; family Moraxellaceae; genus Psychrobacter. The sequence continues at coordinate 2,008 of NZ_JADQAI010000044.1, read as the reverse complement.
GAATAGTTTTCTGAAACCCACAGCATCTGAAGCATAAATACCGTCTTTATATGAAGTGAGCGCTATGTTAATTAAGTTAATAGACCAAAGTACCAGCTTGTCAAATGCATCAGATAAGAGTCGTTCCATAAGCCACTACCTATTACTCCAAGTACGATCGTTACAAACCCCTAACTGAATCTTAATATATTTGTACAACTTGAGTTCTTAAAATAGATTTAACAGCTTATTAGCGGGCAACTTTCCCGTTTAGTTCAAAACCGGGACGCCCGATTAGACCGCGTACTCTTGTGCCAGCTTATCATATAGCTTCTTAAAATCAGTAACTTAAATTTTACAGTTGCAACTTGAATAGGTAAAAACGGGCGTCCCGTACTAAAAAGCAGTTCATTTTTACTAAATACATTGCACTGTACATTTACACAGATTAAATGCATAAAGAATATTTGTTCTTTGTGGAATGATTAGAGCACTCGGATGGTCGAAACGCTAACTCACTTTGGGGTATTTCTGAGCTAGCCATGATAGCTAGCTCGTTATTGGACATAAACGTATCAGTAACTTTGCTATTTTAGGAAATACGGATTAGCTAAAGTTTGGCTAAACTTGATAGCAAAATGAAAGACGTGAATCTATGTTATGCGCTCTCTGATTACCGTGGTAGCCAAATCATGAATCAGAAACTAAAGCTCTTTTATTCATATCAATGACTATCACTTCTATCTCATCAATACCTACATACCCGTGTGCTATCGACTTCCAATAGTCTTTAAGTACTGAAGCGAGCTTGTCAATACCTACTTGCTTACCACCTATCCTCCAATACTTGGTCTGCTTCTGTGATATTAAAAGAAACACACCACAACCAGCAGTGCCCTCTCTTAGATAATCCCCAACGAGTTGGTTCCGAAGCCGCTCGCACAATTCAAAACCACTCCAACCTTTATCAAGTAACTTTAACTCAATCGGTACTGGAGAGGATACTTTCGGGTTAGCAAGCCAAATATCCATCCTTTGTTCATTAGCTAACTCTGGCTCCTCTGCGATAGTGTAGTGACCATTGGCACTTTTTCTTAGCTCGGCAGCAATTAGCGTTCTAACCTCATTTTCTTTGGTCGCTCTTTGCCATGTCATCCATGGGCTATCATTACCATTTTCTACCCAATCCTTTATAGAAAGGATTTGTTGGACACCTAGTTCAAATAGTTGCTTGTGCGACTCAGGAGAGATCTGCTTAGTTTTATGGAACTCCTTAAACTGGTTATCTGTCCATAAAGGAACATCACCATATGCTTCTGCCATTTTGTATGCATTCTTTCTCATCCACGGTCGATGTGACTCATTAGGGTGATCTTCTATCAGCTGTGTCAAAGCGCAATAGCTCTCCTTTGAGGGAAGTTCAACCAAGTAGTTGAACAACATATCTCTTGCTTCTTGAGCATGATCTCTTGTTGTGGGGCTATAGACCCCTGTGTCCGCTCGCTTAAGATCATCACTGACCCTGATATATTTATGCATCAGAATGTACAAAGCCTTCAAGTGAGCTACCACTTTAAACCGTCCTACATTATAAAGAGAGCGATGTGAGCTCCTCCCACCTAACAACGCTTCCATAAATACTTCCGCAGCGTGCGTTGCCTGTTTAGGCTCAAGCGTTGCTAACCACTCCTCTAACTCTGGAATACCTTGGTTAGGCTCACTATCGACTAATAGCGAATACCACCACGCAGTTTCATGAGTATCACCTTGACTTGCTGATATGTATTTTTGGGCTAGCAAAGATAGTTGCTCAGCACTAATACCACCTTCGATCAATAGTCGTAAGCAGTACTCCTTATTAGCTTGGATTAGGTTTCCTGAGCTGATTAGGTACTCAAATACAGCGTCAGCGAGATGTTGTTTGAGCCAAGGAGCGTGATACACCAAGTCGTGTAAAATGTGGCTTGAAACCTCTTTAGCTTTACTATTATTCTCTAGCTCCCAAAACACCTCTTTAAGAATAGCCTTA
>NZ_JADQAI010000043.1 GCF_022129235.1 Psychrobacter sp. Ps6 | reverse complement strand
GTGCTAGCCGAGCAATAAAAGTCAGTCAAAATCAGTTTGGTGGCAATGGTGGTATTGCGATTGATGTGGGTGAGAATGATGGTATAGATACAACATCTCATCAAGGTGATAGTACTGGATGTTATTTAGCGACCTATCATGGATCTCCAACGGTAACTGGGCCAAGTATTCCTATTATTACAACTGCAACTATTGACGGTAATACATTAACTGTTGAAGGAACAATGTGTAATGGTGCTGCGATCCAAGAAACCAGTTATGAGTTGCAGTTTTATATTATTACCTCAGGGACAGGGGATACTAGTACGGCATCAAATACTCCTAGCCCTGTTGGCGGTTGGGGCTTTATGCCCAGTATTGGTAATGAGATTACGGGTTTAACCTATGGTGAAGGTACCACTTATCTTGGTCGCTTAACTAATCAAACCAACGGCACTTTTAGTGGAACAATAACCGTATCTGGGGTTTCCGCGGGGGCTCAAATTGGTGCTATCGCATTATCAGACAGTAATAGCGCAGGAGCTTTTTACGCAGGTCAAACCTCTGAGTTTTCGGCTACTGAGCTTGTTACTCTAACTGTTGCCGATTATGGTGATGCTCCTGATTCAGGTGTAGGTATTGGAACCGGAAATTACCGTACGCTTTTAGCTGACAATGGCCCATTTCATGATACCAGTGCTACTGATATCTATGTAGGAACTACCCCCCCTGACACAGACTTAGATGGTTTACCTTCAACCAATGCCGATGGCGATGATCTAGATGGTACGGATGATGAAGATTCTTTAGGTATCACTCAACTCTATGAAACCAGTACAACTTTTTCTTATAACCAGTTAGTGAATAATTCATCAGGCTCTGATGCCTATTTATATGCATGGGTGGATTGGGACAATAGTGGTACGTTTGATAAAGATGAGTTTGTTGAAGGTGGTGTAAGTACAGGAGATCCAATCGTTATTCCGACTGGAAGTTCCAATGTTGGAACCTCGATGTTGTGGAGTACCTTACCTGCATTATCCTCAATGGATGAATATTATTTACGTGTTCGAATTAGTGATCAAATCTTAACAGACAGTGCATCAGGAAGTGATGAGGATCCTCGTTCACTTGGTAATGGTGGTTCAGGCGAAGTAGAAGATCAAATCCTAACGGTCGAAATAGAACCAACACTTCCACAAGTCTATTGTGCGGTATCAAGTAATGCAGAAACGGGTGAGCAAATAACTCAGCTAGATGGTTATAATGATAATCCAGCCGATGGATTTTCTGGAACCAGCATCGTTGGCGATGAACTGTATTCGCAAGCCGGTAGCGGTCAACCATCGAAACGATTTGAATTAGAAATTTTAGCTCCTAATCAACAAATTACTTATCCCATTGGTATTGAGATTGAAATGCGGTTAAGAAATTTAAATACCGGCGATGGCGATGCACTATTCTGGATTACAGATCACACCAATATGAACGGGATCTTGATTGGTGATAATACCATCTATTTAGGTGTCGATGCTCTCTGGAATGGAACGAATTCAACAGTTGCCAGTTACAGTCAATCTCCTGTGACTATTATGGGTAATGCCGCCGGTTATATGACAACATCTTATAAACGTTATCGCTTAAAGATGTTTGTTCAAAGTGATAACAGCGTCACCATGCAAGCTATTACGATGAACGATGATGGTTCGATTATTGAAACCTCTCCTGTAGTTGCGGGTGATCAAACCTTTAATCCGAATAATGGCATTTATTTTGCCCATACCGGACACAATAATGATCCTGCTGCTCAGCGACATATTTTTGGTGAAATCACTGTTGTTGCAACTAATGGATTAGCTTGTGACTATGGTGATGCACCAGATGCCAATGTGGGTACAACGTTAGGCGATTATAAAACACGAGCAGCATCAAATGGCCCATCTCACGCTATTGATGGCACAATTTATTTAGGAAGTACGGGTCCTGATAGTGAATCTGATGCCTTTGGTGATGGGACCGATACCAGCTTTGATGGCTCTGGCGATGATACCAAAGGGGCTGTACCTGATGATGAAGATGCCATAACGGGAACATTGAGTTTATCGGGTAGTGATTTGAGTTTTAATGTTGCTTGTAATGATTTTAGTAGTGGTAGTGGTGATTTAGGCGCAACGGTTCATGCATGGGTTGATGCTAACAGTAATGGTGATTTTGAAGTTTCCGAATATACCTCAAGCTCTTGTAATGATACATCCGCGACTGCAAATGGTACGGCATCACTCAGTTGGACGGGATTGCAGCGAGTTGCAGGTGACAGCTATATTCGTTTGAGAATTACCAATCACACCTTAACCGATGCCGATAATTTAGGCAGTGATGATCGCGCTTATGATTCGGTATCTAATGGTGAAGTAGAAGACCATCCAATTACGATTAATCCATTTATCTCTGGTTTTGTCTTTAATGATGATGGTAGTGGTGGCGGCACTATTACTAATGGTATACGTGATGGGACAGAAACGGGGTTAGGAGTTGCGGTTCCAATCATTGCGTATAATACGGCAACGACTGCTTGTTATGTGACGACATCAGATCCTACAACCGGCGCATATCTTATTGATTTACCGTCAGTTGGTACTTATAAAGTCTATGAAGCCGCAAATGAAACAAATTTGGTCTCTCCAACTTGTCCCCCAACAGCTGGCACACTAGATTCTGCGACTGGTACCTATATTAATGCCACTATCGGAGATCCAGCAACTTATACCTCAAGTTCAGCTAATATCGTAGAAGTTGTTGTTACAGCTGGATCATCATCAACGGTCGATTTTGGCGATTTTGTTGTTAATTCTTTTGATGTGTGCGCGACTCCTGCTTACTTATATCAATCAGGCGAGTTAAATGCTGTTAACTTGGCAACCGGTAACATTACACAGTTAGCTCCGTCGGTTACGGTTGGTACTACACTTGGTTATTCGATGCATTCCAATACGTTAGCGGCAGTACAAGGTACAAATGTTCTAACTATTTTAGATGCTGCTTATAATACATTCTCGTTACCAATATTAAATTCAACCATGCCAAGCGGTTCTAATAATGGTGATATCGAT
>NZ_JADQAI010000042.1 GCF_022129235.1 Psychrobacter sp. Ps6 | reverse complement strand
ATTACCATTATTGCCGTTATAGGTGCGATCAATGCCTTTAATATGGTTGATGGTATTGATGGTCTACTCGGTGGCTTAGCATCTGTAACTTTTACTGCTCTTGGTACTGTATTCTACATTAGCGGCAACAGTTATTTAGCGACAGTTTGCTTATTAATCGTTACTGCTTTAATTCCTTATATTATGCTCAACTTAGGTTTCCCTCTGGGCCGCCGTTTTAAAGTGTTCATGGGTGATGCAGGCAGTATGTTTATCGGTTTTTCAGTAGTATGGATGTTGATTCGTGGTACTCAAGAACCAGAAGTCATTGCGTTTAAACCTGTTACGGCTCTATGGTTAATCGCTATTCCATTAATGGATATGACAACCATTATGATTCGTCGTATTCGTAAAGGCCATTCACCATTTAAACCAGACCGTGAACATTTACACCACATTTGTCAGCGTATTGGGTTATCACCATTAATGACCTTATTTATTATTTGCTTTATGGCAAGTGTTTGCGCTGGTATAGGCATTTGGGCTGACTTAAGTGGTGTGGCTGAGTCAACTATGTTTATTGCCTTCTTAATTTTGTTTGCTGTTTACTTTATGGCAATTAGTTATATTTGGCGTATTACAACTTTTATCAAAAAATTGTTTCACCATTACCAAGTTCATGAAGATCTAAACTAGATAGAATACAGATAAAGAAGTCGATATGGTTAAAAGTACTATTATTGTTAAAATATAGTTTTGTTATTAATAAGTATGTTTATATTATTTTTCATGGATAACCACGGTGAGTTTTCATGGTATTAACTGTTAGCAAATACCACGAGGATCATCTTTGATTGATTTATAAAATAATGCTTGAATAAAATATCAATGATTTATTAAACAATGCATCCTAGAAAATAGATTTATGCATAATTAGCTGTAGATATATGGGGTGTAAGCGTAAAGGAATCAATCTTAGTTTAGATGAGATTTTAGCTTAGCGTTTTTTGTTAAACTACGATAACTTGGATAGACCATCGTTGTATTTTAGGACTGAATTTACAATATATGCTAGTGTTTATTTTTTAATGGATTTTTTGTGGTAATATGTCTTTAGATAAAGTTATTAGGAATAATATTGCATCATTATTTAGTATTAGAATAGCATCCTATGTTATACCATTGATAACAATGCCATATTTGGTAAAAACATTAAATCCTAAAGGTTACGGAGAATTAATGTTTGGGATTGCAATTCTTCAATATCTAATCTTGATAGTTAATTATGGTTTTGATTTATCAGCAACAAAAAAAGTTGCGCAAAATAATAAAGATAAAGAGTATATAAGTAAAATATTTTTTTCTATATTAGTGATTAGGATGTTTTTTTTCTTAATCTTAATTGCCATTTTAACGATATTTATATCTTGTGTTAAAGAGTTAGAGGATATTAAAAGTGTATTACAATTCGGATATTTGTCTGTTTTAGGTGTTGCTCTGTTTCCACAATGGATATTCCAGGGAAAAGAGCAATTGGGTGTAATATCAATTGCAAGAGTAATTGTTCAGGTTCTCAGTATACCGCTATTTTTTTTATTAGTGAAAAATCAATCTGATGCATATATGGCATCTTTAATTTATTCATTACCTCAGATATCTATAGCATTCATTTCTTTCTATCTGATTTTTAAGAGGGGGTGGGTGAAAAAAGTTAAAATATCTATTCTGGACTTAATTGTTGAGTTAAAGGATGGATGGCATTTGTTTATGTCAACGGCCGCAATTAGTTTATATACAACAACTGTTACTGTTGTACTGGGGTTTGTATCTGGACCTTTTAGTGTCGCAATTTATAGTTCGGCAAATAAGTTAATACAAGCCGCTCAAGGTCTATATCAGCCTATTTCAAATGCATATTACCCTAGAATAAATAATCAAATGAAAAAGGATCGTAGCCTTGCTTTTAAAACGATTAGAAAGTTAATGAAATTTCAATTTATTCTAACTTTATGTATAAGTGTATGTGTGTTTGTTTTTTCACCAATCGTTGTGGATATTCTTTTTGGCGTTAAATATTCTGATTCAGTAGTTGTATTGAGAATATTGTCTATAATACCTGTTATAGTAGGTTTGAGTAATATTTTTGGAGTTCAAACTTTATTAACTTGTGGTTATAAAAAAGATTTTTCTAAAATACTTATGTATTCGGGTGTTGTTAATTTAATATTGATAGTTCCTGCGTGCTACTACTTTTCTTACATGGGGGCTGCTGTAACAGTTGTAATAACAGAAGTCTTTGTTACCTTTAGAATGTTTTTATTTATAAAAAAACATCAGATACCATTATTTGGATAATACAATGAAATATGATTACTTAATTGTCGGAGCTGGACTGTTTGGTTCTGTTTGTGCACATGAACTAAAAAAAAAGGGGAAAAAGGTTTTAGTAATAGATAAGAGAGATCATATAGGAGGTAACATATATACAGAAAACGTTCATGATATACAGGTTCATAAATATGGTGCCCATATTTTTCATACTAATGATAAAGAAGTCTGGGATTATGTTAATTCATTTGTGGAGTTTAATCGTTTCACAAATTCTCCTTTAGCTAATTTTGAAGGTAAATTGTACAGCCTTCCTTTTAATATGAATACTTTCTATCAATTGTGGGGGGTTATAACTCCAGAAGAAGCGTTGGCTAAAATAGAAGACCAGAGAAAAGAATTAAATAATAAAGAACCACAGAATCTTGAAGAGCAAGCAATATCTTTAGTTGGTAGAGATATTTATGAGAAATTAATAAAAGGGTATACAGAAAAGCAGTGGGGCAGAGATTGTAAAGATTTGCCTGCATTTATTATAAAACGGTTACCTGTTAGATTTACGTTTGACAATAATTATTTTTCTGATCGTTACCAGGGAGTACCAACTGGCGGTTATACAAAATTAATTGAAAAAATGTTAGAAGGTGTAGAGGTATATCTTAACGAGGACTTTCTTTCTAATAAAGCTAAATATTTAGAGTTGGCCGATAAAATTATTTATACAGGTCCAATTGATGAATTTTATGGAAATAATTTAGGTAAATTAGAATATCGCTCATTAGAGTTTAAAACCGATATTATAGAAACTAGTAACT
>NZ_JADQAI010000041.1 GCF_022129235.1 Psychrobacter sp. Ps6 | reverse complement strand
GGCGTAATTCTGAAGATAGTGAGGCCACTGAATTTCTGGGCTTTCTCCAAGGTATTTCTGTCGATGATCATATTAGTGATAAGGAACGGCAGATTTTATCTAAGTTACTGATTAATTTGCCAGATACAATCATATGTAATTCGATCATTAAACAATTAAGTGCTGCTATATCAGAAGATGATGAGGCGCTATTAAAAGCGATTAGGCGTTGTTGTGGACAACAGTTTAAAAATACGGGCTCTGCTCAATCGGAAACCTTATTAGCTATTTGTGATGATATTGAAGATATCAACATGAAAGGTCGAATTGTTTGCTTCAGTGGGGCTGTTTCAGGAATGTCTAGGTCTCAGTTAAAATCGGAAGCTGAAAAGCAAGGGTATATAGTTTCTAATAAAGTAACACTAAACACTGATTATTTAGTAATTGGTAATAGCGCTTCTAAAGATTGGATCAGTACATCTTATGGTAGAAAAATAGAAACTGCTCTAAAAAACAAAGAAAAAGGAGCTTTAATCAATATTCTTACGTATGAAATGTGGTGTGAATTAAGCTCTGATAATACCAATATATGTGATGCGGAATTTATTGATACCTGCTTATCAATAGAAGATATTTATCAGGCTGCATGCAGAATTTTCTCAGAGTCGACTGAATATGTTATTCAGATCGAAGACTTTGATTATGATACTGAAAGTGGGAAATCAGTTAGTATTCATAAAGTAAGAAAAAATGGTATACCATTAAAGAAAAGTGAATTTGCACTTACTTGGACTGATAACGAAGAAAGAGCTCGACCATGGGTATTATCTAGGGATAAAGGACGAGCTTCATCTTTTAAATCAATTGAATCAGCTCAAGAAGCTTTAAGAAACGAAATTAACTTATTATTATCTAAATAGATTATTCTCTAAAATAACTACCGATAACAACACCACAAACCTCAATATCGTCGCCTAAAAGAGGCTGATGTGAGGGGTTTAGTGGTTTTAAATATTGTTCACCAAACTCATTCATTACTAATTCTTTAAATGTATAGCCTTTATGTGTTCTTGCTATTACACGAGAACCGGGCTGAGCCATTTTTAATGGATCAACAAATATAATGGTACCTTCAGGGTAGCTTCTTCCGTAGGGATTTGTCATCGAATCACCTACAACTCTCAAAGCAAATGTTCTCTCTGATGCTGAAGGTTCTGGGCATAAAATCATTTCAAAATCATCAAATGATACTTGTGTCTCTGAATTACAAAATTCACCAGCTCTAACCCAAGACACAATAGGTACTTCTTTTGCTTGTGTGACGCATACGCAATTGCAGTCATCTTCTTTTGTTACAGGATTTGAATTATCAGATGAAATCCATTCTGGTGGGTTTAATCCAAACCGTAACCATTCTTCGGGAACATTTAATAGATGTGCAAAAACCTCCATGCGTCTTGGCTGGACTGTCTTCCCTAGTTCGATTTTAGAAATCATAACTTGAGATGTGTGGGCTTGCTCGGCTAACTCTTGCTGAGATATGCCGGAATGCAATCTTGCCTGTTTAAATCTATCTTTTAGTTCCATGTTTACAAATTTACAACTAAAAGTTTTAAGAATCCAAAACCTTTAAGTTGTATGCGATAAAACTTTAAGTTATATTTGCGTCAGCAGGAGGTTTAAAGTTATGAGTATAACTGCGTTAGATAAAGCAATTTCCAATTGCAATGGGCAAACAGCACTGGCAGAGCGCATTAATCAGCTTTCTAAAAAAACAAAAAAGCTTAAACAATCAAACATTTTTAAGTGGCGTCAGCTAGGAGCTGTTCCTGCCGTTTGGGTTCTTGATGTTGAAATTGCTAGTGGCGTTCCTTGTTGGGAACTTAGACCGGATATATACCCCCCAGAAAGATTTAAATACAAAACATCTTTCTATTTATCTTAGTCATAAATATAGAAATCGGGTGATTTTTAATAATCTGGTTATTTATACAGTAAAGGAAAACTCTAATGTCAATTCAGAGCTTAAAAAGCGTTATGCGTAACGCTGTTGAAGGATGGCGCACCGAAGTGAGTAAAGATTTTATTACTCAGCATGTCTCTCGTCATTACCACAAAATGAGCCTTCAGTATGAAGTTGATGCTCAGCGTAAATTACTTTTAAAACCTGTGGGTGCTGATGACAAGAATAATCAGCAAAACTTTTTTCGCTATTTAGAACGTACAAGCATCGAGGCCAAAGCAACCATGATGGATCTTTTGCCTGCAGTAATTGCGGCAATGCCGAAACAACGTGCTTGTGATGCTCTCAATACTTTTCTTAACCCACTTGGATTTTCTGTCGCAACTATTGGCAATGGCGAACAGACATCTAACAGGGATCATCTGTTAGCTATATTCAATAAAGAATCATCAGAGGCTTTGTCGTCTTTGTTGTTATTGCCCGAGAACGCAACTTTAGAACAGTTACGTTCAGCCTACAAAGAAGTACAAGAAAGTGAGGGGAGTCATAAACCGTTACTGAGCTATTTGGAAACCTTAATCACTAGAAAAACAGTGTAAGGATCTCGTGCAATGAGTCTTAAATATCAAAGTATAAACGGGGAGTCTCGTTGGATGCTGACCACATCCACTCGATATATCGAAATTTCTCGTCGGCAAGCCATTCTGGTATTTAATCGTAAATTACATGCAGTAAGGAAGAGTCTTCATGGCTAGGTTATTTCAGGCTATCAGAGAGCTTTCTGGTAATGAAGCGAACATCAGTATTCCGCGTGTTTACATTCGCTTTTGTAGTGGCGACTTAAACCAAGCCGCTGTCTTTTCGCATTTAGTGTTTTGGTCTGGTTGTGCTTCATCTAAGAACGATGGATGGTTTTATAAGCGCCATGAGCAGCTTGCTGAAGAGCTATGCCTTAGCGTAGACCAAATTCGTTATACATTGAAAAAATTGAAAACGCGCCTAGGAGAGTGCCTTGGTACCACCCGTAAAAAAGCAGAGGGTGTACCGACTGTTTTCTATCGATTTGATGAAGAAAAGCTGATGGATCTTATTTTTCCGGAAGACAATTCCGATTCGGTAAATTTACCGAATGGAAACGGTGAAATTACCGAATCCATTCGGGGATCTCACCGAAACCTAGGATTCGGTAACCTTCCCGAATCCATATACAGACTCAATACAGATCCGATAAAACAGATCAATAACCCTATAGTCCCTTGCGAGGAACATCAGCTTGATATTTTGAACGATCAGAATCTAGAGCCTGTTGAACC
>NZ_JADQAI010000040.1 GCF_022129235.1 Psychrobacter sp. Ps6 | reverse complement strand
CTAGTGGATGTTCATTAATCAAGCCAATACGCCAAAAATCCTGATCGGTAAATCTACTGAGTAAAGTCATTGAACCTTATTCCTTCATGTTATTGTGTTTTATCATCTTATAAAATCACTATTAAATATAGTAAGCATATAATCATAACTACTGCAAATGATTTGTCATTTGAAAATTAACGTTCAAAAGACAATCGTATAATTGAAATGGTTATACTATATCTAAAAGCAATAAGCGTTATTCACATACATAATGATAGTTAGTTTTAAGATTTACTACGTTAACTGATAAAGTGATTTTATATGTCAATATTAAATAAAAATTTCATCCAGATTTCTCTTATAAGCTTATTAGTTCCAATAACATCACATGGAATGTCTATCGAACACAGTCCAAAAGAGAGTTATGAGATAATTACAAATCCTGATATCGGAATTACAGATCATCAAACAATTAATATAAGACATAATAAAGACTGGAACATACCGAGTTACCCTGAAACTTCAGTTGTATATTACCGTTGGTATTGGGAGGAATTAGAGCCAGAAAAAGGGAAATATAATTTTAAGTTGATTGACGATACTATAAATGAAGCCAAAAAATTGAATAAGAAGATAGTTATCCGCTTCATGACACTGGCTGGTCTTAACGAAACTTACTATAAAGATTCACCTAGAGCTGGGAAAAAAATTCTTGGTATTCCTTGCTGGCTCAAGCAACAAATCGATCCAAAATCTAAAAATGGTTGTCAAAACGATAATAGTTTCGTTGTAAATTATACCGATCCTAAATTTAAAAAGTCATTACAAAATTTCATTACAGCTATGGGGAATCGTTATAATAATAACTCTAACATTCTACGACTAGATGTTGGCCTTATTGGCACTTGGGGTGAATGGCATTTAGGTACCCATAAAAAATACTCTCAATCCACCTTAGGATATTCAGGCTATAAAAATAAAGATCTAACACCATATATTGATATAATGATGAATGCTTTTCCTAAACATATGCTAACTATAGACCTAGGAACAACCGATGATCATTTTACAAGCTATGCAACTAAAAGAAATCTAGGATGGAGAGCCGATTGCTTTGGTGACTGGAGACCTGGCTGGAATCATATGCAACAAGCTTATCCTGAAACATTCCAACATATCAAAAAAGATAAAAGTTCAAAAAATGACACAGATCCTTATTTTTTAACACGCTGGAAAAAAGCACCTGTAGATTTTGAAATCTGTGAAACAATGAAAGAATGGGATGAACAACCAAAGATATATACCAAAAAGAAAGTGGAAAAAACTTTTGATGATGCTCTTTCCTTACATGTATCACTAATGAATCTAAAATCTGATCCTATTCCTAAAAAATATCAAAAGATACTTAATCAATTTTTGACTAAAATCGGATATAGATTCGTATTAGAACATATTAAAATAACCAGTGATTTCGAGAAAAACACACCAATAACAATTACATCGCAGTGGAAAAATGTCGGTGTTGCTCCAAGTTATAACAACTACCCTATCACTTGGCGTATTGTGAATAGCAAAGGTGAAGTCATTACTTATTATGATACTAAGAATGATATTACAAACTGGCTTCCTTCAGAAAAATTAAATGATACAGCGCCAATTTATACTCAAAAAAATACATTTACATTACCAAAGACAATAAAAACTGGAAAGTACCTATTAGAGGTTGGGCTTGTTAAACTAGGGACACACGAAGCTGTCATTGGTTTAGCTATTGAAAATAAAAATAAAAACCGATGGTATCAATTACAAGAGTTTAATATTAAATAGAAAAAAGGCATGTGAGTAAGCATGCCTTTATTTTATTGTAAGAAATTAGCTTTAAAATAATCCCAAATACCAAATGAGAAATTTTTAAAAATATCAATGCCTAATGCTGACTTAATTAAATACAATGTTAATACAGCAGACATAAATAGAAAAACGAGTATAACGACAAGAGAAATAACTTTAATAATCGTAGTTATAGATTTCTCACGTCGTTGCTCGATCCGACGATTCTTCCCAAGCAAAAAAACAGCATAATACCGCCACCTCCCAAGACCAAAAGTAGGCCTAAAGTCAATGTAATGCTCGCTAGTTCGGCTACTTGCTATAATAGCATCCTCAATTGCATTACGCTGAGTATCATCAAACGAATCCAAAATTTCATTTGGTATATGATAAAGAACTCGTTCAACAATACCTTGTTGGTTGTGACTTATTTTACTGTTAGAACTCATGCTATTCACCAGTACTTATTTATCATGCTCGGCCTGTTGAAAAACATTATAAGTCTGCTCAGCAATTAGATCCCAGTCATATTTTTGTAAATAATCATCATAAGATATTAAAGGTTGACCAACAGACTCTATCAGTTTTTTTGCTAAATCATCACTATTTCCACAGGAAAAATAACGATCATTAGGCAGATGAACTGCTTTATTAGCGGGGATATCACTAACTATAACAGGTAGAGAAAATGACATGGCTTCTAACAGGGCAATAGGCAAACCCTCACTGAAAGATGGTAATACGAAAGTATCTGCCTGAGAGAAAATACTATGCAGTTCTTCACCAGATAAAAATCCAGTTAGGACAACGCCAGAAGTCTCCTTTGCTACTTTTTTCAGGTCATCACTATATTCAGTTGGATGATCACAATCTCCAACTAGAACCAGCTTTTTATTAATCCCACTTTTCTGGTAGGCATCCAATAAAACATCTAGACCTTTTTCTTGAGAGAACCGACCGACCGCAACAACATAATCACGAGATTCTAGATCAAATTTTGATAAATACTCATTGATTTTATTCTGCTCAGGAAGCTTTGGCTTATGCACACCATTAAAGATTAAATGTGTATCTTTACGACCGTACTTTTCTTCCATTAAATTTTGCATAAAGTCTGAAATAACAATAACTTCAGATGCATATTTAACAGCACATCTTTCGCCAAGTCGTAAAACAAACTTAGCTAATTTACCCCACTTTTGATGATCATAATTCTGACTATGATGAGTAAAAACAACTTTTTTGCCAAACAATCTTAATAATGGCGTAACTAGACCCGGGCCAATGGCATGGATATGAACAATATCGGCTTTTTCTTTAATAGCATACAAGGCCGCTAACAACGAATGTAACGGTGCCTCTAATGATTTATTCGTAACCGAAGGTAAAGCCTTAAGTTTTACACCTAAATACTCACTTTCAGAATATGGCACATATGGTTTTCGTGCTGTAACAGTAATATCCAAGTTGTATTTCTCAACTAAGAGTGG
>NZ_JADQAI010000039.1 GCF_022129235.1 Psychrobacter sp. Ps6 | reverse complement strand
TATCAATGGTGCGGTGTTGATTTCTAGCGACAGCATCACAGCTATTGACTAATAAGTTAACCAGAACCTGTTCTAACTGAACTTGATCGGCAAATGCAAATAAACCGGATGGAACTAAGTTATTGATCACGGTCTGCTGCATTTTAGCTCGGCTCTCAACAATCATCATCGCTTGGCTTATCGATTCTTGCACATTCACATTAACCAACGCATTTCCAGCCGATTGTTTTTTGGAAAAACTCTTCAAGCTTGAGATTATACGCCCCATTCGTGATGTGAGGTTATCTACTTTATCTATCGTTGTGAGTAGTTTTGTATAATTTTCTCGTTCAATAGCCATTTTAGCGGTAAAAATATGCGTACTGATAGCCGATAAAGGTTGGTTCAATTCATGGGCTAGCGAAGTCATTGTTTGGCCAACAACCGCCATTTTTGCCGCCTGAATTAACTCATCTTGGGTATTTCTTAAGTCTGCTTCAATGCGTTTTCTATCTTCTATCTCAGCTTTGAGTTGGCGATTACGGTTGGTTAAAGAGAGGGTTTTTTCTTTAACCATACTCTCTAACCAGCGAGCAATATTTTCTTGTTCCGTAATATCGGTGATCGTTACGATAACTTTATCTTGGTTTCCCTGTTGAAATATCCGAAAGTCTAATCGTAAGTAAGTTGTTTCATCGGAAATTTTCTGGCATATCGTCAGGTTACAAGCGCCTTGACTCAATAGAGGGCTGCTTGCATCAAAGAGAGCTTGTAAACGACCATGCATATCGTGTTTGAATAATCCCCAGATTTGAACGAGTGAATCATTATTGCCAAGTTGAAATAGTTTTTGTGCACTTGGGTTCATTGACTCGATGGTGCCAGATAAATTACACGTAATAATACTGGCCTGAGTATTGTTGATAAGACTTAACGCATTGGTCTTTTGCATTTCTTGCATTTGCTGGCAAAACAGACGTAGATTATTACCAATTAGACCGATCTCATCGTCTCCCGATACCTGTATTGGTGAATCTAATTTACCATCTGTTACAGCTCTTAAATCCTGACTCAATAGATTAAGTCGTTTAACGATTCCTTTTCCGACCAAGTAGATAGAGAGAATAATAGAGACAAAAATGGTTAGAAATACCACTCCAAATAAAATGATATTGCTTAGAGTAATGGTATGGCGAGTCTCTTTATTAAGCTGATTTAGATCGTTATCCGCCTGTGTCACCATGGTTTGAATCAGTTCTTCTTGATGGGTCATTTGACGGCCAATGGAACGTTGCAACTGGGTGATCTTTTTTGATAATTCAACGTCTTGACGTAGCTGCTTTTGCAAATCCCCTTGAGGGCTAGTTAATGTTATAAATTCTTTTAAGAGCTGGCGGTAATTAGTCGTGGTTTGGTAATGGGCTAGTTGCAGACTTAACCGAGTAATTTCTTTTATTTTGTAATCAATAAAGTAAAAAGCATTGCCTAAATCTCGTTGACGACGCTGCAAAATAATATCTTCGATTAACTGATGAAGTTCATTCTCTTTAATCGTAATGGCTTGAATTAATGAAAATTCAGTCATCACCTCAGCAAGTGCGCGATCTTGCTGAACAGCTGGCATCATACGTTTCAGTTGCCATTCCACATCTTGACGCAAAGGCGATAGCTCATCGATTAAATCTTGATGGAGCCATTTGATAGCATTTTGTGTCTGCTTGAGATTTGTTAGCACATCATTTCGCTGGGCTAACAAATTAATATAAACCGCAATATCTTGGGTAAGTAGCTCATGTTCTTGTTTTAATGTGACATGATTTTGTAATGAAATGGTTTTTTTTATCGCAGCCGTAATAGATTCAAGGTGTTGATTAATTTCATTTTTTAATGCAGTAAATACGATAGGATCTTGGGTTAACTCAATTTCACTTAACCCCGATTGCAAACCAGCTGACTTACGCTCAAGTTGATAGCTTACTTGGAGCGTAGGCATATTTTGATGGACAATTGTCTCTATTTGACGATTGAGCCGCTCCCAATTAGTTGCTGCAATTAAGCTCACCATAATAGTAAGAAAGGCCATAAACCCAATTGCTGATATAAGACGATTACCAATTGTTTTATTTGAGCGGCGAACACTCATTTTTTATCCTCTTAATTGAGATAATAACCTTTGACTAATAGCAATCGATTCTAGCAAATTGTTATGCATAGTATCACGCCATTGAGTGAGTGTTTTTTGAGTTACTGTATCTTGTCTGCTAGGGGAGAGATACGCAAAATTTTTCGTCGCAGCATCCTGTGCTGATATTGGTGGTGTTGAAGCCAGTTGTTTTGCTTGCAAGTACACTTTTTGTTGAGCTGGTGTCAGTTCTTCTTGGTACTTTTCAATATTATGCAGTAGCCGCCACGCTTGATTTAAACTGGTTAATTGATAACTGATAGTTTGATCAAACAGATATTTGACCAGTAAATCTCGTTGCTTCATTAAGGATAGTCTAA
The DNA here is from genome assembly GCF_022129235.1 of Psychrobacter sp. Ps6. Lineage (GTDB taxonomy): Bacteria > Pseudomonadota > Gammaproteobacteria > Pseudomonadales > Moraxellaceae > Psychrobacter. The sequence continues at coordinate 877 of NZ_JADQAI010000039.1, read as the reverse complement.
GCGGTTCGGGCAGCTCAGGTCGTGTCATTTTATCATCAATGGCGTATTTATTGATAAGAGATTTGAGTTCACGTTGCGTAGAAGCCGATAGAACATAGTTGATAAACTCAAGCGTATACTTATTTGGTGTTGAATGCTTGATTCCAGCAATAAAACTTGGCAATCGAGGCGTATTTTTCTGGTAATGAAATTCAATAAAAGGAAACTGCTTTTGATATTCAAAGGCGAAGCTATCTAATACCGGACCAACGCCCGCCGTACCTTGAGATACCATATCGCTAACACCATAACTACGGGCGGCAATCTGCTTAGTATTTCCTGCTATTTGGTAAAGTAATGCCCAGCCTTTATCCCACCCATAGTGCTGTAAAATACTCTCCACCATAAAATGTGTGGTAATTGAGCGACTTGGGCTACCAATTGCAACATGACCTGCATACATAGGATCCGTTAGCATTTCCCAAGATGTTGGGGCTGGAAGCTGGTGGGAACTTAAATAATCTTGATTGGCGATAAAGCCATATCCAGAGTAACCGAAGATTGCAATGTTCGGATCTGGATATTGGAAAAATGCGTATTTACCCTGTTTACTCTGTAAGGACTGAGGCAGAGGGAGTAATTCATGATTTTTAATCAATGGGGTGAAGATTATTCGTGATGAAGAGACAATAACATCAATGTGGCGTCTGCTTTGGGTTATTTGACGCAGAGCTGCAGATTCACGACGTGAGAGTACATCGATTTCCAGATCTGGGTGCTGTTGCTGAAATTGCCAAATTAATGGTGCAATAGTGGATTCTGTAAATGTTGTAAGAATCGTAAGCTGTTGCGCTTTTGCGGTATAAGCGAAACAGAACAGAATAAAAAGTAGTAAATA
>NZ_JADQAI010000038.1:263-3455 GCF_022129235.1 Psychrobacter sp. Ps6 | reverse complement strand
AAGTGAACAAGCGGTCACGGTAACTTCTGCTGCAAAAAAAGAACAAGACTTAACCGATGTACCCGCAGCCATGTATGTGATTACTAACGATCAAATTCGCCGTAGTGGAGCTCGTTCAGTACCAGAAGCTCTTGCATTAGCGCCTGGTGTCCAAGTAACTAAGATCAGTGAATTCAATTGGCAAGTCTCTTTACGAGGACTCAATGAAGTCTTATTTAATAAACTGCTTGTTATGGTTGATGGCCGAAGTGTTTTTAGTCCTCTGATGTCTGGAACCTTCTGGAATACGATTGATACATTACTGGAAGATATTGATCGTATTGAGGTTCTTCGAGGGACAGCTGGCACCATGTGGGGAGGAAATGCCGCCAATGGTGTGATTAATATTATTACTAAAAATAGCCGGGAAACACTGGGCCATTATGGTAAACTGGCAACGGGCGAATATCACTACCAACAAGCAGACTACCGCTACGGTTTTTTAATCAATGACCACACAACAGCAAGGTTTTCTGTAAAAGGATTAAAATCTGATTATTACACAATAAATGAGGATGAATGGCACAGCTATCAAGGTAACTTTCGCTTAGATTATGTTAATGATAAGCACACTCTCAGTCTGCATGGCGGCGGTTATCATAATAAATCTAAGCATAAGTGGTACACCTATACTTTTGCCGATCAAATCTATTTAAATATCATTGATTTTAATGATTATTCTCGCGGTGGTTATATCAATGTCGATTATCTACATCAAGACGATGGCCAGCAAATTGAAGGTCAGGTTTGGGCCAGTACAAACTCAAAGGTTGAGCCCTCATCACAAGGAACCTATCAAACAATCGATGGTAATATCTTATTAAGACAACAAATTAAAAATAATCATGAACTCACTGTTGGCGGTGGAATTCGCTTCACCCATTTATCTGTAGCGGGTGTTCCTGATGATATGTTTACTCATCAATACCCTATCTATCGCTACAGTTATGATCAAACTCAACACGAAGTAATTTATAATGCCTTATTGCAAAGTGAGTGGCTATTTACCCCAAATCTCATTGGGACTCTAGGCGTTAAAGTTGAGCACTTCACTCGCAATGACTCTACAGAAATACAACCTCAAGCGCGTATTCTCTATAAACCCAAACCCGAGCATCAAATTTGGAGCGGCATTGGTCGAGCCGTTGTAACTCCATCTATGGTTGATTTGGCCTCGCATGATTATCGTTATGTTGCGGTAGGTACCAGCAATGGCTATTTCCCGGGTATTTTATTTACTCAACCTGATCCCAATATGGAGAATGAGTCTGTGATTACTTGGGATGTTGGGTATCGCTTTAACCGTCTAGATTTTACATTTGATAGTACCTTCTTTTACAGCCAATACGATAATGTTCGAATGCTAAGAGATATCAATTGGCACTGTATCTATGGTCAATGTGAAGACGGAACCACTCAACCTAATTATGCGTTTGTTGGATCTCAACAATACTCGGATGCACTTGAACTATCGACCTATGGCATTGAACTTTATTCAAGTTGGCAAGCACTTCCTAACTTTACAATAAATGGGAGTTATAGCTTTATTGAAACCGATGCATCATGCACAGGATCTAATAGTTGTATTCGTGATGATGTTGGAGGCTACCGATTAGTTTATGAAAACCAACCGAATCATTATTTATCCTTACAAACCTTATGGGATATTAATGACTCATGGCAGTTGGATTTGTGGCTAAAACACAGAGGTTCAGTCTCATCTCCGAATCAAGCCTCTCGCTCATCAGACCTGACCACTATAGATTTACGGTTAGCGTGGCAGAAAAAACCATCATGGCCAAGAGTTGAGTTTATCGTTGATAGCTTAGGCAGCTCTTCATACTCAGATGCGTCTGACTCAAGTCCTTTTATCGAAGAATCTGCATTTGTCCGTTTATCTTGGAATCAACTTTAAGAGGTTTCATGCAAAATCTTAGACTTGATAAAATAGTCTTAAAAAAGCAAACATTACGCCAAATTCTTGCTGATTTTAAAACTTACATCCGTCTAAGTGCCCGTTTGCTACTGGTAGGTTGTATCAGTAGCATTGGGTTGGTTCAAGCAAACACAATGCAAGTGGCCGATTTTAAACTCTCTGCGGTTTATATCTATCGCTTCGGCCAATTCATTCAATGGTCATCTCAGCCCTCATCATTGGTTTACTGCTCTCTTGGCACTGATAGTGTTGCTAAAACATTAAGTCAGCTAATTAACAGTAATGATCACCATACTTTTATCTCTTTAGCTCATATAAACCAAATAGAACAGTGCCATATTGTTTATATTTCACCGCAAAAAGAATCTGAAATTACTCAAGTTCCTATTAAGCCTCAAATATTAACGGTTGGAATTGGCACCTCTTTTTTAAGAAAAGGCGGCATGATAACGCTTCAGTCAATTAATCAAAAAGTTCGTCCAATTATTGGCTTAGAGCATGTTAGCCAAAGTGGAATACAAATCAGCTCTAAATTATTACAAATTGCTCTACTTTATCCGCAAGATATTATTGAAATGAGTGAGGAGGACTAATGAAACTATTATGGCCTTCATCGCTTTCTCTTAGCCAGCGTTTGTTTTTACCCATGCTGAGCTTTGTCGTGATTCTATTTATCGTATTCCAAACTATCAGTTATTATAAATATGTTGGTAACGCGGAAAAAAATCTGCTAAATCGAGTTACTATTCTGGCAACAGGGATTGGCACAAATCTAACAGCAGCCATCCAATTTGATGACGAGCTGGCAGGTGCTGAAATCTTATCGGCTTTCAAAGCAGATCCAAGCATCACATCTGTTGAGGTTGTACTACCAAATAAACCCTATCCTTTTGCCTCATTTCAGCAAACAAACAGTACAGTGTCAGAGAAATTATCAGACAATGACTGGCAACAAATACAAACTTATACAGTCAATCATCACTCTCTTTATTTGGTGTTACCCATTCAATTAGAGCAACAAACGATTGCTCATATGCGTCTAACGGTATCGCTCTCAGATATGGTCGCAATGCAATATTATCAAATAAAGATCAGTGGCTGGATGCTATTGTCCCTTATTGTGGTCAGTTCATTACTGCTGCTTCGTCTACAACGTTGGGTGACACAGCCTATTAGTTCTTTACATTCAGCAATGCTAAATATTATTAATAATGAAC
>NZ_JADQAI010000038.1:0-253 GCF_022129235.1 Psychrobacter sp. Ps6 | reverse complement strand
AATTACATCATTACACCAAGATGAGGTGGGAAAACTGGTGTCATGTTTCAATACTATGATAGATAAACTCAACCAGCGAGAAGAACAAATACACAATTCACTCACCCAATTAAATAATGAAAAAGCTTTTGCAAATAATGTTATTGCCTCAGTTCAACACGCATTAATCGTTACTGATCTCAATGGTATTATCATACTTGCAAACAACCGTTGCTCTAAAGTATTTGGGTTGACTCCCAATCAATTACTGCAA
>NZ_JADQAI010000037.1 GCF_022129235.1 Psychrobacter sp. Ps6 | reverse complement strand
TGCCTGAAACATTAGCGCAAAATATTAAGACATTTATTGCAGAGCGTTATCAAACTAAGCTCGAAGAAAATCAGAAAGCTTATGATAAAAATAAGGCTGCAGCAGTAACGGCTGAAGATTTTGATCGTATTGAAAGTCAGTTTTTAGCAGATAAAGAAAAGTTGCTGCAGCAATTTGAATTTAATGCATGGATTGATAATGCCGCTCGTCGAGCCAATCAAATCAGTATGGCAACACATGCGTTGAAATTTACAAACAGCTCGGCAAAAGGCAGTAATGTGCTGGCGCATGAGCTTGGTCATGATGCTCGTTATTTAGATACTGAAATAATTCAAGAAAAAGCGATTGATGCGGTAGGTAATGCTGCCGCGCTTGATGTGGCTCGCTTTTTACAGCTTACTGATGAAAATGGCTTATCTCTTTTATCTTATTTAGCTAAGGCTGATCATCGACCTTTGGCTCTGATTGCTAAGAGTGATAAAGAGCTAATACATTGGCTTGATGGATTAAAACAGGCGTTACGAGATACTTCTCCTAGCAGCCATGTGTTAGGAAAACAGATCTATTTTCCTGTTAGTGACAATGAATATCATCTGTTGGCTCCGCTGTATTCATCATCCTTAGCTCAAGTGCTGTTTGATGCGGTTCAGTACAGCCGTTTTAGTCAAGAGATGAAAGTCATTCGAGAGGCAAAGCGCCATAATGATTTTCATCCACAGCCGTTAATCGCATATCCCAATTTGGCGGTTACCGTATCTGGGGGTTCCAAACCACAAAATGTCTCGCAACTCAATAATAAACGAAGTGGTAAAACCTATCTCTTTTCTGCGGCTCCACCTAATTGGCAAGCACAAAATAAACCTCCTCTTGGTTTGGATTCAATTTTGCAGCATCGTGATATTTATTATCACACTCAAGAGCCCATTACTCGGTTGACTCAGTTTCTTATTAAGCTTAATGCCGCTTCGACTGAGAGTAATATGCGGATCCGTCACTATATCGTAAATACGGTTGATGAAGTGATTGATCAGATTTTGTTAGTGGCGGCGAAGTGGCAGCAATTACCCGCAGGTTGGAGCGATAAATCGGATCTTCCGTTAGCTCAGCGTCGTTGGCTTGATCCCAATAACAGTCAATGGGATCGCTTTGATGATCACTGGCAACAAGCGATTGCTGAGAATGTAGGGCTTTGGCTTAAAGATAAGGTAAATAAAGGCAGTCAAAACCACTTTACTTTAGGTCAGATTGAAGCAATGGAATGGCAAAAACAGTGCTTAAATGCATTACAGGAGATCGCATAATGGAACAGTATTTGGTGTTAAAGCAGATTGATGTGACCAATGCTAATGCGATTTCAGGCTTTACTTACGGTTTTCCTGCTATTACTCATTTTTTGGGGTATGTGCATGCACTCTCTCGTAAGTTAACACATCGAGGAATTACGTTATCTGATGTTGCTGTGGTATGCCATCAACATCAAACGCACGCTTATCGTGAATCAGCTTATGAGCCGTACTCTTTCGCTTTAACCCGTAACCCGTTAACAAAAGAGGGGAAAACGGCTCCAATTAATGAAGAAGGCCGTATGTCGATGACGGTTTCCTTGATCATTAAAGCCAGTGGTATTCCAAATCATGTGGATAGTGAAAAACAAGCCACTTGTGAGTTAATTAAACAATTGGCAGAACAGCAAAAATTAGCTGGTGGTCGGATTGTGTCGATCCGTTCTTGCCAACTGGCTAAAGACAATGCAACGGCGAAAACCCTGCTTCGAGGTTTATTGCCAGGTTTTGTGCTGGTGGATCGCTCCGATTTAATGGCAATTAACGAACAAGACCAAGAGACCGTTTCTCATTGGTTGAGCTTTTCTGCTCTTAAATATCAATCGGTTGAGCTTAAAAAATACGACGAAAGCCAAGATCGAGAAGAGTCTTATATTGAATGGCAACGAATCGCAAAACCAGCGGGATATTTGGTTCCTATTCAGATCGGCTATAAAGCAATATCACCTTTGTATGAAGCCGGAACAGTAGCAAATGTTCGTGATATTGAAACATCAGTAAGCTTTGTTGAAGCGGTACACAGCATTGGTGAATGGGTTGGCGCTCCAAGTCGAATTGCATCGATGGATCAAATTTTATGGCGTTATCACTATCATGCTCCGTTTTACGTCGCACACTCTCAACAACAGAGTATGAATGGTGACTTAATGCCAATATCACCAGATAACAAAATTGAATATAACGAAGATTATTAAAGGAATAATGACAATGAGCAAATTAGAAACTCCATCAGTATTAGCGTTTGAAGCCAAATTAGTATGTTCGGATGCCATTATGTTTGCTGGTAATTGGGAAGAGCGTGACACCGTTGCCTCTTGGGCTCCGATTTTAGTTACTGAAAAGTCGGTACGCGGCACAATTTCAAATCGTTTGAAAGGGGCAAAAGCGAGCAAAATTGATGCTGAAGTCGAAAAAGCCAATTTACAAACGGTTGATAATGCAGCACTTAATTTTGATACCGATACCTTAAAGGTAACATTTTCGCTACGAGTATTGGGTAATTTAGGGGTTCCATCAACCTGTAATAATCCCGATTATCAGCAAGCACTAGCCAGTAAAATTACAACCTATGTACAAGAAGAGGGGTTTACTGAACTGGCAACTCGTTACGCGCTTAATTTAGCTAATGGTCGTTTTTTATGGCGCAATCGCGTTGGAGCTGAGCAGGTTGAAGTTCGTATTTCTCATCAGGAACAGACATGGTGTTTTGATTCGCTAAATTATTCGCTACGTGATTTTGATGAGCGAGATCAGGATATTAAAGCCATTGCGACGGTTATTGAGCAGGGGCTTATGGGGGAAAAACCAACACTACTCACGGTAGAAGCGTTTGTTCAGTTAGGTGAGGGACAAACAGTGTTCCCATCGCAAGAGTTGGTGATGAATACTGGAGATAAGAAAAGTAAGTATCTGTATCAATTATCAGGTCAAGCGGCAATGCACTCGCAAAAAATCGGTAATGCATTACGTACTATTGATACTTGGTATCCTGCGGCGGGCGAATGTGGGCCTATTGCTATTGAACCGTATGGTAGTGTGACCAATCGTGGTATTGCTTACCGTAAGCCAAAAGAGAAGACAGATTTTTATACATTGCTTGATGGTTGGATGCTAAAAGATAAGCAGCCAACAACATGTGAATTGCACTATATGATGGCAATGTTAATTCGTGGTGGGGTATTTGGAGAGTAATATGGATTATTATTTAGATATCCAAGTTGAGCCTGATTTAGAGATCACCGCTCCTGCGTTATTGAATAATCTATTTGCTAAGTTTCATCGTGCGATGAGTCAGTGTTGCATTGGTAGGATTGCCGTAAGCTTTCCATCTTACAATAAGTCGCTAGGTGAAACGCTGCGTTTACATGGTACACAGGCAGATCTTGATGAACTAATGGCTTTACCTTGG
>NZ_JADQAI010000036.1 GCF_022129235.1 Psychrobacter sp. Ps6 | reverse complement strand
TGTCTTGTGTAATTGCCTGGTGACTTGACCAATTAAGATCCATCCCAGTTTTACGGCCATTAACGAAACAATACCAACGTCCAGTTTTACGATGATAAAAATAACTACGATAACCTCGACTGTCAGAACCACCTCCCCAATGCTCGATATAAACACCAACCAGAGCCATCGCAGAAATAGGCTGATACTGACGCTGATGCTCACCGACTAATAATGCTTTCGCTTGTGGCAAGGGGCTTTGTTGCAATGCAAAAATGTTTCGCTGTAAATGAGACAGTAATGTCAATATCTGAGGAAAATCAAGATCGATCACTCGATTTAATACATCTTCTAACATACGACATAACTGCACTAATAATGTCGCCAAATGAGGTAAATCCACCTGATTTAATTCTGTTATCAGCATCTGTGCTTGCAACAGCCTTGATGGTAATAAATTATGTAGCCCCTCGCCTAATACCTGCTCTACCCAAACTTGTAATAGTTCTAGCTGTTTTTTCTGAGAAATATCAAGTGATTCAACCAGCTGTAACACATCAAGTGCTAACTTTCTCTGCTGTATTGAAAGAGCAATAACAGCTAACGCTTTATGTGCACAGGCATTTCGAGTACAACGGCACTGAGTTAATGTCCAGTTGAATATATTCGGTAGGTAAACATCAAATTTATCCCGATTAGGTAAAATAATATGAACAATCCCATGGTCAACAGCACTGTTCAAATTTACTTTCGCCCCTTGCTGCCAATATTTAACTGCTTGAGCTATTGTTGTTTGACGAAAATATGACTTAAGTTGCTCACAATCGATAACTAACCAAGGATCTATGGAAAAAGAAGATAAAGCGCTTAACTTGCTATTATCAGCTTCGCTCTCACCTTCCAATAAAGGTATCTCTGACTCATTTATTTCTTGAACGATACGGCATGTCTGCAATACCAAAATAAACGCCAGACGATGAACACAGCAGGTTAATTCGCCACAACCGCATTGGATCTTAGAAATATCAGTTTGTGATAAAGAAAGATGATGACCTTCAATATCACCATAAGCTTGTGATTCAGAAAGAAACCAATCAGTTGAATCAACCGTTTGTGCTAATTTTTTTGCTCGGCGCAGCAGACCTTTATTTGCCCAGTGAATCAGGAAATCATCATTAAGTTGAGCTATCCAATTAAGAAATATCATGTCCGAATCACCTGTGCTACCCAACGACTAAGATGTTCAGGCGTCATAGCCGCAATATTCATACCTTCTCGCAATAAACTCTGAGTGATTCGATTGTCATAATGAGCCTCACCTTGACCATCTAATGCGGTTAATCCCAATAATGTTACGCCATCTTGAGCCATTACTTTAACTTGTGAGAGAAGGCGTGATGGAGATCCTCCTTCATAAAAGTCGCTGATCAGCACAACCATAGTTCGTTGTGGTGAATGAATTTGCTGTCGAGTAAATTCCATAGCGAGTCCAATATCGGTTCCACCTCCTAGTTGCACATTTAATAAAGTATGCAATGCATCATGAGCATATTCTGTTAAATCAACAACTCTGGTATCAAATAAATACAAGTGAACATTCAACATTGGCAGCCGACAAAAAACGGTGGCCAGAACAGAGGCATGGATCAGCGAATCGAGCATGGATCCACTTTGATCAACAACCAGGTAGATATCCCATGGAATCTGATTATGCTGAGTCTGATAGAAAAAAGGCCGCTCTAAGATCAACGTATTTTGTTCTATCTGATAATGTTTTAAATTACGCATAATGGTTCTTTGCCAATCAGTATAGGAAAGTGGCATAGGCCGAGAATGTGTTTGAGTAATACGATGTCGAGTAAAAACACCTTGTACCTGTTGCGATAACACCTCCTCTAATTCACCACAAACTGTAGTAATAATTCGCTCTAATTCAGACTCAAGTTGCGGTGGGATCTGTTCCCGAAAAGAGAGCAACAATTGCAATAAATTAAGATCAGGTTTTTGTTGCTTAAGTATTTCTTCATCCAATAAAAGAGCACTCAAGCCATAGTGCTCTAAACCATGCTTTTGCAAAATTTCCACACTACTTTTAGGGAACGCTTTTTTCACTTTATTAAGCCAATCAATAGGATTGGGGATAGACGTACCTTGCCCACCTTGCCGAGATAATGCTCCGGCACTGTAGCGATTTTTATATTCGTAACTGTATAACTCTTCTAGGCACACATCACGCAGGCGGTCTTCATCATTTAGCGGATATGATAATGAGCGGCCTAAGATTAATCGCCAACGACGCTCTAACTCTTTTTCCATCATATTCCCCATTGTTGTAACCACAATTGTGCTACTTGTTGAAGCTTTTTAGCCTGCTTCAACGCCTCAGCATCAGGGATGTCACAAGATAAAATTGGAGTACCACAGCTCCATTGTGCAAAATCACTGATTTCTTGTGGCGACATCACCATAAAAGCACGTCGCAATGCCGGTAATACTTGTAAAAACATATTATTATCAATACATTGTAAATACTCATTGAGTATCTCTCGTATTTTAGGAACTTGATGATAAATATCTGGAGTGACTTGCCATAAACCATAACAAAAATCACCTAAGGCATCGGGGTCTAAATAAGATTGTTGTTGTGCATAAGTGAATCCAGCAAGCAACTCATGCTCAACGTCCGATGTTGATAACTGATAAATCACAGCTATACAACTGCCCTGTAATTCCAAAGAGATATTGCCAAGCTCTAGCGCTTTAATCGCATCAAGCAAATAATGAGCAGGGCACAGGCGTGGATGCAAGGTCGACATTTTCATCATTTGAGATAAAAATTTACCATCAAGAGTGACTGCCTGCCCACCACATGATCGTGGCAATCGGGCGCAGATACGAACATAGCAACTTGAAATCAGAGCATTAAATTTCTTTTGAATTTGATAACTTAAAATTGAACTGCCAAATGAGCATCCTAACAACAATGTTAATACCGATTGTAATTGATTAAGATCAGTCTCTTGCTCAACACGATGTGTCACTTGCTCAACTAACGGTGTTAACCAGGCTTGCATCCCCATTTGTAGCGCACCAAGTAATAATCGAGCACATGTTTCTGTATCTATACTAGGGTCATAATATTGTTGCTGTAATCGAGCATGAACGACATCGTTTACCGTAGAACCTTGATGACTCAACTCAACTAATGCCGCCTCACTTTCTATCGACCATTGAATCTGCCATCCTTCCCTTACTCGCTCTAACTGCGTTTGTGAAATAAAATTAGGCCCAGAGACTTGGTGGGCATAAGGGATCTGCAAAAATGCCAATCGATGGAGCCACTGTGATATCAAACGATGATGTTTTCGCCGATAAATAGCCAAGTCTTTATTAACTGATCCCGCTAATGCAGAAAGAGGCAACTTATGCTCAGTACAATGACGACGAAAATCGGCTACGATAGGAGCGATAGGTAAATTAGGCGGTAATAATCCAGCATGTGGATCAGAAAAAAATTCATTTAACCACAGTTGAAAACGTGATGTTGATGCTCCGATAACGGGATCTTTTTCTAATACAAGTTGAGCCGATTCCTCAAATTCACTGCGACCCGCTTCAATTCCTCTTAACTGAGCAAGATGCTCTGCGTTAACAACGAC
>NZ_JADQAI010000035.1 GCF_022129235.1 Psychrobacter sp. Ps6 | reverse complement strand
CGAGAACCATTAAGCTCATTACCCCATTCTTGTGATGCTTCAATATCAAAGGTAGGATAAAAATTGCCTTTTGCTTGTTTATATTGATATTCAGCAGCATCAATATCATTACTAGCAACATACATCACAGGATTATTCTTTTTAGCAATTTTTATTGCATCATCAAGAGAGTTTGGAATGAAGTTAGCGTCAACTTCTGGTGTAACCAAACTATCTGGAAATGTTCCCACGGTGCGAGCAAATTCTGTTTTCTTATCGTTTAAGTTACTTTGGGCTGCCAATAAATTGGTTTTTGAACGGGCAAGGCGGCCTTCTACTTGTGCTAAGTCTGCTGTTGAACCGATACCTGCATCAGCACGTTTTTTAATATCCACATACATATGTTGGTGGACTTTATAATTCGATTCAGAGAGTTTTAAAACAGCTTCTGCACGTAGAACATCAAGATACACTTCTGCTGTTTTTAATGCCTTATCTTGGGCATCTGAAAGTAACTGATAGCGTTGAGCCTCGGTTTCTGATTGGTTACGGTTAATGTTATTCCAAGTAATAGAACCGTCCCACAATAGCTGTCGAATACTGATTTCAGCTTGTTTGGGGTCATATTCTCCCTTAGTACCAAACTCATTATCATAATTGTTGTAACCAACCCCTGCACGAAGATCAACAGAAGGCAAATAATCACCTTTTGCTACATCTATCATTGAGTTACGACTCATAAACTCATTGAAAGCACTTTTAATTTCAGGGTTTGATGCTAGTGTTTCAGCGACTGCCTGCTCTAATGATTGAGCCATAACAGGCATGGTCATCAGAGAGGCTCCTATCGTGAAGACTAATTTCTTTAACGTATTATTTTTCATATTTACTCTCTTAAAGCAGAATGACGAGCTTTTAATATAGGTTTAAGTAGATAGTCCAGAACTGAGCGTTTTCCTGTGATTATATCTACAGAAGCTGTCATACCTGGGATGATAGGTAACGATTCACCATTTGGTGCAGTAAGACTATTTTTATCCGTTCTAACTCTCACTTGATAGAAACTGTTACCTTCCTTATCTTGGATCGTATCAGCACTGATGGTTTCAACCACGCCGTCAAGACCACCATAGCTAGTAAAATCGTATGCAGTAAATTTCACTATTGCTTTTAGCCCTGGTCGTAAGAAGCCAATATCTTGCGGTGCGATTTTTGCCTCAATAAGTAATGTATCTTCTGTAGGTACTATTTCGATTAAGTTCATGCCGGGCTGAATAACACCGCCAACAGTATTAACATAAATCTTTTGAATAGTGCCGGTAACAGGAGATACCACCGTGGTTCTTTTGACACGATCTTCTAATCCGATTCGGGTCTCGTTCATACTAGATAATTGATCACTAGTATCATTAAGCTTTGACTGAATATCACTTCTAAATTGCAGTGCAATATCCATATATTTGAAAGTAGCTTCTTTAATCGCGGATTTTGCTACGGGAGCTTGCAGCCGGGCTGAGGTTAAATCTCGTTTTGTATCATTTAATGAACGTTGCAATTTTAGCAGTTCAATTTTAGGTACAACACCTTCATCTGCTAGAGGCTTAGTGATGTTATACTCTTTGAGAGCAATGTTGTAACTGCGTTGTAGATTAGCGATTCTAGATTGATTTTCTGTTAATTCTCTTTGTTTTTGAGAGATTTGTTGAGCAACGACTGATAATTGGTTTTCGAGGTTCGAAATATTATCTCGATATTCATTCTGTTGACGTCGAACTTTATCTGGATGTGATTTTTTATACTCACTAGTAAAGGCCAGTTGAGCCGGTTCTATAACCACCGTTTTTTGCCAATCCTTCGATGCTTGAGATTTATCTACTTTAATACTAGCAAGTAAGCCATTAAAGCGAATAATATCTGCTTGTAAACCAGCGACGCTTTGATCTTTTTCTTTATAGTCTGATTGAAATAGAGTGTCATCAATCAGTAATAGTTTTTGTCCCTTTGTTACATGTTCGCCTTCGCGCACCATAACTTGCTTAACGATACCACCTTCAAGGTTTTGTACGACTTGCAATTGACTTGATGGAATTACCTTACCAATCCCGGTTGTTACTTTGTCTAACTTAGCGACCGATGCCCATGCGAAAGCTACAATAAAAAAGAGCAGTATTACCCAAAGTAAAATACGTGCACTAGTTGGTGTGTTAAGTAGCAGTGCAGCTGATTTATCATCAATAAAATCCAGATTGGATAGAGTATTTTTTTTATCATTATTGGCCATCATGCATCCATCACAATTTGAGTAAATATCTATAGTAAGTAGGGACTAGTCAGGTTTAAATCAAAGCAAAGGGACATGAACTAGCAAACTTAAACTATCGCATTTTAAAGTAGTAAATTTTTGTTTATCTTACTATTAATTTTACAGATGCAACATGCATTTGGTTGCTAGATAATAAAGTGACAAATTATTGGCGTAAAGTATTTTCTTCAAATGCAGTTCACGTTATTATCATCGATTAGTAAAACTTATTATAATGATAAATTATTCTAATCAGGAATAACTATACCTCTATAACATTTGTTGGTGGTAGAATGGAAAATCTAAATAAAGTAGTCAAAATTCAAAATGGTGAAGCATTTATACTATCTGCTAGTGGCAAAATTGTACGAGTAGCAGATAAACATGCCTTAACGGAAGATGAAATTTTATTGCTTGATAAAAATACTCAAGCAGTCTTGGTTGATGAGTTTGATTCAGAATCGTCTGCTTTTTCAGATGATTGCATATCATGTATCGCTGTTAATAATAATGATCAAATAATAGAACAGCAATTACCGGAAAATGCTCAATTAAATTTATCAGAATTGCTAGAAGGTAATGTCTCAGCCGATGAAATAGCTGCAATTCAAAATGCAATATTATCAGGAGAAGATCCGACTCAAACACAAGAAGCACCTGCTGCAGGTATCGTTTTAGCCGGCTCTGCAATTGGGCGATTTATTACGATTGATTATGATAATGATTCCATGCTTGCTGAAGCCGGATTTGATACATCGTATGATCCGTCATCTCAACAAAGTGTTGAAGAACCACTAGCAATACTAATTGCTGAAGGTGGAGAGCAAATCTCTTTACAAGTAACAGAAGGGGATTTAAGTGATCGTTCTTACCCAGTATCCACATCTCAAATAATTACAATAGAAGCAGGTTCTCTTCCTCTCGATCCCGACTCATTTACATTTACACCATCTTCCCTCACTTCATTACTGAATGAATTATCATCAGATATTCGCTCTAGTGGTCAACCTGTTCTATTCATATTTGATTCAAATTCTATTGTTGGCACTCAGAATGGCCAAATAATCTTAACTATAGAGATTAAAGGTGTTGGTACGCATGATAACAATGCTGATATTGAAGTTATCACAACCATTCATGCACCTATTGATCATAACTCAAGTGATTCAAATGGCGTAGTTACTAGTTCTGGTGATCAAATACATATCAATTTTGATATCACAGGAACGGATACAAGTGGTAACGAGATAGATAATCCAATCAACACAGATGTAACAATTGTTGATGGTCAAAACCCAAGCTTTGGTACCGACTCTGGTGTCACCATCAATGAAAGCACTGAAAAAGGCCAAGTGATC
>NZ_JADQAI010000034.1 GCF_022129235.1 Psychrobacter sp. Ps6 | reverse complement strand
CCCATCAGAAACCTCACCCGACACGCTCAAATTACCCTCTTGCACAATATCGGCTTTAAGCAGTACACCTCCGGGATAAGCAACCGTTAAACTACCCTTATCAAGATCATAGAGCTCAGTCATACCGTCACCATAATCGGTCATCACTTGGTTCTCTTCTGTGGTAGGACATGGATATTGTGTCGAAGGTAACCCCATTAGAGCGACCGAATTATTAAGATTATCGCCACTGCCAAGGTTAATCAGAATGCATTGTTCTCCGGCACTGGGTCGGCGGTAGTGAGTCACTCGACCTGCGCAATGAACAAAAAATGGAATACGTGTGGCCTTATTATCACCACTAACCACATCCACTGTTTTCTCTGAAGCACTATCAACAATACCTAGCCGAATAATATTGCAAGAAGAGCGGCGGTTCTCTTCTGTTTCTTCTCGTAGAGCCACCATCTCTTTTTCTAACGAACGTATCCGTTCAACGAGCTGTCGCAGCATAATCTTGTGTTCCTATAATTTCATGCCAATGGTCCTCCAATGGCCCCATGTAGATTTGCTGTTTAATGGTGACTACACGCAAAAACACGCCTGTCTCAGGGTTAAATCGACGAGGCAAATTTGATATCAAACGGTTTTCTTCTAAGTTATGGGCACTATCAAAGAACTGGCTGAATAGCTCCCGTTCTACACGGCAGGATAAATCCAACGCTACCATATCGAAATTAGCCTGAATGGTTGGGACCTCAATAAGAAAGCGCAACTCAATATCGTGAATCTTACGGCCATCATTGCTTGTGTGGTTAACCGACTGACATTCACCGCATTGATAACGAATGGTTGGTGCAGTAATTTCAAGAGATTCGCGTTGATACGCCGTTTCAATTTCGCCAATGCCTAATTGCAGCTCTAACCGCTTAAGCACCATTAAAACCCACTCACTTGGAGCCCGAAAGAATGTAGTTGAATTCACGATGAAAGAACTCCTCAAATTTTCGGTTCAAATCAGGAAGGTATGAATCTATGATTTCTTCAGATTCTTGTGAAATATCTAAAGTGACCATTTGAATGGATTTGCGAGCCTTATTCTGACGTCGAAACACTAACAACTTATCACTGTCCATCGGAGCGATAAAAGCATGAGGAAAGAAGTGTCCCGCCACTTTTACCCCAGAGTCTGTTTGAACAGGTGAACCTAATCGATGAACACCAATTTTTCTAACACCAACCCACAGCTTTGATGTTGCCCCACTTTTGTAAACCCGAAAACGTGTAGCCATTGCCTTACTATCAATAGTTAACTCATACCCTAAGTCGGCCATCGATACTGCCCGTAACCATTGATTAGTTTTAACTAACGATCGTTTAGCTGCTTTCGATAATTCATCTGGTAAATGACTTAATCGTTTAAGAAAACGGGTATCTAGCACCATATTAGAATTCAGAGAAGTCATGCTTAATCCCTGCTTGAGTGAGATTGAGGATATACACATTTTGGATTTGGCTATCTCGTTGTCCTTTACCCTGTTCAGGGGAGGACAACGATAAGCTATAGCGTTTTCCCTCTAGCATGATGGTTGATAGCGTTGGTAAACAGCTAACGGTCAACAGTCGTTTTACCTGATGACCATCAACCGATTGCGTCTTAATATAGCCCCGAATAGTTTTTGGCTGGCCATCAGATGTCATAACAACTAAATCACGACCAAAACAACGTTGAATCGATAGCTCAATCAACGCTCTTGCATCATCAAAAGAGGTTTTCATCATTGATCACCCCGAAACGGAGAAACCCATTAACAGCACACCGTTATCAATAAAGACACCAACAGGAACTGTTACCGCACCATCACCTACAGGCAATGTTTTGGTAAACTCACCATCATGAAAATAAGCATCTTCTCCGGTAAATGTTGGTGAATCACCAGCCTTAATCGGACCATCAAACAAACCACGGTAAGTACAGCTAACCACTTGACCTTCTTTGGCTGAATAGTTAGGAACCACAATCAAAGAGCCATACTTCGCTGGCACATCCTTAATAAACCCACCTATTGGCGCAGTTAAATCAATTTTATTACCATCTGCAATGCGCATAAGTACCTTCTATTTAGATATAAAAAAAGGATGCCTGAGCACCCTTATCATTAGTGATATATATTATTTGTTAGCAAACAGCGCCTGAGCGATGCCTCGACGGTCAATAACTTTTGACGCAACATCGTAAGTAATTCGGAATTTTGCACCGTCACTGCTCCAACCATCCCCAGTCTCTAACCAAGGGTCTTGAGCTCCATCAAGGAAGGCCATCACAACAGAATCAAAATCTTTACCTGTTAAACCAATTGCGCCGTTAACCTCGGCCAAACGGGCAGTCTCTACCACCTTTTGGAACTTCTTATACGCTGGATTAAAGGAATCAGGCTTACTGGCTGTATTTAGTACAGCTTCAAGGAAAGAAGCATGATCAGGGTTTGCCAATAAAATCTCACCACGAAGATCTAGCGCATCCCCTTCAGAGGTTTGGGTCGTAGCAAAAGATTTATGCAGAGCCATCACTAAAGCCTGATAGTCAGCAGCAGGAATATCATTGACTAGATTGCCCCATTTGTTGGCAGTTCCAGCTTGAAAAACACCTTTACCATCGCCCATTTTTCCACTCAGAATAGCGTTAAACATTAACTTATCTGATAAACGGTAAGCGGCCTGCATGAATTTACGTGGAATTTTGGCAATTAGTGCAATCTCATCATTGATGATGGCTTGACGAGTGAAAGCAATTTCACGGCCAAAGCTACCCAGTTGGATTTTCTCGCCACTACCTTTAATGGTTGCCGATTTGTATTCACCATCTTCAGAGATGGCCATAAGATCAGGAGCATCGTTAATTAAGATAAGATCAGTTTCTTTGAAGTTGGGTAAATCTTCGGTATTGGCCAATTCTCGCCACAATGGAGAACGCACCTCGGCTTCATCTCGCATCACAGTTCGTACACTTTCGGTAATGATGTCGCTAAAATCCCCACTGTTAAAAGCACGGGCGACCAACTCATTTTTGGTACTGCAGTATTTCGCGTCTTTACCCACTGAAATCTCAGCCATATCAAGCAAGGTTTTAAGTCGATATGGATTATCTTTTTCTATTTTAGCGGTTCCACAACGGGCATTAAGTGCGTTTTGCAGTGTATCTTTGGTAATGTTTCCGTTACCAACATGAATATGACTATTCGTTAAGCCAGCGTCTGATGCCGTATTTGGATCATCTTGGCCCTTAAGTGAGAGATTACCGAGATACTGCAAAATCTTGATAGAAGCATCATCAGTACTGCAATTTAAATCATTGAGCATTTCATCTCGTAATGTGTTTTTTACTTTATGAGCGGCACATAACGCACGAATAGCAGACTGACGCTCATTTTCTTTTTTTACTGCATTGATTAATGCATCATCGTTTGGTTTTGGCATAGGTTCACTTTCAATTGGATTAGTTGGTGTTGGTGAAGAAAGCTGAGCCAACAAATCAGCGGGCGTATGTTTGAACGCTTTATTCTGTAGCTCTTGGGATGAAACCGTTTTTAAACAGTTCGATAAATCAACCGCATCGATGACTTGATCGATTAAACCAAACTCTAAGGCTTGGCTTGCGGTAAACCATGTTTCTTTTGCCATGGCCTCTAAAACATCATCAAGCGATTGGCCACTTCGCTCGACATAAGCCTCTGCAATGGTCTGCTTAGCATTTTTAAGCTGAGTTAATGCACTTTC
>NZ_JADQAI010000033.1 GCF_022129235.1 Psychrobacter sp. Ps6 | reverse complement strand
ACGCTAGCTGCAATTTTAGCAACGTTGCCAAAAGTTAAGTAATTAGCTTAGGTAACGGTAAATTAATGCTGAGTCCCTGTTTTTATTGCAGGGACTTTATTTAAGCTGTTATGAGTATTTTCTTTGATCCATTTCGAACTCATCACTCATTTGTAGGCAAACGTTTCTTAGCTAGAAGATTATTTAATGTAAGCAGACATTATGTATAGTAACTATCTGTAAATTTATGACAGATAATTCCCTGTTAAAACTGTAGTTATAATTGCAGTGATAATTGCTACAATTGCAGTTAACAACTGTTTAAGCCATTCATTTTTAAGTTGAAAAAAATTTAATTTACGCTTTTGTTTAAGGCGAATATCGTTAAACTTCATATATATTAAATTAAATTTATCACAAAATGAAAGTTGATTAGAAATTCCATATTGACTACTTACTCGCCCATAAAAAAGAAACATTTCAAAGGCTTCATTGATTGTTTTTTTTGTCACTTCATTGGGATGTAAATTATATTTAATTATAATATTATCTTCTAATCTTTGACATGCTTTACTTTTATATGGATAAATAATAATTGAAATTTTACTTACCATTGATTGAGAAAAAACTAATGAACAACCACTTTCGTAAAAATGTTCAATACCATTCTTATTTTCTCTTGTAATACCTAAATGATTAGGTACCATGTTAAATTGAATCGTTTCATAATTTTTTTCATCTCCACTACTAATTAAAAATATTTTCAATGGATAATCAATTGATTCAAGTTTTTTTTGCCATTTTTCTCCTATTGTTACAATTAAATTCTTTGTAACGAAAGACCAATTAAGTCGACAGCATTGGAGTGTGAATTCGCCATCCTGTAACCGTTTTTTTTCTTTCTCTAAATTAAAACAAATCATTTAAATCACTTCAATTGATGATTTTTTAAATTATCCATCTAATATAATTAGATACACGACTACGTCCAGATACAACCAAAACCACCCGTACTTAATTTTATTAGATATCCGTTATATATAGCTATTTGTAAATAGTTAGTATTAATTTTATATATTCATAATCAATTCTCATTGATACATCCTTCTCCTTCAATGCCTAATGATTAGTAATCATACATCTAAAAATCATCTGGATATGATAAGTAAAAATATAGTATTTAACAAATACTATTCATAGTTTCACTCGTAAAATTGTTCCTAGAATCGACTTTAAAACCATCAACTTCTATTATTCGATTATATAGCATGGCTTTTATCTAAATCGACTACATTTAACATATTGTATCTTTATCTTTTCTCGATTATAGATCAGTTTAATTGTACTGTAACTAGCTAAATATAATAAGAAAAACCAAACAATGTAGAAAATAATCCATTTCAAGTATTCCTTATATTAAAGTTATTTATCTTCCTATGGAATAGATAAACTTTGTCCTCAAACTAAAATAATAGTCTTTTCGATTAGACTTATAGAAATCAAAGCGAATAAAAAGTAAGGATGTAGATATCCAACAGTAAATAATTGTGAACCAATCCACATTTTTTAATTTATAACAGCAAAAAAAGACAATAACCCTGAATGTTTTATCGGAATTTTATCCAGCCTAAACAGCTTCAGTACTTATAAAATCATCTCATCTTTGCATGAAAGCATAATTCTGTGAATATTCTATTTTCACATATAAAAACAAAGATATATTCCCTGATCCTGCTCACAAACTGAATCACCCAAATCAAATAACTTATTCTGAGCCCGCAATGCTGGCAAAACCAGAGATACGATAAAAATATTAGGATTAGAATAATGAAAAAATACTCCTTACCTTACACCTTTGCTATAACCAGTTTACTTATGCTCAGTGGCTGTAATGATGATACTACTGTTGTCGAACAGCCTAAAGATACTGAACCACCAGCAACACAATTACGGACAGTCTTAAGTAACTATCAAAATGCAACCCACACCCTCGACAATACCCATTTCGGCCAAGTAACAGACCAAATGGCAAGTGCACGTCAGGGGATAGACCGAATGTATCTTGATAAATTAGAACAAATCAATCGCGATGCACTGTCTGACGAAGACAAAATCTACTACGATACTTTCCAATTTGACCGTAATCTTGCCATCAGAGGAGCTTCATTTCCCAACCCTCGTTTCGGTAACTTTGATATTCCCATCACCCACTTTTATAACTACATAGACTGGAATGCCAGTGCCGCAGGCAGTAAACAAGAATCACCTGAAGCCTACCACAAACATATTCAGGTTCTTAGGGAATTCACGTCTTGGGTCA
Organism: Psychrobacter sp. Ps6; assembly: GCF_022129235.1. Taxonomy (GTDB): domain Bacteria; phylum Pseudomonadota; class Gammaproteobacteria; order Pseudomonadales; family Moraxellaceae; genus Psychrobacter. The sequence goes on along the minus strand of NZ_JADQAI010000033.1, from coordinate 1,513 downwards.
ATAATTTACAATCACAATACTCGCTGGCAATTATCGACGGAGCTCAACTACCTAAAATACTAACAACTCGTCTTATTAATAGTACCGTTGAAGCTATGGCTATCAATGGACAACCTTATGGTTTACTAGAGATCGGTCTGAACGATATCAAAGCATCTGGTAATGCTGATTATAGTGACGAATTTATAGCTGAATACCAAAAAGCCGTAAATGATGCCCAAAGAGCAGTCGACAATATTATTAATTTCTTGCAAACAGACTATTTCAAGAGCGCTCGCGGAACAAATGACATTACTGACACCAATATCGGCTGGGGCGATCTACCAAATGGTCAAGCATGGTATCAATGGCAGCTTGATCGTAACAGTACAACGGGCAAATCAGCGATGGAATTGAACAAGCTCGGTGAAGATCTGGTAGCCGATGCTAAAGCCGAAATGATTCGAGTCGCTCAATTGATCATCAAAAAACGAGGTGAGACGATTAAAGCCGAATGGCGTAACCCAGATGGCGTAGTCGAAGAGCGTACGTTTAACCTTGTAAATGCAGATAAAAGCGTTAACCTCGATGAGTTTTTCGATTATCTCAACAGTGAACAGTTTTTCTATGGCCGTGACGGCCGGACTATCTCTGATACACCTTATGCCAATCTGTGCAAAGCGGCATCCGACCAAACTGCTTGTGAAGCGGCTCTTATCGACTATAACACCTTTAAAAATGATGCAAATAACATTGTTGCCTCATACTTTAAGCCAATTAAAACCGATTACACCATCGTTCCTGTTCCTGCTAACCGCGAGAAATATGATGGCGTAGCCTCCTACGGTGGTAATGAGTTTAACCTCAATACTAATCCAAATTATAGTCTTCAGAAATGGAATGTCTCTACCCTATTACTCCACGAAGCGGCTCCTGGTCATCATTTCCAAAATGCTTATTCCATTGAGTATCCACCAAAAGATAAACCAGATTACATCAAAGGTGTTAGCTATACTGCGTATGCCGAGGGCTGGGCGCTGTACACTGAATGGTTAGGTCTGGAGATGGGTATTTATGGTGAACTAAACGCTGAAGGCAAACCAACCTTTATTAATGCTACCGGAATGTGCAAACCTGATCTCGACTATACCCACTTCCAAGGCGGTATTTATAACGATGCTGAAGAATGTAACGCCTTGCAATATTTCGGTAGTCTAAATGAGGCACAATTACGTAACATGCGACTAGCCGTAGATACTGGGATCCATGCAAAAGGATGGAGTATCCAAAATGCGCAAAACTATATGAATCAAAATTCTGCTTTGGGTGATGGAGATATCGAATCTGAAAGTTTCCGCTATGCGGCCTATGTTGGGCAAGCCGTATCTTATAAGTCTGGGTATTTAGTAATCATGGAAATGCTTGCTTTAGCCCAAAATGAGTTAGGCAACAAATTTGACTGGGCGAGCTTCCATGATCAACTGCTAATATTTGGTGATCAACCTATGGAAGTTGTTGAAACAAGTATTAAGAA
>NZ_JADQAI010000032.1 GCF_022129235.1 Psychrobacter sp. Ps6 | reverse complement strand
CTTAGAACCATACTCATGCTTCTCTAACTATGCCTTCCATGAAGTAACTAAATATGTACCTATCAAAAGAATCAAATGATGCATTTAGTTGCACTTGATGCTCTATAGGCATACTCGTAAATTCTTCTAAAACAACATGAATCTCAACCTCATCTCGCTCAAGGTCAATCACTCCTAGATCATGAATTTTCCTAGATAACATCCTTGGTAAACCGTACTCTTCCAACTGATAAACCAAAGGTGGTAAGAAAGCATTAGAGACTTTACCTATAAAAGGCGCAATATCTATATTCTCATTAAGAATATTTTTCTGAAGAACATTTACATCATTAAGTAGCGAGGCAAGCTTGAATGTAGCTTTCTTCTCTAGTTCGAAGAACTGATCAATGCCAATATCTAAGTCTTCCAGTCTATTGAGTAACTGAGGAATAGTTAGAGACCAGTTGTCTGCTAAGACCTTAACGAAACCCACAAATTTACTATATTTGTCACCCCAACCACTTGGAGATAGCCTTATTACTTTGTACAAGTAACCGTCCCAATCATCGGGATGGCTCGAATTTAGGTATCCTAAACCGCTCCACGTCGGTTTGTTGGTTACTAAGTCTTTTGCGATGCTATGAATTAAAAACGAATCACTGGATTCAAGTTGACCACCTTTTTGAAGTTGATTCAGTCTACCTTCACCCAATAGTTCTTCCATATCCTCTTTGTAGGCAATTATCCTAGCTATTTGCTCCTGAGTTAGCTCAGTCTTATATTCTTCCAAATCAATACTGCCCACGAGTTGATCTGGAAATTCCAAATCTAACTGCGTTTCAGTTTCTTCTGGAGGCTTTTCTAGAATATAGATTTTCCCAATGAAGTGGCGCAACATTCTACCACCACGTCCAATGATGTTCTTATAGCTAAAATCATTAATGCGTGCTTTCCCTTTGCCACTGAGATTGCTCCATAGAATGACGTTTTCCGCAGATGTATTTACTCCCTCTATAATAGAAGATGTGGATACCAAGGTTTTGAGTCCATGTTTTTCTTCAAATAGCCGCACTTGAATTTGACTTAGCGAGCGATGCAAGCGTCCATTATGGATACCTGCCCCTCTTTTTACCAAGTTAGTCAACTTCCAGTTAACATCGTAATTTTTTCCCAACCAATGATGGAAATCTCTCAGCAGGCCACTTTCTGATGAAGGAAAGCGGTCTGTAAGCAAATTTGATACGCTATCAATATTTCTAAACGTACCTGCATAGATCAATGTCTTACTAGCAGTATTCGATAGGATATTAATTAATGTATCACTCTTAGCCCTTTCATCGCCGTTGATCTCCTCATACAGCTCATACTTTTCGAGAAAGACAGTGTTGAAGTTCACACTTACAAACTCCATATTTTTTGTAAATAAACTGTCATTCAGTGAAGAGATGTTCGGGGCAAGAAAGTACTTTTGCTTTGCTTTCGAGCCAAGTTTCAATATGGCATTTATTAATGAGGGAGACCTATCCTTATCAAAAGCTGAACTGGCTTTATAAAACTCATCGACTATCAAGATGTCTATGTTCTCTAACTGTTCTGCATAGTGGATAGCTCGTTCTTGAGGAAAAATAAAGATGTTTGAATCAGCAAGCCTTGCTTCGGAAGTTGTGATGATCTTATAGTTCGCACCAAATTTCTTATGCAATCGCCTTCGAGTTTCATCTGTTAACGCAATCGTAGGGACAATGATTACTACATTTTTAGGCTTTTTTAACGCTATAAACGCATCAATAACGAAACTCTTGCCAAAACTGGTGGGAGCACTGACGGCAAGGTTTTTTCCCTCGATTAACTTTTTGAGTATTGAGGATTGCTCCCTATGTAGGGCTAGAGTCTCTCTTTCACCAACATCCACCTTGAATGCTTCATGAGCATATCTATCTTGCCAATCGCTGGTTTCCAGTTGAATGTAAGGAAATAAACCGACCTGCCTGATCAGGTTGTTGACCAAAGGTGAATATTGGATTTGGTTAGACTTATGATAGTCCAGCAGTTTAATGAGTTCATTTCTTGCAGACATCTCATCTTGATCATTTATGTAGTCATTGATCTCATGGCACTTTTCAAATATATCCACTAGAACTCCTCCTTCAAGAACTCAACTTTTTGAACAAACTTGTCAACAATTTGAGCCTTATTTGGGACTGGAAACAGTATGATATGAAAGGTTATTTGGTCGTAAAGATGTAAGTCGCTCATCTCTGATATTTGCTTCTCAAAGTAAGCATTTGCTCTATCTAAGTGGTAATCCATAACTTGCGTTTGGTATTCCTCTGACCACATGGTCGTACCTAGAGTTACCTCGCACTCATGAAGTATAAAAATGGGAATATGGATTTTGGGTTTAATGGAGTCTAGTGACACTTTAGATGACAACGCATCTTTGATTCGTTGACGTAATTCAGAGTTTTCAACTAAGTGATCAATGTCACTAACATTTGTGACGATACTGTTCTCTTTCTTCAGTTTATCTGGCTTCAAGGAGTTCTTTACAGATGTAACTATGGAACCAAGCCTAGCGTTTTCAATTGACTTGTAAAACTTAGCCTCGCCAAACCAAAGGGAAAAATCATCTCCATGCAAAACTAGGTGGACACTGTCTGCACCTTTCGCATTATCTTGAGCATTTTGTTTATAGAAAATTTTGGGAACCACAGGCAAAGCACCATAGTGGTGCTTCATAATCCCGTATAGGAAAATTTCGGCTAATTCACTACCTTTGCCAATGTCAGTTTCTTTATCTGTCAATCTCAGGTTAGCTGCGGAGGCGGTAAGTAAAGATGAGGATTTGTTAATTAGTGCTTCTCGCTCCTGAGACGACAGAGACGTTTCTGCAATATTATCCCATATAAACATATGAAAATTTTTGTGGCGCCAACTTCCTTCCTCGAAATCATTGGCGATACTCAGGACATGCTTGTTGCATTGAGGGCTTATACTTTTCGTACAGACATCAGAAAATGAGCTGTCTAACAGTACATTGAATTCCATAACTCACTAACCTGTATAACAATTTTCTCAATGATATACAACTAGTGACATTGCATCAATGCAGACATCATATGTAAGGTAATAAACTTGATGGCGCGATAGGCATTCTATTGCACACAAAGCAAACCTATAACTTTTCTTTAAAGAGACTTACATTAGGCCATTGATTCAACCAATCTTGCGCAATGTCTTTCCTCTTTCGTAAAGTTCTCACATCGATTTCTAAAGGTAAGCACCTAGATAAGAGTGTATGGAACTTGGGTAAAGATTTTACTTCGTTAAGTTTTAAGTACCACAGACAGCAAACACCCTGCAATAAATCTTCTAGATCATTAATGTCAATGCTTTCGAGATTGTCAGTTAAAGTCTCATATACATATTCATTTGACTTAACTAAACCCGCCAAATGTAATCGCTTAGGCAACTCTAGCCTATGATTACACTATGCATCAGTTGAGAAATTGTTTATTGGCAGCCAAGTAATCTTTTAGAGTCTTATGGCTTAACCCACGGCAAAGCAATTCGTCACGATATGCCATGGCAACCGAGCTAGAAATTTTGGCCGCTTCTTGTTTTTTTTAAAAAAGCTAAGAAATCGCCACAGCGCTGCCGAAGTTGTTTGAGAGTTAAGTTCGTTACTTTTTCTAACTGCTTAGACGCAATAAATCTATCTAGAGTCTGTTCATCCACTTGAACCGCAGTGTTATTTGGCTTGGTTTCTTTATTGATAGGTAGAGACTTGCATAGTGCTATATCCACACTACTTTCTTGCTGGAATTGTTGCCGAAGTTGATTTACCTGTTCATTCAACTGAGCTTTAAATGTGTTGTAAGGAAGCTGCTGGGAATCTGCATCGGTGAAAAGAGCAAAGATCAGTTTGGTGTGCTCGACATTGCGTAAGTACGCT
>NZ_JADQAI010000031.1:2407-3967 GCF_022129235.1 Psychrobacter sp. Ps6 | reverse complement strand
GACCAATAGCTGTTTCTCGTTCTTCAATAACTTTGGTATTGCCCATAACAACATTCAAACCTAAAGCTTTCGTATAAAACTCGACGGCTTTGTCCATATCGCCAACCATAATACCAACGTGATTCATTTTCATAATTAAGGTTCCTAGCTCTGATATTTGTGGGTTTTGTTTCGATGAGATGAGTATAGGTAAGCAAATTTGAAACAGGAAATTATCAAAAATTATAAAGTTGATAATTTAAGTTTATTAATTATATCGTGAGTGTGAGAGCTAAGAGTATTGAGTCTACGGTATGAAGTGAGTTCGTTCTCAGACGATAGATCGAGAGAATTCTTGGGAGGAATAATTATTAACGACACGTTTTTTCATAAAAAATCATACCTGTAGCTAACTTATTAAGTGAGCTTCATTATCGATCTAATGAAAAAGCCAGAGCATGGATCATTGTCATTCTCTGGCTTTAAATAGCTTTTAGTACAGTTCTAACAGCTATAGATAAACTTTATGGTTGTATCAACAACAATGTAGAAATAACCATATCCTGATATATTTTAACACAATTAAATCATAAACTTACTAGAAAACAACCATAAGTTGATATTCACAAAAATAACCATAAATTGATATTTTTGTGAATTAAAATATCTAGTACAGCTCGGTTCGTAAGAAAGTTACTTACACTATTTTTCTGAGATTACGATATTAGCTCTCATCAAATGAGCTAGCCATGATTGCTAGCTCGTTATTGGACACAAACAGCTTAGATTATTTGTTCTATTCGGTTAGCTGGTATTAGGAAAAGTAAGGATATGTGTGACTTTTAATATCAGCCTCTATGATATTTACTTATATAAGGCAGCTTAGGCTTGTCCAACACTTCGTATAGGTGTTGGCTAAGCGATAAATATCCTTATTTTTTATATGGATACCCCGTAACCTAGTAAAAAACTAAAGCACCTTTAAAGAAATGTGAAACCAAACACATAACCATAATTAAAATAAGGTTAATTTCGTAGTGTCGACTTAGTCATTACACAGGGAATTACGATGCCTTATTATATTATCAACAAAAACCCACAATCAAATGGCGACCATGAGGTTCATGAGAAAGATAGCGGTTGCTCTCACTTACCAAATATCGAGAATCGAATTGACTTAGGCTTTCATTCATCTTGCTACTATGCAGTTCAGGATGCGAAGAAGAGATGGCCAAACAATAGGATCAATGGCTGCTACTATTGTTGCAATGCGTGTCATACAAGTTGATCTAAATGGGGCATTTCTGAGCTAGAACTGCCCACCATGAAAGTTCTGGACAGAAGTCATTTAGAGTCGGAGCTCTAAGCTACACGCTTCGCATAAGCTGAGTTTTGGCAAAGAATGGATTCTAAGTGTCCGATGATGATTTATGTCACTTCTTGTTGGCGGCATTCACCTATCATTCGATGACGGGCGAACCTCCTACCTGTGCTCATCCGAGCAATTTACTTGATAAAGGACGGGCTTGCTCAACACCCAAATAAAGTGTCGGCTGCGCGACACTTATCCTTATTTATTAT
>NZ_JADQAI010000031.1:952-2397 GCF_022129235.1 Psychrobacter sp. Ps6 | reverse complement strand
TTTTCCTCGTATAATACTCTTCGAGTCAAAACGAGGTGAGAACATGGAAATCTCTAAACTAATTACGCCAGTAACCACTTTATTTGAGAAACTATGGAAAATTCCATTCTTGTACCACCTGACCGCTATAGTATTGCTAGTAGTCGCAACGGGTCCTGAACTATTTAAACACACGCCTTTTTATGATGTGTTACTACGACATCAATCGAGCCTAAACTTAGCCCTCAGCATGTATAGCTGCTTCTTTGTTTTTAAGTTGGTGAGCTATGTTCCATATATATTCTTGTACCCTATTCGTTTGATGAAATTAAGAAAACTAAGTGAAAATGAATGCCTTCTAATTAAAAATTTTACTGCTAAACAAAAAAGCTGCCTCGCTTTTAATTCTGATTTAGTCGAACTCAACAGCTTACTTAGAAAAGGGGTTCTTGAATATCCCAGAGTTTTTGTCGGAGGAGCGATTGGTGTCTCAACAGTAGAGATGTCCGATTGGGCTAAGAGCCTGATATACCGACATAGAAGCATTCTACCTAACTTACATTCAGACTGAGATCCATAACAATTTATTTGATCCCAAAGAGGGGCAATTAATCACCCCTCTTTGGTATTTTTTACAGATCCACCGGACAATAGGATTCAGCATAAACGCATGTTTGAATAGGTTATCATCATACGCCACAAAATCACGAACGTGAAAATACGACAAAATGGGATATTTCTACAAACCTCTCATTCAGCATTAGAAAATCTATCGAAAACTATTGAAGTGAGACTGATATGCTTTGTCGTTGTCAACAAGGAATTGGGGCAAATTTGAGCTAGCCATGGAAGCTAGCTCAAATGTGGACAGAAATGAGTTAGAGACTCTGTTTTATTAGGGCTGGTAGGTATTAGAAAAAGTAGGGATAACGCCCAATCAAGTTGTGAGCAACACTGTCACCTTAATCAAACACCGCACCGTAAACACCAAACCGATTGAAATCGAAAGCGCCGAGCGTTACGAATTAGCTTGAATTATTTGTTAAGCATATTATTCATAGCTACTCGTCATAATAAAAAAGCTCATAATTACCAGAAGTAAAGCTTACGTCCATGTTTAGTTTTTTACCTAAGTCATTGATTAAACTAATTACAGACTTTTGATATCTCAACATATTTGTATCTGAGAAATCTTGTTGGTATTTAGGAGCAAAACTAAAACCAACATATGTGATAGGTACTTTAAAATGAACTAGACTATTTCGTAATTCAAATAGTTGTGACAACGAATCTCGCCAAGACAGAGAACCATAATTAATATCATTCACTTTACAAAGATACTTAATTTTACTAATCGTGGATTTATAATCTCTTTCGTCTATTTGTTTTGTGTGTGGACAGGTCTGCCAAGCTAGATTAATAAATCCCTCAGCAGAAATGGCCCAACCTAAGACAGCTTCGATACA
>NZ_JADQAI010000031.1:0-942 GCF_022129235.1 Psychrobacter sp. Ps6 | reverse complement strand
GTGATATTGTGCTGTCGTCATGCATGTCTGGGGCATTAATATAAAAATCAACACCCGTTTCAGGAACTGAATCTCTCACAGAAACAAATTGATCAAATGCCTTTTGCCACTTTTCATTAGCATTTTTAAGCATCAACTGCTCTACATTTAATCTATAGCCGTAACTCAAATCTTACCCCAAATATGCTTAATTAAGTAGTGAGCAACGTTGCCTCCGATTTAAAGTATTATGCCGTAAACATATAAACCGAAAATGCCAAGCGCTGCGTATTGTTATGACCTAGGACTTGATAGGTACTCTGAAGCAACCCAGCCTTTCACACCATTGCCTTCCACTAGTGCCCAACTACCATTAGTCTTCAAAACCACAACCTTATCACCAACTACTAATTGGTTAATAACCTTTGAGTTGAGGGTTGCCTCTGCACGCACACGTAAACTTTTGGCCTCTACCGTACTCAGTGATACAGCAGGTTTCGAGGGGGAGCTAAAAAAGTTCACCGCTAAGAAGAATGTAATAATAACGGCTAAGACCTTACCGAAGTGGGAGCTTCCTTTTTCAGTTTGTGAATTATTCTCATTAAAACTATTACTCTTGGATAAATTCTGACTATATGAAAGCCCAGAACCTGGAATTCCGACTGTTGCATTCACACCTTTTTTACCAATATTTACGGTAGCACCTGGCTTGCCGATAGAGGTACTAACACCGCTTTTGCTAATATTGACATGAAGTCCTGGTGCAATTTTTATACGTTTACGAAATTTAAATCCCATGATTTTCCTAGACTACCTAACCAGAAATATTGTGTGAGTCATGACAGTATATTAATACGCATTTTTACTTTTGCGTATTTTTATACTCATAAAATACCTTTATCATACTTGATATAATCTATATATATCATGAAGTTGATAACAATTTTTCACGCCTGACGCTCA
>NZ_JADQAI010000030.1 GCF_022129235.1 Psychrobacter sp. Ps6 | reverse complement strand
AATGTAGATATTAGTGAAAATGACTGAATAATTGGTAGAATATGCGCAATTTTTCTAGTTCAAGATAACTCGTCATGAAACAAGCAGAACAACACTTATTAAAAGATCTTGAAGCTTCTTTGTGGGCTAAACATGCTAGTAAATCATTATATATTGAAAGGTTAGGTGACACTTCTCTACCTACGTTGCTTTCGGGCGAAATCGAGTTAAACCTCGCTGAGGTTAACGCGAATGACTGAACAACTATTGACTGCCATTGAGTCTGGTAATTTGGCGTTATTGAACGATGTGCTTGAGCAACAGCCAGAGTTAGTGAATACGGTTTTTGACGAACAACAAGCTACACCATTTGAGCTTGCCTTGAAAAATGGGTTTTCGGCACTCGCTGAGAACATCATGAACAGTGACGGTTTTGATATCAATCATGCAGGTCATAACCCACTTCGGTTGGCGATTGAACTCGGTTTCTTGGATATCGCGAAAACACTGTTACACAAAGGCGCAAACCCGAACTATCGACCACAACAAATGAGCAGCGCATTGTTGCTTTGTTTAGACAATGAATATTTTGAACTCGCTGAGTTGATGGTCGAAAAAGGCGCTGAAGTTAACGTTCGTAACGACAAGGGTTGGACACCATTGATTTGGGCATCAATGAAAGGTCGGATCAAAGCGGTGGAATTTCTGCTTAAGCACGGAGCTGCTGTCGATGTTTGTAACAATGATGGTTGGAATGCGGTGACGGGCGCTTACTTTAAACAACGCTTAGAAGTAGTTGATAAGCTCCTTGCGCAAGGCGCGGTATTCAGTGCTAAGTATTCTGAAGCTGCGATGCTGTCAGCGTATCAAAATGGGCATATCAATATCGCGAAGAAGCTGCTGGCCGATGGCGTTAATCCCGATGTTGAAAACGAAGATAAAGAAACGATGTTGATTGTCGCTATTACTAAAGGTGATGATGACATGATCAAAGCGTTCGTTGCCGCTGGAGCGAATCCGAACGCAAGAAATAAAGATTCAGATCCTGCGTTATCATTGTTGGCTCAAAATGGTAAAAATGAACTCATTGCGTTGCTGATAGATAAAGGTGCAGATATCAACCTTCAGAGTCAATCTGGAAGAACTGCTGCTTATTGGGCTGCTAGTTATAACCAAGTATCAACATTGGAATTTCTCTATAGTAAAGGTGCCAATCTTGACTTGCGAAATAAGAATGGTTGGTCGCCTTTGATGGTTGCAGCAGACAATTGTTATTTTGAGTCAGTTGATATGCTACTTGAGTTAGGGGTAAATACTGAATTCAAGACCGAAAATGGAAATGCTGCACGTGAATTAGCAGGTTTGGAATATAAAAGAAGCACTTCTGGAAGCAAGCGAGAGACTTATGCAAAAAAAATAATGGCACTAATTGATGGAACTCGCCAGCAATGATAGCTCAACGCTCTGTTTTTGATGCTGTCCGTCGTGGTTATAACGAGCTTGAACTTGCAAGTAACGATGAGATTCTTGATTACTTTGCTGATGTTAACCCCGACGCTATGTTGGGGCATATCAGCAACATCAAAGGCATTGTCTTTGAGCAAGAGGTTGTCACTGCACTTAATGAGCAAGGTATAGATGCCATGCTCTTTGAAGCTACTAATCATCCCGTTTCTGATATTGCACTCATGACTGATGGTGATATTGCGGCTGAAGTGCAATTAAAAGCGACTGACAGTGTTGCTTATATCAACGAGACATTGGCTGAGAACCCAGATATCCCAATTATTGTGACTAGTGAAGTCGCTAATGGCTTCGATAGTGCAATGGTGATTGACTCCGGGATAGATAATGTAGCTTTGGGTGATGCAGTGTCAGAGGTATTAACGGGTGAAATAGCCAACCATGTCGGTGAATCTGTAGTCAGTGACGTTGCGAGCGAGGGACTCGCTGAGCTTGTAGCCGATGTAGCCTTGCCAATTAGCCCTATTGGTATTATCGGTGCCTTATTTGGATTACCATTTTTGTAAGGATGAGTGATGGCGATTATCTATCCGTCATTAGAAAATATATCGCGTTTAAAAGTAAAACCAACCGAAGGAGAGTTTTGGATAGTTAACTATTTAAACGAAAACTTAGATGAAAGCTATGAGGTTTTTTTCAACCCTTTTTTGGACGGTGACAGACCTGACATTATCATTTTAAAAAAAGATGTTGCCATTTTGGTTATTGAAGTAAAAGACTATGAGCTGAAGAACTACAATGTTGATAGTTTTAACAAGTGGTCGGTAGTAAGCCACCAAGGTAGCAACCCGATATCATCGCCACAGTCACAAGCATTTACCTATAAAAATAACTTATATCAACTACATTTGCCCGTCTTAGGTTTGGGTTATTTGTCTAATCGTAATTTTTTTAATCTAGTTCAGCCATTAGTGTATTTCCATAAAGCGAACAAATCTGAAATCGATGGTTTTTATAAAAAAGCTGAAAATGAAAATAGAGAAAGTGCCAGACTTTTATTTGAACAAAAAAAAGCTAATAAAATCTCGATTGAACAATACAATCGAAAAGCCGAGGGTATTGATTCAAGCAGGAAGAAACTGGCCAGAGACAAGGCGATGTCTTATGGCTCTGATATGTTGCCAAATTTAGTACGTAAGATTAAGAGCTATGGCACCCACGTTCTTTTTGATGAGCGTGTGTATGATGACTTTAAACGACGATTAGAGCCTTGTGATCACGTACTAAAACAAGGTAAGAAAATTCCCTTAGATGCAAAACAGGAAAAGTTGATCGTAAGTTCGGAATGCAAAGAAAAAATTAAAGGTGTTGCTGGTTGTGGTAAAACAACAATCATCGCGAATAGAGCAGTAAACGCTCATTCTAGGCATGATTCAAAAGTGTTGATAATCACGTACAACATCACTTTAAAGAACCTTATCAAGGATAGAATTAGTGATGTGTTAGGTTATCGAGATAATGAAAATTATGCGGTTACAAATTACCATCAGTTTTTTAACTCTCAGCTTAATGCAACAGGTCAAAATATTGAAAGTCTCATTGAGCAATATGGTTTAGAGAAGATGTACTCAGTCGATTGTTTCGCTGAACACGATGTATATCAATACCAAACGATATTACTTGATGAGGTACAAGACTTTGAAAGTGACTGGGTGAAAATCATTCGGGATAACTTCTTAGCAAACGATGGCGAAATGGTTCTATTTGGTGATGAGTCTCAAAATATCTATGCTCGTGATAACGAAAGAGCAGCGGTTGTCGCTCAGGGTTTTGGGCGTTGGAATAAATTGAAGCGTTCATATAGAACTAGTTTAGATTCATCTCTGAATCAGGTGTTCAAGTCTTTCCAGCAAAATTATCTTGTCGAAAAGTATGCTGATACAGAGCTGCTTGAAACAGCACAGGCTCAATTGGGAATGACTTTTGAGCTTCTGAAATACCATCAGGTAAACCAGAATTGGGAGAATGAAGCATTTGAATTGATTCAAACCTACGTCAGAGAGCATAACCTACATCCTAATGATATTGTCATACTTGCTTCGAATGTATATTTGGCACGTCGATTGGCTGATAAGTTTAATGGTGTTGAAAAAACACATTGTATGTTTGAAACGTATGATGAATTATCACAACTGTCGCGAATGTATGACTCCAATTGTGATGCTGAGAAACTTAAGTCAATGTCTGAGATTGAGTTAAATACGTTTATCAAGAAGTACCCAAAGTTAAAGCAAGATTTAGAACGTGCTCGTCGTATGAAGAAAAATCATTTCTATGCGAATAGTGGCTTGATTAAAGCGTCCACCATTCACAGTTTTAAGGGACTGGAGTCCAAGACGGTATTTTATTTAATGGATGAGAAAGACACGCCAGAGTTAGTTTATACATCCATCACAAGAGCCTCAGAAAATCTTGTTATTTTAGATAAGAGTGATACAACCCCATACTCTGATTTCTTTTCGGGAGTGATGAACAACACAGGTGACCTATTTTGAAGATTAAGGATGAATAGCACAGTCTTGTTTACTACACTGTTAGAAATATTAGCAATAGAAGCCATTTAGTTGACCCTGTAAATAATTCTGTGTAACTGTCGAGGTTACATGTACTCAGAGAGTCGG
>NZ_JADQAI010000029.1 GCF_022129235.1 Psychrobacter sp. Ps6 | reverse complement strand
AGGTGGCAAATATACTTATCCAACAGACAAAGGTCGTATGCACTATCAGCACTTCAGGGGGTTTGCTGATATATTCAAAAATGAACCAGAATTGCCTTATCGCGCATTCTTGTAATCATTTAAATTATCTTTACAGGAGCAATTTATTGCTCCTTTTTTATGTAATTTAAATAAGACTTGTATTACAACGAGATAGCTCATACAACCTTTTAGTCTTGAAATATTAACGGCTTAATTTTTACACTCTTCAATATATATTAGAAGTAAGATAAGTTAATGAAAAAACAATAATATAATTTATATCTAAAATAGGATTTATATTACTACTAACATTCAGAAGTTTCTAATGTAAAATGAGGTTTACTTGGATCTAAATTATATTGAATATAACATTTTTTATGATTATCCTCATCACCATATTGATAATCTTTCAACTGAGGAAATATTCTAAAATCACCTTCTTCTTTTGTATAAAATTCAATATTTAACTTATGACTTGCATCACCATTTTTATCTAATTGATACACATCAATATTAGAGATAGCTTTTAATGCATCAATACCTTTAGCCTCGTCACCAAGCCCAAAATACGCAAAATACGGATAATTATCATAATGACTAATTCTTATATTATAATTATTTATAGTCATTAGTTTATAGCTATCTTTATTAATTATTCTTGCTGATGGCATTTCAGTCTTTGCTGAAAAAATAGCAAATGAACTTTCTAGAGCACCTTTTGTTCCTTTTAATATTGATATTCTTGCATCTCTTTGAATGTTAATAAATTTAGGAGCCGCAACAACTGTCAATATACCTAAGATTAATATTACAACTATTAATTCAACTAATGTAAATCCTTTGTTTTTTTTCATATTAAATATTACTCATTATTATAGGGAATTATTATTTTATAATATTTATGATTTTTTGACTCTTTAGGATAATCAATAAATCCTCTTTTTCTTAAGTATCTAATATTAGATTGCATCAGTGATACTGCACATCCAACTAACTCTGCTATATCACTTTGTCTCAAGCGGCAAACTATATTAGCATCTGAATTTATAATCATATGTAGTAAAGTTGATTTCTGAACTTTTGAAAGATTTAAATCACAAGCCTTCGTTTTAGCTAAAACTTCTAATAACTCTATTTTTTTCATAATACTACATTCATGTTATGATATTGAACTTACTACTCTACATCACAAATAGTATATTTATTCCTTCCTGTTTTTTTTGATGAATATAACGCACTATCTGCATGATTAAATGCATGACCTAATGGTATTGTTTTTTCTGAAATAACTGCACCAATAGATACTGTAACTGCAATTCCATCAATTAATTCACTATTAATAATAGATATTATTTCATCTAATTTCCTTTCTAAATCTACTAAATTAGTCAACCCATAAAAAATTATAACAAATTCTTCGCCCCCCCATCGAATAGCAATATCAGAGTTCCGCATAGTTTTTCTAATTCTTAAACATACCTCTTTAATAACATTATCACCAATCGCGTGACCATATGAATCATTTATTTTTTTAAAATGATCTATATCAATTACTAACAATGTATTAATTAGTAAGTCTCGTTTCATAGATAGATATTTTTTTCTATTATAAAAACCTGTTAATTCATCTAGATAAATTAATTTAACATAATCAATAATTTTAATTCCTAAATAATTAAAATAAAGAGCCACAAAATAAATTATAATATTCATTAAAATTAAATATATATATGGCTTCCTTATTATTGAACTATATTCATCTTTAATACTTTTCATTGCAACTATATCAAACAAAGTTTTCCTTAAATTACTATTATCAACTTGAAAATATGCAAAATTATTCTTATTATAATCAAAAATAAATTTATCAACAAAATTAGACTTTAGATCGATTAACATTATTGATGTTAACTTCCTATCTAAATAGAGTGGGAAATAAAAACTATACAAATCAATATTAGTTTTATTTTCAATATATGGACCATCAATAACAATTGTTTCAAATACACTTAAATTTGGTTTTACTTCATAAATTAAAGACTCAAGTTCTACAATATGATTAAAATAACCCTGTTTAAACTTAGTCATTATTTTTTTGTTTTCATCTCGCCATGGTTTCACATATATGTATTCAGGATAAATAATTGCTACTTCCCATAAACTACTTTCTACCATCTCATTATTATTTAAATCATTAAATAATTCATTAAAATCTTCATCCAAATCTTTTATTTTATTATTTCCCCCATTTAATAATATAACACTTCCTCCAATATATTCTCTATCAATATAATTAGAATTAAATTGCCTGATTGCAAAACGATATATATTATCACTAATGTAGCGTAAATTATAAATTATATGATTATTAACTTTATCATATTGTACTTTCACCCATACATTTGAGATGAAAAATGCTATTAAGAAAAGCAAAATATGTTTAAGAAACCTTTTATTTATCATGGTGCTAATCCCAAGATAGCGAAGAATACAAAATCTAGTAAACATATATTTATATGTCACTAAATAGAAATTACTATGGAAAACAGATAAATCATTGAATATGTCAAATATTGCTAAATAATATTATTCATATTTAGTTTATTTGGCTATGGGAAGTAATCTTGTTTACCATCTTTCAATGTAGTACTACGCAGTTCGTATTTTATCTTTGTTGCATCTGCTTATTCTAACATGAGCATATCTTCAGCACCCTAGTAAACTTTAAGACGTGCAATCCTTTACACTCACAACAAAGTTAGTATAACTCTCTGTATTTCCTGAGTATTTATAACCTTAGTTAGTTACATTTATGTTATTGCCAGTAAGGTAACGAACACAACATAGCCTATTATTCAAGGTAGCTTTGCCAAAACTGAGCAACTTTCACGTTCTATCACACTCTATATAGGAAATAATAACCCCCTGCCTAGACTTAAAAGTTTTTGATCTTTACAATAATTATCCTTAATAAAATAAGGATTTAATTCAAAATTAATGTTATTTAATAAAATACTTATAAAAATGATAGATGTTAAACTACACTTTAGTTTAATAGCAAATATATACCATTATTGTATTAGATCTTTAACTACCAAGAAATATTTAAAATATCAGAGATAGGCATTGGTTTAAAAAATAGAAATCCCTGATAATATTCAATTCCAATTGATTTTAACACCTCAAACTGTTTAATGGTTTCGATACCTTCAGCTATATTAATTAAGCCTAATTCACAAGACATAGTATTAATACTTTTAATTAGACTTAATTTCACATTATCTGTATCTATATTGGTTATGAATTTTCTATCAATTTTTAATATATCAAACTGATAATTTAACAATCGTTCTGTATTATTGAATCCACATCCAAAATCATCCATTGCAATTCGAATATCATTTGCTCTTAAAATATTTAGACTATGCAGAAAATAAACTTTATCTATAATTAAATCATCTTCCAAGATCTCAACGACAACATTAATATAGCAATTTAATAAGACTAAACGTTCAATAAATTCTTTTGAAAGAGTTATACTATAAATATTTATGTGTAAATCTATATCTTTTCCTTTATGTATAGAGAAAAAATCAAAACCAATAATAGCACGCTCTCTATTTACTATTGGCTGCAGGTACGGTTTTATCATATTTCTATCAATAGATAGACTTAAAAGACTCTTCTCCATACTCTATACATTTCACTTACTTTTGAGAATTCTCATATTCAATGATTTTTTTTAGTACATTTATATACCATAATTTCTTATTATTAGGTAATTGCTCAATTAAAAATGCAATTTGATCAATATCTCCAAAATTATAAGTGTCGTAATAAAAATAACTTATACTTGTATTTGTTGCTATTGCAATATTATATATAGTATCCGCCCTTGGTATTCTAATACCCTTTTCAAAATCAATATATGTTTGTCTTGATATATTTAAAAGTCTAGCCATCTCACTTTGACTTATACGAGATTTTAATCTTGCATTTTTTATCTTATGATGGTAATTATTTTTATCCATAATCTACTTTTGTTCTACATCTAGAATTATTGTTAATTCATCTATATATTTAGAATGTAAATACAATAAACTATCTAAATCTGAAGTATCTCCAGATACAATATGATCGATAATAATCTGACGAATAGATTCAATAATAAACACTTTATTTTTATAGTTCATATTATGTTTTTTCATTTTCCATCACAAACTCATAATCAGAAATTATTAAGATTTCAAATAAAATTAAAATATTATTATTTAAACCATGTATTTCTGATATTTTTTCTATAAAATCATCTTGATCATGATAAAAATATGCAACATTTTTATTAATTTTCTTAGAAAGCTTATAT
>NZ_JADQAI010000028.1:457-4467 GCF_022129235.1 Psychrobacter sp. Ps6 | reverse complement strand
ATGGATTAAGCAAAAGGTAGCAGAAAGGGGCGAGTGAACATAAATGTAGATGGTGGAATATTCCACCATCTACTTATACAGATTCACTAAATAACAATTAATTGCATAATTAGGCTTAGATCATTGTCCATTCCCCAATTTTCCCTTATTCTCTCATAATTCAATTTATCTATTTAAGCTTAGAGAAAACACTCAGCAATGGATGACCAAATATTAACGCTCAAGGAAGTGGCCGCTTACTTGAAGCTTGCAGAGAAAACGGCTTACCGACTTGCGAGTGAGGGCAAGCTACCTGGCTTCAAAGTTGGTGGCTCTTGGCGCTTCAAGAAAGACGACTTAGAAAAGTGGATAGAGAGCCAAAAGGATGCTTAACAATATCACGCCATACCATGCAAAATACTTCGCTCATGAGCTTTCCATTCTTCATGCCAACAACGGTGTTGATAGATTGTCGCAGTCGTTGTTTGATGCAAGTGTCGATCTAAACCCACACCAAATTGAAGCGGCGCTTTTTGCAATTGAAAACCCACTAAGTAAAGGTGTGGTGCTCGCTGATGAAGTAGGTCTGGGAAAAACGATTGAGGCGGGTTTGGTACTTTGTCAGTACTGGGCTGAACGTAAACGAAAGCTGTTGATTATTTGCCCTGCGTCATTGAGACGTCAGTGGGCCAGTGAGCTGTTAGAGAAGTTCAACCTGCCATCGCAAGTAATTGATGCCAAAACCTATAATCAGCTGCAAAAAGCAGGCATTTATAACCCACTTAATAACAAGCAAATCGTCATTATGTCTTACCACTATGCAGCAAGGTTAGAAGACAAGCTGGTGGCTGAGATGTGGGACCTGGTGGTTATTGATGAAGCTCACAAGTTAAGAAATGCTCATCGCGAAAGTAACAAGATGGGTCAGGCGCTTAAACGTGCTTTAGATGGTCGTAAAAAATTGTTGCTTACTGCTACACCGCTACAGAACTCATTGATGGAACTGTATGGCATGTCGACATTGATCGACGAGCATACTTTTGGTGATTCTAAAGCGTTTCGAAAGCAGTTCATGCAAGCTGACAGCGACACGTTAGAGTTAAAAGAACGTCTATCGGGATTTGTAAAACGCACACTACGCAAAAACGTACTAGAGTACATCAAATACACAGAACGCAAAGCAATCACAATCCCGTTTTACCCTAGTGAGCAAGAACAAGATTTGTACGATCGTGTTCAGCTACTACTTGAACGTGAAGATAGCTACGCCTTACCAAAGCGGCATAGACATTTAACAGGCTTGATCCTGAGAAAGCTCCTGTCATCGAGTACAAAGGCGGTACTGAACAATTTGCAAATCCTCAAGCACCGTTTGGAAAAGCTAGCAAAAGGCGAGGCAGATGTAAGTGAAATCGATATAGTTCAACAGATTATTACAGACGATGATCTAGAAGACGATTTTGTTGAGGAGTTTGATCGTACATCTGAAGCTCAAGAGAACAAGCTGGTTGATCTTACCGTGCTACAGGCTGAAATTGCTGAGTTAGAGCTGCTGATTACTAAAGCCGAACTGATTGGCATTGATACTAAGTCAAAAGAGTTACTGATTGGGTTAGAAAAAGGCTTTGCGCAATTGGCAGAAATGGGTGCTGCGAAAAAAGTCATCATCTTTACAGAGTCGATGCGCACTCAGCAGTACCTTGCCCAATTTTTAGAAAGCAATGGTTACTTGGGCAAGGTAGTGACCTTTAGTGGTACCAATAACACACCTCAAGCTAACAAAATCTATCAGCAATGGCGGGAAGAGTATCAAGGTTCGTCTCGGATCACTGGTTCTGCTCAAATCGATAAACGTTCAGCGCTCATCGACCATTTTAAAGATCATTCAGAAATTATGATTGCGACAGAGGCTGCTGCTGAAGGTGTTAACCTCCAGTTCTGTTCGCTACTGATAAATTATGATTTGCCTTGGAACCCTCAACGTGTTGAGCAGCGAATCGGTCGTTGTCATCGCTACGGGCAAAAGTTTGATGTTGTTGTCGTTAACTTCCTTAATCAACGAAACCAGGCAGATCAGCGAGTGCTCGAACTGCTGACAGAAAAGTTTAATCTTTTTGATGGTGTGTTTGGTGCCTCGGACAGTGTGCTTGGTAGTATCGAAAGCGGGGTTGATTTCGAAAAACGTATTCAATCGATTTACGAGTCTTGCCGTACGCCAGACGAGATTGAGGCGGCGTTCTCTTCGCTGCAAAAGGAACTAGAGGATGAAATCAATAACAAGATGCAAAAGACGCAAGCGCAGCTGCTTGAGCATTTTGATGAAGATATTCACGACATCCTAAAAATTAAACTGGATGAGGCTAAAGAGCGTTTAGATAAAGTTGGTCGCTGGTTTTGGGCAGTTACTCACCATCAGCTAAAAGAGCAAGCCATCTTTGACCAGGACAACTATCGATTTACGCTTCAAAAGTCAGTCAATCAGCTGCCTGTTGGTCAATATCAGTTGCTCAGAAAGGCGGGACAAGGAGACAATGAACTACAAGCCCAGGATCATCACAGCTTTGCCTACCGGATTAATCATCCTTTAGGTGAATATGTTATTGATGCGGCAAAATCGCAGGAAACCAGCAATACAGAGCTTGTTTTCGATTGCACCAATCATGCGACTAAGGTTTCCGTTGCTGAAAAACTGAAAGGTCAATCGGGATGGTTAACTCTAAATATGCTGGCTGTCGATGCATTCAACCGCCAAGAGTTTTTGCTGTTTACCGCTCGAACAGACAATGGTCAGCTTGTAGACAGCGAGGCTTGCAAGAGGCTGTTTAGCTTAGGTGCAACCGTAAACAATCCCCGTGATTGTGCTGACGTTCATTCTTTACCCGTTGACTTGGCGGCACAAAAAAACAGGCAGGTTGAGGCCAAACTTGCAGAAGTGATGGAGCAAAACAATGCATTGTTTGAGGTTGAGCGGGACAAGTTGGAAAAGTGGGCAGAAGATAAGATGTTTGCTGCTGAAGAGGCACTGCGGGATATCAAAGCTCAAATTAAATCGGTAAAACGCGATTCTCGGCATGCACTTACCGTTGAAGAGCAGAAACTGAACCAAGAGAAACTGCAAAAGCTTGAACGCCAGCAAAAACGGCAGCGCATGGAGATCTTCGATATTGAAGATGAGATCGCAGATAAGCGAGACGAATTAATCGCTGCGCTTGAAGCGCGAATGAAGCAAAAGACAGAAGTCACAGAATTATTCACCATCCGTTGGCAAGTGATTTAATAATTTTAAAGAGAAAACAATGAGTAAGTACAACGAGCTAACCAAAAAGCTAAAAGAAATTTTTCAGATTGACCGTCCAGAGCTAGACTTTGGTATCTATCGTATCCTCAATGCACGTGCTGACGAGATAAACGACTATCTAGATAACAAGCTCAAGGCCAAAATTCAGTCTGCACTGGCTGATGCTGGCAATGCAAATAAGGCTGATCTTGAGCAGCAATTGCAAGCAGCGATTAAAGCCGCGACAGATGCTGGCTTTGAATCAGATCAAAGTCCTAAAGTGCAGGAATTGAAGGGCCAGTTGGCGGCAGCGGCTTCAGGGGCTAACGAGCATGAAAATGCTGTTTTCTCTCATCTGCTAACGTTTTTTTCTCGCTACTACGATAATGGCGACTTTATCAGCAAGCGTCGTTACAAAGGTGACACCTATGCGATCCCTTATGCGGGCGAAGAAGTCATGCTGCATTGGGCAAATAAAGATCAGTATTACATTAAAAGCGGCGAGAACTTCGCCAATTACTCATTTAAATTAGATGATGGTCGTAAGGTAAGCTTTAAGTTATTGGCAGCAGATACAGCCAAAGACAATCGTAAAGATAATGATGCCGATCGTCGCTTTGTGATGATTGAACCGCATACTCGCACCAAACTTGATGAGGATGGTGAAGAGTATGAACAAGCCTATCAAGCAGTTGAAGTTGTAAAAACGACCGAGCTCGTTAATGGCGAAAGCGTCGAGAATGAAGAGCTCGTT
>NZ_JADQAI010000028.1:0-447 GCF_022129235.1 Psychrobacter sp. Ps6 | reverse complement strand
TGAAAAAGAGCACTAAGCAAGATGCCTTGGTGCAAGCTGCCATCACCACTATTTTGGCTGATAGTGAAGTTCAACGACACTGGGTTGAATTGACTAAGCGTGCGCCAACAGAAAAGAACCCAAGCCGCACTGAACTTGAACGTCATCTAACGACTTACACTCAGCGCAATACCGCAGATTACTTTATTCATAAAGACCTTGGTGGCTTCTTGAACAATGAGCTTGATTTCTACATCAAGAATGAAGTGATGAACTTGGACAATGTTCAAAATGCGGAAGTGTTTTCGAATATTGAAAAGCAGCTTCGAATGATCCAGTGCTTACGCAAGGTTGCTCAAGAGTTAATTATTTTTCTGACTCAAATTGAGAGTTTCCAGAAAAAACTTTGGACAAAAAAGAAATTTGTAACGCAGTCTAGTTATATCGTTTCTTTAGACAAAATTGATG
>NZ_JADQAI010000027.1 GCF_022129235.1 Psychrobacter sp. Ps6 | reverse complement strand
TTCTGATGGGGTTCGCAGTATGAGTGATGACCGTGAAATCTATAACAGCCACGTTCATCCTCATGGAGAGCCTAATACTGGAAATACGGAGCAGAAACAATGATTGCTATCGATCCAAGAACAGGTAAAACCGTTACAGGAATTCAAGCGCTAAATTGTCGTTTTGAACGGGCATTAACCACACAAATCACGGCAAGAGTGAAACGTCGTCAGATGGGAAATCGGGCCATTAATCGACTGGGTAAAATGCAAAACCCAACGGAAGCGATGATCATTCAGAATTTATCGTTAGAAGCGTTAGCTAACCCCGCTAATGGGTTACTGAAATTTAAAGCTAAACAGTGTCTAGCCACACCTTATGGCGCTGGATTTTTAGTATCGGTAAAAGGGCGTTGGCAAGGTAAAGATATTGAATTGAAGGTGGGGTTATGAGTTTACCTAAAGCCTTTGTGGTTCCTGAATTTGAGTCGTTACTCAATGAATACATCCAATTTGCAGTGAGCTATTGTGCTAAAGGTGATGCTGATAAGGCTAAAGTGCTTAATGAGGCCATGACCAATGATTCTGAATTGTTGGCTCAGATGGTACAGGCGTTCATCATTAAACGAATTGCTGAAATTCGAGAGCAGAATCATCAAGCTCTGCAGATGTTTCGTAAGTTTGTAACTGAATCGGATATGGTGGATTTACTGGCCTTACAATACGGCCTTAAAAGGCAGGTATTAGAGGCGGGAAATGATTTGGTATTTCCACCTAAACCACCTGTTATGGAATCTGACCAAAGCCTATTGCAGCGTTTTGATTTGGCCCCTTATCAATTTCACACAACAGGTACTCGAATGGGGTATAAGTTTCACGCTTTAACACTAGATGAAAGGCCGTTGATAAAAATTGAGTCAGAAGATAACGCGGTGGTGATGCGTTATGAGTTTCAAGATTTAACTCGGCCTATGCCTGTTAAAGATGCTATGCCTCAGATGTTAGAGCCCAATAGTGGCAAAGTGTGTGTGGCCGTGTTAAGCCGTGAAAATCCTCGGGGTATAGCAGATGAAGCGTTGTTAAATCGGGTTCGCCATTATCTGCAACGAGATGATATTGGCCAAGAGTCGGATGAAATCACAACAAAAAGCGCCATCGCCAAAGACTACCAAATTGAGGTGACAGTCTATACTGGCTCCGATCCTGGATCTCATGTTGAGCAGTCAAAAGCTGAACAAGCAGCGTGGGATTTAGCACATAAACGACATCAATTAAAAGGCATTATTGATAGAGAAGAGGTGGCTCATATCTTTTATCAATTAGGTGCTAAACGAGCAAAAGTCCATGAACCGGCTCAAGATATCATTTGCCAGTGGGATGAAGCTCCTTACTGTACGGAGGTGATTATCCATGTCCGAGGAGATTGACCATTTTATCTCCGTACAGCCGGAAAACAGAACGTTAATTGAAGAGTCTTTGGAATACGCTTGGCATCAAGTAATTGCCAAACAAAAAGATCCATTCCCTGAACTTAAACAACCTCTTTTAACCCCCAATGATTTTGTTTCTCTATTAGCTGGTGAGCGCGGTGTTACAGACTGGCGGCCAGAAGATACGATAGAGCAACAACGGAAAACTGCCGATAAAGCATTTGAAATTCATCGAAAAGCCGGGACTCGACATGGTCTTGCTGTGGCAATGGATGCACTTGATTGTGATATTGAAGTAACGCCTTGGTATCAGATGAGATCACCGCCCGGACCTTATCATTTGGAGATTGTGGCGTGGAAGCGAAACAGCCCAGTTGATAAGAAAACAACCGAACGAATGTTACAACGAGTTGAGAACACCAAATCAGAGCGAGACTGTGTGGATCTGATTTTCGCCTTTGGTTTAGATTCCGGCTTTTCGGTGTCGGGAGTGCAAGAGAGAGCGATTATGGAAACAGACAGCTCGGTAACGGGTTTGATGCCGACTTCTCCTGTTTGTGCTCTGGGCACTCAAGTGGCAGGAGCGGTGGAGCATATCATTGAGAACGAGATGTCAGTCTGTGGAGTATTGCCCAATGATGCGCTTTGCCAAGGGGGCATTTATTTCGGAGGTGGTATGAAAATGCTGATGTGTACCGATATAACGTTAGGAGCTATGAAAACATGTTAGGCGTTGTTCAGTTTACTAAAGCGGGCTTAGCTGAGCTCATTAGTGCGAAAAACCAAGGGCTCAAAGGTGCACTGAAATGGATAGCTGCTGGTGATCGAAGTTATCAACCAAGTCCAGACCAAAAATCACTATACAGCGAACGACAACGAGAGCTGATTAGTGATTGGGAAGAGATTAGCCCAACACAATTGCGAATGGGGGCCGCTTTTAAGGGCAACTTGGAATATGAAGTACGAGAGGTGGGATTCTTTTTAGAATCAGGCACCTTATTAGCTGTTTATTCTCGTCCTAATCAGCTGTTGACCTATAAATCGGCCAGTGCTAGCTGGATACAGAAGTTTACGCTTGATGTTTCTCCTTTACCGACAGACAGCATCACCTTTATTGAAGGCAATAACGACTTAAATTTATTGCTCGGTGAGGAGTTGGCAACCATGGCCACAGCTCAAATAGGCAATATGGCGCGTCATTTAGAATTACTGTTTCGGTTTAATGAGTTAGAAAAACGGAGTTAGCGTTTATGGCATGCACAATGGATGGACCTCCACTGCTTAAGATAGTAGCAGGTACTACATTTGGATTTGATCTGCATTGGACGACCGGAGACGAAGATAATCCTTATGTAAAGTTGTCGGGATGTACAGCAGTGTTTGTTATTCGCTCAATAACTGGAGATGTCTTGGTTCGTGGTACGACAGAATCTGGCCATATATCCATTATTGAATGTGAGCAACAAAGCGATAAGTTAGATATTCAAATCACTCATGATCAGACTCAAGGGCAACAACCTCAAGCGTGGGAAAACGCCAATTATGAAGTTCGGGTGACATTTCCAAGTGGTGATCCCTACAGTATTTTGCGAGGACCTGCCTTATTGATTAAGGGGGCGGTGGATGATTAGTTCAGGGGCCCGTGTTTTAGTCTCACTTAAAACAGACCGAATTATTACGGTTCGATTGCCTCAAACGACCGCCATTATTCATGAGCAAGTAAAGCCCAATATTGAAGTGGTCACCATTGGTCAACAAGGGCCAGTGGGAATAGTGAGTGAGTCGGTATTAGCTGCCGCCGCTCAAGCTAAAGCCATATCAGAGAAGGCATTAAAACAGACTCAAATTACGTCGGGCCTACTTGATGAGGTGATCATGAATATGACGAACGGTTTTAACTTTCATGCTGGTGTCATATCAACCTAGGAGGACATGTGTTAGGGAATAAAATCGACCAAATGATTGCAGCCCTAAATAATGTCATGGGTGTCATTAATGGTAAATTGCGGTTAAAGGCCGATAAATCTGAAGTTTATCTGCGTAATTATCTTGATGATCCTTTGTCGACTTTAGGGGCGAACGCATCTACGGCCAATAAGCTTAAAGTTGCTCGAACCATTACCTTAGGACGAGATGCTGCAGGCTCAATTTCGTTTGATGGCTCAGGTAATGTCACCTTACAAGTGACTATCCCTGCTTTAGATGATAAGGCTGATAAAGTTGAGACATTAACACCGGCACAAATTGATGCGCGTATCCACCAGCTAATTGGTGTCGCGCCTGATGTGCTCGATACATTCGAAGAGCTGGCCAAAGCGTTAGGTAATGATCCTAACTTTGCCGCCACAATGAGTGCTGAGCTGGCTAAGAAAGCCAATGTCAGCGAGGTTTATACCATTACAGCTGCAGATGCTCAGTTCTTAACAAAACGGGGAAAAGCAGCCGATGCCACTTTATTTGGTGGAAACGCGCCCGATCATTACGCCACATCAGGGCAAATCTCAACATTAGAGCAAGAAATTGCAGATGGTTTTACACGACTTGCGGCTTCTTTTAATGATGCCGCTAACACTATCAACGGAAATTAATTTATGGGTTTAGAACAACAAATCAGTTCTTTGGTGCAAGCATCCGAGAATTTAACTGGCGCGGTTAATAATAAGATTGGGGAGATTGATAAGAAGGTTGATAACTCAGTAAAAGAAATTACCGAAACAATTACTAAAAATAATATAGTTAAATTTTATATTGATAGTGAATTTGGCATTGATTTGAATTCAGGATCATCATCAGCGCCGTTGAAAACTATTAATGAAGCATTTCGTCGATGTCCAACCGGTTCTACAGCTTCAATTTACTTAAAGCGTTATCAAAGACATGTCTTTAATGGTGCAAGTTGGTGTTATGCATTATCACTGAGTATTATGGCGTGGGGTAGTAACTTAGATTATTCGAAATCATATCATTACGATTCAAGTACTCCAATTCTAGAGTTTAATGGTGAATTAAATACAAATGGATCTATTATTATTGGGGGGTATAGAAATACATTAATTATTGAGTCTAATAAGGATTCAAAGATTTATTTCTATGGCGCTGGTCAATTCACATTAGGTCGTAGCCGAATCGTTTTAGATCGAAACGGGTCAGCATTTTGTGGTTTTGATCAGAACTATCTAAATCCGGTTAAATTTAGTATTCGTGAGGGTGACGTTGTAAAAACGTCAGGATATCTAGCACGCCATAGTATTATTTTTTCTGTTGATTCTGCTACAGGGTTTACTTAT
>NZ_JADQAI010000026.1 GCF_022129235.1 Psychrobacter sp. Ps6 | reverse complement strand
TATCCGCTCTCATCCATTATTGAAAATGGAGCAACAGTCAAAACTAAGGTGATTTCTCTAGGAGAGAGATTAACTGAGCGTTTAGAGATCTGGAACTCATCTCGAACAACATGACCCAAGCGAACCGAATAGCGCTCCCCTTTAGGGGGAATACCGTCAATATCATCGGAGCTGATCACCAAGGTCACATTATCCCCTTCGGTACCATTACCATCATTAAGCCGCCACGACTTTAAACGCTCTAATATGAGATCTGCATTTTTACCAATTAAATGAAACATAATTAATCCCAAGACTTTGTGACATGCTGAGTTTTAGGCGTTAGCTCAACATCAGGTAAAATAACTTCAGTATCAATAAGAAAAACCTCACGTCGAACGTGAGGATTTAATCGATAGAAAGCATGTTCTATTTGGTCGTTATCTTGGCCAAGATACTGAAAAAGAAGATCTGTGATTAACGGTCCCGCTTTGGCCATCACTTCCATTCTCTGTATTCCTTCAACTGTAAAATAATGTCTGTCACCATGGCTTTACCATTATGGATAAGCGATGATTTCCCCTCTTTTAGTTGGCCAATCGTCCATTTCCCTAAATTCATTCCCTGACCATCACTGACTTGCTGCGGTGTCTCGATTAGGGTACGTAATTGTTCTACAGCCAAATGAGCCCCAAACTGGAGCCATTTTGCTGAAATATCAATAGTTTCTAATGGTCGTCCTACATTTTCAGAACGAGCATCATATATAAGTCCAACTTCAGCAAAAGCTCCCGGGGATGTTCGTTCAAATTTAGTGATTGGCGTTTTACCGCCAACAGAAAACACAAACTCACCAATAACAAGATGATGCATGTTTACCTCTAACTATCCCTATCAATAGCAGCATAACTAAACTGAGTAGAAACGGTGTTCTCTCCCATAAGAGCAGCTAATTGATGATTAATTTGTTTTGATACTTCCTGCGCTATCACTTTAGGATCTTGCCCAGGGGCGGCATGAATTTGAAAGCTAGGTGAATACGTCACGGGAGGACTTTGCTTTGCTGAGGCTTCTTGAGACTGAACAGCTTCTACTTTTTTAGCCGTTTCTTCTGGTGAATCTAATTTACGACCAAACCAGCTTCCGAGCATTTCACCTCCCATCCCACCAGCAATGGAACCGAGTAACCCACCAATAGCTGTACCCACCCCCGGAAAAATCATGGTGCCAATGGTCGCGCCAAGAGCGCCTCCTCCCATAGAGCCCCCAAGATCCCCTAATGCACCACCAGCTTTTTCCATATCACCATGGGCAACACCATCAATCACAGAAGTAGCACTCATGGCCATACCAAGAGGTTTTAATACTTTAGTAAGCCCAGTTTTACCTGCCTTTTCGGCAATATCCGTACCAATACCAATCACATCGGATGCCATTTCGGCCATCGGATCTAATGCCAATCCAGAGCCTGCCACTGCTAACAAAGAACCCATCGGATTATGACGAACATGGCCAAGTAACGATTTAGAACCTGCACTTACTCCTTTACCAATACGACTTTCAGTCACGCCGTTAACGATATTACCCAGCCCAGAGGATGAACTTCTAACCATTGGGACAGCTGCGGGTAATGGAGCAACCATAGCTTGAATGGGATTTTTTCCTGATCCCAATAAAGATTGAACACCAGAACTGAGATTTTGAGCAATACGACTGTTGGCCACTGTATCAATGACACGACCAAGCCCCCGCTTCCTTGAAGAGCGTCTTATTCGAGAGCGCTTAGTCCTTCTTCGACTTTCTTGCCCAAGACCTCCGCCTGAGGATGTAGGCCCTCGACTTGCTGCGACAGCTTCATTTAAACTGCGCCAACGTCTAGCGGCTAAAGCAGCAATCCGGCCACCATCTTGAGTTTCTCGATTTAACCCTTTAGTAAATAATCGGGTTTTATCCATCGAATTTCCAAACACAAGAGACAGCGCCTTACCTGCTAATAACGCACCTTTTAAGCCAATAAAAGCAGCAACACCAAGACCTACAGCTTGTGTTACACCCTCATTTTCTTGGGCAAAATCAGCCAGTAAATCAACACCTTTTCCTAATGGTTCTAATACCCAATTTAATGCCGGCAGCAGCGCAGTACCAAAGACCACACTTAAACGATTTAGCTTATTAACGAACATATCAATCCCACTTTCAGTGGTACTAATACGAGACTGATATTCTTTATCGAGTGAGTTGAGATGAACTGAGGAGTTTTCTTTGGAAAGTTTGAGTAATTTGCTGAAGTTCTCCATATTACCAGAGAGCGAAGCAACAGCACCTTTGGCTTCTTCCCCAAAAATTTGACTCAATAAAGCACTTTTATCTTCTTCTGGGGCTTGGTTTAATGCTTCAAGTACATGAATTAACGTTCCAGAAGCGTCCTTTTGCATATTTGCCGCAATATCACTGGCATCTAAGCCAATAGCTGCCATAGCTTTTTTCTGGTTACCGCTTGCAGCATCGCCCAATGTTAAACGACCAGAAATATTCTTTAACGCGGTTGCTGCTCGTTCTTCTCCCATACCCAGAGACAATAAAGAGGCCGATAACGCTGTCGATTCATTGATACTAAAGCCACCAGTCTTGGCTGAAGCCCCTTCACGCGCCATCACACCTGCGATGTCTTTAGCTTTAGCGTTAGAGTTATTTGATAAATAGTTAGCAAGGCCAGCAACATTCATTGCCCCTTTCTGATCAACTCCTAAGGCCGCTTTGAAAACAGACAGAGTTTCTCCCGCTTGACCCGCTTCCATATCAAAAGCAACGCCCATTTTAGAGGAATCTAAAACAAACTCTTTTAGCTCATTGATATCAGCAATACCACTTTGTCCACCTGCAGCTAACATCGCATTGACATCATTTGCACTCATGGGTGTGGTGGTTGAGGTTTTTAGCGCCCAAGACTGTAACTCTTTAGCCTGCTCATCGTTCATATCAACGACTTTTTTTACATCCGCAAAAGAGCTTTCATTCTTAACTGCTGTCCAAATTGATCCCGCTATCGGTGCTGCAGCAGCGGCCAGTCCCGTAGCTTGACTACCCAGTTCACCTAATTTTGCCTTTCGACTATCGATGCGACCTTGAATCGATTGCATCTCTTTTAAATGTGCATTCTGCTTTTCAAGAGATGCAGTAGCTTTATCGGTTTGGAGTTTTAATCGTCGCTGCTCTTCTCCTAAATGGTCTGTGCTGATCCCGGCATTATGCAGTGATTGCTTTAACTTATTTAATGTCGCACTCTGTTTAACCTGCCGACCCGTTAACGTTTCAACCTTGCCACTTGCCCGTTTATAAGCGACAGAAAGCGAATTAGTATGAGCTTTACTCTGATGAATATCGACATTTAACGATTCAAGTCGAAGCTCAGCAGCTTTCAACTGATTCTTTAATGATACTAATCTCTCATCAGAGGCTGTGGCTATTTGAGCATTTAAACCACGAATTTCATTTTGAGTAAGGCTGTATTCTCCCCTTAATTGGGTTGAACTCTTCTTACTCTGAATGATCTCATCATCCAACCGGCTTATGGTCTTCTTGGTTTCAACTAACTGAGCGGCTAGCTTTTCAGCCTTAAGCTCTGCAGATTCAAATCCCTTAATATTACGAAGCTGGCTGTTTAGTGATTTAACCTCTCCACGTTGACTTTCTAGCGCTTGAGTTAATCGCTCGGTTGCTGAAGTTGTAGAGACAATATCTTGAAGTCCGTTAACGGTAGCATCTAAGACAAAACTAATTTTTTCACTCATCGTTTAACCCCGAGCTTAGATAAAATCAGTTCATAGCGTCGTAATGCCTGATCTTGAGACCACTCTCTCAATTCACTTTCAGTGGTATTACGATGCATAGGAATAAGATCAATTAAAGCTTCGACGTCTTGGGGCGAAAGTAATCCCCCGCAAGTTGAAAAAAAGCGCCGACCTGAGGTTTAATAGCCAAATAATCATTAATGGCCATCATATCCATATCTTGCTTTTCTAAGTCGCACACCACACGAAACATAAACTCTTCACGTTCGTAATGATCATCAATATTAGCCAGAGCTTCCGAGTGTTTTACTTTCGGTACTTTGAACTTAATATGGCCAATATCTTCATTTAGCTCATTTTTAAATGGAAATAGAAGATCAAATTCAAATTGAGTTCCCGTCAAAGGCTGACCGTTTAGCTCATCTGATGGCGTTAGGATAAAAGCACGAATATCTTGGTGAAGCTGTGTAAAATCGGGGGCAGATAACTCTTCAAACTCAAGTTCAGTTAAATCAGTACATGCCAAAATCATGGCCTTAAACTGCTTAAATTGTTCTGGTGATGATAATTCATCCTTCATAACATAAGGCAACTTGCGAAAGTCCCCCAAAGAAATGGTCTTAATGTTTAACTTATGATCACCACGGCGATGAAAGAATGGTAAAACAGAGCTTTTTTCCATGTGTTTTTTCCAATAAAAAAAGCGCCCGAAGACGCTGTTATATAGTTATCAAGATAACGATTAGAACCTAAAGACCAATGCCTGCTAAAGCCATAAGATCAACGCCACCAATTACCGTTTTACCTGTATTAACATTAATATCGTGTACTAAAATTCCGGTATCGTGTTGTGTATAGGCTTTACAAGTACCTTCAATAGTAATGGTTGGCTTTTCACCCATTTTGACGGCCTCTTTTTTAATACCTGTAATAGGGCCATACATGGAATAGCTCTCAACA
>NZ_JADQAI010000025.1 GCF_022129235.1 Psychrobacter sp. Ps6 | reverse complement strand
AATCATATCAAATGTATCTTGCATCTCTTCAGGGGTAATAATCCCATCTTCTAAGATATCTGATATTTGCTCAATTAAATCAATAATATCTCCATAATGATGAAGTTCTCTCGCGTCTCTTAACCATGAATCTAAATATAAAGCTTCATCAATACTAAACTCTTTATCAGCTTGAATACCAATCAACATTCCTCGTAAATTTTCTAATTTTTTATCATGGTTACGATCGGATGACCCAAACATATACAGCACTCCATGTGTAAAGCAGAAATTAACCAGTCAATATAATACCAGTTGTATAACATAAAATATTACAACTTTTTGTGTTGACTGGTATAACTTTAAGTATTAGGATTTATTAAAACTTAAAGTTATATTGGTGTCGCATGGCTGAATATCAAACTCAATATGGGGTAGTTGGTGTATCAAAATCAAATGACCCCCTACTATCAGATTACAAAGTTATGACCTTGATCCCTAACCCTAAAAATGGTTGGGGTATTTCAAAATATTGCCCTCTCGATATGGAAATTACTCAAGAAATTGCTGAAGAATTTGCTGCTGAAGTCATCACTTTTATTTCTTAAGGATGAACGTAATGAGATTAATCAATGACGCTGTATTACTCGTAAAAATAAAAGAAACGTTAATTCAACCCACTGCATGGGTAGTAAAACGTAAAAGTGATATGGAGGAAGTTCTACTCAATCCAAGAGATCCTCGATTTGGACATTATGAAGAGCGAGATATCTCACAGCTAAGTGAGCTAATCAAAGATGGATATATGGTGACATTCGATGATTTTGTAATAACGGACATCGAACTTTCGTGAAATGAGCCAGAGCTGACCACCCGAATTTTTAGGAAGGATTATTAATGTGTAATGAATTAACCGCTTTCTTCGTCACCATCATGAATGACTTGGATGATCGAGAAAAGATGTATGAAAAACATCTAATGAGAAAGCCTGAACATGAGGAAAAGACACGCATTCAACTTGCACTTGTAGAAAACATAAAAGAACTGACATTGAACCGCGCTAGGCAATATGGGATTACAGTTTCAGACAATCGTAAATATTTTGAACAATACCAGCAATAACATACGAAAAAAAGAAAACCCCATCAGGTGACCAAACCCAATGGGGTATCTCGTGCAATGAGCCCTAGCTTTTAAACACTAAGGATCCTCTTTAGGATAACGTAGGACTGACCATCCCGCAACTAATTGATTCAAAACATAACTTCAGTAAAGGTATTTTGTGCAATGAGTAATAAGGAAAAAATACGGCAACAAGCGGCTAAACGCGCTCAACGTTTGAGAGACCGCCGAGCCGCTCAGGGGATTACGCTCTACCCTCTTCCGTTGAGTACCACTGAAGCAAGCCAATTAAATGAAATTTGTGCTTTTTTCTCTTATCCAAATAAGCCTTGTAAAAATACTGAGGCACTACAGTTAATGATTCATCGCGTACACGCCGAAATGGATCAGATTAAAGAATCACTAGGAACTTGCCAATATTGTGGTGAACAACTTCCCGAAGGATGCGCCAAATTAAAATCTGGGGGCTTATTTAAAGGTGACGCTCGATGTTGGCATACCATAAATCGAGTTCGTCTTTCTAATTTTGTTAATAAAACATCTGAATAAGGAATCAAACATGTTCGATTACAACAGCTACCCTACTGTAAACATGTCCTATACCACAGAAAATAGCTTAAACGTGACACCGTCACACTATAAAAGTAAAAAAGAAAACCAACTACCAGATTCACCGCCACCAGCAAAAACTTATGCTGAACTTAATGAGCAATCAACACATCTTTTAATTAGTCACGTTGAAGTCTTAGAGATGTTTCAGATCACCAGCAGAGCAACTATTTATAAGTGGCGACAAAAACGAGGCTTTCCTGAACCAATTACACTCATGCCCTTGCGTTGGTTACGTTCTGCTGTTGAAGAATGGAAAGATAATACCAGTCGGTTTGGAAAACGTTTTTAGATGCAAAGCGATCTTGATGAGAGATCGCTTTATTTAAGCTACTAATAATTGGACAAAAGAGTGTTAGACAATTTTATTTAGGCTGGTAACTTTAGGAAAAGTAATCAATATCTTGTTAAGAGGTAAGCAACGCAATACCGAAGTCGCCGCATATCTCCTTAAACACTAAAACCAACGCATAGTGGAAATGCCACGCGTTGAGAATCACTCTTGAACAGATTGTTGTATTCATTTTGCCCAAGGATCTTCAAGACAGATATCGATCATATCTAAATTTGTAATATCGATGTTTGCATATCTGTCATTTTGTTCGTTAACTCTTGGCGTACCATAGATAAAAACATAAGCAGTTGGGTTTGAGGACTTGTAGAGTTTTTCAATTCTTTTGGCTACCAACTTTTTCATCTTGTATTGTTCAATTAGCCGATCACCGATCATAACCGTAGTGGTGAACTCTTTATCGTTGCTATTACCCTTTAGCTTTTTCTTGAACTTTATCTGATAACCTTTACCTGATGGCAACCTATTTATAAATGCCCAGCCGTAATAAATTGAAGGCAGTTGCGGCAAGTTAGAAACTATCTGATTTTCAATTTTGCTAAAAAGGCTTGTGTAAGGTTTGTCTTTACCCGCAATATTTAACCTGCGTAGTTCTAAAGTCCCATCTTTCTTATATCTAGCATATCTATTAACAACAGTTCTTACCGAATAGATACTACTAGTGACGCCAATCTCTTTCAGTTGCCTTTCAGCTTTAGACTTCAATACGTTAACCATTCGTACTTTAGCATTTTTAACTCGGCTATTATTTTTATAATGGTCATAATACGATTTAGGTCTTTGCTCTAAAAATGTGTCGACGATTGAAGTATCAAGCGTTTTATGAGTCGCTGTTTGCGTTTTTGGCTCTGCGTACTGAAGCTTCAGAGGTACATTTCTAGAAACTTCACACCCTTTGGAGTGAGAACCAAATACTCGGAAATGAGGAACTACTTTTAGTGAACTAGTGTCTTTATCAAGGTTTGCACAAGTAACCCTAGCCGAACAGTTTGTACCTGGACATAAAAATGCTCTCTTGTCTTCAAGTATTCCCGACCAATAAAGCTCATATGCCTTATCTGGGTCGATAAAATCGTCTATTTCAATAGAATATGCCACATCTAAAGACATATTATTTTACCTCCGAATAAATATAATAGCTTATTAGTAAGCATTCTTACTTTCACGCAAAACAATGCCCTTTAAACCTTACAATCATAATCACTTTAATTCATAAATATTATGAGCTTGATTGCATTATTTTGTTTCAACTTGTTTATTTGAAATGTAGAAAGTAAGAAATGTATTTAATCAGTCTTATTAAAAACAGAACTCATGCGATAAAACCAACACGTTTCATTATAACTGTTCATATATACAGTAAATAAAACTAATCTAAAATCACGTTAAAATGATATGAATGAGTATTTGATCTAACTCATAAAGAGGCATTTTTGTGTTAGAACACAGTCTCCAACACGATTTTGATCAATCTCCCAACAGATCTACTTCAAATAACTATCCAACTTCTCAGCATACAGCTCATACCCTTCTAACTGCTCTTTTAACCAATCATGCTTGTTATAAACAGATAATACCCCACCTAATTCATGACCAAGCATCTTTTCAACTACATGCGGCATGACACCCAATTCTGATGCTCCGGTGGATAGCGAACGTCTAAAATCATGGGTACGCCAATCTTCAATGGGTAAACTATCTCTAATACGGCGGATATAACGGTTAGCTGCTGAGATAGTTATTGGCTTATCTAGATCGCCACCGGGAAAAAGTACATCATCATAAGTAGCCATTACCCGTTCTAATATTGCCCTTGCTTTAGTTGGGATTGGGCGTCTTATTGGCGTATTTGTTTTACTAAGCTCTTTTGGTACCGTCCATATACCTGCTTCCATATCAAAGTGACTACGACGCGCAAGGCGTAATTCTGATAAACGATTGCCCCACAACATAGTCAGCTGATGCAATGCTTTATTGGATGAGCTGGCCCGACTACGCTCGATGGCTAACCAAATCATGCTAAGTTCTGAAAACGTTGGAACACGGGTACCAACCTCAGGAGCTTTACCTACATGCTGCCTTTTAATACGATCTAAGTCTGTTTTTTCAATGATGAACTTACTCTTACAAAAGTTTAAGCAGGATCTTAACTTAGTAAATAATGAATTAGCGGTTTTGGGTTTATCAAGACTAATGGTATCTAACCACTGCATCCATTCTCTAGCGGGAATAGTTTCGACATTACGTTCTGGGAAAGCACCAATAAGGTAATTATTAGCAAATGAGCGATAAAGCGCCTGAGTACCCTCTTTTAATTGAGGAACATAATGTTTCAACCAGTACGCCACGCAATCATCCAAAGTGATAAATTCAAGCTCACCCGTTATAGCAATGTTGGGATTTCGACCGGACTCTCTCAATTCCATCATTAATTTATGCATTCGTCTTGCCTCTTTGAGGCTAGTTACGGGATACTTACCTATACGGATTCTTAAGCTTTTTTTATTAAAGCGACAACGGTAGTGAAAGTAGATTTTAGCTTGAGGTGTTATACGGACAACGAGTCCTTCACCATCACTAATTTCAGCTTTACCATCATAGGTGTCTTGCTTTGAGATAAGATTAAGTTGTCGGTCTGTTAGGCTCATTATGCTATTCCTTTAAATTAGGACACAGGCTTGGATTTTAGGACGCACATTCGGACATTAATGCGAATCCCACGCTGAATTCAAGTGGAATTAACTACTGTATATAAAAACAGTATATCACAAAAAGCCATATTTATAACAATCACTTAATACAAGACACATGGCTTCCGGAAAATACTATGATCAAGAAAAACGAACCAAGCTTATACTGGATTGATTACGAAACTTTCGGCGCAAGCCCTGCGA
>NZ_JADQAI010000024.1 GCF_022129235.1 Psychrobacter sp. Ps6 | reverse complement strand
CAATAGAACCACCACCATAAGATCCCCCCATGGTTGCAATATCTAAAGGTACGGTCGTGAAAGTTTGAGTATTGAGGTCAATTTTAACTAGGGAATCCCAAGAAGTACGCCATACAATTAAATGGTTACCATCAGCGGTAACATCACCCGCAGTTGGGGAGCTTAAAACGGTTGACGTTGAGCTGTATCCGGTATGACGCAATGAATCTCCGGCTGCAAAATCAAAACTTTCCCCATCTTGCAGACGACGAATAGTGGTGGCAGATTCAGCGCGGATCTCCCCTAAATCGATGAAACTGGTCCCCGTTTTATCAGTCACAAACAGATGATGAATGCGATCGGCTTGTGACATATCGGTAAAAGTACCGTAAATCAACCCATTGATGCGGTTAAAGCCTAATGCATTAATATTGGCGATATTACTTTGATTCGTAATACTAATTGGGTTGACGATATCAGAGAAAGTAATCGGATCAACGGTTACATCTAATGAGTTATAGCTATAGTCTGTTGCCGCTATAGGTAAACGGGTTTGTACAATCAAATCACACTGATTATTACCGACAAGATCTGAGATAAGTACTCGATAATCTTCTACTTCGCCATCATTGGCCAACCCAATTGGGCTATTACACCCCACATCACTACACAGACGAACCCGCAAGTAGCTGTAACCTACGACGGCACCAGCTGGGATCGGGACACTGTAACTGTTATTACCAATAGCGGCAGAGGTATCGGCTACGACCTGCTCGCCCGCATCATCCCAATCACCGTCGAGGTTAAAATCTAACCAAGCATAGAGACGTTGTCCGGTACTTGTTCTGCCGCTGTCTTCAACCACATTGACTGTAATATCAAAGTTTTCCCCTTTGGTCGCAGACTGTACAAGTGTCACACCGTCTTCATCATCAAAATTGTTATTATCATCCGCAATGGCACCAATATCTTGCAAGTCGCCTAAATCAGCATCCCACAAATTACCCATTCGCAAATCGATAAAGCCATTATCATCAGTATCGGCCTGTACATGCATCGCACCATCATTTTCATATGTGGTGGTGTAATTATTAATGCCAGTACCAACTGTGGTATCCGGTGCATCACCTAAATCAGTACCCAGTACATTCGGAGCGGCAGTGAAACACCCTTTTTGTAAGTTGTACGCATCTCCCGTACTGCCTGTAAAGCCAAACCGAACTAAATTTCCACCTAAATCTGCAATTAAATCACGAGTAAAAGAGCCAACTAAGACCCCGTCCATGTAAT
Organism: Psychrobacter sp. Ps6; assembly: GCF_022129235.1. Lineage (GTDB taxonomy): Bacteria > Pseudomonadota > Gammaproteobacteria > Pseudomonadales > Moraxellaceae > Psychrobacter. The sequence goes on along the minus strand of NZ_JADQAI010000024.1, from coordinate 3,725 downwards.
ACATCATGGTGTTCGTACTTGGGTCCCACTCAAACTGAGTAATGTGATAGCGCCCATCTTCTAATTCACCATTTGCAACAGACGTTGCAGCTATCAGCGTGTTCCCTGCTGACGGAGTATAAACATCACCATTTAAATAGACGGCGGTATGATCGATATGTTGACCTCCAACTGCATCATCTGTAGCGGCAATGTAAGTGTTATCAAAAGTATCAAATTCCACCACCATAGAAGGGGCGATTCGCGTTTCGGTTGAACCAAAGATATTGGCATTACCGATCCCATCAACGCCTAAATAGCCCCCTAAGCCACCTTGTGCGTTCAATCCGCGCGGGTCGTTAGACAACACAAAGGTCATACCGTCACCACCGGCTTCAATATTAAAAGGAGGCACAACATTAGCACTGCGATCACCTAGATACACAGCAAGCTCAATGTAAAACGGTTGATTTAAATCGATAAAACCGTAACTCCATAAGAAACCATATTGATTGGTTGCATTAGGGGTTACAACATACTCACCATTGGTATCAAGATAGGCATTTCCCGCTGCAAAGGCACGCGGTGCATCACAGGTTCCAGGCTGTACCGTATTGGAGATAATTGGCGTAACGGTATCGGTGTCATCTTCACCATTACCAAACCCATTATTAGGAGTGGAATCAATATCATTGATGCTGGTTTCTATAATCTCTGCGCTAATCGCTGGCGCAGTAAGAGATTGAGGTGCTAATCGGATCACCGCATAATCATTAAAGCCAAGGCCAACTGCGCCTAAATCCAACTCGCCCGTAACGGGATCATAGGTAGAGATTTCAGTGACTCCATCTCCTGCATAGGCTTTCACAAAACTGTATCCAGCAGGGATCGGCAAGGTTACTTTGGTATTAAGTGCTACTGTTGCTCCCATATTTTCGACACTGACCACCACATTAAAAGGAATACCTAAAGTGACATTCGCACTAGGGTCAAGGGCTAACATTAAGGCTAAATCGCCGGGTGGTTTAAGAGAAATAAGGTGATCTTCTACCTCACCATCCCCCGCGCTACCTGTTGGTTGAGCACACACTTCGCCGCTAGAACAGATACGTAAGCGAGCAAATGTATCCATAATTTGAACATCGGCAGGAACCGTAAAATTTAAGGTGCTATTACCTGATGCATTAACTGTAACAGTCGCTGTTTCATCGTTATCGAAAACACCATCCAAATCAAAATCAATCCAACCATATAAATTGTCACTACCCGATGTCACCACAGGAACAGTCAAAGAGAGAGTATCTCCAGCCACAAGAATGGTTGGAATGGATGGCTGAGTAAAGCCATCTTCATCATCAGGAGTTACACCATTGGTATCGTCACCATCAGCAGTGGCGGTTGGTTGACCATCATTTTCATTATCTGGCGTATTGCCCCCTAAATATGGCAAACCAACATCTGTTTGGTGACGAGGTCCATCTGCTGTTAATTCAGTCGCATAACCATCAACAGTTGGTGCATCGGCCCAATCTAATGGTACTGGAGCATAACGACAACGGGCACCATCATTGCCTGCAGCAGAAGCATTGGTTTGAGAGAACAGTGTCGCGGTATAGCTGCCAGCAGGTTTTGAGCCATCTAAAACATCAATACGGTAAATTCGACCTGGGGATGGATTTTCAGAGATATAAAAATAACCTTGGTCATCAAAATAAGCAGCGCCAAATGGGCCTATAGGAAGTCCAACAAGAGCCCCTAAAGACGTCCTTGTACCCGTAGTTGGATCAAAACGATACAGGGTATTATCAACTACTGAAACTGCGTATATTTGACCATCTATTGGATTAAAAGCAATATCAGCGTAATTTAAACTTGTGGTAGGGAGAGTTCCTACTTGGGTTAAATAAGTTTCACTATTGGGATTAGTATCAAATAGATAGAAGTTGCCACCATTATGCGCATACAAAATCCCATTATCATCGATATCACCATTATTAGCACCGCTTGGCATGGTTGAGTTAGTTATAGATAACGAGTAAGTGTTATAAGCACTATCAAATAAATTAAGCGTACTTGTCCCTTGTATTCCTGCTAATGTATTGGTCACCATTGAGTACCCAACAGCACTACCGGCTGTAACAGGAGAAGTTAACAGATCAATACTTCCTGTCGCTAAATTCACTGCATTAAGCTGAGTAACACCGCCACTACTTTGAGTTAAATATGCCGCTGACGAACAGATATCAAACGAACTTACCGCAAAGTCACCAAAATTAACGTTTGTGACTACTCCTGCACTAACGGTGACAATATTTGCACTACTGGATTGGAAAGTTGAGGGATCGCCTATCGTTCCTCCGACATAACTGCCCGTATTCGTATCTAATGTTGGAGCCGTTGGAGGACAAGTTGGTGAGGCTATATTGGTTTCATTTACGGCTTCATAGACTTTATAAGTACCAGCAATACCTGCTGTAATCGTATAAGATCCTGTTGTCGCATCAGATATAGCTGCATAACACAGCCCTGTTGTTGTATTATAAGCAACAATAGGAACTGCTACACCAAGACCTGTTTCTGAGCCATCTTTAATCCCGTTAGTTGCCGTCCCACCACCGCTACCATCATCATTAAAAACAAAGCCTGATATTTGAGCTGCAACAACTGTAATTAAATAATCTTCCACTTCTCCATCATCAACTAAATCTAATGGAGTGTTACAATCAGTATCAGAACAGACTCGAACCCTTAAATAAGTATTACCTAAAGATGCTGCTGCCGGAATAGTAATTGTATAATTTTGTGTTCCCGATGTAGCGGATGTATCAGTGATTACTTGTTCGTTGACATCGTCCCAATCACCATCTTGGTTCCAATCAGCCCATGCATATAACCTTAAGCCAACCAGCGTTGACTCAGGATCTTTAGTTATCGTAATTGAGGTATCGGCAGATCCTCCACGTATGAAGCTATCTGTCCATGTTACGCCATCCTCATCATCAGAACTATCTAGGTCATCAGCCGTTGCCGCAATATTATGTAAATTGCCGTCATCATTATCCCATAAGAGACCTAAGACAATATCATTTTGGCTGTCCCCATCAGTATCATTAAATGCATGTCCGGCTCCACCATTATCATAAAGCGTTTGATAATCACCAGAAGCCGTACCTGTTGAAGTATCAGGAGCATCGCCTAAGTCATAATCATTAGCCTGAAAAATTGCACCACCTAATGTACTAAATAACAAACGAACCGAATGAATAGAAGCATCATTAATTACACCAAGTCCCCATTGCACACCAATACCATTATCGGTTCCAGTATTAGTATTAAGTGTATTATCCAATAAAAAAGGAGAACTATTTAAATTCGTTCCTATCATGGTGGAATATTGTCCAGAAAAATAACGGTCCCAAGATCTATCAAGCTCAAGGTATCCCATAAACTGGTCATTAATTGTGTAATTTTTAGTTACCCCTACCAATGAATAAGGTGGAGAAGCTGGTTGATAGTTAGCTGTGTTATAAGGAATCGTAAATGCCGCGCCTTGATCCCCCCCATTTAAATAGGTATCAAATCCTTGCGCTAGACCAATACTAGAGCTATTCGAACCATCTGCTGAGTCGACACAATATTGTTGATCGAAAAACTCATCGCCATTAGTGTAAGTAATTTTCGTCACAATCCGAATGTCGCTATTATCAAACAAGTTATTACCATCACGATCCCAATAGCGTGATGAC
>NZ_JADQAI010000023.1 GCF_022129235.1 Psychrobacter sp. Ps6 | reverse complement strand
TGGACTTCCTACTGCAATTGAGTTGGCAGGAATATTTTTTACTACTATTGATCCAGCACCTATAATTGAATTATCGCCAACAGATATACCACCAAGCACAATAACTCCAGGACTTAATTCCACATTATTTCCTATCACTGGAGAAACATGCTTTCCAGTAATAGGATCAATCTTATTACCAATAGTAACGTTATGTTTAAGCATCACATTACGGCCTAAAACACTGTCAGCATTTATAACTATATTTTGAGGATGATAAAGTATCATTCCCTCCCCAATTTTTGTCCTTGGTGGAATATCCAAGCCACAAATAAATTTCAATAATTTTAAAAACAATACATTTACAATAAAAACCTTATTTATTAATGAACTACTATAAAATAAACTTGCCAGCCTAAAGTTAATAATAAATAACTTTGCAGTTAAGCTAGAGTTTATAGATAGTTCATTCCTGATTAATCCGATCATAATGAGTCTCACATTTAGTTAATGTTACCTTCCTTATAATCATTATTGCACCAAGAGAAAAATAAAACTGAAATTGAAATACTAAAATTAATGCTAACAATGGAGCATAGGGTAAAGTAATCAAACCAGCGATAATAAAACCAATAAATGCCGGTTGATAAGACAATAACTTTATATCTGCTTCTGATAATTGTGTTTTAGAAAACATTGGTCTAGGCTTTGAATTTTTTAAGATCAAGTAGACGATTGTAAGCAATAATCCAACACCAACTACACCAATTTCCCATAGATAGATAGCTAATGCAGTAGAACCTAAACCGAGATCAAATAGCATCGCAATATAGCCAGGCTCTGCTCCACCTGCATTCGAACTATTTAGACCATATCCAAACAGTTGATTTACGAAACCGTATATATCTGAATTGTGGGACCAAAAGACTAATGCAGTTAAACGCCCAAGTTCATCTAAATTACCATCTAAACCATCAACAATAGTATTAGGGTCAAATATATAACCAATATTCTCTATAAATATATCAAAAATACTCATTGAGTGTGATTGATACTTACTAGCATAGCCAAGAGATAAGATAGTAATAACTATCGTTAAAATGGCTACAATCCCAGCAATTGCTAATAGTATTGTTTTTACATCAATAACCCTAACTTCTTTAACATAACTTGGCTTTATATAAACCAAAAGTAAGAAAATTGGAGCTAGCAATGTTACAAATTTCACTTCAGCAACAATACAGATGCTAAAACCAATCGCGAAATGCAGCAACACGGATTTTAATGTCGTTACTCCATGCTTATACTCTGATAACTTCATCATCATAATAAGCAGTGTGAAAAGCCCCATTGATGCGCCATTACCACCGGCAACCATACTACCGCCAAATGTGCCAACAACGGAGTCCCATGAATCCATTTCACCTTGAGCAGCTACTCGAGCGGGTACAATGACAAGAACTTGATAGATTACAAAAGGAATTTGAGCATAAAAAACCCAATACAACTTCTGACAAACTTTATATATTTGAGATTCTCGACAAAAACCTAATAGCAGGCATGGCAATAATAAAGCCATACCTAAACCATTTTTCACACCTGCAATAGTCGTTTTAATCCCTTCTTGAAGTAATGAACTTGTTAGGGCTAAAACAAATAAACCTAAGAATAGAATCAAAACAGTAATTTCAATTTGATCTAAAGGTTCAAAATTATATCGCGTTTGTAATGGCAGAAGACAAAACATCAGAATTGTCATTATAAATGGTAACCAGAGGAAAGCACTAACTCCGGTAAAATACTGTGCTGTTCCACTAAAGATTAGTGTAATAAACACATAAATCTGAAAGAACAATCCTGTATTCATTTATAAAATACCTTCTTCGTGTAGCTTCACTGCATCTTTATTTATCTTGATATAAATCATCAAGTATCGCGCTGCAGTAAGTACCGTAAACATCAATAATGATACTACATAGCTCTTATACACAAAGGGAATAAGAATAAAGGCAATAATAACTATCGCTAATTGTTCACATTGAATTCTTAAAAAATAGTTTGGGGTACCAAAAATTAATTCAATTACTGTCATTGGTACAAACGCCAACATAGCAAAAACATAAGGTAGCATTAATCGAGATGTCTCAACTGATTGTACCCATTGTTCTCCAAGAACATGTTCTGTCAACCAAGGATAAACAAAATAAATACCAGCCACAGTAATCAAAGCAATTGAAATTAAGAACAAACGTACTTGTTTAAATTCCACATAGTTAAAGGTTTTATTTCTAAAATCTTCAGACCATTTTGAAAATGTATAGTTACGAACCGATTGCCCAAGAATAAGCACAGGTGACAGACAAAATCTATTTACTACAGCAAAATAACCAGCAACAAGTGGACTGAACCAATAGTTAATCAAGACAGTAGGTAATTGCAAACTAGCATTCGCAACAACTTCAGCTGTACCAACACGAGATAAATGATTCCAATGTTTAAACAAGAATTTTACTTGAGTTGTTGGTGAAAAATCGCTTAGCGTAAAGTCATTTTTATCTAATGATGAATACAACCAATAACAGATTAGAATTAGATGTGCAAAAGCCCAAATATAGTAAAAATATTCAACTTTCCATGAGATCAATAGTGATAAAGAGACTATTGATGTGACACTAATACGCTGAACTGCTAATCGTTGAAATTTCTGCGAACGTAGTAATATATTCTCAGATACAATCATCATGGCATAACTAGCAGTTAATACATAAATAGCCATTAATGGTAATGAGAAGAAATAACTCACCACGAATATATAGGCTGCACTCACAATCCAAGATTGAAGTAATCCAAATACTACAGCTTTACCTAAATCCTGTTGATCAACTTTAGGTAATAAGAAATGTGAGCCATATAGCGCAACTTGTGCTCCAATTAATATAATGCCATATATTAGTGAGTAATTACCAACATCAGACATACCAAAACGATATGACATGAAGAGAATGGTAAATGCACCAATCACCTGAGATATAACGGAAGCGCCCCCTATTGTGGAGGCACCTTTAATTAAACTCATAGAAGAACATCCTTAGATGGAGCTATTTGCAAATTTTCATTAGACTCTAATAAATTTGTATCCACTTTATTCAATACGCAACCAATTACCTGAGACCCATATTGTTTCAATAAATCAATTGCAGAAACACATATATTTGAACTGTTATAATTAGATGCTGTGACAAACAGAACTTTATCTGCATGTTTACTTGTTAATATTGCATCTTTAGAATCCAATACAGCGGGAGTATCTATAATGATGAAATCATACAGCTGACGAAGTTCAGTAAAGACTTTCTCTAACTTTTTATTTGTTAAAGTAATAAGTGGTGACTGATTCGTCTGTTGACCAACAGATAAAAAATCTATTGATTGAGTATGAGTAATTGCATCTTTTACAGACAGCTGTTGACTTAATAGATCAGTCAATCCAAGTATTTCAGTACAATCTAATGATTGAGTTAATTGGCTAGAGCGAAGATCCATATCAATCAAAAGAACTTTTGAATCAACTGCAAGTGCTTTTGCTACAAGCGTTGCTATTGAAGATTTTCCTTCTTGGGCAGTTGCCGATGTAACAACATATACCTGAGCAACATCCTCCTGAAGTAACAGCTGACTACGAATACCAAAAGAAGCTTCATCAAGTGTATTTAAATCTGAGCTATTATTGATAATATTTTTAGGTGTAACCTGTTGAGAATAAGCGCGAACTTCACCCAACACAGGTAAGCCAAGACGACGTTTAACTTCTGCGATAGACATTACTTTATTATTAATTGCTGCCATAACAATCACAAATAATGTTGATGTAAGTAATGACATAATAGCAATAACTGCAATTAATAATGTTTTGTTAGGTTTCGTCGGTTTTAATGGGATAATCGCCTGATCAATAATTTTCGCAGATGACTCTGAAAACTGACTACTTACTTGAGTCTGATTCTGACGTTTTAATAACTCATTGTATAACTCTCTAGTTTGACTAATGTCATCCATCATATTGTCATAACGAGTCTTCTTATCACCCAACAGTTGAAAGGCATTTGCTTGTTTGTTCACCTCTGCTTGCAGTTGATTTTCTTTTAGTACAGCAGCTTGATACTGTTCTTTAATACCTGAGGTGATCTCATTTACTAAACGACTAGCCTGAGCTTGTAAAATGTTTAGCTGAGAACGAGCTTGAATTACTTTTTCATACTTAGGCCCATAACGATCTTCTAGATTAGAAAGCTCCGTTCGTTGCTCAATAATCATCTGACGTAAATTTTCCATTTGGGGATGGCGAGATACATCAGGAATACCAACTAAGCCATTGATGCCCAACTTTTTTGCATCACGTGCAGTTTTATAGATAGCTTCTAAATTTGCTCGTTGTGCAGTCGCTGTCGCTAAACTATCTGTTAATAAAGATAATTGTTCTGTTTGAAAACCGTCGACACCACGAAATGTAATCAAACCTTCTTTTTTTAAGAAGTCATTTAATTTTGCTTCTTTTTGCTTTAATTGAGTGTCCAGATCTGCAACTTGTTTTGCCAATAGATTTGAAACATTAAGGCTTGCTTCATGATTATCATCGATAGAAAAATGAGAAAAAACATCTACAATCTCATTAGCAACGCTTGCAGCAATTTTAGGATCTGTTGACTCAAAGCCAACTTCAACCATCTGAGTTTTACGGACAGGCGAAATTGAAAGATGCTTAGTTAAATATTTGATACTACGCTCTTTCTGCCTAGCTAAAGAATCATCTTTTACTTCTTTTTTACCTATAAACTCAGGTAACTCATACAGTTTTAAGTCATCAACAACCTGTGACATTACACGGCGTGATTTTAATAATTGATACTGGGTCTCATAATATTCTTTACGAGTAGAGTCAAAATCTACAACTTTTGCAAACGTAGTTGGATTCGTTAGCTCTGCCTTAAGTAAAACTGTTGCATAAGCTTCATACTTAGGCGTAAGCTTTTGGATTAAAGGAATTGAGGCACCAGTAGTCAGCACCGAAAAGGCAATAATCTTCCACCAATTCTTTTTTGCAGCTTTTAGAAAGCGA
>NZ_JADQAI010000022.1 GCF_022129235.1 Psychrobacter sp. Ps6 | reverse complement strand
TGAAACAAATTATAAAAAAGCTTGACAATTCAAATCATTATGATAAGATAGTCGGCTCGCTAGATAGCTTAACCGGAGATGGGGAAAGCGAATAGCATAAGTAATACCCTATATATCGATGACTGGACGACAGTGATTGAGACTATTTAAAAGCATAACTAAAGAACAACTTGTGTGGATTTTTGCTGATTCAGAATGCTAAAAAATAAAGTTGACTATCTTTTCTTTTCGGGAAGATTTTTAACTATAAAAATTATCATTTAAGACAGCAGAAAAACTCAAAGTTAATTCATTACGAACATAATTTTTAGCGATTTTGCCAGATTAGATGAGCCAAGTTTAGAAGCTTCTTTAAAGAGCTTCATAGCAAGATTAAACTGAAGAGTTTGATCATGGCTCAGATTGAACGCTGGCGGCAGGCTTAACACATGCAAGTCGAGCGGAAACGATGATAGCTTGCTATCAGGCGTCGAGCGGCGGACGGGTGAGTAATACTTAGGAATCTACCTAGTAGTGGGGGATAGCACGGGGAAACTCGTATTAATACCGCATACGTCCTACGGGAGAAAGGGGGCAACTTGTTGCTCTCGCTATTAGATGAGCCTAAGTCGGATTAGCTAGATGGTGGGGTAAAGGCCTACCATGGCGACGATCTGTAGCTGGTCTGAGAGGATGATCAGCCACACCGGGACTGAGACACGGCCCGGACTCCTACGGGAGGCAGCAGTGGGGAATATTGGACAATGGGGGAAACCCTGATCCAGCCATGCCGCGTGTGTGAAGAAGGCCTTTTGGTTGTAAAGCACTTTAAGCAGTGAAGAAGACTCTTCGGTTAATACCCGGAGACGATGACATTAGCTGCAGAATAAGCACCGGCTAACTCTGTGCCAGCAGCCGCGGTAATACAGAGGGTGCAAGCGTTAATCGGAATTACTGGGCGTAAAGCGAGCGTAGGTGGCTTGATAAGTCAGATGTGAAATCCCCGGGCTTAACCTGGGAACTGCATCTGAAACTGTTAGGCTAGAGTAGGTGAGAGGGAAGTAGAATTTCAGGTGTAGCGGTGAAATGCGTAGAGATCTGAAGGAATACCGATGGCGAAGGCAGCTTCCTGGCATCATACTGACACTGAGGCTCGAAAGCGTGGGTAGCAAACAGGATTAGATACCCTGGTAGTCCACGCCGTAAACGATGTCTACTAGTCGTTGGGTCCCTTGAGGACTTAGTGACGCAGCTAACGCAATAAGTAGACCGCCTGGGGAGTACGGCCGCAAGGTTAAAACTCAAATGAATTGACGGGGGCCCGCACAAGCGGTGGAGCATGTGGTTTAATTCGATGCAACGCGAAGAACCTTACCTACTCTTGACATCCAGAGAATTCGCTAGAGATAGCTTAGTGCCTTCGGGAACTCTGAGACAGGTGCTGCATGGCTGTCGTCAGCTCGTGTCGTGAGATGTTGGGTTAAGTCCCGCAACGAGCGCAACCCTTGTCCTTAGTTACCAGCGGGTTAAGCCGGGAACTCTAAGGATACTGCCAGTGACAAACTGGAGGAAGGCGGGGACGACGTCAAGTCATCATGGCCCTTACGACCAGGGCTACACACGTGCTACAATGGTAGGTACAGAGGGCAGCTACACAGCGATGTGATGCGAATCTCAAAAAGCCTATCGTAGTCCAGATTGGAGTCTGCAACTCGACTCCATGAAGTAGGAATCGCTAGTAATCGCGGATCAGAATGCCGCGGTGAATACGTTCCCGGGCCTTGTACACACCGCCCGTCACACCATGGGAGTGGGCTGCACCAGAAGTAGATAGCTTAACCTTCGGGAGGGCGTTTACCACGGTGTGGTTCATGACTGGGGTGAAGTCGTAACAAGGTAGCCGTAGGGGAACCTGCGGCTGGATCACCTCCTTATAGACGCATTCGGTCAGCAAGAATTCACAACAAGTTGTTCTTTAGTTTAAGCTTACGTTTTAACAAACGTATTAGGGTCTGTAGCTCAGCTGGTTAGAGCACCGTGTTGATAACGCGGGGGTCAGTGGTTCGAGTCCACTTAGACCCACCATTTTATAATGGGGCCATAGCTCAGTTGGTAGAGCGCCTGCCTTGCACGCAGGAGGTCAACGGTTCGACTCCGTTTGGCTCCACCACTACAAACTGGTCAAGCTTAAAGTGCTAAATAAAAATAGGTATTAAATAGAAACAAGTGATTTATCTTTGAATAAAGACACGATTACTTCTTTCTGTTTTATACAGAACTTATGACTCGACGAGAGCATAGGAACTATTTAAAAACATAGATATGAGTCTGGGTTAGGATGAGCGTGTTCACGCGCACATCTTAACCTTAATAACTCACCTCTTAACGACATCAGTTGTTATCCCAGGGGTGAGTTATTAAAAAAGTAAAGAGAACTGAATCAAGCGTATAAACATAGGTGATATCGTTATCATAATTAGATTGTATGACACTTAGAAGTCGAAAGACTATTTGGGGTTGTATGGTCAAGTAATGAAGCGCACATGGTGGATGCCTTGGCAGTCAGAGGCGATGAAAGACGTGACAGCCTGCGATAAGCTTCGGGGAGGCGGCAATATCCTGTGATCCGGAGATTTCTGAATGGGGAAACCCACTTACCATAAGGTAAGTATCCTAATTTATTAGGAAGCGAACGAGGGGAAGTGAAACATCTCAGTACCCTTAGGAATAGACATCAATTGAGATTCCCCTAGTAGCGGCGAGCGAACGGGGAGAAGCCGATTAGTGCTAATGTAGAAGAACAGCGTGGGAAAGCTGACCGTAGTAGGTGATAGTCCTGTATTCGAAACATTAGCGTTAACATATTAAGTAGAGCGGGGCACGAGAAATCCTGTTTGAAGATGGGGGGACCATCCTCCAAGGCTAAATACTCCTGACTGACCGATAGTGAACCAGTACCGTGAGGGAAAGGCGAAAAGAACCCCTGTGAGGGGAGTGAAATAGAACCTGAAACCGTGTGCGTACAAGCAGTGGGAGCCCACTTGTTGGGTGACCGCGTACCTTTTGTATAATGGGTCAGCGACTTATATTCTGTAGCAAGGTTAACCGTTTAGGGGAGCCGTAGGGAAACCGAGTCTTAATAGGGCGATTAGTTGCAGGGTATAGACCCGAAACCGAGTGATCTATCCATGAGCAGGTTGAAAGTGCCGTAACAGGCACCGGAGGACCGAACCCACTGTCGTTGAAAAGCCAGGGGATGACTTGTGGATAGGGGTGAAAGGCTAATCAAACTCGGTGATAGCTGGTTCTCCCCGAAAGCTATTTAGGTAGCGCCTCGGACGAACACCATTGGGGGTAGAGCACTGTTTCGGCTAGGGGGTCATACCGACTTACCAAACCGATGCAAACTCCGAATACCGATGAGTGATATCCGGGAGACACACGGTGGGTGCTAACGTCCATCGTGGAGAGGGAAACAACCCAGACCGCCAGCTAAGGCCCCAAATTCCTAGTTAAGTGGGAAACGAGGTGGGAAGGCATAGACAGCTAGGAGGTTGGCTTAGAAGCAGCCATCCTTTAAAGAAAGCGTAATAGCTCACTAGTCGAGTCGGCCCGCGCGGAAGATGTAACGGGGCTCAAACTAGGAGCCGAAGCTGCGGATTTGAATTTGTTTTCAAGTGGTAGGGGAGCGTTGTGTAAGCCTGTGAAGGTGTGTTGTAAAGCATGCTGGAGGTATCACAAGAGCGAATGCTGACGTGAGTAACGATAATGCGAGTGAAAAGCTCGCACGCCGGAAGATCAAGGGTTCCAGTCCAACGTTAATCGGGGCTGGGTGAGTCGACCCCTAAGGCGAGGCCGAAAGGCGTAGTCGATGGGAAATCGGTTAATATTCCGATACTTGTTTATAATGCGATGGAGGGACGGAGAAGGTTATGTCAGCCTGGCGTTGGTTGTCCAGGTGAAAGGATGTAGGTTTATAGCTTAGGTAAATCCGGGCTATTCTATACCGAGATCTGATAGCAAGCTGTACTTGTACAGCGAAGTGGCAAATACCATGCTTCCAGGAAAAGCTTCTAAGCAATAGTTATAAACGAATCGTACCCTAAACCGACACAGGTGATCAGGTAGAGAATACCAAGGCGCTTGAGAGAACTCTGCTGAAGGAACTAGGCAAAATGGTACCGTAACTTCGGGAGAAGGTACGCTGTTGGTGGTGATAGGACTTGCTCCTTGAGCTGCTGGCAGTCGCAGATACCAGGCTGCTGCAACTGTTTATTAAAAACACAGCACTCTGCAAACACGAAAGTGGACGTATAGGGTGTGATGTCTGCCCGGTGCTGGAAGGTTAATTGATGGGGTTAGCGTAAGCGAAGCTCTTGATCGAAGCCCCAGTAAACGGCGGCCGTAACTATAACGGTCCTAAGGTAGCGAAATTCCTTGTCGGGTAAGTTCCGACCTGCACGAATGGCGTAATGATGGCCACGCTGTCTCCACCCGAGACTCAGTGAAATTGAAATCGCAGTGAAGATGCTGTGTACCCGCGGCTAGACGGAAAGACCCCGTGAACCTTTACTACAGCTTTACATTGAACTTTGACCTGACTTGTGCAGGATAGGTGGGAGGCTTTGAAGCCGAGACGCTAGTCTTGGTGGAGCCAATCTTGAAATACCACCCTGGTCATGTTGGGGTTCTAACTCAGGTATAACAATACCGAGGACAATGTATGGTGGGTAGTTTGACTGGGGCGGTCTCCTCCTAAAGAGTAACGGAGGAGTACGAAGGTGCGCTCAGACCGGTCGGAAATCGGTCGTAGAGTATAAAGGCAAAAGCGCGCTTAACTGCGAGACCCACAAGTCGAGCAGGTACGAAAGTAGGTCTTAGTGATCCGGTGGTTCTGTATGGAAGGGCCATCGCTCAACGGATAAAAGGTACTCCGGGGATAACAGGCTGATACCGCCCAAGAGTTCATATCGACGGCGGTGTTTGGCACCTCGATGTCGGCTCATCACATCCTGGGGCTGAAGTCGGTCCCAAGGGTATGGCTGTTCGCCATTTAAAGTGGTACGCGAGCTGGGTTTAGAACGTCGTGAGACAGTTCGGTCCCTATCTGCCGTGGGCGTTGGATGATTGAGAGGGGCTGCTCCTAGTACGAGAGGACCAGAGTGGACGAACCTCTGGTGTTCGGGTTGTCACGCCAGTGGCATTGCCCGGTAGCTACGTTCGGATGGGATAACCGCTGAAAGCATCTAAGCGGGAAGCCCACCTCAAGATTAGATTTCCCTAAAGAGCCGTTCAAGACTAGGACGTTGATAGGCAGGGTGTGGAAGCACAGCGATGTGTGTAGCTAACCTGTACTAATTGCTCGTTTGGCTTGACCATACAACACCCAAGTGGTTTGTAT
>NZ_JADQAI010000021.1 GCF_022129235.1 Psychrobacter sp. Ps6 | reverse complement strand
GCCGGGTGATTTTTCGTTGTTGCCCATTGCGATGAGTGATCAAGACTTCTTTTAAATCTGCTTGAGCAACAGGCCCATCAGCGGCTGATAAGATATCTAAAAAGCCTTGCTCGCGATTGAATGCATAACGTCCTGGAGCACCAACAGAGCCAAAAATATAAATAGAATCCTTAGCAGATTGTCGAACCCAACTGGATTTATTATCTGAAGGGTCATTGGGAAGCTCATCAATAATTACGCTATCACCTGCGGCTAGATCTGGAAGTAAACTGGCAGGGCTTCCTCGTTTGATAAAGCCATCAAAATCAAAAAACTGCACTTGGTGACCTGTGGTTTTACTTTCTTTGATAATTCGAATTCGGCTTAAGTTTGCTTGTTGATTGGGCCCCCCGGCATGAGCTAACAGATCCATAAAGTCCATATCTTGGCTCCATTCGTAACGTCCCGGTTTTTTGACTGCTCCAATAATTTTAATTGCTCGATCATCGGTTACTTTGAGCCAGGATTTTTCATTTAGATCGAGTTTTTCAGGAACAAAGATAGCGTCGCCAGACTCCAGTGGAGGTAGCGTGATACTTTGGGGATTTTTAGTGTAAGTAACTAAATTTATGGTAATCGGTGGTTTTGTAGTTCTTAATAGCCGGATGTTTGTCGTATCGGCAAAACGAGTGGGGCCGCCAGCATTGGCTAAAGCATCGATAAATGAGGTCTCGGATGTCGCTTCAAATACGCCGGCCTCTTTGACTTCTCCCATCACATAAATAGAACGTTTTGAGGTGCCAATATCTTCGACTTCAATGGGGGCGAAGATGGTTGTTCCCGGTTTTATTGGTGGTAGATTGCTGTTATCACTGGTGTCTAAATAATATTTCAAATCAAAAACATAGGGTTTATTGTCAGTAATCACTCGGATTTTACTTACATCGGCAAAGCGGGTAACGCCATCAGCACGCATCAATGCATCGATTACTGTCATTCCTTTTTTATAGCTAAAGAGGCCTGGATTTCGTAATTCGCCAAAAATAGTGATACCTTCTTGCTGCTCACTGGCGTCTCCTGAATTAATCAAAGATGCGGCATCAAAATCGACTTCAATATTACCGAGTAAGGGAGAGGCTGGTATAAATAAAATATCACCATCTTGTAGTATAGGAAGGAGTGAAGGGTCTCCAGAGTCAAGATAGCTTTTATAGTTAAAGTGTTGATTTTTTCCTTGTCGTTGCAATTGAAATTGATCCAATTGTGCTCCAGGACGAGCCCCTCCTACTTTGGTTAAAGCCATCTGTACATTACTTTCTGGTTGCAGCGATATTGCTCCAGGCTTTTCAACATAACCAAGCACTTGAACTCGAATGAGCTGTTCCACAACACTGAGTTTAAATGCATCTAAGTTACGATAGAGTTCTGACAGGGCTTGGAATATCAGTTCTTCAGCCTCTAGTTCTTTAAGACCTGCTACTTTTACTGGACCAATCTCGGGAAGCAACAATTGCCCTTGATCATTAATAGTAAAAGGTTGTTCAAAAGCGGGTTCTCCGGGAATTTGTAAAAAGATACGATCGCCTGGAGTGAGTATTTCGCCCCAACATGTAAAGGATAATGTGAAAAGAAATAAGGCGATCACGATTTTCATGGGGTGGTTCTCATTGCTGGCCAATCTTTTAATGAAAAGTGGCGATGAGGTGATTTATCGTGAGCTGATACCAAAATTTCAGCAACAACTTGGCGGTTGGCTAGTTGCATCGTGCGAGAGTGTGTATCTGGAATTGCTTGAGATTCTCCTGTACTTAGTACCGAAACTTGATGACCATTAACCCCATGCTCTAATAAAAACCGTTTTACATTATTCGCTCGGGTCAGTCCTAGGTGATAGTTATCGTGTTTTTGTCCCTGAGTATCAGTGTGCCCAACCAGTTTAACGTGCCAATGACGATGACGTTTAAGGATTGCTGCTGCTTGAGTTAACGCTTGTTGATAAGCGGGAAGAAGTTCACTGCGATTGAGGGCAAATTGATTATCGACCGCAAAATAGAGTTCGAGTTGTTCTCGTAACTCCACCTCAGAATAGTGATTAAAACAGTGAGTATGAAATTCTAGCCAGTCCATTTGGCGATCTATCATATCAGCTGTAAATTGATATTTTTGCAGAGTGAGTTCCGCATCATGGGGAAAACCAGCAACGAACTCTTGATAGGCTTGTTGATATAACCAATCAAGTTTTTGATATTGAGCTGGTAAGCAGAGTTTTACCCCACGTGCTTCTAGCAGCTTAAGTTCCCATGAATAGTGCTCTAACTGATGTTGTTGCTCTTTGGTAATTGGTGGTAATGGTTTTGGTTCTGGCCAAAGAGTGCAAGCTGTCAATGCGCAGCACCACGCTGTGGTGAATAGGGTTTTCATGATAGCCGATGTCATGATGGTAAGTCTGCTGATGTGATGAAAGGGATGACTTTATCTATACGGAGCATTAATAATAGCTCTCTGACTTGACCATTAACATTGAGCAGTTTGAGGTTTCGTTGTCGTGCTTTTAATCTTTTATAGAGAAAAACAATGGCACCGACGCCACATGAATCAATGAAAGTCACTTGAGTCATGTCTAAAATGAGTTCATTGGCATCACATAAGCTCAATTGATGAAAAGTCACTTCCAGTTGGCGTGCAGATTGAGCGTCAAAGTCATCGGTTAAGCAATGTATGGTTGAAGATCTCAGTGTCATGATTTACTTATCCCTGAAGCATGAAGGGTAAGTAAATTAATTCAAAGGGTGTGCCAATTATTGCCCTTTACGAGTTAACATAATTTTTATGGTTTTAATCAAAATATAGCAGTCCATTTTGAGCCACTGCCATGGAGAGCCAAGAGTGGCTGCGTAGGCGTGATCCCAACCAATCTTTTCTTTTACATCTTCAATGGTGTTGTCATAACCATGGTTGACTTGAGCCAGCCCTGTGAGTCCGGGCTTTAATCCGGCAGTCCTTTCTAGATAAAAAGGCAATGCATTTTGCAAGGATCCACACAGTTCAGGACGCTCAGGTCTTGGGCCTATGAATGACATATCACCACGAAGCACATTAATAAACTGTGGAATTTCATCAATTCGAGTATCTCTTAAAAAGCGGCCAACTGTGGTTACTCTAGGATCTGCTTTCTTTGCCCATGACAAATCTGCTTGGTTTTTTTCAGAATGGTACATCGTCCGAAATTTTATGATCTCAAATAGATCAACCGTATCTTGCTCGATCTTTCCTACCCGTAATTGACGATAAAAAATAGGTCCCTTTGAGTTGAGTTTTATGGCTAAAGCAATGAGAGGCCAAAAAGGCAGCGTTAGCCCAAGCCCAAGTAGACTTAATACAATGTCGCATAGACGTTTGCACCCGGATGTAATTTGCGGTTGATAGGTTTCAATAGGGGGAATATGCCGCCATCCTCGCTTAAATTGCCCAACACTGTAGCGCAACATTCCAATCAGAGAGGCAAAGTAACTAGCAACAAAATAGTGCAGTTTTATCAGGTAGTTATTTTTAAGTCCGAAAGCGGGTAGCAGTGCTAAGCCGTAACCAAGGCATTGACCCATAAATAGTATTAAACCAAGAATGGATCCTGTAAGCGAGAGTGTTAATGTGAGAAAAAAGTAGCCAATTAAAATAAAGGGCATCAAGGTTCTTAATCCTTTACCTGACAGGAATAACCATAATGCGCCATAATTTTTTTGCCTTAATATAAAGCGGCATCGGATTAACTGTTGCAGGTTACCAGCACCAATACGCTGGCGACGACGATAGTCTTGGCTTTGGCTGGTGGGCGCTATCTCTACGGTATTAATATCGGCACTAAAGACAATTTTATATCCGTGTTTGAGTACATTCATCGGCAAAATAAAATCATCATTAATGGTATCTTCGGGTAGGGTTTCAACGAGGTGTGAGCGCACTATATAAAAGGCACCATTTCCGCCCATAACACTTCCGAGTTCAGATTCAGCAAAACGTAATCGGTTTTGCCACTGCCAATACTGTTGCTCTCCTGAGCCTCCATTTTGTAGTAGGTAATTTCCAGTTAGAGCGCCAATGCTGGGGGATTGAAATTGTAAAACTGCTTGCTGTAGAGCATCGATGGAAAGCAGGGCGGAAGCATCAGTAAAAGCGAGAAAATCACTTTGTTGAGCTTGATGAATTAAACTGTTAAGACGAATAACTTTGCCACAATTATGTTCTTCATGATTTAGATATAATCCAATACCTTGTTCTTTAAACTTGGTTTCCCAATACGCTATGTTGGCAAGGGTGGCATCATCACTACCATCATTAAAAATATACAGTGATAATTTATCGGCGGGATAATCGAGCATCAGAATATTCGCCAGCTTCTGTTCAATATAATCAGCTTCATTATGTACCGGCAGAATAAATGCAATAGAGGGCAGCGTCGCTCTAGTATGCTTAGGCTCTTTTGGCTGAGGTCGATGTTTAGCAAGCCAGAGCAAGCTAATACTGTAAATAATATGATGATAAATGATAAGAAAGGTGAGCAGCAGCGTGAGTGTTATCATAAGGCTGAACTCCAGATTTTTTCATATTGCTCAACCATAATTCGAACATCTGTATTTTTTATAATGTGCTCTCTTATCATTGGAGCTGACGGTTGAAGCGGGGCATTGAGTATGGCATCGGTTAATGCTTTCACCGAACGGTCAGCAATAATATGGCCTGAGTCTGAAGTAATCACTTCTCTCACTGCACCAACATCGGTTGCTACCACCCATTTACCACATGATTGCGCTTCTAAGAGGCTAAGAGGTAAGCCTTCGCTGGTTGAAGGTAGACAAAATAGGTCGATGGCTTGATAAAAAAGTGGCATATCATTAACAAGGTTGAGCCAATGAACACGGTACTGGATACCGAGCTGTTTCGCTTGCTGTTTTAATATTGATTGTTGAGGGCCAATTCCTGCAATCGCAATATGGTAGTGTAGAGGTAGTTGAGCTAGAGCTTGTAATAATAGCCCCATCCCTTTTTCTGCAACTAAACGACCTGCTGCGCCAATTAAAAAACAGTCTGGTGGTAACCGTAATTGTGCTCTTGCTTTAATGGGATCGCCTAGTGTAAATATTTGGCTATCAATGCCATTTAAAATGACGTGATCAACGTTTCGTTTTAAATAACACTGAAGATCTTTAGCAATATGATTGGCATCTGCGATCAGAGAAAAGTGTTTTCCGGCGGCAAGTAGCTGAGTTTGTTTTCGAGCTTTTGGGTTGTCTAAGTGCCAGCTATCGTGTTCAGTATGGATATGTTGAAGCCCCATAAATCGTGAGATTGGTCGACTATAGAATAGAGGGCCAAGGTGATGACTATGGATAAACTGAATCTTGTGCTGTTTTAAAATCCCTCTGAGTTGGAAAAATATGAGAGGCTTAAAGCCTGCGGGTTTATTGAGAAAGATAAGCTT
>NZ_JADQAI010000020.1 GCF_022129235.1 Psychrobacter sp. Ps6 | reverse complement strand
GGGATTTTACCACGTTTGCGCTGTAAAACATCAATTTCTCTTGGGAAATGGTTGATAGTGGTTTGGATGGTTGGGTTGTTTGGTTATCACAACAGATAAGCGTTAGTTTTGAAACGTTTTTGGACAAAAGTGTGTTACGCACTTTGCTCTATTTTAGCTGGTAGGTAGTAGAAAAAGTAAGGATAACGCCCTGTTAAGGTGATGAGATGGTCTCCCTCTACCTCTTCGCATGGTCTTGAGCCATGCTTGATATATTCAATCAATGTGCAGGTAAAGACCATGGCTCAGAATAAAATCATCGGTATCGACTTAGCAAAAAGTATTTTCTTTCTTTTTGAAATCAATCATAAAGGAAATAATATTAGCCGTAAAAAATTACCTCGAAGTAAGCTTCTAAAATATATCGCACAACAAAATGAGTGCACCATCTCGATGGAAGCTTGTTCCTCTGCACATTATTGGGCTAGAGAATTTTCCAAACTTGGGCATCAAGTTATGCTCTTTCCACCACAACATGTAAAAAGCCAGCGTCATAAACAAAAGAACGATTACAACGATGCCGAGGCTATCGCTGAAATAACGCTTTATCAAAGACATCATCCCGTACCGCATAAATCTATCGAGCAACAAGATATTCAATCGGTCATTAAAATGCGCAAGCTTCTTATCACTGAAAGAACTCGTCTTATTAATCAAGTTAGAGGACTTTTATCGGAATATGGCATCATTATTCCAAAAGGAAAAACAGCATTTGGTAAAGCCATACCAAGTATCCTTGAAGATGCTGAGAATCAACTTTCATCGATGTTGCGAGAACTCATTTATCATCAACATGAAAGATATAATTATATCAACGAGCAAGTAAGCTGGTTTGATAACAAGCTAAATCACACCATTCAGCATTTTGATAATGCCAAACTACTTACTTCAATCCCTGGATTTGGCCCTTTAACTAGCCAAGCTGTTGCTGTTTGGATGGGTTCTGGACAACAATTTAAAACAGGAAGAGATGCTTCCGCAGCCATGGGTCTTGTACCCAAGTAGAATTCCACAGGTGGAAAAATCACGCTGCTTGGTATAACTAAGCAAGGCAATACCTATATTCGTTCCTTACTTGTTCATGGCGCAAGAGCAGCTTTAAGACGAGCCAAATTTAAATCAGATAAACTAAGCTTATGGGCTGTAGATATTGAAAAGCGACGAGGAGCAAACCGTGCGGCTGTCGCTTTAGCCAATAAATTAATGCGGATAGCTTGGGCGGTAATCAGTAAAAACGAGGAATATAAACCAGCATAAACAACGATCACCAACCTTTGCAAAGTACGTAGTTAGATGAATATCAGGATAAAATCCTACACGATGAAAACCTTCTGCTCACACTGGCTTTTAAAGTCGATAAGGTGATTAGGACTTCGTGTTCGACTGCCTCATCTTGGCCAAGGCACAAGCCGATTTAACAGGCCGTATATATGGTAGTTAACCTGCACTTTTGATCAAACTGCTGGCTTGCAAAACAGAGGGAGACCATATATGTGAGCAACGCAATACCGTAGTTCCCGCATACCACCTTAAACACTAATCGCAACGCATAGTAAAAATGCCACGCGTTGCGAATCACTCTTAAACAGTTTGTTATGTTTATTGACCTACAACATATACTGGGATCCAATTTTTTGGAAATTTCTGCTCATTCCAAGCGGTCATAAAACGCTCTCTGCCCCAAAAGTCTGTAGTAACATAAAATACAGCATAAAATATGCTGTAATCTCTGTCACCTGTATAGCCTTTAACATCCGCGGCGACTTGTTCAATAGTAGCTTTTAGCTTGTCTTCTGTTTTCGCATATTTATACTCAATCGCGGTAAATAATTCCGGGATCAAAATATCAGGCTTATACTCTTTAACTGTTTTAATAAAGTTACTTTTAGGATATTTTGCCGTAGGAAAAATTGCTTCAAAAACTCCTTTAACTGCATTATAAACTTCAGTTTCTGATTTTGGAACTTTCTCTAAACGTGACACAATTGAAGCTGTATTATTCAATATATTTTCCAGATATTGAATTCCTGAAAGTCTCGTATACCTAGAATCATCACTCTCCATGAATTCAAAAACTTGAAGGAACTGGGTTAGCCTAGCCAAGAAAACACTATATGGTTCACCAAACCAATAGTGATCTATATCGAATTTATCTCGGTCTTTAATATTATCTGGTCCGCTCCCAAATAACTCTCTGAATAGTGACAAATAATTTGAATAACCTTTCATATCCAAATAACAAGAGACCGACAGGTATAATGAGGCTGTTAAGTGCTTAAATGGTTTTTCGTACTCCTCATCCCCATCAAGTAAATACTCGGGAGGTGTTCCTCCGGTTTGCTTTGGATCCCATTGAGACCAACTAATTTGATGATGCGCGACATCAATTTCAATCTTTCTAGCTTCGCCCAATAGCTTATTTATACGACTTTCCAAAAATTCCACGTTTAACTCCTAAAGAAACATAACGCCCTGTTAAGGGGTGAGCAACGCAATACTGAAGTCGCCGCGTACCACCTTAAACACTAAAACCAACGCATAGTGAAAATGCCACGCGTTGCGAATCCCTCTAGAACAGTTTGTTATATTTTTCCCGCTAAAACTTCCCTAACCATTCTATTTTGCATAGTTTCGGTATATGACGGAAGCTCTGGATATATAAAGTCTTTTGAGATTCCATATAGATTAAGTTCACTATGAATCGAACTCAAATATTTTGCGGGTATGTCTATTCTAATAACCCCTTCGTTTATTAGAACATTTTCAGTACAAGCATGCGTCTTAATAATGTTTTCTTTAACAATGGCTTTGTTTTCGATTACATTCATTTCTAGATCATTAGAAAAAACAAAAACACCTTGCTGATTTTTTATTCGTGGGTTTAGTGGGAGTGGTTCTAAGACATATTTTGCATTATTATAAATTTTCACTGAACTCAAAGAGCATGTTGAATTAATAAGATCATCTTGGATTAACTTTAATACTGTATGACACCGTGCACTTTTATTAGCCATTTCAAGGCAAATTGCAGTCATATGCATGGCTAATATTTCTTTATTCACCTTTATAGGTGGATATATAAAATCCCCACTACCAGAATTTATAATGCCATGAATAGTATGAGCAAGATCCAGCGTCATAGTATTCATTAGGTTTCTTTCCAAGATATTATATATTTCTGCTAACTTACGCTGCTCACCCTTTAAAGCATTAGAAAAACTTTGACTACTTGAAACAGTAACCGGATGCTTATCTGGAACATTAAAGATCATATATACAGATGCATCACCTGTGTCTTTAGGTTTCTCGGTTGCGAAGTAAAGTGCAACCATTGGGTTCTTTGTCCAGTCGATTAGCCTAGTTGCTAAACCATAATGCTGAGCAACCATCATCAGATCAATGTCATTCAAAGTGTAGTCTTTGAGTAAATTATTCTCAGAATAAGCTGGCATGTTATTCTTAAACTCTTTAAACATTTTATTAGAAAGTATAGAAGAGTAGTTATCACTTTGTCCGGGTTTAGTACTTTCTGTTAGTCGATAGAAGGATGAATTTACATTGTATAAACTCGATGACTGACCACGAAAGTATGCCCTTTCACCCTCAGGGTAGAGTTCTTTAACTATTTTAAGAAAATCCCCTACACATTTGATGTTATTACTACTCACTTTTTATAACTCCGTATTGATAGTGAATCTCATGGTAAATATAACAGTATATTAATAAGCATTCTTACTTTCGCGCAAAAAAGTACTCATAAAATACCATTATCATACTCGATATAATCGTTATATATTATGAACTTGCTGGCACTTTCTTACATCTACTCATTTGAAAGAGGATGTAAAAAGTAAGAAATGTATTTAATTAGTCTTATGAAATACAAACTGAAATATTAAATCGTTTAATTTTCATTTGGTTATGATTTTACTTCTGTTTTTAACAAGAAATATTTCTTATTAAAAACGGAACTCAAGCGATAAAATCACCATGTTTCATTATAACTGTTCATATATACAGCTCATGAAACTAATCCAAAATCACGTTAATGCGATATGAATGAGTATTTGCTCTGAATGATAATGGGGCAATTTCGTGTTACATGCCCCGCCAACACACATCTGGACAATTCTGTGTTAGAGACTTTCCTAAATTAGCAATTCATAAATAACTAAATGTATGGAAAATCTGGACAAAGCAGATTTTTGGCAATTATCGTTGGTTGATATTATGTTCACTCTAATTTTTCTTCGTTTTGTGGTTTGGATGATTTGGGTTTAACACTTCAAACCCAATAGACTCAAGGCTTTTAACTATGTCATCGTGGTTGTATTTGTTGCCAAGTAAATCCATGTCTACTGCAACAACAAGCTCTGACTCAGCCCTCGTTAATGCAACGTAAACCATATTCCAAGTCTTGTTGAACTTGGTTACAGCATCCTGCATTAAGCATTTGAAAATCGCTGGTGTTAAGACTAATACACAGACCTTAGACTCTAAGCCTTTAGTGCGCTGGATGCTGCTTATTGTATACTTAGCCGAATTGTCCTTGGATGAACTATATTGCTCGGCAGATCTGCAAAGATTTTTGAACAACTCTTTTTCATACGGAATTTCCAGCTTGGCAAGAAATTTACGTATGGAACTGTTGTTGTCATTTTTGGACAACAGAGATGCAAAGAAACGCTGCAATGAATATATGACCACCCCTTCTTCGTATTCGGGGAATTTTACTGTAAGTAGATCTTCTACCTCAGGGTCAAACTCGGGTAGTGCTCCTGCTTGTTTAGTTGAGTAGTTACCTTCTTTTCTGAAGATGCTAACTAAACTTCCATTCTCAATGTGATGGCTAAGTACAGCGTCATAATGGTCATCTTCTGTAGTGATGTATGTGAGGCGTCCTTCAACTTCAGACAAGCTGATCTGCTCTTGCCCTCTGGGGCAGAAGGTATTTGATAGATCAAGAATCCTCTGTGGAACCCTACGAGATGTCGTGATATTCGGCAGCACTTTTACTTTTTTGTTGGCTTTGTTTTTTGCTAACCAATCTTTGAAATCTTTCGGATAATCAATTGCTTGCTTTGGATCGCCTACCATGTAAATATCAGCAGAATTCTCGCCGATTTTTTGAAAAGCTTTAAGAGCGGTTTCGTCAAGATCCTGAGCTTCATCAAGGAAAATCTTGTCGATCGCACTGCTTAGGAGTTTGTGAACTTTCCTAACTTTAGATTTCTTCTTCTGGCTGTTGTGTTTTGAATAGTTTTCATCGACAACTCTCCATGCCGCAGAATATGTTTCATCGACATGTATTACCCCAATTTTCTTTAGCCTTGAAATGGTGCTCTTGGCTTCTCTTTGTTTTTTCTCAGCGGACTTTCCAGCAGGAAAGTTTGAGAACGTTTTGCATTGTGAAGAGGTGGTGTGTACTTCATTTAAAACAAAAGGAGAGTAAGGGTAAATGACCTCATTCAATAGAAACGTGTGGACTGTGCAAACTACGATATTGTCTGGCAAGTATCCTAATTGTCTGATAATCGCTTGAGAAATATTCTGCGTGGCATTATTGGTATAAGTAATCGCAAAGATTTTCTTATGCGATGTTGAGTCGTAGTGCGCGATGATCTTCTCAGCCAGACCATGAGTCTTACCTGCGCCAGCTCCAGCTATCTGAATTTCAATCATTTCATGAAATCCAAGGCTTCTTGAATATGCTTGGGTAACGAGATCGGATCTTTGTTCTCTTCATCTAAGATGGAGTCAGCTATCCTGAGCATCCTTTCAGCTTTGCTTTTCTTCAGAAACTC
>NZ_JADQAI010000019.1 GCF_022129235.1 Psychrobacter sp. Ps6 | reverse complement strand
GATGACCATTGGTGATGGGATCAAAAGTGCCTGGATAAATTACGCGTGTGGTCATTTTTGTGTTCCTAAATATTTATCGATACCATTGGGGCAATAAGTTAATTTTTCATCAATCGTTTTTTGCAATATGATATCGTTATCAGCAAGAGATCGGCGTGAATTTTCTTTGTGGTAAAGATGGTATCCAACTCCAGCAAATTTTAAATATAAGCGCTGTAAACCTAAATTCAGCATTCGGTGGACAAATTCACTGTCTTCTCGTCCCCAACCGATAAAGTCTTCATTAAAACCATTAACACGAATCACATCTTCGCGCCAAAACGCCATATTACAACCTCGGGTCGATTTATCATTATTACGAATGTATGAAAACCATTGACTTAGTAAAGGGTGGCTAATGCAATTGTGGCGATTACGAATCCCTGTTGATGTAATGGATGGGATAGCACCATGTTCCATAATTTTTTGGCTGAACGCAGAATCCGTGAGAACTCGACCTCCTTGCACAAACTGATGCTCTTTCGCTACTTTTGCATGTGAGGCGATAAACGTCGGAGAGAGTACCATATCACCATCGATCATGATCAGATAACGGCCTTGAGCTATAGCAATGGCCTTATTACGACTTTTGGCTAGTTGGAATCCTTCATCTGGGATCCATGAATGAATTAATGGAACGGGAAAGGTTTCTCTATATTGGTCAATTAGTACTTTAGTATCTTCACGAGAACCGTCATCAGCAATGATCACTTCATCGGGGAGTTGTGATTGACGTAAAACACTGTTTAAAACGGCACTTAAAGCTTCTTTCCAATTGTAGGTAGTAATGATCAAAGAAATTTTCATTGCGTTTTATCCTGTTGTTCTCTAAGCCATAAATCAGTGTATTTAACAAAGGTTGAGTGCATAGTCAGCCAAGCGATAATAAAGCCTCTACGACCATCTAAAAAGCCCAATCGAATCACATACATTTTAAGGAAACTGGCAAAAGCATGTAATAGTGCCGTACTGATGCTGCTTTTTTTACGACCTTCACGTTCATCGGTCCATGCCTTTATGTATTTTGTAGTTTTCTCGATGTAGTGATGCAGATTATCGTAGGTGTGATGATGTAATCGTCCTGATAATTTTTGTTGTTGGGCATGGTCTGGAATGATGACTTTTTCATGCACTAATGCATCATTATATTGAGTCAACTGTATTGGATACAATCGAACTAACCAATCGGGAGACCAGCCGGAATGATGGATAAATTGTCCAAATGCTGAGCTTAATCGATTGATTAAATATACGGTGTTGCTATCAGGATATTGTAATATATGTTCAATAGATGCTCTTAATTCAGGCGTCACTCGCTCATCGGCATCAAGCCATAATATATAGTCACTCTCTACAAATGCTTGTGCTCGTTGACGTTGAATGCCAAACCCAGGCCAATCTTCAGACACATAAAATTTGTTCGTATATTGGCGTGCAATCTCTTCTGTCGCATCACTACTTCCAGAATCTAGAATGACAATTTCATCAACCCAATCTTTAACTGAGTCTAAACATGCAGCTAGATGCTTTTCTTCATTTTTAACAATCAACGCAACAGCGAGGCTTGCTCTAGTATTGTCTGGCTTCATCAGTTTCTCACTGTAATTGTGTAGATATTAAAGGTTTGATAATGATATCTAGCTGTTTAATGACATCGTCGGTTGAAATTGCAGCCATAATATCGCTACCTTTAACTCGTGTTCCCCAAGGTAATTGAGCAAGAGGTTTTCCATACTGCTGTTCTGCCATAGTTTTATAAACGCTGACAACGTACTTTTGACTGAGATATGGGCCTGTCCGGGTCGGGTTGCTGTGTCCGTATAAGCCAATAACAGGAGTACCTTGTGTTGTCGCTAGATGAGCTGGTCCTGAATCTGGAGCAATTACAACAGAAGCGTATTTTAGTAGTGCAGTAAGTTGGAGCAGGCTTGTTTTTCCAATGAGGTTTATGATTGGATAGCTGCACTGTTGCTCAATTACTTGACCTAATTTTTGCTCTCGTTGTGTAGGCGAACCACATAGAATAACATTGAGCCCTTTTTCTATAGCGTAATCAGCAACAGTAGCATAGCGTTCTGGGATCCAATTTCTCTCATCTTTACTTGCAGCAGGTGAAATAATCAATGTCGGCTGTTTGATGTACTGTTTAGCAAAGGAAATGTTATCTTCAGATAATGGGATATGCCATTGTGGGGAGGTAAATGGAACACCAAGATAGTGAGCAAATTCTGCAAAATTATCTAAGACATGAGGGGCTTTGGTTTGTGGTAGTTTTTTATTGGTGAATAACCACTGACCTTCTTTGGCTCTTTCTTTAGAAAAACCAATTTTGTAACGCGCTTTAATTCCTAATGATAATACGCTAGCTCGAAACGCAACTTGCATATCAAGAAGTACATCAAATTTTTGATTTTTTAATGAATGCCAAACAGATTTAATACCTTGCCAACCTGCTTTTTTATCAAAACTTACAACATTAATATTAGGAAGAACATGGATCAGTTGGGCCTCTGTTTTTCCAACAATCCAGGTGATTTTGGTTTCTGGCCAGTGTTGTTGGATTGTTTGTACAACAGCAATTGCATGACAAACATCACCAATAGCAGATAAACGTAAAATACAAATTGATTGGGGAGGTGTTGTAAACAAGGCCATAGAAATACCCGATAAAAAGTTGTCAGTGGATTATGCAGTTAGTGATGAGAATTGTAAAATAAACCCAAATAAAGTTGAGAGGGGCCGCAATGCAGAAAATTAGTCATGATCAGCAGATTATATGGTTTGACGAACGTTATTTAAATGTTGATCCGCGTTGCTGTTTTGATGTTGAGTTTTGGCAACAGCAAGGAGCGATTATTGGTTCAGCTCAAGGGCGAGGAACTACATGGTTTCTCGCAGGTGACACGATAGATATGGCATTACGGCATTATCGACGAGGTGGTTTATTTGGCAAAATTATTAGTGACAGTTATTGGTTTACTCGTTGGAATAAGACTCGCAGTTATGCTGAATTGATGCTTTTAAAAGTATTACGAGATGGGGGCGTGAATGTCCCTCGCCCTGTTGCTGCACGAGTAGAAAAAAAAGGATGTATTTATCAGGCAGATATTTTGGTCGAGAAAATCGCTAATAGTCGAGATCTCGTTGCTGTTCTAATTGAAGCATCATTACCTAAATCGGTTTGGTATCAAATAGGCCAGATGATTCGTAAGATGCATGAGTTACAAGTTTGCCATACAGATTTAAATGCCCATAACATATTGCTTGATACGAATCATCAGGTATGGCTAATTGATTTCGATAAGTGTTATCAGCAACAGGGTGATCATTGGAAAAAAGATAACCTAGCCCGTTTAGAGCGATCATTTATTAAAGAAGTCAAAAAACGCAATATTCAATGGCAGATGCAAGATTGGCAAGCATTACTAGATGGCTATAACCAACAAGAGTAAAGATAAATAGCGATGAGAGTGGACTCTCCCGTTCTCATCGCTACGAATTTAATGCAGGTAGTCAGTAATACTATCAATAGTTCGTTGAACGGCACCCTGATTTTGTTGTACCACTTGTCTGCCATTTTCTCCCATTAAATGTTGGCGTTTGGGATTAGAAAATAAGGTAACAACCTGTTCGGCTAACATACTACTATCTTGGCAAATTTCTATTGCATCGGCTTGGTGTAATTGTTCAGTAATGTCGATAAAATTATAATAACTTGGGCCGGTGATCGCAGGCTTACCGACTGCTGCCGGCTCTAGTAGGTTATGGCCTCCAACCTTATCACCAATTAAACTTCCACCCATAAATGTAACATCACTGCTTGCAAGAAGTAAGAGCATTTCACCCATAGTATCTGCCAAATATACTTGCGTAATAGGGTTAATTTCTGCCTTACTTGTTCGACGATGTACAGTGAATTGAAAGTTTTTTTCTGCCATCAGTTCGACTTCATTAAAGCGTTCTGGATGTCTTGGAACTATGATCAATAAGGCATCAATATTGTGCTGTAGTATTGTATTGAAGGCGGAGAAAACTTGCTCATCTTCGCCTTTATGAGTACTTGCTGCGATAAGAATTGGACGCTTGTCCCCAAGTCGAGTTCGTAGCTGTTTGGCTTGTTCAAATATAATGGGGTCTACGGTTAGATCGTATTTAATCGAGCCAGTGACTGTAATCTTTTCACTAGAAGCTCCAATATTCAGAAAACGTGCGGCATCATCAGTGTGCAGACAAAGAATTTTATCAATACGACTTAACAGCGCTTTGGTAAAAAATGCCACAGAGCGGTAACGTTTAGCTGAACGTTCAGATAAACGAGCATTAGTAATTACAATTGGGATCCGATGATTGCTAACTGCGGTAAGCGTATTTAGCCAAAGCTCTTTCTCGACAATGAGCATTAGTTTTGGTTGAACGGCTTTAAGAAAACCTCGAACACACCAAGTAAAATCGATTGGCATATAGCGATGTTCAACCAAATCACCCAGCTTAGCTATTTGCTCTGCTCCTGTACTAGTTGTAGTCGTCACTACAATAGCTTGTTGTGGGTATTGTTCTTTGAGTGCTTTGATCAGAGGGGTTATCGCTATGGACTCTCCTACAGATGCAGCATGAATCCAAATTGGATTTTCCCCTTTAATAACGGGTGTTAGACCAAAATGTTCTTTCCACCGCTTACCAAATGTGGGCTTACCTGGCTTGTGTTTATATAAACCAAATAGCAACAATGGAGAGGCTAAGGCAAGAAGTAGAGTGTAAATGATTTGAAGTAGCATAATAATTTATACTTTTTGTAACTTATCAATGGCATTGATAACCAAATCAGGAGTTAACTCAGTTAAGCATTTTAAATGACCAAGAGGACACTCACGCTTAAAGCATGGACGACAACTGATGTCTGTATGCAATACCTCAACATGTTCCGCTAATGGGGGGGTATAACTAGGAGTAGTGGAACCATACAAAGCAACAATATGGCATCCAACTGCAGCGGAAACGTGCATTAAGCCAGAGTCATTACTAACTACTATTTTACATGCAGCAAGCAAATCGATGGCTTCAATTAGAGATGTATTACCCGCAAGATTGTGACAGAAAGCTTGTAACTCTGCGGGTAAGCTATTTTTAATTTTATCCGTTACTTCACGATCTTTGGCTGAACCAAATAACCAAACTTGATGGCCTTGTTCTATTAATGTTTTAGCAGTTACCGCAAAATGTTGCTCAGGCCAGCGCTTTGCTGGGCCAAATTCAGCACCAGGGCATAAACCAATTGCTACTCTGCCACTGCTTAAGCCAAATTTATTCAGTGCTTCTTTTTGTGCAACAGGATCAATAGTTAGCTTTGGGTTGGGCATCTTTGTTAAACAGCCTGAACCGGTCATATTTCTTGCTGGGTGAGCGAGTGCAATGTAGCGCTCAATCATCAAATTAAATGCTTTTTTATTGTTGCGAAGGTCATTCAGTAGACCATAACGCATTTCTCCTTTCCAACCTGTTCGCACTGGAATCTTGGCAAAAAAGGGTACTAAGGCTGATTTTGCTGAGTTAGGTAATACATACGCGTGATCATATTGGTCATCACGAAGAATTTTCCCTAATTGATAGCGCGCTAATAGATTGAGATCGCCGTGACCTAGTGGCATTTCGAGCGCTTGATTAACTTCAGGCATACGCTCTAATACTGGCTTACACCAACCAGGAGCCATAACATCAATAATGGCTTCAGGGTTAAGTTTTTTAATTTCAGTATAAAGACATTGCGACATGACCATATCGCCGACCCATGAAGGCCCAATGATTAGAATTTTCATAACATTACTTCATGATGTGATATTTAATAATTGTCCATAGCTTACTTATTGGTAAGTGAACAGCTCTTCGTAGCTGCAGTTTTATATCGTTCATCGTTATTGGAATTGGCGTATTAGAGTCGCAATAAAGACGATAGAGTTTTAGCCAATCAGTAAAACTGTACTCATTAATTCGTTTTTTCTTTATCGAAATTTTTCTTAGCCCTAGACCAATCTTATTCGGTTCTGCAATGATGAAATTATTGGCCAAAAAAATATCCCATTGTTTTAATTGATCTTTTGATGCATCAAAACGATGACTCATGATTGGCATATCGATTAGTCTGGTTATCCATAATAAGCCATAAATTTGTTCTGCTTCCAGGTTAGGGTAGGCTAATTTCTCATTGTTTTTTTTGCATAGCAACGGACTGATAGGGTTTTGTAAAAAAGCAGGTTGTCCCCAGATTTTGATAAGATCATCGGTGCGACCAAAATAGAAAAAATCACTTAAACTGTAGAGGATTTTAAATCCGTTTGACGTTCGTCTTGATAAATTAGCATTAATAACAATGCGTTCATTAAAAATGGGCATTGTTCGATTTTTAGAGGCAAACTGTTGCTGCAGTGCTTTGAATTGATCACCGTTGAGGTAATTATCACTTCGTAACTTCAGTGCGTAAGGGGTCTCCGTTGCATGTAGCCCTTGTTTAATAAGATGTATCTGTCTATTGTAGTT
>NZ_JADQAI010000018.1:1415-6618 GCF_022129235.1 Psychrobacter sp. Ps6 | reverse complement strand
GCATTGTTATGCGCCGAAGCATCGTTCAATTTTGGATAAAAGTAGGGTAAAAGATTGGTTGCTTGAAATGGATGGTATGGGGGTGTTTGGTATTGGCTTTGGTGGAGGCGAGCCAACATTGCATGAAGACTTGGTTGAACTTTGCCAGTTTGGACAAGAAGAAACCAAGCTAGCAATTAGCTTTACGACGCATGGTCACAGTTTAACTCCTGAACTAATATCCCAGCTAAAAAGTCATGTGAACTTTATTAGAGTAAGTATGGATGGAACTTATAGTAACTACGAGTCTATAAGGAAAAGACCATTTAAGGGGCTATTAAGAAATTTAGAATTATTGAAAGGACGTATCCCTTTTGGGATAAATTACGTGGTTAATAGTAAAACCATTGAAGACTTACCAAATGCCTTGGAACTGTCCAAGGAGCTAGGCGCTGACGAGTTTCTGGTTTTACCAGAGGTACCAGTGGGGTTTGGTAAAAAAATCGATGATGTAACACTCAGTAAATTAAAAGAAATCGTCGATAGTCGAAGTTTAACGATGAAAAGCATGAGGGTATCTATAAGCTCTGATTACAGAAATCAATTTGTCACTGCTATCGGTCTTCAGAAAGAGAGTGAACTGCAAGGCTTTGCGCATATAGATGCGTCAGGTGTTTTTAAGCTGAGTTCGTTTGACAAGAATGGTGTTCCTATAGGTAGTGGTTCCCTCACTAATGCTTATCGTCAGTTAACAAATACTATAAGGTATAAGGGTTGAATTAGAATGAAAATTTGGCAGGGCTATGGTGCAGAGCACTCTTTAAACCTGGTAATCGTAGGTGAGTTCAAGGATGCAGAGAAGGCTGAAAATTTTGAGCAATTAGTATCAACGATTAGTTCTTTTCTATGTAGTGATGAATCGAATTTTGACGTGGATGCAGATAGATATGGTGATGAAGTACTTAAGTTCCTAAGCAAGCAAAATCTATTTTGTCTTTCACCCCAGCAATTAGCGCAATTTATGTATGACCAAAGCCTCGAAAGAAAAGGTTCAAAGATAACCATATCTTCAGACGACGATCTGAATGCATTTATCTCTCTGTTGATTCATGAAGGAGCCAAGGTCGAATGCTTTTCAGCACACGATTATCCTGATTTAGTTAAACAAGAGGGTTAAATAGTGCTTGATTGGGCTAAGTTTGAACATGTTGCTGGAGAGCATCCTAACGCACATGCATTTAGTTTTGAAAGCTTATGTAGAGGAATTGTCGTTCGACAATTTCGAAATCATGGGCCAATTAAAGAGTTAAAAAATCAACCAGGTGTGGAGTTCCATCTTGAGCTCGATTGTGATGACTCAAGATTGGGAACAAAAGGGTTAAAGGTTGGATGGCAATGCAAATGGTTCCAGTATAAAAGTGACGGTGGCTTAACTGCTGGGGCAAAGGGCCAGATTGAGCATTCGCTGAATACAACGAAACAACACTTACCAGATTTAAATGTATGGATTCTTTGGACGCATAAAACCTTAGCGAAGGCTGACCAAACTTGGTTTTATGATTTACAACAAAAATATGGCTTTAAATTACATCTTTGGAATGAAAATGATTTAGAGACTTATCTCTCAGGTCCAGCAACAGAGTTAAGGGCTAATTATTTTGGAGAGCTGGCTCTAACACCAGATATGTTAACTGAGCAGCATACGAATTCAGTGGCTCCGATTAGAAGTCGTTGGATTCCTGAAGTTCATCAACCTACAGACGCAGAGCGAGATATAAGAAGAGTGCTTGGTGAACCTAGTGCATGGTCTGATATATATGCTGCGAAAGTTAAATTAGATGCTTGTTTATTAACTATTTCTGAGTTAGCTAGGGATAAGGATTATGTAGAACTGTTACCTGATCTAGAAGAGTTTATAGCCTTTTGCAACCAGGTTATATCTAGCTGTAAGGTCTTTGAGTCTACAATGTCAGGCAGAGAAATAGGTAGAATTGCGAACTTTGCTCAATCTTCAGTGCAGACAAAAAACATAAGTCAGTTATTAAGGTTAACAAGAAGGCAGAACCTGCCGCTTTCTCTTTATTTGACCAATGCTAATGCAGTTATCAAAGATATCAAAAAGCTGTTGTCAGAAGCTGTAGAACTATTCTCTCATCAATTAATAGCTGTTATTGGTAAAGCTGGCAGAGGTAAAACACAATTAGCTGCTGAAGTTACAAGCCAAAATGATGACAGGTTAGCAGGAATACTTCTTCACGGAAAAAAACTTCGTAAGGGAGGAACACTTGATTCTCTGGTTCAAAATATGTCCTTTGCCTCTAAGGCAGTTAGATCGTTTGAATTGTTGCTTTCGGCGATAGATTCAGCGGGAGAAAGAAATCGTTGCCGAGTTCCAATAGTTGTTG
The DNA here is from genome assembly GCF_022129235.1 of Psychrobacter sp. Ps6. Taxonomy (GTDB): domain Bacteria; phylum Pseudomonadota; class Gammaproteobacteria; order Pseudomonadales; family Moraxellaceae; genus Psychrobacter. The sequence goes on along the minus strand of NZ_JADQAI010000018.1, from coordinate 4,234 downwards.
ATGGATTAAATGAGGCTGAAGACCCAAGAGAATGGAAGAACTTATTGGAAGGCATTGAGACTGTATTACCTCGGTATCCAAATGTAGTTCTCGTCTGTACATTGCGAGATGGTTATCAGTCTCGGCAAAATGTAGGAACTGTCAGTGCTAATAGTTCATCAAGAGAAGGGTTTGCGCAGCAAGCGCTCCCCAATGATTGTTTTGAGTTACTATTAAAAGGGTTTAGTGACAAAGTAACGGTCCAAGCTATAGGTGCATACTTTAGATATTATAAGATTAGTGCTAATCCAATAGCGGCTCCGCAAAGTTTCTTCAGCCACCCTTTAAACTTGAAAATCTTTTGTGAAGTTACGAATCGTTCAAGGAAGACTAGTGTTGTGGTTCAAAGTTTTCCGTCATCCATATACTCATTGTTTAAAGAGCAAGTCACACATATTGGAAAGACTATCTCTGAAATGATTAACCTGTCTATTAGGTATACAATTGCTGACATAGAAAACGCAGTCTACTTCTTAGGCAAAGCTCTTTGGGAGGCAAACGGTAGGGAGGTTTTAGAAAGAGACTTTTTGCAAAAGTATGATCCACAATTGACTGATTGGGACAGTAATATTGTCAACTTGCTATCTCAGGAAGGTTTAATATTCAGAGATCTGGTTCGTCGTGGAGAATATCGCTTAAGCCCAGCGTATGATCGCCTAGGTGGATACATTATAGCTTTCTATTTAATGGAGCACTATTGTCTAAATCGAGACGTATCGCTATTCAGTTCACAAGAATTTATTGAAAAAGTCTTCGAAGGTGTGACCCTCCAGCATGAGCTGTCAGAGGATATCCTGCATGCACTTGTCGCTATTGCACCGCGGTATAATCTGCCACATGTTTGGCAAATAGTTCCTTCAACTTACAAAAATGAAGTTTTAAGTTTGTCGCATTTGATTGAACCTAATTGCATTTGTGATGAAACAGTATGCGAATTGAAAAACTTAATACTTAATGAAGGGTTGAAACAAAAATATATTGAATCTTTAGGAGACGTACGATTCGCAATATCTCACCCTCTAAACGCAAAGTTTCTAAGTGATATATTGTTAGACATGTCTATGGTGGACAGAGATCTTTCATGGGGAGAGTACTTTCGAAGAAACCATGATGAATTGATAAAAGGCATTCGATTTAGGGCTGAATGTTGGAAAAATAGAGAGTTTTCAGATCCAGAAATAGAAAAACTAAGGCTAATTACAACAATTTGGTTCCTTAACTCAGTCGTAACTGAGCTAAGAGATGTTTCAACTGAGGCTTTAGTCTACTATGGAGTGCATAACACTAAGAGTTTCCTAGAAATAGTCAAACCTATTCTAGTGGCTGATGATGAATATATATTAGAGCGGATAATTGCAGCATGTTACTCAATAGTCAGTATTTCTTTGGATAAATCTGAAAACTTAGGTGAGATAGAGGCGTTCAGCAAACACATAGTAGCTGTTTTTTTCAGCCATAATTCGAAGTTCGCTACAACCAACATATTGGTTAGAGAATATGCCTCATGTCTAGTGAAGCGTGCGAGTTTGGAATCTCAAATTAATATTAGTGAATCAGAAGTTAAAGCAGCTACTGAACCTTTTGAACAAATGCCCAGAAGTCAATGGAATGAAGAAATAACTGATGGTATGAGCGGGCATTTATCTCCTCTTAAAATGGATTTTGAGAACTATACTATTGGTCGTTTGGTTAAAGATCGTAGCAATTACGACTATGAACATGAGGCTTATGCGAAAATTCGTAATCAGATACTATGGAAAGTATATGATTTGGGGTGGAGCGAGGACAAATTTGGCAACTTAGACAATCAAATTTCTTCGAGCGGTTATCACCGGAGACACGAAACAAAAAAAGTAGAGCGCTATGGCAAGAAGTACTCTTGGATAGCGTACTACCAAATGGCAGGAAAACTACTCGATTCGGAACAGTTGGAGTTCTGGGGGGGAAGGTTTATAGAAGGAATTGACCCTTTCTTTCCTAGTAAAAGGTTAAAAATCTACCCTCTTAGTGAAAAAATGTACTTAGGTGATGAAGGATTAACTACAGAAGAATGGATTAACTATTCGGAAGATCCGAATCTGGTTCATCTCAGCGATTGTGCAAGTTCTGAAAATGAAAATTTGATTTTGGTTGATGCATTTATAGTCGAGGAATCTGAGGAATTAAATCGTCATTTCTATGCGTCTGTAAACTCCTTTTTAGTTTTCGATGAGTCGTTGAAAGACTTTGATTTTGATAGCGAGGAATCTAGCAAATTGGAGTTCCCCGAAATCGCCAAATTATCTGATGTTTATTTGGGAGAGCTTTATAGCTCGTGGAGTAAAAGCCTTGAACCCCAAGTTATCAAGGAAGAAGATGGTGAAGAAGAAATAGAAGTTCAATCAAACGTGTTCTTTGATGGAAGTGCTTTTGTAAGAACATCTGGAACACATACAATGACTGTTCCTAAATATAAGGAGCATTCGCTTAAAGATTTTATCATCGAATATAGTTCGGAACATTCAAGTGGTAGTTTTTCTATGCCGATGCTAGCTGCTAGTTTTGTTAAAGAGCATGCGCTTAAGTTTGACTGTGAGCGGCTTTGTTACTTCAAAGACGGACAACAAATCTCAAAGTATATAGTTGAAGATCTAGACGGATACTCTAACTTTCGGAAAAGATTCTACTTGGATAAAGAATTCTTAACTGCTGCACTGAAATCTAGTGGCTTAAGAATAATAACTCGGATTAAGGGTGAAAGAAGAGTTTCTGACGTCGGGTATAGAGGGGATTTTGCGTAC
>NZ_JADQAI010000018.1:0-1405 GCF_022129235.1 Psychrobacter sp. Ps6 | reverse complement strand
GAAAGTATAGACTTTCTGAGAGCTAATTATTGATTGGAAAGGGAATGTATAACACATTCCCGTTCTTATTAGATGTCAACCTAAGGGGAGAGTCCTTACACGTTTTGTCGAACGGGTATACAAGGGTGTTTATCGTGAGGTGGAATATGAAGAAAGTAAATGGCAAACATAGCTTTGACGAACAAAAATCTGATAGTAGACATAATCTACTTGGGTAACCTAGTGCGAAAATTGGTATGTCTATTGGTTTTTCCAAAGAGTTTTAAAATTATTGGTACTTAGTTGGAAGTTTAATGCTGGAATATCTGGGTTAGTAAATGTAACTACGTTTGAGTTATTCATGAAAGCTTCGATGATAGTTACTTCGCTTATTGAGTCTAATGGTGTAAACATAAGGAATTCAGAAGTTGTTGTCATATCACACCATGCCGAAAAAAATGCTTTTTTTCCAGAAACAGATAATTCGATGTGAGACGGTAAAACTATAGAATCACACGCATTACGACCATAACCCGCATTGTATGAAAATTGCAGAGTTGTTCTATTCTTGGTTGTTTTAACCATATCAGAAGTCCATGTTTCTCGCCACTTTTGATCTATCTGATTTATATTGTGATATTTTGCCGTTAACGCAAAATTGGACATCGTATTCCATGGGGTAATTTCTGTTTTAATATTTTGAGATGAAGCTAATGATGCTAGAGGAAAAAGTAAGAGTAGTAAAATTTGTTTTTTCATATGATTTCTAATTATGTATGAGATTTAAGTAGTATAGGTTGAATATACAGGATAAGTATATTGCAGAGGCTTAATATACAAACAACGTAAATAATTATATTTTTAACTGTTTGTACCTCATTATGTATTTCTTAATATTAAATTATAGAGTCACGATAATCATCGTTATGATACCTTGTTCGCTATAAGTAATATTATTTTTTGAAGCTTATTGACTCAGCTACACCAGCATAGTATTCAGAAAGAAGTTTTCCGCAAAACTTATTTGTCACACTATTAATTGTCTGTATATTTTCTTTATTAACTTTAACCCATTCATTGGCCTCTGTTATGTTTTTTCTTGCATCAGTCAGCATTCTGCTTTGTACGTAACGAAAATCATCAGCTATCAGATATTGCTCAGGGCCAGATAAAGCAGCAGCTGAACCACAAGCATCAAAGGCGAAATAGACTTGGTAAAAAGTATCGAGTACATTAGCTTTAGATAGCGAGGGTATGAAAAAAACACTAATAAATAGTGATTTTTTGATTTTTATCATAGACATAACTGTATATATTACCTTAATCAAAACTATTCTCGTAATGTTTTGATATTATCGGGATTCATGTTTCTCTGCTCTTTTATTTATTGTGATGCACTTTATAGCGAAAAACACATCAGCAATTT
>NZ_JADQAI010000017.1:1220-6726 GCF_022129235.1 Psychrobacter sp. Ps6 | reverse complement strand
ATCGTTTCTTTAGACAAAATTGATGATAAATATTATAACGATATTATTGGTGTAGATAAGCAATGGGCTAAATGGCAACATTTAAATTTTATCGATACTAACGCAAATCGAGATGCTGAATATTTAAGAAATAATAAAGGTTTGTTGGTTGATACTAGTTTGCTATCGAACTCTTTAGCTGAGAAGATCATTAATGAAATAGAGTCTATTGATGATAATTTTACAGGTCTACTTATTCAAAGCGATAATTATCAAGCTCTACAGTTGTTGCAAAGTAAATATAATTCAAAGGTGAATACTATATATATAGATCCTCCTTACAACACTGATGCTGCTCCAATTTTATATAAAAATGGCTATCGAGATTCGTCTTGGTTAACTTTGTTAAATGATCGTTTGGATAAAGCGCACCCTTTACTAAAAAATTCGGGCGTGTTGTGTGCCACGATTGATGACTATGAACATAATGAATTTGCAAAAATCATTAAACAGAAATTTGGAGCAGATAATTCATTAGGAACTGTGACAGTCCGAATGAACCCTTCTGGTAGAATAACTTTGAATGGTTTGGCTCAAAGTCATGAATATGCAATTTTCTCAGGGAAAAGTTATCAATCTAGACTGTTTAAAATGGAACGTTCAGACGAGCAAAATTCTAGATTTAACAATACTGATGCTACCGGTACTTTCGAGTTGCGCAATTTTCGTAGAGAAGGCTCTTCAAGTGACCGAGCTGAAAGACCTAAAAGGCATTTCCCAATTTATGTCAAGGAAAATACATTCAGAGTTCCTACCATGCGATGGGATGAATCAACACGATCTTATGTTGATATAGAACAGCCATCTGATACTGAGCAGGTTGTATGGCCAATTGATGGTACAGGTCGAGAGAGAGTTTGGCGCTGGGGAATAGATCGTATAAAAAAAGAACACACTGAAATTTTTCCTAAAGTAAATAATAAAGGTGTTCTAAATATTTATTATAAATACCGCCCTAATAATGAAGGCATAACTCCTCCCTCTGTATGGATTGATAAAAAATATAGCGCGACAGAATATGGTACAAACCATCTTAAGCGTTTGTTTGGTAATCAAAGTATCTTTGATTTTCCAAAATCAATACATGCAGTGGAGGATTGTATTGATATTGCAGGAGCTAGAGAGAAAAATTCTCTTTGTTTAGATTTTTTTGCAGGTTCTGGCACTACAGGGCATGCGGTTATTAATTTAAATAGAAAAGATGATGGAAAAAGGAAGTTTATTCTTGTTGAACAAGGTGAGTATTTTAGAACAATAACTTTACCTAGGGTGATGAAAGCGTCATTTTCTAGCGATTGGAAGAGTGGGTTACCGAAGAATGATAGTTATCAATCTGTTGTTTTTAAAGTGATGCAGTTAGAAAGCTATGAAGATAGCTTGAATAATATTCACTTATTGAAGAAGGATGCAGGACTTTTTGATTTTATGTCTCCAGAAGTGGCAAATGATTATTTGCTGAAATATATGTTGGAAGAAGAAAGTAAAGATTCATTGCTGAATACAGATAACTTCCGTAAGCCATTTAGCTATGAGATGGATATTGCAGCTGACTCAGCTGGTGCAACAGAACGTAAAACCATTAATCTGGTAGAAACCTTTAACTATTTGGTCGGATTACACGTTAAATCAATAGAATCTAACGTTGAACGCGGCTATGTGCGTATTGAAGGTACGTTACCTACAGGCGAACGTACTCTTATTTTGTGGCGTGATTGCGACAAGATTGGTTATGACAAGTTAAATGAGTATGCGAACCGTTTTGACCTGTATGCCAAAGAGCAAACCTTTGATGTGATTTACATTAATGGTGACCATAATTTGCCAACTGCGTTTACTGTTGATGGTGAAGATGGCGAGGTTATGCGTAGCCTGAAGCTTCGCCAAATTGAGCCAGAGTTCTTAAGCTTGATGTTTGCAGAGGAGGTTTAAGCATGGCTCGCGCTCCACAAAAAAAGACCACAGCAGGTAAAGCGACTAAGAAGCGGGCTAACAGCAAGCTGAGCTTCCATAAGCAACTGGTGCTTAACCGTTTTATGTTTCGTTTCTTTAAGGACGGAACATTACAAGGATTGAAGATTCGTCTAGGTGAAGACCGTTTTGAAGGCATTCATGAGGATGGTCAAAGCCTGTTTTTCCATGAGTTAAGTAACTATCTGTTTGAGGTCGATTTAGTCGACCTTGACGAGTTGCGCCGTTACGATTTGAATATTGTTAAGCATTGGCAACAGATCACGGAGCACCGCAACCGCAAAGAAGATACGGTACTGAATATGAAGTATTTTCAGTACTTGTCTTTGCTGTTCACGGAAATCTACCTCGACTGGCATTTTAACCGTAAGCAAGAGTTGCTGGATGGGTTGAATCTTGAGCTTGAAGCATACAACGTAGAAAACAGCAAAACAGCAAAAGAGCCAATCAGTTTAGACAGTACATCTTAGATGATTTGAATAAACTTGCATTCTGGAATGCAACAGGGTCAGGTAAGACCTTGCTGTTGCATGTAAATATTCTTCAATACCTGCATTATTTCCAAAATGGCAATGCTAACCATTATCCGGATAAGATCATTCTGCTTACACCGGATGAACGCCTATCGCAGCAGCACATGAATGAGTTGTATGACTCAGGTTTCTCGCATATTCAGCTATTTGACAAAAGTAAGCCAACGCCATTTCGAGGCACGATAGAAGTTATTGATATCAATAAGCTTGCTGATGAAATGGGGGATAAAACCGTAGCAGTCGAAGCTTTTGAAGGCAAAAACCTGGTGCTGATTGATGAGGGCCATAAAGGTACGGGTACTGCGGCTGGTGCTTGGATGCGTCGTCGTGACAAGTTAACCCGCGATGGTTTTGCTTTTGAGTATTCGGCTACTTTTGGTCAGGCTGTATCCGATGGTAAAACTGTAGATGCAGTTGAACTCGATATTAAAAAGAAGAAAGCGAAAATGTTGTTTGAAACAACAGCATTGAGCAAATTGACAGATGAACAATTAAGTCAACTTGACCTCGATACTGAAGAAAAGCGTGATGCACGTATTCAAGCAACGCGAGAGGTTTACGGAAAGTCCATTTTGTTCGATTACTCTTATAAATTCTTCTACGAAGATGGCTATGGTAAAGAGTCTTTGATCCTTAACCTTAATCCCGAACAAGATAAGCAAAATGAACGTCGCTATGAGTACTTTACAGCATGTTTGCTCAGCTTTTACCAACAGCAATATTTGTTCAATAAAAACAAAGATAAGTTAGCTGAGTTCAACATTGAAAAACCACTTTGGGTGTTTGTGGGCAACACTGTTGGCGGTGAAGATTCTGATATTCATGCCGTATTACGCTTTTTAGCTTGGTTCTTGAACAACGAAGCACAAGCGAAAGATTGGATACAAGACTTGGTGGACAACAAAGCGCGGATTCTCGATACCAAAGATAGAAATATTTTTGAGAAGCGTTTCACTTCTTTGATGAATGGTCCAGAAGATATTTACGTTGATATCCTCGCGAAGCTATTCAACACGACGCATTCAGGTCAGCGACTTCGCGTATTAAACCTTATAGGTAGTAAAGGTGAGTTGGCGCTTCAGGTTGGTGAAGCCGAGCCATTTGGTCTGATTAACATTGGTGATTCACCATCGCTTTATAAGATGTGTGAAGAGGACACCACCTTTGATTATCAAAGAGATGATTTTGCGAGATCACTCTTTCATACCTTGAATGATAAAGACTCTAAACTGCACATCTTGATAGGTTCTCGTAAGTTCACTGAAGGCTGGAGCAGTTGGCGTGTATCCACTATGGGCCTTTTGAATATGGGCCGAGGTGAAGGTTCGCAGATCATTCAGTTATTTGGCCGTGGTGTACGTCTGAAAGGGCGTGACTATTCGCTAAAACGCAGTACGCCAGGGCAGCGACCAAAGGGAATTCACTTAGATAAGCTTGAAACCCTGAATATTTTTGGTGTTCGTGCGGACTACATGGCGACATTCAAGCAATATCTTGAAGAAGAAGGGATTACGCCGAGTGATGAGATTTTAGAGCTGAATTTTGAAACGCGTGCGAATTTGCCTGCGACCAAGCTGAAAACCCTCAAGTTAAAAGATGGTTACAAAGACAACCAAAAGCACGGTTTCAAGCGGGTGCACTACCCAGAGCTTTATCAAGTCCCAGCTGCGTTTGAAGGCAAAATAAAATTGCCGCATGTAAAATTGGATCTTTATCCAAAGCTCGAATCGATTGATACCAGCAGAAAAGGGGATAGCACGCTAGTTAACGTGCGTTATGATGGTAAGATCGATTACAAGGTTATCGCGGCTTTCGACTTTGAGCGCTTATATCTTGCGGTTCAGGACTATAAGTTGCAACGTGGTTGGTCAAACTTGCGCCTTGATAAGCAACGCTTGATGGATTTCTGTTTGGGCAACACAGGTTTTTCAAACAAGTGGTATACGTTGCTGATTCCGAAATCAGAGCTAGACATCAATAAATTTTCTGATGTGAAAAAGCAAGAAGACATCATGTTGCGCTTGTTACTTGATTACACAGAGCGTTTTTATAACGCATTAAAAAATGCTTATGAAGGCCAGTTCTATCAGGTAACGCAAGTGCAGGAAGACGATCCCGGCATGATCAAAATGTATCATTTTGAAATTGAAGAATCGGATGATGGTCTGGATTATGTCCAACGTCTAGAGCAATTGCAGGAAATCGTTGCTAACGGAGATATTGGCAAAGCGAAAGAGTGGAATGCACCAGGAATGGTAGCGGTGACATTCGATAAGCACTTGTATTATCCATTGCTTTCGGTTGAGAAAAATGCTGACCTGCCGCTGAAGATGCGCCCAACGGCATTTGATGCTCCGAGTGAAGTTTCTTTTGTTCAAGATTTACAAGTATTTATTGATACACCAAAAGGGCAAGCGATTATTGGTGATAAAAGTCTGTATCTATTGCGTAACGCTGATACTAAATCTAAAGGTTTAGGCTTTGCGACAGCGGGTAACTTCTATCCTGATTTCCTCCTCTGGCTGGTGGATGATAAAACAGGTAAGCAATGGCTCAGCCTTATCGATCCAAAAGGCATCCGAAATCTGAATCTAGATGATGCTAAGTTTGGTCTTTATATCGAGATTAAGGAATTGGAACCAAAGCTGGCTGACAAAGACCTGAGTTTGAGTGCCTTCATTGTTTCGGAAACGCTGCATTCAGATTTGCTCAACGTTTCCGAGCCAAAGGATAAGCTAGAAGAACGTAATGTGCTGTTTATGGAAGATACTGGTCCTGTTTATTTAGAGAAGTTATTTAAAAAAATGGTAGCTTAGTTAAAAAGGGGAAGCTCCCCCTTTTTATAATTACATCCAATGAATAGGGATCTCTAACTCGAAGTTTTTGGCAACATACTGAAGCATCGTGATGATTTCACGGTGCTTTTTTCGTCATACGGCTGCCCACTTTTTTTTTGCTCAACGATG
>NZ_JADQAI010000017.1:0-1210 GCF_022129235.1 Psychrobacter sp. Ps6 | reverse complement strand
ACATACCTAGCTTGTAGAAACTTACCCAGCTTGGAGTGCCAAAAAGGTTATAAATCACCTCGGTACTATCGCGCTCGCTGGCAAGTCGTTTTGGTTCATCGATTTTGGCGAGTGCCGCTTCGCCTTCTTCTTTGGTATCGTAGGTGTTTAATTGCTTCATGATTTATTTTCCTATAACTTTTAATTGCTTAGTTCCTGTTACAGAGAGGCTGCCTTGCGCAGCCTCTTCTATGTGCCCGCTCCACCAAATCATCATCGGTATACGTCTTTCTAAGTAATCAGTGCGGTTATAAGCACTCCGGACTTGGTTATCGTCCACATGAGCTAATGCTGCTTCTATTAAGTCAGATTCAAAGCCTTGCTCATTGAGTGTGGTACTTGCAAGTGAACGTAATCCATGACTCATCAATCTTCCTGCAAATCCCATACGTTTCAGTGCCATATTTGCCACTTGGCTGTTGCAGGGCTTTTTCGGGTCTCTATCTGACGGAAAAATAAAATCACGAGGACCGCTTATAGGTTTTATTACTTCTAATAGCTCCTGCATCTGCTCAGTGAGCGTAATGTGATGCCATTTTCTTGTTTTCATTCTATCTGCTGAAGTGGCCAAAACTTGTTCTTCTCAATCAATTTGTTCCGGATGCCTCAGCTGGGATGTTATAGTAATATTGATTTTCGAATAACAATAATTCAATTTAACTTAATAAAATATTAAGTACTAGGAGATATCTTTAAATTATTATAGGTAACCGTACTATTTATTGAAAAAGTTACACAGATAGAACTACGACGATAGTGACAACTGGAATTTAATTGAAATTACTTTCTTAGAATAAAAGAAACTATAATTCTAAATATTATTAACATTAACGTGTTAATTAGTGAAATATTCCTTTTAATCATTTCTGACAATGCCAAATAAGAATGATTAATAAAATTAATTATAACCTTAAAAAAATTTACTCTATCTGAAATCCATTACATTAACACGTTCATATTATCTTTATAGATAAAGTTGACAACACTGTCTATATATATGGTTATTTTTCAAATTTATTAAAATTTTAATAAACATAATTCATATTTATAGATATACTTGTCATCAGTTAAAAGATAAATTATTTATGAATGTTAAAATACTAAAATCTAGGTATAAGCTTAGATTGTCCCAAGAAGGCATGGCTAGATTACTTGGCATATCTAAAAATGC
>NZ_JADQAI010000016.1 GCF_022129235.1 Psychrobacter sp. Ps6 | reverse complement strand
ACTTCCTTCGCCCATTAATTGATACATAATGGTATCATAGATAACAGCGAATATTGATAGTAGAGACATAGGGTCTTTGCTGACTATTTAGCAATAGGACTAAAAATGATTATTGTTACAGGCGGCGCCGGTATGATCGGCAGCAATATCGTAAAAGCATTAAATGAACAAGGCCGAAACGATATATTAGTAGTTGATAACTTAAAAGATGGCACTAAATTTAAAAACCTAGTGGATCTTGATATTGCAGACTACATGGATAAAGAAGACTTTATCGCAAAAATTGAAGCTGGCGATGATTTTGGTCTTATTGAAGGTATCTTTCATGAAGGCGCATGTTCCGCAACAACGGAATGGGATGGTAAGTACATCATGCGTAATAACTACGAGTACTCAAAAACCCTACTTCATTACTGCTTAGCTCGTCGCATTCCTTTCCTATATGCTTCCTCCGCCGCTACATATGGGGGTCGAGATCATGACTTTATTGAAGAAAAACCTTACGAAGGCGCATTAAACGTCTACGGTTATTCAAAACAGCAATTTGACAATTATGTACGCCGTATTTGGCAACAGGCCGAAGCATCTGGCGAGCAACTATCTCAAGTTACAGGCTTCCGTTATTTCAACGTCTATGGCCCTCGAGAGCAACATAAAGGTAGTATGGCATCAGTCGCATTCCACCTAAACACTCAAATAAATAATGGTGAAAACCCAAAATTATTTGCTGGCTCTGAAACCTTTAAACGTGATTTCGTCTACGTAGGCGATGTATGTAAAATGAATTTATGGTTCTGGCAAAACGGTGTATCTGGTATTTTCAATTGTGGTACGGGTTGTGCCGAATCATTCCAAGCTGTAGCCGATGCCGTTATTAAATTCCATAAAACAGGCAATATCGAAACGGTTCCATTTCCTGAACATCTTAAAGGTCGCTATCAAGAGTTTACGCAAGCTGACCTATCAAAAGCTCGAGCAGCAGGCTACAACGAACCATTTAAAACCGTTGCTGAAGGGGTTGCTGAGTATATGGAAACTTTAAATAAATAATACCGATATGATTGATAACCATTACGATAAACAAGCTTACAATCCTCAGTTTCATTGGTCCTTTCTACATCCAAAATACTGGGGAACTTGGTTTGCAGTATTACTGGCTTCACTTTTTTGTTTATTACCTCATAAAGTACGCCACACTATTGCTAGTCTTTTTGCGAAACAAGCAATTAAGCTAAATAGCAAAGCAAATCATCGTGCACGTATTAATTTACAAATGTGTTTTCCTGAAAAGACGGAGGCAGAACGCGAGGAGATTTTACTGCAAAGTATCACGACCGCAGGTACTTTCCTACTTGGTTTTGCTTCTCTTAGTGTACGCAGTAAATTTTGGCTAGAAGATAATACAATTATCCGAGGGATGGATAATCTTACCGAGCTAACAGATCAACAGCAAAGTGTCATATTATTAGTCCCACATACTTGGGCAATTGATATCCCGGCTGTACTTCTCGCTTCTCGCGGTTTACCCGTTTCTGCAATGGCAAAAAAACAGAAAAACCCTGTATCTGACTGGCTAATGCATCGTCAGCGAGTTCAGTATGGTGGCCGAGTCTATGAGCGAAGTGGTGGTATCAAGCCATTCATAAAATCAATCCGTGATGGCTATCTAGGTTACTACTTACCGGACGAAGATTTAGGTCCAGAGCATAGTGTCTTTGTTGACTTTTTTGCAACGACTAAGGCTACTATGTCCGGTTTAGGGCGCTTATCGAAATTAAGCCGTGCTAAAATTGTACCACTATTTGCGATGTACAATAGTGAAACAGGAAAGTACGAATTAGATTTCTATCCAGCATTACCTTTTCCTAGTGATAGTGAAGAACAAGATGCCCGAATGATGAATGAGTGTATTGAACAGTATGTTACCGAGCGTCCTGAACAATACATGTGGATTCTACGTTTATTGAAAACTCGCCCAAATGGCGAGAAAAATCCTTATCGAATTAACCATGACTAAATCAAAATTGACGACCCTCATTGTAACTCTATTAACAATGAGTTTTCCTATCCTTTGCCTCTCTTATGGTAAAGGATATAACCTTCCGCCTGTTTTATTATTTACGACAGCTCTGATTTTTATTCTGCATTATAAAACACTCAAATACACAACAGATATCAAACTGGTTATAGCAACATTTGGGTTATATTTTATCATTTATGCAATATCAGTTGCTGTTCACCATGAACCCTTATCACACCTTGACCAACCCAGTCGAATTATCTTAGCACTTCCCATTTTTTTATTGTTATTACGTTATCCACCTAAAATAACTTGGCTAATGCATGCTATTTTGCTTGGTTCTACTATTGCGGGGCTATCGGCACTCTATCATATTTATGGGCTACATTTAGGAAGAGCTTATACTGGACTCAATACACCATACCTAAACGGATATATGCCTATCCAATCGGGAAATATGGCTATGACTTTAGGTGTCATGAGTCTTGCTATCGGTATTTATTGGCTAAAAGAAAAACAATATTGGATCACAACCCTATCCATATTATCTGCCCTCTTAGGAATATCTGGAAGCTTTTTATCTGGAAGCCGTGGCGGTTGGGTATTTCTTCCTCTGGCTCTTATTTATCTTGTTTTTGCCAATCGATACTACCTTAAAACAAAAACCCTCGTTGTACTTATGGCAACATTAGTCATTTTCAGTTGTATTGCTAGTCAGGTACCACCTATCAGTAATCGCATCAATGATGCAATCAGTAATGTTACTCATTATGAACAAGGTAACGAGATGTCTTCTTTAGGAATTCGTTTTGAATTATGGAAAAGTGCTATCTATACCTTTAAACAACACCCTATTTTTGGTTCGGGTTATCATGAACGACAGATATTAAGAGAAAAGTGGGGAAATGAAGGTTTAATCAATAAAACTATCTCTCGCTACACAGTGCACTCACACAACCAATATCTGGAAGATCTATCGTTGCGTGGTGTTATTGGTTTAACATCATTAATTTTATTGCTTGCGATCCCTTTCAGCATTTTTAACCAAAACAATAAAATTGTGTCTCACCAATCAAATGCCATCAATCAATGTGGTGCTGTAAGTATGATCTTGATGAGCGGTTATCTTTTATCTCAAGCCATGTTCAGACATAACTCAGGCATGATGTTTTTCGCAACATTAACTGTTATTTTATTGGCCTGTAGCATTACACTAAAAAGAGAAATGAAATCATGAGAATCCTTGTTTTAAGTTCTTATAAAGACTCCTGGAACAGTGTTCGACCTGAAGCTGAAATGTTTATCGAAATGGTCAATCAAGGACATGATGTTACTATAATGACCCAAGGTGATGCAGAATATGTTTCTCGCTTTAAAAAACACGGTATTCATGTAATTGATTGTTATCCAAAACGAAAAATATGCAGTCATACAATCAAAGCTATTCGAACAGAATTGAAAGCCAAATATTACGATATTGTGTATGCCTTAAATTCTAAAACTATTCCAAACGCTGCATTTGCGTGTATTGGTTTTCCAAACACTAAGCTCATCAGTTATCGCGGTACGGTAGGAGGAATTTATCGTCATGATCCTTCGGCCTATTTAACCCATTTACATCCAAGAATTGATGGTATTTCTTGTGTTGCTAATGCCGTGACAGAATCAGTCAGAACCAAAGCCTATGTAGGCCATGATGCGATTCAAACCATTTATAAAGGTCACGACTTAGAATGGTATGTTGCAGAAAAAGCAAATAGAGAAATATTAGGACTGCTTGATTCTGATGTTGTTGTGATTTGTGTCGCGAACGCACGTAAGAGTAAAGGAGTACACATATTACTTGAAGCTATGACGCATCTCGCCTCAATTTCCAATCTACACTTAGTGCTCGTTGGACGAGATATGGATACCGAGGAAAATACACAACGGGCACAACAAAGTGGTATGAATGAGCGTATTCACTTCTTAGGTTACCGAAACGATGTACCTGAGCTAATGGATTGCCGAAAACCATTATTGAAGCGATGGCAATGAGCAAACCTTCAGTTGTTACAACAACGGGGGGCAGTAAAGAGCTTGTTGACAATAACGTGACCGGTTTTGTCGTGGAGACAGGGAATGAAGCAGTGCTTGCCGACAAAATAGCACAACTTGCTCAATCTAAAGAGATGCGAACAAACATGGGAAATGCCGCAAAGCAACGCTTGATTGATTCCTTTTCAATTCAAGCGACCACTTTGCAACAACTGGCTTTTTTCCAACACATAAAAAATAAGGCGTAATGTCTTATTGTTTTATTGCTCTTATTAATAGCTTTAATTTAGTTTCTAGATACGTTGGATAAACATAACGACAGCGATCTAACCATAATTGCAATCGTTTAGAATATGGATATTCTAATTGATACGAATGGTCACAATATTTTTTGTACAATTGTTGCCATTCCCAATATTGGTAATGAGCACAACGACCTTTTGCTCTTGACACTCGAGCTTTACCTAAAAACTTAGAGCAAAGTCCCAAGCCCACCTCTTCATGAGAAGCAATCACTAAGTTATTCGCTAAACAGATTTCAGATTGCTTTACTTTATTATTTTTAGTGTCTAACAAACTGTCTAATTGAATCGATGGTTCGCATTTTTGTAATGCTCGTAAAAAAAACATTTGTGTACAATCAATCACATAGTCTGGATAACCTGGATTGTATTTTTGTTGCTCCGTTGGATGAAAATCCGTTTCAAATGTTAAGTCCCATAACATCAATAAATCTTCTGTTCGACCAAAGTAAAAAAAATCACTCACATGAAATGCCACTCGATGGCCTTTTGCGTATTTACGTGTAAAAATATTAGGAACTACAACGCGCTCTTGAAAAAACTGATACTCAGAATACCTTTTTTGATACTTTTGCTGCATATCCACAAAGGCATTAGATGTAAGAAAATTATCACTTCTCAATTTAACTGCATACGGCGTTTTTACTCGTTTTAATCCCTCTAATGTGGAGGCAATTTGACGATTATTATTATAAATATGTGGTGTCCCATCTTGATTATATTCTCGAATATTTGAGCCAGGATCATCACACTCGACCAACTCATCAAAATCTAACCCAGATAAATTTTGATTTTTCCAAGTTGATAAAATGACATGAGCTCCAGGAAGATATTCACGCACCGATTGTAAACAACGATGTGTAATTCCTTCATCTTGTTTTCGATGACTCAGAGATTGTACTGGCCCTTGTACCACTACAGTTATATCCTGAAAGTTTATCGGTTGATTCATTTTTTACTCACTGAAAAAATTAATTATCTAATCATCGCATTTTATGAATAAGACTTTAACTACTAAATTCGATACACTAAATCCAACTATAAAAATGTAGGAATATAGAATGAAACGGCTCATTGTCGACCTAGATGGTACTATTACCCAAGCTAACACCTCTGATTATAAAAATGTAAAGCCAGCATTGGATGTAATTGAAAAGTTAAGAGAATACCATCAACAAGGCTTTGAAATTGTGATTAGTACAGCTCGTAATATGAGAACATTTGAAGGTAATGTAGGAAAAATAAACATTCATACTCTACCAATTATTGTCGAGTGGTTAGAAAAGTACGATGTTCCTTATGATGAAATACTTGTAGGGAAACCATGGTGTGGACATGATGGATTCTATATTGATGACAGAGCAATCCGCCCTTCAGAATTTACCAATTTTACACTTGATGAAATAAACGCGTTAATCGCAAAGGAAAAAGCATGTTCTTAATCATGTCAGCCGCTTACGTTGATATTGAATTACAATCAGAATTTGGTCAATTACCCCCAAGTTTATTGCCATTAGGTAATCGTCGGTTGTTTCAACATCAAGTTGCTATGATCCCAGATGGCGTATCGAGCTATTTATCTCTTCCTGAATCGTTTACACTGTCTGAGATGGATACCGATTGGCTAGCTCAGCACAACGTCAATGTGCTCAAAACACCTGATGGTTTATCGCTTGGCGCCTCATTCGTGGCCGCTTTAAACCTTATCGAAAAAACGTTAGAGACACCGCTGCATGTTCTATTTGGTGACACCTTAATCTCTCCACTGCCGATTGGTAATGATATCGTCAGCGTCTCTCTGGTTGAAGATAGTTATAACTGGGCAACAGTCAATAAAACATCAACCAATCTTTGGTTAGCGGAAAAGAGCGATTCATTAACAGCGCAGAATCAAGTGGTGTGTGGCTACTTTAAATTCAGTCAACCAAGACACCTCATGCGTTGTATCACACAAAATCATTGGCATTTTTTAGATGGACTTAATCGCTATCAACAAGACATTGGCCTAAAAACCATTGTAACCGAAAACTGGCTCGACTTTGGTCACGTCAATACTTATTACCGCTCCAAAGCCAAATTCACAACTCAACGAGCCTTTAACGAATTAATTATTACACCCGATTGGATTGAAAAATCGAGTTATAAAACCACCAAAATTCAAGCCGAAGCGAACTGGTTTGAGCAACTTCCTCCTAAAATGCGAAATTATATCCCTCAATTTATGGGAAGTTATCACCTCGAGGATCGATTTAAATATAGATTAGAGTATTTACACCATACCGCTTTAAATGAACTGTACGTCTTTTCGCATCTGCCATCGGTGATTTGGCAAAATATTTTCCATCGCTGTTTGGAGTTTATTGCGCAATGCCAACATTATGTTGCACCTAATGATGTACCTTATTCCACATTAGAGCATTTGTTTGGCCAAAAAACCGCAGAACGTCTGAATGAATACTGTCAATCTCGACATATCACTCTGGATACACCTTGGTATTATAACAAGACCAAAAGCTCGCTTAGAGATTTAATCACACTCTCAGAACAATGGCTACCGAGCAATACACATCCTACGATCAGTGTTCTTCACGGCGATTTTTGCTTTAGCAATATTTTGTATGACTTTCGTACCAATCGAATTAAAACCATTGATCCTCGAGGTTTAACTCATACTAATGAACAGACAATTTACGGGGATACACGCTACGATTTAGCCAAACTGAGCCATTCTATTCTTGGTATGTACGATTGGATTATTGCCGGCTATTATCGTGTATCAATAACCGATCATCACATCGATTTTTCGTTGGCTCCGCACTCGCAATTAGAAGATGCACAGCAATTATTTATCGATATGATCGCAAAACGTTTTAACTTATCACCGATGAATCTGTATGCGATGCAAATTCAATTGTTTTTATCAATGTTACCGCTTCATGACGATGATACAACGCGCCAAGATGCATTATTTGCAAATGCATTTCGTTTATACGAGATTTTAAAAGGGTATACACAATGATCATTATTCCAATGGCGGGGCTCAGCTCTCGATTTTTTAAAGCCGGCTATACAAAACCTAAATACATGCTAGATGCTCACGGTATCTCATTGTTTGATCATGCCGTAAACAGTTTTAAAGCGTACTTTAAGACAGAAACTTTTTTATTCATTGTTCGAGATGTTTACGGCACGGTCGAGTTTGTCAAACAACGCGTCAACGCGCTCGGTATTACCTCTTTTAATGTTGTCGTATTACAAGAAGAAACACGAGGACAAGCTGAAACCGTATATCTTGGTTTGAAACAGCTAAACTTAAACAATAATGACTCCATGACAGTCTTTAATATCGACACCTTCAGACCTGACTTCCAATACCCTAATTTAACGCTATTAGGAGATGGTTATTTAGAGGTATTTCAGGGTAATGGCGATAATTGGTCTTTTGCGAAACCGAAAAATAACGAAACCACCGAGGTGGTTGAAACCGCAGAAAAACGTGCAATTTCTGATTTGTGCTGTACAGGGCTGTACCACTTTGCACACAACAAAGACTTTATTGAAGCTTTTGACTTTTATACACAGTTACCACCTGAAATGTGGGATAAGGGCGAACTTTACATTGCCCCTATGTACAATCATTTGATAAAAGAGAATAAATCTGTACATTATCACCTAATTGAACGAGAAGAAGTCATTTTCTGTGGCGTACCAAGTGAATATGATGATTTTAAAACCTTACAATTTTCTTCTAAATAAATTACATGATCGAAAATAAAGATATAACTGTTATTGTGCATGGGCCGGTCCAAAACTATCAAGATCGGACACATCATGAAGAAGGAATAACACAACGGTGCTTACAAAGTATTCGTCAGCATCTTCCAGGATGCACTATTATTTTATCGACATGGAAAAATCAAAATCTCACTAATCTTGATTACGATCTGCTTATTGAAGAGCAAGATATTGGCCCAAATAAAGATCGTATTGCCCCTAAAAACTACAAT
>NZ_JADQAI010000002.1 GCF_022129235.1 Psychrobacter sp. Ps6 | reverse complement strand
CATAGGCAATATCAGCAGGACTGATCTTAGCATCGATGACTAAGTCACTACTCGTCGGCAAGATCTGCATGATAATCTCCCCTGGTTTGACTACACCGCCAATAGTGGTCACGTTAATATTTTTGACTTTACCGTCTGTTGGAGCCATCAAACGCTTCTCCTCTAGCACTTGCGCCCGATCTCGTAACTGCTCAAGTTCTGTATCCAGCTCCTCTTGAGCTTTCGTCATTTCCGCCTGTGCTTCTTCAAAGTACTTATTGCGCTTATTGTTGATTTGCGCTTCGATATCAGCGACCTGCCGACTCAGCTTGATAACATCGGCCTGACTAACATCGCCATATTCGAGTAATGGCTCATTCATGCGTAGCTCTTGACGAGCTAATACCAGCATTTTTTCAAGAGAAGAGACTTCTTCATTGATAGCTTGACGACGTCTGTTGTATAGCTCTCTTTGGTTTTGTACATATTCAGGATATTGTTGCACCCCTTCAGGAAATACTAATGGCTTCTCAAAAATCTCAGCATTTAACCTCGCCAGCTTAGCAGTCAAAGCAGCTGTTTTTGACGCGGAATTGTCCAAGGCTGCCTTAGCGCGCTCTTCTTCCAAAACGACCAATAACTGGCCTGCCTTAACATCTTCACCCTCTGTGACAGCTAACTCAGTTAGCACGCCACCTTCTGATGCTTGAATCTCCTGCGTTCGTGCACTTGCAATCACGGTTGCGGTGGCACGGGTAACCTGATCAATCTTGGCAAATGATGCCCAGACAATCAAAGTGACAATTCCGATTAATGCTATCCAAATACTCAATCTTGAACGATTAACCTTAGGCTTGGTGGGTGTGTACTTATACTCTGACATGCCTACTTCCCTTGATCGTCTGTTGAATGTTTAGCACTGATGGGTTTGACGCTGATGTTTCTTACTCTAGAAGTAGCAGGCTTATTTTTGTCAGCACCTTCTTTTGATGGTTGATTGGTTTTGTGAACGATTCTATCTTTTTGCTGTACGGTAGTTTTATTTTTTGCTTGATCGTTCTTTCTAAGCTCATCAAGTACAGCTTGTTTTGGACCATCGATAATAATACGCTGGTTATCCATAATGATCAGCCGATCTACCAAGTCTAGCAATGCTGTTTTATGGGTCGAAACAATGAATGTCTGCCCTTTCGTCAACTCCTGACGCAGCACTTGTAGGCAGCGCTGCTCTTGTCGGTTGTCCATGGAAGCTGTCGGCTCATCTAGCAAAAACACATCCGGCTTAGTTAGCAGCAAACGTGTAAATGCGACCAGTTGCTTTTGGCCACCTGATAGCCCTTTACCACCTTCACTAATCGGCAAATCAAGACCGCTTGAATGGCTCGATACTAAGTTGATGAGTCCGGTTCTATGTAAGGTTTCTTGCAAGACATCATCATTGGGCGCTGCCATACCAATCAAAAGGTTCTCACGCAAGGTCCCTTGGAATAATCGATGATCTTGCTGTAGATAACCCAAGCGCTCACTAAGTGTCTCACGACTGATTTGATGTATATCAAGTCCGTCTAACAACACGCGTCCTTCCGTTGGTGCGTATAATCCTGCTAATACTTTAAGCAAGGTAGATTTACCTGAACCAATAGGCCCAAGTATTGCTATACGCTCTCCTGGCTTAATCGATAGCTGTGGAATATTAATGGCGGGTTGATCGTTGTCTTTATAATTGAACGTTAGCCCATCGCACTGATACGCCCCTTTTATATGCGTAGGCGATAATGGATACGCAACGCCTTGGTTGTCTTGCTCCAATGCAAACAGACTCTCAATATTCATCTTAGCTGCTTTGGCATGAGCGTACTGCACCAGTAGGTTTGGTATCGACATAACGGGCGCGAGTACCCTACCACCTAATATCGAGCAGGCAATCAGTCCGCCCATTGTCATGTCACCCTGCATCACAACAAACGACCCCACTATCACGATACCAACGTAGCTTACTTGCTGCAACATCTGCGTGAAATACGTGAGATTGTCATTGGCATGCTTCATGTCCAAGTCATTTTTGATGGTGACATCCATCACATCTAGCCAACGCGAGAGAAATTTCCAACTGCCCGCCCCCGCCTTTATTGTCTCGACGCCTTCCACAGCTTCTACTAACAGACCTGTCTTATAATAAGAAGCAGTTGCACCCTCTGAAGCAATAGCATCAATGCGTTTGCGGGCAATTAGCCCCATCGTAATTGCAATGACTGCAGCTATTACTGGTACAACAGCCACTAAAGGCGAGCCAATAAAAGCCACTAAGCTGATAAAAATAATAGTCATTGGCAAATCGACTAAACCAAAAAGCGTACTCGCCGTAAAAAAGCTACGTACTTGCTCATAACCGCGTAACTGTGCCGCCATGGAGCCCACTGACCCTGGCATCTGATCAATACGTACCTTAAGTAGACGTTGGAACACTTCTCGAGACAGATATTGATCGAGACCGACCACCACTTTATCCATAATTCTTGAGCGAGAAAACTTCATAAACGCTTCAAACAAAATGACCAACAGCACGCCGCTTGCCAAAATGATAAGCGTGTACTCACTACGTGTTGGTATGACACGGTCATAAACTTGCATAGAAAATAGAGAAACGGCTAATGCCAGCATGTTAATCAGAAAAGTGGCGATAACGGCTTCAGCTAAAATACCTTTATAGTTGCCTAAATTAGACTTCAACAGATCAGAAAATGAGGCCTTTCTCTGCTTAATATGATCTTCTTTTAGACGAATACGCATGACCAAAGTTAATTCTTCGGCACGCGTATGTACCTGTTGGTTCGCTTGTCTAAAGTTCCAGCTTTTTTGCGGCGTTTGGCTGTCGATCACGCCCCAACCTAAATCCGTTCGATACGCTAATAAGGGCAAAAAAGCGGCATCAGGTTGCTCTAGTATTTCTGGTATATCGGTTATACCAATGCCTTGTAATACTGCAATGACTCCGCCTAAATCATGAATGCTTTGACCTTGCCTGTCCGATTGTTCACTATGACGTTTGATGACATCATGGAGCCGTATATTATCTACTGGATAGCCCTGCTGCCCAAGTAAGTGCTTGATAGCATCGATCAGCGTTTCGGTCAGATCGACCTGCTCTGTGTGCTGCAACTCATGGTGGTCGACAGACTGAGACGGTGTCTTTTGTAGTTGTGCACTCATATTAATCACTTATTCAATATTTTAGATAGTTACGTATACAAGATACTTTAGGCGCTTTTATATGACTGTCTTATTTAATTATTTTTCATACTCTCTTGCTCAATTATCGGCGTAATGCTGTAATCATCATTTAGCATGAGATACTCACCATTATTCAAACTTTGCTCTGCCGTCGCGGGCAGCTGAATATCGATATAGTCATCTTCTGCGGTGTTTGCTCCATAACCAAACTCGTTACTCATGTTGCTGCTGTCATCTTGTTTATTCAGCCACTGTTTGACCGAATTTGTGGGGTTAAACAATGTTACAGGCTGGCGATTATGAGAGAACTGCTGCCATTGCATAAGGCCAAAATCCACCTGTAATCGATAAAATGCGCCCAGCATTTCTGCCCGAGTTTGCACCAGCTGCACTTGATAATCGTTATGTTCACGAACCGCATTGAGAACTTCTAGCCATGACTTACGCCCAGCAATAAACTGCCGACGATACGAGCTGACCACTAGCTGTGCACCGGCGACGGCAGCGACCAATGACGTTTCTCTATCTTTTGCACTAACAAACTGCTGGTACTGTACTTGAATGTTCTCTATCACATTACGGCGGGCTGCTTCTTGATTCTGTATCAGGCTGCTGACCTGTGCTTGTGAGGCACGTGCTAATGCAAAATTGGAAAACCCAGCACCGGGTGCATAACTCAATCCTAATGAAAACTGGCCATCGTTTTCGTTATTTTCATGATAGTAAGCATGTTCGTACTGGGCATAAACGGTGGGATATTGAGCAGCTTTTTGCGATTCGACACCTTGCTTGGCAGATTCAATCTGGAAATGCTCTTTTACAACGGTAGGGTTATAAAAACCTGCTCGATCAAACGCCATTTTCTCAAAATCAACAGATTGCTGCTTGGCTTGATTTACCAGTACTTTGATATTCGGTATGCTCGTAGCACTCATTTGAGACAACGGCTGACCGATAATTTGCTCAAGCCGAGCAGTGGCAATACGTTGCTGCTCAGCGGCAGCTTGATAAGCTGTCTGCTCTTGTAAGATGCGGTTGGTCACAAGATCAAGCTCAATTCTAGCCGATACCCCTTGACCGACACGGCGCTGCATCATAGCTTCAAAATCACCTAGCTCCTTTAGATTATCAACATGGACCGCTTGTTTTGCGACAGCTTGAATGTAGCTCTGCCAAGCATCAATGGTCGTTTTGGCGACTAGATTTTGTTGCTCGTAGATATATTCCACGGCAGCTTTATCATCAAATATGGCTTGATTGACATCTGCTGTGAGCTTGCCACCCGTCCATAGTGGCTGACGAAGGGTGACTTGTGAGACAAAATCATTGTCTCTGTCGTAACCTGAGCTCACGCTTGGTGTTGGCAACAGATTTAATTTGGCCGCAGTAATACCTTCAGTAGTTGCTTGTTGGCTCGCCCGAGCCGACCCTACCAAAGGATGCGTCTGAATTGCTTGCGCAACCAGATTATTGATTTGCAAATCTTCTACTGCTGCGTGGGAAGTCACTGTAAAACATATGCCAGTCGCTAAGGCGCTCATAAAATGACGGACTAAAACTCTACGAGTTAAATATTTTCGATTCGACAAATTTTTCATATGCATTTTCAGTGAATAATATGATGGATGTATTTTAATAGAGGGTTTATTTTTACTTATTACTCTATCCTGATTATACTGCAGGCTATTTTATTTTCATCAGTTATTTTCTTATAGCAGGCCTAGATTATCATAATAATGCTCTTCAATCTTAAAAGGTGACACATAATCTAAGGCACTATGCAAATAAAATATAGTCTTTGTTTTAGTACCCAAACTGTGTGCTACCTTAAAACCTCACAGATACAACTGATTACAACCTAGCTATTTTTAGAGTAGATAGAAATGAAGCGTGGTTTAATATTATGATGAAAAGGTTTTAAATTAGCGAACCTCTACTATAATGAGTTGACTGGTTAGTATTAACTAAATTTTAGATGATTCAATGACAATTAGGAAAAATATTATGGCAAAATTAGAATCAAACATCGAATTAGAAGCCGCGGCATTTCGTCGCTTACTCGCTCATTTGGACGAGCGTAAAGATGTACAAAATATCGAGCTGATGAACCTTGCTGACTTTTGTCGTAACTGTTTGTCTAAATGGTACAAAGCTGCTGGTGAAGAGCGTGGTATTGAAATCGACTACGAGGATGCGCGCGAGCTTGTTTATGGTATGCCTTACGCTGAGTGGAAAGAGAAGTATCAGCAAAAAGCAACACCAGAGCAGTTAGCACGTTTTAACGAAATTGAAGCTGCCAAGAACAAAACGAATTAAAACCAACTAATAGTGGCTCAAATAAAAGAGCCACCATTATATAATTATATCGAAGAAGACAATATTGCCGCTAGATTAGCGGCTTTCTATAGATTTGAGTATACTACTAAATCCTATGGTTCCTTTTTTCTGCATTTGACGATCAAATAGGCGACCAATTAATGGCAATGGTACAATCAATCGACCCTCGGATATCCAAGTCACGTGTGTGGTGCCATCGCCCAAGTCTTTTAAATCAATGACGCCTTTATCATGTCGCATTTTGATAGGTTTAGCTTTTTCGATTTGGTATTGCATATGAGTAGGACGCTCAAACGCTGTAATCCGCTCCCAAAACTTAACAGGTCCCGCTTGAATGCTACGTAAAGCGCCAACACCATTACGCTCCTCATTACCTTCAGCGACTAACTTAGCAACTCCCACCGCTTTAAATGAGCCATAACTGGCATGGTCGCTCAGTGCTTCAAATACCTCATCAATCGGTTTTTTGACAATGCGTTCTACTTTTATTTTGAACATAATATGATCTCGTTAGGATTAAAGTTATTTCGCTTACTACCATTTTAGAAACAAATAAAGCCGTCACACTTTAAAAACTTATGATCGTGAAGAACCTTGTCCTTTTGAAAGACGCTTACCATTAATACTATTCAACATCATCCAATAGCTTATTCAGCTCATCAACCATTGCGTCATCTATGATGCTGCCTTCAATATAACTTACGATTTCATCTACAGTCGTTAGATCCATGGCCGCAATGCCCAAGCTGGCTAGCTGCTCATTGATTGAGTCCAAGCTATCATTATCTTTGGAGTCATCCAACAACTCCTCTTCAAATCTACCTCTGACGAACCAATACATTTTTTCTAGCACGGTTTCTTTTTTGGTCAAAGTAGAATAGCCATCGCCATAAATGAACAGATTAAAATGATACGGTATTTCTACATCATTGATGAAGAAAGTACGCTGACACTCTAGTGTATATGCCTGAATTTCTTCGCCTTTAGTACTGTCGCCACTTTGAGTATCCTCATCATATTCAATAGCCTCCTCTACCAATTCGCCTAGCAACTGATAGCCGCCCACTTTGATTTTGTGATTATAAATAATACTCGAATCTGCAATTGCATCAAAAATAATGGCGCTGACATCTAAAGTATGATTATCAATATCATAAAATGCTTTTAGGGCAGGCAAAAATCCTGTCAGCTTTTCTTCTGGCACTTGAATGAGAAACTGCTGCTCATATATTTTAATCATATCTTCAGGCGCATAGGTATTGGCAGTGTCGTTCTCGTTTCGACCGATAGGCTGCAAAGGTAGGAAGTTATACGGGTTATGTTTGGTCATTCAAAACGGCCTTTTTGCTTGAGTTAAATTTATGAGATGTCTGTGTGGCTCAATCTTTAAGAGCCTTTAGGCGTGCTACTTTTTCAATACCACGGCGCTCTAGATTTTATGCACATATTGTCTCTTATTCAGGCAATTTTAGATAGACAGTTATAAATATACAAGTTCAATCACTGTAGTTTAAACAAGCAGTCTAAATAACACAGACTATAAAGACGATACTAGCTAGCAGCGGATTGGTATCGTCTTCAAGGGCTAATCCAACTTTCACTTTTCTCTATAACTATTGACATACTAATTATCACTTCACCTGCTGCCATCCTGAGGTTGCCTGATGTTCATCTTGATGCGCAAACAAAGGGTGAGCCTTGGCTTCCTGTAAACTTAGCACGGGAGTCACACAGACATCCGTTGCTGCAAATATACGTTGCCAATGCTCAAGCGTTTGACTGGCAAATTTTTCCGCTATTGTATTGGTCGCAGCTTCACTCTCAGGTCTATTGGGCATAATACCAAGTTGCCAGTGTATTTCTTTAAGCGACGGTAGCTCCAATACCTGACATAGCCCTTGCCAAAACTTCAGCTCCAAGGCACCAACCGCCATATAGCGCTGGTCAGCGGTTTGGTACAATCGATAGCATGGCAATGCACCGCCTAAAAAATCATGCTGCGGCAGTAGAGTGTCGTTTAAGCCATTTCCTGAAAGGCTATTAATCAGTTTGCCTGTGACCTTTGGCATGACCATATGGTTGTACAAACTGTGCGTCATGCTAATCGCAATATGTCGTCCTTTGCCGGTACGCTGCGCGGCAAATACCGCAGCCAACAGGGCTATCACTGCTGTATCGCTACCACCTGCCAAATCCGCAAACTGGATATTGGGCATAGCCTGCTCACCTTGCGCTGTTTTGAGCTGATCAAGCACACCGCTCATAGCCATAAAATTAATATCATGACCTGCTTTGTTGGCCCAGTCATGATTTACTTGAGAGCTGTTTTTTGAGTCGTCATTTTCTTCTGTGTAACTGCCTGCGACGCCATAGCCAGTAATAGACACCATTACTAGCTTTGGATTGATGGTATGCAAGGTTTTAGCATCTAGTCCCATTTCTACCAAGACACCTGGGCGAAAGCTATCTAGCATCACATCAGCTTCTTTAAGATGTGCTTTTATAGCTTCAATCGCTTTGGGATCATGGAAATTATATTTTTCGGTCGTCTTACCATGATTGAGAGCTGCGAAGAGCTCACCGAATACCCGAGCAGGATCACCTTGTTTGGGCTCGATTTTAATGACATTCGCGCCCAAATCCGCAAGCAGGCGCGTGGCAAAGGGTCCCGGTAGATTGCGAGTCAGATCGACCACTCGTAACCCTTGTAGACAGTCTCCCATTTGATCATGATTTGATAAATGCGCATCAATCATCGGAGAACGCCTCGCCTTTGGCTGTTATGTCTAGCAATATCTGAGCAGGCTCAAACCGTTCGCCGTATGTTGCCGCAAGCTCGCGACTACGTTTGATGAATTCATTGACGCCCATCGCATTGATAAACTGTAGCGTGCCCCCGTGCTGCGGGGCAAATCCCCAACCAAAGATAGACCCTATATTGGTATCGGCAACTGAGCGCACGACATTTTCCTCATAGCATTTGGCAGATTCATTGGCTTGAATAAACATCAAACGATCCACCAAATCTTGCTGCGATGGTTGCTCTGATTTTGGCGGATATAAACTTATCAGCTCAGGCCATAGATGCTTATTACCCTCTGTTGGATATTCATAGAATCCTTTGCCATTTTTCTTACCTTCTCGTCCATGCTCATTAACCAGCGTTTTTAGTATGTCATAAGAAGGGCGCACTACGATTGGTTTACCTTCGGCTGCCATATCTACCTGCTGTTGCTCGCTGACATGCAAAGCCAAGCTCAATGACACCTCATCTTGCAATGCTAAGGGCGGCATCGGCATACCTGTTTTTAGTCCGGCAACTTCGATGCTACGCGGATGCACACCCTCTCCTAGCATTGCGATACCCTCTGATACATAGGTGCCAAATACTCTGGAAGTATAAAAGCCGTGACTGTCATTGACGACGATAGGCGTTTTACCTATTTGTACAACATAGTCGAAAGCTTTGGCCAACGTTTCATCATCAGTTTGCTCGCCCATGATAATCTCAACCAGCGGCATCTTATCTACTGGCGAGAAAAAATGCAGACCGATAAACTGGTTTGGTCGTGTACTGGCTTTTGCTAGCCCAGTAATCGGTAGCGTTGAGGTATTGGACGCATAGACGGCCGTACTTGAAATCACTACTTCACTCTGCTGGGTACATTTGGCTTTGATTTCTCGGTTTTCAAATACCGCTTCGATGATGAGACCACAATCAGCTAAATCATCGTAAGAGACGGTTGGCGTGATACGTTTTAGGAGGGCTTGTTTTTTCTCTTCGGTAGCACGCTGGCGACTGATAGCTTTATCCAAAATATTGGCAGAATACGCTTTGCCTTTTTCAGCATTGGCAATCTCTGTGTCCAATAAAACGACATCTATCCCTGCCTTAGCAGTGACATAAGCGATGCCTGCGCCCATCATGCCAGCACCTAAAATACCGACTTTTTTGGTCTGCATACGCTCAAAGCCTTGAGGCCGAGACTGACCTTTTTTGATGCTATTCAGCTGAGTCCATAAGGTGTTAATCATATTCTTTGATTCAGTCGACATCACGCAAGCAGCAAAATAACGCGACTCAATTTCAAGCCCTGTATCAATGTCTACGAGGCACCCTTCAAACACACAAGACATAATATGAGTAATCGCTGGATAGTTGCCATGTGACTTTTGATTGGCCATGGCTGGTGCGATAGAAAATATAGGCACTACCTTTGGATGCTTACTATCGCCACCGGGAATTTTGAAACCTTTCTTATCCCATGGCTGCTGAGCGCTTGGATTATTTTGAATCCAGTCTTTTGCTTGCTTCAGCATGTCTGCTTTATCAGTGGCCGTTGCATCAATAAGTCCAATATCTTTTGCCGCCGCTGGTCGTAATTCTTTACCTTGCGTCATCAGCTCCAGTGCCACCTGAATACCGACCAATCGAGGCAAACGCTGAGTACCGCCGCCACCAGGTAGCAAACCCAACTTAACTTCAGGCAAACCTAGCTTGGTCTTGGGCGTGTCAATAGCGATACGATAATGACAGGCCAGTGCCAACTCCAAACCGCCACCTAGTGCGGTTCCTGTCATAGCAGCGACGACAGGTTTGCCTGATGTTTCAAGCTTACGCAAACTCCCTTTTAGTTCTTCGGTCAATGTAAATGCTTGCTCAGCTGTCACTATTTGGCTCAATTGGTCTATATCTGCGCCAACCACAAAGGTTTCTTTGGCCGATGTGAGAATTAAGCCTGTGGCTGCGTCATCATTGATGAAACTATCGACTATCGTGGCGAATGCCTCCGTAAAGCCATCACCGATGACATTCATTTTGCGTTTGCTTTGGTCAATTGTAACGGTGACGACACCCTCGTCATCACGCTGGGCGGAGAAGTTGTCTAGTGCGTTAATGGCTGTTACGCTATCTGCTGTCTGTTTATTTATCATCATTTTTATCCCTTAAATGATTCTTTATCTATTATTTTTTGTCTGCTTGTTTTCATTTCATTTGAAAAACAAGTTAAACACGCTCGATAATGGTGGCAATTCCCATACCACCGCCCACACATAGCGTAATCATAGCGGTCTTTAGGTCGCGTCGTTCTAATTCATCAAGGACTGTCGTCATGAGCATCGCGCCCGTTGCGCCAAGCGGATGACCCATAGCGATTGCGCCACCATTGACGTTGACGATATCAAGCGAGATTCCAAAATCATCAGCGGTATTCATCGGCACAGCAGCGAAGGCTTCATTAATCTCCCAAAGGTCTATGTCAGAGGCTTGCATACCCGCTTTATCGAGGGCTTTTTGGCAAGCTGGCGTTGGACCCGTCAGCATGATGGCAGGCTCTGAACCAATGACTGAGGCCATCGTGATTTTCGCACGTGGTTTTAGCCCTGCTTTTTGACCAGCCGCCGCGCTACCGACCAAACAAATGGCAGCGCCGTCGACAATGCCCGAAGAGTTGCCTGCATGATGCACGTGATTGATGCTTTCGATCGTGGTATATCGGTCTAATATCACACTATCAAAGCCCATTTTTCCCGGCATAACAAAAGAAGGTTTAAGACCCGCTAAAGTCTCGACATTGGTATTAGGACGGATGGTCTCATCTTTATCCAATAGCATCATGCCATTGATATCGGTGACAGGGACGACAGATTTGTCGTAATGGCCCTTCTCCCAAGCCTGTGCAGCGCGGCGATGCGACTCAGTGGCAAAGGCATCGACATCACTACGACTAAAGCCTTTGAGTGTTGCGATGGTATCCGCACCTACTCCTTGCGGTACGAAATGCGTTGCTTCATTGACTCGTGGATCCATGTACCAAGCACCGCCATCAGAGCCCATCGGTACACGGCTCATAGACTCAACGCCGCCTGCCACTACCATGTCTTCCATACCTGACATGATCTTGGCCGCAGCTAAATTGATAGATTCTAAACCAGAGGCACAAAATCGAGACAAGGTAAGACCAGCCACACTTTGTGCCCAACCAGCGTCAATCACGGCAATGCGGGCAATATCAGAGCCTTGCTCACCCACCGGTGTCACGCAGCCAAGCACCACATCATCGACCAAACTGGTATCCAAGTTGTGGCGCTGCTCCATCTCTTTTAACAAAGTGCGTGTCAGCCAAATCGGTGATGCCTGATACAACGAACCATCTTTTTTGCCTTTACCCCGTGGCGTACGGATCGCATCATAAATGTAAGCAGTCTCAGTCATAAAAAATCCTTTTTTTATCTTTTAAATAAACAATGATTATCGTAGTCTTATAATATAAGTGCCTACATAAAGCGTGACGCCAGCTCTTTCATAATCTCATTGGTGCCGCCATAGATTTTTTGCACGCGCGCATCAGCATATAAACGTGCGATAGGATACTCTGTCATATAGCCATAGCCACCAAACAGCTGCACGCATTCATCGATGACTTCGCACTGTTTTTCGGTGACCCAGTATTTGATCAATGAGGCATGGGGTACAGACAGTTTGCCATCTAACATCGCCTCTACTGCCGCATCACACATGGTACTGGCAGCAAGATAATCGGCATAGCACTCTGCCATCTTAAATCGCGTGTTTTGAAACTTCCAAATAGGTTTGCCAAAGGCTTCACGGCCCTTTACATAATCTAGTGTTAGGTTAATCGCCAACTTCATCGAGCCAACCCCTGATAGCGCAATGATTAAACGCTCACGTGGCAATTCCTGCATCATCTGTATAAAGCCCATACCTTCTATCGTGCCCAGCAGGTTGGTTTGTGGTACACGGACATTGCTAAAGAATAGCTCTGAGGTATCCTGCGAGGTCAGACCAATCTTATCGAGGTTGCGTCCACGCTCAAACCCTTCTACTTTATCCGTTTCTATAATGATAAGTGAGACGCCTTGTGCGCCTTTTTCACGGTCTGTTTTACACGCTAACAAGATGAGATTGGCGTGCTGACCATTGGTGATAAAGGTCTTAGAACCATTAATGATGTAATCGTCACCATCCTTTACAGCATAAGTTTTGATGTTTTGTAAATCAGAGCCAGTGCCAGGCTCGGTCATGGCAATAGCGCCGATATATTCGCCCGTTGCCATTTTTGGTAGCCATGTTTGTTTTTGTTCTTCAGTACCATGGGCTAAAATATAAGGCGCGACAATACCTGAATGCACCATACCCCCAAATCCTGACTGATTGGCCTCAGTCTGTGCGTAGATAAGCGCGGCTTCGTGACCAAAATCACCACCACCGCCGCCATACTCGCTTGGTATTGCCGCACACAAAAACCCCATCTCGCCTGCCTCTTCCCACGCATCGCGATCAATCATGCCATTTTTGCGCCACTGCTCATCTTTAGGATCCCAAGATTGAAACATTTTTAAGGCACTGTCGTACACCATCTGGTGCTCTTCGGTCATCCAGTTTGGGGTAAATTTTTCGATACTCATGATGTCTATCCTTGACAATGTTGAATGAATAACAGCTATATCTAAACCATTTTTCAAATTATGGTAATTTATATTACCGTTATAGATATACGATAAATTCTTTGTATTTATTAATATACGAGTCTTATACTAGGCTACGAAAAACCACTTCGCAATTTATTAAATAAAAATGGTAATCTGAATTACTCATTAATTTAATAATGAGAACTAATCAGCAATTTATTCAATTGGTAGGACATATCAAACAGCCAATACTTTAAGAAGCGATAAATATGAAAGCCTTTAGTCAGTCAGATAGCCTCACGCAAACTCGATCTTTAGCGCCCCTATCCGATATGCGGCCCGCAACTTTGGATAAAATTGAGCAAGCTGTTCGTAAAGTCTTTGCAGGATTTGATGCGAATGAGGTGACGATGGCGCAGATTGCAAAGTCTGCAAACGTTTCCTTGCAAACGCTCTACAAATACTTCGGGGACAAGCAAACGCTGTTTTATACCATTATGGATATCGTACTCGGCAGATTAGCCGCTCGTATTATGGATCATCTGCAAGGGATTGATAGCGTACAAGATCGTCTACGTAAAACGCTGTGGGTGTGCTTTGATTTTGTCGACTCGCATCCAGATGCGGTGATGGTGCTGTCTTCTGTCTCGGCCTCACGGATACGTAATATCGCAATCTATGAAAACAAAGAGTTAATTGGCGCGTTTTTAGCGGTATTAGAAGATGGGCAAACTCGTGGGGTGCTCAATGACACTGTCCCACTGCATATACTCTTCGATGTGTTTATGGGGTTTATCAGTCGACTAGGCTTAATGCATACCATTCGCCAAACGGAAACACCGTTAAATGCAGAATTTGATGCGCTATTTGTGATCTTATGGCGTGCCATCTCTAGACCTGAAGCTTAAAGCTTAAAATTAATTTTGTAAAACTGACATTTAATAGTGTCTGATTCTTAGAAAAAACATCACGTAAAAAACCAAAAAGCCCCACGATAAAGTGAGGCTTTTTATACTTATTTTTCAGTCAATATGATTATTCAATCAATGTAATGAACGACTCATGCTATTTATACACTCAAAAAATTTAGATACTGCTAGATTTTGGTAATCCATACTCTGTATGGTCGACTATATGGTTGTTTTGTTCAATAGTCAGTCGATAGCCTTTGATGATACCGTCGTATGGCAAACTGCCCTCATACTGCTGATAATGCTCACAGATGCTGTCTTGAATTACTGATTCGCGCGTAGCATCGTCTAGTTTGGCAAAACCACTAGGTAAATGCACTTGGGCAAAACGTGAAGCCGCGCCACGAGACATCCAATTATCGGCACTCGTAAATGTGAAATCCACTTCTGCTCGTAAGCTATAGCTGGGTAGCGTATTAGGGTAATTTGCCAAGTCATTTTTGATCTGAGCAATATCTTCTGCGAATGGCTGATACGGTATCTCAAGCACGGCAAATAGTTTTGCTAAAAACTCATCAGCGGTAAAGTATTTGTCCATATAGCTGCTATCAAGTCCAAGATATCTATGCGACAGTACATGGCGCAAGCGGTCACAGGCAGGAATGGTATGCTTGATAGGATAACCCATGGCTCTGACAATATCTTTGGAACGTAGCTCAAGTGTGGCTATCTGATTGATCGCATATTGTGCTAAAAGATGGCGTGGGTGATAACGACGGGTATATTGAGATTGGTTGGCAATGTGGCTCATGATATTGAACACCTTAGACTCCTATAACTCCGACGAAAAAGGTTGATATACGCCCAAATAGGCAAAAAATCAGGCACAAATGAGGTTGTCGGAGTACAGGCTCATGCGCTTTACCAAGGTTATTTTATATCGTGCTGGAAGTTGCAAGGTTTATTACGCTGCCATGAGACGGTTGTCACGGACGGCGATAACAAAACTGTTAAACCCACGATAGTTCGTCCAACGATGATAGCACAACAGATAGTAGAAAATAAATACCGATATGTTTACTTATTTTTCAATGGTAAATGGTTGGGGTTTTAAATTAAAAGCACCTTATATTGAATTTTAATTCTCTTTATTTGTGCCGTATTTTTCATTGAATCTCTTTTTCTAAGCCTCTCATGCTGAGCTTTGAGTTAACAATCCTTATCAAAAAATATCTTTTACAATCGACTTTGGCTTGCTATCTTGCCTCGCGACGCTTGTATTCCAAGAATACCTGCCCCACTTTGACTTATCACCCGCTGTATTAGGGCGTGTCCCTATTTTAAAAATGGTGATGAAAATGATACAAATCGCAGGCAAACAAGGAAAATAGCTGGTTAATATTGAGATATTGACTAGCTATTTGACGCCGTTTGTCAAAGATTTAGCCATTTTTAGCCCATTTAGTGATAAACGTTTGAATTAGGGACACGCCCTAGCACCTGCTTTGTATTGGATTTTATGACACATAACATTGAGACGAGCGCAAACGCTCGCCGAACTCAGTATTTTCAAGTATTTTTGATGGGCGTTAGTGCCTTTATTATGAACACCACAGAATTTGTCCCTGTGGCATTGCTCAGTGATATCGCACAAGATTTCTCTATCACCACAGCAGAAACGGGCTGGATGTTGACGCTCTATGCTTGGATTGTGGCAGCGATGTCATTGCCGCTGATGCTATTGACCAGTCGATTTGAACGTAAGCGGCTGCTCTTGGGGCTTTTTGCCGTCTTTATTGCCAGTCATATACTATCTGTATTTGCATGGAGTTTTGACGTACTGCTCATTAGCCGAGTTGGGATTGCGCTGTCGCATGCGATATTTTGGTCCATCACAGCAGCAATCGCCATACGTGTGGCACCTGAAGGTAAAAAAGCCATGGCGCTAAGTGTGCTCGCAACTGGGACGTCGCTTGCGATGGTATTAGGTGTGCCGTTAGGACGCTTGGTTGGTCAGTGGTTTGGTTGGCGCGCGACATTTGGTGGCATTGGTGTGATTGCGCTTGTCGTCTTTATTTTGCAAGCAAGACTGTTGCCCACGCTACCCAGTATGTTTGAAGGATCTTTTAGGAAAATTCCAGAACTACTCAAAAACCCCTTACTGGTCTGCCTGTATTTGCTTATCTTGCTCGTCTTTACCGCACACTATACGGCCTACTCTTACATAGAACCATTCATGCGCCAAGTCGGCAACATTAGCGAAAATGCGGCTACTTTTGTATTACTTCTGTTTGGGGCGGCAGGCATTGTGGGCAGTGTGATATTCAGTCGTTGGGGTGATAGATATAACACCCAATTGATGCTGATATCTACGATATTAATACTCGTCTCTATGCTGACATTGCTGTTTGTCGTGACATCTGTATGGGCGCTTAGTGTTAGTGCACTGCTTTGGGGCGCGGCACTCATGCTGCTGATTATCTCAATGCAGGCAAAGGTCATCATGGTCGATGTCAATGCACAAGACATGCTGATGTCGATGTTCTCAGGTATTATTAATTTAGGTATTGGAACGGGCGCTTTGTTTGGTGGCTATGCAGTGACGCATATCTCGATATCAAGCGTGGGTTATGTCGGCGCAGCTATTGCGAGTATCGCTCTGCTCCTAATGTTATTTATGATTAGACGCTTCCCTGAGTTGAGTCGGCGACTTGGCTAAGTGCTATCTATCTATTGAGACCGATGCTTTGTAAATGATTGAAAGTAGTGATGTATGTAATGAAATGGTCATGTAATAGTACAGCCTTACAAGTCTTGCTAGACAAGGCTTGCTAGATTTCTTTCAAAAATACAAAAGTTGTAAAAATAAGACAATATTCTTTTGATGTTGTAATCAAAACGATTGCTAGCCTTCTAAAAAATAGTTACACTCGATTGACAATCTATTACATTAATGACAAGGAAGTCGCTATGCCTCGTAATACCGCTCGCCCCATAGTTGGTCATACTAATCTCAAAACTTTCACTAAAAGCATGCTTGCCATCAGCCTAGCTGTGGCTGGTATTTCTCACGCAAATGCTTATGACAGTGTCACCTTTTTTGGCGACAGTTTAACGGATGGCGGATATTTTAGCCCCCTCACTCAAGGTGCGTTTGGGCTTGAAGAGTCAGGTCAATTTACTACTAACCCTGATAATACATGGGCAACATCATTCGCTGAACAACTAGGTACTACTGCTGTCGCCAATACTTATGATGGTAGTCAGACGGGTAATAATTATGCAATTGGTGGTGCAAGAGCAGGCGTAGATGTCACTGCTTTTGGTATTCCAGTGGCTTCTGCCAATAGCCAAGTTAATAATTATATTGATAATAACCAAGTAGATCCTAATGGACTTTATGTCGTGTGGGCAGGTGCAAATGACTTGCTTGCGGCCGCTGAAAATCCTGCTAATGCCCAAGCTACGATACTTGGCGCAGTAGCGAGCCAGACTAAAACAATTAATACACTAAAAGACAATGGCGCAAACTACATTTTAGTACCTAATATTCCTGATATCGGTCTGACGCCTAGGTTTGTCCCAGACCCTAACCTAGAAGGTCAAGATCTTATTGAGGCTTTGGCAGCGCAAAGAGCAGCAAATGGTGCCGCCAGTTTATATAATCAATTTATGCTTAGTGGCGTAGCAAATACTGGTGCTAATATCATACCGCTAGATATGTTTAGCTTGACGCAAGAGATTATTTCGTCTCCTGCTCAATATGGTTTTACTAATGTCACCGATGAAGCTTGTGGTGACAACAATAGCTCTCTGACTTGTGGACGTGACACTCTTGTAGAAACAGATGCCAACGAAAACTACTTTTTCGCTGATAGCATTCATCCAACAGGTACTACCCACCAACTGATCGCCGACTATGCAAATGCTGTTGTCACTGCCCCCAGCCTAATCGGTGTACTACCTCATATTGCAACGACAACCGGACTTGCAACCAATGAGCGCTTACAGTCACACGTCAACCAAATCCAAAGCAGTGAGCAAAAACCTGCTCGTACACTATGGGCTGTCGGTGAAGTCGCCGATCAAGACATTGCAGGTTTTGATGGTGATAATAATACCCAAGTATTGCTTGGTGTAGATTTTGCTCATCCTAATTCAGTTAATGCCGTGACAGGCTTATACGGTAACATCACTCAAAAAGACTTTGAAAACTCAGATGTCGGCACAGGTTTGAGTGATATTGATTTGGGAGAAGTTGGTTTTGGTGTCTATCATAGCAACAAGTTTGGTGGTTTACAGATAAATGGTGCTGCAGGATTTGGCAACATGGATGTCGATGTCACACGTGCTGTCACACTTGGTAGCAACCAACAACAGTTCAAGTCAAATGCTGATGGTAAACGTTATTATGCCAATCTGCAGGCAGGCTACCCATTGCAGGTAAGTAATATTGCCGTCACACCTTATATCGGTGCAACGGCGAGCCGCGTAAAAATTGACGGACTCAAAGAAAAAGAGATGTCTGGCGTTGCCATGCAGTTCGATGAGCAGAAGTACTCTACGACATACGGCAAGATTGGTCTCAAAGCCAATCATACCTTGATGGAGAACCTCAACTTATTTGGTGATATTCATTATCAAAAGCAGCTGAGTGACAATCGTGAAGCGGTAACAGCAAGCTTGAATACGCTATCTAACATTAGTTTTGAGACACCTATGATTGAAACTGATGATGATAACGTTGCCATGACACTTGGAGTGTCTAGAAGCTTTGGTCTATTGAACGCTAATGCTGGTGTCACCCATTCACAAGGTGATGACGATGACTCAACCAGCCTATTTATTGGACTTAATGGCGCATTCTAAATAACTATTTAATCTAGCATGATGGTATAGGTGGTAATTTCTCGCCTATACCACTATAAATTCAAAAACCGCCATAACCTACGATGGCTTTTGCTCTATAGCTGTTCTGTCGCAAAACCTCTCAATGACAAAATCTAGTATCACAAACTCTCTAAAAATCCACTTTACCGCGTAAAGCTTTGGTTTTGCCGCGCTGGGTTTTTTGATCTACCCGTTTGCGTTTGGCATTCCGACTTGGTTTGGTGGGCCGTCTGGTTTTGTTAACATGCGTGGCTTTGTTGATAAAGCTTTGCAGTCGCTCAAGCGCATCTATTTTATTGCGCTCTTGCGTACGAAACTGCTGTGCTTTAATGATAAGCACGCCTTCTTTGGTGATTCGGCTGTCTTTACTGTCTAGCAATCGCTGTTTGTATTCATCGCTTAGGCTTGAGGTGTGAATATTAAAACGTAGATGAATGGCAGAGGAGACTTTATTGACATTCTGCCCGCCTGCGCCTTGTGCGCGTATGGCGCTGATCTCTACCTCATTATCATCGAGGCTAATACGGTTATTGATAAAAATCATAATGTGCTTTTATATACGAGTAGATATGGCTCATGATAAAGCATTATAGATTTGTCTGCTACTTTGCTAATAACCGCTACCTGTCCAATAGTTGAAGGCTGCGCGCAATCACTGGCGCATCGACCATCTCGCCATCTATTTCAAATACTGCCTGCCCGCTTTTCTCATACTCTTTTATCACCCGCGTTGCAAACGCAAATTCACGGTCTGTTGGCTGCAAATGTTGCTGCACAGTGGCAACTTGCTTAGGATGAATACATAACATCCCTGCCATACCCATCTGAGACCATAGCTGTACTCGGTTGCTCAACCCTGACTCATCTTTAAAATCAGGATAAATCGTATCAATCGGTGGTGATAACTGGTGTACTTTTGAGGTCAAAATAAGCTGATAGCGAATCTGATTGGCGATGATATCAGCAGCAGTGGTGCCAACTTGTACTTGCAAATCATTACACAGATCCAAAAACCCATAGCTAAATGCAGCCAGTCCGACTACTTTTGCCATACTATCGATTTGGTATAACCCAACAGTACTCTCGATCAACGCGATGACAGATAGGCCTGTCAGCTGATGTACGCTTTCAATATCAGCTACTTGCTCGGCCTTAGCCAATAACACACCAGCCAAGTTAGGCATTTTCTGGCAAAGCACGATGTCTTTGAAAAACTCCTCACTACCCGCTTGATTGATACGCAGCCAAATAGGCCGATAAGTTTGTTTCGCATTTTGCTCGTCGTAGTAGTTTTTTAACGCGTCTCGAGCCGCAGCTTTGTCTTGTTTGGCAACGGTATCTTCCAAATCTACGATGACGGCATCTGCGCCACTAGCAAAGGCTTTTTCTATCCTATCGATGCGAGTCGCTGGCACAAATAGCCATGTCTTATTATGCGAAATAATATTTGCTTTATGATTGGTCAATGAGTCCACGTTTGACTCCTTTTAATTATTTGAAGGTATTATGCCACGGTGTTGCCTATTTTTGCTTCGCACTAACAGTCCATTCAATGGCAAAGTACTCAGAATAGCTATGCAATTCATTAAAAATGAAATCAAAAAAACCGCACGAAATTTACTCTCATGCGGTTTTTAATAGTAACGCTTTTTTTTAACGTGTGTTCTCTAGCTTGCTCATTAAGCCAGCATACCACCATCAACCACGATAGTCGCGCCTGTGGTATAGCTTGATGCATCCGACACGAGATACAGCACCGTACCAGCCATTTCATCAGGCTCCGCCACGCGCCCTAACGGAATTGAGTGTAGCGCCATTTTCAAGACTTTATCATTGGTCGTTAGCGCCGAGGCAAACTTGGTATCTGTTAAGCCCGGCAATAGCGCGTTGACACGGATATTCAGTGGCCCACATTCTTTAGCAAAGGCTTTGGTCATACTAATGACCGCCGCTTTGGTAATTGAGTAAATACCTTGCTTGTCACCTGCTACTAAGCCGTTGACCGAAGCCGTATTTAGAATCACACCGCCGCCTTGTTCTTTCATCATTTTGCCAGCGGCCGTTGACATAAAGAAGTAACCACGAATATTTACTTCAACCGTTTTATCAAAAGCGGCTAAGTCTGTATCTAAAATATGACCATAATACGGGTTGGCTGCAGCGTTATTGACCAAGACATCAATTTGACCAAACTCACTTTTGATGTGTTCAAAAACCGCGTCAATTTGCTCCATATCTCCCACATGACAGGCAAAGGCGCTGGCTTTATGACCGTCAGCTTTAATGCTATCTGCTACTGCTTGGCAAGCATCAATCTTGCGGCTAGAGACAATCACGTGTGCCCCTCTTGAGGCCAATAAACGGGCAATAGACTCACCAATACCGCGACTGGCACCTGTCACTAGGGCAACCTTACCGGTTAAATCAAATAAATCCTTCATCGTTATTCCTTATATCTTTAAATATTCTATGACATTTTCGTCAAAATTATGCCAACATGCCACCATCTAAGGTAAATGCGTGACCATTCATAAAGCTGCTCTCGTCGCTAGCTAGCCATGCAATCGCGGCAGACACCTCATCCACCTCGCCCAAACGGCGTAACGGACTGGCCTTAACGGTTGCTTGCTGCGCGCGTTCGTTCATGGTTGCCATGGTATTACGCACCATTGGTGTATCAATAAAACTTGGACATACCGCGTTAAAACGAATATTGGCGCGGGCGTACTCGTGGGCTGCTGACTTAGTCAGACCCATTACACCATGCTTTGCTGCACTATAGGCTGAGATCATGGGCGCGGAACGTAGACCGGCAATAGATGCCACATTAATCACATGACCACCGCCATTCGGTATCATACAATTGACAGCAGCACGCATACAGTGCCAGACCCCTTTTAGGTTCACAGCGATATTTCGATCAAAGTCATCATCGCTTAGCTCATGCATGGGTGAAGGCTTGTGGTCGATACCTGCGTTGTTTACCACCACATCTATACCACCTAATGTCTCCATCGCGAAGTCAAACAATGCACGCACTTCATCACCGCTAGTCACATCTACCTTTCTAAAAGTGATGCTGTTACCTGCATCTCGGCCTTGCTGGGCAACAGACTCACCCATTTCTTCTGCCATGTCACCGATCACGACTTTTGCGCCGCGACTGGCCAATAGCAATGCGCTTGCGGCACCAATGCCTGATGCGCCACCAGTGATCAAAATACGCTTACCCGTTACATCTGATGCAATTCCGTTTGTATTCAGTGTCATGATTTATCCCTCTACCTTAAGTACTAGTTTGCCGAAGTTTTCACCGTTAAAGAGCATCATAAGCGTCTCAGGAAATGTCTCGATACCCTCAACGATATGATCTTTTACTTTGATATCACCTGACTGGATCCAGCCAGCAATCTCTTTCATCGCGATTGGATATTCTTTAATATTATCGAACACCACAATACCTTCCATACGAGCACGATTGACCAATAGCGATAAATAGTTCGATGGGCCTTTGACGGCTTCAGTGTTGTTGTATTGACTGATCGCACCGCAAATGACTATACGAGCTCGTAGATTAATCTGAGTAAGCACGTCATTTAAAATATCACCGCCAACGTTATCGAAATAGACATCAACGCCATTTGGACAGGTTTTCTTCAGTGCTTTTTTGACGTCTTCGTTTTTATAATCAATCGTCGCATCAAACCCAAGCTCATCGACTAAGAATTTGCATTTATCGCTACCACCTGCGATACCAACGACGCGGCAGCCTTTAATTTTGGCAATCTGACCGACCAAGCTACCAACCGCACCAGCAGCTCCTGATACCACTACCGTCTCGCCTGCTTTTGGCTGACCCGTTTTCAGCAGACCGAAATACCCTGTCATCCCCGGCATACCGAGTACGCCTAAGTAATAAGACAGCGGTGCTAGACTTGGATCAACTTTATGCAGACCAGTACCATCGCTGACCGCATATGACTGTACGCCATCGTGACCTGCGACATAATCACCTACTGCAAATTTCTCATGCTTACTTTCAATCACTTCACCCACCGTACCGGCGCGCATAACTTCGCCAATTTGTACTGGCGCGATATAAGATTTGGCATCGTTCAGCCAACCACGCATCGCAGGATCGATAGAGATATAATCAATTCTAATCAGTAATTGACCATCGGTAATAGTCGGTATTTCTTTCTCGGTATAATCCCAAGTTTCAGCACTTGGTTCGCCCACTGGTCTTGCTTTTAATCGCCACTGTTTATTTATCGTTGTCATTGCTCTTTCCTTAGAGTCGTCCTTAGAACCAGTCTGCTTGCATATCAGTGCAAACAGAATTGTTATTGTTTAAAATGGCAATATCCCGGTTGATTAATGGTAGTTCCCAATCGATGAAGTACTTCGCCGCTTGTATCTTTCCTTTATAGAAATTTTGCTTTTCCACATCTTGCGTTGTACTGAGTAGTTGTTCAGCTTTACTTGCTTGGCGAATCCAAATCCAGCTCAGCACAATTGAGGCAAAAATATTCATCAGCGCCTGCGCATTGCCCGTTAGCGTGATGGCCTCTTCTTTCTGCAACACTTTGCTCAAATGCACCAACACTTCATGCAAATGCCCCATATAAGGCGTTAATTTACCCGCGAGTGCAGCACTCTCAGGCGTGGTGATATTTTCTAAATCCTGCGTGATTTCACGCTTTAATATTTGAATACCAAGACCACCTTTTTGCCATAACTTACGGCATGACAAATCTAGTGCCTGTACGCCATTTGTGCCTTCATGAATGGGATTGAGACGATTGTCACGCCAAAACTGTTCGGCATGATATTCACGCGTATAACCAGCACCGCCCAATACTTGAATACCCAAATCATTGGCTTTTGGCCCATATTCAGACGGCCATGCTTTCAGTACGGGCGTCAGCAAATCCAATAGTTCAGTCAGCTCGTTCTTTAACGTTTCGTCTTCACAGGTGTTGATACGGTCAATTAGGTTTGAGCCATATAAGCACAAGGAGATACCACCTTCAGAATAGGCTTTTTGTGCCAATAGCATACGCTTTACATCACCATGCTGAATAATGGCAGTCGCATCATCTTCAGGCTTGTTTTTTGGTGCGATTCGACCTTGTGTACGGTCTTTGGCATAATCGAGCGAATACTGATAACCGCGATAGCCAATCATCGCCGCGCCAAATCCAACTGCAATACGTGCCTCGTTCATCATCTTGAACATATAACGCAGACCAAAATGCTCATCACCGATCAGGTAACCGTGACAATCGCCCGCGTCACCAAAGCTCAATGCCGTCGAGGTTGCCCCTCGATAGCCAAGTTTGTGAATCAGTCCTGTCAGGTGCACATCGTTGCGCTCGCCTACAGACATATCATCATTTAAACGGTACTTTGGCACCGCAAATAAAGAGATGCCTTTTACCCCACTAGGACCACCTGGAATCTTGGCCAATACTAGATGGACAATATTGTCAGACAGTTCATGATCCCCTGCTGAGATATAAATTTTACTGCCTTTGATGCGGTACGAGCCGTCCTCTTGCTTGACAGCGGTGGTTTTGATATCGGCAAGTGACGAGCCAGCGTGCGGCTCTGTCAGTGCCATGGTTCCAGTAAACTCACCTGTCAGCATACGCGGCATAAAGGCGGATTTGATATCATCACTGGCAAAGTGAGAAATGACATTGATGGCTGCTGTCGTCAAAAATGGATAGGCGGTCGTCGACGGGTTGGCTGCCATAAAATAGCCTGCCACCGCAGTCATGACCGTTTCAGGTAGCTGCATACCACCGTCTTCAAAACTGTAACGACCAGCGATAAAGCCCGACTCGCGAAACGCATCAAAAGCGACTTTGACATCGCTTATCATGCTGACCTTTTTACCATCGAACTGCGGTTCGTTCTTGTCTGCCAAGTGATTATGCGGTAGAAATAAATCCGTCGCGATCTTATTCGCGGTATCTAATACCGCATCAAAGGTCTCGCGGCTGTGCTCTGAGAACTTTGCGTGTTCGGTGAGGGTTTGTGTTCCTAGCACATCGTACAGCTGGAACGGTAACTCAAAGTCGTTGATAAGGGTGTCTGCGGCCATAGTCGTCTCTTTTAGTGAAGTTCAAATAGCGTCAATCATGAAAGTCCGTTTATGTGGCTACCATGTTCA
Organism: Psychrobacter sp. Ps6; assembly: GCF_022129235.1. Taxonomy (GTDB): domain Bacteria; phylum Pseudomonadota; class Gammaproteobacteria; order Pseudomonadales; family Moraxellaceae; genus Psychrobacter. The sequence continues at coordinate 367,912 of NZ_JADQAI010000002.1, read as the reverse complement.
ATGATTTTATTTCTGATATTTACGGCATCATTGAAAAGGCAAAACAAAGGGGGTTAATACTTATCAATTGATATTAAGCTAATTTAGCGCTTTGCCGTATTGTCATTTATGACATAATCATGGTCAAATAAGACGAAATTTTAAGAAAAACTCATTAAAAACACCCTGTTTTTAACAAACACACCTAAAAATGCGAGAGCCTTATGCCTTATTTCAAACCGTTTAAAGTAATCATTCTTGGCTTCGATGGTGTGCTTGGGAGCGTGCTCGCTGGCGCCTTAGATCTGTTTTCATTTACAGGGGTCAGCTGGCAGCGATTTTTAGATGAGGATGTAGAGCCACGATTTAAGGTACAGATCGCAAGCCTTGGCGGCGGCGCTATCAGATGTAGTAATCGCTTAATGGTTCATGCCCATTGTGATATTCGAGACGTGACGGAGTGCGACTTGTTACTGGTGCCAACCATTGGCGATTCTATTGATAAGGTATTGAAGCAAAACAGTGAGCTGCTTCCGCATTTAAAGCGACTGGCCAATACCAATGCAGATATTGCCAGCAACTGTAGCGGGGCTTTTTTCTTGGCGGAGGCAGGATTATTAGATCATAAAGTCGCCACAACACATTGGGGCTATGCCAATAAATTTAAGACAGATTTTCCACTGGTGGACTTACAAGAGAACCAGTTTGTTACTCATTCAAGTAATGAGTCTGGCAATATTTTTTGTGCAGCAGGCGGCAGTGCTTTTTATGATTTAGGACTGTTACTAATAGAGCGCTACTGCGGACGGGAGATCTCGACACAAGTAGCAAAAACTCAGATTATTGACAGCAAGCGAGGTAATCAAAACAGCTATACCAACGTGACTTTGCACAAGCCGCATTCCGATCAGTTGGTCAAACAAGTCCAAGAATTTATCGAACAAAACTTTCAGCAGCCAATACAAGTTAGTAGTTTGGCTGCCATGGTAAACATTACCCCACGTACCTTGAATAGACGCTTTCAAGCCAGCGTGGCGATGCGACCCGTTGAGTATATTCAGGCTGTCAGAATTGAGCAAGCAAAACGCCTCTTGGAATCGGGCGATGTGACGATAAAGTCGCTGGCGGATCAAGTCGGCTATGATGATATCTCTTCGTTCACACGATTGTTCAAACGTGCGACAGAATTAACGCCCAAAGAGTATCAAGACAAGTTTTCACGGCTGGCGATTTAAGATTATTCGTGTCTAATGTTTATGGATACTTAGTGTTTAAGCCGTCTGCCATAACCCTTCCACATTGATAGCATCCGCCTTGATGGCGGGATAATCGGTGAATGCTAACTGATAGCCGCCCGCTATATTAGGAGTCAGCTGACAAGTCGCCCCAAGCGGAAAGCTGTGTTTTTTGCCGATATGACCGAAACGCATGCCACTATATATCGGTAATCCGGTCAGCTTATGCAATTGACGAATGACTGTGGCGACATCATAGCGCTTGTCATAGCTGTCCTCACCTGAACCAGACAATGCGCCAAATACAATCGCCTGTTGACCTTTAAACACACCAGCTAAATACAAGTCATACAGCATGCGTTCAATACGGTAAGCCTGCTCGCCCACATCCTCTAAGAACACAATACCGCCCTCAATGCGCGGCAAATACTCACTACCTGCCAGCGCAGACACCACGCTCAGATTGCCACCCCAAATCGTACCAGTGAGCACTTTAGGCTCGCCTGCTGTGAGTATGGTAGGCAATTGCTGACTGGTTAGAGAGGCATCTTGTATGGTGATCATGAGGTTAGGATTGGTTAAGGCCTCAGCGAACTGGCGACAGGTCACTTGATCAGGTGCCGTTTTGCCAAACTCACTATATAGCATCGGTGCCGCAAGCGAACTCATCGCCCCTTTTGCCAATAGCGCACACTGAATAGCGGTCACATCACTGAAGCCTGCGAGTATCGTGCCGCGCTCTTTCATAATACGCCCAAGCGTTGTCCAATCAATCATCGGTAATATTCGCATCGCTCCGTAACCACCGCGCACACCCAGTAGCAGCTTTGGCGCTGCTATCGCTCCGGTCGCAAGGTTTTGAAAATCACTGGCACGCTGCGAGTCCGTACCCGCAAAACGCAAATACTGACGATTGGTAATATCAGGATTATTTATTTTAAACCCCGCACAAGCCATACGATCTAATGCCAACTGATTGCGCTCATCACTACCGCCCACGTTAGAGCTGGCAAAAAGTCGGGTTTCAATCGTAGGCGTGGTGCAGCTTGTGATTAGGGAGGTTTGCGCTGAGCGCTCATCCAACAACGCAGGCAGATCGTCTTTGGTCAGCTGCGAGCTATTATTAGACTCAATGAGACTGGCAGCGAATACGTGAGAAATACTTTGAGTCGCCAATGCCGCAGCACCTGCGCTAACCCCTATTCGACGCAAAAACTGTCGACGGTTTAGGCCAACACTAAGCTCATCAGCTAGGTTTGATTGTAGGTTTTTATCTTTTATTGACTGCTGGATGGACGGTGTTTTTGAACCCATACGTTGTTACTACCTATACATTTTTGTTTTTATGATTTATACATTGTCATCTTTTTGCAGCAGCGCACATCACAAATGACGCTGTCATACTCAAGCATTGTAACGCATCTTGCCAGCAGTCAAGTTACCCAAGCCTTTACCTATATTTACTTTTTCGCTACCGAGACACACAACATGGGGCGAGTATATTTGTTACTGTAAATACAAATTCATCGCAAATAAACAAAGGCAACAATTATGTTTACCAAGAAAAATGATAAAGAAAAAACACTCGTTTCTAATTTGAAATACTTGATTGGAAAAGAAGACAAACTTAAAGAAAAGCTAGAGGACAATAGCTACCTTGAACCTTTTAGCGATGACTTGATGCTATTTATGAGTCTAATCAAAGATTACTATAAAGGTGACTATCGTAAGATTCCTTTTAGAACCATCTCAGCTGGCGTGGTTGGGGCAATTTACACACTAAACCCTATTGACCTTATCCCAGACTCTATTCCGTTTATCGGCTATATCGATGACGCACTTGTACTCAAATTTTGTTTAAAACAAGCCCAAAAGGATTTGCAAAAATATAAAGTGTGGAAACAAGAGCAAGGGGATGCCAAAAGCAAGCCAGTAGATGAAAAAGATATTGACAACATCAGTAACGACAAGACCAGCACTGATGAAGAAGATGATAATGAAACCAGTACTGATCTCAAAAAGGCTTCGTAACTATTTATGTTTTAGCCGATAATTATGTCTTAACTGCTAATTATCGGTTAACTGCTAACTTCTTAACAGGTAAAGAATTGCAGTCTTAAAAAAGCCACAGCCATTCACATTGGTTGTGGCTTTTTGTTGCTTTAATCAATCTGATGCTGAACGATTAAACCTTTAAATATCAGATTTTAATTCGGCACATCATAGCTTGCTTTTTCTGGATTGAGCCCAAACGAATACACAAAGGTTGCCACGAGGCTGTTGACAATAATAAATGGTAAATCGATCGCAGCATGACCAAGCGCATAGCGACCAATCAACCACGAAACAATCAGCATAACGATAAAAAACCCACCCAAGTACGCCAAAATGGCCGGATGCTTGAGATTATAAGGCTGGTCAGTCTTATGCTGTTTTTCTAATACATACGTTCTTATCGCCCAACCCGCTGCATAAGAAAACCCACCTAACACAACATAACTAAAAAAATTCATATAGCTTGACTCTACTGGCATGACTGTTTATAGCAAAATACGATCTAGACAAATCCTATTGATCATCAATGATATCTATGAGCAATACTTATCTAACTACTCTCATTCACATTATCGATAATGATGTTAGCGTGTGGATTGGCCAATATATCGGTATTGACATCGTCACACTCTACTCGATAAATGGTGTTAGCACCTCGGTAAATATAAGACAAGTACTCACTGTCTAAGAGTGGGTCGATATTGGCATAGGCGGGCTTGACATGCGCCAGCACGAGCACTCGATCAGGACGCCCGATCACCGCATCGACATTGTCTGGATCAATAGAGAAAAACTGCGGTATGTCACTATTTTTAATCACTTCTAACGCTTCAGGCTCATCCCAAACACGCTTAGCACTTGCAGGCTCTTTCATCTGCATTACCCAAGCACCGTCTTGTTGGCTAACCTTTATTTGCGCAGGCTCATCTTGACTCACCGTATAACAACCGGCAAAGACAGATAAATCTGCGGCAACTTCGGTATCTACTTTAGTACTGCTGTTATCACTACAGCCACTCAAAAGAAGCGCTGTGCTGGCCGTAGCACTGAGCATCAGATACGTCAGTCGCTTATAAAAAACATTTGAGCATAAAGACATAATAAAGCTATCCTGCGGTCATGTATGGGAGACTTGCATTGAGCGCGTTGTCATAAAAAACTATCAAATAGCTATCTACAAATATTTTCTGTGGATACTATTGTGACAAATGTGACAAAGACAGCGCGCTGGTATTGGCTTCTTTAAAAGCATTTTCGCTAAAAAATAGACGCTTTTTAGCGAACCAAGCTATTTTAACAGAAAACAATCAGGTTACTATTGTGTTATGCGTTGCCATCGCTGGTTTTGCGATTTTGTGCGTCACGACCACCCATATTTACGATAGATTTGTTATACTCACAGCGGCACTAGCATCGTTCAATTAGCATGAGCGCGATGCTCTAATACCACTTTTATGCTTACTATTTATTAGGTTTATACATTTCTATGTCAGACAACCGTAACGCAATGCCACACTCTAATACAAGCAACGCAACTGATGCGTTAGCCGCCAAGAAAAACACAACGGTAGCGTATACTGACGGTGCCTGCAAAGGCAATCCCGGTGCTGGCGGTTGGGGCGCGCACCTTATATTTAGTGATGGTAGTACGCAGGATTTATATGGCGGTGATACAGAAACCACCAATAATCGCATGGAACTCATGGGTGCGATACAGGCCCTAACACATAGCTCACATGAGCAAAAACTTGAGATTTGGACAGACTCTAGCTACGTCCAAAAAGGCATCACCGAATGGATTGAAGGCTGGAAGAAAAAAGGCTGGAAAACAGCCAGTAAAAAGCCAGTTGCCAATCAAGACCTTTGGCAACAATTGGATATGCTATGTCAACAGCGTGATGTTGATTGGCACTGGGTTAAGGGTCACGCTGGACATGCCGGTAACGAAAAAGCAGATGAACTGGCAAACTTAGGGGTTACGTCAAACAGTGGTCACTCCTCTATGATAAAAGAATCAGACGCACCTAAAAAAAAAGACCGCATAGCGACTGATAAAAAACCTGTCACCAATGATGATTGGCTAAAGTTCGACCCGTTGGGTCTAGATATGGTAGATGACGAGTTTGACGAAGATGTGTCAGAAGATGAGTTACTAATCAATGACAGTCACCATAGCCATGAAAAACGTATGATAAATGATGATGTCATGGTAGAAACTGCCCAATATCAAGACAACGCACCCAACACGATGAGTAACAAAGCCATGCCAGAAGCCCAAACACCCATGAATGATACCGTCATGACTAGTGATATGCCACCTATAGATACTGATGCACCCAAGTTTGATGGGGATACTAGCCGTGCCAACCCTCATTTCAAACCGCTATTGCCAAAGCCGATACATCGTCATGAAACAAATCGTCAGCTCATCATGGATACAGAGACTACAGGACTTGACGCACTAAAGGGCGACCGTGTCATCGAGGTCGGTATTGTTGAGATGGTTGGGCGTAAATTTACTGGTGAAAAACTACACGTCTATATCAATCCGCAGCGTGGCATGGATGAGGAAGTCATTCGCATTCATGGTATCTCTGAGGCATTTTTGGCCGACAAGCCTACTTTTGATCAAGTTGCCCAGTCATTGTACGACTTTATGGATGGTGCTGAGATTATCGCTCACAACGCCACCTTTGATATGAACTTTCTCAACATGGAGTTTGCTAAGGTCGGTCTAAATGACTTTGCTGAGCGCGTACAAGTGACCGATTCATTGGTCATGGCAAAGCAGCAGTACCCCGGACAAAAGAACACGTTGGACGCCCTCGTACGTCGTCTGGATGTTGGTAAGCAAGACCGTACTTTTCACGGGGCTTTACTTGACTCAGAGATTTTAGCCGAAGTTTATTTGGCAATGACTGGTGGACAAGTGACGCTCGCCATTGAAGAGGACACGCAATCAGATGGTGGGCAGACTGCCCATGCCAGCTTTGCTAATTTGGCCAATTTATTGCTAGCATCGACGTCAGATGAGACTACCAATCAAAGCTGGTACGCTTCTCTTGCAGAGGACTACCCTGAGCTAAAAGCCAATATGTAGCTGCTATATCAATCCTGCATTACACTGACATTTGTACAATATAATCTTGATTATTGTCATATAAAGCGTTAAAACATCACTAACACCTATTTTTTGATATTTTTATACCATTGCTATTCTCATCAGTACATTATGGAAAAATACTTATGGACCAGTCTGCGCAAATGAAGTTAACCGCCCCAACGCTTAGTGTTACTGATTTTAACCTGCCATCACTTCATTTATTACATGATGAGGTTATCGCAACGCTTAAAGATACTGAGATTCATCTGAGCGAGTTCAATGACGATAGTAGCCAAGCACCTTTGTTGGCAGATTCTATTGACGTACTAAAGCAGCTGTCTTGTATTTTTAAACTGATTTCTCTTGTCGGTGCGGAAGTGTTAAACAATGCGATCGTCGATGGTTTGCAGCGCCTTTATGATAGCGGCGACAATGATGATACTGCGCTTATCATGGATTTATCAGAAGCCATCATGACTCTAGATCGCTATGTCGAGTTTGTCTTATTGACTGAGTCGGTAGAGCCGACTTTGTTATTGCCAGTGGTTAACAAGCTCAATGCTCATGTGCAAAAAGCACCCATCACCGTAGAATCTTTTTCTGCTTTTGGCAGCAGTAGCGTCATCATTGCCAACCCTGAAAAAAACTTCGAACCACTAAGCACACTTAACCTAGACACAGAGCTGCTAACTTACGCCTATCGTAGTGGTCTTGGCGTTGTCCTACTCAATCAAGACGGCAACATCAATTCAAACGATCAGCAAAAACTCGATGCCATGAGTGCTGCCTGTGCGTTGATCGCAGCAAATACCAACAGTCTGTTTTGGCAGGCAGCGACTACTGCCGTGACTGATATCGCAGCGGTCTTGCCATTGAACTTAAGCCAGAAGCACACTCTGATTTACTTAGAGCAGCAATTTCAAAGCTACTTACCAGTGATGGACACGCGTTTTGCAGACTTGGTCAATTTTGCCTGTCAGCGTGATACGGTTGAGGCGCAGCAGCTTCGTGAGCAGTATGCAAGCAACCATCTAGAAGGTGCTCAGCTTGAGGAGATGAAGCGTTTCTTGTTTGGTCCCAATCGCGCGCTGACCGATACGTTGAACGACATCATTCAATCTCAAATTAATACCATCAAAGAAAATGTGGACAGCTACGCCCGCGGCGACTCCATCAATCCTGTTGATATGCAAACTGCCCAGATCATTGAAGAGTTGACTGAACTGAGCTCAGCCTTGCGCTTGTTAGGACTGTCCAATGCAGCTGACAGTCTTAGCACAGCGGCAAGTGCAGTCAGCCGTTGGCAGGCGCCTTCGCCAGATGATTTCGATCACTTGCTACTGGCATTGATGCATGCAGAGAATGCTACGATTGCCATGGCAGAGATGCATACCCCAGGGGCGATTTATTTACCATTAAATAACCAACATATCTCATTGCATCAGCTCAATACAGCATATGATACTCTCATACAAGAAAGCCGTACCGCCATTGCCAGTACCGAACAAGCCATCAATGACTATTTGGCAGAGCCTGAACGCGATATGCTTAATATCCAGAATATACCGGGAATGATGCGCCAAGTGGCAGGCGCATTGCGTTTTTTACAATTACCAACACCCGCCAGCATGCTTGGTCAGCTAGCCATTTATATTGAAAAACGCATAGAGAGTGGACAACGTATCGAAGACGATACACTGGCTTATATTGCTGATGTTATTATGGCGGTCGATCATCATCTGGATGGTTTTGAAAATAATCGCCCTGTCAGTAAACAAGCGCTTGATGTTGGCCAGCAGAGCTTGAGTCATCTACTTGCGGCTTAACACGCTTTGGACAAGTTTTATCGTCGTTATTTTGCGGCGATGAAATTTAATCGGAATACTTTACATTAAATAGGTCTGTATCTAAATCGATACGGACTTGCTTCAAATTGTTTGGAATTTTTTATGGCCCATGCTTTTATATTGAGTGATGACACCGTTTTATGCCGTCAAATGCCAGATGGTTGGTGGCCATTACAAATCCAACTACCACAGAGTAGTACTGGTTCAGACGAGCAAGCTTATCGGCTCGGTCACGTGACGCTACATGAGGGTCTATCGCCAAATCATTGGCAATCTGATGATAATGATATTAGTAGCCTTTCAGCTGATTTGATCAGTCACAACAATGACCAAACTTTCACTGCGCCGTCCACTACTGCCATGACTTATGATTACGCAGTCGCTCATAACGTGACGCTGCCTATCATCGCCGAAAGCAGTACTGATACGTTTGTTCCTTATCGACAGCTAATGCCCCATCTGCCTGTCGCCCTATCAGATCAGATCAGCCAAGCGATACAGTTACTAAGGTGGCAAGCAGATACGCAGTTCTGTAGTCGCTGTGCCAGTCCTACCGTACATGCTGACCAAGGCGAGCGCGCCATGGTTTGTCCAGTATGCCAGCTGCGCCAGTATCCTCGCGTGCAGCCGTGCGTGATTACCGCTATCACTCGCCCAAACCCAGTGACAGGTGAAATGCAAATCTTACTCGCGCACCACCATCGACATGGACAGCAAAAACTGCCGCCCATGTATGGTTTGATCGCAGGGTTTGTTGAGGTCGGTGAAAGCCTAGAGCATGCAGTGGTACGTGAAGTGGCAGAAGAGGTCAATATCAGCGTGGCAGATATTCGCTATGTAAGCAGTCAGCCTTGGCCTTTTCCCTCCAATTTAATGCTTGGGTTCCGTGCCTCTTATGCCAGTGGCGATATCATCATTCAAGAAGATGAGCTGTCGCATGCTGATTTTTTTGATCTCTCAAATCTGCCCAAGATTCCGCCAAAGGGCAGTATCGCTCGAGAATTGATCGATCAGATTGCCAAAGAACAAGGTATCTTGTTGTAAAATTAAGTGACACTGACACTGACACTGACACTGATAATTCGTTTTAGCGACTAATGTCAGTGCCTACTGCGTCTTACTTTAGACATTATGGACAGTCAGGCGTTGATGTTGCCATTTTACGAGTCTGGGTATCAATAGCCCTGCAATCACAATCGCCATGCCTAATAATTGTAAAGCAGTCACTTGCTGACCGTAAGCAAAGGCCGTAAGCGCAGCAAACACGGGCACAAAATTAAAGAATAATGACGCATTAGCAGCGCCTAATTGCTTAACGCCTGATATCCATAGTAGATAACCGCCAACCGTACCTAAGACGCCAATAAATATCAGGTCACCAAAGACACTGCCACTGATGGCTAAGCTTTCTTGCAGTGGATGTACCTCTGCACTAAATAACACCATAAGCGAGATCACCCCAAGACCGGACAGCATACCGACCAAGGTATAAGGAATCATCGGCATCCAGCGGCTGATTCCTTGAGTCAGATAAGTATAGAGACTCCAGCACAGCATACCTAAAAAGATCATTTGATCGCCGTGGTTAAATTCAAACCCTAGCAGTTTGGCAAATGCGCCATCGGTCAGTACCAGCAGTACGCCAGAGAGACAAACCACCAAACTAAACAGCGCGCCTTTGGTAGGAAACTGTCGCTGCGCTATAGAGCCAATCAAAGAGGTCACTAGCGGGCTAAGCGCCATAATCAACGCACCGTTGTTAGCATTGGTCTGTTCAAGCCCCGTAAACAAGCCCAAGTTCAAGCCGCCAACACCAATGATGGATACACCAATCGCCCACGCCCATTGTTTGGGTGTGAGATTAGGGATTGGCATGTGCTTATATTTTGTATAAAGATACAGACACACCGAGGCAATGCTAAAGCGCCACATGACTAAGGTTAATGCATTTACTTCACTCAAGGCATGCTTGCCAACAGGAAAACTTGCGCCCCAGAGAAACGTACACAGTAATAAATATAGGACGGCGGTGGTGTTCGCTGAACGGCTCATATTACATCCAAAAAACTTGCGAAAAGATAACCACCAGTGTATATATTTTAAATACGGTATAAACAAGCAATAACGAGAGCATAGATTCCGAATATGAAATTTAACTACTCCCTCGATGACATGCGCAGTTTTTGCGCGGTTGTCCGCTACGGCAGCTTTCGCCAAGCCTCTATAATGCTTGATATGCCCCTATCGACATTGAGTCGCCGCGTTGCCAAACTAGAAGCAGATCTGGCACTTAGGTTGCTTAATCGCGACGCGCACCGTGTACAATTGACCCATGCAGGGCAACAGTATTATAAAAGCAGCGCCCATCTGTTTGATGAATTAGAAAACATTGCGTTTTGCTTACTACAAGATAAAAATGAGGCCAAAGGTACAATCAGAATCAGCGCCCCTGTCAATTTTGGTAGTGATATTTTAGCGCCGCATTTCAATGCTTTTTTAAAGCAATATCCAGATATCCATTTAGATTTGCGTCTGTCCAACCAAACCATTGATATCGACGCGCAAGCTATTGATATCGCTTTTCGCATTGGTGAACACAGTGCCGATCACTGGATTGGGCGGCAGCTGACCAATATTCGCTTTATCATTTGTGCAGCCAGCGATATCGATGTCTCTGGTATCCAAGCGCCCAATGATTTAGCAGGCTACCCTACGGTATTGTGCACCCCTATGTCTACTTGGCATCTACAGCATCGTACAACGGGCGAGGTACAGACGCATCAGCCAACAAACAATATACGTCTAAAAGTTGATAATATTAGTTTACTAACGAGGGCTATTGCGGATGGTATCGGTCTGGGTTTCATCCCCGATTATGATGCACAGCCTTTGATCACATTAGGTGGTTTGCAACAAGTATTGCCTGATTGGAATAACCAACCTAGAGGCTGCCAGATGCTTTATCGCGACCGTGATAACATGCCGCATCGCATGCATCTATTGATTGATTTTATCCTTAAGCGTTTTGGTAAGTAGACATTCCGAAAGCGCTCATTGTTTCCAGAATAAATGCATCACGATATCATTGCTCTTATACTTATACTTTAACGTTTTAACTAGGTTTTTGACCCTGATGTTTTACGGCTTTAAATGTGTTAATCTTCGCAGCGCAACAGCGATCAACACGTCTGGGTCATTGACCATTTGACATAGAACGTCAGTATAAAGACCCATAATTTGCCTATAAAACATGCAATGAATAGTCACTTATCTACCTAGCCACTTACAGACATAAGTGACAATCGCTAATGATGACCGATACTAAGGCCAGTAATACCATGTCCCAAACCGACACCCATCCTCAAAGTAGTGAACAGACACGCTTGGCAGACTTACCGATATTGTTTAAGTCGCTGCACATTGACACTCTGGCAAATGATGTACAAGAAAAAATTGCACGCGTTGATGCTTGTCTACCGCAAACGCAATGCGGACTTTGTGAGCATCCAGATGGTTGCTTGCCATATGCAGCTGCTATCGTATTAGAGGGTGAGCCATACAATAAATGTGTGCCTGGCGGTCAACCCGTGACTGATGCGATTGCTCAAACAATTGGGATAGATACTCATCTAACAGCCGCGCCATCACAATGGCCGATAGACATGACATCAGGACGTCCAACAGAGGTTCGTGCTGTAATTCGTGAAGACGACTGTATCGGCTGCACCAAATGTATTCCGGCTTGTCCAGTGGATGCTATCGTCGGTACTGGCAAACACATGCATACGATTTTTACCGATTTGTGCACAGGCTGTGAGCTATGTATCGCACCCTGCCCTGTTGATTGTATCGACTTGGTCGTCGTTGAGCGCGAGCTTTCTCCTCCTGAGCGAGTAGCTGAACAAGAAGATTTAAGACAGCGCTACCACACGCATCTTAAACGCGTGACAGAACAATTGGCTGATACCAGCAATAGCAAACCTGTGGTCAGCATGGTAGAGGCCAAGCTCAACAATGCAGCGAGCCAATCGCTAAATATCAGCGAAGCACAAGCAAAGAATACCATTGCAGCGGCTAAACTACGTACCAAAATCAAAAAACTAGAAAAGCAGCTCAGCGTGCGCGCCAATGATAAAAAACAAATGGAGCTTGAAGGCTTGCAAGCAGAGCTCGAATCATTACAAGTAACGCTTTGATTACGTGATTGATACTTTAATAACTCATATAAATGCCATCGCTAGCATATAATTTTGCAACATCACTCACTAAAATAATAGTTAAAACACCATGAGTAAAACGGTCAAACATAAAACAGCCGATACACCGCCCTCTAGAAGAATGCCCAATCGCGATGTACGTCCATTTTTCGAAAAGTTGGCAGCGACGATTGATGAGCCTGTCACCGAGCTCAATTATGGTAGTAATTTTGAGCTACTCATCGCGGTTATCTTATCTGCACAAGCGACTGATGTGAGCGTCAATATTGCTACCCAGCAGTTGTACCCCGTGGCGAACACGCCTGAAGCCATACTGGCACTGGGTGAAGAAGGCCTCAAATCGTATATCAAAAATATTGGCTTATATAATGCAAAAGCCAAAAATGTCATCAAAACCTGCCGCGATTTGATTGAGAAATTTGATAGTACCGTCCCTGACAACCGCAAAGACCTAGAATCATTGGCTGGTGTGGGGCGTAAAACCGCCAACGTAGTGTTGAATACTGCCTTTGGTCAGCCAACCATGGCGGTCGACACCCATATTTTCCGCGTGGGCAATCGTACTGGGCTCGCCACTGGTAAAAACGTACTTATCGTCGAAAACAAACTGGTCGAGCGTATACCCGATGACTTTATCGTTGATGCGCATCATTACCTTATTTTGCACGGGCGTTATACCTGCCAAGCACGTACGCCACAATGCGGCGCTTGCCCCGTTTATGAAGAATGTATGTTTAAAGACAAGGCGACGTTTTTAGAATTATAATAAGCACAGGCGATTTGCTGTTTGAGTATTGACTGCTTAGCATTTGAGTAATGTGTGTTTTGGTTTTATGAACAGATAGAGCGTTGATGCTGTAATGACAAGGCGACCTTAACGTGATGGCTTGTCTTTATAAAAAATACTTTCAAATAAGGATGCCACATGCATACGATTACTGCGCTAGTGTTTGACGATTTTGAAACCTTAGATTTATTCGGACCAGTTGAGATGTTTGGGAGCTTGCCTGAGCATTATCGCATTCAGTTTGCCTCGATGGTTGGTGGTGTTATTCACAGCAAGCATGGCGTGGCGATGCAAACGACTGCAACCGCAGCGTTAGCGTATGAAACGAATATTGTCTTAGTGCCAGGTGGATTTGGTACGCGCCAGCTAGTCTATGACCTCTCTTTTTTGCAAACGCTCACAATCCTCGCTGATCAGGCTGATTGGGTACTGAGCGTCTGTACTGGTAGCGCTTTGTTGGCAAAAAGTGGTGTATTAGATGGCAACCAGGCCACTTCTAATAAACTGGCATGGCAATGGGTGGTTTCTCAGTCGAATCAAGTTGATTGGGTCAAGCAAGCACGCTGGGTGGTCGATGGTAAGTTTTATACCTCATCGGGGGTTAGTGCAGGCATGGATATGGCACTTGGTTTTATCGCTGATAGACATGGCGTCGATACAGCCCATCAAGTTGCACAACACACTGAATTCCGTTGGCAAAAAAATAGTCATATTGATGACTTCTACCGCCCTTAATCCATAACCAGTTACCTCATAACACCATCCATTGCTAGAGTTTTGCCTCGATACACGGTAAAATATGCTAATTTTTTGATTCGTTTTCGTCTTTTATTTTTTATACATTTAATAATGACTGAGTTTGTCAACTACAGTCCCTGCAATTAAGCGACCCCATTATGCGTGAATACAACTTATTTACCTCAGAATCTGTGAGCGAAGGCCATCCCGATAAAATGGCTGATCAAATATCAGACGCTATCCTTGATGCTATCTTACGTGAAGATTTGCATGCACGTGTGGCCTGCGAAACCTTGGTGAAAACAGGCGCGGTCATACTTGCAGGTGAAATTACCACTACCGCCAATATCGATTTAGAGCGTCTGGTACGCGATACGGTCAATGGCATTGGTTATCACCACTCAGATTTGGGTTTTGATGGCGAGACTTGTGCCGTTATCAATATGCTGGGTAAGCAGTCTCCTGAAATTGCTCAAGGTGTCGATCGTCATGACCCTGAGGAGCAAGGTGCAGGCGATCAAGGTTTAATGTTTGGTTACGCCAGCAATGAAACTGATGTATTGATGCCAGCCCCTATTGAATATGCCCATCGTTTGATGGAGCGTCAGTCTGAGCTGCGCCGTGCAGGCGAGCTGCCTTGGCTCCGTCCTGATGCCAAAGCGCAAGTAACTCTAAAATATGAAGGTAATACACCATCTGCAATTGATGCCGTTGTCCTATCGACGCAGCATGATCCAAGCATCTCGCAGTCAGATCTGCAAGAAGCGATCATGGAGTCTATCATCAAGCAAGTGCTACCGGCTGACCTATTACATGCTGGTACACGCTACCATATCAATCCAACAGGTAAGTTCGTCATTGGCGGTCCAGTTGGTGATGCAGGTTTGACGGGTCGTAAAATCATCGTTGATACTTACGGCGGTATGGCGCGTCATGGTGGCGGCGCATTCAGTGGTAAAGATCCTTCAAAAGTAGATCGCAGTGCTGCTTATGCCGTACGTTATGTGGCCAAAAACATCGTCGCAGCAGGTCTTGCTGATCGCTGTGAAGTACAAGTGAGCTACGCAATTGGTGTCGCTGAGCCAACGTCTATCTCTGTCAACACCTTTGGTACGAGCAAAATCAGTAACGATGAGATCATTCGCCTGATTCGTACTCACTTTGATTTGCGTCCTTATGGCATCACTCGTATGCTGAACCTGTTGCAACCAATGTATCAGCAGACGGCTACCTTTGGACATTTTGGTCGTCAAGGCTCAGAAACTGCCTTTACGTGGGAAAAAACAGACAAAGCTGATATCTTAAAAGCAGACGCTGGTTTATAAGAGTCATTACGTTGAATCATTTACAAACCGTCTTTATATACTAAAATTATCGACACTTATTATTAGGAGCAGCTTATGTCTCAAGACAGCAACACTCAAGACAACAATGTGGATGCAAGCATTGAAATCACCCCTGAAATGCAGGCATTTTACCAACGTGCTGATGCTATCATCGGTGTCGCCAATAGTCAGCTAGGCCCTGATGCCCATTCAGGACAAGTAGGTGCTTCTTTGTTGTATGCTGCCGCACGCTATAGCGCCTCTGTTGCCTCGATTGGCTTCGTGAAAGGCGATGATTTTGCCAAAGAAAAAGACGATATCGTCGAGTTTTATGTCAAACAGTATCGCCAGATGTTAAGCGACAACTTGACAGATTATGCACAGAACTTTGATAAATACGTGCAGCTAAACCAAGACGACAAACCAGCTGAATAAGCCAATCTCGCCCGTTTAGATGCTCTCTTATTAAGAGAGTAGCAAATAAAGTACACAAAAAACCCAAGCTAAATTAAGCTTGGGTTTTTTGTGCAAAATGATTGAGTAGACAGCCATCGATTAAATATTATAATGTTTTAAGCGCTTTACCAATATCACAATAACGCTCACGAGCGATAGCAGGACGCTATCGAACGCCATTATTAAGGAAATGTAATCATGCAAAAAAATCTATCCAAACGACTTTCGGTACTGAAACCATCATCACTTATATTGTCATTGGTACTTGCATTGACAGCTTGTAGCTCTACACTTAATACAGCTACGCCCACTACTGTGCATGCTCAATCAAGCACGAACAATAATAGCCAAATGCTTGAAAACACGCTGACCCAATGTCCAACCTCTCACTCTGAGAGCACCATGTGTACCATGCAATATGACCCTGTCTGTGTAAAAACGACAGTTGGCTCAGTAATAAGCTACCGTACTGCTGGTAATGCTTGTTCAGCCTGCAATATACCTGAGGCCATCGGTTATACAAAAGGCGAATGTAGTTAACCTATAAAGCTTTTTTACTACCAAACATATTTTGAGTATTCATAAAAAACACCCAGCTTATGACAAGCTGGGTGTTTTTGTAGCTAGAAAATAAACTCTAAAGCTTAAGCATCTTTCTCAACTGCTGGTGGGCCTTTTAGCAATTCTTCATCACGGAATTCATTGGCCGAGTTATGCTCTGCTGACTCTTCTGTGGTGAACCATTGCTGATTGCGATATAGTATTAAGCGATCTCGACTGAGACCGCGCAGTAGAGAGTACATCATCACGACGATCACAATAGCAAAAGGAAAGCCAGAAACGATCGATGCCGCTTGTAATGCACTTAAACCACCTGCTGCTAGTAATACAGCTGCGATAACACCTTCAGAACCTGCCCAAAATAAGCGCTGGATCTTTGGCGGATTGGTATCACCACCTGATGTCAGCATATCGATGACAAAACTGGCTGAATCTGATGAGGTAACAAACCATAGGACAATCATCACCACGATGAGCAAATTGACTGCACCCGTCAATGGATAAGACTCCATCAACTTAAAAATAGCACTACCTGTATCCGCTTGGACAGCTTCTATCAGACCTGGACTAACCAGATTAGGATCTGCTGCTGCCACCAGCTCCATATTTACCGCAGCACCACCAAAAGCAGTAAACCACAAGAACAGTATCGTGATAGGAATTAATAGCACTCCTAATATAAACTCACGGATGGTACGGCCACGAGAGATACGTGCAACGAATACCCCAACGAATGGCGACCAGCTAATCCACCATGCCCAGTAGAAAATCGTCCAAGACGCTTGCCAGTTTTCTTCTCCTCTATAAGACTCTGTCCATAGACCTAATGGTACGATTTGATGCAAATAGTTACCGATGTTTTCTACGAAGCTGTTAAAAATAAACTGCGTAGGCCCAAAGATAATCACGAAACTTAGCAATATCACAGTGAACAATATATTGGTATCACTTAGACGCTTGATACCTTTATCCAACCCCATAAACAGAGATAACCCTGCCAGCATGGTAATAAGACCAATCAAAATAATCTGCACCGTAATATTATTGGGTATACCAAATAACGTCTCAAGACCTGAGTTAATCTGCAAGACACCAAGACCTAACGTGGTCACTACCCCAAACATTGTACCAAATACGGCGAGCGTATCTACCGTATGTCCCCAACCGCCGTAGATCTTTTTACCCAATATTGGATAAAGTGTCGAACGAATAGCCAGTGGTAAACCTACTCGATAATGAAAATATGCAAGCGATAGCGCAACCATGCCATATAGCGCCCATACATGTAGACCATAATGTAGGAACGAGATATTCATCGCTTGCTTGGCAGCGGCAACTGTCTCCGCCTCGCCTAATGGTGGTGCCATGAAATGATACAACGGCTCAGCGGTGCCCCAATAAAGCAGCCCAATACCGATACCTGCCGAAAACAACATACCAACCCAAGAGATCAGATTGTACTCTGGCCTCTCATTCTGATGACCAAGTCTGATATCGCCATAGCGGCTAAATATCATATATATACTCATGACCAGTGTTAAATTGACCACGACAATAAAGAACCACCCAAAGCGCAAAGAGACAAATGCTTTTGCTTGGTTAAATACTACTTCTGCTTGTTCGTTGAATAAAGCACCAAAAATAATGAACGCCAGTATCAAAATTGCTGACGTCAAAAATACAGGTTTACTTACCCGCGGAAAAGGGCCTAATCGGCCAACTTTTACATGTTCCATAGGTATATCCCCAAAAAAAGTGCGCCACCATACCAATATATAAGATATTTATCAAATATAGCCCTTAAAAAATAGTAGCTAATGTATAGAAATAGTAACGGCATTTTGAAGATTGTTTTAGTCAAACTACACTTTTTCTAAATAAATCTGAATGATAATTTTCCACAAAAAAGCCCCAATTTAACAATAAATTGGGGCTTTTATTAACGATTAGAACAACGGTTAAAATAATGATTTTACTGCTTAGTCACCCTTAACAATCTTGGGTGGGCCTTTGAGTAAATGCTCATCAACAAACTCATCTGCAGAGTTATGATCTGCTGATTCATCTGTAATAAAGCTTTGCTGCGCTCGATATAGAATCAAACGGTCACGGCTAAGGCCCCGCAACAACGCATACATTATGACAAAAACCACTAAAGCAAATGGCAATCCTGCTACGATGGCAGCTGCCTGCAAAGCAGACAATCCACCAGCCGCTAACAATATAGCAGCGATAATGCCTTCTGTGGTTGCCCAAAACAAACGCTGGACCTTTGGTGGATTGGTATCACCACCAGCAGTCAGCATGTCAATAACAAAACTGGCCGAATCTGATGAAGTCACAAACCAAAGCATAATCATGACAACAATCATTAACGTAATCGGTTTAGCTAATGGGTAGTATTCAACCAGCTTAAAGATTGCACTACCCGTATCTGCTTGTACTGCTTCAACCAATCCTGGGCTAATACCTGTCACAGCAGAGGCCAGCTCCATGTGAATAGCTACGCCACCAAAAGTTGTGAACCAGAAAAACAAAATAAGCATAGGGATTAATAGCACCCCAAATGTAAACTCACGGATGGTACGACCACGAGAGATACGGGCAATAAAGATACCAACGAATGGTGCCCAGCTCACCCACCATGCCCAATAAAATATCGTCCAAGCACTTTGCCAATCTGTTCCACTATAAGACTCGCCCCACGTACCCAAAGGTACGATCACGGTCAGATAGTTACCGATATTTTCGATAAAGCTATCAAAGATAAAGAGCGTCGGCCCTAAAGCCACCATAAATACCAATAAAATGATTGTAAAACCGATATTGATATCACTAAGGCGCTTAATACCTTTGTCCAGACCCATCATAACAGAAGCGGCTGCAAGTGCTGTGATGAAAGCTATCAAACCGAACTGTACAGTGAGACTATTCGGCGTGCCAAATAGTTTCTCAAGTCCAGCATTGATCTGCATCACTCCAAGCCCAAGTGAGGTGACCACACCAAACATCGTACCGAACACAGCCAAGATATCGACCGTATGCCCCCAGCGACCATAGATTCTTTTGCCGAGTAAAGGATACAAGGTTGAGCGAATCGATAAAGGCAAACCGCGGCGAAAATGAAAATACGCTAACGACAGTGCCACAATCGTATAAATGCCCCAAGCGTGTAGACCCCAATGCATAAATGAGATATTCATCGCTTGCTTTGCAGCTTCAACCGTTTCGGCCTCGCCCATTGGTGGCGCCATAAAGTGATACAACGGCTCCGCTGTACCCCAATAGACGAGACCAATACCAATACCAGCAGAGAACAACATACCAATCCAAGAAAACAGATTGTACTGCGGTCGCTCCGTTTGGTTGCCTAAACGAATATCACCATAGCGACTCATTCCTAAGTAAATGCAAAGCCCGAGCGCTGTATTCACTAAGATAATAAATAACCAACCGAACTTATCGGTAATGAAATTCTGTAAAAAACTAAAAACGGCCCCTGCTGTTTCAGTGAAAAGCGCACCGAAAATAATAAATCCAACGATCAACAGTGACGAGGTAATAAACACAGGTTTACTCACCCGTGGAAAAGGTCCTAATCTGCCTACTTTTACTTCTTCCATGTGCAAGTCTCAAAATTTAAGGAATATTACCTTAACAAAATAGGCTTTAACTATCAATCAATTACAAAATAAAACTTGATAAAACCTTTAACTTATTCTAATAAGATTGATAGTTTTTTTAAAATGTCTACATAAATACAGATCGAAAAGCAGCTTTATCATGATGTTATTTAGGCAATAATCTGAGTAATCGTCCACCGTCACCATCTTCCAATGCCCACACTTGTCCATCAACTGCCAGCACGCTACGAACACGCTCACCCATGTCATAACGATATCGTTCAGTAGCACTATCATCTTCATCGACACTTACGACAATAAGCGCTTTTGATGATAAACCACTGATTAAAAAATCGCCTTGTAATGCTGGAAAGTCATTGTGGCTACCAGCCGTATATAGACTCAGTGATGACGGTGAAATAACGGGTGTCCATGTGATTTTAGGCCTTTCAAACTCAGGGCGAGTGTCGTGATCTGGGATTGGTGTGCCTGAATAATTACGACCATTTGATACAATCGGCCAGCCGTAGTTTTTGCCTTTTTCAATCAGATTAAATTCATCACCACCCTTTGGCCCCATCTCGTTTGCCCAAAGCCTGCCGCTTTCATCAAATCTTATGCCAAGCACATTGCGATTACCCATTGTCCAAAACTGAGAGGCAATGTCATTGCTATCATTGACAAATGGATTGTCTTTTGGCACCGAGCCGTCAGCATACAATCTAATAATCTTACCTAGATTCATGCTCATATCTTGTGCAGGTTCTTTTTTCTGGCGTTCTCCTGAGCTGATATATAGATACTGTCCGTCAGGTGAAAACAATAAGCGATGGCTGTAGTGACCTTGCCCCGTGACTTTTGGAGATTGCTCCCAAATAGGCGTGATGGCCTGTAGTGTGGGCGCATTCGTACCTAATCCTGCAAGCGTCGCTTTGATTACTTTTGCCCCAAACTTATTACTATCACTTCCCTTTCCTGCTTCTACGTAGCTGATATATACAGCATTCGAAGTCGCATAATCTGGCGCTAATATAATATCTCCCAAACCACCTTGACCACCGTAGGCCACTTTAGGAATACCTGCTACTTGTGTTTTGCTACCCGTCGCGGTATCTACAATGAACAGCTCCCCTGTTTTTTGCGTCACCAGTAGTTTGGGCGCTTTGCCATCTGTACTGGGTAGTGCTGTCATGGCCCAAGGCTCATCAAAAGTTGCAACCGCTTTGGTTGTAAACTCAGGCTTGTCTGCGCTAACTTGAGCATCACTTGTCTGCACATCTGCTTTGGAGGTTTGGCTCTCTTTCTGTTCTGGCACGTTGTTGCTGGTATTGACGGTTGCAGGATTGGAGCAAGCTGATGTACTAAACAATAAAGCCGCAATGAGTAACGGCGATG
Source organism: Psychrobacter sp. Ps6 (assembly GCF_022129235.1). Taxonomy (GTDB): domain Bacteria; phylum Pseudomonadota; class Gammaproteobacteria; order Pseudomonadales; family Moraxellaceae; genus Psychrobacter. Next base: position 346,591 of record NZ_JADQAI010000002.1, on the reverse strand, counting down.
TTAAGGGCAGACTTACACGTTCAATAGGGGTTGTCACTGTTTTGTCCTTTCTATCCGATTGGCATTTTTGGTCATCCATTTATTTATAGCATAGTCTTGATATTTAAATGGTAAAAAAACAGTAACGTAAAATACCACCGTAAACGAAAAACCCCTTACCTACGATTGTAGATGAGGGGTTTGTTTTAAACGTACAGTTGGGTTATAAAGACGTCAAAGCTAAAGTGATTAGCTCATTCTAAGCTTATCAAAAGTTAGCTTGTCGTCAGCACCAACATCGACTTTGATAATGTCACCAGCGACAAAATCACCTGCTAATAGTTTCAATGACAATGGGTTTTCGATCTCTTGCTGAATGGCACGCTTCAAAGGACGAGCGCCATAAACTGGATCATAACCGACGGCAACCAATTTATTCATCGCATCGGCTGATAGCTCAATATCCATCTCACGCTCTTGGATACGCTGACGTAAGCGATTCAATTGAATATCAGCAATACCTGCCATCTGCGACATACCAAGCGGATGGAAGACCACAATCTCGTCAATACGGTTGACGAACTCTGGACGGAAATGCTGCCCAACCGAATCCATCACTTCCGCTTTGATATCCTCGTAGCTCTCGCCAACCATTTCTTGGATCTTATGCGAACCCAAGTTACTGGTCATAATAATGACGGTATTTTTGAAATCTACCACCCGACCTTGCGAATCGGTTAAGCGACCATCATCCAATACTTGCAGCAAGATGTTGAACACATCAGGATGCGCTTTTTCTACTTCATCGAACAATATGACGCTGTATGGCTTACGGCGTACCGCTTCCGTTAATGTACCGCCTTCTTCATAACCGACATAACCTGGAGGCGCGCCCACTAAGCGGCTAACGCTGTGTTTTTCCATATATTCACTCATGTCGATACGTACGATCGCATCTTTAGAGTCAAACAAGAAGTTCGCTAGTGATTTGGTCAGCTCTGTCTTACCAACACCAGTAGGTCCTAAGAACAAAAACGAGCCTGAAGGACGATTGGGATCAGACAATCCTGCACGGCTACGACGTACCGCATTGGCCACCGATTCGACCGCTTCGTTTTGACCGATAACACGCTCATGGAGCTTTTCTTCCATTGCGATCATCTTATCACGCTCGCCTTGCATCATTTTGCTGACTGGAATACCAGTTGCGGCTGCCACCACTTCTGCAATTTCATTGTCGGTGACTTTGTTCCGTAGCAGTTTGACACCGTTACCTTCACCTGTTTGCTCTTTTTGCTCAGCCAAATCAGACTCATGAATACGACGTTCTAACTGCGGAATGGTTTCGTATTGCAGCTTACTCATGGTCTCATAATCGCCTTCGCGGCTGGCTTTGTCATAGGCAATACGGGCCTTATCTAGCTCGTCTTTTAGCTGTTGACTGCCTTTGACCAGTGCTTTCTCTGCCTGCCAAACCTCGTTGAGATCAGCGTACTCTTTTTCTAACTCTGCTATTTGCGCATCGAGCATTTTACGCTCGGCTTGCGCGCCAGCATCCTCTTCGTTTTTGAGTACTTCGCGCTGCATTTTTAGCTGAATGAGGCGGCTATCAAGCTTACCTAATGATTCAGGTTTACTGTCCATCTCCATGCGCAGACGACTGGCCGCTTCATCAATTAAATCAATCGCCTTATCTGGTAGCTTACGATCAGTGATGTAGCGATGACTCATACGCGCAGCAGCGATAATGGCACTGTCTTGAATGTCGACGCCGTGATGTAGCTCGTAACGCTCTTTTAGGCCACGTAATATCGCGATGGTGTCTTCAACCGTTGGCTCATCGACCAACACTTTTTGGAAACGCCGCTCAAGCGCAGCATCTTTTTCGATGTACTTGCGGTACTCGTCCAGCGTCGTTGCACCGACACAATGCAGCTCACCGCGTGCCAATGCAGGTTTTAGCATATTACCCGCATCCATCGCGCCTTCAGATTTACCCGCACCAACCATGGTATGCAGCTCATCAATAAACAAGATGACGTTGCCTTCTTGCTTAGCCAAGTCGCTCAATACGCTTTTGAGACGCTCTTCGAACTCACCGCGGAATTTTGCGCCTGCAATGAGCGCACCTAAATCTAACGACAACACTTCTTTACGGCGCAGACCTTCTGGCACGTCACCATTAATGATTTTTTGTGCCAAGCCTTCAACGATAGCCGTCTTACCGACACCCGGCTCACCGATGAGCACAGGGTTATTCTTGGTACGGCGTGACAGCACCTGAATGGTACGGCGAATCTCTTCGTCACGGCCAATCACTGGATCTAGCTTGCCAAGCTCCGCTTGTTCAGTCAGGTTGATCGTATATTTGTTGAGTGCATCACGCTGATCTTCTGCGTTTTGGTTATTCACCGTATCATCGCCACGCAGCTGCTCAATCACCGCTTTTAGTTTGCTAGCCGTTACGCCTGCACTTTCAAATATCTTTTTGGTTTCACCCTGCTCAGCAAGTGCCAACATGACCCATTCAGTCGCGATAAAATCATCGCCTTCTTTTTGCGCCTGACGATCTGCCAAGTTCAAGATTTTTACCGAGTTTGGGTTTAGGTTGACGTCACCTGTCGGCTCCGAAATGGTCGCTTGGTTATCTAGTGCTTTGGCAACGCCATTTTTTAGCGCTGGAATAGAAGCACCTGCTTGTTGGCAAATAGATAAATTAGACTCATCTTGTAGCAATACCGCAAGCAAATGCACAGGATCAATACCCGTATGATCGCGACCTAATGCTAGGCTCTGAGCTTCTTGAATGGCGGATTGCAGTTTTTGAGTAAACTTCTCAAATCTCATGTTTATATCCTTTTATAATTGGTATTATCAGTAGGCCTTCTAGGGACCCTCTTAGTTTAGTGCCCACTGTTATCTGTCACTTATATAAGGTATATACACACCTATTTCAAGACAATTACCAAATAAAACCTTACTTAAGACAATGATATTTATTATTAATAATATTTAAATAAATTATTAATAATAATTAAAGCAAGTTTGGATATAGGAAACGTCATCTTATTGATATAAGTTAAAGAGAAATCGCCGTTGAATATGGTAATGAGCAATGCACTGCACTTATTGACCATAGACCAAATCATAATCCGATTATGCTACTCCACAATTTTGATAGGAGTACCAAGTATCACCGCTGCCATAATTTCATCCATCTCATCATTGGTAACTGCGATACAACCATCGGTCCAATCGCGTTGTTGATTCAACCAGCCCAAATGTCCAAAGCCATTCATTTGCCCATGAATCATAATATCGCCGCCCGGATTGACCCCTAATGACTTCGCTCGTACCTTGTCTTCATCATTAGGATAGCTAATATGGATAGAACGATGCGCAATAGAGTTTTCATTTTTATAATCCAAAGTATAAATACCTGTCGGCGTACGCTGATCCCCTTCTTGCTGCTTATGACCCACTGGATTGCCGCCTAGTGCAATGCGATACGACCTGATGACGGTGCTTTGACTGATTAACTGTAAAATGCGATCTGATTTATCGACAACGATTTTATCAATAACTATTGAGGACGGTATTGGCTTGTGATGGCTTGAGAAGCTTTTGAGATACGCAATAACACTGGCGCTGATAACGACAGTAACGCAAATACTGATAAGCCAGCTGTATGGGCGTAACTTATCAGATGAATGTGTGTTTTTGCAAAAAAATAACATAGTGCTTTGATCCTCATAATGAATTTTTCGTCATTAATCATATGTATCAAAGTACTATGTCAGACTATTTAGATAAGTTTTGTGCAAAAAGAATGAATGACTCAAATGTTATACCATACGAATCGCACCATCTAAGCGGATCACCTCGCCATTTAGATAAGCATTGTCAATGATATGAGTGACCAATTTAGCAAACTCATTGGGAGCGCCTAAACGCTTAGGATAAGGCACGCCTGCCTCTAACTGTTCGCGGGCTTTTTCTGGGATAGATTCCATCATCGGCGTAGCAAAAACGCCCGGTGCGATAGTCATAACGCGGATGCCATGCCGTGCCAGCTCACGAGCAAGTGGCAAGGTCAGACCAACCACGCCTGCCTTGGACGAAGAATAGCTGGCTTGACCTACTTGACCATCAAAGGCGGCGATAGAGGCTGTATTAATAATAATGCCTTGATCTGCATTTTTTTCTACATGGTCGCCTGCACTATTGTCATTCGCTATGCGCTTGGCAATGCTAGCAGCAACCAAACGAGCTACGTTAAATGAACCGACCAGATTGATATTGACTCCGCGGCTAAATGACTCAAGGTCTGCCGGATTGTTATCACGATCTAGCAGCTTTTGTACCACTACAATACCCGCACAGTTGATTGAACCTTGTAAGCTGCCGAAAGCGTTTTCAGCCATCTCAACCGCTGATTTCACTTCATCGCCGTTAGTGATGTCACAGCGCACAAAGCGCGCACTATCACCCAGCTCAGCAACTAGTGTTTGCCCTGCTGATTCATTTAGATCAGCGATAACGACGTTACCACCCTGCTCTACAATCACACGAGCTACTGACTCTCCCAAACCTGATGCACCGCCTGTGACCAAAAAGCTGTTTTCTTTAATTTGCATGATTATTCCTTTAAATCTTCACTTTTTATTAGCTGTTTTCTATGAATCGTCTATAAACGCTCTATTGGGTAGTTACGCAGCAGATAAACTACGCAGCAAGAAGCGTTGAATTTTGCCACTTGGTGTTTTTGGTAATTCGGTCACAAACTCGACCTCACGTGGATAGGCATGAGTGGATAGACGTTTGCGTACCAGCTCTTGGATTTCTTTGGCAATCTGCTCACTGCCTTCGACGCCATCTTTTAATACCACATAAGATTTGATCGTATGTCCACGCACTTCATCTGGCACTCCTACCGCCGCAGACTCTGCGACTGCTTTGTGCTCTAACACGGTATTTTCGACATCCGTGGGCCCTACGCGGTAGCCTGCGGTAATAATGATGTCATCATCACGGCCTGAGAACCAGTAACTGCCATCGCTATGACGCTCAACCACATCGCCTGTCAGATAGTAGTCATTTGCAAAGGCTTGTTTTTCGTTCCAGCTATAACCTCGGAAATAAAAGGCAGGTGACTGACTGACCACGACTGCGAGCTGCCCTTGTTCACCATCTGGTAGTACATTCATACCATCATCTAGTACCACGAGCGTATGACCTGGTAACGCCATTCCCATCGAGCCGACTGGCGATTCGTGTTTTAGCGCATGATGAGCACAGCAAGTCATGCCGGTTTCTGTTTGCCCGTATTGATCTTTTACCTGACAGCCCAGGTAAGTCTCGACCCAGTTGACGACCTCGGTGTTCAGTGTCTCTCCTGCCGAGTTGGCGCAGCGCAAAGCGAGTTTGGCGTTATTGTCTTCATTAACACTGTCAAATACGCCGCTGGATTTCATCATACGAAATGCCGTTGGTGACGACGCCAAATTGGTAATCTGGTGGCGCACCATAAAGTCACGTGTATTAGTCGCGTCAAATCCTGCTTCATTAAAATAAGTCGTGATACCTAATAGCAGCGGCCCTGTGATGGCATAATATAAGCCATACGCCCAACCAGGATCGGCCATGTTCCAATATTGATCGTCTGCGCGCAGGTCAATGGCATAACGCATATAGAGGTAAAATGCAGGTAAGGCTGATAATGGCACACTCACGCCTTTTGACTTACCGACTGTCCCAGAGGTAAACATCTGCAAAAATGGCGCCTCCGTATCAAGCATAACGGGTACTATCGTTTGCGCCTGTGATTCCATGGACTGACGATAGTGGTCGTCACCCCACGTCTGAGCTTCCTCAGTACTGCCGACCAATACCATTTTGGTTCGCGTGGCCAAATCATCAAACTTGTGGCGATTTTCTACATTGGTAAAGACAACTTTGGTATCGGCTTTGTCCATGCGATATTTGATTGAGTCATAGCCAAAAGCAGTAAACAGCGGCTGATATACCGCGCCGATGCGCCATGTCGCCAATACAACGGTCAGCAGCTCGGGCGTACGTGGTAGCATGGTTGCGACCTTGTCCCCCGCTTTTACGCCATACGACTGTAGTAAGTTGGCAATCTGCGCACTTGCTTTATCAAGCTCACCAAAGCTCATGCGCGTGACATTGCCTGCCGTATCTTCGTGTACCAGTGCAGCAGTATCAGCGCGGCCGTCACGAACATGGCGACCACAGCACGCCATATAGGCATTTAAACGATCGTCGACATGCTCGCCAAAGATTTCTGACAACAATGTATCCATATCAAAATTATTATAATAATCGGTATAGTTTTTTGGTGTCGCTGAAGCATCTGTGTGACTGATTGTAGGAGTTTGAGAGGCGGTGTTCATAAGCTAATCCTTTAGCAATAGCAGATAAAATGATATTCATATTATAAAACGGTCATATCCTATAGACCGTCTAGTATCTTTGTATTTAACATGCTCTATTAGTAACGCATTTTTATACTTATTTCAATACATAACGTATCATTTTTATTTTATGTAAATAAGCATGACCCATAACTATTTATCATCAAATAGCCATTATTAGACTTAAAAAACTTGTAGGATCATATGTTTAAGTTATTTTCGAAGTACTTTCCAAAGCAGCGATATTTAACGATCAGCACTGAGGAAACCTAGTAAGGCTTTCTCCTCACAGCTTTGATATTTTTTAGTACGACCGCGGCGTGCTTGTTTATAATCATCATAAAATTGCCCTGCCAAAAAACGCTCAATAATGATGGGGTGAATGTACGACGCGCGGCATACGGTTGGCGTATTGCCCAGCTCTGCCGCCACGCTTTTTACCATATCGGTGACCAGCTGCTGACGCTCAGCGCTTTCTGGTGCGCTGGCAAGTATGCTAGCGCCTGCCGCCGTTTGCAGCTCGTCGTATAGATAGCTTGCCGCGAGCACGCTTGCCATCCATGTACGAAAATCTTTCGCACTATATAATTTACTTTCGCAGTCTGTGCCACATGTATGCATCCGCAAGTAGTCGTTGATATCGCTACTGTCGACGACTTGTTTATGTCCATTGTCATCTAAGTATTTAAATATTTGATAGCCCGGCAGCTCAGAACACGCCTGCACGATGTCAATCAAACGCTCATCCTGCAATTCAATATGATGCTCTTTTGCACTTTTTCCGACAAAATCAAACGCAAGTCCATTATCCGTTTCGCTGACATGCTTACTACGTAACGTACTCAGACCATAGCTTTTATTTTGCTTGGCATAGCGGCTGTTGCCAATACGAATCAACGTGGTTTCAAGCAACTTCACAACGGCAGCGAGTACATTGGTGCGTGACAATGACTCTGCTTCCAAATCTGTCTCGACCTGCGCGCGTAAATTGGGCAGCGCCTCTGCAAAGCCTATCATTGCATCAAACTTGGCTTGGTCACGAATATTATTCCACGAGGGATGATACAAGTACTGCTTACGAGATTTTTCGTCGCGTCCTGTCGATTGCAAATGGCCTTTTTCGTCTTGGCATATCCACACCTCCGACCACATGGGCGGTATCACTAATGCGTCAAAACGCTGACGCAATGCTTTGTCTTTGACTGTCTTGCCCGTGGCATCGCGATAGGTAAAGCCGCGGCCCCAACGTCTACGCTCATAACCTGGTTCGTCGTCACTCACATAGCGCAGATTGGCACGGCGTGCGAGACGCTCATAGTCATGGCGTACATCCTGCGTTGTCGACTGCTCGTTTGTTTTGCACATAAAAACACTCATCTAATAATTTTATGGTTTTAGCATAATAAACTGCGGTTATTTTTGCTGTTTGTTTGCCACGGACAAAGTGTAATCCTGTGTAAAATATAGCAGTGATAAGGGTTCTAAGTGCTGCATTTTTGAGGCATAATTCAGCACTAATCACGACTTAAGTTTATAAAAAATGAACCATTCACCTGTAAAAATAAAGCCACTAACTCTCGCCGATCATGATCTTTGGGCGCACTTATGGCAAAACTATCTGACATTTTATGAGACCAATTTGCCATCAAGCACGACGGAGACGACGTGGCGCAATCTGCTTGATGACGACATCCCTGTTTATGGATTTGGGGCGTGGAGGGATGATGTTTTGGTAGGCATTACCCATGTGGTACTGCATCCCAACACATGGAATACTAACGCGTGTTGTTACTTAGAAGATTTATACGTCGCGGATAATGTCCGTGGTCAAGGCGTAGGACGCGCATTGATTGAACATGTCTACTCCTTTGCTAAGGACCAAGACTGTAACCGCGTCTACTGGACGACACAAGAAAGTAACACCGCCGCTCGCAAACTCTATGATGCCATTGCCACTCAGACAGACATGGTGCAGTACCGTAAAGACTTATAAAGAGTGAGCTAGAGAATGACATGCCCACAAAAAAAGCCAAGCATCAAATGCTTGGCTTTTTTTATTTTGATACTACTTTACAATAAAAGTCATTATTTACCGTATACACATAAATAAGCGGTTTCTACGTCAACTTTTACTTGGAATTTTTGATTGGCTTCAACGGTAAATTGCTCGCCAGCATTAAACGTTTGCCACTCATCACTCTCTGGTAGCTTAACCGTCAATGCACCGCTCACCACACTCATAGTCTCAAACTCACTAGTGCCAAATTCATACTCACCGATTTCCATAACACCTACCGTTGCAGGCTTGGCTGCTGTTTGAAAAGCAATGGATGTCACTTTGTCATCAAAATAATTATTTACGCTTGGCATAATCTTCCTTAATTACATGTTGGTTGATATTTAAATTCTATTTTACAGTCCTGCTTTTAGACTGGCTTCGATAAACTGATCGAGATCGCCATCTAGTACCGCGCCCGTGTTAAAGGTTTCAACACCGGTACGCAGATCCTTGATACGAGAATCATCGAGCACGTATGAGCGAATCTGGCTGCCCCAGCCGACATCAGACTTATTGTCTTCAACCGCCTGTTGTTTTTCCATACGTTTTTGCATTTCAAGCTCATAGAGCTTGGCACGTAACATCTTCATCGCCGTGGCTTTGTTGCCGTGCTGACTACGTTCGTTCTGACAAGTCACCACCACGCCACTTGGCTCATGAGTAATACGTACTGCAGAATCTGTCGTGTTGACGTGCTGACCGCCCGCCCCAGATGAGCGATAGGTATCGATACGCAAGTCAGCAGGGTTGATGTCAATCTCGACATTATCATCAATCTCAGGCGAGACAAACACCGCCGCAAACGACGTATGGCGACCATTGTTGCTATCAAATGGTGATTTACGTACCAAACGATGGACGCCAATCTCAGTACGCAGCCAACCAAACGCGTAGTCGCCTTTGATCTCAATCGTGGCCGACTTGATACCCGCGACACTGCCAGCAGACACTTCAATCACGTCTACCTTAAAGCCGTGAGCTTCTGCCCAGCGTGTATACATACGCAATAGCATCTCCGCCCAGTCTTGTGCTTCGGTGCCACCACTACCTGATTGGATATCCAAGTAGCAGTTGTTTGGATCCATCTCGCCACTAAACATACGGCGGAACTCCAAATCGGCTACGCGCTGCTCGGCATCATCTAGCTCGCTCTGTACATCGGCAAGCAAGGACTCATCCTCTGCTTCTACTGCCAACTCTAGCATGGCAGACGCATCTTCTAGCGTGGTTTCAAGAGAGACCACGACATCGATAACACCATCAAGGTGGCTTTTTTCCTTATTAATCTTGGTTGCTCGCTCTGGATCATTCCACAGCTCTGGGTTTTCTAACTCTAAATTGACTTCCTCTAAGCGTTCTTGCTTGCCATCGAAGTCAAAGATACCTCCGCAAGTCCTGTCCACGCTCTGATAAGTCTTTAATTTGTTCTTGATACGGATTGATTTCCATAAGTGTTCCTGTTTTTCTAAAAAATAAATAACGCATTTGGCGCTATTTTAAATGAGATTGATCATAAATGGTTGTCTAATTATTCTTGTTCCTACTATTACTAGATTAAGCAATCTAGATTGACCAGTCTTCTACTGCCCAACGATGCGCCAAGGCATGAGCATGTAGCGCCTCATCAGGTGACACACAGATCGCCACATCCGCCCATTCTAGCAATGGAATATCGTTTTTGGAGTCTGAATAGGCATAGGTTTTTTCAAAGGTGATGCCCGCGGCTTGCTGCTTATTGAGCCATTTATCTAAATGGTAGATCTTGCCTGCCTGAAAGTTTGGTTTATCAGTCAGCTTGCCCGTATAACGCTCATCTTTTATCTCAAGCGGCGTAGCCAATACATTGGCTGACTCAATGCCAAAGCGCTTGGCAATAGCGGACACCACAAAATCATTGGTTGCAGAAATAATCACCACATCGTGCCCTTGCTCAATATGCTGGCACAATGCTTCCATTGCTTTTGGGCGAATATGTGGCTCGATTTCGCTTTTGATGTAATCTTCTCTTAGCTCATCAAGTCTATCAAGCGGCAGACTACTCAAAAACTGCGCGACGAATTCATTATACTCTGTCGCATCTAACGTCCCTTCGATATAGTCATTATAAAACTTCTGGTTGGCAGTACGATACTCAGCCTCATCGACAAGGTCGTGCTTGACGATATACTCACCCCACAGATAGTCGCTATCGACATCCAGTAAGGTATGATCTAAATCAAATAACGCCAGTTGTTTTTGTTGTGTTTGTGCTGGAACTGCCTGCATGGTGAGACCTTATCGTTGGTTGCGAAAAAATATGAATCTTTTAATAAAATTAGGTACGATTATCGACTAAGGAGGAGTACATTAATTAAATAGTACATCAATTAGATAAAGCTCGTACCTTGTGATCTGTCCACTTATAATTGCTTTAACCATTTACCTTTAGTCAGGCATCGCTATTTCTGTTAAACCTGTTTTGAATTTTTGACAACGCTCAGCATAATGCAGCGCTGACATTTTTAGCATCGCTACTTGCTCATCTGTTAACGTCTTGACCACTTTTGCAGGCGCGCCCATCACCAGGGAATTGTCAGGAATAACCTGACCTTCAGTAATTAAGGCTTTCGCCCCTATCAGGCAGTTTTTACCTATTTTGACATTATTGAGTACCACCGCACCGATACCAACCAGACTGTTATCACCGATCTCACAGCCATGCAGCATCGCTAGATGGCCAATAGTCACGTAATCACCGATAGTCACTTTGATACCTGCATCAGTGTGAATCACACTATTTTCTTGCACATTACTATAGTCGCCGATATGAATACGATCGTTATCGCCGCGTATCACCGCACCAAACCAAACATTGGCCTGATAACCCAAATACACATCACCGATTACTTGTGCCGAGTCAGCAATCCAACCGTTGAAAGGTACGGCAAACTCAGGGGTTTTGTCTAAATATTTAAATATCATCGTTTTTCCTTAGTAAGGATAATGTTATTTTGGAGTAAGTCATTGGTTATACCACAATCATTTTTATGCTTATTTGATTCGCATGTCAAAGAACCATCTCACTTTGGACCATAGCCATAAAAAATATATTTTACAGTATACAATCCCATTTAATACCTTATCGTGTGTCCACTTTATAGTACAATTAGCAAGGCCAATATTCTCATTTTGCTATCGTAGCGCCTGCCCTAACAAGTACCGCTACCCTACTAAGGACGCATCCATGCTTCGCGAAACACACGTACCTATTATCTTGTTGGCAAGTAGTGTGATCATCACCGCGCCCAGTTATGCTGAAGATACCTCAAGTTTGGAGAGAGCCGGTGACATTGTTGCGGTTGCCATACCTGCCATTGCTTATGGCAGCACGCATTATATGAATGATAAAGAGGGACGTCAGCAATTTTATCAATCATTTGCTACCAATCTTGCCGTGACCTATGCTGTGAAGTCAACCATTAATAAAGAGCGCCCTGACCATAGCGACAATGACTCCTTCCCATCAGGACATACTTCTTTGGCATTTCAGGGCGCAAGCTTCATTCATAAACGCTATGGATTAGAATATAGTATTCCAGCTTATGTTGGCGCAACTTTTGTGGGTTATAGCCGTGTTAAAGCGGAAAAACATGATGTGGCTGATGTATTTGCTGGTGCAGCACTAGGGGTTGCCAGTAGTATGTATTTGACCAAAAGCTATAACGATCAGCTTCTCATCACAACCAATCTTGCACCTGACTATTACGGGCTGTCTGTCCACTACCAGTTTTAATCACTCAGTTTGCCCTTGATACTAGCCATAAGTTACTATTTTGTATATAATACGCAAAATCTGTGCCTAAGCGAGCGGACATGATGCAAGTTACCTATTCACTATCGAGTGAGTTTTGTAGTTTTCATCAATAATGTCTTCTCGCTTTTTTGTGGAAAATTTTTGTGTGTCGCCCTTTGATTTATTTTATCTGATAGCAGTCAGGTGCGGTAAATAAAAGGATACAGAGCAAAACCCTAACCCACAAAACATGATGGCACTCACCAATAATAGCGGAGGCAATCCTTGAATTCATCGGTAGAAACACAAGCAATTTTGGCACTAGCAGACGGTACAATTTTTCGCGGTGTCAGTATCGGCAGCCTAGGTCATCGTGTTGGTGAAGTGGTATTTAATACCGCCATGACAGGGTATCAAGAAATTCTAACCGATCCAAGTTATGCGCGACAGCTGGTGACCCTAACTTATCCGCATATCGGTAATACAGGCACCAATGCCGAGGATACCGAGTCTGGTAACGGTCACAAAGTATGGGCAGACGGTCTGATCATCCGTGACGCCACTATGGCAACCTCTAACTTCCGCAACTCAGAATCACTAAGCGACTATCTACAACGTAACAATACCGTCGCTATCGCTGAAATTGATACGCGTCAATTGACCCGCCTATTACGTGATAAAGGCGCACAAAACGGTTGTATCATGACTGCCTCAAACGGTGAGACGATCACAAGCGACGACGAGCAAAAAGCGATTGAGCTGGCACAAGGCTTTGCAGGTCTAAAGGGCATGGATCTGGCAAAAGAATGCTGCACGACAGACAGTTTTGAGTGGACAGCAGGCACATGGGATCTATCAGACACCTTACTCAACCGTGACGTGGCGGGTAGCCATGACAGTGGTACTGGCGGCTTCTTTAAGCAGCTCGGCACTCATATCGATGCCAAATTCAACGTCGTTGCTTATGACTTTGGCAGCAAAACTAACATCCTGCGTATGCTCGTCGACCGCGGCTGTCACGTGACGGTGGTCCCAGCACAAACGCCTATTGCAGACGTGCTCGCGATGAACCCAGACGGTATCTTCTTATCAAATGGCCCTGGTGATCCTGCCGCTTGTGATTATGCAATCGACGCCGTACGTCACATTATTGAAGAAACAGACCTACCAACGTTTGGCATCTGCTTAGGCCATCAGCTAATCGGTCTTGCCAGCGGCGCCAATACCATCAAAATGAAAACGGGCCACCATGGTGCCAACCATCCGGTGCAAGATCTAGCGACTGGCACAGTGATGATTACCAGTCAAAACCATGGCTTTGCGGTTGATGAAGACACGCTACCAGAAAACGTTAAGTCAACGCATCGCTCATTATTCGATGGTACTAACCAAGGCATCGAGCTGACCAACAAGCCAGTCTTTAGCTTCCAAGGTCACCCAGAAGCCAGCCCTGGCCCACATGATTGTGGTCCGCTATTTGATAAGTTTGCTGAGATGATGGAAGCGGCTAAAACTGCTCAAGCTTAACGATTCATTATAACTTGATAATAAGTCAATGCTTGAATCGCTAAAAGCGGTTTGAGTAGTACTGTAACAACGCATTGTAAGTATAAAACGCCATAAGCGTTATCAAAAATAAAGATTACTTAAAATATCATCAAACGAAGGTAGCTCTAACTATGCCAAAACGTACCGACATAAAAAGCATTCTTATCATTGGCGCAGGCCCTATCGTCATCGGCCAAGCATGTGAGTTTGACTACTCAGGCGCACAGGCGTGTAAAGCACTAAAAGAAGAAGGCTACCGTGTCATCTTGGTCAACTCAAACCCTGCGACCATCATGACCGATCCTGTCATGGCGGATGCCACCTATATCGAGCCGATCACGTGGCAGACGGTTGAGCAAATCATTGCCAAAGAGCGCCCTGATGCAATTCTACCAACTATGGGCGGACAGACTGCCCTAAACTGCGCACTAGACCTAGACAAGCACGGCGTATTAACCAAATATGACTGCGAGCTAATTGGCGCGACCAAAGACTCAATCGAGATGGCAGAAGATCGCGACTTATTTGACAAAGCGATGAAGCGCATCGGCCTTGAGTGCCCACGCGCTGAAACCGCTGAAACGATGGAAGAAGCCTTCGCAACCCAAGAAAAAATGGGTTATCCCTGTATCATTCGCCCTTCATTCACTATGGGCGGTTCAGGTGGCGGTATCGCGTATAACCGCGATGAGTTCATTGAAATCTGTGAGCGCGGTTTTGATCTATCACCAAACCATCAGCTGCTTATAGATGAGTCATTGATTGGTTGGAAAGAGTACGAAATGGAAGTGGTTCGTGACAAAAACGACAACTGCATCATCATTTGTGCCATCGAAAACTTTGATCCAATGGGTGTGCATACAGGCGACTCAATCACTGTCGCGCCAGCGCAGACATTGACGGATAAAGAATATCAAATCATGCGTAACGCATCACTCGCGGTACTGCGTGAGATCGGTGTGGAAACAGGCGGCTCAAACGTCCAGTTCGGTATCAACCCTGATACGGGCCGCATGGTCGTCATCGAGATGAACCCACGTGTATCGCGCTCGTCTGCCCTAGCCTCAAAAGCAACTGGTTTCCCAATTGCCAAAATTGCAGCAAAACTAGCGATTGGTTATACGCTAGATGAATTGCAAAACGACATCACGGGTGGCAAAACGCCAGCGAGCTTTGAGCCTGCGCTTGATTATGTCGTCACCAAGATACCTCGCTTTAACTTTGAAAAATTCCCACAAGCGGACAACATCCTATCGACTCAGATGAAATCGGTCGGCGAAGTCATGGCGATCGGTCGTAATTTCCAAGAGTCTATGCAAAAAGCACTACGCGGTATGGAAACAGGCGCGGACGGTTTTGATGAGCAAGTTGATTTATCCAAAGTAAGTGCTGAAAAGGCTCGTAGCGAGATTATCAATCGCTTAACCATTCCAACTCCTGATCGTATCTACTATATCGCTGATGCGTTCCGCGTTGGTATGAGTGTTGACGAGGTATTTAATTACACCAAGATTGATCCATGGTTCTTGGTACAGATTGAAGACATCGTGAAAACTGAAGCAATCGTAAAATCACTGGGTTTTGGTGGCTTAAACGAAAACAACCTACGTCGCTTTAAGCGTAAAGGCTTGTCAGATTTGCGTTTGGCTAAATTGCTTGGTATCTCACAAAAGCAGCTACGCAAAAAGCGTTGGGATTTAGGCGTCTATCCCGTGTATAAGCGTGTCGATACCTGTGCTGCAGAGTTTGCGACCAGCACCGCTTATATGTACTCAACCTACGATAGCGAATGTGAAGCCAACCCAACTGACAAGAAAAAAATCATGGTTATCGGTGGCGGCCCTAACCGTATCGGTCAAGGTATCGAGTTTGATTATTGCTGTGTACATGCAGCGCTTGCCATGCGTGAAGACGGCTATGAGACCATCATGGTCAACTGTAACCCTGAAACGGTTTCAACCGATTATGACACCTCCGACCGTCTGTATTTTGAGCCAATCACATTAGAAGACGTGCTAGAGATCGTCCGTATCGAAAACCCAGATGGTGTGATTGTGCAGTTCGGTGGTCAAACGCCATTGAAACTTGCCCGCGCTTTAGAATCTGCGGGCGTAAAAATCATCGGCACTAGCCCTGATGCGATTGATCGCGCTGAAGACCGTGAGCGCTTCCAGCACATGATTCAGCAATTGAACTTAGTGCAACCCTCAAACGCTCTAGCCACCAGCTTAGAAGATGGCTTGGTTAAAGCAAAAGATGTGGGCTATCCACTGGTTGTACGTCCATCGTATGTCCTTGGTGGTCGCGCGATGGAAATTGTCTATAACGAAGATGAACTAAGACACTATCTACGTACCGCCGTACAAGCGTCAAACGAAGCGCCCGTATTGTTAGATCGCTTCTTGGACGATGCCATCGAAGTCGATGTGGACTGTGTATGTGACGGTACAGATGTCGTGATTGGCGGTATCATGCAGCATATCGAACAGGCAGGTGTCCACTCTGGTGACTCAGCTTGCTCACTACCGCCATACTCACTATCAGATGAGCTGTGTGATGTCATGCGTGCACAAACCGTGGCTATGGCAAAGGAGCTTGGCGTGGTTGGCCTCATGAACGTTCAGTTCGCGGTCAAAGGTGAAACGGTTTATATCTTAGAAGTGAACCCTCGTGCTGCCCGTACTGTCCCGTTTGTCTCTAAGTGTATTGGTACGTCATTAGCACAAATCGCCGCTCGCTGTATGGCTGGTACGTCACTGAAAGACCAAGGCTTTACCACTGAAATCGTTCCTTCATTTTACGCGGTTAAAGAAGCGGTATTCCCATTTGCTAAGTTCCCTGGTGTCGATCCAATCTTGAGTCCTGAGATGAAATCAACGGGTGAAGTCATGGGCGTAGGTAAGACTTTTGGCGAAGCATTTTACAAAGCCATTATCGGTAGTAATGAGCGTCTGCCAGGTCTACCGACTGAAGGCGAGACCAAGACGGTCTTTATCTCAGTTCGTGATAGCGACAAAGGACAAATCGCCCCAATCGCCCGTCAGCTTGCAGATTTCGGTTTTAATATCGTATCAACCACTGGCACGCAAAAAGTACTGAGCGACGCTGGTATTGAAAGTCAGCAAATCAACAAGGTCACTGAAGGTCGCCCGCACATCGTTGACGCCCTAAAGAACGGCAAAATTGACCTGATTATCAATACGACTGAAGGCAAGCAGGCTCAAGAGGACTCGTTCTCTATCCGCCGCAGTGCGCTACAGGGCAAAGTCTTCTATGTCACGACGTTAGGTGCAGCCGATGCGGTTTGTAAATCTTATGCCATTGACTTACCGTTTGATGTCTATAAGTTACAAGATTTGCATGAGCAAGCAAAGTCTATTGACGCGGCTGAATAATTTCAGTAGATTAAGCATAACCGCTAAGCTTATATAAAAGCTTAGCCAAGACTTGTTATTGATTATTTTGTGATAATCATACGTTAAAAAAACAATATCTTGAAAGAGACAAACCTACAAAAGCATAGTGGCTAAATTGCGACTATGCTTTTTATTACGTAAGGTTCAGTGCGCTTGGTGCTAAAAGTAGAGGTGCTAACACACAACAGCCTATTTACTGACGACACCATCTGAACCCCGCTCTTTTTATATTTCATACTCATTGCAACAACATTGACACCATCTCCTTATGAGATGGTGTGGTGTTATTGGTTTAAGGAAAAAACATGCAACGTTATCCCATGACTCCGCAAGGACATGCAGCTTTAGAAGCTGAATTAAAACAGTTAAAAAGTGTCGACCGTCCACGCATCACCGCATCGATTGCTGAAGCCCGCGAGCACGGCGATTTAAAAGAAAACGCTGAATACCACGCTGCCCGTGAGCAACAAGGCTTTTGCGAAGCGCGTATTCGTGATATCGAAGCGAAACTTGGCGGCGCACAAGTCATTGATCCTTCAACATTGCCAAAAGAAGGTCGTGTCGTGTTTGGCGTCAGCGTCATAATCGAAAACATGGACACTGAAGAAGAAAAACAGTACAAAATCGTCGGCGATGATGAAGCCGATTTCAAGGCTGGCAAAATCTCAGTTAACTCACCGATCGCGCGTGGCCTCATCGGTAAGTTTGAAGGCGATGAAGTACGTATCGAAACGCCAAAGGGCGTGGTGGAATACGAAGTGATGAAAGTCATCTACGACTAATAAGACTCACTATTTCTGATCATCCATAGGCTTGATGCTTTCAAGGTTGGATGAGAAGCTCTTTGAATAACAGCTCTTTAAATACTAGTTCTCTTAAATAGCAAACATGTTTGACAGTGACAGATACGGCTGGCTATTCGCTACCCAATAACATGGATATAAGCAACATTACGTATTGATAGCATTTATACCGTTTCGGTTACATAATGCAGCTTTTATACACGATTTGTTTTGGCGCATAATTATTTGAGTTTTTAGTGCATCGTAATTTTTATATTAGGTGATGTTACCCCGTAATATCGATGTAAATTTATACTGAAGCGCTTCTACTCAAAATAATGATGGTCTGATTATAGACACCGACTATCGTCAGTACTGATACCCTCGTTATTTGGCATACTTTTTGGTGTCATTTAGCGGGGGTTTTGCTTGTTTAGACGTTAATTATTGCTGTTTTACTTATTGCTGCTTTTTTTTATTGATACTGTTAAGGAGTCTATTATGACCATGAAATCTTATGCACCATCAGCACTAACCACCACGGTATCTGCAATACTCGCAGGTATGGTGCTTGCATCCTCAACCCATGCCGCTCCTGAGATTGCGATTAGCTCATCTGCTGGTGGTAGCACGACGGTAGTTGAACAATATTCTAATGGACAAACAGCCACTATTACTGCGACACCTAACGGTATCACCATGCAAGATGGCATGCCTTATGCGGTGACGCAGGTCACGAACGTGCCACGTTATGTCGTTCGCCAGTCTCCTATGGTTCAAGGAAGCGCAACCGTCACTAGCGTACCGGTCACCAATCGAGTGACCAACAATGTCACTAAAGTGGATGTCATCACTACGCCAGTTAGCACCGTAACACAAGTCCTGCCTGTTGCCACTGCTACTCCGTTACCTGTGATGAATGCCCCAGCGGCAACCGTCATCACTAACCAGCCATCTATCCATCCATCTGTGAGCAATCAAATCACGACGACCACGTTAGATACCTTGCAATTGACCCCGACTTTTAGCACGCCGGGTGTCGTCAATGCAAACACTAAGGTCATGAAAATCATGAAGAATAGTGCTGGACGTGAAGTTGCGGTGCCTGCCAACCATATCGCCCCTGGTGATGTCATTGAATATCACACCACCTACACCAACACCACGGCACAACCAGTTAATGATATCAATGCTATGATCTCACTCCCTAGCGGCGTGCAGTTGGTATCGTTAAATAGCCCGCTACCGACATTCGCCACCACTGGCGGCGACACCTATCAAACCATCCAGCAAGTTGGCAATACGGTCACCATACAAGAAAATTACTCTGGCCTAAAATGGAACTTAGCAAATCTTAATGCCAATGGCAATCAAACCGTCGTGATACGTGCCAAGGTTCAATAAATGACTCGTTCACTACAAATACACGTCTTTAACAGTATCATGTTGCAAAGGGTCTTGAATATTCAAGGCCTTTTTTAATGTGTGTCATATCGAGTAGCACGTATGCTCGCTCACAACCTCTTGATGGATACGACACTATCTGTCGTGTTATTTTATTAATTTTCCTATTAATACAATGACTTAATACATATTTTGGTAAAATAGTCGTTCATTAATTAATTGGTAATAACCGACTTATGGCAAACATCAATTATGAAAGATTACAGGGAAAACTCAATATCTTGGCCGATGCTGCCAAGTATGATGTCTCTTGCTCATCCTCGGCTGGTACGCGCAAAAATCAAGGCGGCGGTTTAGGCGATGCCTCAGCCACTGGTATCTGTCACAGCTATACTGAAGATGGTCGCTGTGTCAGTCTGCTAAAGATTCTTTTGACCAACCATTGCATCTATGACTGCGCGTATTGTACTTCACGTAAAAGCAACGACACGCCGCGCGCTGCTTTTAGTGTTGAAGAAGTCGTCGATTTGACCATGCAATTCTACCGCCGTAACTATATTGAGGGGCTATTTCTCAGCTCTGGTATCTTCAAAAATGGCGACTATACGATGGAGCGACTGGTCGAAGTGGCAAAGATACTGCGTACTCGCGAGCGCTTTAACGGGTATATTCATCTAAAAACCATTCCTGGCGCTTCAAAAGAGCTATTGTTAGAGGCAGGACTATATGCAGACCGTCTGAGCGTCAACATCGAAATTCCAACCAAATCAGGATTGGCTTTGCTCGCGCCAGAAAAATCACACGATCAATTAAAAGCGCCGATGGAAACAGTAAAAGAGGAAATCATCACCATCCGTGAGAGCCGCAAAACTCATAAAAAAGCACCTAAATTTACGCCCGCCGGTCAAACCAGCCAAATGATCGTTGGTGCAAGTAACGAGACTGACTTGCAGGTGATTCAGCTATCGAGTCACTTTTATAAAACCTACGATCTAAAACGCGTCTATTACTCAGGCTATGTACCGATGCTCTCTGATAATCGCTTGCCAGCGATTGGGACCCCTGTGCCGATGGTGCGCGAGAACCGTCTTTATCAAGCAGATTGGTTAATGCGTTTTTATGGGTTTGGCGCGCACGAGATTGTCGAGCCAGAGTCGCCATTTTTGGACCTAGATTGTGACCCAAAACTGGCGTGGGCGATACGCCATCGTGAACATTTTCCCGTCAATATTCAGACAGCGACTTATGAGATGATCGTACGTATCCCTGGTATCGGTACCAAGACTGCCAAAAAAATCGTCAAAGCACGCAAATTCAATCAGCTGACGCTCTATCATCTAAAAAAGATGGGAGCCGCGGTCAACCGTGCCAAGTATTTTATCGCAACCACTGGCAAAAACGAGCACCTTGCCCATTTGACGCGCGATAACTTCCGTCAGTATGTACTGGCGCAAACGCAGACCAAGTTTAAAGATCAGCGCAGTGGTCAGTTAGCTTTATTTTAGAATGGCTTTAGATAGTATATGCTAGAAAAGGTTGCCATCTCGCTACTGTATTTATGATAGAAATTTAGGATAAACCATGTCAGCACTTGTGCAAAACGACGCTTACGCTATCGGTCAGTTGACGCCTAGCATTGTGCTGTATGAGCCAAGCTTTGAGGGCTGGCTCAGCGCGGTGTTTTATGTTTATGCCAATCGATTGCAAGAAGATGCCTCACTCAAGCTCACCGCTCAAGACTGTTATGTGCCTTCCTTAATCGCGCAAGCGACTAGCGTCACCACGGATGCAGACAACGCAGAGCGCGTATTGGTTAAGCTAAATAGCTTGCTTGGTCGCTCAGGTATGCGTAATATTTTGTGGGGGTTTTTATCAGAAAAGGGCGACATCGGCACAACTTTATTCCGCGTGGTCAAATACGCCATCGACTACCCTTGCCGAAATATCATGCAAGACCTTGGTCATTTAGAGGTGCTTGAGCTAGTACAAACGGTCAAATCCGTTGGTCGCGAAAAACATCGCATGGAGGCGTTCGTGCGTTTTGAGCACACCACTGATGATATTTATTTTGCACGGGTCGAGCCTGATTTTAATGTACTGCCATTGATTGGGGAGCATTTTCGTCAGCGCTATCAGGACCAGCACTGGGCGATCTACGATCTGACTCGTGGCTATGGCATTTATTATGATAAAAGTCACAGTACGCCCGCTCGCCCCGCAGAGCTACAAACCATCACCGACCTCGATGATGCTGTCCTACGTAACCCTGCCAGTATCCACAGTCCCGATGAGCAGCGTTATCAAAAGTTTTGGCAGGGTTACTTTACCAACGTCAATATCAAAGAGCGTAAAAACCCCAAGCTGCATAGGCAGTATCTACCGCAGCGTTATTGGAAATACTTAAGTGAAAAACAAGTACTGCCCAACGCTGAGCATCTACAAAAACGCCGCTAAATACGTTTGGGCAGTTTTAAGCCAAAAAATCATGCTCATATCTGCTAGAAAGCCAAATATCTGACGCTATCTTTTTGTCTTGATGGTTGAGTTTTAAGCGCTTTTAACTGACAATAGCAGCTTGATATTACTAACCGGTGACCCACGCTATTATGAAAGTTATGCGCTTACTATCGTCTTTGAAGCATGATGAATCCGAGCGCGGCATTTTTCATCTTGGGCGCGCACTGGTCAAAAACGAGCACACCTCCATCATTGTCGCTAGTGCCAGTGAAAACAATGACTTGGTCAGACGCCTCAAGCGTGACGGTAATATTTATCATCAGCTATACATGAACAAAAAATCGTGGCTAGCATTACTGCAAGTCTCAGCACTACGGCATTTGATTGAGAAGTATGAGCCTGATGTCATTCATGTACACTCGCGCACGCCTGCATGGATATTGCATTTAGCATTGCGCCGTGCGCGCGTCAAACGTTTCCCAAAGCTGGTCTCAACCATGTATGGGTTTTATCCCATTAATAAATACTCCCAAGCCCTGCTCAATGTCGATACGATTATCACTGTATCTGATAGCGTCACCCAATACCTCAAAAAAGGTTTACGCCGTGAAGAAGTCGATCCGAAAGTCATCACGCGTATCTACCGTGGCATCGATACTCGGCGCTATCCTTATCGGCACAATCCGTCGGTCTATTGGTTGCGTCATACCTTTGCGGAATATCCTGAGCTTGAGCATAAGAAGTGGCTCGTATTTCCAACAGTCATTGGCAATGAGTATGGTCAAGAGTGGCTGATTGATATCTTGGGCAATCTACAAGAGCAATTTCCCAATATTCATGTCATCATTATGGACGATGATTATAAAGATGGTGATGTCGCTCATGAGGACTTTCGTCAACGTACTCACAGTCTGGGGTTGGCTGAGCGTATTACTTATGTGGGTAGCAAACGTAATGACATGCGTGAATGGCTATCAGCAGCTAATATCGTTATGGCACTTGCCAATGAGCCAGAGTCAATCGGCATCAATGCCCTGCAAGCGATTCATTTGGGCACCCCTGTCATTGGCTGGGATCAAGCGGCCTTTAGCGAAATCCTACAACCGCTCTATCCGCAAGGACTGGTCAAAAAACACAATGCCAACTCGTTGTGTAAAGCAGTGCGCAATCAATTGGAAAGCGTGACACGGCCTGAGATGACCAACAAATTCACCATGCGTGAGATGATCGAAAAGACCCTCGCGGTGTACCAAGGACTATACGATACTGCACTGGCAGAAGAACAAGCTGAGGCCGATGCACTCGCCGTACGAAGAATCAAAAGAAGCCTTAAAAAAACCTCTAAACCTGCCTTTGGTGCGGCGGTCAAACATGTTGAACCCATCCCCAAGCGCCCAAAAGTCAAATTGATCAAAGAAAAAGTAAAAAAAGCGGAATCGCCAGAAATAGAAGATGAAGCAAAAATAGAAGAGACAACTAGAACAGATATCAAATCAGAGGTACCTGACGCTGATCAAAACTCATAAGCTGACTGCCTACCTTTACCTGTGCAGAAGCCCATCTCAGTTACGATGATATATATTGAGCAAAAAAAATGCTATTCCCAACAATGGAAGTGGCATTTTCAATCTATATTAAGATGAGTATTCAGTTTAAAGTTACAGAACACAATCCTAATAGGTCATTGGTGTATGTGCACTGACAATACGAGACACACCATCCGTAGGATTAATAAAAGTATGCGGTTGATTGGTATCAATCACATAGCTATCCCCTTCATTTAACAAATACGTGGTCTCATTGATACGAATAATAATTTTGCCCTCGATGACTGTCCCAATCTCCTCACCTTCATGAGCAATTCTTTCTTCTGTTGAGCTATTTGGCTGATACGTTTCGATCAAAAATCCTAAGTTTCTGGTCGCGCTACAGTTATATACTTGCTTTAACGATACTCTGCTACTGGGCTCACTAAGCTCTAGCAAATCCTTTGGCGTTACAATCACTCTCGCCTTTGGCTCCTTCCACTCATCACTAAAAAACGTGGTCAAATCAGAACCTAATACTTCCAAAATCGCCTTCAAGGTATTTACGGCGGGACTCACCTTATTGCGCTCAATAGAGCTAATAGAAGTGTTTGTCAGTCCTGATAATTTCGCCAATTTACGCTGCGAGTAGCCTTTTGCAAGGCGCAGCTGATTGATTTTTTTACCGATGTCTTCTTCTATCGATTCATCAGTGTCGCTAGATGTGTCTGTTTCAGAGTCTGTCAACTCATCTTCGTCATCACTACTGATGTCATCATCTTCCTCGATATCAATATCTTTGTCACTGGTAACATCAGCGTCGATGCTGTTGCCAATTTCGCTATCAACACTTTTATCTATATCAGTGTTAGCGCTGTCAATATCTACCGGATCTTTAGTGGTGCTACTCGATTTGGGGTGTGCTGGCATAGTGAATGAATTCCGTGAATAGAAATTTGGACAAGTTATCTTGTGCATAATTTAACTCAGGATGCCATTGTACACCAATCATAAAAGGATGTTGTAACAAGCTAATGGCTTCTACCAAGCCATCAGGGGCTAGTGCTTCGAGAAATAAACGTTCACCTACTTTATTGATGGCTTGCTTATGTAAGGAGTTGACGTGCCATTTTTCACCGAACACCGCAAGTCTGCCATCAGGCTGGATAATGACATCATGTACGGGCTGATATTGGACCTCAAGTGGTTGCGTGCTGTCCTCTAAGTGCGGCTCATAAAACCCTTCTACCTCGCGCCAATCAGGGTGTAACGTGCCATCAAAGTAAACATTCATCTCTTGCAGACCCCGGCAAACGGCCAGCAGCGGCGTACCCGTTCTGTCTGCATAAGCCAGTAATTTAAAGCTTAACTCATCACGGCCCAAATCTTGTTTTGCTTCGCTGTGCGTTGCGCCGTAACGTGCTGGTGCCACATTGCTGTAGCTGCCTGTTAGTAAAATACCGTCTGCGATCGCCAATAGCGCATCAAAATTTCCGTCATCAGCGGCTGTACTTGGTAGCAATATAGGATTACCGCCATAAAAATTCACCGCATCGATATATTTTTGATACACCGCTTGAGAGGGCTGACCATCGACCATCTTGTGACAAGCAACAATCGCGATGATAGGTCTAGAATTTTTCATGTCGTTTTCCCTATTGATAACAATGAAGCCTAGCAGGCGATATTGTTTGATTCCTTGTTTAGCTAAAATTTACCATAGCATTTGATTGAATGTAAACTATAAACTTCAATATCAATAGTTTTTTTATATAAATTAGTCTTATTTGCATAAATTAAAGAAAAATGGGTGATTTAACGATAATTTTAAATAAAAATTGACAACTATAGTTTTCATACTTATATTAGATTGATAAGTACCTCTTAATTAATATAAACAGTAAATAATAAATTTCTTATAAATTACTGTTTTATCAAACATTTATCGTCACTTTCATCACAGATTCATACGTACTTAGGTGCAATAACCGTCTTACCCACAATCCCAATAGCTCTAAAATTCATAGGAAGAATAGATATGATGACAACCAATGGAATGGTCGAATCTGCAAATAACACAGAATACGTCTATGTTGCAGCAGGTGATATTAATGGCTTACTTCGTGGTAAGCGCATCCCCTTCGATCAAATGAAAAAAGCAGAAAAAGGTGCGATACGACTACCGATGTCGATTTTAGGGGTCGATATTTGGGGTGCGGATGTCATTGAATCTTCTCAGTGCAACGGCGATATCGATGCGATTGCCAAACCGACTGGCCGCGCCGCTTATCCTCTTCTTAACACCAGCGCGCCTTCATCGTTACTGCCCGTCTGGCTCTATACCGAAGACAATGAGCCTTACTACGGCGATGCTCGTCATGTCTTAGATTACATCAGCAACAAATTCCAAGCGCTTGGTCTCACTCCTGTGATGGCAACAGAGCTGGAGTTTTATCTGGTTGACTATACCGAAGGGGAAACGCCAAGACCGCCTATCCGCCCTAAAAGCGGATTGAGACTGAATAAGACCTCGATTTTGAGCATCAATGATTTATTGCAGTTCGATGAGTTTTTAGATGAGGTTTATGCGCAGTGCGAAAAGCTCGATATCCCTGTTGATGCCGCTTTGGCTGAAAATGGTTGTGGTCAGTTTGAGATTAATTTATTACACGTCAACGATCCGCTCAAAGCGGCGGACGATGCTATTTTGTTCAAACAAGTCGTCAAAGCAGTAGCAGCTCGCCGTAAGCTCACCGCCACTTTTATGGCAAAACCTTTTGGTCTACAATCTGGCAACGGTTTTCATGTCCATTGCAGCTTGTTAGATAAAGACGGCAACAACGTCTTTGATAACGGCACAGATGAAGGTTCAGAGATTTTGCGCCATGCGGTTGCGGGTCTGCTAAAAACCATGTCGGACTGTACATTATTATTTGCACCGCACGTTAACTCTTATCGCCGTTTTACCCCCGGTACGCTTGCACCGAACAATGTGTCATGGGGTTATGAAAACCGCACAGCGGCCGTACGTATCCCTGGTGGCGATACCAAAGCACGTCGTATCGAGCACCGTGTTTCTGGCGCTGATGCCAACCCTTACTTGGTTTGTAGTGCCGTGTTAGCAGGCATACTACATGGCATTGAAAACAAGCTAGAGGCACCAGAACCCGTTAATAGCATTACTTATAACGAAGCGGAACTGAAGACCTTGCCGTTAGATTGGCTCTCGGCCATTCGTAAATTTGAAAGCAGCGATATCATTGATTCGCTATTCCCAAGCGAGATGATTGAGCTGTTGATTGCCGTCAAAAAGCAAGAAGCCAAACGCTTTGCCCAGCAAGTCACCAACCTTGAATACCTCACCTATTTACAGGATGTGTAATATGTCAAATAGCAACGCGACACCGACGACCAACAAGCCGTCTAACAACACGCGCAATATCCCGCACTATTCAGACAAAGGTCAATATCCTGACAGCTATTACGCTGCCAGTCGCAACCCCAAGCCTGATAGACCGACACTAGAAAATGACATCCAAGTAGAAATCTGTGTGGTCGGTGGCGGCTTTAGCGGCCTATCCACTGCCCTGCATCTGATTGAAACCGATCACGAAGTCGTTGTGCTTGAAGGCGCGCAGATTGGTTGGGGTGCATCAGGTCGTAATGGCGGTCAGATCGTCAACGGCTTAAACGCTAGCCTACAAAAAATCAAAAAGTCTTATGGTCAACAAAATGCAGACTTCGTCGGTCAACTGGTGACTCGCGGTGGCAAAATCATTCGTCGTTTTGTCAACGACTACGATATCAATTGTGATCTCAAAGAAAAAAATATCTTTGCCGCATTAAACAACGGACAGCTAAAAGACTTACAAGAAACGCATGCGCTGTGGGAAAGCCACGGTATGCATGATCGGGAAATGCTAGATAAAAATGGCATTCAAGAACATATTAAATCAGATGCTTATGTGGGCGGCGTCATTGACCATTCAGGCGGACATATTCACCCACTCAATCTTGCACTAGGTGAAGCGGCGGCTATCGAACAAGGTGGCGGCACTATTTATGAAAACACCTTGGTGGTAGATATTGAGTATGCCGATGATTCTATCAAAGTCATCACTGAGTTTGGCTCTGTCACTTGTAAACAAGCGATTCTGTGCGGTAATGCTTATCTTAATAAAGTGATTCCTAAGTTGACTGACCGTGTCATGCCTGTATCGACACAAATCATCGCGACCGAGCCGTTAGGTGATTTAGCCGATCAACTGCTACCGACCGATGTCTGTGTCGAAGATGTACGCTATATTCTCGATTACTATCGTCTCTCGGCAGACAAGCGTATGTTGTTCGGTGGCGGCACAGTATATGGCGGACAAGACCCCGCTGATATCACCGCCAAAATCAGACCAAATATGAACAAAATCTTTCCAGAGCTACGCGATGTCAAAATCGACTACGCATGGAGTGGCAATTTTGCCTTGTCGTTCTCTCGCGTCCCGCAAATGGGCAAGCTACACGATCGGGTATATTTCGCTCATGGTTATAGTGGTCATGGTGTGACAGGCTCGCATTTATTTGGACAAATCTTGGCCGATGCTATTAATGGTAAAACCAAAGAATTTGATACTTTTGCTCAAATCCCATGGATTCCGTTCCCGGGTGGTCGAGCACTGCGCGTGCCCTATTCAGTGATGGGCTCATGGTGGTATGCACTAAAAGATACGACTGGCCTATAAACCCACTAACACTGAGCCTTAAATACTGAGCACTGAACAAATACAACGCTCTTAATGACTGTTATTAGATCGACCTGTCATAGCAATGGAGTGCTGTGGCAGGGTTAGATAGAAAGCCAATTCGCTACTTTCTACCTGACATCAACCACAGAGTAGAATTTGTCCTAAAAATAGAGTTTTACAGGGAGCGTAAGTATGAACATGAAACTCAATGATGCTGTCGAGGGGCAGTATCACAATAAGCGAGTATTTCTCACCGTGTTAGGCGCACTCGCTATCTATTTAGCGTTTGCGTGGCTATCAACGACTCGTGGCCCAGACGAATCGTGGGGTGCCCTATCCTTATTACCGACGTTATTGGTGCTCGTCACCGCCATTATCTCTAGGCGACCGTTCGAATCTATGATGGCAGGCTGTGTCGCGGGCCTTGTGATGCTCAATCCTTTTGATCTGGTCTCCCCTTTTGCAGACAATATGTCAATGGTATTGGGCAATGAAACCATTATTTGGATTGTGCTCGTATGTGGTCTGATGGGCGGACTCATCCAATTGCTTGAAATTAGTGGTTGCCTAGATGGTTTTAGCGAATGGCTACAAAAAATCATCAAATCGCGCCGTCAGTCATTGCTTGCAACGTTCGCCTTGGGTATCGTGGTTTTTATTGATGATTATTTAAACTGCCTTGCTGTCTCCACGTCTGTCAAAAAACTTACTGATGTATATGGCGTCTCTCGCGAAAAACTCGCCTATATCGTCGACTCCACCGCAGCGCCGATGTGTGTAATCGTGCCTATCTCTACATGGGCGGTGTACTTTGCAGGTCTGTTAGAAGAAAACGGTGTGGCCGCAGATGGTGCTGGTCTTGGCCTTTATATCAGCGCCATTCCTTATATGGCTTATGCGTGGTTCGCTCTCCTAATCGTATTTTTGGTGGCGTACGGCATATTAGGTGACTGGGGACCGATGAAAAAAGCTGAAAAACGTGCCAAATCAGGCCACCCTGTCCCTGAAGCCTTTATCGAAGAGCAGCTGGTCTCAAATGTCCAAGCCAAACGCAAATTATCGTTCAAAGCCAATATCGCCAACTTTGCCTTTCCGATGATCTTGCTCATTGTCTCAACCATCTACTTCGAAGTCGATCTGTTGCGCGGTGCGTTGCTCACCTGTTTTGTCACCGTCATTATCTATTGGATGCAAGGTATTTTGAGCTTTGAGACGCAAGTAGAGTCTATCTTTAAAGGCTTTAAAGTCATGCTTTATCCACTCTCAACGGTTATTGGCGGCTTTTTCTTAAAAGCGATCAATGATGATCTTGGCATGACTACTTATGTGATTGAAGCCATTACGCCTTATATGACGATTATTATCTTCCCTGCGGTCATCTTTGCGGTCATGGCGTTCTTAACCTTCGCCACGTCATCGAGTTGGGGTCTATATGTATTGGCCATGCCGATTGTCTTCCCGATATCACTTGCTCTTGGTGTGAGTACGCCGCTGATGATTGGTGCGTTGTTATCCGCGTCCTCATTTGGTAGTCATGCATGTTTCTTCAGTGACTCATCATTACTAGCCGCGCAAGGCGCTGGTTGCTCACCCATGCAGCACGCCTTTACCCAGTTTCCCTATGCTATGTTAGGTGCCGTGCTATCCGTTTTTGCTTTCTTAGGATTGGGTTACATGATGGCGTAAGCCAAACCCAGTGCTAGAACGTTAGTATTGTCATTAGGGTCTAACCGGTACTATTTAATGGTTGGTTAGACCACAAAATCATTATTTTTATACCCTATTTACTGTTTGTTATTAAAAGGATTTAAATCATGCGAAACGTTACCGTTGCCGCCACGCAAATGGCCTGTAGTTGGGATATCCAACAAAATATTGCCATTGCCACTGATTTGGTTACCAAAGCCGCCAAATCTGGTGCCAACATCATCTTACTGCAAGAGTTGTTTGAAACGCCGTACTTCTGCCAAGTTCATGAATTTGACTATTTTAAACTGGCAACGAGTGTTACTGATAATGCGGCTATCAATCATTTCAAACAGTTGGCTAAAGAGTTAGACGTGGTATTACCGATCAGCTTTTATGAAAAATCGGGCAATACCTTTTTCAATAGTGTGACCGTGATTGACGCCGATGGCGAGATACTCGGCACCTATCGCAAGACTCATATCCCAGATGGTATTCCTTATGCCGAAAAGTTTTACTTTACCCCTGGTGATACAGGTTTTAAGGTTTGGGAAACCAAATACGCCAAAATTGGCGTGGGTATCTGCTGGGATCAGTGGTTCCCAGAGTGCGCTCGTAGCATGGCATTGATGGGCGCTGAGATATTGTTTTATCCGACGGCGATTGGCGATGAACCAACCCTCGGTATCGACTCAAAAGGTCATTGGCAACGCTGTATGCAAGGTCATGCCGCCGCCAACCTCATGCCTGTCATCGCATCCAACCGTATCGGCACGGAGACCAT
The DNA here is from genome assembly GCF_022129235.1 of Psychrobacter sp. Ps6. Classification (GTDB taxonomy): domain Bacteria; phylum Pseudomonadota; class Gammaproteobacteria; order Pseudomonadales; family Moraxellaceae; genus Psychrobacter. The sequence continues at coordinate 316,005 of NZ_JADQAI010000002.1, read as the reverse complement.
CAGCCAAAACGATCAAGACAGCGTCATGCAGTTCTACGGCGGCTCATTCATTACCGATGGTCGCGGCGACATCATACAAGAAGCCTCGGCGGATAAAAACGAAGTCATTAGTATGACCTTTGATTTAGACAAACTTGCTATCGAACGTCGTCAATGGGGCGTGTTCCGTGATCGTCGTCCGTCAATGTATGGTGCGCTGCTGACTCATGGCTAATAGATACGCTATTTTTAATTGTCTCTTACTACTTTTATCGTCGCATGAATGCGATAAGGTGATTTTATGTCTCTATTACTGACCGATACAACGCCCCAACAAGACGGTTTTTACATGCCAGCAGAGTTTGAGCCGATAGAAAAAGTATGGATGGTATGGCCATACCGTATGGATAACTGGCGACAGCAAGCAGCTCCTGCCAAAAAAGCGTATGCTGATGTTGCACTGGCCATCAACAGATTTTGTGAGGTTGGCGTGCTGGTCAATCCTGATAACTATGAGCAGTGCCGCGATAGCTTGCCAGCCGACATCGACGTTATTTCTATGCCCAGCAATGATGCGTGGGCGCGAGATACGGTTCCGACATTTTTGGTCAATGATGCCGGTGAGCTGCGCGCTTGCGACTGGACGTTCAATGCATGGGGCGGCGACTATGATGGCCTTTACTCGCCTTGGGATGATGACGACAAACTCGCAGAACGACTATGTGAGCAGCTAGATATTAGCCGCTACCGCACAGATGACTTTGTGATGGAAGGTGGCGCGTTTCATGTCGATGGTGAGGGTACGGTGCTGACCACACGTATGTGTCTACTGAGCCCTGGACGCAATCCACACCTGACTGAAGCACAAATCGAAGACAAACTAAAAGCCTATCTCAATGTACAAAAAGTGCTGTGGATTGATGATGGGATTGATCCTGACGAAACCACTGGTCATGTCGATGATATTGCCTGTTTTGCGCGGCCTGGTGAAGTGGTGTGTTTATACACTGATGATCCTGAGCATCCTTTCTATGAAGCAACACAAAAAGCTTTTGAGCAGCTCTCAAATATGATTGATGCAAAAGGCAGACGCTTAACAATTCACAAACTTTGTTGCACTCAGCACCCAGTGACCTTGCCTGATGACTATGACATTATCCAATCTGATGAAGCCAAACCGCGCTTGACAGGTGATGTTTGTATTGCCTCTTATGCCAATTTTCTCATTTGTAATGATGCTGTCATCGTACCGCAATATGATGATATAAATGATGTTTTAGCCATCGCACAGCTTGAAAAAGTCTTTCCGCAGCATCAAGTAGTGGGAGTACGCACAAAAGAGATTGTCTATGGTGGCGGTAATATTCATTGTATTACCCAGCAACAACCAAAGTCATTAAGCAAGAGCACCCGCATAAAAATATAGACCCAGATGGATTTTGAACCCAAGAATATTTTAAACTAAAGGACATAACTATGAGTGATTATCAAATCAACAACCCAGCTACCGGCGAACTAGAAGCCACTTACCCTACCGCCACTGATCAAGACGTTCAGCAAGTCATCGAGCAGGCTGACAATGCCTATCAAGACTGGCGTCACGTTCCACTAAGCGAGCGCAGTGCACTACTACATAAAATTGCCGATAGCTATCTTGAGCGTCAAGACGAGCTGGCTCGCATCGTGGCGGGTGAGATGGGTAAACCCGTTGCACAAGCCAAGGGGGAAATCGGTCTGGTCGCTGAGATCTATCGTTACTATGCAGACAACGCTGAGCAATTACTCGCGCCGAACACCATTGATGTTGACTCAGGATCAGCTTCGGTAGAAAAACGACCTGTTGGCGTCCTACTCGGTATCATGCCGTGGAATTATCCGCATTATCAAGTGGCACGTTTTGTCGCGCCAAACTTTATGGCAGGTAATACTATTATCTTAAAGCACGCGCCTCAATGCCCTAAGACTGCAGAAGTTATCGCTGATATGTTTAAAGAGGTCGGCGTACCTGAAGGTGTTTATAACAATATCTTTGCCACCAACGAGCAGGCAGCGACTATTATTCATGACAAGCGTGTACAAGGTATCTCATTAACTGGCTCTGAGCGTGCTGGACAAGCCGTTGCCAAAGAAGCAGGTGGCGCACTCAAAAAAGTCGTATTAGAACTGGGTGGCTCTGATGCCTTTATCGTCACAGCTGATGCCGACATCAAACAAGCGATAAAAGGCGCGATTTCTGGTCGTTTTGGTAATGTTGGTCAAGCCTGTAACGCCGCCAAACGCCTAATCGTTCTTGAATCTGTCTATGACCAGTTCGTTGAGGGCTTTACCGACGCTGTACGTGGTATGACATTGGCCGATCCTCTTGATGCAAAAACCTTTATCGGTCCGATGTCTTCAAAGGCTGCCGCAGTCAATCTGCAAGCGCAGTTAGATAGTGCCATTGAAGCAGGCGCGACGGTCCTAGTAGAAGGCGGATTGGTCAAAGATAAGCCTGGTGCATGGTTCAAACCTGCCGTACTAACGGACGTCACGGAATCAATGGACGTTTACCGTGAGGAGCTGTTTGGTCCTGTCGCTGTAATCTACAAGGCGAATGATATCGATCACGCTATCAAGATTGCCAATGATGTGCCTTTCGGTCTTGGTGCTTCTATTCAAACGCAAGATGCTGCCCTAGCTGCTGACATTGCTGACAAATTGGAAGTGGGCATGGTCACAATCAATGCACCCTCTGGTACGGAAGCAAACACGCCATTTGGCGGTGTTAAACGTTCAGGATTTGGTCGTGAGCTTGGTACACTGGGTATCACTGAATTCTTAAACTATAAGCTGATTCGTGATAAATCTTAATCGTATAAGCACTTGATTGTATGCACTAAAAAAGCCTAACGTTTGACGTTAGGCTTTTTCGTGAAATTTACTTATGCTATCGGTCAGCAACGATACTTTAATCAATCACTTGATATCTAAATCTGCTGATAAAAGTACTCAAGTAAGGCTGCTCAAGCAACCGCCGGAAATGATAGATATGTTGTAGATGACTATTGGTTCAGAAGACTTACTGGTTCAGGAAGCTTGCAGAATAATCTTACTCCATGAAACTAGAACAAATGACCAATCCATTTATTGATAACCATATAATAAATAGTGCTCCATATCTTCATCTGAATCTCAAACGCACACTTAAGTTTTAAAATTTTCTTAAAAAATCTAGCACTGGCGTTTTAATAAAGCGAAAAAAGCATCATTTACTAGATGGTCTTCTGCATTAAAGCGAACATATATCCCTTCGCTATCTTTTGTTGCATACCAATGCTCGTCATTCGCACCAACATTTATTTGGAAAAACTTATCGCTTATTATACTACCTACAGTATAAACCGAGCCTTCTACAAAAAAATCATTGCCGCAGGTGCATTTCAGTTTATCTCCACTTTTAATCATATCCTTATCGTCCACGAAATTAAAAAAGTAAACAACAGTACGTAATTTTACTTTTTAATTTACAAATGTCAATAAGTGAATATAAGACTTACTCACTAATTACAAAAAAACACATGCATATATTCTGAAGAGAAAATGTACAAGTATTAGATATTGTTTAAAAGAGCTTTTTATAAGATCTAACCATTCATCTTTCAATGACAGTAAAAGCAGATATAGTTCTACTTAAAATCTCAAATGCTCCTATATGGGAAAACTAGCTCGCCATTACCCCTTTAATAAAGAATCAGCACGTTACTTTAGGTTCTATTCTGACATTCTAAATGCATTGACTCATTTTCAAGCAGTATAAAAGCCATAAAAAAGCCTAACGTTTGACGTTAGGCTTTTTAAGGTAGTTAACCGACTAAAATGAGACTATTATTTATATGGATTTTCTTTTAACCACTGTTGATTGATGATTTTGAGCTCATGTAGTTCATGATCCATAATCTCTTTACTCTTACCAGGGTTTTTCATTGACGCATAGCCATACATTGCACCGCCAAGAACCGTCCAACCTAGGAATATCCACCACTCGATAGGAACAAGGGCTGATGGCATACCTGGTAAGTACAGCGCCAACATACCAAGACTTAAGATAATAGTGACGATACCAACCAGTTTACCTGCTGGTACTCTAAATGGACGTACCATATCAGGCTCACGGTAACGTAGCACTAAGAATGATAATGCAACACAAGTATAAGCGATAACGATACCAAAGCCACCCGCATCAACAATCCACACAAGCATTTTACGACCGAAGAGTGGCGCTAGTGTCGCAAGGCCACCGATCAACAAGATCGCATTGACTGGGGTGTTGTACTTAGGATGTAGCTTGCACAGAAACTGTGGCAACATGTGCGTTTTACCCATAGCATACAATAAACGACTACCACCGATAAGAAACGCATTCCAGCTTGATAAAATACCTAATACACCGCCAATAACAAGTAACGTACCCGCCCATTTACCATTCCAAGCATTGGTCATCGCATCCGCAGTTGCCAATGTTGAATCTTGTGCTTGTAATAGTGGTAAAGTCTTGCCCACACTCCAAGCGACAGCCACGTACCAAAGTACGGCGATGATAATAGAGACAATCAAAAACTTGCCGATATTTGGACGAGTCAGATTGATTTCTTCTGCGGCTTGTGGAATCACATCGAAGCCCACGAACAAAAACGGTACCATCACCATCACCGTCATGATGCCGCCCATACCACCGATAAAGTTTGGTGCTTGTACTGAGTTGGACGTTTCAGGATTGAACAACAGCGCACCAACGAATAGTAAGATACCGACGCAGAAAATACCGACAACTGCTAGCTTTTGGAACCAAGCACTCACTTCCATACCGCGTATATTGAGCCATGTGACAATGATTGAGCCGAGCATACCGACAGCTACCCACGTGGCATAAACATCCCAACCAGCGACATTCCAAAGATAACCTTGGCTGTAATTGGGAATAATATATTCAACAACGGTTGGTAATGCCACCGCTTCAAAAGCGACGACGGAAAAGTAACCAAATAAAATACTCCATGAGCAGATAAAGGATATATTTACCCCCAGTGCACGGTGTGTATACGTGTGCTCGCCCCCCGTGATAGGCATGGATGCCGCCAATTCAGCATACGTCACACCAATCAAAACCACCACAAGACCGCCAATTAAGAATGCACTGATTGCGCCCCATATACCTGCTGAGATGATCCAACTACCTGCTAGTACAACCCAGCCCCAACCAACCATTGCACCGAATGCCAGCGCAATAATATCAAAAACACCTAATGTTTTCTTTAATTCAGACATAACCTACTCCTTGTCTGTGTGTCATCCGTGTAGACCTTTCACAGTTACACTAATTTTGTTTAGTGGGATAGCACCCATTATATTTACTGTGTATGCCGTTTGGTCTTTTGTACCATTTGTATATTATTCAAATAATACAAATAAAAAAACGGCGTCTTGACTTGCAAGGCGCCGTTCAAAAGCTCACTCAAAATGAGTGCCATGGTGGCAGCCTTGCCGTTATCTTAAATACAACCTTTTAACCAAAATCATTGCTTGATTAAAAGTGGTCCATCGCTACAGTAAATGACACTCAATATTGATTAAACAGTTAGAATACCTTTGATAATATCAAGACCTTCTTGTAATACTTCATCTTCGACCGTCAATGGCACCATCACACGGATAGCATTGCCATACATGCCACAAGACGCTAGTAGCAAACCTTGCTCAAATGCTTTTGCTTTTAGATTTGCGGCGGCGGCGGCATCAGGTTTGCCTTCGCTATCGATTAGCTCAAACGCTAGCATCGCACCTTTATGACGGATATGACCAATGCTGCTTAGGTTTAAGCCTTTTAAAAATGAAGCAATGGTATCGCCAATCTCGATACTACGCTCCAGTAAGTTTTCTTCTTCGATCACTTCCATGACAGCAAGCGCAGCCACACAAGCCAGTGGGTTGCCAGAATAAGTACCACCTAAGCCGCCTACTTGCGGGGCATCCATGATATCAGCACGGCCAATAACCGCAGAGATAGGATAACCACCCGCTAAGCTTTTCGCAGCAGTCATCAAATCAGGCTCAACGCCTAGCTGTTCAGTGGCGAACAACGTACCTGTACGAGCAAAACCACACTGTACTTCATCAAAAATAAGTACGATGCCATGCTCATCACAGATCTCGCGTAGTGCTTTGGCAAATGATGGCGTCACCTGATGGAAACCGCCCTCGCCTTGGACTGGCTCAACAATCATCGCCGCCACTTCACTCGGATCGATATCTGCCTGGAAGATCATGTCAAGGCTATGTAGCGCTTGCGCTTCTGTTACGTTCAACTCTTCTGCAGGGAACAATGCATGGAACACAGGTCCTGGCATAGGGCCGAAGTTCTTTTTGTATGGCAGTACTTTACCTGTCAGGCTCATGCACATCATGGTGCGACCATGCCAGCCACCAACAAAAGAGATCACACCTGGACGACGGGTTTTAGCACGCGCAATCTTGATACAGTTTTCGACCGCTTCTGCGCCAGTGGTCAAAAAGAACGCCTTGGTATCGCCGCTGATTGGAGCTTTTTCACACAGCTTTTCTGCCAAATCCACGTAGCACTCATAGTTGATCATTTGCGCCGCAGTGTGCGTGAATTTGTCGAGCTGCTCATGGACACGCTGGGTAATTTTTGGATGGCTGTGACCGGTGTTCAATACTGAGATACCGCCGACAAAGTCGATATAACGCTTGCCTTCGATGTCCCAGATTTCTGAGTTCTTTGCTTTTTCTGCAAAGATAGGAAAGGCGACCCCAAGTCCTGTTGGTAAAACAGCTTTGCGGCGCTCAAGTAATGATTGATTGGTAGTCATGGGAATGTCCTTTTCTGTGTTCGTAACATAAATGCCATCTAATGATTGGCGGTTCATTTGAGACTTAGTAATATCAAACGGTGCTTGTCTGAGATAAAACACCGTTCGATATCTGAAATGTTTTGTTAAACGTTCTATTAAGTACTGGCCGAGCCATTTATTAGCTGATGTCAGAGCACCAGTATTTGGTCGTAATATAGTCTTCGATACCATATTTTGAGCCTTCGCGGCCAAAGCCAGATTGCTTCACGCCGCCAAATGGGGCAACTTCTGTAGAAATCAAACCCGTGTTGTGACCGATGATGCCGTACTCTAATCCTTCAGTTACGCGCCATGAGCGTGCATAGTCGCTACTATAGAAGTAAGCGGCCAAGCCATAGATAGTATCGTTGGCAGCACGAATCACGTCTGCTTCGTCTTTGAAAGTAAATATGGTCGCAATCGGGCCAAAAATTTCTTCAGAGGCGATATCCATATCACTGCTAATATCTGTAATAACAGTCGGGTTATACGTCAGCTCTGAAGCGTCATTGACACTACCGCCCGTGACCAGTTTCGCACCTTTATCAATTGCGTCTTTGAGGAGTGCTTGAACTTTATCTAACGCTTTTTTGTTGATAAGCGGGCCAATATCTACGCCCTCTTCCAAACCGTTGCCGACTTTTAATTCAGCGACTTTTTTGACAAAGACGTCTAAGAATTCATCTTTGATGCTATCTTGCACGTACACACGGTTAGCGCACACACAGGTCTGACCCGCATTACGATATTTAGAGGCGATAAGGCCCGCCGCGGCTTTCTCTAAATCCGCATCATCAAAAACGATAAATGGCGCGTTGCCACCCAGCTCTAACGATAGCTTCTTAATAGTCGGCGCGCATTGTGCCATTAGCGTACGACCGACTTCTGTAGAGCCTGTGAACGACAGCTTATGAATACGTGAATCACCCGTTAGGATTTCACCGATAGTTGATGATTTACCCGTCACAATCTGAAGCACGCCTGCAGGAATACCCGCTTGCTCTGCCAAAGCGCCTAGTGCCAGTGCTGAAAATGGCGTTTCGGTGGCAGGTTTAACGATAATCGTACAGCCTGCTGCCATCGCCGGTGCGACTTTGCGCGTAATCATCGCGGCTGGGAAGTTCCAAGGCGTGATGGCGGCACAAACACCGACTGGCTGCTTCAGCACAACATGACGTAATTGCGTACTGTTAGCAGGAATCACGTCACCGTAAACGCGCTTGCCTTCTTCGGCGAACCAACGGATAAAGCTGTTAGCATAACCGATCTCGCCGCGTGACTCAGTGAGTGGCTTGCCTTGCTCAGCCGTCATGATAATAGCCAGATCCTCTTTATTGGCATCGATAAGATCGGCCCACTTTTGCAACAGCTCTGCACGCTCTTTTGCTGTTTTGGCTGCCCAAGTAACTTGAGCTTCATGAGCGAAGGTGACGGCTTTATTGACATCTTCCGTCGTGAGACTTGGTACAGTACCAATGAGCTCGCCGTTAAAAGGGTTATCTACATCGAGGGCTTCATTGTCACTGGAGACATGCCAGCCGTCTGTGATAAAACAAGATTGTTTGAGTAAATCTGGATTTGATAACTGTAGCGTATTTGACATGTTGACGCTCCTTGTCATATAGAGGTATGTGTATGAGAATGGATATAGCAGCAACCATTAAATAATGATTGATAATCGTTTTTTTGTTCAATATACTGAACGTGTATTCTATATACGAGACATCATTATAAGAACGATACGACGCGATTTGCAAGCCTTAATCGCATTATTTTGATAATTATCTTATACTCCTTTATTTTATTTCACATTTATAGGTTACTTATGAGCTCGACTGCCGTGCCTGCGCTAGACAAAACTTTTCAGATTTTGGACTTGATTACCGATAGCGCACAGCCGCTAACAGCCGCTCATATTGCCAAAGAATTGGGTCTTCCTCGCAGCTCTACACATAATATTTTGCAGAGCTTGCTGACCAAGCACGTTATTTATAAAGATCCTGAAAGCCGTTTTTATTTGGGTTCGTATTTGATGTATTGGGCGGGTAAGTATGAGCAGCAGCAAGGCGTGGTACGGTTATTTAAAGATTTGATTGTGCAATATCCAGTACTACTTCAACATACCGTGACGTTGTCAAAACTGGATTTGGGAGAAGTGGTATTTTTGGCTTGTCATGAGTCGCCTGCGCCGCTTGGCTTTACTTTTCGTGCAGGTGTTCGTGTGCCTGCGGTATTTTCTGCAACTGGCAAGGCTATGCTATCCACTTTATCTATGGATAACATCAAATCGTTATATAAAGATGAGTTTCCGACCCCTATGACCCAGCATGGGGTCAAGAATTTCACGGATTTATCCGCTGAGCTTGCAGTGACTCAGAAAAGTAGATTGTCACTCGATGATGGACAGTTGCGTGATGGGATGTACTGCTTGGGTACTTATATTCGTAATGCTTCAGGCACGGCGGTCGCTGGCATGGCAGTGAGTTTTTTGCAAGGAGAGTATGAGTCTAAACGGGCTGAGGTCAGTGCGGTATTGATTAAATTGGCCGAACAAATCGAGCAGCATTTAGGTTTTAATCCTAACGCTGAAAGGTAGCGTTAGGATTAAATATCGGTGCAGGTCTAAAAAATATAATCCAAAAAATTCTGCTAAACAATCCCATCGGCTTTGAGCTTAGCGATCATCTCATTGCCATAACCCAATTCAGTCAGCGTACTATCAGTATGCTCACTCAACTGCGGTGGCGGCGTGCGATAGCTGACAGGTGATGCGGATAACTTGATAGGGTTACCAAGCGCGCGTACTGGACTGCCTTTTTTCGCGAAATTAACAATCATATTCCTTGCTTGCGCTTGCGGCATGGCCAAGGCTTCAGCCACATTATGAATCGCACCGCAAGGTACGCCCACCTGATCTAAAGCCTCAAGCCAGTAAGCACGAGGCTGCTTGGCAAATATTTTAGTCAATTCAGCACACAGAGATTCGCGATTGGCAACGCGGTTAGGATTGGTCGCAAAACGCGCATCAAGATGCCAGTCGACTGCTAATACGTCGCACAGTTTGGCAAACTGATGGTCATTGCCGCAAGCTAAAATAAAGTGCACCTCCCCTTCAGCAGCAAACACTTGATAAGGCACAATGTTAGGATGCTGATTGCCCAGTCTTGGTGGAATATTGTCTGAAGCTAGATGATTCATACCGACATTGGCCAGCATAGATAGCGCACTATCTAAGAGTGCCACATCCACATGTTGACCAACGCCAGTATTTTGACGCGCCAATAGCGCCGCTTGGATACCAATGGTCAGTTGCAACCCTGCGAATAAATCCACCACGGCCACGCCGACTTTGTGCGGTTCACCATCACTTGGCCCTGTGATACTCATCAACCCTGACAACCCTTGGATAATATAATCATAACCGGGACGTTTGGCATCTGGCCCTGTCTGCCCAAACCCTGTCAATGACGCATAAATTAAGCGCGGATGGTCTTGCTTTAGACTGTCGTAATCCAAACCGTATTTTTTCAGACCACCGACTTTGAAGTTTTCGACCAAAATATCACTGTCAGCAATAAGCTGCTTAATAATGTTCTGCCCTGCTGGCGTGGTGATGTCTACCGTGAGCGATTTTTTGTTGCGATTGATGGTAGCGTAATAAGCGGAGGTGTCATCGCTGAATGTTGGCGGTGCCCAGTGGCGCGTTTCATCACCGATATGAGGGCGCTCAACTTTGATGACTTCTGCGCCCAGATCAGCGAGCACTTGCGTACAAGAAGGACCTGCCAACACTCTTGATAAATCGAGCACCTTAACACCCTGCAATGCACCCCTTGGTATATCGGCCATATCCGTCATATCCGTCATGAGACTCCCTTACTCTTTGGCGTATTCTTTGATTTTCTGATTAGAAAATTGCTATTTACCATTTAGTTTTTTGCGTTATTTAATGACACACTGATAAATGAATGGTGAATAACAACTGAAAAACGTACGCCACTGTTAATGCTCTTCTTTACAAAAAGCCAAGCAGCAACGTACGTAATGAAGTACAACTTTGTTAAATATTCTTAGCTAAAAGTAATTAGAAGAACGCTTGAATACCCGTCTGCGCACGGCCTAAGATCAGCGCGTGAATATCATGCGTACCCTCGTAAGTATTGACGGCTTCTAGGTTCAGTACATGACGGATGATGTGGAACTCATCAGAGATACCATTACCACCATGCATATCGCGGGCAATACGAGCGATATCAAGCGCTTTACCGCAGTTATTACGCTTAATGAGTGAAATCATCTCTGGTGCAGCGTTATCTTCATCCATCAAACGACCGACACGCAGCGCGGCTTGTAGACCTAGACTGATTTCTGTCTGCATATTGGCGAGCTTCAACTGCACGAGCTGCGTTGCCGCTAGCGGACGACCAAACTGCTTACGATCTAGCGTATACTGACGCGCCGCTTTCCAGCAGAATTCAGCCGCTCCCATCGAACCCCAAGCGATACCATAACGGGCTTTATTTAAGCAGCCAAAGGGTCCTTTTAGGCCACGGATATCAGGGAAAGCATTGGCTTCAGGGACGAACACTTTGTCCATGACGATCTCACCGGTGACCGAAGCACGTAGTGAGAACTTACCCTCAATCTTCGGTGCAGACAATCCTTTCATGCCTTTGTCTAAAACAAAACCGCGAATCTCGCCAGCATCATCTTTTGCCCACACGACGAACACATCCGCGATAGGACTATTGGTGATCCACATTTTGTTACCCGTCAGCTCATAACCACCATCCACAGCGCGCGCACGAGTAGACATCGATGCAGGATCAGATCCTGAGTCTGGCTCCGTCAGACCGAAGCAGCCTACATACTCACCTGTGGCAAGCTTAGGCAAATAACGCTCTCTTTGCTCTTCTGTGCCATACGCCCAAATAGGATGCATCACTAGGCTTGACTGTACACTCATCGCTGAACGATAACCCGAGTCTACTGCTTCCACTTCCTTGGCAATCAGACCGTAAGCGACACTCGATAGACCTGCACAGCCATAACCTTCAATCGTGACGCCTAGCAGACCCATTTCACCCATTTGACGCATGATATTACGGTCAAAATTCTCGTTACGATTGGCCTCGATAATGCCAGGCATCAACTCTTTTTGAAAAAACTGACGCGCGCTGTCGGTGACCATGCGCTCTTCTTCAGTGAGCTGGTCACGTAGTAAAAAAGGATCTTCCCAATCAAAACGTGGGCTGGTAGATGTTGCCATGTGGATCTCCTTGGTATCAGTCATCCTGACTGACGAATAGTGTTTGATACATCATTTGATCTAACAAGTCATTGACTTCGTTATTCCGCTATGCGAAACTTAGTTTCATAATTTAAAACTATTTAACCAAACTTTCGCTGCGCTGTAAACCTTTATCCAAAAAAGATGAGTATAAAATGACGAAACCCTTATCAACAGCTACCCCGTTACTCGAACGCATGCATGCGACAATGAGTCAAAACAAGGAAGAGAATGACCGACAGTTCGTGACGGCACTGGGACGAGGACTGATCATATTGGCGGCCTTTGAACATGATGAGCAGCTCACCCATCAGCAATTGTGTCAGATGACAGATTTGCCAAAAGCGACCATTACTCGCCTTATCCATACTTTAATCACGCTTGGATTTTTGCGTACGAATAAATACGGACAGTATCAATTGGGGAGTAGTGCGGTACGCCTCAGTGCGACCGCATGGAGTCGTCACGATATGGTGGCAGCAGCTGAGCCACTATTACGTCAGTTCGCTAGTGAAAATGAAGTATCGGTGAATTTAGCAACCGAAGTCGAAGGAGAAATGCGCTATCACGCCTGTTGCCGTAGTCCTGCTCGTCTATCGGTCAACTTGCAGGTTGGCTCCGCTGTACCCGTCGCACGCACTGCCATTGGACGTGCTTTTTATGCAGTAAGCTCGCAAGCGAGACAGGCAGTTATCATTAGCAATTTACAAGAGAATTTGTCTGTTGAAGATTATAGCCATGCGCAAACTGCCCTAGCTAGCGCAGCAGAGCATTATGAAAAATACGGCTATACCGTGTCTGATGGAGAATTTTCTACTGACATATTGGCAGTCGCGGTTGGGGTCTATGATGTCGCAACAGGACAATACGCTTATTCTCTGAATGCTAGTGTGCCAAGCGCTAATTGGAAAGCAGATGATTATGCTGCGATGATAGTGCCTAAGTTGCAAACGTTGGCAGAGCGGATTGGGAGTGGGGTTTAAGGCACAGAAATTGAATTGTTAAATCTTTTCCAGTTTAACTTTTCAATCATTACTGTCATTTTTCATGACTTGGAATGGCAGTAATGGTTTCTACTATTTGCCATTTTTTACTAATACCGTTAATTGATAGCATTGGTGTCATGTACCCATAGTCCTGCTCGACCAATGAAGTAGGTATGGTTGTCTACCACCTCAAAGTTATAGACGGTTGCCTGATATAAAATGTGCTCACCTTGCGCGTTGGTCAATTGATTGAACATCCGCATGGTGCCTCCATTATCTTCAATATGTTGGCCCAAATAGCCTTTCGCCTGATAAAAGCTAATGTCATCAACATATCCCATACCCTTATATTCTACTTCGCTGTAGTCGAGCATGTGCGCTTCGGCATCTTGCACATAATCATCGTAGTAGTCTTCATGATAATGTTTTTGATACCAGTAATAATTTGGATTGAATTCTAAATTATCATTAGCGACTTGATAGGTAGGTTGCACACGCTCAACGGTATACATTACGCCATCGGTATTCACAGCAATTTCATACTGCTGTAGTTCGTCCACACGTTTAAAGTAAGGCTGATCATAGAACTCAATGTCCGCCTGTGGATTCTCCATAGCACCGACTACCCAAACAGGGTGATTGGGCGTCGCTAGAAAACTACTAAAGCGGCTAGCTGACTTGTATGTTTGATAATCAACCATCTCACGATCTTTATTGAACTTTTCAGTATTTTTTTCTAGACGCACGATCCACATCTCTTTGTCTTCATGCACAAAGGTCTTGACCACCGGCTTATACTCTATATCACCGCTACCATCTTCAGGCTTGGAGAGTAAAGGCTTTGATAAAATTAAGTCGCCCACTTTGACATCCTGAATCGGTACTAAGCCTTTATCCGTATGAAAGAGCGTTCCCGCGACAAATCCTGTATTATTCATATCCTCTCCTTTTTAATATTTCGGTCGCTGTCGTTATTGCTTTTTAGCTGATTTCTGGAGTTGGCATACAGATAGCGCCCTGCTGGCGCTTGGTTTTTATGGTGAATACAAACCTCAATCACATATGCCGATTGCACCGCATCAAATGGATCAAGAGTTGTCAGCATGTCTTCATTGAGATATTTTCTTAAAATATTATAGCTACCCTGCTCGATGGTTTTCGCTATCTAAAGTAGCATATGAGCTATTTTTAATCACTTTATTGCATATACTGTCATTACTTGTTTGTGCAACCGAACTAACGCAGCTCCTAACGAAAGTGATTTTGGCAAGCTGTTACCCATTGATACCGACGTAATGACGTCATGCGTGTATGATGTACGCGACAAATGTAAGCATCTTATCTATCCGAAGAAAAACTATTGAGCCTCGTTATGCCTGAATCTCGTACCAATCTACACCCTGAACCCAAAACCAGCTCGCCATATTTTGTTGGGTTGTTGCTGCGCTATAGCACGCTGGGTGCAGCCATTTGTCTATTATTAGCAGGATTGCTACTGATGCACGGTTGGCTGATTGTGATTGGCGGTTTTGGCGTAGGCCTCGGTATTTATGATTTGATTCAGTCCAAGCATTCAGTGCTAAAAAACTACCCGATAGCAGGACATATACGCTACGTGTTGGAAGACTTTCGCCCTGAGATCCGTCAATATTTGCTTGAGGATGACAAAGAGCAAGTGCCGTTTTCACGACAGCAGCGCGCGCTAGTGTATCAGCGGGCAAAGAACGTCAGTGATACCAATGCGTTTGGTACGCTAGACAATCTTTATACTCATGGTAAAGAATGGTTTTTGCAATCCGCCATTAGCCAGCCGTTAGAAAACAAAGACTTTCGTATCACTGTTGGCGGCGAGCGTTGCCAGCAACCACACGATATGTCGGTATTCAATATCTCGGCGATGAGTTTTGGCAGTCTATCAGCAAACGCTATTATGGCGCTTAATCAAGGTGCCAAGATTGGCGGCTTTACCCATGATACTGGTGAAGGTGCTATCAGCCCTTATCATCGCAAGTTTGGTGGCGATTTGATTTGGGAGTTGGGTACTGGGTATTTTGGCTGTCGTGATGCCGAAGGCAATTTTGACCCACAGTCTTTTGCCGAAAAAGCTGTTGATCCGCAAGTTAAAATGATCGAGATTAAGCTTTCTCAAGGTGCCAAACCGGGTAAAGGCGGCGTGTTGCCATCGAGCAAAATCACTCAAGAGATTGCCGATACCCGCCAAGTGCCGACGGGTCAAGACTGTATTTCGCCCTCCTCGCATACTGCATTTAGTACACCGCGTGAGCTTGTCGCCTTTTGGCAGCAGCTACGTGAACTATCTGGCGGCAAGCCTGTTGGCTTTAAGCTGTGCGTGGGTCAGCCTTGGCAGTTTATGGCGATTGTCAAAGCAATGATAGAGACGGACAATTATCCTGATTTTATTGTTATTGATGGTGCCGAAGGCGGTACAGGTGCAGCTCCTGTTGAGTTTATGGACAATGTCGGCATGCCGATGGTCGAAGGGTTTTTGCTTGTTCACAACACTTTGGTCGGTGCAGGCATTCGTGACAAGATCAGACTTGGCGTCAGTGGCAAGATTGTCTCAGGGTTTGATATCGCACGTATGATTGCGCTAGGTGCTGATTGGTGTAACTCGGCACGCGGCTTTATGTTTGCGGTAGGCTGTATTCAGTCGCGCTCTTGTCACACCAATACTTGCCCAACAGGCGTGGCTACCCAAGACCCTTACCGTCAAAAGGCGCTCGATGTCCCTAGTAAAGCGGAGCGCGTGGCAAGTTTCCATAAAAACACACTCAAATCATTGGCCAGCATCGTCGGCGCGGTAGGCTTACAGCATCCAAGTCAGCTACAACCTTATCATATCGCTCGCCGTCTAGATGACGGACAGATTAAGCTGCTATCTAAGTTTTTTTACTTTACGGATAAGGGCGCATTACTTGATAATAGCGCGCGTGCGGATATTTTCAATCAAATGTGGGTGATGGCTAATCCTGATAGTTTCTTAGCCAATAACGATGCGCTCATTGCTTATAATAAAGACTCCCGTGATAGAGGCAAAGAGACCAGCGCACCCACTGGACACCGCTCTATGTATGATACTGACCACTCGATCATGACCGATGGTGGACAACTCATCGGCAATGTGAATAATACCTTCCGTGACTATCCGTCCAGTAGCGACTAAAAGGTAGTACGCAAGCGTTATTCATGAAGCAGTAGCAAACCACAAATACCCCTATGTTAAAAGACGTGTGATTGATGCCAACCTCCATTTTGACCTTATCGTTATCATTGATAGTGCTTGCGCTAGGCCTTAGCGCTTGCCAGCAGACAGACACTGACACGACTAACCTCGATACAGACAGTTGGTCGTGTCAGGCAAAAGACTCGCCATTTACTTATAGCGTCTGCCGTGTGGATGCAAGTGAATTAACAAACGATCGTTATTCACTCCAGCTATTTTGGCAGTCCTCTAATGACCGACCACTGCTGACCTTTGATACGTTGTTGTCCACTTTACCAAAGTCTGAAACTTTAAACTTTGCCATGAATGCAGGAATGTATAACGAAAACTATGCACCGATTGGCTATACCGTTATCAAAGGCGAAGAAGTCAAATCGCTCAATCTAAAAGAAGGTGGTGGTAATTTTCATTTACTACCCAATGGCGTTATGTGGTGGGACAAAGCTGGTCACGTACAAATCACTGAAAGCCACGCCTTAGATGAGCAGATAAGTAATGGCAACGCACAGCCTTGGTATGCGACGCAATCTGGTCCTATGCTAG
Source organism: Psychrobacter sp. Ps6 (assembly GCF_022129235.1). GTDB lineage: Bacteria > Pseudomonadota > Gammaproteobacteria > Pseudomonadales > Moraxellaceae > Psychrobacter. The sequence goes on along the minus strand of NZ_JADQAI010000002.1, from coordinate 299,076 downwards.
TCATCAATGACGAGATACATCCGCAGTTTAATCCTGATAGCACCTCCATCAAACTGCGTAACGGTGCTGGGGTTTGTGGTGATGGCAGCATACAATTCGTCAATACAAATGAGCCTGTGACGTTTTATCAGTTTGCTACTCTATTCAAAGACGAGCTAGGTTGTTCAAATGCGCTGTTTTTGGATGGCGGCATTGCCTCAGCACTGTATGCACCTACTATCGATAAGCAAGACAAAAAAGAGATGGGCGTTATGATCGGACTAGTTGAGAACGAAGACTAATATCAATCTTTACCATAGCGCTTATCGCTAATATTTTTTCTAAAAATTAGCAACACATTTAATAAAAAAGCACTTAAAACGCTAACGTCGCTTTAAGTGCTTTTTTATATTACTCGTCTAAAGGTAGACTGATACTACCGCGCCATATACTGGGTCATCTCCTCAACACCATGTAAGGTCATCGGATACATCTTGTTTTCGAATAGCTTTTTGATTTCAACGATGGTTTGCGTGTACTGCCAATAGCTTGGGGTTTCAGGATTGAGCCACGCCACTTTGTCAAAGTGTTCAAGTACACGCCTTAGCCATACAATACCGGCTTCATTGTTCATATACTCGACGCTACCGCCCACGGTCATCAGCTCATAGGGCGACATCGATGCGTCACCGACGAAGATGACGCGATACTCGCGCCCATATTTATTGAGTAGCTCAAACGTTGGCATCGGTGCGCTGTGGCGACGATTATTGTCCTTCCATACATAGTCATATAAGCAGTTATGAAAATAAAAGAACTCTAATGTTTTAAATTCATTTTTTGCCGCAGAGAACAGTTTCTCAAGTGCTTCAACATGGATGTCCATACTGCCGCCCACATCAAATAGCATCAATACTTTGACACGGTTGCGACGCTCGGCTTGCATATGTATATCAAGCACTCCTTTTTTGGCAGTACGTTTAATGGTCTCATGAATATCGAGCTCATCCGCACTGCCTGTGCGCGCGAACTGACGTAGGTTGCGTAGTGCCATTTGGATTTGGCGCGTACCAAGCTGATTGTCATCATCAAGATTACGATATTTACGCTGCTCCCAGACTTTCGCCGCGCTACGTTTACGCGATTCACCGCCGACACGTACCCCTTCTGGATGGTCGCCATACGCCCCAAATGGTGAGGTGCCACCTGTCCCTACCCATTTACTACCACCTTGATGACGTTCTTTTTGCTCTTTTAACCGTTCTTCTAACGCCTTCATTAACTCCTCTAATGAACCGTATTTTTTTAGCAAACGTCTTTGCTCTTCGGTCAAGTTCTTTGGATCAAGCTTTAGATCGAGCCATTCTTTAGGCACATCCGTCAGCTTAGCCAACAGCGCATCCATATCAAGGCTATCGACCCCTTCAAAATAGTCCGCCATTGCCCGATCAAACTTGTCAAAATGGCGCTCATCTTTAACCATGCACAGCCGAATCAGCCGATACATGTCCTCACGGCTCGCAAAAGTCGCCAGTGCTGGATCTTCAGGATGCGGCTGCATCATCAAACCCTTGTCTAACGCAGCATTAAGATCAAGCAGCTCACGCGTACTGACTGGTACGCCATAAGTCCGCAAGGTATAGAATAGTTTTATGAACATAAGAGACGCACCACTGATTGACGTAAAACGGAAAAAGCACTGAACACCTAGATACGCTTAACGACGCATCATATTGGCAAAACGCTGCAGTAAATTCACGTCGGCTTCGTTTTTCAGCAACGCACCATATAGAGGTGGAATAGACTTTTCGCCGCGCAGATTTTCTTCTAACTCGTCCTGAGCCATATCATCAGCGAGTAACAAGGTTAACCAATCGACCAACTCAGACGTTGATGGTGGCTTTTTAAGCCCCTGAATACCACGCAGTTTATAGAAAATATCCAATGCATCATTGACCAGTTTTTCTTGAATATCTGGAAAATGCACTTCGATGATTTGGCGCATGGTTTCTTCTTCTGGGAAGTCAATATAATGAAAGAAACAACGACGCAAAAATGCATCTGGTAGCTCTTTTTCATTGTTTGAGGTAATAATAACCACGGGACGCTGCGCCGCTGTTATAGTTTCGCCAGTCTCATAAACATAAAAAGACATCTTATCAAGCTCATGTAGCAAATCATTTGGGAACTCGATATCGGCTTTGTCGATCTCATCAATCAGCAGCACGCTACGCTCTGTACTGGTAAAAGCATCCCACAGCTTGCCCGGCTTGATATAGTTGGCAATGTCATAGACCTTATCATCACCCAACTGCGAATCCCGCAGGCGTGATACCGCATCATACTCATACAGTCCTTGCTCAGCCTTAGTCGTCGATTTGACGTGCCAAGTAATCAGTGGCATACCCAAGCTTTCAGCGACTTCTTCGGCAAGCAACGTCTTACCTGTGCCAGGCTCACCTTTGATCAGCAATGGCTTTTGTAATGTCATAGCGGCATTTACGGCCAGTTGCAAATCATCGGTAGCAATATAACTACTGGTACCAGTAAAGTTTTTCTTAGTATTGTCAGCTGTGGTCATAATCAGATCTCGATTGTTGTTATAGATAAGTTGTTATAAATGGATAGGTCTAAAACATAAATGACTAATAAAGGATAAATTAGTAAAGAATAAATTAGATTAGCACAGCCTGATACATTGCCAAAATACTCATGCGTTCGCCTTTATTAACCATGGTTATATACCTCTAACTATTCATATAATTGGTAAACACTCTGGCATAAAAAAAGACACGCATTGGTGTCTTTTCATTCAGGTATGCAGTCATTTTTTAAGACAATAATTTTATATTAATGCCTAGTCTACTTTTATCATTTATCGGACATATCGCTATTGGCTTTCTTATTTAATGTACTGTCTTTTTCTAGGTTTACGTTATTATCGGACTGTTCGGTGACGGTAGCACCTTCTGCCAAATAACTGCCGGTCGTCAGTTGCATCGTCGCCTGCGTATCCTCGGCCGTACGGCTACGAGCTTTGTCCAAGCTCGATGCGAATGCGCCGCGTATCAGCTGCCACATAAAACCGATAAACAAACCGATGACAAGTACTACCAATATTGGCAACATATTGGCAATCGCGCCTGCGAAGTCCTTCATCATAACAGCGTAGACGACGCTGATACTGGCTGGTGCAATCTCACTAGAGTCACCAAGCGCTGTGCCTGGCGCCAATAACACTGCAAACAGTATCATCCAGCTCATACCACCTAATGGTTTGGGCAATATGCGAGCGACTAGCAACCATAACACCAATACCAAAATGGAACCGCCAAGATACGCGTACATTGGCAAATCGGCGGGCGGTACGTTTTTTACCATTTGACCCCACCAAATGGCAATCTCACCGAGAATGTCACTGATAGATTCTAATGGTAAGCTATGTAAGATGTTTTTTAACCAGTCCATGCGTGTTTCATTACCTGCGTTTATCACCGATGACACGTTGTGTGTCTAGCAGTGTATGGTGCGTTCTGTCGTACCAAAATAAGATCAAATACATAATCGATGCACACATCATGTGCGTTTCTATCTGTATTTTTTTATGTAGATGTCATGGGATGTCAGTTTATCACGACTTTCTACCCAAATGCATGTGACCAAATGTGTCGTGAGTGTTTTATCCGTGGCATTGTAGAGACAATTCTCTCAATCACCTTGCCACAACCGTCTTGCCAATAAGCATACCAATCGTCAATGCTATCTAGTCGTAAAATGTATCTAGTCGTAGATATTGTCTTGCGCTTCACGAGCGCGTAGCTCTGCTTGGCGGCGCATGACATCTTGTGGTGGCATCTGCACAAAATAGCCTTGGGACTCTAGCTTTGCCAATACTTCTTCTTTATCAACACGCGCCAGAGTGGGCGTCGTCGCCAAATCAAGATGCATGACAAACTTGCTGCGGCCTAAACCTGCACGAAAATCCTTTGGCAGTACGCCAAGCCAATCTTTGATCTCATCGGTATCATCGGGATAATCAGGGCGCGCAATATACACATACATGTCATCATGTTTGGGAAATTTATAAATGTCGCAATGCATAAAAACCACCTATCAGTAACTATGGGCGTAGGTTAGCATATTTCAGGCAAATACCAGTAGTCGCTTTGCGTTTTGCTATCGTAATTTTTGCTGTCCTATGCTGTTTTGAGCAGTCTAAAAACTGCTGGGAGACATGAAAAATCTCCTCTTAGTACTCGCCTCTCTTGAATAAACTATCGTAGTAAAACATCATTTTTGCCAAATTTATTTACTTTAATGGCGTTGATGACTTGTAAAAGCGCTTTGAACCTTTCATAATAAAAGCGTTTTTCAGGAGAGAGTTTATCAGCATCATTTTTGTATTAAACCCTATTGGTTATACAACTATCGCAATTGCTAGATAACCACCGAAGGCGCATCCACCCTGCCAATCGCTCAGGTAAAAGGACTGAAAAACGTATGTCATTATTGTTTACGTTGATGCCATCAATCACGCATCGCGAACAAACAAAAGGCATAACAAATCTGGAGAGTGGTAAGAACGGACGACGTCTTACCCACCGAAGGGGAGAAAATACGCTATCATCAACCGCAGGTTTTAAATAACTGCTCGTAAACGATGGTTCGTGTTGAAAATCTCAGGTCACAGGACAGATAGGGCTTTAGCTTAAACCGACGTTCAGCGTCTGTTTGGCTTGTGTCTTTATCTTTGCTTTCTGTGTCACCCTTTGATGTGATATTTGCGCCTCGCAATATTGCTTCTCGCTACTTTTACGTTGCACATCACTCTACTCTGCCGAGTACGACTGATGTACACATAAGGATTTGTTATGACTGATACCCATTCTCAAGACTCTAGCAGCACCCAAACCCCAAAGCGCACCCCTTTTTACCAGTCTCATCTTGATAGTGAGGGCAAACTGGTCGATTTTTCGGGTTGGGAATTGCCCATTCATTACGGTTCACAAATCGAAGAGCACGAAGCGGTACGTACAGATGCAGGTATGTTTGATGTCTCACATATGGTTGTGACTGATATCAAAGGCGCTGATACCAAAGCATGGCTCCAAAAACTACTCGCAAACGATGTCAACAAACTCACCACCGCTGGTAAAGCGCTGTACTCTGGCATGCTCAATGAGCAAGGCGGCGTCATCGATGATTTAATCGTCTACCTGATGAATGCAGAAGAAACTGAGTACCGTATCGTCTCTAACGCGGCCACTCGTGACAAGGATTTGGCACAATTTAATAAAGTCGCTGAAGGCTTTGATATTACTATCACCGAGCGTCCTGAGCTTGCCATGCTTGCCGTTCAAGGTCCAAATGCTATTGCAAAACTGGCTCAAGCCAAACCAAATTGGGCAGATACTTTAGCAGCACTAAAACCTTTCGTTGGTGCTGACTTGACCGATATCGAAGGCACCGATTGGTTTGTGGCTCGTACTGGCTATACTGGTGAAGATGGCGTCGAAGTCATTATGCATGCTGATGATGCCCCTGCTTTCTTTGAGCAGCTAAAAGCAAATGACATCAAACCTGCTGGTCTTGGCGCACGTGATACCTTGCGTATGGAAGCGGGCATGAACCTCTATGGCCATGACATGGACGAGACCATTAGCCCTTACGAGTGCAACATGGGCTGGACGCTAGCGCTCAAAGACGACCGCGCCTTTGTTGGCCGTGAAGTATTGGTCAGCAAACGTAAGCAGTCAAAAGAAGACAACACCGCTATGAAGCAAGTAGGTCTGCTATTGACCACGCGCGGCGTATTGCGTGAAGGCATGACGGTGACTATCAATCAAGGCACTGACAATGAGCAAACTGGCATTATCACCAGCGGTACATTCTCCCCTAGCCTAAAAAACTCCATCGCAATTGCCCGTGTGCCTGCCAGTTTATCAGAAGATGATCACGTACAGGTCGATCTGCGCGGCAAAGGTAAATTCGTCGATGTACGCGTATTGAAGCTGCCTTTTGTCCGTAATGGCAAGCAGCAGTTTGACTCTTAGGTCTTATAAATCTTATTATTAGAGCGCGTTGTCGTTTTAGACATAATTATAAAAATGACGACGCGCCCAGCCTCCATTATTTTTGTTAATTAACCTCTATCACTTAGGAGAGAGACCATGAGCAACATCCCAGCAGAGCTAAAATATATTGCAAGTCACGAGTGGCTACGCCTAGAAGACGACGGTACGATCACTGTTGGTATCACTGACCATGCTCAAGATCTATTGGGTGATGTGGTATTCGTTGAACTACCAGATGTAGGCGATATCATCGCTGTTGATGACGAAGTTTCAGTCGTTGAATCAGTAAAAGCCGCTTCTGACGTTTATGCCCCTATTTCAGGTGAAGTTATCGCTATCAACGAAGCACTAGAAGATGATCCTGAAATCATCAACTCTGACCCATATGGCGAAGGTTGGTTCTTCAGAATGAAGCCTGACAACATCGCTGACTACGAAGCCCTAATGACTGCTGACGAGTACGAAAGCGAATTATAAGCTAAGCATGCTCTCACAATACATTAGCATTTGTAGGACTTTAGCTCTTACAAAGCACTAGCCCTAAACATCATAGATACTGGCAACAGCTGGTATCTATACTTTCTATTTAAACGATTGAACAACCTTTCTCGTGAAAAGTATTGGCTCACTGACCATGCTTGCTATTTGAAAGTAGCTTTATATGTAGATCTCCAACAATCATTATCGTCCGATGTTATTGCTCTCAAGCGTTATCTCATTGACTCGTATTGATCACCTATTCGAATCCCAATGAATACGTGCTATCAACAACGACGCAAACTGATAACCCAATTCTCAGCATGGATCCTAATATGAATGCCAACACCGATAATAAAGACCCCATTGCCGCACCAAACCATACGCCGCAGCTACAAGCCTTCCGCGATATCGTAGAGTCACGCCGTTCCGTGCGCCGTTTTACTGACACACCTATCCCTGACGATGTATTGGCAGACTGTCTGCGTTTGGCCATGCTAGCACCAAACTCTAGCAACCTACAGCCGTGGGAATTTTATGTTATCGATGATGCTGACAATCGCAAACGCGCTGTCAAAAACTGCATGAATCAAAACGCAGCAAAAACATCAGCCCGTTTGATAGCCATCGTTGCTCGTACTGATGTTTGGCACGATCACGCTAAGCAAGTATTGCGCGAATACCCTGATCAGCCAGTTCCTAAAAAAGTGAAAGACTATTACAACAAAGTCGTCACGATGGACTTCTTGCGTGGCCCAGCCAACGTGGTTTCAGCTGCGAAATGGGGCGCAACGCAAGTGGTCAGACGCGTAAAAGGCCCAATCAAATCGCCTTATTATACGTTTGAAGACACCAAAAACTGGGCAACCAATAACACTGCACTTGCCGCCGAAAACCTCATGCTAGCATTACGTGCTTATGGGTTTGATAGCTGTCCTATGGGCGGCTTTGATGAGCCTGCCATGAAAGCGTTGCTCAATCTTAGCGACGACCATCATATCGTTATGATGCTTGGCGCAGGCGAGCGTGCTGACAATGGCGTTTACAACACCCAGTTCCGATTTGATCAAAAACAGTTTGTGCATTACGTATAACGTACCGCTCACATTATTCCCTTAATTGCTATTTTGTTTATTACTCCCTTAACCAAGGATTGTCATGACTACCTCTCAAAACCCATCGTTTGATACCTTCCAAGGATTGTTCAACGAAGCTGAATTTGTCTATCGCCACTTAGGTTCGAACGAGACCAAGCAAGCTGACCTACTTAGCGCTGTTGGTTATAAAGATATGCAAAGCTTTATCAATGACACTGTTCCTGAGCCAGTACGCTTGCACAAAGAATTGGATTTGCCAGTGGCGATGAGTGAGCACGCTGCACTTGCCAAACTGCGCACGATGGCAGACGACATCACTGTTAATAAAAGCTATATCGGTCAAGGCTACTCTCCAGTTCGTATGCCGGCTGTCATTCAGCGCAACGTCCTTGAAAATCCAGGCTGGTATACCGCTTATACGCCTTACCAGGCGGAAATCGCTCAAGGTCGTTTGGAGGCATTGCTGAACTTCCAACAAGTCTGTATCGATTTGACTGGTCTTGAGCTGGCTGGTGCGTCATTACTTGATGAAGCAACGGCAGCAGCAGAAGCGATGGCGATGTCAAAGCGCGTAAGCAAAAGTAAATCAACACAGTATTTCGTCGATGAGCGTGTCTATCCACAAACGCTAGATGTTATCAATACCCGTGCCAAATACTTCGGTTGGGATGTGGTCGTTGGTGATTTTGAAACGGCTAAATCAGGCGATTATTTTGGTGCGCTATTCCAGTATGTCGGTGCTGAAGGCGACGTTAAAGACTTAACAGACGTCATCAGTGCCGTAAAAGAAAATAAGACTTACGTCAGTGTCGTCAGTGACATCATGAGCTTGGTACTATTGAAATCACCAGCCGATATGGGTGCTGACGTAGCGCTAGGTAGCACGCAGCGTTTTGGTATTCCAATGGGCTTTGGTGGCCCACATGCCGCTTATTTTGCATTCTCTGATAAAGCCAAGCGTTCAGCGCCTGGTCGTATCATTGGCGTATCAAAAGACGCACAAGGCAATACAGCACTACGTATGGCTCTACAAACGCGTGAGCAGCATATCCGCCGCGAAAAAGCCAACTCAAACATCTGTACCTCACAAGTATTGCTCGCCAATCTCGCTGGTATGTATGCGGTATATCATGGACCAGGCGGCGTCAAACGCATCGCCACTCGTATTCATGCCTTTGCGACTGCTTTCGCTGATGCTATCAAAGAAGCCAATGACAGTAGCCTAAATGTAGTACACGATCAATTCTTCGATACAGTCGTGGTTGATTGTGGTTCAGAGAAATTGGCTACGCAAATCTTCAAAAATGCAGACAACGTTGGCTACAACTTATGGCGCTTAAGCGACACCAAATTAAGCGTTGCATTTAGTGAAACCAGCGATCAGCAAGACTTCAACATCTTGACTCAGTTGTTTGTCAACAAGTCACATGATCTACCTGAAACGGCTCGCATCTCACTTGACAGCGCGCATCTACGTACGGATGACATCTTGACTCATCCAGTATTCAACTCGCATCATACCGAGCACGAAATGCTACGCTATCTAAAGTCGCTTGAAGACAAAGATTTAGCGATGAATCGCAGCATGATTTCACTAGGCAGCTGTACTATGAAGCTAAACGCTACCAGTGAAATGCTACCGATTACTTGGCCTGAGTTTGCTAATGTGCATCCTTTTGCACCGCGTGACCAAGTCACAGGCTATATTGCGATGATTGATAGCTTGCAAGATCAATTAAAAGCCATCACTGGTTTTGATGACGTTTCTATGCAGCCAAACTCTGGTGCTTCTGGTGAATATGCTGGTCTGCTCGCGATTCGCCGTTATCATGAGTCATTGGGCGAAACCAATCGCGATGTTTGCCTCATTCCAATGTCAGCGCACGGTACCAACCCTGCTACTGCCATGATGATGGGTATGAAAGTGGTTGTGGTCAAAACCGATGAAAACGGCAATGTTGATATTGATGATTTAACCGCCAAGTGTGAAGAGCACAGCGAGCGTTTGGGCGCTTTAATGATCACCTACCCATCAACTCATGGCGTGTTTGAAGAAGGCATCCGTCATATCTGTGATTTGACTCACAAGCATGGTGGTCAGGTCTATATGGATGGCGCCAACATGAATGCTCAGGTAGGCATGATGCAACCTGCAGACGTGGGCGCTGATGTATTACATATGAACTTGCACAAAACCTTCTGTATCCCACATGGCGGCGGCGGTCCAGGTATGGGTCCTATCGGTATGCAGGCGCATTTGGCACCCTTCATGGCCAACCATACGCTAAGCCCTGTTCATAACGCGCAAAAAGACTGCTCAGCGGTATCGGCTGCGCCTTATGGTTCAGCGAGCATCTTGCCTATCTCATGGATGTACATTGCCATGATGGGCCGTGATGGTTTGCTAAAAGCGACCGAGCTTGCCCTGCTAAATGCCAACTACGTAGCCGCCCAGCTAAAAGACCACTACCCTGTATTATATACAGGTAAAAACGGCCGCGTGGCTCACGAATGTATCATCGATATTCGTCCGTTAAAAGAAGAGACTGGCATCACGGAAAGTGATATTGCTAAGCGCTTGATGGATTATGGTTTCCATTCACCAACGATGAGCTTCCCAGTCGCAGGTACGCTGATGATTGAGCCGACAGAGTCTGAGTCAAAAGAAGAGTTGGATCGTTTTATCAGTGCGCTGAAATCTATCAAAGCTGAAGCGATGAAAGCCAAAGCGGGTGAAGACAACTGGACGCTAGAAGACAACCCATTGGTCAATGCACCGCATACGGCTGCTATGATTACTGGTGAAGAATGGACGCATCCATACAGCCGTGAGACTGCTGCGTTCCCACTGCCTTACATCCGTGCAAACAAGTTCTGGCCAAGTGTGGCACGCGTCGATGATGCGTACGGTGACAAGAACCTTATGTGCTCTTGCCCAAGTATCGAAAACTATATGTAATTATCACTTTCGATAACTAGCCGTTTATTTTATAAAAAACCGCCAAATCAGCGACTGATTTGGCGGTTTTGTTTTATGCGTGCATTGTTAAATTTTTACACTGTCAATGAGACTTAACCGCCCAACCAACCTTTATTCAAGCCACATTCTATCCAGTTCACTTTTATCTGATCTGTAATATTAGCATTGGAATAAGTAAACGCCGCACCAACAAGATAAAGCGTATCGCCAATCTTATAAGGCTTTCCTTCAAATAGTAATACTTCCTGAGCGGTATCCCATGAAAAAGACGTATCCGCTAATACTAGCAGAAGACTATTATCTTTTGTCGACACCTCGTAACTATCCCTAGTCAAAGCAAGGCAGTTATTAATAACTGTCAAATAACCCGCTGTCATCGCTGTAAATCGACCGTTATATTTAGTTGGGGACCAAGTAGCAATTTGCAGAGGTGTCTTAGCTGGCACAGGTTCGCTTACCACTATCATTTTTGGCATCTCTACCTGAATAACTGGTGGTCTCTTCGCTCTATAAGTAGTACAACCTGACAGCGCAACAATGGCTAACATTGAAATTAAAAAACTCAGATAATTTGACAACCCTTACCCCTAAAGCGCTAATATAAGATGTCTATCTGCTCATTTTTATAAACAAGCGTCGATAAAAGTCTTATAATGCTACTCATTTGGATATTGTTATGCAACAAAAAGACTTGGCAAAAAAAGCGCCTACACGAAAAAACCTTGTGATTTTGATACATGGTTTGCATCAAACGACTTGGATGATGCGTCCCTTAGCAAAGCGTCTACAAGCGCAAGGCTTTGCCACCCATCAATACCGCTATCGCAGCATGCGCGACAGCATCAAAACCAACAGCCAGCGACTACATGATTGGCTGAGCGCCAACCACAACCCTGATCAGCCAATAGATTTGGTCGGTCATAGCTTGGGTGGATTGATTATTCGTGATTTTTTGGCCAATTATCCCAAATGGCAAATTGGACGCTGCGTCACGCTGGGTACGCCGCACGTGGGTAGTGTTTGCGCCGATTACGTATGGCGTCTGAGTCCTTTGATTGTAGGACGATCTTATGTTGATGCGCTCGATGGTACAGCGACGTCCTGTCCTGAACATATCCATCTAGGCGTGATTGCAGGCGATAAACCGCGCGGCTTAGGACAACCTTTTTTGCAATATCATAATCGCAAACTGAATAAAAAAGGCGTATCAGCGGCTACAGAAAACTGTGCTCATGATGGCACTGTCTATGTCAGCGAAACACGACTGGAATGCGCCAACGACCATATCATCCTTCCCGTTACCCATACAGGCATGCTGGTCAATAAAGAAGTAGCTCGGCAAGTCATTTTGTTCTTGGAAAACGGTGAGTTTGAACACTAGGGCATATTTTTTAATACGTAAAATACCCTAGATGACAGCGAATAATTGAATAGATATGACTGAGCAAAAGTATAAGTAAGATTGTCAAAACGACCATTTATCGATAGATAAAAAATTGATGCTGCCATTGATTGATTTAAAAACAAGCAATGTGAAATTAGACATCAATTTGTTGAGTTGGCTGTATTTGCTATCTAATACCCATCCCTTGCTGCAATTCAGTTTTATGCTTGCTGATCACAGGAATCAACGTCTGGATGACCCAATCATTGCGCCAGCCTTTTAACCCTTGTGGTAATTCGCTGAGATCTTTATCAAGGGCAATGACTTCATATAGCTGTCCTAGCCATTTTTTGCGCATTAAAACGCTGCTAGGCACGCCAATAGCCTTAGCGTGATCATCAATCGCTTGCTGCACTGCTTTTGACAAGATTTTGTTTTTTGAGCGATATGGCGGCACTAGACAAGCTGGATGCTCAGCAGGTGATAGGCTTTTGGCTTCTCTTATTATCTTAAGCAGCTCTTCACCATATAAGCGCAGCATGCTACGATGCATCGTCGTTTTGTGCGCCAGCTCACGCATGCTGTTTGGTTTTTCAGTGACGATCTCGCGTACCGCTTGCTTTTTGATGATAAACGTACGCGGCTGGTTGGTCGCACGTGCCAGCTCTTCTCGCCACGTCGCAATTCCTTTGAGTATCGCCATTTGCTGTGAGTTATAGCGATAATCAGCCATCGTTAAATACATCGCTTCATCTTCGACGTGTTGCAAGTCATACAAATCACTGGCATAAAGCTGACAGTCAGCCCAGACGTAATCATATAACCCTTGTGCCTTAAGCGCATGTTCGATACTGAGATACAGCGCTGGCAAATAACGCACATCATCGATGGCATACTGCTCCTGTTCGTCTGTCAACGGGCGCTGGAGCCAATCAGACTGACTGTGCTCTTTATCGATATGCATATCTAGCTGATCTGCCAATGCCTGCTGATAGCCCATTTGTAATTGCCCGGTTAAATAAGACAACGCAATTTGCGTATCAAAGATATTGGTCAATGGCGGACAACCAGATAGCAGATAAAAAATGCCTAAATCTTCGCCGCAAGCATGCCAGATAGCCACATCGACTTTACGTAATACTTCCCACAACTCAGATAATTGCAACTCAGGCGCATCCAGTAAATATACGTGATTACCCGTGTTTAACTGTACGAGTGCCAGACGAGGGTAGTAAGTGTCGCGCTTGATAAACTCAGTATCCAGTGCGACGCGGCCACAAGTTGCCAAGGCACTGATGACCTCAGTCAGTTGGTGCTGCTCGCGCACCCATGTGACATCGACGGCATCAGCGATATCCAACAGTGCATCGATATCAATTGCATCAACATCCAGTGCATCGTCATTTGGTTCCGAAGGTGTCGCCACTGATGTCATCTCAGTATTAGCTGCTTTTTGTGATGAGTTATCAGTAATCTCGGAAGGGTTTGATTTGACTGAAGCGTTCGAAACGTTGTTGGACACGGGCAGATACCTGCATAAATAGGAGAAAATAAAACGCGATACTGCGTCTTAATAAAATTAAAAAGGAGAACAATAATAAAGCAATTATAACAATTTCATAGAATGAAAGGAGCAAGACTTTGATGCAATCAAAACCTTATAAAAAAGAGCGATTTTGCATGGCTTGACCCAGCGTCATACTATCTAGATACTCAAGCTCGCCGCCCATCGGTACCCCTTGTGCCAAACGTGTGACTTTATTGACATGACGACTGACGGCCTCGCTAATAAAATGTGCGGTGGTCTGTCCTTCAACCGTCGTACCTGTTGCCAGTATAATCTCTTCAACAGGCTCTTGCTTGACTCGCCATACCAGCTGATCAATATTTAAGTCATCTGCACTGATTCCATCAATCGGGGATAAATGTCCGCCAAGCACAAAATAGCGACCACGATATCCTGCGGTTTGCTCGATAGCCATCACATCTGCCGCTGTCTCGACCACACACAACAACCCATCATCACGCCTAGGGTCTTGGCATAGAGGACACACCGCTTCATCACTATAGCTATGACAGCGCTGACATTCAACAATATCGCGCATGGCTTCATCTAGTGCTTGGGCAAGCGCCATGCCCTGCGGACGTTTTTTACTAAGCAAATGTAGCGCCATTCGTTGGGCACTTTTTTGACCGACGCCTGGCAATATACGCAGCTGTTTGACCAGCTGATCAAATTTGGCTGTAAGCAAAGTAGCTTCCTTTAATTAACTGAATTTATAAATCGTAGCTATAAAAATGGGGTCGTATCGTGTCGATAACAACCCCATTTTTGTCTTCAGTCTAAAGTATTTAATGCTTAGAACATGCCTTGCATGCCTGGTGGCAGACCCATGCCTGAGGTCGCGCCAGCCATGGTTTCTTCGTATAGCTCATCCGCTTGACGCACCGCATCATTGATAGCCGCAGCGATAAGATCTTCGATCATATCTGGCTCATCTTCTAGCAAGCTTGGATCAATGGTCAAACGCTTGACCACATGGCGACCAGTCATGGTGACTTTAACCAGACCACTGCCCGCTTCTGCTTGCACTTCTTTGTTCGCAAGCTCTTTCTTAGCATTTTCAACGTTTGCTTCTACTTTCTTTTGCATGGTTTGTGCTTGTTGCATCAATGCTTGAATATTCATAGTTACCTCTTTGTCTTATAATAATAGATGGGATAATTTAAAGTTTAAAATAAAATACTGACGGCATTATACCGCTATCTTTACAAACTGTCTAAACCACGCGCCAAATCTTTGATAATATCTTCGACATCTTCCAAACCAACTGATAGACGAATCAGACCGTCTTTAACGCCAGCTTCAGCACGAGCCTCAGGGGTGAGACGGAAATGTGTGGTCGTCGCAGGATGCGTAATCGTGGTTTTAGCATCGCCCAAATTATTGGTGATAGAGACCATTTGAGTCGAGTCAATCACATGCCAAGCCGCTTCTTTGGTATTAAGGCTATCAGATGCTTTGACTTCAAAGCCCATGATCGCACCGTAACCGTCTTTCATATGATGTTGGCGGGTGGCAAGTTCGTGCGCAGGATGATCACTTAGGCCGGAGAAATGCACCGTACTAACGTTAGGGTGATTGGCCAAAAATTCTGCGACTTGATTGGCATTTTGGCAATGCGCTTGCATACGTAATTTGAGCGTTTCAAGCCCCTTGGTAAATACCCAAGCATTAAACGGACTCATGCTGATACCGCCTGAACGTACTACCGTAAACGCTTCTTGCATGAGTTTGTCACTACCAACCAACGCCCCACCGAGTACACGACCCTGACCATCCAAATATTTGGTCGCAGAATGAATAACGACATCGGCACCCAAATCTAGAGGGCGCTGCAATGCTGGCGTGGCAAAGCAATTATCGACGA
This sequence comes from Psychrobacter sp. Ps6, assembly GCF_022129235.1. Classification (GTDB taxonomy): domain Bacteria; phylum Pseudomonadota; class Gammaproteobacteria; order Pseudomonadales; family Moraxellaceae; genus Psychrobacter. The sequence goes on along the minus strand of NZ_JADQAI010000002.1, from coordinate 283,654 downwards.
CAAGTAATATATCATTGGCTTTGCACAGCTCGCTCAAATAACCGATATCGCAAATCTGCGCAAGTGGATTACTTGGGCTTTCGCAATAGATCACCTTGGTATTTGGTTGAACTGCATTGGCCCATGCCTCATTGTCGAAGCAATCAACGTAGCTGACTTCAACGCCAAATTTGGCCATATAGTTGTTAAACAGACCAATAGATGAGCCGAATAACTGGTTGGCCGCGAGCAAATGGTCGCCCGCTTTTAGATATGCCAAGCACATGGTCAAAATAGCGCCCATACCAGAGGCCGTTGCAACCGCGCGTTCACCGTTTTCTAGCGCGGCGAGACGACGCTCAAAAGTACGTACACTTGGGTTGGTATGACGAGAGTAAACGTTTCCTGTTTTTGTACCGTCAAAATGAGCAGCAGCATCAGCGGCTGAACGATAAACGTAAGAGCTGGTGGTAAAAATAGGCTCTGAATGCTCGCCTTCGTCTGTACGGTGTTGACCTGCCCGCACTGCGATGGTCTGCATGCCATAATCAAGCCCTAAATCTAAGGCATCGTTGCGCCAGTTTGGATCTAACTTGTTCAAACTGCTCTCATCATGGTTTTGCGACTGACTCATAAACGTTCCGTTACTTTGGTTAATATGTTATTGGTTGATCTTTTAATTGAAATAAAATGACTGCTTATTCTTCTGATTATCGATCGAATTCATCAGCGTTATCATATCATGTCGACTTATTCCGCACATCTGGTTTCAAATGGCCACTAAATATTATTTTCGAATACCAAAGATGTGGCAATTCTACTGCTTAAAATATGCCACATATATAATTAAACACTACTTAAAAAACAATGATTTCATGCGCTAAATCTAACAAAAATAACGTATTTATAATAGGCAGATATCGCAACAGCTGCTAAGCTTAGCGACGATTTAGATTTTGCCATTGGTGATATTTTTATAGACCGTCCAATCAATGCTATCATCCTTAAAAATAGATGAACGATTTCAGCAAATTACTTATCCATGCATTTTATTTATCAGTATATTTAGGCTCATTAAGGTAAATTCGTTATGTCGATGTTCAGTATAGAACCAAGCAGCTTATCGCTCAGTCTGACACTTGGGCTGACTTTAGGTCTGAGCGCTTGCCAGAGCCTACCCAAACAGCCGCATCTACCTGAGAGCCAAGCGCTATCAGCGCGAGTCAATGCTTTATACCAACAAGAAGACATACCAAAGATTGAACAAGAAACAGCGGCTGGAGTCAGCAACACCGACCTAGTGGCCGCTGTTAGTGCACAAAATGAAATTCACCCTGATTTGTCAGGCTATCATCCGATCGTCACTGGGGCAAATGCGTTTGCCGCCCGTAGTATTTTAACGGGTATGGCCACGCGCAATATCGATGCGCAATATTATATTTGGCACAATGATCAGGCTGGCCAACTGCTACTAAAAGACTTGTGGGAAGCCGCTGAGCGCGGTGTGATCGTGCGTTTGTTGTTGGATGATTTCAATAACAGTGCAAAGTTTGATCAGCACCTATTACGTTTTGCGAGCCACCCTAATATCGCGGTGCGTATCATCAATCCGTTGATGCATCGTAAGTTTTCAACATTGAATTACGTCACTGGTTTACCGCGTATCAATCGCCGTATGCACAATAAAAGCATGACGTTTGATAAACAGATTACCATTATCGGTGGACGTAATATCGGTAATGAGTACCTAAGTAACGATCAAAGCAGCCAGTTTGCGGATTTGGATGTTTTGCTGATTGGTAAAGTCGTCGCAGACATTGATAATAGCTTTGCCAGTTATTGGTCATCGCCGCTGTCGTTTGACATCGAAACTTTAGCCAAATTTGATGACGATGTCACGCCTGATTTCTTAAAGGCATTAGACAAGCTGGGTATAGATGAGGAAAACAACGAAGGCAGTAGCTTGACGGTCTATAAAGCCGCCATCAAAGACTCGACGATAGACACTGATCTGATCAACAAACGCGTGCCTTTTCGTTGGACAGACATGCAATTTTTGAGTGACGATGTTGGCAAGCTGTCCAAAAGCGTCTCATCTGAGACCAACTTGGTGCATCAACTGCGTACGTTACTCGGTAGCCCAACCAAAAAACTGACCATCATCTCGTCTTATTTTGTCCCGACCAAAGATGGGGTCGATACTTTGGTCAAGCTAGCCGAATCTGGCGTTGATATCAAAATATTGACCAACTCATTTGATGCGACCGACGTGACCGCTGTTCATTCTGGTTATAGCCAATGGCGTCCTAGTCTGCTGCGGTCAGGCGTAAAAATATATGAGCTAAAATCAACAGCAGCTGAAGAAAAACGTGATAATAAGCTCTGGCGAGCGCGTAGTCAGTCATCAACCAGCTTACATGCAAAAACGTTTGCGGTAGACGATTACCAAGTGTTTATCGGCTCCTATAATGTTGACCCTCGCTCTGCCAATATCAATACTGAAATGGGTGTCATCATCAATGATGATGAGTTGGCAAGACAGCTGCACGGGGCACTGAGTGATGATCTGTTAAACCAAGCCTATGAAGTTAAGCTGCTAGACAACGGTAGCTTGGAGTGGCATACCATGGAAGACGGTAAAGAAGTTGTCTATGACTCAGAGCCACGCGTTGACATGAGTGACCATGTTTGGCTGACCATCATGTCATGGTTACCCATTGATTGGCTGCTATAACGTGTGAAACCTGTTACTTATCAATGCTTAAACATTCAGGATACACCGTCTAATCACTGTTAGATCAGCATCTTGTCATCGAAGTCTTTAGTATAAATCTCTAAGTTTATTTTTTCGGCAAATCATTATCTCTATGCATTGATTTGCCTGTTTTTATTGTGTGCGGTTGTCTAAACGATGATCGTCTTAATGACCACTTTACTCCGTGGATGCGTGATCTATTATGCCGACTCGTTCTAAATATGACTTGATGTCTGCTAAAGACAAAAACGTCGTGATGTTTATCAGCTTTATCAGCGCTGTAATCTTTTTTGATTTTTTGATTTATTTGTACATTGCAGATATTGTCTCAGCTGCCATCTTCCCTGCTAACACCGATCCTACGGTTGCTAAGCTGCAAGGAATGGGATTGTTTGTTATCGGTTATTTGGCACGGCCAATCGGAGGTATTCTCTTTGGGCGTTACGGCGATATAAACGGTCGAAAACCAGTCCTATTGATTGCGATAGTTGTCACTGCACTCAGTCTGCTGGCAATGGCCTTTTTGCCCACTTATGCACAGTGGGGTGCGCTTGCTCCTGCTTTGTTTATTGTGTTAAGAATAATACAGGGTATGGCATACGGTCTCTATGTTCCTTTATCCTGGGTATTTGTAGCAGAGCATGTCCCTCGGCAGTATCTGTCAGTCGCCTGTAGCTATGTGACTGCCAGCTTTTTAGTAGGGGTGCTGTTTTCTAACGCGTTTTTTATGTGGCTTTCTAGTATTATGACGACGGATCAATTGACCGACTACGGCTGGCGTTTGCCATTTTTGGTTGCCGCTGTATTAAGCTTTTTACCGTTATTGGTGTGGCGACTCGTTGGAGAGACACCCTTTTTTCTGGCGTTGGACAAGCCCCAAATTGGCACTGATGTACGCAAACCGCTCACTATACTATTCAAACACTGCAAGCATTCTATATTTGTCGGTATGGTACTGACATTAATCATCTCTAGTATCACCTCTGTCGTTATTCTGATGTTGCCTGATTTAATAGAAATAAACTTTGCTATAGATACTGACTTGTTTAATTTTTCTCATAGTCTGGGCATTATCTTTATGATTTTTGGTTGTATATTCTACGGCCTTATTTCTAATCATGACAACTTTGGCAAAATTCTAGTGACTGGTTCTATTTTACTTATCGCTCAAATGTTGGCCTTCTTTTACCATTTGCAAGCAGGTGGTGACTATATCTTAATCATGTATGCACTTTTGGGCTTCTGTGCAGGCGTCGTCGGTATAATACCTGGCATCCTCATAGAGTTGTTTCCGACCAACGTTCGTCTCACAGGCGTTGCTATTTGCAATAATGTCACGCAAGTCATGACTGGTGTGCTAATACCTTTTGGACTTGGTTATGCGACGACACTCATCAGTTTCTCGCCAGCGTTATACATTGCATTTATTGGCTTTATCGGTATCATTATGGGGCTATATTTTTACAATCTGCCTGAAATCAAAAAAATTGACCACGTAATCTTGTAATCAACTGATCAATATTCTCATAAAGATTAACAATTAAGGTGCAATGGGTCGTCTCGTCCATTGCACCTTATCCATTTATTTCAGACACAAATATTAAGGCTTAACAATCATGGTTGATATGACCAACAAACGCCTCTCAGTTGCGCCAATGATCGATTGGACAACGACAGACTATCGTTACTTTGCGCGACTATTTAACCCGCACACGTACCTGTATACCGAAATGATTAGCACTGGTGCGTTGATACACGGTAACCGCGCACGGCACCTACGCTTTGACACACTTGAGCATCCACTGGTGTTGCAGCTTGGCGGGGCAGATATCAGTGAGATGACACAATGCGCCGAATTTGCTCAGCAATACGGCTATGATGAAGTCAATATCAATGTTGGTTGTCCTTCTGATCGCGTACAGCATAATAAGATAGGTGCCTGTTTGATGGCAGAGCCTCAGACTGTTGCTGACTTGGTCAAGCACATGCAAGCTGCAGTCGATATTCCTGTGACGGTCAAACACCGTATCGGCATCGATGATTTTGACAGTTACGAGTTTATGGTGGATTTTGTGCAGACAGTTGCAGCAGCCGGCTGTACGCGTTTTATCGTTCATGCACGTACCGCATGGCTACAAGGGCTGAGTCCCAAGCAAAACCGCGAGATACCACCGCTACGCTACGAGGATGTTTATCGTCTAAAACAAGACTTTCCTGAACTCGACATTGAGATCAATGGTGGTATCGATACCATTGAAGACATCAAAATGCACCTGCAACATATCGATGGCGTGATGATTGGTCGGGCGTTTTATCATAACCCGTATTTACTAGCAGAAGCGAATAGCTTATGGAACGAGGCAGCACCCGAAGCGATACCTAAGCGCTCAGAGATCCTAGAGCAGCTCTACCCTTATCTACAAGCACAAATCGCCAAAGGCGAAGCGCTACCCACGATGACACGACATTATCTAGGATTATTTCAAGGGTTGATGGGGGCACGCAAATGGCGGCAAGCATTGAGCGGTAAACCTCAGCTAACGCTCGATGACATTAAACGAGCAGCCGATGAAGTGTTATCGTTAAATCCTGACGCATAGCTAAATGCTGATATAATGCGCAAGATACTGCCACATCGCTGCGCCATTATTAACGATATGCAGTACGATTGGCAGTAATAGCGACCCTGACTTGATACGTGCATAACAAAATATGAATGCCAACACCACAATAGTACTGATTTCATAAATGCCATACTGCACATGGATAATGGCGAATATCAAACTGGTCACGATACTCGCCACTATTGCACCTCGCTGCGCTGGATACAACGGCGCCTTGAACTGCTCTGCGATGGCTGACCATAATATGCCACGAAAGACCACTTCTTCGTAAATAGGTGCAACCACGACCATTGCAAATACCAGCAGCCATACTGAACTAACAGACTGGTACAACGGATCTACAAATACCAGCGGCGTCATATCCAGCATATAGGTCAGCGCCTGACTGACTATCATAAATATCAACAGCAATCCTAGCATGCCCATACCTACGGCAAATGAAAACGGCTTTAATGCTAAATACTGCCGCCATTCACCGCCTCTTATACGAATAATGAGAACACTGGTTGTCATCAGCAGCACGCAGCCTATAAGTATTGATAAGCTCACGACTGTTCCATCGTTACTGCCAAAGAAGAAGATATCGCCCATCGAAGCATTTTTGGTCGCAGGTAATACCAGCTTGCCAGCGATATAGACGCCTACCAATTGACTGATAAAAAACGCAAACACCATCCCTACCGTCAGCATAAATGCACCAACGCGTGAAAATAATGGCGGACGCTCAGGCGATGTTGCGATGTCCGGTAAAGCTGTCACGTTTTTTGGCATATATATGTCACTTAAAAAATACACGGTCAGCTTGTGTTAGACACAAGTCTGCATAACGATACGTTGCTTTTATTTTGATAGCTGCTGCTTAATCAGTTCGAGTACCTGCTGCGCTACAGACTCTGGGTACTCAAGTGGGAACATATGGCCACCCTCATGAGTCTCATAAGGGATACCTAAGCGCGACTTTATCTGTTGGGGAAACCGACGTTTTAAAAAAATACTGTCTTGACCGATAATCAAGGTAACAGGCACTTTGGGGCCGCGATTCGGTGCCAACCAATACCAAGAAGGATTGGTACGGAATACTTCCACTTCATTAGCTTTAGGAATGGCCAATGTGACCTTACCATCCGCGCGCTCATGCAAACCATGATCGATATAGCCTTGGAAGCTGCGCTCATTAAAGTTTTTGAAAAATCCTTTATGCCGCATTTTTTCATACGCTTCTGCTCGGCTATCCCACACATCACGGCGATGCTTAGAGATACCCGCTGGCGACAATTTATCCATCAAACGCTTATTCGTGAGAGGCAATTTATCTACTGTCTTTGCCAAATGCCACAACAAGCTAACTTTGCCATAAATCCAAGGCGGATCCATGAGCACTGCTTGAGCAAACAGCTTTGGCTCACGGTACGCTGCCTGTAAGGTACACATGGCGCCAAGTGAATGACCCACGCCGACCACCTGAGTGACGCCGTGCTTCTCGCAGGCAGTTTTTACACTATCGATCACCTGCTGTGTCAGACTGTGCCAATGATTATCCACTGGATAATCGGGCGTATCACCCAACATGGCAATATATTCAATCGTAAAAAATGCTGACAATCCTGCAAAAAATGGCTCATAGACAGCACTTGGCATCCCATTGGCATGGGCAAAATGAAGCACAGGCTTTTTTGTTATCTTGGAGACAGGTAGCGCAGCAAAGGTCTGCAAATTGATTTCATCACTCATAACAGGCTCTCGTGGGATGGTTTATATATTATTTTTAATAATGCAACTGTATTTCATATTAAGATAATTTTTAGCACTATATACAATTAAGGCTGAACATAATTATATGCTCAGCCTCAACAATCATACACAGTATATCTAAAACATTAAACGCTTAACGCATTTTTGCATTGCCTTCTTCTTGGGGTAAAAACCCATCAAGACTCATGCTAGAACCAATGCCTGCACCCAATTGTACCGCAAAACGATCCATAAACATTTGGAACGGATCGGTTGGGCTATAGCTGATGATCGTATCAAGATCCAATTGTTTGCTAAGGCTTGTGATACTGCCTGTTTTGTCTGCCAAACCTAGCTCGATAGACTGCTCACCGGTCCAAAACAATCCTGAAAACAGTTTGTTTTGCTCAGGGTTTTTCAGGCGATCACCGCGGCCTTCTTTAACAGCATTGATGAAGTGCTTGTGCGTATTGGCAAGCACACCTTCAACATGTTTTTCTTCATAGTCAGTCAATGGACGCGACAAGCTCAAGATGTCTTTGTACTCACCCGCCGTGATAGTACGATCTTCTACGCCGACTTTGTCCATTAGACCTTTGACATTGTAGCTTGGCATAATGACACCAATAGAACCAACCAAGCTCGATGGGTTGACGTAGATCTCATCTGCGGCAGAGGCGATATAATAAGCACCCGAAGCACCAATATCACCGATAACGGCATAAAGTTTTTTGTCTGGATATTCCTTACGCAGCTCCATCATGGTCTGCCAAATTTCATCAGACTGTACCGGTGAGCCACCAGGTGAGTTAATGTCTAACGCCACCGCTTTAGAGTTACTGTTGGCAAAAGCGTCTCTCAATGCCTCATTGACATCGTAAGCGTTGGCCACGTCATCGTTACTGATCACACCTTGCAGCTCAACCACTGCCAAATGCGGCGAGCTAGTATCAACAGCATCCATACCTGTTGGCGAACCACTACATCCGCGACCTATGGTCAAAAATATCAATAAGATATAACCAAAGGTCAACAATTTAAAGAAAATACTCCAGCGACGAGCACGGCGCTGCTCAACCACACTAGCTAATAAGGTGTTTTCCAGTACTTTCCACTCTTGTCCACTCGGCGCGTTTGGTTGCTGCATGGGCGTTGGCTGATTTGCCGAATTATCAGGACGTTTGTTTGGGTCTGGTGGCCAGTTGGGCATATAACTTCCTAAGTCAGAAACAATCTAAAACAATAAAAAGATGATATTAGTAGATACGGCTAAAAATAAATATCTCTTCGCCGTGTCAATCATCAGTATTAATAGGCTGCTAAGTATGGTGGTATTTCGATAATGGTTCAATAGTATAACTGTGAAATATCACCATATTGTAACACTGCGAGTATAAGCGATATTTTTAAGGACTCGTCACTTCTGCGTCAACACTGTTGTTTATTATATTCAACGATAAAGACGCTTCTAAAGGTTTGTCATCGTAGGTGATAATATGATTGATGCTTTGACGACTTATGACGTCAGTCGTCATCTGTGATGCACTATGACCCAGCCATGTGATATTTTTAAACCTCATAATGTCGTTATTCGAATCAGCTGAACATAATAATGACCACATCTGCCAAACGCGTGGATGGGTGTCAGTATCTAAAACAAGCCGTGATTGAGACAAGTTTTTGTGATCCGTATCTAACTGGTTATCTGCTATTTTCGTTTGAGAGTTTACAGATAATGACTTTAGCGGATCGGCTGCGTTGTATCTTAGAACTTGTATAGGTACGCTGCTGTCAATCGCAATTGTACAGTCCCACACGCTGGCATCACCTATCTTGCTCCAGCCTGTCATTGCTTGGATGGATAAATCATCACTAGCCACCTGCCATGTTTTGCCTTGCTCGCAACCTTGGGCACTGATATTCGTCTTACCTTTAGATTGGGCTACTGTGTTATGCGCTTGCTGAAATGCAGGCCAACGCTCGGAGCGCCCAGCTTGCCAATATTGACTGACAGGCAGCTGCTGATTTAACTGCGCAACTGCCAGCGGTAATAACTCAGAATTTTTGGCGCTAACGACCATATTTTGCTCACTAGCACTCAACGTCTCAGTCAGTACGGTGCTACTGCTCTGCACTATGATGCCTTCTAACTTATCGACTGACAAACTGCCTAATTGCTGCTCTAAAGACGCAGATAGTTTATCCGCTGTAAGACTACTTGGCATGGTTCGTGTTGCGGTTGGTCTATGGTCAGCCAAAAACAGCCAGCTAGTACTGTCTTTCGAAAATGGCGACCAATCCTTATTTTTACTAATGCTTTGATCATTTAAAGGGAATTGTAGCAAGGCTGCACTGATATATGGATCACCCGTTGGCAAAATATATAACGTCGGCATTGTTATAATTGACTGCTGATTGGCATACACCGTCATCATTAACAGCGTCAGTGGAGGCAGTACTAACCAGCGACTGAGCAGACCTCTTGGTAAAAGCCAAGGTATTATACTTAACAACACCATGAGCAATATCGCCATATTCACTGGTGTATAAAGCCATGCGTCTGTTAATGCTGGTAATGATATCAGCCAACCAATCAACTCATGTAGATTGCCGACGATGGCACTGACCAAAGACCAAATGCTGTCGGCTATCGTGGGTGATAACAGGTAAAAAAGCCCTGCTAACAGATTGAGCGGTACAATCACCCACCCAAACAGCCCAATGGCAAACAAATTGACAAAAAGCCCCCATAGCGACGCCTTACCGAATAAGAGCAGCGTAATAGGCAATAAAGTAAAAAATAACCAGAATTGCAGCTTGAATATACGCCGAGCCATTTGCAATACACGATGGAATAATACATTACTTATATAAGCACGCCCATTATTATCATTATCATTGTATGGTAGCGGCGCAGCGGCTGTATTGCGCTGATATGATGTGTCTTCATACTTGAGTAGTAGCGCTACTGCGATGAAAGATAGCCAATACCCTGCCTGCCACAACACATACGGATCTTGCCATGCCATCAAGACAGCTAATGCTAATAACACGCGCATGGTACTGATAGGCAGCAATGTCAATCTTACCAAGCCGATAGCCAGTAGCATCCAGGCCGTACGTGCAGCGGGCACATCAAAACCTGTAAATAGTGCATAGATAAAAGCAGCACCAATCATTACCCACCAGCGCACTTGCCAGCGTGGCATATAGCGATAAACCACTGGGCACAATCGATTGAAGAGCAGCATAACGGCGCCGCCCAATACAATGGCTAAAAACAGTACATGTGTCCCTGATATTGCAAGCAAATGCGAGATACCCGCCAGTTGATACAAGTCCTTGGTGTCGCGATCAATCAAGCTACGATCACCCGTGAGCAAGCTCAAAGTAACCGCTTTTGCCTGCTGCTCTGCTGTGGTTTGTGCTGGCCAATCTCTATAAAAATGATCCCTTAACTGCCAACGTCCTATATCAATACGAGTACGGAGTCGCTGGAAATAAGAGTCAAACATCGATGCTTGTTGTAAAGCTTCATCGTTACTGCTCTTGCTGACAGTCAACGGACTCACCGCCAGTATATTTGCCACACCATCAATATGTCGACCGCGCAACCAGCGATAACTATCGAAACCAGACATGTTGCTTATTGCTTGCTTGGAGGCAGACAATGGTGCCAGTGCCAAGCTCATAAATAGCTCATCGCCTGGCTGCAAATCATTTAAATTTGAGAACGAATCATCATTTGATGTGTTTTTTGGATAAGCATTGAGCAATACTCGGTATTCGATATTATTATCGAGATTTTTTTCAAAATTGTTACTATATATTTTACTTAGGCTATTTTTCTCTTGCTCTGAATAATCACTTGTACTATTTGCCAGATCTTGGGGAGTCAACTCAGCGACTAATGGCATTAACTGTGTGACCACTGCTACTTGTCGATAGCCGCTATCTGTACTGGCATCATATACGCTGTCACTTATCCCTTCGATACGAACGAGCGCTTGTACACGTATAGAGTTAGTGATTTTGGTCGTTTCGGCTTGCCGATGTGCAACTAGCGCTTGTAGTGCACTACCCATGACCAACGCAATGGCTAATAGACCAAATAAGAAGTATCTGCTAAAAAGTGACAACTCAACATCATTAGGTGAGCTGACAGAGCGCGTTTTATGGGTGCTTTGAGTATTTACTGAAGGGATGTTAAGTTGAGTAGCACTAAGCAGCATAATAGCAAATACGACAAGCAACCAAAGCAAACCGGAGGCGCTGACCATATCCAATAAGGGCATGTCGATTGGCATCGCTACATTATCTGCAACTGCCAACACACCCATCATCGCAATAATTACTAGGCTACTAACTAACCAATACACCAGCACTCCTTGCTTGATGAGCAAAATATTATAATGCAACTAACGCCAGTTATTGATGATAATAAAGCACCAGAGCAGCCATTTTTATCGACATTTTAGAAGCGACTGAAGCATCATATCTGTGAGGCAATAGCATTTATATTTATATTACCCTATACTGATGAGGCATATTAAAATGATGGCTTTCTACCATCACCACTCTATGTATTCTCATCGGTATTTTTTTATCCATAATATTACTTTATACCAGCCCATCAATACAATTGAGCGGACTGTCGTTAACGATTAAAGGCGATACTGTGCCCCACAAACGTCTAAAAGACCTGCTTCCTACACCGGAAAAAATCCTAGAAAGTCGCACCCTAAAACTGTTCGCCCCGCATTTGGCAGATCCTCGGTTATGGCACTTCAACCGCCATAGCTTAAATAAAGCGGTCTATATTGGCGTGCTTAGCGCATTTTTTCCACTGCCAGGACAGATGTTGCTGGCTTTGATTGGTTCGCTTATTTTTCGAGCCAATGTACCTATGGCTCTTGGTCTCACGTGGATTACCAATCCAGTCACCAGCTTGCCTATCTTTTATGCTGGGTATTATATCGGTGCAAAAATCATTGATGCACCAGTGATCAGTTTGCGCTTCATCGGCAGAATGATTGCTGATTTTAGCTTATGGGCATTATCAGATGGCGCCAATCCTTTTATTACTTATAAGGGCACTGTATCGCTTACAGCATTTTGTATAGGGTTAACGATTTTAGCGGTTATAACCAGCATCGTTTGTGGACTTGCCTTTAAAGCGATTTGGCGTTACAAGACGGTGGTGAGTTGGCAAAAGCGTCAGCAAAATCCTGATGATAAATCGCCTAAATATTAATACCGTTTAACATCATTAAACGGTATTAATATTAAACGGTATCAACGTCAACGTTTTAAGCAATAGCTATTACTCTTCTTTGGTTCTTTCTATGGCATCTATAAGCTTGTCCGTAAAATCTTTATCCATAGAGACGATCTCAATAACCTCGTCGTTTTTACAGAGCGTATAACGCTTACCTGTCGCGCTGTCTTGAACCTTTAAATCATAGTCAACTCCAGCCAAAGTGATCGCATCAAACACGGGGGTGATAAGATCCTTTTGTTCTTGTCTATCGATGGTGTCAAACAAGGTTGGATCGATATAGGGCTTCAAGGGCTCATCACCTTCTTCAGCACTGCCAAAAGCGGCGATTGGATTGTCATCTGCGTTCATTGTACGGAGTCCTATAAAATAGATATAGCAGCTAGTTAATCAAGCTTTTATATCTTTTGCTATGAAATATTTACTTGATAATACAACAATATATTTCGTCAGAACAACCCTTATAAGTGCCAATTCATGACACCTATATTTATCTGAAAATCTCAACACATATAGACGTTAATACTGTTCCCAATGACCATTACGTAGCAATAATTGACGATCAGCAAGCGCCGCCAAGTTGCGGTCATGCGTCACCATCAAAAGTGCTGTTTGCATGGTACTTTGTAGCTCTGATAGCAATCCAAAGACACTTTGCGCATTGTCATAATCCAAGTTACCAGTCGGCTCATCCGCCAAGATAAGCGAAGGCTTGGTAACTAACGCACGCGCAATCGCCACACGCTGACGTTCACCACCTGATAGCTCACCTGGTCTGTGCATCAATCGATGATCCAGACCGACGTTTTCGAGAATCTCAATCGCTTGCTTGCGAGCGTCAGTCGTTGATACTTCTGGACGCATCAGTAAAGGCATCGCAACGTTCTCGACTGCGGTAAACTCTGCTAGCAAATGGTGAAACTGATAAATAAAACCCAAATGCTTATTGCGCATCGCGCCGCGTTCGGTCTCATTCATGCTGTTTAGTAACTGACCATGTAACCAGACTTCACCACTTGTGGGCGTGTCTAGACCGCCAAGCAAATGTAGCAAGGTACTTTTTCCTGAACCACTGGTCCCAACAATAGCAATGCGCTCACCAGCATGAACCGTCAGATCAAGGCCAGTCAATACTTGCGTACTAACGGCTCCCTCATCATATATTTTATTGATATTGGTCGCCTTTAAAATGGCAGACATAGCGCTTCCTTTATTTTATTTATGTCGATATTTATGCGATTGGATTACTCATAACGTAGTGTCTGGGCAGGCTGAATTTTAGCCGCTCGGCGTGCTGGATAAATGGTTGCCAAAAAGCTCAATATAAATGAGGCACCTGTTATGAGTACCACGTCGAGCAAACGCAGCTCTGACGGCAAATAATTCACAAAATAAGCATCAAACAGATTCAAATTAAAGACTTGATTGATAAAGCCTAAAATATCACTGACGGTGAGTGCGAATATCACACCCAGTATCGTACCAGCAACGGTACCGATCACACCGATGACCACGCCTTGCACCATAAAGACTTGGGTAATCAAACGAGGAGACGCACCAAAGGTTTTTAGAATGGCAATATCTGCTTTTTTGTCAGTGACGAGCATCACGAGACTTGAGACAATATTGAAAGCGGCAACTAAGATGATCAAAAATAGTAGCAAACCAACCATGGCTTTTTCCATTTGAATCGCACCAAACAGATTGCCATGAGTTTGAGTCCAATCATTAGGATATAACTGTTCAGGTGCGATGGCTGCCGCTTTTTGCGACGCGATCGGCGCAGTAAAGATATCATTGAGCTTCATACGCACGCCTTGCGCCCCTTCTGGCAGACGCAGCAGTTTTGCTGCATCACCCATCGGGATGAACGCCATCAGACTGTCTACCTCTGGGCTGATGGTAAAAATACCTGTCAAGGTAAAGCGCTTAAATCGTGGTATCACACCGGCTGGCGATGGCGATGCTTCTGGTAGCACTAGCGTCACTTTGTCCCCTATCTGCAAGCCCAGAGACTGAACCATCTCCTCACCCAATACAATGCTAAAGTCACCACTTTGCAAGGTATCAATACTGCCCTCGACCATATGATCATTAATGATAGAGACGTTTTTTTCGTATTCAGGCTCAACGCCAGTCACCATAATCCCTGCGACCTGACCGTTTGATGTCAGCATCCCTTGCAATTGAATAAAGGGTGCGACAGCTGATACTTCTGGATCTTCTTTAATCTTATCAGCCAGCTGCTCCCAATCACCAATAATCTCCGTGGAGACCACGGTGGCTTGCGGCACCATGCCCAAAATACGGGTTTTTAGCTCTCGATCAAAACCATTCATGACCGATAGCACCGTAATCAATACGGCAACCCCAAGCGTCAGACCAATCATTGAGATGAGTGATATAAAGGAAATAAAGCCATTACTGCGCTCTGCTCGGGTGTATCGTAAGCCGATAAATAACGCTAAAGGACGAAACATATTCAAACTCTTTATCTTATCTACGTGCGACTTTATATAGGCTACAAAACGAGCAGTGGCAAATGCATCATAAACTGACATTTGCCATACTCACATATAAATCGAACACAAAAACAGGGGTTCAGACGAGCCGAGGACAGCCGTCAAAAGGGAGCTAGTTTGACACAATTTAGCCAATATATGCCAGTCATTAGCCGATACTGAGAGTATTTTTTACCAAAAAACTGGGTTTTGTTATTATTTTTTATAGAGGCCTTGCTATTAGATGTATCAATACCTATATATTATATGCTAAAGACAATTGTCATTAACCCTCATTGTGGTTTGTTCACTCTTTGCTGGCAATGTCGCTGACATCATAAACCAGTTATTTGAAATACTGAATGGTAGGTAAGTAACCGTCGTACCACAGTAAGACACAAACCCCACGCTGACTTAATTTTGAGTATTTTCATGACCATAAATTATCAATATAAAAACATTCAAACTCCTACCAAGATCACACTGACCGATGAACAGTCTGCAGGTCATGGCGATCATTGGCGTATTTTGACCGATGATATGAGCAATGATGTGCCAGAGTGGCTACAAAAAATGATCGAAGTGGCGGCAATGCCTAAAGGACTGAACAACAACGTCAGTGCAAAAGACAGCTGTTTGTTGTTATCAGAAGACAAGCCATGCCATATCAATCAAGTGCTGGCGATGAAAGATGGCAAGCCTGAGCGATTCATCAACGCTTATCCTTGTGTTGATAGTCCTTATGGGCTTGACTGTAAAATCGAGCGCGTCATCGCCAATGACAACTCACATGATGCAGTGCTACGCTTGCGTACCGCTGATGGCAGCATTATTTATGCTTTTGATCAGCTCTATACAACCAATCGTCATTTATATCAGCGTGACACGTCTTACTTCGTCAACTTTAGCGCATGGGCGCACGAGATTAAGCTCAGTGAGCAAAACGAAGTCATCATGGTAGAAGACCAAGAATCTATCCGCTATCATCGTGCGTTTAATGATATCGTCGCGGCTAATGACGGAAAAATTCCAGACGATCTGCAAGAGCAAATCAGTGAATGGAAACCTGAAACCAAAGAACAAATGGCGCCGGTCGAAATCAACTTAGGTCACATGTGTGCTTATTTGTTTGGGGATACTTTGGGGCAAGAAGATGAGGCTTGGTGTCAAGGTCAAGTCCTTGGCAAACAAGAAACGGTATTTAATGGCAAGTCTATCATTTTGTTTGACGTAGTGACATTGCGTGAGCAGGACGCAGATCCATTTGTCGTACGTATTGGTGCGCTTAATACGCCAGAGACCACCAGCATTAAAGTGCATGACTATGTACAAGCCAATGTCTGGTTGCAGGCAGCGATATATAAAGAAAATCAGACAGGTGCAGCACAGCAGTCAAAAGCCAGCTAATTATTGAATACAACAGCCTATTGTATTACCTGTTATGCCTAGTTTTTTACACAATAAAAAGCCCCTAATATGAATTAGGGGCTTTTTACAACTTACTCTTGCTTATGATCTACAAATCTTCGATAAAAACGATTAAGCCATCGTCGTCATTGATTTGATACGCTTGTACAACTCTTTTTGCTCGGCGCTTGGACGAGCAGTCTGTACTGCCATCAATTGTGACATATCCCCTTCAACGCGAATTTTACCGCTCATGAAAGCACCCATAATTTGGTTGGTGTCAAAATCAGTGATGATAGACTGTAGAATGCTACGATCTAATAACAAAGTCGTCGTGCCGTTACTATTTAGGCCACGATGTAATAAGCCATCGGCAAAGTTGGCTTCGATGTCTTTCTCAGTATCAGATACTTTTAGGTTAACAATCATGTTAGCAAGCGCTGGTGGTAGGTTTAACTCACCTGCTTCACTACCCATTTTCTCCACTTGCTCAAACCATTCATCTGTCAAAAAAACTGCCATATTATTATCCTTAATGGGTGTTTTGTTGGGTTAACGCTACTATTTGACGCATTAGCCTGACTAGCAAATTATTAAAATGCTTGTTATTAATAGACCACAAATATGCGACCATTAGATATGTTCAGGCTCATTATAAGGGGCGACTTGATAAGAAGTAAAACCTATTTGTGCCGCTAGTGATGCAATTGTTACAAAATTCCTTTCGAAACTCACGCTTGTATTTGGCAACGTTCGTCTTAGTTTGATGCAAACATGCATCTAGAATAGTGACAAAATTGTGTATAAAATAAGCAAGTAGCGCAATAATAATAAGTTGCTCGCTAACATTTATACCAAAGAGTTTGTATTTTGCCGCATAGTTCTGATGATATTTAATTAGGATTGCGTTACAATACCCTTAAACAGAGTCGGGAGTTTTAACCAAACATTACATAAACATGTTTTTTGTCAGCCGCCGCTAGCATACATCTATGGTCAGTGCATTTTTATAGCCCTATAGATATGGGTATCTATCTTCATTAGTACAGAGTTTTTCGTAATAATTAAGATACATATTTAGCCTCATAAGATGTTTGATGTTCAAAAACGGCGCGTCTTTTTATTTATCTTGATGATCTATTAACAATCCTACTATCGATTGGCTATAAGCAAGGTGCACGAAGCGCCTCATTTTATCCATCAGTATCAACTGATATAAAGTCAAAGCCTAAATTGATAGTTAATAAGATTATGGTGATAAAAGAGTCAAAAAACAGTATGTACCGTAGCTATTGCAGGTTTATAAGTTTTTATAATATCTATAGTGCGGATTGTTGGTTAATTCTGTTGATAATTCGGGCTGTAAAGGAATCATCCAATGAGTTTACAAAACACAGCAGTCGCCCCAGTTGACCGTGAGTACGAAATTACTATCGTAAGATTTTTTACGATCATGGCTGTCGTTTGGGGCATCGTCGGCATGAGTCTTGGTGTGTTCATTGCTTCACAGTTAGCATGGCCAGCACTCAACTTTGACATTCCATGGCTGACCTTTAGTCATTTAAGACCACTGCATACTAATGCGGTGATTTTTGCGTTCGGTGGCTGTGCCTTGTTCGCAACGTCTTATTATATCGTTCAGCGTACCTGTAAAACGCGCTTATTTGCGCCATACTTGGCTTGGTTCACCTTTTGGGGTTGGCAGGCAGTGATTGTTTCTGCCATTATCACCTTACCGCTAGGTTTGACGTCAAGTAAAGAATACGCTGAGCTTGAGTGGCCTATCGATATCTTAATTGCTTTGGTATGGATCTCTTATGCCATTGTATTTTTTGGCACACTCATCAAACGTAAAACCTCACATATTTATGTGGCTAACTGGTTCTTTGCCGCCTTCATTATTACGATTGCACTACTACACATCGTAAACAGCATGGCTATCCCTGTTAGTGCGTTCAAATCTTACTCGCTATTTGGCGGTGCAACTGATGCCATGGTGCAGTGGTGGTACGGGCATAACGCGGTAGGTTTTTACTTAACGGCAGCTTTCCTTGGAATGATGTATTACTTCGTTCCGGTACAGATTGGTCGTCCTATCTATTCTTATCGTTTGTCTATCGTTCACTTTTGGGCATTGATTGCTTCATATATGTGGGCTGGTGGTCACCATTTGCATTATTCAGCGCTTCCAGATTGGACGCAGTCACTAGCAATGGTATTCTCAATCATCCTCTTTGCTCCATCTTGGGGTGGTATGATTAATGGTGTACTCACGCTATCAGGCAGCTGGGATAAGCTACGTACCGATCCGATCATTCGCTTTATGATTGTGGCGTTGTCGTTCTACGCGATGTCGACGTTCGAAGGCCCAATGATGTCGATCAAAACAGTGAATGCGCTATCGCATAATACTGACTGGACAGTTGGTCACGTACACTCAGGCGCACTTGGCTGGGTTGGTATGATTACGATTGGTTCGCTATATGTGCTGTTACCACGTGTTTATAACAAACCAAAGATGTACTCTATCAGCTTAATCACCACGCATTTCTGGCTGGCGACTGCAGGGACGATTTTCTATATCGTGTCTATGTGGATCTCAGGTATTGGCCAAGGCATGATGTGGCTTGCTACTAACCCAGACGGTACTTTGGTATATAGCTTCGTTGATACTGTTGAATTCTCGCATTTCCCATATATCGGTCGTGCGTTTGGTGGCTTCTTATATGTATCGGGTATGTTTGTTATGGCTTATAACTGCTATAAAACACTCAAGATGCCAGAAGGTAAGCCTGTAGATGTCGCTGATCCAACGGATCATGAACCTAGTGTCGAAAAACCTTCGACAGCTAACGTATAAGGAGCGATCATGGCTGGTACACCGCATGAAATTATTGAAAAAAATACAGGCTTGTTAGTCATTGGTATCGTTATTGCCATTAGTTTTGCAACGCTAGTTGAAATCGTGCCTTTGATTTATAACAACGATAGTCCTGAAGAGGGTGGTTTGAACAAACCCCTTCCTGCTATGGAGCCTTGGACTGCGCTTGAATTTGAAGGTCGTGATATTTATATCCGTGAAGGATGTCACGTTTGTCATACGCAAATGGTTCGCCCACTGCGTGCAGAAGTTGAACGTTATGGACCATACTCACGTGCCGCTGAGTCGACGTGGGATCACCCATTCTTATGGGGATCGAAACGTACTGGACCAGATTTAGCACGTGTTGGTGGCCGTTATTCTGAAGATTGGCAAAAGCAGCATCTAATCAACCCACGTTCGCTAGTGCCTGAGTCAGTTATGCCTGGCTTCCCTTGGTTGGCCGAGAACGAAGTCGATGGTGAGAATATTCAAGCTAAAATGCGTCTATTCCGTGATCGCTTCGGTGTGCCTTATACTGAAGAAGATATCGAAGGTGCACCAGATGCTGTACTTGGCGCCACTGAGCTTGATGCTTTGGTTGCCTATCTACAGCAGTTAGGTACCGCAATGGAAGGACAGCGCTAATGGGTATTGGTGAATTACAAACAATTGCGACCGTTTCTGCCTTTATTGCCTTTGTAGGCGTTGCATGGTGGGCGTATTCGCCAAAAAACAAAAAACGCTTCGAAGAAGATGCACAACTTGCGCTTGATGACGAGGATATTAGATCTCTGTCTGAAGAGCAGCGCAATAAGGATAAACGATGACATTTTTTTGGAGTTCTTGGATTACGCTAATCAGTTTTGGTTGTTGGGCGTTCATTCTTGGCGTTCTGCTGTTTGTATTAAAATACAAGCCAGAGGTTGAAGAAGACGGTACCACTGGTCATGAATACGATGGCATCCGAGAATACGACAAACCACTCCCTAAATGGTGGTTGGTGATATTTTTTGGCTCAATCGTCTGGGGTGTGGTTTACTGGGTATTTTTCCCAGCGATGCTTCCGGGAAACTGGAATGGTCTTGCAACCGTAAAAGTCGATGGTGAAGATGTGCCATGGACCTCTAAAAACGAGCTGTTCAGTGAGCTTGAAAGCAATAATAAAGTATTTACAGATAACTTTGAAAAAAGTATCTTGGTCAAAGCGAATGCAGCGGGCGCGACCTCGACACTTGGTACGCTAAACGAATTACAAGCAACCATGCGCCGTAGCGAAAACCCACCAGCAGATTTGCAGACTCAAATCGACGAAAAAGTTGCAGAACTTGCCCCTTACGTTGAAAAACTGTCTGAAAATCCAAATGCTTTGAAAGTTGGTAGCCGTTTGTTCTTACAGAACTGTGCGGTATGTCATGGCTCTAACGCTAAAGGTGCGACAGGCTACCCTAACCTAACTGATAATGATTGGTTGTATGGTGGTGAAGCCAGTAATATTTTAACTACCTTGCACAACGGTCGTGTTGGCGGTATGCCAGCATGGCGTGATCAGATCGGTGAAGATGGCGTACGTGCAGCATCAGAATATGTGCTTTCACTATCTAGCGATCATGGTAGCAAGAGCAATGGCAAGCTTGATCAGACGTTGGTTAACCAAGGTGAAGCTATCTTCAAGCAGCAATGCGTGTTGTGTCATGGACCAGATGCTAAAGGTATGATTTCAGCGGGTGCACCAAATTTGACTGATAATATCTGGTTATATGGCGGTGAGCGTGAAACTGTACGTAATACGCTACGTTATGGCCGTGCAGGCGTAATGCCTCAGTGGGAAACGAAGCTAGGTAATGAGCGTATTATGCTGCTTGCTGCTTATATCTACTCACTGTCAGATAAGACCGGTAAATCGCCTGAAGTAGCAATGGCTGCTACAGCTACTCAGCCTGCTGCGACTGAAGAAGAAACTGCTAACTAAAACGCTGTTACTGTATTTTATATGGACGAGATTTAATAAAGGGAGAACTGTCATTGCAGTTCTCCCTTTTTAATATGTTTTTACAGATTTGTACTCAACGGCTGCTATCAAAAGCGCATATAAGCGCTAGAAATCATTGAGACATATCGATTGCTTTTCATGATTATTACCCCATTATTAGTAGGGAGAATGTTAGAATAGCTGTTTTCAAAATAGCTGACGAGTCATGACGTTATAACGTCCTAGCTTGATCTAATAAGCTACTTGCAATCGATTATTTAGTAGGTGGATTAGAGTTTTTTTTGTTCAATTCTCTATCCACTATTTACTGACATTGATAACATCGTACACTCATATACCTCAACACGAGAGGTGTTTGTTCATCATGCCAGCAGACTGATTCTTTTTTTAAAGAGGCACGTTTATGTCAGCACAACAACAATCTAATAAAATCCCTGTACAGCAGGTCGATCTTGACGCGACCAAGCAACGCGTCCATCCAAGGTTTGTCACGGGTTTTTATCAAAATATTCGTGTTATCACGATGTATGCCCTTTTGGCTGCTTTTTTAATTTTGCCATGGCTGCGCTATAATGATAGACAAGCAATATGGTTTGATGTGCCTTCACAGCATTACTATATTTTTGGCATGACTTTTTTGACCCAAGATTTTTATTTTATTGCGGCATTTGCCATTATTGCAGCGTTTACCTTATTTATGGTGACCGTGTATGCTGGTCGTGTTTGGTGCGGGTATGCATGCCCACAGACGATTTGGACGCATTTATACCAATACGTTGAAAAATGGGTCATCGGTGATCGCAATAAGCGTATGAAGTTTGATAAATCGCCGATGAGTGCGAGCAAAGTCTTCAAACGCACGGTCGTCTATGCGATTTGGTTTTTGCTTTCAGTGGTTACAGCAGCGACTTTTGTCAGCTACGTGGCAGGTACGGACTCGCTATATCATAGCTGGCAGACCATAGGATTGATTCCTATTCCTGATTGGCCAACGTGGGTATGGGTATCGATGTTTATCTTTACTTTTGCCACTTATGCCAATGCAGGTTACATGCGTGAGCAAATGTGTGTACAAATTTGCCCTTATGGCCGTTTTCAGAGCGTGATGTTTGATAAAGATACGCTAATCGTATCGTACGACTATGAGCGTGGTGAGCCGCGCGGTGCCCGTAAAAAAGGCACACATCCTGAAGATCTGGGTGATTGTATTGAATGTACGATGTGCGTGCAGGTCTGCCCTACTGGTATCGATATTCGTGATGGCTTGCAAGTAGCCTGTATTCAGTGTGCGGCCTGTATTGATGCTTGCAACGAAATCATGGATAAAGTTGGTTATCCACGCGGGCTGATTCGTTATACAACCGAACGTCAGCTGGTCGAAAAAGAACCAAGCCGTGTGCTGCGACCGCGACTATTTGCTTATTTGGCTTTGTTAGCTGTGCTATGTGGCGGGGTTATCTATGCGTTGACAGACCGCGTGCCGCTAGAGATTGATATACGTCGTGACCGTAACCAATTATCATCTATCAATACCCAAGGCATGATTGAGAACAGCTATATCGTCAAGCTGACCAACAAAACCCAAGAGCCTCACAATTATAAAATAACGCTCGCACCGCAAGAGGGTTTGAGTTTAGAGTTACGCTTCAACGATGTACCCTTAGAAGCAGGCGAAAGCTTCGATATGCCTGTCAGTATTTATGGTGATCCTGATGTGATTGAATTTGGTCAAACGCCAGTGACGTTAAATGTGACCAGTGAAGACGGTAAATATAAGGTCAGTAAGCAAAACGTCTTTACGACTCAAGGACAGTAATTCATCACTGAACTGATTATTTAGTTTCCTTTATGTCATTCGGTAGCCAGAAAATTTGAAAGTCAAAGGCTATCGGGTGAATGATTTATGATTAAACTGGCAGCACTTAGCCGTCAAATTGTCCGTTGATACCATTTGTCGATATCTGATAAGCAGATCTTTGATAAATAAGTATCTGATGAATAGGTATTTTATGTCTAATCCAGCACCGAACTTTAAACATCAAGATACTCAGCCATGGTACAAGAATTACATGGTTATGATTTTTGTGATTGGCATGCCAGCTGCGGTCGTGATCGCTTGTATCTGGTTTGTCTACTACTCTTACCAGATCCGCGACAGCGTGGTACGTGACGACTGGTATATGGATGGCAAAACGCTCTATCACGACGTATCACGTGACAAGCTTGCTTATGATTTGGACTTGCATGGCAAAATGCAATTTGCGGATAATGGCGATGTTGTGTTTTATCTCAATTATCCTAAGCAAAGTGTGCAGTCAGGCAAGCTATTAAACGGTCAGCCACTTACTTATCCTGATACGCTTGATCTTTCAATCTCGCATGCCACCGACATCAAAAAAGACCGTGACGTTGTGCTAAAACATGTTGAGGGCAATAAATACAGCGCCCAAGTAGATCTTGATTCGGTAAAAGCCAAATATTACCTGCAAGTGAATAACGACGGTAAAGACGATTGGCGTATGCAAGATGTTGCCAAGCTTCCGCGCTCAGAGGTTACCTTTAAACCTTTACCTGTTTTTTCTAAAAGTTAGTTTCATTAACACCTAAATTCAAAAAAACCAGCCTCTTCTTTATGAATGGCTGGTTTTTTATGGGTTACTCGATCAGTATTCGCTCATGAGACGCTAAATAATTGGGTTAATTGTTGGAATTTTCTGTGGTGTAGTTCTACTTGTTACATCATTGTCTGATTCTGTTGCATACGGCTTATCGCTAGCAAACTTAGGATTGAACGTTTGCGTCTTTGGTGATACCGGCAAACCAATCTCAGCCAGACTATCGGTCTGCCCTGATTGAATATTGTCCCCTTCAAATAAACGCTCGTCATTATCACGATCAAGACTGAGTGTCTCAAAGTCAAACAACTCACGATCCGCTAACTGTGATGGTGCAACGTTTTGCATTGCCTTAAAGATAGACGCCAAACGCTGCGGATGAGCGTCATCCCATTCACGTAACATGTCATTGATGATAGCACGCTGTAGATTGGTCTGACTGCCACATAAGTTGCAAGGAATAATCGGAAATTCTTTTAACTTGGCGTATTCGATGATGTCTTTTTCTTCGACATACGCCAATGGACGAATCAGCAGGTTTTGCTTGTCATCACTCAGCAGTTTAGGCGGCATTGATTTGAGTGCGCCCCCATGAAATAAATTCAAAAAGAAGGTCGCAAGCATGTCATCGCGATGATGACCCAAGGCGATTTTGGTCGCACCAATCTGCTTAGCAAAACCATATAATGAGCCGCGGCGCAGACGTGAGCACGCTGAGCAATAGGTCTTACCTTCTGGCACCACACTTTTGACAATACTATACGTATCTTTTTCCAAGATATAATGCGCAATGCCTTGCTCATTAAGATAAGCAGGCAAAATATCTTCAGGGTAACCGGGCTGCTTTTGGTCAAGATTGACTGCGACGATATCGAAATGAATGGGAGCGATACGTTTTAGTAGGAGCAAAATATCCAGCAAGGTATAGCTGTCTTTACCGCCTGAGACACAGACCATCACCACATCGCCGTCTTCGATCATATTAAAATCACGAATGGCCCAAGAGACTTGGCGACGAAGCTTCTTTTGTAGCTTACGAAAAGCCGCAGATTCAGTAGGTGACTGTGAGTCAGTAGATTGCTCAGCAACGATATCCTCATTGCTGCCCTCTTCAGCATCGGCCTCTAAAACATAACGATTAAAGTCCGCTTCATTAGATATATCGTCAGAGTGAAAAGGGATGTTTGGCGTAAATAAGGTTGCTGCGGTCATAAGTTACTCAATATCTTTATAAGGATGATTTTACTATAAAGCGGTTTGCGATAAAGCACGATCAATGAGGTAGGGTTATCGATGCTTTAAAAGCGGCAATTATAACAAATATTGCTAACAGATTGAAAAGATGACAGTAATACGCACTTTATTTTTATTGCAATGCTACTTAGCATGGCTTTGTCACCTTAGTGACGCACGATTGGTCGCTTCGTGGTTCTGTAATAGCCGTATTTTTGCTAAAATAGCCGTTTTCGTAAACCAATAATAGATACCACTATGACTAACGTTACTTTGCAGAATAACTCGGCCAACCAAGCGTCCGATACTGAATTAGATACTCTCAATAAAAATCAAAACGCCGTTGTACTTTTATCAGGTGGCCTCGATTCGGTGACGTGTTTGTATTGGGCAAAAGCGCGCTATGCCTCTGTGACAGCGGTTAGCTTCAACTATGGTCAGCGTCACAACAGTGAGCTTGTCGCAGCAAAGACTATCGCTGAGACAGCAGGCGTCAATCATAGAATCATTGATATTGATATCGCTCAACTTGGTGGCTCTTCATTGACAGACCACAGCATGATTGTACCAGACGGTGATTCGGACAAATTCCCTAGCAAGAAGCGTGATGAGATCGATAACGATGCCATTCCGAATACTTATGTGCCTGCACGCAATACGATCTTTTTGTCTTATGCACTAGCCGTTGCAGAAGTGGCCGATGCCAATCATATCGTCATCGGGGTCAGCTCAGTTGACTACTCTGGCTATCCTGATTGCCGTCCAGAGTACATAACAGCATTTGAGCACATGGCCAACCTTGCCACAAAAGCGGGCGTTACCGGCCACCGCTTATCAATCCAAACACCATTGCAACAGCTGTCTAAAGCACAGACTATTGAGCTTGGCCTGTCATTAGGCGTTGACTATGGACAGACGATTTCTTGTTATCGTGCCGATGCAAACGGTCTAGCTTGCGGCGTTTGTGATAGCTGTGCATTACGTCGTCAGGGCTTTGCTCAAGCTGGCGTCACTGACCCTACTCATTACCAAGCTGGATAGACATACTAACTTTTTATAAAACAGCGGCATCAATCAACATTAGCGAAACATTCGCTTGCATTAACACAGCACGTCGACATTGTATTTTAATCAATATACTTGCTATGGTATGGACAATTATCTCTGCCACCAGATATATTTTTCATTAGATATCAATAATCGTAACAGTCACCTATATATTAATAAGCTGACTGTGCATTGGTTACAAGATCTACAAAATTGACACTACCTGTAAGAGGAAATTTATGAAGTTATTGCCATTATTACCCCTAGCCTTAGCGGCCGTATTTGCAATGCCCCAAGCGAATGCTACTGATATTAAGCAAAGTAATATCAACTCATGTGTCAATGGCGCAGTCAAATATAAAGTTGCTGACAAGGGCGACGCTACCAAATTATGTAATTGTACCATCGGTGTCCGTAGCAATATGACGATTGGCCAAATGTGGGAAATCGAAAGCTACGCAAAAGACAAAAAAGACCCTTCAAGCTTGCCATACGTCAAGACCATGCAAAAAGACTTGCAGCAGTGCACAGTCGGTTTAGACTTGAAGCAGCCGCAAAAACCTGCTTAATTACTATTCGTTTGATATACAAAAGACTGGCCATTGCCAGTCTTTTTTGTTGCCAATGAATGAGCAAAGTGTAAAACTGATTATTTATTGCTACCAATCTGCCTATAATAAGAAGACGATAAATAGAACCCTATCTCAACCATCAAAAAAACCAATATACATAACCAAAATTAATAAGGATTTTACCATGGCAAAGCCAACAACAGAAACCATCAACCTACCCGACTTTCCAGTTACCATCGTACGCAAACTTGCCGGAAACTTTATCCATGATGAGATCAGTCTCAAAGAGATGGTTGCCAATACCGATAAAGGTCTTATTCTCTATTTTTATCCCAAAGACAACACACCAGGCTGCACCACGCAAGCGACGGAGTTCACGGCGCATATCCACGACTTTGATGACTTAGGCTATGACATCGTTGGCGTCTCTCGTGATGGCGTTGAATCCCACGAAAAATTCATCGATAAATATGACCTACAAATTCCACTTGTCAGTGATGCCGATGAAAAGCTATGCCAGTATTTTGAAGTCATTAAAGAGAAAAACATGTACGGCAACATTACTTTGGGGCTAGTACGCTCGGCATTTGTGTTTGATAAAGAGGGCGAGCTGACTCACGCACAGCGTAACCTACGTGCCAAAGATTACACCAGTCGCTTACTCACCATATTGGCACCATAATCTACACAATAGACTAGGTCGAGTATTCGCCATAAAAATGCTAAAAGAGCGCATACACAAGTCTGAGCTGATAACTGGAAATACCACTAACACCCTTCCTTACTAGAGAATAATATGAATAAACAGTCTGGTACTACTGCTGATAATACACCGCATGAAGTCACACGCAAAGTATCTGTTGCCATTATTGGCGCAGGTACTGCAGGTCAAAATGCCTTTCGCCAAGCAAGTAAAATCAAAGACGATGTCGTCATTATCAACGAAGGGTTTTGGACAACAACTTGTATCGCTGTCGGCTGTATGCCTAGCAAACTACTGATTGCAGCGGCAGATCGTGCACATGATGCCAATCATTCGGCTGAGTTTGGTATTCATGCAACTGCGCAAATAGATGGCAAACAGGTGATGCAGCGTGTACGTGATGAGCGCAGTCATTTTGCTAGCTACATCAAAAAACAAGTAGATAGCTGGCCCGATCACAAAAAAATCGATGGGCGTGCTCATATTAACGAGCAAGGGCTAATCGAGGTCAATGATGAGCGCATTGCAGCTGAGCAAATCATTGTAGCGACAGGTAGCTCACCGTCTATACCGGATGGTTGGGCGGATAAGCTTGGTGACACCCTACTCACCTCTGATAGTGTGTTTGAGCTTACAGATTTACCCAACTCTATGGCAGTGGTAGGCGCTGGCGCCATTGGTCTAGAACTTGCGCAAGCATTTACGCGTTTGGGCGTAGAGGTGACGCTATTTAACCGAGTCAAACGAGTGGCTGGTCTAAAAGATGATGACATCAACGACAAAGCAATCGACTGCTTAAGTAGTGAGCTGACCATGCATTTGGGCAGTAAAATTACTGATGTCGGCACAAAGGCTGATGCAGGTAGCGATAGTGCGTTTATTGAATACGAAGATAGTGCTGGTGCATCGCAGCAGTGGCAAGGTGAGTGTGTGTTAGTCGCTACTGGCCGCCGCAACAATATCAAACAGCTTGGCATCGAAAATCTAGGCGTTGAACTCGATGACAAGAACCGTCCGAAAAACTTAAGTAAAAAGACGGGGCAAATTGGTGATTTAGACATCTATATCGTTGGTGATGCCAATGCTCACATTCCTCTACTGCACGTAGCCAGTGATGAGGGCTATAGTGCTGGCAATATGGTCTGTGAAAATACAGAAGATGCCTATATCCGTCCACCGTCTACTCCTTTTTCTATCGTATTTTGCTCGCCGCAAATCGTCAATGTCGGTATGTCTCTGCCTGAGATCCAAGAAGATCCTGAGTTAGAGTTTGTGATTGGTAGCGTAAGTTTTGACAACCAAGGGCGTAGCCGTGTGATGGGCGTGAATTGTGGTCTGCTACATATCTATGGCTGCAAAAAAACCGACAGAATATTAGGCGCGAGCATGGTGGGCCCTGATGCTGAATACATCGGTCATATATTGGCCACAGCGATTACCAATGACTTGAGCATTAAAGACATGCTCGATACGCCTTTTTATCACCCTACGATATTAGAAGGACTGCGTACGGCATTACGTGATGTGCAGGACAAAATGGAGATACCCTATCAATCTCAGGACGCGCAAGAAGACAATTTTTAATTTACAGCCAAGCCTTGCTCTAAAAAATAGAGTTAGGCTTAGGCATCACTCATGCTATATTTGATTGACTAGACAACTTGAGGTGACATATAACCAGACACCTCATTTATCAAACCTTGTATACACACACCCTGCATGGACGAGAAAATGCCAATCGCTAGTGTTACCGACTTTTTTAAAGAAATCATTCGTGACCTGCATACTAGCCTCTACCTTGCGCTTGGCGGATCTATAGACGAAGAGTCGCTCAATTGGTCTTCTCAAGCAGTAGAGCTTGCCAGCACTGGCATAAAGATCCTGATACTGCTTGCGGTGTTGGGATTTTTTTATTGGTTGGCCAATTATATTCTCAAGCAAAGCAGAGCCAAAATCCGTTTAAATGATCGCCGCACCAAGATTGCCCGCTCAACGCTACGTTACGTTTGGATTGTCGCCAGTCTGATAGCGATCATGAGTCAGATAAATTTTGAACCAGAAACCATCAAGGCGACAGCAAAAGCAAGTACGTGGGCTGGTATCTACTACGTACTATGGGCGTCGTCTGGTCAGATTATTCATAAAGTCCTACAGCATTATGGACTCAATGCCTCAATAGAGCAGCTACTCAAAAATATCTTGTCAGTACTCCTATTGGTACTTGGGCTTGCCAGCGTGATGGCACAATTTGGTTTTGATATCGTATCGTTAGTTGCAGGTTTGGGTATTGTCGGCTTAGCTGTCGGTTTCGCTGCTCAATCGACGCTTGCCAACTTTATCGCCGGTATCACTATTTTGCTGGAGCAGTCCTTTCAAGTTGGGGACTGGATTCATATCAATGATAATGAGGGGCGCGTGGTGCTTATTGCCTTGCGCACTACCCATATCCTAACTCGAGACAATATTACTGTTATTATTCCAAACTCTAATGTCGCCTCCTCAGAAGTGATTAACTTAACCTCCAAAAATTTTATACGTTTTGATATTCGCGTGCGTATTGCCTTCGAAGATGACATTGAGCTGGCACGCAAAGAGATTTTGCAAGTACTCAGCAATACCGATGCAGTACTCAATCGTCCTGAGACTTCAGCGACCGTGGCCGAAATTGGGGAATATGGCGTATTTTTTATCGTGCGTTTTTGGGTCAAGCCAGCAGCCGTGGCACGTATACCCAAAATCAAAGAAGTGCTACAAGAAGAGATAAAAATTGCTTTTGATGCGGCCAATATCTCGACGCCCTATCCGCATATGCGCCTGCTCATGCCAAAAGACGTCGACTATCCTATCGCTACTAAGCCTTTTGCAACCACCACTCAAGTTGTATCAGGAAAGTCATCATTGGCGAAAGGTGAGTAGCTGACTTATTTTCATGTATTTAGCTATCGCACCTCAAACTTGTCGCACCTATTGCACCTTAAACATTGCCACTTTGAACCATCCTACCGTGAATTATGGTAAAATTACTGGTTAAAACATCTATTTTATTATTTGCCTCTTTTGTCAATTTAGCCCACAGGTACCCGTATGACCGAACAAACCGCAGCTGCACGCTCTTCTACATTGTCGCTTGATCTTATCATTACTTGTGCCGATGGGCTTGAGGCACCGCTGCAGACTGAGCTGACAAGTTTCGGTATTGATAGCGAAATCAAAAGTACTGGTCGTCTTGCCGTCACGGGTGATTTACGCGACTTGTATACCATCTGCCTTTGGTCACGTGTGGCTTCGCGGGTATTAATGCTCATCAAACGCAAAAACATCAATGCAGAATACGATGTTGCAGAGCAGCTATATGGTTTGGCAAAATCCGTCAACTGGACTGAGCAGTTTAGCTTAGAGCAAACTTTTGCCATTCGTCTATCTGTTGATAAACGCGTTGCCGTCAGTCAGCAGTTTGCCATGCTACGTGTCAAAGACGCCATTGCGGATACATTCAACGAAGTGTACGACAGCCGTCCGAATGTCGATAGCAAAAACCCAGATTTTTCTATCTTTGCGACCGTCAATGACAAACAAGCCGAGCTGTATTTAGATTTATCAGGGACCAGTTTGCATCGCCGTGGTTATCGTGTGGCTATGACAGAAGCCCCATTAAAAGAAAACTTGGCAGCTGCCTTACTCTATAGCGCTGGTTGGCACAAGAAAAACGACGCAGGCGATGCGCCTTACTACAATGCGTTAATAGACCCAATGTGTGGCTCTGGTACCTTCCTTATCGAAGCGCTACTCATGCACTGTGATTATGCCGTAGGTATCGACAAAGCTGCCAATCAATTTGGTTTCTATGAGTGGCAGCATCATGATGAGACGCTATGGCAGGAGATGATTGAGGATGCACAGACACGTTTTCGCGAAGCATTAGAGATTGCCAATGAGCAACCAGATACGCTGCCGCTGATGTTGGGTTTTGATGCTGATAATGGCGCGATTATCGCAACCGAAAAAAACCTCATCGCGGCAGGACTTCAAGATTTACTCCCGCTACTCGACATCGAACAGCGTGCGCTTGATCAACTTGGTAGCGCCCTAAAACCGCTCGTGGATGATGGTCGATTGAGTAATCCTTTAATCATTACCAACCCGCCTTATGGTGAGCGTTTGGGTGATGAAGAAATGATTAAGCCACTGTATCAAGCCATTGGCCTGATTGTACAAGACAGCTTTGCGGGTAGCGGTATCGATCCAATGCTTGGCATACTAGCTGCTCGTGTCGAACAAGTAGATATCCTACCGATTAAAGAACCAAAAACGTTACGCTGTCATAATGGCGCTATCACTGTGTACTTCCGCTACGGAACGCTTATCGCTGGACAGACAGGCAATCTTGTCAGCCGTTTTGAAAAGCGTGAGATCGAAGTAGAAGACGGACAGGACTTTATTAATCGTCTACAAAAAAACCTGACCAAGCTTAAGAAACTGGCTAAAAAAGACAATGTTAGCAACATTCGTGTCTATGACGCCGACTTGCCTGACTTTAAAGTTGCTATCGATTTATACGGCGATTATGCACATGTGCAAGAGTATGCACCGCCTAAGACCATTCCACCTGAAACGGCTAAAAAACGCTTTAATCTAGCACTAATGGGTATCCGTGAAGTGTTTGATATTAATCGTGAGCAAATCTTTATCAAAACACGTGCCCGTCAGTCTGGTAACGATCAGTACAGTAAACAGAACACCACAGAAAAACGCGGCAAGTTTCATGTCGCCCGCGAAGATGGTGCTTATTTTTATGTTAACTTTACCGACTATCTAGACACGGGTCTGTTCATCGATCACCGTAATATGCGTGCTCGTATTAAGGACAACAGTCGCGGCAAATCTGTCTTAAACCTGTTTGCTTATACTTGTACCGCCAGTGTGCATGCAGCGCTTGCTGGTGCCAAAAAAGTCACGAGCGTTGACTTGTCACAGAACTATTTAGATTGGGGCAAACAGAACTTTGTGCTCAATGGTCTAGACGTCAGCCGCAGTAAATATCAATTCGTTGCCGCCGATATCTTTGAGTGGATCAAAGACAATACCGAGCAGTTTGATATTATCTTTATTGATCCACCGACTTTCTCAAACTCGAAAAAGTTCCAAGGAACCTTTGATGTGCAGCGTGACCATGCTGCCCTCATCAATCGTGCGATGAACCGCTTAACATCCGATGGTGTTTTGTATTTTTCTAATAACTTCACGCGCTTTGAGCTAGATGAGCAGTTAGTTGAGCGCTACGATATCGTTAATATCACGCAAAAGACGATTGGTTTTGATTTCAATATCAAAAAGCCTATTCATCAAAGCTTTGAGATTCGCCATCGTCAAAGTCTATAATTCGAAGTTTTAGATTTATAGTTTAGAATCTAAAGTCCGTAAACGGAATTTTGATAAATAAGACTATAGATTTATAAGGGCAATATAAGTACCTGAAACTTCTGTTTTTTGCCGAATGTATATGAAATATAACAATGGCCCAATCAGCTTTGATTGGGTCATTTTTTGTTGCTATGATAGAGCGTTACTAGGCGATGGATTTGCGCAGTTATTGCGTAAGCATCGCCTTTTTTCGATGACCTCATAAAACCACTAACATCTAATAAAAAGGATAACACCATGGCTTTATCACTTAATAAAGGCGGTAATTTATCGCTAACGAAAACTGATCCAAATTTGACCAAGCTACTAATCGGTCTAGGCTGGGATGAGCGCGCCACCTCTGGTGCTGAGTTCGATCTTGATGCCAGTGTATTTTTGCTAAATGGTGCAGGTAAAGTGCGCGGCGACCATGACTTTATCTTCTATAATCAGCTCAAATCTGATAATGGCGCGGTCGAGCACACAGGTGACAACCGTACTGGCGAAGGCGATGGTGATGATGAAGTGATCAAAGTAAACTTAACCCAAGTACCTGCTGACGTTGATAAAGTAGTCGTGACGGTGACTATCCATGACGCTGCTACTCGCAACCAAAACTTCGGTCAGGTAGCCAATGCCTTTATCCGCGTTGTCAATGAAGAGACCGGCACTGAAGTGGTACGTTTTGATCTAGCAGAAGATTACTCTGTTGAGACCGCCATGGTATTCGGTGAAGTATATCGTCACAATGGCGAATGGAAATTCCGCGCGGTAGGTCAAGGTTATTCAGGTGGCTTACAGGCGATGTGTCATCAGTACGGCGTTGATATCTAAAGCCTTATTTTTATTGGCATTTGGGCTATCAGCCATTCCGATTAGCACGTCCAAAATATCAAGCGACCATCGTTGCAAATAGTCACAATTTTTAATGCCCCAATGACTAGTAATGCTTTACGTTTCGTTTAAAATTATGCATAAAAAGTGGTTAGCAATAACCACTTTTTTGCGGCTTGTGTCTATACTAGACCAGCTTTACGCAACCAGACAGGATGTGTCATGAGACATTTTTATTTAGACATTATCTTCACAATCATTGCCTTAGCAATAGCGGCATGGTGGGGATATTCACATGGCGGTATGGGTGGAATGATAACCACGCTATCGATTACCGCTATTTTGGCCGTCATGGAGATTTCGTTATCTTTTGATAACGCGGTGGTCAACGCTTCAGTCCTCAAAGGCTGGGACGAATTTTGGAAAAAGATATTTTTAACCGTGGGTATTTTAATCGCGGTATTCGGTATGCGCTTGGTCTTCCCTATTGTCATCGTTGCGGTTACCGCTGACCTTGGTATGATGCAAGTGATCGATTTGGCATTGAACAATCCTCAAGAATACTCAGCCAGATTGATGGCACATCACGCTGAAATTTCAGCATTTGGTGGTATTTTCTTACTATTGGTTTTCTTGAACTTTATTTTTGATGACAAAGATGTCCATTGGTTTGAATGGCTTGAGAGCCGTTTGGTCAAGCTAGGCAAAGTCGATGCAATGAGCGTATTTGTTGCTCTTATCGTCTTAATGATTGCCGTATCATGGGCCAGCGCAGAGCAATCAAGTGCTGTGCTCATTGCTGGCGTTTGGGGTATTCTAGTATACCTTGGTGTACAGGTCGTATCTGGTATGCTAGAAGGTGATCTTGAAGAAGACTTAGAGAACGAAGGAAGTGGCGCAGCCGCGACCAGCGCTATCATGAAAGGCGGTATCATCGGTTTCTTATACTTAGAAATCCTCGATGCGTCATTCAGTTTCGATGGTGTGATTGGCGCATTTGCCATTACCAATGATGTCATCGTTATCATGCTTGGTCTTGCCATTGGTGCGATGTTCGTACGTTCGATGACTATCTTCTTGGTAGACAAAGGCACGCTTGATGAGTTTATTTATCTTGAGCATGGCGCACATTACGCCATCGGTGCCTTGGCCATCATTATGCTGTTGTCAGTGAAGTTCCATGTACCAGAAATCATTACTGGTCTTATCGGTATCGCCTTTATTGGTTTTGCATTATGGGCATCGCTGAAACATCGTAAAGCGGAAGCAGCAAGGCTCAATTAGTACCTGTTGTCCGCATGATGCTGTGTAGCTTAAGCAGGTCGTATCATCAGATATGGCCTGCTTTTTTGCGTTATAATGGCAGGCGTTAGTCACACGGCAAATCCTTACCTATCGCCAAAATATGTGTATATTTTGCTTCACATACAATTTTCTCATCACTACTATACGTTATTCGGTTAGAATCCTCGTCCTTTAATCACTCACCAAAAATGAGACCCTTCAACCACTATGCAACAGATTCTTGATGATATTGCCGCACAGATGGCACTTGAAACCGATCGTGGAAAAGTAGCGGACTATATCCCGCAACTGGCCCATATAGACCCAAACCAGTTTGGTATTGCAGTCGCGACACCTGACGGAAAGATGTATACAGCAGGCAATGCGAGCACTCTTTTTTCGATCCAAAGTATCTCTAAGATCTTCACTCTAACCATTGCACTTGGCAAGTTGGGCGATGGACTTTGGACACACGTTGGTCGTGAACCCTCAGGTGACCCTTTCAACTCAATCGTCATGCTAGAACATGAAACTGGTCGACCACGCAATCCATTTATCAATGCTGGTGCCATTGCGGTGGTAGACGCGATCATGATGGGTCACGAACCTAGAGAAATATTGGCTGAGATTCTACAGTTTGTGCATTTTATTACGGACGATGAGTCCATCCGTTTTGACCACAAAGTGGCAGCGTCTGAGATGGAGCACAAAGACCGCAACGCCTCGCTTGCGCACTTTATGAAATCCTTTGGTCGGCTCAAGCACGATGTGGACAAGGTGTTGGGTACTTACTTTCATCAATGCTCGATTGAGATGAATTGCCAGCAATTAGCCAGCGCCGGTCTGTACTTGGTCTCTAACGGGGTTGATAAGCACTCAGGGGTACGTGTAATCAACGAGCACCGCGCCAGAAGGATTAACTCGCTAATGATGATGTGCGGTCATTATGATGGGTCTGGTGAGTTTGCCTATCGCGTCGGTTTGCCCGGTAAAAGTGGGGTTGGTGGCGGTATTTTGACCATAGCTCCCGGCAAGGGTTCTATCGCTGTCTGGTCGCCAGGGCTGGACCATATAGGAAACTCCAAGCTTGGGTTAAAAGCATTAGAGCTGTTTGTACAAGAAACGGGCTGGTCGGTTTTTGCCGAATAAAAGCTTTATCTAAATACTTTTATTAATGGATTATTCAGCACAATATTACGTCTAAATTGTATTAGGTTGTCAAGCTCACAGCGGGTCGTACCAACATATCTGGTACGACCCGCTTTTTTTGGTTATGTCTTTGCAACCTAACGTATGTTTCTCTTCATTCTATGGCTTGATCCGAAGGAAACAGCCATAGAATAATTTACCTTTGCATAACAATGCGTTAACCACTATTGCTAAGATGATTAAAAAGTATCAAAAATGCAGGGTTATTATGTCGCTTAGTAAGCATATAGTAAGCGCACAAAATACGCCTTGCTTAGTGAGCAAACGCTTAGTATAGTAAAACGTAATGATATGCAGGACGTGGTTTACAGGTAGGTTCTTTATCAGTTGTCCTTTCATATCAGTCACTGCACAACTTTTAGTTTATTTTTTAAACCCAATCCACTTAATTATTAATCCAAAGGATATTTGTATGGCTATTAGCTTAACAAAAGGCGGCAACGTAAACTTATCAAAAGAAGCACCAGGTTTAACCAACATCACAGTTGGTCTAGGCTGGGATCCACGCGCAACTGACGGTCAAGAGTTTGACTTGGATGCTATTGGCTTCTTGATCAACGAAGCAGGCAAAGTCCGTAACGACCAAGATTTTATCTTTTTTAATAACCTAAAGTCAGACAATGGCGCCGTTGAGCACACTGGTGACAACCGTACTGGCGAAGGCGATGGCGATGACGAAAAAATCAAAATCAATCTTGCGAGCATCCCAGCTGACGTGAACAAAGTTGCCATTTGTGCGATTATCTATGAAGGCCAAGCACGTAACCAAAACTTCGGTCAAGTTGGCGATGCTTATATTCGTGTTGTAAACGATAATGGCGCAGCCGAAATTGCCCGTTACGACCTATCAGAAGATGGCAGCACTGAAACGGCTATGATCTTTGGTGAGCTATATCGTCATAACGGCGACTGGAAATTCCGTGCCGTCGGTCAAGGTTTCAGCGGTGGTCTTGGACCATTAGCAGCGTCTTACGGCGTGAATGTATAACGTTAAATTGACGTAAATATCTAGCGAGCCAAGCGTTGCTATCAGTTTTCTGATAGCAACGCCTATAAGCCATCAAGTGTGCCCTTTTAACGCATTTGATGGCTTTAAATTTAATAGGCTCATCAATATAAAAACGCTAAAACACATAGGTCTATACCCGCACATTAACAGCACCTATCAAAGATATTAGAATAAGGATTTGCACCCCATGGCCGCAACATTCAGTTTAATCGGTACTATTGAGCCTTTTTTGCATTGTAATCTCAAAAAAGGTGATTCAATTTATTGCGAAGCCAATGCAATGGTAATGATGGAGTCTAACCTTGAGCTAAAAGGTAAGCTACAAGGTGGACTGATGCAATCGCTTATGCGCCGTTTTGCCAATGATGAATCGTTGTTTCAACAGCAAATTGAAGCAGTTAATGGTGAAGGTGATTGCTTACTTGCCCCCACACTAGATGGCGATATGCAAATCATCGAGGTGGGGTCACAGCAATATACTTTGAGTGATGGTGCTTTTGTCGCGGCGCAAACAGGCGTTGATATCAGAGCCAATATCCAACGTAATTTAGGAGGCGCGGTATTTGGTGATACTGGTGGCTTTATGGTCATGCAGACGCAAGGAAAAGGTCAGGTTGTGGTATCTGGTTTTGGCTCATTGTTTGAGATTGAGGTCACACCAGACAAAGATGTCATTATTGATAATGGTCATGTGGTTTGCTGGGATTCGAACCTCGATTATAAACTGTCCGTCTCGACCAGCAAGAAAAAAGGCATCATGAGCAATATCATTAATTCCGTCACCAGTGGCGAGGGTATGGTTCTGAACTTTTCGGGCAGTGGCAAAGTCATTATTTGCTCGCGCAATCGTGACAGTTATCAAGGATGGCTGCAAAGTGTCTTGGGAACGAGCTCAGGTGGACGCGGCGGTAATGGTAGTTTTTTAGATAATATCTTATAGCGTCTTTTAGAACTATGTTTAAACAGTTTTACTCACAATTATTATAAGGATACTCACATGGTAGTTAGTCTACAAAAAGGGCAGAAAATCTCCCTAAGCAAAGAAGCAGGCGGCGAGCTGACTCAAGTTAAATTGGGTCTAGGTTGGGATGTCGCTCAAGGTCCACAAGATAAAAAAGGTGGCTTTTTAGGTAAATTATTCGGCGGTGGTAGCGGCGGCGATTCTATCGATTTAGATGCTTCATGCATCATGTTTGACGCAAACAAACAAGCGGTCGATGCTATCTGGTTCAGTCAGCTCAAGTCAAAGGATGGCAGTATCGTTCATACTGGCGACAACCGTACTGGCGACGGCGATGGCGACGATGAAGTCATCAACGTTGATCTCTCAAAAGTCCCAGCCAACGTGACTTCACTAGTATTTACGGTCAATAGCTTTACGGGTCAGACGTTCGAGACGGTAGAAAACGCATTTTGCCGTATCGTTAATGCCAATAACAACAGTGAAGTAGCTCGCTACAACTTATCGGCACAAGGTGGACACACTGCCATGGTAATGGCAAAAGTCTATCGCCATAACAACGAATGGAAAATGCACGCTATTGGCGAGACTGCATCTGGTCGCACCTTCCATGATTTGATGCCTGCAATTACGCCACATGCTTAATCGAGTTGAGCCTTTAACTGGAGTATTAATCATCTAGTTAAATAGTTTATTTCGAAAAAGAGCGGCCCATCTATTGATAGATGGGCCGCTCTTTTTTGTTTATCATTTATAGACCAAACATATTATTTACGTCCACGCTTCCAACTAAATCCCCAATTAAAGGCCTTATCCATTTCTTGATGTCCTTTAAAATACTGATTGATACGTTCAACATTGATACTGCCTTGCTGATTGACCAAGCGTGCGATAGCACACATCGGCAAGTTACCCGCCCCTTCTGTTAGGCGAGTCTCAATCGGTGACTGCTCGGGTACATGAATGGTCACGACACCATCGGTTTTTTCCCAGTTTGGCGCGCCCTCATAAATAAAAGCAAAGATAAATACTTCTTCAATCTGTGACCACTGCTGACCATTGATATCGAGCCACTCACCGCCACTCACCTGCCCCGTTCTATCATCCGCTCGCAAGCACACATACGGCGCTGATTGCATACTACCAAAACGGTCACCCAATGCTTGAATGAGGGTCTTTTCGCCATTTTTAAGATGAATCATCGCGCCAACATCCAAATCAATACCGCTTGATTGATGCTGCTTAAATAGATCGCCTAATAGGCCTTTTTTGGGTGCTGACTTATTACTCTCTGGACGTTGGTTCCAATCTAAGTTCACTGAGATTTTGCCAAAGTTGTCACGCTTTTTCAGATTGATGCTCGATTGGTTCTTGGTTAAGGTGATTTTGCTAAGATTAATCGAAGGAGTAGCAGGAATCGGTGGCGGGGTGCTCGCTTGAGAGGTACTGCCTGCTTTTTGCGTATTGATGGGTCGCTGTGTATTAATAGGCTGAGCCTGATTCTGCGATGCGTTCTGATGTTGCGCTGGCGCTTCATCTGCGATTTCAACACCGAAGTGTTCAGATAACGGTTTTAAACCTCCCTCAAATCCCTGCGCAATAAAACGAAACTTCCAGCTGCCCTGCCGACGATAGCACTCCGCCAAGATAATGGCTTTTTCGTTACGTCCAGCACTGCTCAGCTGACAAGTCATCAATACCTGACTGCCTTGTAGTACTTGAATATCCACATCGCCAACTTGTGCCAGCGTCTGCGCGCTAGAGAATGCCAAGGCAATTTTTTCAATACTCGCAGGCTGCGCAGGCAGATTAATATCAAAGAACCCGTCGCTGTCGTGACCACGAAAACTAACATTGCCGTCATTGCTACGTTTCTGACCATAAAATATCATGTCGCCATCGCCGCGCACTTTGCCATCAGTCGTCAGACGATAAGCGGCGCAATCAATGGCGTTTTGGCTTAAGATGCGGACACTAATATTATCAGTTGGTAATAGCGCATTGGCACCTGCGATCAGTTGTTGAGGTTGATTCATCATACGTCCTTTAGATTCTTTATTATGTTGTCGTCGTTGTAATTGGTATGCTCACTATCGTCATATAGTAGCATGAATATTATGAACATTTTAAACCGAGCAATCGCGCTACTAGCTACAAAATCACTATTACAAATCCTTTTACCTATTTCATCAGGGGCATTTATAACCTGTGCCATTTGTATATAATATATGCTGCTGAATGATCAAATTTTGACTATACTGCCACCAGTTTTCAATAACCGTATCCACTCATTTAACCTCCTACATATGATAATAACGCTGAGAAAATTATGACTAACCTTGCTAACGATAGCTTCCACTCCACATCAATAGCTGCTTGGTTAGCTGAGGGTCAATCCAGCCAGCGCGATATGTTAGAGAGTTTGCAGAACTTAAAAAGCAAATCTAGCGCCCCTTTCAATATTATTGCCTCACATCGTCATAACCGACCTGAAATTTTTGAATTTGCTGATATGGTCTATCGCGAACCATATCCAGAAAAAGCAGCTATAGAGGATGAGGCACAAGAGACAACTGAGCCTGTTATACCTCGCTGGCAATTTGTCTTAGAACACGCCAAAGAGAACAACGTTAAAGTATTATTGACGGGGCGCAATGGAGTTGATTATGAAGCGCATCGTGCGGCGTTTGATGCCGCTGGTATTCGTTTGCTTACAGGCGCAACTAGCGTACCAGCACTAGAGTCGATCGAAGATAAATTTGCCTTTATGCAACAGTGTTACCAGCATAATATACCTGTCGCTGATGCTTGGCGTTTTGACAATGTAGCCGAGCTTGAGGCTTTACTCGCCGAGCACGGTCATCAGCCCTTATGTGTCAAACCAGTTGTTGGTATTTTTGCCCAAGGATTTTGGCGATTAGATTTAGGCAAAGAACCTGATGAGCACTACGATAGCTTTGAGCACTTATACTTTACCGAAGAGAAAAAAATCAATACCGCGCAGTTTATCAATGCCTATACCAACAGCCTGATGGTGCGTGAACGTCCTATTCCCATGCTGCTCATGCCGTATTTATCAGGACAAGAATACTCTATCGATGTGGTCTGTGAATACGGTGAGGTCTTGGCGGCCGTTACTCGCTATAAAACAGGTAAAATCCAGCATATTGGCTATGAGCAATCCGTCATGGATGTGGTGATTCCATTGATTAGAGCTTTTGGCTGTGACGGTATCGTCAGTGTGCAAACCAAAGCTGATGATGACGGTCAGCACCGTGTGCTTGAGATCAATAGCCGCCCGTCTGGTGGTATTGGTTACACGACGCATAGCGGTGTGGATTTGACACAGGTTGGATTTGGCTATTGGCTTGGTCTAACTGATAAGCCAACACTGACCGATATCACGCAACAAATAACACCCTGTCAAGTACGCTCTATTATGGTGGGTGTAAAAATTGAAGATACTGCTGAATAAGTAAAAATAAGCAAGGAACATAAAGAACGACTGACAACCGAGTATATATCTAATAAGAGGTAGACGATGACAGTACAGACCACACTCGTGTTAGGCGCCAATGCTGTTATCGCAGACGTGCGCTGCTCGGTCGCATTTTCTAGCGCTTCCCCACTTAGATTTGGACAGCAGCTTGGGCTACTTTGGTTGCCATTAGATGCCAATCGTCAGGCCGTTTGTAGCCCTGCTTATCTACATGAGCCCAAAAACTGGGCAACGATAGATGATGCCAATAACCCAAGCAAATGGCAGCTTGATCTACTCAAATTGTTTGAGCAACAAGGTGTGCATTTTTTGCAGCTGATTGCTTATGCTTACTATGAGCCTAGCCTGAACTTGCCTGTGGTTGAGCTAAGCAATGTTTGCTTAACACTGAATGATGGTGCACTTCGCTACGACTTTACAGCGCGCGAACGCCACGTCAAAGCCGCCATTATATTAGAGATATATCAGCGGAATGGACAGTTTAAATGTCGGGCGCTTGGCGAAGCCTCAACCCAAGGTTTGGCGAGTCTTGAGCAGCGAGTACAAGTCAGTCTTGATGTTCGTCCACCCAACACACATGCACGTATCCAAGCAGCACAGCAACAGCAAGCCTGCCCTCACAATGAAGTGCGTCCCCCTCGTCAAGTGCAGGCAGGTGAGACATGGACAGGAACAGCCTTTGCCATTGATCCGTACCACTTGCTCACCTGCTATCATGTGATTGAGTCCGCTCAAATGATTGGCATACGTCAGCAAGGTCAGCCTGATCGCGAAGCACAAGTTGTGCTCAGTGATATCGGTAGCGACTCCGCTATTATCAGAGTCAGCGACCCACTGCCCAGCCATATCCCATTGGCACAGCAATGCAGTGATATATTGGGTGAGACCATTACCACGCTGGGATTTCCGCTATCGGGGCTTAGCAGTCAACTACAAGTCACACAAGGTTGTATCTCAGGGCTAACGGGCTTAAACGATGATATTCGTTATCTTCAGTTTACCGCGCCCATTCAGCCTGGCTCTAGTGGTAGTCCTTTACTACTACCAACTGGCGAGGTTGTTGGTATGGTGACCGCCAGTCTCGTTCATGAACACGCACAAAACATGAACTATGCGGTGAAATTTCAGTTATTATCTGCTCTTGTTGCGAGCGCTGGCATCAGTCTGGAGAGTAAGGCTGATTCATCAAGCGACATGCCGTTGACGACACCGCAACTGAGCAAACAAAGTCGCAGTGCATTATGGCTGGTTGGCTGTCAGGGTTAAGAAATCTATACCTATATAAAATGAAAAGCGCAAAGGAATATGAATGTTAAATAAGCAACACCGTACGAGCATCACCCTACCTCGCGGCACCCTTGATCTGACCTATCAGACCAATTCAGCAACTAACAAAAAAAATAACTTGGGACAAAACGAAAGTTACCAATTAGAAGATCTGCTTGGTTTTGCTCAGCGCATTAACCCAAAACGGGCGTTTTTGTTTGTCTCAAAAGTATTAGGTCGTCATATTCCCGTAGCACCCAGCACCATGCGAGATGCGTTTACTGACTTGGCCAATTTAGTTCCTAGCGATTTGCCTGCACCCGTTCTGGTCATTGGTATGGCAGAGACCGCGGTTGGTCTATCGGCAGGCGTGCATCAAGCGCTACAAACACGTTATCCAAACGCGTTATTGCTAAACTCTACGCGTCACGCGCAGCATAGTGACAATAACGCCGAAGCGTTACTAACAACGTTTAACGAAGATCACAGTCATGCCAGTCAGCATTTGATTTATCAAAGCACAGATACCATCACGCAAGAGCAGCTGCTTGCCAGCAAAACGCTGATTATGGTCGATGATGAAGCATCAACCGGCAATACTTGTGTCAATGTCGTCACTGCCTTACGTGATGCAGGGCTCACTCAGTTAGAGCAAGTACATCTAACGACTCTGGTTGATTGGTCATTGGATCAAGAAAATACAAACCAGTATACAGATGGCGCGCAGCCTGCGCGTATGGCAGATCGCTTGACTGGTATTGAATTTCACCGTCATCATCTATTGTCAGGCGCTTGGCAATGGACAGACGCCCCCAACCCAGAGCCTATCACCATGCCATCGGTTGATACTACTGCAGCGGGCAGTCAGGCGCTTGGGTTTACGGGCAACTGGGGACGTTTTCCCACATTAAATAGCACAGATGGGTTTGACAATTACCTATCAAACTTTCAGGCCACATTTGCATCCTTTAATAGCCAAGAAAGCTTTGATATCACTCAATTACCCAAAAAAATCTTGGTGTTGGGCAGTAATGAGTTTGTTTGGTTGCCATTTTTATTGGCAGAGTGGCTTCAGACAACGTCTCAAAACCTCAACGCTGATACAAATGCTATCGTTAAATTTAGTGCGTTAACCCGCTCACCAATTGCGCTTGGCGGCGCCATCACTACCATGCTGAGCTTTCATGATAATTATGGGCTGGGCATGACTAATTTTGCTTATAATGTTGATCCGACTGAGTGGGACTTGATTGTGTTATGTGTGGAAACGTCAGCTGATAGCGTGGATGCGATGTGGCGAGGTTTGAATAATGTGTTGGTGGTAGGTCCGACGATTTAAACGTTACTGTCACTCTCACACTTCTTATTTATGGATTCACTGATGAAAGACGTTATGACTACCTCATTTTTTAAGCCCAGCTCCGATATTATCAAACCATACGCCTTAATGGATTTGGACGATACCCTTTTTCAAACTCAGCGCAAGATTGATGCTTGGCAAGTGCCGACTGCAGAGCCAGAACACTTAGTTTGTGCGACGGTCAACAAACAAGATGAACCGCTCAGCTTTATGAGTCAGCGCCAAGCGACCTTCTTTAATTGGCTACTTAATAGTACTGAACTAATAGTAGTAACAGCACGTGACCGTAGTGAAATTAAGCGTGTAAAACTGCCATTCGACAGTTGGCAAGTATTGACCCATGGCGCCATTATTTTGACATCTGATGGGCAGCTACTAAGTGCATGGCAGCAGCATATGACTAGCAAGCTTGCACC
Source organism: Psychrobacter sp. Ps6 (assembly GCF_022129235.1). Classification (GTDB taxonomy): domain Bacteria; phylum Pseudomonadota; class Gammaproteobacteria; order Pseudomonadales; family Moraxellaceae; genus Psychrobacter. Next base: position 239,118 of record NZ_JADQAI010000002.1, on the reverse strand, counting down.
GTTGCAAGATAAGCTTAATAAGTTAAGTCGTTTGTTTGCCAATCATAGCAAAAGTGAGCAAAGCCAGTTGGTATTTACGCCGCATGTCGATAGCTTTGACAATGGGTCTGTGGATGAAGAATTAACGATTTATCTGGCCATCAAACATGCGCAAAAAGACCATCAAGCGTTAGTAGATCTGGCAGAAAAACTGCCAACGTTAATACGTGATTTTGAGCAAGATTTTTATGTGCATGTGAATGCCAATAACCTAGCGATATTACCGCACGCGGTACATAAGCGCCATGCGGTACAGTTTTTATTAAACCATCATTTAGATCGCCAGCGTCCCAGTTTTGGCTTTGGTGATAGTTTGGCAGATTTGCCTTTTCTGCAACTGCTTGACTGGTACGGTATGCCAAGCCGCGGTCAGATGCATGAGCAGTATCAGTCTTAGCCATTCGTCTAATTATTCGGACTAAAGCGTCAGGCCAAACTATCCGTTTAAACCATCAGCCTAAAAAGTTAGTCCAGAAAATCAGCCCAAAAATAGACACATAACCTCATTATCATTACGAGTACCACTATTCATATTATGACTTTACCTAACATACAGGCCCATAGAGCCAATCTAAACAATTACGGCTCAGGTAGCTACCTTGCCAGTGATGTGACGGTCCTACTCGATATTGTCGATAAAGACGCTGTTGCCGATGTGCCTGTCAGTCAAAAAGAAGCACTTATTCAAAGTGGGCAACGTCACTACTCTGATATGTTGACCTTGGAGAAAGCACCCACTGCCATGCATGAGCAACTATACCGTCAAGCGCTAGAGCAAGGTGGTGAGAGAGCCGCAACTGATATCGCACGCTTAGCGCATACCCTACATAATGTATTTCAGCATGATGTCAGTGACGAGCATCCGCTAGTCTTGGTCAGTTTGGTACGGGCAGGGCTACCAATTGGCGTGCTATTGCAGCGCGCACTGTCAGACGCAGATAGTAGCTATCACTTACCAAGCAAGCATTATGGCATCAGCATCATTCGTGATCGCGGGCTGGATACTGTGGCGCTGCAAATGCTGCTGGAGGCTTATCCAAACAGTCCAGTCGTATTCGTCGATGGTTGGACAGGTAAAGGCGCGATTTATAAGGAGCTGGCTCGTAGCTTAGAGACATTTAGCGATCCCACTCACGCCAACTTTGCCAATATTTTTCATCAAGGCGCGAATGTCATTCCGCTACTGACTCTTGCTGATCCGGCTGGCGTTGCTTGGCTCGCCGCCAGTGAGGAAGATTGGTTAATTCCATCGGGTTTGTTAAATAGCACGGTGTCAGGACTGATTTCACGCAGCTTATATACCGAGCCGCAATCAGGTCTTCATCGCAGTGTATTTTATGAGGATTTGATTGAAGCAGATCATAGCGTGGCATTTATCGATCATATTGATGCAGCAAGACGCTCACTGACCACGCCATTAGAGTGTTTGCCAACCCATCAACAGCCGCGCTACCAGACGGCAGCATTAATAGATACGCTCGCAGCAGACTATGGCATCACCAATCGCAACCGTATAAAGCCAACTATCGCCGAGGCGACGCGCGCTATATTGCGCCGTGATCCCGAGCGTATATTGCTCGCGACCGCGGCGCATCCCGATACCGTACTACTGCGTCATTTATGTGCGCAACGAGGCATCACTATTGATGTATTAGGTGATAAAATACTGCCTTATCAAGCCATCACCCTTATCAAGCAACGAGCCAAAGACAGTTAATGCTTTTGGCTTGAGTACCACTAGCGCGATTGAACGCTTGCCCTTTACACTCTATTTATGATGCCAATTATGTCAGATATACAACACAACGAATCAGAGATTTATCACGATACTCAGTCTTATGCGCATCTGATTACTGAGCGTCATGCGATGGTCAGACCGCACACACATCACCCATACCAGCTGGGTGCTAGCCTATATATGCCTGCCACTCGCCAAGACATCTGGCAAGTGATTAAGCGCGACAAGCTACCAACAATCAATAGTATTATTATTTGTTTAGAAGATGCCGTCAGTCATGAGGATGTGGAGTTGGCGCTTGAGCGTTTGCGCACGCTGCTGGGTACTTGGGCTGAGCACGTCAATAGCATCAATGATCCATCTCGAGCTGCTGCGATTCATGCACAGCACCCAACGCGCCCACTGGTCTTTATACGTCCGCGTAGCCCGATGATGCTACAGCAACTGGCTGACTATGCGCATATTGATCTCATTGATGGTTTTGTCATGCCAAAGGTCGATATGTATAGCTTGTCCAATTGGCGCATGGCTTGTCAGAATCTTAGCGTTGACCATCTGCTGATGCCGACGCTTGAAACGGCCGCATTATTTAATCCGCATCATAATCAAGAGCTAGCCATCGCTTTTAAAGAAGCCTTTAGTCAGCCGGTGTTTGCGCTACGTATCGGTGGTAATGACTTATTTGCCGCGCTGCGCTTGCGTCGTCCAAAGAATAGCATTGTCTATGATACGCCTATCGGCACCCTTGCCTATCAAATGCTTGGCTGCTTTGTACCGCATGGTTTTTATCTAACAGCGCCAGTATTTGAGTACTTGGACCAGCCAACTCTCTTTATGCAGGAGCTAAACCGCGATGTCAGTTTGGGACTGGTGGGCAAAACCGTCATTCACCCAAGCCAAATTGCATTAGTGCAGCAAGCCTATTGTGTACCGTTAAGCAAATTGGATGAAGCGCAAGCGATCCTGCACTCTGAGGCTAAGGCTGTGTTTAAGTACAACAACACCATGCTAGAACCTGCCACCCATCGTGCATGGGCAACCGAAATCGTCAATCGTGCAGAAGCTTTTGGCACCATTGATGATGGTCACAGCCAATACAGCTCACGAATGTAATCGTTAACTATGTGATACTTCAATGCAATACAAAAAGCCGCTACCTTTTATTAATAGCGGCTTTTTTTATGCATCTTTATAGACTACTGCTTAAACAACCTAACAATACAAAACCTCTCATCAACAGCTGAGCGTTACACGCATTTTTCCAAAAACTGACTGAGCACTCGGTTCACTTGATCAGGCTCTTCCACTGTCGACGTATGGCCAGCGCCTTTGATAATAGCAAGCTTCGACCCAGCGATAGCAAAATGCATGCGCTCAGACTTTGCGTAAGGCGTTGCCGCATCCTCATCACCCACGACGATAAGTGTCGGTGTCGTGATATTACCCAATTGCTCATAAGTGCCAGTGCGATCGATGACACCCGTTGTTGCCTTAACGACACCGTCCTTGCGATTGCTTTGTAGCATCGTCAGCCACTGTTTGCGATCAGATTTGCGCAGCTTGTCGGCCAGAAAAGTACTGCCAAACATAATCGGCATGACTTTATTACTCACGCGCTTCATACCAAGCCAGCGAATGGCTTTGACTAACTTACGATACTGCGGGACGTTTTTTGGATCTTCAGGGTCGGCTGACGTCTCAAGCAGTGTTAATGATAGCAGTAAATCTGGTCGCTTAAGCGCAATACGTTGAGCGACAAATCCTCCCATTGATAACCCTACAAAATGACATTTAACGATAGCGAGTGCGTCAAGTAAGCCTAGCGTATCTTCGGTTAACGTCTCCATATCATAGCCAGATTTAGTAATCTGTGACTGACCCTGCCCACGAAAATCAAACGCAATGCATCGATAATCCGTTTGAAAATATTCTACCTGCTTGTCATACATCTGCGAGCTCCACAGCAGACCATGGGCAAACACGATAACGGGTTTTTGCATGTCATTTGGCGCACTGTCTTCATAATAGATATCGACATCGTTGACTTTTATTGTTGGCATAATCACTTCCTTGTTTAGTGAAAACTTTGATTAATCATTTAAGCTGCGTATGACCTGGTGCGCTCACACGCTACCTGCATAGTAGCATAATCTATTAATAAGTCAGGAAGTCACCTTTTTATGAACCATGCGTCTTATCTACATCTTATTCATACACTCTTTTTGCTCATACAGACATGACATTTTATACGAGTAACTCAAAGAGCTAACCACCATGTAGATGTGTCTTAAGCGCCCACAAAACCCACTTTTATAATGTACGCAAACTGCTATAGTAATCAACATTGCGTTATTTTTTACCATTAATTTGTCCTGCTGTCTCTTATACGGGCACCCAAAATCGCCATTTAAAACAGTCATTGAAAATAAGGAAATCTCAGATGTCACAGCCTATCGTTGATTATCAAGTGAACAATCACATTGCCACCATTACGTTTAATGATCCAAAGAGCCTAAATGCGTTTGGCACGCCACTAAAAAACAACGTATTAATAGCGCTAGATAAAGCGGCAGAAGACGATCAAGTACGAGTCATTATCTTGCAAGGCGCTGGTGGTAATTTTTCAAGTGGCGGCGATATTAAAGAGATGCTATCTGAAGGACTGGACAAAGACGTTATCTCAACCAAGTTGAGAGGTATGGTAGAAGGCGCTGGCGAAGTCAGCCTAAAGCTACGTGATGTCCATAAACCAATCATTGCCAAACTAGAAGGTGCCGTGGCAGGGGCTGGTATGAACTTAGCGCTTACTTGTGATTTTCGTATCGCAGCAGACAATGCAAAATTTGTCCAAGCATTTGTTAATATCGGTTTAGTGCCAGATGCAGGCGGTATTTATTTATTGAATCAATTGGTTGGTACAGCAAAAGCTACTGAGCTTGTGATGCTGGGTGATAAGCTAAAAGCAGAAGATATGGCTCGCTTAAATCTGGTAAACAACGTAGTCAGTGCTGACGAGCTAGATGCCACCGTACAAGCATTGGCGCTACGATTGAGCCAATTACCAGGTAAAGCCCTAGCCGCTATGAAAGAGAGCTTCAATGTACATGCGTTTTCTGGGTTAAGCGATGCGCTAGATACGGAAGTAGAACAGCAAACGGTTATGGCAAAAACCGATGACTTTATCGAAGGTGTTAGCGCCTTTATCGAAAAGCGTAAGCCTGTTTATCAAGGTAAATAATTGGGTAGTAGGCTGGTTAATTTGATAGCTAAATGTATTTCTAACCAGATAATTCGCTATTTATAGTATCAAAAAAAGGGCTGCCAATATGGTAGCCCTTTTTTCGTTTATGTCTGCGGTTAAGAAGCAGACGCTGACTTATACTGATACGGTAAGGTAAATATTTTGTCAAAAATAAAGGTAAATACGAAATTATAAATCAAGAAAAACACCAGTAAGGCAGCTTCCATCATAAACGCTTGGAGCAAGCCAACTTGATACCAAATCATATATAGCGGTAAGCAAATCAAAACCAAACCGACTTCAAATATCAAGGCATGAACACTACGAATAAGCAGCGTACGCTCTGCTATTTGCCTGCGATCCTCCCAAGTCTCAAAAGCGGTGTTGTATACAAAGTTCCAAATGATGGCGGCCAGCGATACCATCATCGCGACAGGCAACGATTCTGACGCATCGCTGTTGCTGAGTTTCATTAATACAAAGGTAGAAGAAATAATTGCGACAATCTCAAAAATAATCACATAGATAATACGACGTTTGAGCGGGGATAAGGTGATCATTAACCAAGACTCCAAAGCACCTATTCTTAAGAAAAAAGTGCGTATCAAAGTATCGGTCCGTCCCGAGATAGAAAAGATAGATTGAGTGCAGAGCCACGGTTTCCGCCTGCACCTATATTATACATAAGATGGCACAAAAAATCAGCCCATGTAATGACCATGCAAAAAACCCCGCATCATCATGATACGGGGTTATTCTATTATTAAAACTTAAAAACGTTTAACTTAAGCGTCAACCAAGACTAGCTCAACTGAGCAACGTTGATCTTGTCTGCTTCTTCAGTATAGTCTTCCATACGATCGAAGTTCATGTACTGATAGACTTCATCACCCATGCTGTTTAGCATGCCAGCATACTGCTGATATTCGTCGTTAGTTGGCAGTTTACCAAGTACCGCTGCGACTGCTGCAAGCTCTGCAGACGCTAGGTATACGTTAGCGCCCTGACCTAGACGGTTCGGGAAGTTACGAGTTGAGGTCGATACCGCAGTCGATTTCGGTGCGATACGTGCTTGGTTACCCATACATAGTGAACAACCTGGCATTTCAGTACGAGCGCCGGCTTGTGCATAGATGTTGTAGTAACCTTCTTCCATCAACTGGCGTGCATCCATCTTAGTCGGTGGTGCAATCCATAGACGAGTCTTGAGGCTACCTGCTGGTACGTCTTGTAGCAATTTGCCAGCGGCACGGAAATGACCGATGTTAGTCATACATGAACCAATGAATACTTCATCAATGGTATCGCCAGCCACGTCTGCCAAAGTCTTGGCATCATCTGGATCGTTCGGGCAGCAAAGGATGGGCTCTTTAATTTCGCTCATATCGATAGTAATGTCGATCGCATATTCAGCATCGTCGTCAGCACGCATGAGGCTTGGGTTAGCCAACCACTCTTGCATTTGCTCAACACGGCGACTGATCGTACGTGCATCGCCATAGCCTTCTGAGATCATCCACTTAAGCAGTGTGATGTTTGAGTTTAGGTACTCAGTCACTGACGCTTCAGATAAGGTAATGGTACAACCAGCAGCACTACGCTCAGCTGAGGCATCAGACAATTCAAACGCCTGCTCAGCGGTCAAATCTTCTAGGCCTTCGATTTCAAGAATACGGCCGTTGAACTCGTTGATTTTACCTTTCTTATCAACGGTCAAGTAGCCTTCTTTGATCGCTTGATAAGGGATCGCATGTACTAGATCACGTAGGGTGATACCAGGCTGACGCTCACCAACAAAACGAACACGGACAGATTCAGGCATATCAAGTGGCATCACACCAGTTGCCGCTGCGAAAGCAACTAGACCAGAACCCGCTGGGAACGAGATACCCATTGGGAAACGAGTATGCGAGTCGCCACCAGTACCAACGGTATCTGGAAGTAGCATACGGTTCAACCATGAGTGAATGATACCATCACCTGGACGTAAGCTGACGCCGCCACGGTTCATGATAAAGTCAGGTAGTGTGTGCTGAGTCTCAACGTCAACTGGCTTTGGATAAGCCGCCGTATGACAGAATGACTGCATGACGAGATCCGCTTGGAAACCCAAACATGCCAAGTCTTTTAGCTCGTCACGCGTCATTGGGCCAGTGGTATCTTGAGAGCCGACAGTCGTCATTTTAGGCTCACAGTACATACCTGGACGTACGCCTTCTAGGCCACACGCTTTACCAACCATTTTTTGCGCTAGCGTAAAGCCTTTACCAGTATCGGCTGGCTCTTCTGGCTTAGCAAACACGTCTGAGTGACCAAGACCCATGTACTCACGCGCACGGTTGGTCAAACCACGACCAACGATTAATGGGATACGGCCGCCAGCACGCACTTCGTCAAGCAAAGTAGGTGAGCTTAACGTAAACGTTGAGAGCACTTCATCAGAGTCATGCTTGGTGATTTTGCCGTCATGTGGATAGATGTCAAACACATCACCCATATTTAGGTTATCAACGGCGACTTTTTCGATTGGCAATGCGCCAGAATCTTCCATCGTGTTGAAGAAAATCGGAGCGATGTTGTTACCTAGTACTAGACCGCCACCACGTTTGTTTGGCACGTTAGGAATGTCTTCACCCATGAGCCACAATACTGAGTTGGTGGCCGACTTACGGCTAGAACCCGTACCAACCACATCACCAACATAGGCTAGCGGATGGCCTTTTTCTTTTAACGCTTCGATTTGCTTCATTGGGCCAACAACGCCCTCTTCGTCAGCATTGATGCCGTCGCGAGAGTTTTTATGCATGGCTAGTGAATGCAGTGGAATATCAGGACGGCTCCATGCGTCTTGCGCAGGTGACAAGTCATCCGTGTTGGTTTCACCAGTGACTTTAAACGTCGTGTAAGTGGTTTTCTTTGGTACTTCAGGGCGGCTCAAGAACCATTCTGCGTCAGCCCAAGATTGAACGACTTCTTTGGCAATGGTATTGCCCGCTTCAGCTTTTTCAGTCACGTCGTTGAATGCGTCAAATACTAGCAAAGTTTTCTTTAATGCTTCAGCAGCGTCTTGAGCCACTTCGCTGTCATCTAGTGCCGCAACCAATGGCTGAACGTTGTAACCACCTTGCATGGTACCTAAAATTTGAACCGCTTTTTGCTTGCTGATCAATGGTGATGACGTCTCACCTTTTAAGATCGCTGCCAAAAATGCCGCTTTTACGTAGGCTGCTTGGTCAACACCAGCAGGGATACGGTTTTCTAACAAGTTCATCAAAAATGCATCTTCGCCTGCTGGCGGGTTCTTTAGTAATTCAACCAACTCTGCTACTTGTTTTTCGTTCAATGGTAGCGGAACCGTTCCTAGCTCAGCACGTTCTTCGACATGTTTACGATAAGCTTCTAACACAATAGTCGTCCTCGTCAGTTGGGGTTTAGCACATTACGTGGGTAGTCAGCATGACCGCCTGCGTCTATATACTATAGGGAATAATTATCCGTGCAATCATAGCTTAAAACGCTCTAAATGTTAATGGCTCAGCCCTGAAAAGGCTCATAGTAAGGCCATATCCAACATTTATTATAAAAATAGTCCCATCAATAATATGATTGCACGCCTTATAATCTAATCGCTCGTATTTACGTACCTATACTGATCGATAAAAACTTGCTTTATGAAGCAATAGACACCATATGACTGTTATACGCTTTTATAAGACATTTCTATAAGACATCAAAGGACGAGCCAATATGGATAGCAACACCAACTATGATAATGGCCTCAAGGTACGTACAGAAGTGATGGGTGAAGCGCATGTCAAACGCTCGCTTGATGCAGCCACAGGATTTACCCAACCGCTGCAAGACTGGATTATCGAACACGCTTGGGGCAGTACTTGGCAAGACGACTCAGTATTACCGCGCAAATATCGCTCACTGATTACCATTGCCTTTTTGGTTGCGCAAAAAAGCCCAAACGAGTTAAAAGGACATATCCGCGGTGCCATCAATAATGGCGCTAGTGTCGCTGAGATTCGCGAAGTGCTGATGCATAGCTTGCCATACTGCGGTGCGCCTGCCACGCAAGAAGCGTTTCGCGCCGCCATAGATACCCTAAATGAGATGGAAGTCGATATAGATATTTAAAACCATGGTCGCTAGGTTAATCATAGTAATCTTAATGATATTGTACAAAAACTGCCTAATAAATTTCTGCTATAATATCACCACTCATAAAACATTCTGATCATTCCATAAACCCTTATACTATAAAGGGTTAAGAGATAATTCTATTATGACAACTGCCGTACAAACCCATGTACCTGCTGCTAAGGTCAAACCCAAAAAAGCCATACAAGGCGAAAAACTACGTGGTTACGATAAAGTTGCCCGTATCCCAATTAAAGTAATCCCAACCGTTGAGGCCAAGAAAAAGCCTGACTGGATTCGGGTGAAAATGTCATCGCCGGCTGAAGTGGCGCGTATCAAAGCGACTTTGCGCGAGCAGAAACTTTATACCGTCTGTGAAGAAGCAGCCTGCCCCAACCTCCCACAGTGCTTCGCCGATGGGACGGCCACCTTTATGATCATGGGTGATATCTGTACTCGCCGCTGCCCGTTCTGTGATGTTGGTCATGGTCGTCCTAATGAGTTAGACAAGGATGAGCCACGTCATACCGCTGAAACGATTCAAGGTCTACAGCTTAAATATGCGGTCATTACCTCTGTCGATCGCGATGATCTAAAAGATGGCGGAGCTGGACACTTTGTAGAAGTGCTCAACGAGTCAAGAGCACTTAGCCCAAATTGCTTGATTGAAATCCTTGTACCAGATTTCCGTGGCCGTATGGATATTGCGTTGGATTTATTGACAGAGACCGCGCCAGATGTGTTTAACCACAACATCGAAACCGTACCTCGTCTATACAAAGCCTTCCGTCCAGGTTCTGACTATCAGCATTCGCTCGACTTGCTCAAGCTCTATAAAAAGCGTCGTCCTGATATCGCAACCAAATGCGGCTTTATGGTTGGTCTTGGCGAAACAGAAGAAGAGATTTATGCCCTACTCGATGATCTAAAAGCGCATGACGTGGATATGATCACGATTGGTCAGTATCTACAGCCTAGTAAGAACCATGCTCCTGTTGATCGTTATGTCCATCCAGATGAGTTCCAACGCTATATGGACTACGGCAAAAAGATTGGCTTCTTTAGCATTTGGGCAGGCCCAATGGTACGCTCAAGCTACTTTGCCGATCGTCAATACTACGGTGAAGATTGCCCAGCACCTATCCGTAGCAAAAAAGCATTAGAAGCTGAAGGCAAACTTGGCTGCTAATTGCTGATTTGATTATTGTTAAACCGATATCAAAGTACTAAAGATAGTAGCTAAAAATATAAAAGGGTGAATAACATATTTTGTTATTCACCCTTTTTTTGAGCTTTATTAGATTTACGAATAATTAAACCTAACGCTTTATACAGTCAAAGTTGGCGTTGGCTTTCCAGCTGTTTTTATATTAAATACAGCAATACCAAGTACAATAACGCCACCTGCGATACCAGTCGTAATTTCAGGATAAATAAGCAATAAAGCACCAATAGCTAAGAAGACACGCGTCACGGTGTTCATATCGCCTTTGAAGTACCCTTCAAGTGCTGAACTTAATGCAATCACACCTGTCACTGAGGTCACAACGACTGTGATAATGTCCAAAATAGGCGGTAGCGGGAAGTCTTTTGCTGTAACTGCCAGACCGGTTGGATCTATCATCAGCATCGTGGGATTGTAGATAAACATAAACGGTACTATGAATCCGGCAAGTGCCAGTTTAAGCGACAAGAACCCTGTTTTCATCGGATCCCCACCGGATATACCAGCGCCAGCAAAGGCTGCTAGACACACAGGCGGGGTAATATTAGCAAAGATACCAAAGTAGAATACAAACATATGCGCTGACAAGATTGGAATATCAAACCCTGCCAATGCTGGAGCAGCCATGGTCGCAGTAATAATATAGGCAGGAATAGACGGTAACCCCATACCCAAGACCATAGACGCTAGCATGGTTAAGATGAGTGTGAAAAATAACGACCCTGCGCCTAGCGTGACGATAGATGAGGTCATTACTGTACCAAAGCTGGTCAGACTGACCACGCCGATGATAATACCCACGACCGCACAAGCCGCCATAACCGCAAGCGACTGGCGCGCGCCATCTTCTAAAGCACCCAAAATATCAGAAAAGCTCATACGCGTCTCAGCGCGTAGCATGCTGATTACCACGGTAAAACCAATCGTATAAGCCGCGGCATATCCCACAGGTACATTTCTGATTAATAAGAAAATCAAAAAGACAATCGGTAATAGCATGTGACCGCGAGCTTTTAACACTTCTTTTACTGCGGGTAAGCTCTCTTTGGCGATACCTTTTAGGTCACGACGTCCAGCGCGGAAATGTACCTGCGCAATCACGCCTAAATAGTACAATATCGCAGGCAACAAAGCGGCAAGCGCGATCGTGCTATACGGCAGACCAGTGGTCTCCGCCATGATAAACGCACTGGCTCCCATGATCGGTGGCAAAATCTGTCCGCCAACCGAGGCACTCGCCTCAACCGCACCTGCAAAATCTTTGTGATAACCGACCTTTTTCATCAGCGGAATGGTAAAGGCACCGGTACTCACCACATTTGATAATGCAGAGCCATTGATACTACCCATAAAGCCGCTAGAGATAACCGCTACTTTTGCAGGTCCTCCTTTTTTGTGACCGGCGATGGCTAATGCCAAATCATTAAACAGCTGTCCCATTCCAGAACGTGCTAAGAACGCACCAAAGAGAATGAACAAAAAGATAAAAGTCACTGACGCGCCAATCGCAACAGAATATAAACCTTCGGTTTTTAGAAATAATTGACCAAAAATATCCCCCATATCATAAGGACGAGTCAGCAATCTATCAGGCATAAAATCCATATGACTGACAAACGGATAGGCCAAAAATATCCCTGCCAATATCGGCAAAATCCAGCCTGTGATACGGCGACTGCCCTCTAACACGCAGATGACCGTAATCAGTGAAAATATCACGTCCGCCGAGTTGGCCATACCGCCACGCGAGGTCACGATATCTTGGTATTCGTAGATGAGATAGCCCATACCAGACAACGACAACAAAAACCAAATCCAGTCATACCAAGCAACTTTTTTGCGGCTGCTCTTTTTGCTTGCAGGAAAAATTAAAAAAATCAGGGAAAAACCAACACCTACGTGTACCGCACGCTGTAGCAACGCTGGCATGGGGTTGAAGGTGATATATAAGTGAAACAATGAATAGAGGATACATATACCAGCGATAAAATACTTGACTGGCCCTTGGGTGATATGACGTGTGATTGACTCTCGGTCATATTTTTCCAATACCGCTCTGTTGACAGCCTCAGCGTCTTTGTCAACGCTATCATCTGGTGTGGTATTCACGCTACCGTGATCCGTCACTTGGGAGTTCATGACACAAGTCCTTTTTAAATCTATCAATTAAACCATACGTCTTAGGCATGATCACCACTTCAGAATAATCTGGCACCCACTGATGAATCAAAAAACGATGACCAGCGTAATCGATCTCGCCTTTGGTCAGTCTAGAGACTACCCAATTGAGGCTAGGCAGCTTTTCATTGATTTGATAACCCAGATAGCCAGGTTTTTGTATGGGTGCAAGGGGTTCGGTCGAAGGCGTACCAGCACCAAATGCTTCAAAGTATGTGGTGGTGAGGAGTAACATAGCATCTTCTATACTACTTTTTTCTAGACGCTGATACTGCTCTTCCCACCACTGCCTTTCTACAGAATGTATCCAGCGCAGCTGAAAGTCAGGGTCAGTGAAATAACACACCTTGTCGTCACTACCCTCTATCGCAACGCGAACCTCAACCACAAACTGACGAGCGAAGCCTATCCATAGGGTCAAAAAAACCAGCGCGGCAATACATGCTGCGCCAGTCGATAACCATAATAAATTATTTGGCTGCTTGTTCGTCATAGTACTTTTTAGCGCCGGGGTGAATTGGAGCGACCATACCTTCACTAGCCGTCTCTAGACTGATATCGTTGGCTGCTTGGTGTGCTGTTTTTAGACCGTCCAGATTATCAAATAACGCCTTGGTCAGTTTATAGCCATCAGATTCAGACAGATCAGAGCTCACCAATAGCGCATTCATGATTGCGGCAGTTGGAATTGCAGCGTCATTGCCATACGTGCCAGCAGGGATTTCAAAGGTTTTAAAGTAAGGCTTGGTCGCAATGATTTCTTTTAGCTTATCTTGGTCGATAGTAACCAACTGCAAATCTAAACCTTGCTCTAGCTCCATGAGCGATGAGTTTGGTAGACCACTACTAAAGAATGCCGCTTCAATCTTACCTGCTTTCATACCATCAGCTGCTTCAGCAAAGCCCAAGTAATCAACAGTGATATCATCATAGGTGATACCGAAGCCTTCTAGTAGCGTTCGAGCATTGACTTCCGTACCAGAACCTTGATCGCCAACGGCAATACGCTTGCCTCTCAAATCTTCAATATTTTTGATACCAGAGTCTTTTGTCGTCACGATTTGCACCACGTTCGGGTACAAGACTGCAATCTGCTGAATATTGGTAATGGGCTTGTCAAAGTTGTTTTTGCCTTCAACCGCGTCCGTGACCACATCACTGAGCGCCAACACCATATCGACTTTGCCTTGCGTCAGTAGATTGACGTTTTCGACCGATGCGCCCGTGGTTTGTGTCTTTGAGTTGACCCCAAAGTTTTTTACATAGACTTCGGACAATGCAGTGCCGATGATGTTATAAGGGCCAGACGCACCGCCTGTGGCAATGGTTAGGAACTTAGTATCGAGTGTGTCGGCAGCCGCATCTGTCGCCGAGCTATCTGCAGCAGCCGTCTCATTGCCTTCTGAGCTTGGAGATGAACATGCCGTTAGGCCTAGCATGGCGCTTAATATCGCTGACAAAAGTAAGGGAGATTTTAGAGAATTGAGCATTGAGTTCGTCCTTGAAATAATCGAGTTAATGCAACAAACGACATTAATACATGAGTATTAATCCGTTACACTTGAGTAATGATATAGCAATTTTTGCTATAAATAAACTAAAGACTGTTTTCTCTTTTGCTTTTAATGCCTTATATTAAGGGCTCTTTGAGAAAACATTTTCATTGTATGTAATAGCCAAAACCTACATTGTTCCGCTATGTGAAACAATGTTTCATCTTTATTTAAACAAATTTTAATGATGTTGTAAACCTTTATCGTAACTTGTGTGCATGTGTTGCGCTGCATATTACGATTCATTTTCATTGCCATTCTGATTCTGTTATATTTTAACTAAACATTTATTCACTGGCTTTGTCTAGAGCACGTTTTACGTAAGCTGACAAATGCTTCATTATATGAACCGAAACCATTATTTTTTATGACTCAACTTGGATAATTTTTATGACAATATCTACAACAGAAGCGCTGGAATCGTTGTCTGCTGACATTGCCATCATTGGTGGTAGTGGCTTGTATCAGATTCAAGCACTGACTAATGTACGCAGCGTGACGATACAGACCCCTTATGGCAGTCCATCTGATGACATCGTTCTTGGTGAACTAGAAGGAGTAACGGTTGCTTTTCTGACGCGGCATGGTCAAGGTCATAAACTGACTCCATCTGAAGTACCTTATCGCGCCAATATCTATGCGCTAAAAACCCTAGGCGTACGCTATATCGTCTCAGTATCGGCGGTCGGCTCGTTGCAAGCACACCTCAAACCGCTAGATATGGTCGTGCCAAATCAAATGATTGATATGACCAAGCAGCGGGTAAGTACGTTTTTTGGTGAGGGGGCCGTCGCTCATGTATCAATGGCAGACCCACTCTGTCCTGCCCTATCAGATATCTTAACGCGTGCCTACAATCAGGCAGATATAGCTGAGGGCAGCTGTCATAAGAAGGCGACCTATGTCTGTATCGAAGGGCCGCAGTTCTCAACTCGTGCAGAGTCAGAGTGGTATCGTCAAATGCAGGCAGATATCATTGGCATGACCAATATGCCAGAAGCCAAATTGGCACGTGAAGCCAGCATGGCTTATGCGACATTAGCTTTAGTAACCGATTTTGATTGTTGGCATCCTAGCGAAGAAGCCGTCAGTGCAGACTATGCAATAAAGAACCTGATGAAAAATGCTGAAAACGCTCAAAAAGTGATTCAAGAAGCCGTTGCTTTGATTGCCGCTGAATTACCTGAATCCATCGCCCATAATGCTCTTGCACAGGCCTTGGTCACGCCTATAGACATGATGGACGAACATACCAAAATCAGACTGGCTGCATTGTTATACTAAATGTTTAAACATATTTGAATAAATGCTTGTTTGAGACAAAGGCAACAACCCAAATCCTACGCACATGCAAAAAGGCCATTAACATACTTAATGGCCTTTTTATAATTTCAATCAGTACGTTTAGGATGTGAGCTAACCAGATGCCTTTACTCTTAACAGCAACCGCCCACACCAGATAATGACGTCATCGTCTGATCAAATGGCATCAGCTCACCGCACCCTGCAAAAATACCATAGTGGCGACTGTCATCACCGATAAATTCAAAATGCGGCGCAAAGCGAGATTCTTGTAGCATCCGAAAGGTATTGCCGCAGACAGGAAATACTCGGCCCGCTTCAATCGCGTGATGCTTGTCTAGATCAAACCGATGCGGGGATTGCTCGATAGACCCTTTGTATATCACCGCTTGTCCATGATCTTCGCAGGCATCTTCTAGCGTTGCAATTTTGAACAAGCGATAAGTGGCCGAAAAAAACCGTATATCACCAATTTTGGCAGCCAATACAGGATCTGTAATCTCAAGCGGACGATCCTCAACTAAACGTGGGTCTAAAAACCCTGCTCCTCTTGATAAACGGATAAAATCTTTCCAGTACAACGCGCCACTCAAACACTCGCCATATAAGACAGGATCATCGATCAAGTGTTGCGGGATACGGCGATCAGCGTAGACATCAGAAAAATAAAACTCGCCGCCCGGTTTCAGCAGTCTCTGCACGCTCGCCATCACGGCGGCTTTATCTGGTGATAAATTAATAACACAGTTTGAGACAATAATATCAAAGCTACCATCAGCAAGATCTAGCTCATCGAGCTTTTCGATATAACCATGCAAAAACGTCACATTGTCGTAGCCAAACTTCTCGATATGATAGGCTTGATGTGCCTTTGCAACGGCTAGTTGCTCGTCAGTCATATCGACACCGACCACATGACCGCTCTCACCAACCAGTTGCGCGAGTGCATAAACATCGCGACCTGAACCACTGCCCAAGTCTAGAATTCGGCAACCCTCAAGCAATGCCGGACACACCAATCCGCAGCCATAATAACGGCTCAATACCTCATCATGAATATTTGCCAATAACGGCTTGAGCCACTCAGGCATATTGCTAATATCACAACACGCTGAGGTTTTTAGATCGTCAGTCCCTTGCAGCTCTTTGCCATAGTAATTTTGCACAACGTCATGCATAACAATATCCTTATTAATAGTAATATCTATTTAAAACATAAATGAATAACGGTAAAAAATGATGTTTAATTTTTAGATTTTGTTGAGTGTATTACGCCAATCCGACGGTAGATGCTCCAAATCATCAGGCTCATCAATATCATGCAACGCTGGCAATAGCGCTAGTGTCCAACCTAATGCCGCGATACGTCGCTTAGTCACTTCAGCGACGCTCGACGTACTCCAGCTGATGTTTGAAAAAAGGCTGCTATCAACTTGTTTGAATCCGAGCAACACATATCCCCCATCGGTTGCAGGAATCGTCACCGCGTCATCTTTATCTAGCTGCTGTACGGCGGTCTGTATACGCTCTACCGTAAGGCTAGGACAATCTGTTCCAATTAGGACAACTTTTTCATATTTTTCTAATGCGCTCTGACTGGCTATCAACATGCGCCTACCCAAGTCCCCCTCTGCCTGAGCAGACCATTGCAGTGACTTGGGTAAATCAAGCGCTTGCCAGCAGGGATCCGTTGGCGCTGGACTCACGCATAGCTCTACCGCAAAATCGCTCGCCACAGCTTGCTCGACACTGTGTAATAGCAGCTGCCTTGCCATAAGCGCAGCACCATCCACACCCAATGCAGGCTGTAGACGAGTCTTTGCCTTATCACGGGCTGGATATTTGGCAAATAAAATGACGCAGGTAGGTTGCTCTTTTATCTGTGAGTTGACATCTATAGTAGTGGTTCGGTTGCTGGTCGCATGCATCAATACGAAGCCCTTTTTATTATTGTTATTAGTGCAATATGGCTGGATCATTTCTACTTGTAATAACGCTGTTGTAAAGTATCTGGCGATACCCCGCGCCAATAGTCAAAGCGCAAATGCCACATCAAAAATATGGTACGGAAATATCCATGTTGCTGCCAACGCCGTGCTGACGTCGTCACTGTGCTTTTTAAGCAAGCGGGCCTGCTAATCGGTTTTAGGCGCTTACATAGCTCGACATCTTCCATCAATGGCTGATCGGTATAGCCACCCAGTCGTTCAAATAGAGAATTTTTAATAAAAATAGCTTGATCGCCCGTTGCGATACTGACTAGACGTGAGCGCTTATTAATCATTATCCCAACGACTTTAAGAAGCGGATGATGACTATCTAAGCGCACATTAAAGCGTCCCCAGTCATACGTGGTCATTGCACGTTGAATGTCATCTATCGCATCAGTCGGCAACCGAGTATCAGCATGTAGAAACAGAAATACGTCACCAGTTGCTCGCTTAGCGCCAGCATTCATCTGACAAGCGCGTCCAGCAACAGACTCAATAATATGCCAGTCAATTGACGACAGGGTCATCTTTGGCAACGCTTTTAGCAAATCATGGACGGCGGTAATCGAGCCATCCGTTGACCCACCATCGACCAATATCACTTGCTGCGGCGCTGGGCTGAGCGCATTGATATGAGCAATAAGGTTTGGCAGATTATCCACTTCATTTAACAATGGAATAATGATAGAGAGGTTCAAGGTACGTCCCGTTTTAATAAGAATAAACTCGCGAGCATTGACTTATTTTTTGTTCAAATTCCAATTGTAGTCGGTGTAGCTGATTTTTATTTTTCCTTGATTTAGATCTGCTGTCTGGGCTTTGTTCATTCCTAGTGATGAGCTATAGCGACCTAAAAACCCTTCTAAGTTTTTTGTACCACGCCAATTGCTCTCAAAGTCTGACTTATACCATTTAAAAATCGGCGACACCCTTAGTGTATTGCCCTTGAAATTGTTGCGACTACCATCTGACAAAAATTTAGCAGTTGCCTGCTCTAATTGACTGTCCAAACCCCTGCCAGTAAAGGCGTCATCTTGCAGTGCAGGACAACCAATACTCGCACAATTAACCGCGAAGTGAATACGCGGATCGTTGTAGCGCTTGGAGCCACGAATGAGGTTGTGCTCGATATCATCAAGCGAGCGTGTTTTACCCAATAGTGGAATAAACTCCTGCTTCCACGGCGAGCCAAACAGACCGCCAATGTCTTTAATGGATTTAATATTAGGATATTTCGTGAGTACCAAATCGACCGTGCCAGCATTGTAGACATTAATCAAAAATGCCAACTGCTCGTTTTTGCTCCAGCGATTAAATTCTGCTTGAGAGACTTTACTCGTCGCTTCAAGATAACTTGCCAGCTTGCTCTTATCCGCTTGCATGCCCGCATAATTCACCACGGAAGCCTTACCGCCATTGGTCATGGTCACATGCTTATTTAATAAGTTATCCCAACTTTGATGGTTGAAACCTGCATAGACAGCCGCGCTTGATGATAAAATCGCGAGCGCAATAATTGGTTGCACGACCAAGGTCTTTGTTGAAACATTCAATCTTGACATAAGATTCACTCCACTTGAATTGGTGATGTTTGTCTGTCGCAGCTGTCCAGCTCGATAGCCTAACAACTATTTATGATCAACGACCCTTAATGGTAAATATGGGCGTCTAAACAGTCGTGTCTACTATCGTCTGCTCTACGGTCTCTTCTTCTAACGCACCACCGCAGCTGCTTCCCTGTCCTGCCGTACAGCCGTAGCAGTGGTCCGCAATAGCAATGGCATCACCAGAGGGATTTTGGGTAAGCAGATCGCTGAGATGACGTCGCGATTTATTGGGCACAGGCATCTCTAATTGCTGATTAAAATCACAGTCGAACAATTCGCCCAGCCAATTAACACTGATAGTCGAGCGACACATCACTTCACTCAAGTTGTCCGCCACGTAGTTTTCCTTGAGTAAGCCCATGTACGGATGGAATTCATTTTTGGCCAATAGTACTGCACCAAAACGCTGAATCGGCATATTGGTAAGGGCAAACAGATGATTGAACTCTATATCAAAATGTTCCTTTAGCTCGCGCTTATAGTCCGCTTCAAGCTGCTGCTGATTGGGCGGTAAGCTCGCGCCTTGCGGATTATAGACCAAGTTCAAGGTCAAACCTGAATCAGCCCTACCATAGCCTAACTGGTTCAGTTTCTGCAGTCCTAATATACTATCGTCAAACGCACCTTTGCCGCGCTGCTTATCCACGTTTTCTAAGGAGTAACACGGCAGGGAAGCCACGACTTCGACTTGGTTATCTGCTAGAAACTGCGCCATGTCCTCATAGCCATCTTCCATAAGAATGGTCAGGTTACAGCGGTCTATTACTTTGACGCCCAGCGCACGCGCCGCTTTGACCAAATACTTAAAGTCCTCATGCATCTCAGGGGCACCGCCCGTCAAATCGAGCGTATCAATATTTTGCGCTTGCAATACTTTGGGAATCAGCTCAACCAACTCGCGTGACATCATCTCCGTGCGATAAGGACTGGCCGCCACATGGCAATGGACGCAAGACATATTGCATAAGTAGCCCATGTTGACTTGCAGTATCGTTAGTTCGCGACGTTTGATCGCCGGAAAGTCGGTGTGCTCAAGTAGTTCGATAGTCGATTTCATAATCGTATAGACCCCGTTAATAACACAACTCAAAAAAGATATGTTTACATATAAGTAATTGCTTTTATTTGCTATTTTATAAACATCATACCTTATTTATTGACCTTTCATTTTACATTTTGTTTAATCAATCATACCTGATTGTGAATCACTGGTAGCATCAGTTTTGTAAGATCGATTTTGTTATTTATGCCAACCAGTGCTGCTCTACTTAGCCTTCACAAAGCGCTGATCGATATACCGTTTTAGATACCAAATCCCGCGACCTTGTAGACTGAGCGCTCCCCAACTGGCAATGGCGTACTTGTCCCCGCAAGACAATAAATATAGCGTGTTTTTTTTGGGTTTATAGTCTTGCATGGGTTCGTCTTTGAGATAGGCCAATAGGTTATCTGCCTCTATCGCGCCGCCATGTACCGCATGAACGCCTGAATGCGCGACGTCTTTGTCCACTCGCGTGGCAACATCACCAACGGCGAATACATTAGAATGAGAGACACTCTGCTGCTTGGCATTAACGGCGATAAAACCATTATTTACTGTCTGTAAATCAGTGGCAGCGGTCCATGCTGATCCTACCACTCCCGTCGCGGCGATCACAGCATCCATTGGCAGCGTGTCATGTGCGGTCAATAAATGACCATCATGATAACCAGTCGCTCGCTCATGGACTATCTTAATATCATGGCGATGCAGCTGCCTAATAACGCGTTGCTGAAAACGCGGATTAAACCCTGACAACAGATGCTCACCGCACACCAGTGTCACTTGATGATTTAGATTGATATGCTGTAGCGCGACTTGAGCTGCCATGACCAATTCGGTCGCGGCGGCCCCAGCACCAACGATTGCCAATTGATATTGACTGGCTTGCCGCGCCTCAGCCAAAATCTGCTGCCAATGCGTGATAAACTCTGACAAGGGACGAATAGCGATTACGTCTGTACTAGCGTGAGTATCCGTCTTAGCATAGCTGTCTCGTTTATCTAACCAACGCATATCTGTCTCTGCACCCGTATTTAAAGACAGCAAATCATAATCAAGTACCAATCGCTCATCGCCCGTTGTCGCGACCATGTTGGATGCCGCATCAACCTGCACGATCGACTGCTCAATAAAGCGCACACTTGCTCGCATACAAAGTGTTTTTATATCGATACTGATATCGTCAAGCGAGTAATGTCCTGCCATCCAACCAGGTAGCATTCCTGAATATATAGTCTGCGGTTGCTCGCTAATTAGAGCGATGTCTATAGCCGTTCCCTTGAAACCCGTACTCTCTAGCTGCCCAGCAACAAGCCGACGTAACAGTCCAATATGAGCATGACCTGCCCCTGCTAACAATAGTTTCTTTGGCGACAGCTGTTTCATTGGCATTCTAATCAAAGTGATGGATAGGTGTTGATAAGCGAATTGTAGTGCTTGTCATATAAGTAGCACAAAAGCAGTTTATAAATAAGATATGTCTGATAGACGACCCTGATGATCGGGTGGATGGTATAAGTGGCTTAGATAATTTAGATAATATTGACCATACTCATTTTTGTCATTAAATGGTGCTACCAAGTATAGATTTCATTACCCTGTCACGTAACACAAAAAAATAAGGTAAAATGGTCGACCAATCAGCGCCTAGTAAAATAAAATCATAACGACGCCACCTAACTGATCGGTATTTATGAAATAACGATCCATGAAAAATATAGACCATTAAAACCTGTCAAGGAAGCTTATATGAGTAACACTCTCGATACCAGTAATGATAACATTCTCTCTTCCGACAACACTCACTACTTACACCATGACTTTTTTGAGCCAAGTGACAACAATGTTGCCATCAGTGCGACGCTATTGATTGTGCATGGGATGGCAGAGCACAGTGGTCGCTATGCAGATTTTGCACAGTTCTTGGCGAACAATGGCATCGCTGTCGCAACCTATGATCATCTTGGGCATGGCCAGACCATCAAAACCGAAGCGGATTTAGGGTTTTTTGGTGAAGAGCATCCAGTACAATCGCTGCTAAAAGATGTGATTGTCATGGCAGATAGCCTAAAGGCACGTCACCCTGATGTACCGCATTTTGTGATGGGCCACTCCATGGGCTCATTTATCGTGCGTAACGTACTTAAGCATCATGCGCATAATTTTACTGGAGCGATATTGATGGGTTCAGCAGACGTCAATCCATTGACCAAAGTTTTGCTGCCTATCAATAAAGTGCTGGCAAAAGTGGCGCCAAAACAGCCAAACACCGTCCTTGCCAATACCATGAATAAGGTATTGAACAGTCAACTAAAAGATCGCACTGCATCATCACAGTTTGCTTGGTTGAGTGAAAATACTGCAAATATCGAAGCCTATGAAGCTGATCCAAAGACTGGTTTTGACTTTACCAATAATGGCTTTATAACATTGTTTACTTTGATGGATACTGGATTAAATAAAGGCTGGGCCACTACCATTGCCAAAAACTTCCCAATGCTGTTTATCAGTGGTGAAGATGATCCTATTGGTAACATGGGACGCGGTATTCGCCGCGTGGTCAAACGCCTACATAAACAAAAATTTAGCCATGTTGATATTCAGCTTTATCCCAATATGCGCCATGAGGTATTGCACGAAACAGATCATCAAACGGTTTATCAAGATATTTTGGCGTGGATAAAAAACACTGCACCAGACGCTTAAAGCACGATAAACAATTCATCTTGAGCAGTCTTTTGAGCGCTTTTTCTCGAGCATTGCCATAATGAAATACTGAACTTGTTTGCTAAAAGTGGTCAAATTAGCGACAATATGGCAAGCAAGTTTTTGAACCAAGCCATACCTTGAATTTTCTTTAGGCCGGGTCATATAAGTCTTTAACCATAACATTAAGATCACCCTCCCTTTCATTCATTTTAGGAACCTTTATGTCATTACAACAAACCATCGAACAAGCTTTTGAAAACCGCAACGAATACAGCCCAAGCAACATGCCACAAGACGTGCGCGACGCGATTGAGCAAGTACTCGAGCAGCTAGATAATGGCAGCCTACGCGTGGCCGAAAAGAAGGATGGCGAATGGGTCGTCAACCAGTGGGCCAAAAAAGCGGTACTGCTATCGTTCCGTTTGAACGACAACTACGTTCAAGCAGCGGGCGAGCACGTACAGTTTTATGACAAAGTGCCAACGAAATTTGCTAACTGGACTGAAGCACAGTTCAAAGAAGCAGGCGTCCGTGTGGTACCGCCAGCCGTTGCTCGCAAAGGTTCATACATCGCAGCGGGTGCGGTATTGATGCCTTCTTATGTCAACATTGGTGCGTATGTCGATCAAGGCGCGATGGTTGATACGTGGGCAACCGTTGGCTCATGTGCGCAAATCGGTAAAAACGTGCATCTATCAGGTGGCGTTGGCATCGGCGGTGTTTTAGAGCCATTACAAGCCAACCCAACCATCATCGAAGACAATTGCTTTATCGGCGCGCGCTCTGAAATCGTTGAAGGCGTGATCGTCGAAGAAGGCGCTGTTATTTCTATGGGCGTCTATATCGGTCAATCTACACGCATCTATGACCGTGAGACTGGCGAGATTCATCGCGGCCGTGTACCAGCAGGCTCTGTTGTCGTACCAGGTAGCTTGCCATCAGAAGACGGCACTCACAGCTTGTACGCTGCAATCATCGTGAAAAAAGTAGACGCGCAAACTCGTGCTAAAACATCAGTAAATGAGCTATTACGTTTAGCCTAGTATTTTTAATACTTATGGCCTCGTACCCGAATGGTACGGATGGCGATAAACTATCTTTACCAAAGACGCTGAAGAAAACTTCAGCGTCTTTTTTGCACCTTAATGCAGAGCGTTGCGTTATAATCCGTTTTTTGGTTTTGTTTTATCCAAACATAAAACGACAAATACCACAACCTGCCTTCTTCTTTATTACGATTGATAACCGCTTCATCGCCTTATCAACCTTTAACTGTATTTGACATATTATGAGTGAATCACTATTGCGCACCGCCGCTATCCCCGTCACCGACCCTGAAGCAGGGTTGCGTTTGACTGAGATTTTTTATTCCCTACAGGGTGAGGCACTGACGTCTGGCTTGCCGACGATATTTGTACGTCTAACCGGCTGTCCGCTGCGCTGCGTCTACTGTGATACCGAATATGCCTTTACAGGCGGCGAGCGTCAGTCATTAGAAACCATCATAGACATGATCAAAAGCTACCCATGTAAGCGCATTTGCCTGACTGGCGGTGAGCCATTAGCACAGCCCAACGCGATTGAGTTGATGAAACGCTTGCTCAGCGATGGCTATGAGATATCCCTTGAAACCGCAGGCGCGCTCTCGGTAGCAAATGTACCATCAGCCGTCAGCAAAGTGATGGATCTCAAAACACCAAGCTCGGGCGAAGTCGATAAAAACTTATGGTCAAATCTCGATCATCTCACCGAGCACGATCAAATCAAGTTTGTCATTATGAACCGTACAGATTATGACTGGGCAAAAGAAAAGTTGAACCAGCATCAGCTAGATAAACTGGTCGGCACCGTTTGGTTTTCTCCGATGTTTAACGTGGCAGACGATGTTGATGAAGCGCTTAGCCCTGAGGTGCCTGTATTGGCAAGAGAGCTTGCTGAATGGATGCTGGCAGATGCCTTGCCCGTTCGCTTCCAATTGCAATTGCATAAAATCATTTGGGCAGATGCCAAGGGCAAATAAAAAGACAAACCATATGCTAATCTCTGACAGATCACACTCTAATCACTGATAGAGCATCCATTTAGAACAATAAATACAAATCCATATACAGGCACATATTCTCAAGGAGGAAACATGATTCGGCTGATCTTACTGGGGCTACTGTCAGGTGCGTTTTTTAGCTCAACCTTTGTATTGAATGAGTTGATGAGCGCTGCTGGTGGGCATTGGTTTTGGTCAGCAAGTCTGCGCTATGTCTTTATGCTATTGCTATTGACAGCGATGATTGGTGTTCAGCATGGCGTGGGTCGGATCGGTGAGCTATGGGCGATTTTTCGGCAGCATATAGGGTTCTGGTGCATTACTGGTAGCATTGGCTTCGGCGTGTTTTATACTGGCATCTGTTACGCAGGTGATCACGCCAGTGGTTGGGTCGTAGCAGCGACCTTTATGTTTACTGTCGTGACCAGTTTACTTGTCTTACTGGCATTCGGACAGCGCTTTGATAAAAAATTCATCGTTTATGCCCTGATTGTCTTTGTAGGCGTCGTACTGGTCAACGTCAGTGAAGGTTTGCATGCGCCTAGCGACGCTAATACGATACCGCTGACACAGATGCTGCTGTATGGCGCACTACCAGCATTGATCGCCGCATTTAGTTACCCTATTGGTAATCAATTGGTTTGGCAGGCATCTTACAATGCGAAACAGCATAAAGCCAAGCATCAAGATAGGCATCAAGATAGTGAGCACCATTCGCAGCCGATGCGTGCCGAGACAGCACTATTAGCCAGTGCCCACGATGCTGCTGATACGCATAGCGCTGACCGTGACACTGCGAACCGCTCCACACTGCAAACTTTGATCGGACGTATTCCCGTTATCGAGACGGATCTGTTACAAAACGCCTTTAACAAAGTGTGGTTGATGACCGTAGGGAGTTTGCCATTTTGGCTCGTTTTAGGCATCATGGTGCGCCCTGAGTTACCGGGCAGCGCGCAGGTGTTTAACACGCTGCTGGTCGCCTTGTTATCAGGGGTGGCCGCGACCAGTCTGTTTTTATATGCGCGTGAGCAAGCGGTGACCTCAAGCGAGGTCGCTGGCGTTGACTCGACCCAAGCCAGTGAAATCATTTTTGCCTTGATTGGTGGTATGATCCTGCTGGGAAATCCACTACCGTCAGCCTTAGGTCTGGTCGGTATTGTACTGATTATCATCGGCTTGATACTGTTTGCAAAAGACGGCTAGACGGCAATTTAACAATGGTCTGATTTGTCTTAATTATCTACAAAACACCCATTTAAAACGAGAATACCCATCATTTTGATGTTCAAGATTTGGCAATATAACCATGGTTAATGATTTAATTTTTCCTGATATTCTATTATATTTATTGGACATGGTGGGTATCATCGCTTGCGCAATTGCAGGGACGTTGCTCGCTCAGCACAAAGGCTTTGATATTGCTGGCTGCATCTTGGTTTCGATGGTCAATGCCATCGGCGGCGGTACGCTACGTGACATGGCACTAGATCGTCATCCACTATTTTGGATGACGGATCTCAACTATGTGATCGTCATTACCGTGACATCCCTTATCTTACAAATATTCTTTCATCTCTATCACAAGATTGATAATGCACTTAAGCTTTTTGATGCCATTGGTCTCTCGGCATTTAGCGTGATTGGTTTTAAGGTCGCATTGACCCAAGGTATGTCACCTCTTGTCGCTATTATGATGGGCGTCTGGACAGCCATTATTGGTGGGATGCTACGTGATATTATCTGTAATGAGATACCGCTCGTATTACAGCGTGAGATTTATATCACGGCTAGTATCGCAGGATCTGTGACGTATTTATGCCTACAGTACGTCGGTGTCAGCGCTGGCATCAATGAGTTTATTATGCTGTTTGTTATCTTTGCGGTACGCATGCTGGCGCTTAGATTCGACTGGCATCTGCCCTCTATTCGTCTGGTTGCTTAATCAGCTACTTAGTAGATTGATGGCTCTAGACATGACAAACGATAATTAAAAATAGTGAGAATGGCTTATGTTGGCTATCGCGTTGGATCCTGCAGCTCTAATCACTACTTTTGATCCGCGCTCTTTGATCTATTTCTTTGACATGATTGGGATTATCGCCTGTAGCGTTTCAGGGACGATACTGGCGAAGCATAAGAACTTTGATGTCTTTGGTTGTCTACTAGTCTCTATCGTCACAGCCATCGGCGGCGGCACCGTACGCGATGTCATTTTGGATCGTCATCCGCTGTTTTGGATGGTAGATATGAGCTATCTGACGCTCATTACGATCTCTTCCCTAGCCATGCAAATATTTTTTCATCCGAACTCAAGACGAGTCGATAAGTTCCTAAAACTGTCCGATACCATCGGTCTATCCGCCTTTACGCTTATAGGTATTAAGGTCGCTGATAGCATGGGTACCAATGTGTCAGTGGCACTGTTATTGGGCGTGATCACCATCATCGTTGGTGGCATTATTCGCGATATGATTTGTAATGAGATTCCACTGGTATTGCAGCAAGAGATTTATATCACTGCGGCGCTAACTGGGGGTATTCTATATTTTGCTCTAAAAAACTTAGGCGTTGCCGATTGGGTTGCTGATGTTTCTGCAATGAGTACGATTTTTACCTTGCGTATGCTGGCTATTCGTTATGATTGGCAGTTCCCCACTCTTGAGTGGAAGTACTGAGCCTAAATAAAAAAGCTACTGGGAATAAATGGTATAAGTGCGCTCCAATCTGACCGCACTTAACACTCTAGCCTTAACCCTGCTCTACCACAGCCAAGTCTTTTACCATCAGCTGCAAGCTTTGTTTACCATTCCATTCATTGATATCTAGCTGAAATAGTAAATGCACTTTTTTGGCACGATAATCCCAAGCGTCATTATCAAAGTTAAAACAGATTGCCTCAATCGGATATTGAACGTCTGGATAACGCAATGATAGTTTAAGGTGCTTGTCTTTCAATATCTTAAAACTCAATACCTCAAACACACCGTCAAATATCGGCGGTGCAAATCCATGACCCCAAATGCTAGCATCTGCTAAATGTTCAGCAAACCACAAGCTGAAATCTCCCGCATGCAAAGGTCCATCAGTGAATTTCTGCTCTGCAAACACGTCATCATCCATTTGTGCCATAACTTCGTTAAACGCGGCGACAAATGGCTCAAAATTACGACGCTTTAGGGTGAGACCTGCCGCCATCGCATGACCACCAAAATGACTGATTAAATCAGGCTGACGCTCGGCGACTTGCTCAATCGCATCACGAATATGCACGCCAGCGATCGACCGGGCTGATCCTTTGATCGCATCGTCTTCACCAGTCTGCTCCGTATCTGCCGGCGCAAAGACAATGCTAGGCAGATAGTGGCTTTCCTTTAAACGTCCAGCAACAATACCAATCACGCCTTGATGCCAATCATCCTGATACAGAACGATACTACGAGTGTCTGTATGGCTTGTCTTATGAGTAGTGACGAATTGAGTATTAACTTCCTGAGTAATGAGGTCATCGCCACTGTCACTTGTACTTTCATCGATCTCAATATCAGTTTCAGCAGCCAATGCCTGTACAATCTTATCTGCTTGCGCACGCATCTCGCCTTCTACATGACGGCGTGTACGGTTTAGCTGCTCAAGCTCTTGCGCCAGACGCTGGGCGGTGCTCCAATCTTCAGTCAATAAGCACTCAATCCCGATACGCATATTATCCATACGTCCAGCCGCATTGATACGTGGCCCTAAGACAAAGCCAAAATCCTGCGCGTGTAATTGCTTGGGATCACGGCCTGCTTGCTCAAGTAACGCCAAAATACCCATACAGCAGCGACCTTGACGAATAGCAGATAGCCCATGATGCACTAATATACGATTGTTTTTATCGAGTACGCCGACATCTGCAATCGTTCCAAGCGCTACCAAATCTAAATACTGACTAACCTGTACCGTAGACTTGCCAGCGTCGCGGCGCAGCTTTGCCAATCGTCCGAGCACATAAAACGCGACCCCTACCCCGACCAGTGCTTTGCTCATGAAATTGCAAGCAAGCTGATTGGGATTTACGACGGCTTCAGCGGGTGGTGTCTCTTTGGTCGTGAGATGATGGTCAGTGATAATCACCGTAATACCATCTGCTTGGGCGCGCGCCACACCTTCATGACTGGAGATACCGTTATCAACTGTCACGATCATGTCCGGCTGAAAGGTTGCGATGCCCAATTCGACAATCTCTGGCGTTAGCCCATAACCATATTTAAAACGATCGGGCACCAAAAAATCGACGACTGCCCCCATCTTCGTGAGTGCGCGCATCATCAGCGCGGTACTGGTTGCGCCATCACAGTCAAAGTCACCAACGATCAGGATACGCTGACCGTCATCGATAGCGATATCCAATAGACGCACGGCTTCAGTGATACCATGCAGCATGTCAGCAGGCAACAGGCCAGACAAGCCAGTCTCCAGCTCATCAGGCGCAGTGATACCTCGACCTGCATATAAGCGAGCGAGCGTCAATGATTGGGCGGCCAGTGGTTGCAACGCGGCGGGCAACTCGTCAATGCGAGTGCTGGTATTACGGGGGGTTAAATTTAGCATGAGCATATTTTACTGTCTTTAAGGCAGGGTCACAACGACAATTTATAGCGTCTCTGTACACTAGCTAATATTGCATTTATTTACCAAAGATGTTGGCTTAAATGGTAGTTTGGAGAAAGGGTTTATTCAGTGAACACGTATCGTATGTGGCTCTTTATTTACAAAAAGGATGCATAGTGACCGTACTTTTCTGCATTTTGCTACAAAGCAATGATTGTATGGCGCCTATAAATCCATAGAATAGTAAACAACTGAGAGACTTGCTAATTATTGAATTTTACATCATTAATATTTTAATTATTTATAAGGATACTTTATGAAAACCACACCAGCTGCTGAAAAACTACCAAATACAATTGATCCTAGCCTAGATCTTGATCAAGTTAAAAAAGAATGCCTTGGCATGGTAAAAAAACGCGCCAGAGTATCTGCTGGTGTCGCCATCGTTCCTGTACCGTTCTTTGATGTGGCGGTTGATGCTGGTATGCTGACGCAATTGATTCCTGAGATTAGCGAACGTTTTGGTTTGATCGAAGACCGTCAATCAGCCATTAACCTAGAATCACGCGAAGTCCATTGGAGCGCTGTCAAAGATCGCACCGTCGATTTTGCAGGGCTGATGGCGACACGTGGTATCGTTAAGAAAACCATTCAAGGCTTTGGTGGTCGTATCGCGGCAAAACAAGTCACCAAATTTATCCCATTAGGCGGTCAATTGGTTGCAGCAACGATGGGTTATACGATTTTTAAGAAAATCGCCACTGATCATATCAACGAATGCTATAAGCTAGCAAAAGATATTCAGCAAAAAGAACATGGCAAAAATGTCTAATAAAAATTAGGCTACGCCATATCTATAGAGCCAGCTATGAAATTTTTTAGCTGGCTTTTTTGTGAGTGACAGCATTGCAGACTGCCTCAAGCGACTGGTTAATGATGCCATTACTATGTTTTACTGATAATATACAGCTTTAAAGATTATCAAATACCTTAAAGGATTCACTTATGAAAAAACTTTTGGCTTCGACAGTTATGCTGGCTACTGTCGCCCTAGCAGGCTGCACCACGACAGGTGCTGCAAATAACGGCACAGGCACAGCAATCGGTACCGCAAATGAAATTGGCATGAATGTCTTTAGAACTGCGATCGACAACCAATGCCGTAGCCAAATTGAAAAACAAACCGCTTGGCGTGTTGCAAGCGTCGCCATGACAGAAGCGCAGCAAGAGTCTGTCAAAAGTAACGTTTGTGGTTGCGTGAGTGAGCAAGCACCGCAGCAAGTGACCATCGTTGAATTGGGCAATGCCGCCATCGACTCACAGTATCGCACTCAACTGGTCACTAGAGTTGTCGCGAAATCTCTACAAAGCTGCTATGCCAGTTTTGTCAAATAAGCCGTAACCTATATAACGATGTGCATCACTCTATCGTTACACATCAAAGCAAGCTAATAAAAAAGGTGCGTTATAAACAACGCACCTTTTTTATTAGCTTGCTTTTTTATCATATACGCAATTCAATACAGCAGCCTAGAACTTATTGGAGTCCGTTGGGTTCTGTGATAGAGCGGCGGTAAAAGGCAGTAACTGGCCACGGCGGAAGTACTTAGAAGAACCATCGATGATTTTATCCACTTCCTTAACCAAATCACTGATAACGTCGTCATAGATACCGTGATATAGCTCTTTTTCGAATGCAGTAAACGGATGCTTACGCGATGCTGAACCGACCTCAGTCACGCCTTCTTTACTATAAAAAATATCTACGCGGCCATCACTATTCAATACACAGTTCAGTTGACCACCTTCGAGCTCCATCTCTACCCGCTCAGGCATAAAAATATAATCATCTACGTTGATGAGCTTTTTTTCTACTTCTCTTTTAAAAAACGACTTGATATCAAACATAAGTACATCCCTAACTTTATAATTATCAGATACGTGAGCATGCCTAACTTTATAGTTATTGCACAGCATTTACATAGATGCTTAGTGGGTCATGCTTTACACCGTTATCTTATAAGATAGAGAGCGATTTTTTAAGGTGCGATATGTAAAACTGCGTTTGATGTTGGTAAGAACGTGACCCATACCTAGCGATATCAGCCGTGAGTTATATATGCTCTGTTGACTATATAGCTTTAGCTCTAATAAGAAGAAATCTAGGTAGTTTGAATCCTCTACCTTTCAATTCAACTAGCTTTTCCACTATAAAACTTTGAGAGGTCAATATATTAAAGTAATTTTCAAGAGAATGGTGAAAATGGGTAGTGATGTGACTTGTTATACCATTCTGTATTTTAAAATTACCTTCTACCATGCATGTTTCTGAATATAAGAATTCTTTATCATTCACATATCCCCAATATTGTGGCCAAAAACATGGATGAGGAACAGTCATAATAAGGGTGCCATTCGGCTCTAATATCTGTCTTGACGACTTAATAAAGCTATTGAGGTCAAGTACATTGCTTGCAACCATATTTGATATCGCTGTATCAAATTTCATACCGTTGAGTGAGAGTTTCTCGATGCTTGAGACAAAAAATTTTAGACTTGCACTACCATACTTTTCATTCGCAATTTCAATCGATTTTTTACTTGGGTCTATCCCTAAACAATTCTGATGCAAAAGATGTGCTTGCGCAGTTAACCAACCCGTACCACATCCAATATCTATCAAACCACTAGTCTTAGAAATCTCTTTAAGAATGGCAGGTGCTAAAACCTCAATTGCACTGTGATCTAATCCAGAACTTATTTGATATTCTCTGATAGCTGCAATACTATCCCACTCTTCAACTATCTTAGACTCTTCTTTACCGCTAATTATGTTTGTCATATGCAGCCTTGATTGAATTTATAAGATCGACAGCAATAGAAAAAGTGGGATTTGAAGAATCTAACTCTTCTATAATGTGCGATTCGTTAGGTCTCTGCTGTCCTATTGCTACATAGGAGGAGTTTTTATTATTTGCGTTCACTATTGTAAAACGAGTCAAAGGATCAAATCCAAGCTTTCCATAATCAATAACTTTAGCACCTAGTTTTTCTAATTTTTTTAACTCTTCGGTTTTTTGATGCACTAAAAAAGTTAGTTCGCCTTTTCTAGCTTTGTCCTCTAATAATTTCATAATCCGATCTTCTAAGATCCAACTTGCATCTCTTGAGCATATTTCACAGGCACCAGCTGTTTTCAACATACTATGCATATAATTATTTATCTTTTTCTTATTTGGGTACTTTTTTTTAGATAACCGATAAGTATCTTTCAAATCTGATAGCGCAGCACCAATAAACATAAGAATAGCTATAGTCAAGCCCACAATTTGCCAAGCTGAAAACTCACTGAAATTTGGTTTAAGTGTAAAGAACAGTCCTATAATGGATGCTAAAGCTGCAGCCCAATTTAAAAAAGGTTTCAAATACTACCTCAACTATTGCAGTTAATGTTAAGAATACTCATCAATCTATCATGTTTGAAAAAAATCTTTCAAATAAAATTGAAATATGTATTTATACTACCTGTATAAATACTTGCTTCTTAATAAAAAAGGTGAGTCACAAACTAGGGAACTCACCTTTTCACTTATAAACGACATAGAAACTCAGAGACTAAATTAAATGCGCTTTTAACTCCAGCACCTTATCACGTGTTTTTGCTGCCTCCTCAAACTTCAGATCACGAGACATTTGCTGCATTTGTTTCTCAAGGCGTTTGATTTCTTTGGCCAATAAATCAGGACTACGCAAGATATTGATATCCACATCAGGCAAATTGCTCTTGATTGGAATCACTTGATTGTCATTGGCATCATGGTCATCACCTGTATCAATTTTATCAGTGATACTACGGCGTGCGCCTTTTGGCGTAATATTATGCTCAAGGTTAAAGGCAATTTGCTTATCACGGCGTCGATCTGTCTCGTCTATCGCCTTTTGCATACTTGGTGTAATACGATCGGCATAGAGAATGGCTTTACCGTTCAAATGACGTGCTGCACGACCAATGGTCTGAATAAGTGAACGCTCAGAGCGCAAGAAACCCTCTTTATCAGCGTCAAATATCGCCACTAATGAGACCTCAGGCATATCCAAACCTTCACGCAGCAGGTTGATACCGACTAGCACATCATGCACACCAGTACGTAGCTCATGAATGATTTCCATGCGCTCTACCGTGTCGATATCCGAATGCAGATAGGCGACCTTGACACCATATTCTTTCAAATAGCTGGTCAAATCTTCTGACATACGCTTAGTCAATGTGGTAATCAATACACGCTCGTCTTTTTCACGGCGTTTGGTAATCTCAGACAGCACATCATCGACCTGCGTTAAGACAGGGCGTATCTCGATCTCAGGGTCAATCAAACCCGTTGGACGTACGACCTGCTCAACCACCTGCTCACTATGTTCAAGCTCATACAGCGCTGGCGTGGCACTGACGTAAATCGTCTTAGGCTTGATGCGCTCCCACTCTTCAAACTTCATGGGCCGATTGTTCATCGCACTTGGCAGACGAAAGCCATAGTTGACCAAGTTTTCTTTGCGTGATCTATCCCCTTTATACATCGCGCCAATCTGAGAGACCGTAACATGCGATTCATCGAGGAACAATAATGCATCTTCTGGAATATAATCAAACAACGTCGGCGGCGCTTCCCCTGATGGACGACCAGAGAGATGCTGTGAGTAGTTTTCGATACCGTTACAGTAGCCAAGCTGTTGAATCATCTCAAGATCATACTGGGTACGCTCTTTGAGGCGCTGTGCTTCAATCAGTTTATTGTTTTCACGAAAATACTCCAAACGCGGCTCCAGCTCAGCGCGTATGGTTTCACTGGCTGCTTCTAACTTATTGCGCGGTGTCACATAATGTGATTTTGGATAAATGGTAATACGTGGCACGCTGCGTACAGTTTTGCCTGTCAAAGGATCAAACCACGTGATTTTCTCCACTTCATTGTCAAACAAATGCACGCGTACCGCCAGCTGCTCAGATTCAGCAGGATAGATATCTAGCAGCTCACCACGCAAACGATAGGTACCACGGCCAAAATCTAACTCATTACGGGTGTATTGCATCTCAACCAAACGCTTAATGGTTGCGGTACGGTCTATCTGATCACCAACGACGACGTGCAGCAGCATTTTTAGATAGCTTTCTGGATCACCCAAACCATAAATACACGATACCGATGCGACGATAATGGCATCACGACGCTCTAACAAAGCACGTGTGGCGGACAGACGCATCTGATCAATGTGATCATTAATGGCGCTGTCTTTTTCGATAAAGGTATCACTGGCAGCGACATACGCTTCTGGCTGATAATAATCGTAATAGCTAACGAAATACTCAACCGCATTGTTCGGAAAAAACGACTTGAACTCACCATATAGCTGAGCCGCCAGTGTTTTGTTGTGTGCCATAATGATAGTTGGGCGCTGACATTCAGAGATGACCTTAGCCATGGTATAAGTCTTACCAGAGCCAGTCACACCTAGCAATAGCTGTTCATCCATACCAGAGTCAATACCTTTGACCAGCTTTTCGATGGCTTGCGGCTGATCGCCTGCTGGCTCAAAATCTGTGACCATCTCAAAGGCACGGCTCGAGATTTGCGTCCCCGATGCATTAACACCACTGATTTCAGCTTCGCCTTGGAGCTGAGTGGCCAATTGGTTTAACTGACGCGATGAGCGCGGTTCAGGCATTCTCATAGTAATTTTCTTCTTATTAAAGTTTATAACAATATGGGGTCTGAGCAGCGGTTTTTAAAGGCTTTTTAACGGATAATGACGAGTCTTATCTTATACATATTGCCATATCGCGCTACGCAAAATATAAGTCTGTAAAGATACTATTTATCGATAAATAAACCTGCCGTTGTTATAAAAAACGCACACAGACTTTGATAAATTTACAAAGATTTTCACGGTTAACAAACCCGTTACACGACCACCTAATAAAGCCTAACACTCAGGGGTTCCAACATCGATTTAAGCTGCTATTATCGATCATGAATTAACAAGCAGGTGACCTTCAGCCGACTGATAGAGATATTTCTTATATCATTTATTTTGGATTGATTGTCACTGAGTAAGAGTAAAAGACTAATAACAATACATTGAACTTTTCATTCAATATAATAATTTTAAATAAATAACGGAGTAAAATATGAGAGAACGTTACGCAAGTGGAATTTCAGACGATACCGCCAAAAAAATGATTGATTTGCTAAATGCTAACCTAGCAAACGTTATTGATCTAACCTTAGATGGCAAACAGTGCCATTGGAACCTACAAGGTACTGGTTTCATCGGTGTACATCAGCTATTAGACGAAACGTCAGATCGTATCCTTGAAGTATCAGATACTATCGCTGAGCGTATTGTGATTTTGGGCGGTCAACCAAACGGTTTGGCAAGTCGAGTAGTCAAAGAGTCTATTCTAGATGACTACCCAACCGACATCACTGAAGTAGATCAGCATGTACGCGAACTAACTAGCCGCTACAAAAAAGTAGCAGAGGCATTAAGAGAAGCTATTGCTACTGCTGGTGATGCTGGCGATGAAGATACCGCTGACCTATTCACTGAAGCTAGCCGTATCATTGATAAAGATGCTTGGTTCATCGGTGCGAATGCACCAAAGAAATAAGTATCCGTGAATTAATGGATTTTTAGATTCATAATTATCGATAGAAAAAGCCGTCATTATTGACGGCTTTTTTGTGTCTTACACAATGAATGACGTATCGAATATTTAACAATTTACTTGCTGTCAATGAATCCGCCTACTATATTTTCTTTTATTGACTTGCTGTATAGATCAAATATCTTCTAATTTCAGAATATCAGCATTGGGTGCCGATAGTGTCAAAATTGCCTCTTGGAATACAGGGTTATCTCGGAACAGATTTTCAATCTCTTCAAACTTTTGAGCGATATGCTCTTCTTTTTGATTGCCTGCGATATCCACTGCGGCGACCATAAAGATCTTCTTAGGACCAACCCACTCTAAATGTAGATAAGACACACTATCGATATCTGGATGATTAAGTAGCTCCCCTAAGACATACTCATGCATGCGATCGGTAACTCTATGCCCGACCAAAAAATCACGATTACGGCTAATCAAAAATATCGCGACCACACCCAGTAGTAAGCCTACAATGATAGAACCAAGCGCATCCCAATAAGGCTCTCCAGTATAGGCATGCATGCCCATAGCGGCGGCAGCAACCACCAAGCCAATAACGGCAGCTAAATCCTCAAAGAACACACCGCGCAAGGTAGGATTAGAGGTATCTACTACATAGCCAAGCGCACTAATATCGAGCGCCTCACCATGCTTCTTACTTTGTCTATAGGCCTGAACTAGCGAAAACCCTTCAAGTACAAACGCTACTGCTAAAACGATAAAAGCAATTGTATAGTTGGTCTCAGATTCAGTAGCATTCCACTCTTTAATACCCGTATAAATAGACACAATCGAGCCTGCCGTAAATACACCAAAAGCAGCAATCATTGACCAGACATAGGATTCTTTGCCATAGCCTAATGGATGGCTCTTATCAGCAGGTTTGACGGATTTTTTTTCTGCGACAATCAGCAACGTACCATTGCCCGCATCTGCCCATGAGTGAGCTGCTTCAGCAATCATGGAGGCAGATCCTGTCATAAAGGCGGCAACTGTTTTTGCAATGGCGATAATGAGATTGGCACCAACGGCAATCAACACCGTAATGAGCGAGCCTGAATGCTCATCGTTGGTTTCAGGACTTTGGTTAAGGGTATGCTTTAATTCAGAATCATTGAGGGCTGTCAAATTGCCAGCTCCGCGCGCACGATGACTTGGCACTTTAGAAGCAGCTGACGAATGATGTTGGGGATTACCAACGGATGGCTTTAGACTCATACTAAACTCACTGGAATAATACGTTGATAGTGGATATATTCACCATAGACGAATGGCTTGAAATACCCATCAGCTTAAAGTAAGCGCTTTACAATATCAGTGTCTTTTTAGTGAGTCGTTGTATAAGGTGCTGGTTATTAACCAGCTAAAAATTGATAGCTTATTTAGCATTATCTTCAGCTTCATTAAATTTACTATTCATTGTTTCAAGATCACAACTGGGACGATGTGAGCTGTCCATTCGCAGTTTTTTTCGCTCTTTTGCAGCATCAGCGCGGCACTGCTGTAGGTTACTTTTTATATCAAGCGGCGGCGCAGCGGTTGGTTTACCATTATCGTCAATAGCAACCATCGTAAAGTAACAGCTATTGGTATGGCGAACCTTTCGAGCACGTACGTCCTCTGCTTCGACGCGAATACCTATCTCCATTGACGTGGTGCCGACATAGTTGACACTAGCCGCAAAGGTAACCAGCTCACCCACATATATTGGCTCACGGAACATGACCTGATCCACCGATAATGTCACCACATAATTACCACTATAGCGACTGGCACAAGCGTAAGCGACCTGATCGAGCATCTTGAGCAAATCGCCACCATGTACGTTACCAATGAAGTTTGCCATATCAGGCGTCATCAGAATCGACATGTACAGCTCATGGTTTAATGGGGCTTTTTTGGCAGTCGAGCTGGTATTGTATTGCGGCATAACGTTCCTTACATGGTTTGACACTTATTTGTTGTGCCTACCATTTATACAGCAGGACACCAAATAGCGCAAACAGCCCTGTGTCTCTAATCGGTCTAGGTTATGTAAATCAAAGCTATATAAGGCCAGCTTTTATGAACAAGGGCGATCTTGATTAGCTCAACCAATGAAAACGATAAGCCAACCACGCGACAATCGCGCTAACCGAACCTGTTAAAACACCGCCCCATACAAAGTCAACGAGCGCTGTATCTAGCGTAAAGCCCTTGTATAGAGCCAAGTTAGTAAAGTCATATGTACCGTAAGCCATCAAGCCAATCAAACCACCAAGTAAGAAAATATGACCAACCGATGCACCTGCTTTGATTTGTGGATATAGAATCAATATGCAGAGTGCCAAGACATAAAACATATAAAACACGCCAGCAGCCATCATATTTGGCTCATCCGCCAATAGATGACCGATACGCGACTCATAAAAAGCCCCTTTCATGGTCGTTAGCCAAACAGCGTCTACGCCCAAAAAAATGACCACAGCGGCAAGATAAATAAAAACATAACCCATGATAATACCCCTTATAAAATGAATAAAGACGAATAAAACTTATAATGTCAGTCGTGGCTGAATAAAATCTAAAAATGCTAAAATACGCGATGATACCGCGCTGTTTTTGTAATAGACCGCCTGTATGGCTTCGCGATTGTTTGGCCTAACTATCGCTTCAGGCAACACCTCAACCAATCTTCCAGATTTCAAATCGTCACCAATCATAAAATGTGACAGTAAAGCGATACCTTGATGATTTAAACACAGCTGACGCAAAGTCTCACCGCTACTGCCAGTCATATGAAAGTTCAGTTTCACTGGTGTTTTTAGTGGCCAGTTATTTAGTTTTGATGCATCGTTAAAGCCAATTAATTTATGAGTGCTCAAGTCATCAATATGAGCTACTTCATTATGCTGGTATAAATATTCAGGACTGACTACTAGCCGCAGCTGACTTTTACCCAATAGACGCGCATGCAAGTTTGAGTCTTTTAAATCGCCAATTCTGATAGCCAAATCCGTCTTATGCTCAAGCAAGTCGATGATATTGTCATGTGATGTCAAATCAAGCGTGATATGCGGATACTGCTGCACAAACTCACCAACCAAAGGCGTCAGCTGATGCAATACAAACGGACTTGCAGCGTCGATTCGTAGATGCCCACTTGGCGCTTGTTTTAACAGCTTAATCGCCTCTTCACCGGTATATAACGTATTTAAACTTTCACGCGCATATTTAATAAAGACATGCCCTTCCTCCGTCAGCTCCAAGCGCCGTGTCGTTCTATTTAACAGCGTACATTGCAGCGTATCTTCGAGTCTGGACACCGCACGAGATACTTTAGCGACTTGCTGATTCAGCACATTGGCAGCGCCAGTAAAACTGGCCGTATCCACTACCGTCAGAAATATCTCTATATCTTCTGTTTTAGCATGTCCCATCATCATGATGACCTTTACAAAATTGACAAAGGTATTTTGTCATTTATGCTGTTTTTTGCAAACTATAAATCCGTCAAACTACGCACATCGTTTAATTATTAGGATGTCGTTATGCCACTCGCTTTATGGGCGCTTACTCTAAGCGCATTTGCAATTGGGACAACCGAATTTGTCATTGTTGGACTAGTACCAACTATTGCCGCAGATCTAGGCGTGAGCTTACCTTCAGCAGGGTTGCTCGTCAGCCTATATGCTGTCGGTGTTGCCATCGGTGCTCCTATACTTACCGCACTCACTGGTCGCTGGAATCGTAAAATCGTACTGATGAGCCTAATGGGTCTATTTGTCATCGGCAACTTGCTGGCTTGGCAGGCACCCAGTTATGAAACCTTAATACTTGCCCGTATCTTGACCGGTCTGGCGCATGGTGTGTTTTTCTCTATTGGTTCCATGATTGCTACTAGCCTTGTCAGTAAAGAAAAAGAAGCCAGCGCAATTGCCATTATGTTTACCGGACTCACTGTAGCGCTGGTCACTGGTGTACCCCTTGGTACATGGATTGGACAGCATTTCGGTTGGCGTGCTACGTTTTTGGTCGTCTCAGCACTGGGCTTAATCGCTCTAATTGGTAGCGCAATATTAGTACCAAAAAACCTAAAAAAATCTGTTCCTGCAACCTTCAAAGAGCAATTACAAGTCATTGTAAAACCACAATTACTACTGGTTTATCTCATGACTATCCTTGGCTATGGCGGTACGTTTACGGCATTTACTTATCTAGCCCCTATCTTAGAGCAGCAGACCAAATTTGCGCCATCAGCCATTGGTCTCATCATGCTCGTATATGGCGTGTCCGTTGCGATCGGTAATATCTGGGGCGGAAAACTTGCAGATAAACGCGGTCCTATTAGTGCGCTTAGCATTATATTTAGCGCCTTAAGTGTCATTCTTTTACTGTTCACCTTTACTATGCAATCCAAGATTACTGCGGTTCTAACTATTTTAGTATGGGGTGCTTTCGCCTTTGGTAATGTACCAGGCCTACAAATCTACGTGGTCAAGCAAGCTGAAAAGTATACGCCAAACGCCGTCGATGTCGCTTCTGGATTGAACATTGCTGCATTCAATATCGGTATTGCACTGGGCTCCATCATCGGTGGTAGCGTGGTCGAAAACATGTCACTGCAAGACACGGCTTGGATCGGTGCTGTCATCTCTCTAATGGCATTAGCGGTAACACGCTACTCCGGTCTGCGTGATAAGCGTGCCCTGCAAGTATCATAGAACTTTTCAATATAGAATTTTTCAATACATAGGGTCTCAAACTGTTTATGCAGTATGAGACCCTATAAGTGTTATGAACAAACCATATCTATATCATCAGACTTATACCGATGCTGTGTCTGCCATATCTGCGTCATGAAAGGCCGTCTCATCGTTCGAAACGGTTTCGTTCTTCAAGACCGCACTTGGCAAATCAGAAAAATGCAGCGTGTCGATATTGTTAGGCTTCACCGCAGTGACTTGGACCACACCGATGGTACGCTCCAAGAATCCCCCTTCGCAGTAACAGAAATAAAACTCCCATAGGCGGATAAAGGCATCGTCATAGCCAAGCGCTTGAATCTCTGCACGCTGTGCCATAAACGCAGCACGCCAATCACGCAACGTGTACGCATAATCAAAGCCATAATCATGTAATTGCTTGACGACCATATCCGTCTGCTCAGTAAACTGTGTCGTCAGCTCCTGGTTGGAAAGCAGACAACCCCCTGGGAAAATGTGCGTTTGGATAAAATCGACTGAATCTATGTAGTCTTGATAGTTTTGATCATTAAAGGTAATCGCTTGCAGCACCATGAGACCTGTCGGTTTGAGCAAGCTATTACACTTGGCAAAGAAAGTCGGTAAATATTCATGCCCCACCGCTTCAATCATCTCGATACTGACTAGCTTGTCGTACTTTCCCGTCAGCTCACGATAGTCTTGCTTAAGAAGCGTAACCTTATCAGACAATCCTGCCGCTTCGACTCGTCTCTGCGCCTCGTCATATTGCGCATCAGATATCGTCGTGGTAGTCACATGGCAACCATAATGGGTGGCAGCATAGATAGCAAAACCGCCCCACCCTGTACCAATCTCAATAACATTATCATCAGCACTCAGCTGTAATCGCTGACATATGAGCGATAGCTTGTGCTGCTGAGCATCGCTAAGCGTCACATCAGGCGTCGAATATACGGCTGACGAGTACATCATCGTATCATCCAAAAATCGCTGATACATATCATTGCCCAAGTCATAATGCGCTAGGATATTGGATTTAGAACCAGATTTATCATTACCACGCAGCTGATGCTTTGCTTTCTCAAATGCTTTACTAACGCCCGCAAAACGGTTTTCTAATTTATTAAGCACTTCTAAGTTACGCGCCGCCAAGCGAATCAGGCCTGTCAAATCATCCGTCTCCCATTCGCCATCGATATAACTGTCTGCTAAAGCGATAGAGCCACCCAGCAGCAGTTGACGATAGACAGCATTATCATGAATACGCAGCGTGACATGCAGAGGATGACGACCAACCGCCGAACTACTTGCCACGCTAGGGGCGACAATACCAAAGCTAGTTGTCTTAGGTTCTTGTTTACCAAATGTCTCAATCAAAGTAAGACTGCCAAACTGGATATGCTGTAATGCGCGAAATATAAGCTTTCTGGCTAAATGATTCACGCCGTCACTTACTGGTTGTAGTACGGCACTTTCGTTAACCACTTTACTCATGCGAGCGGTTAACTTCTCTAATTTTGTCACTGGTGCTCGGTCGGTCGGTCGTACTGACATCGTATGGTTGTCCTTGTTTAAGTTCTTTTATTTTGAAATTGACTATATAAAATGTTTTGCTGGTTTTTGCATTTCTAGATTATCAATCGTTTAAAGCTTCACTTTTTAAAGAGGCAGATGTTTTCTGATTGCTGTCGGCTAGCTTTTCATCATAATTGATATAAGGCACCTTTTTGATCGCATAGAGTTTAAAAGCTTGCCCATAAATACGCGCTAACGATGTTATGTTCATGAGCGGGTTTTTTCGTAAGCTATTGCGAACGGTCGTTTCTGTCAGCGGCACTCCTGATATCTTTATACCCGTTTTTAGGACCTCCCCACGCTCATCACTGATATCGATCGCAATACGGACTTGTAAGCCCGTATTTGATTGATTATCTATCTTATGCTGTTGTGTACGTTTCACCGTCACCTGCCAGCGATACAGCTGATCAATCGGGTTAAAAGGTGACACATGAAAATCTTTATCATGACAAAACTCAGTCTCTTCCCCTTCTAGCAAAAACCCATAGTAATGACGCTTATCCCAAGGTGTATTGGACACTTCAGCCAATAAGTGCGTAGGCGTCTGCTGCTCATCAAACCCTAAGTAAAAATTAACTGGGCTAAAATACATGCCCGCATTACGGCAGACAAGTAATCCCAACATATTGCCTTCAGGTGCGCTACCTACATGTTTAATAAATGCTTGGCTCAGACGCTGCTTTAGTGATTGATTAGATTGTAAGTTGCTATCAATATCTTCATTGATACTTAGTCTTTCATTACTACTTAGGCTATTGAAGCTTTCTAAATAATCATCAGAGCAAAATCGTTGCAGCGCCTTTGTCTTGGCTGAAAATAAAGGCAACCCTTTTGCTAATAACTTCTTTGGTAATATCTTGCTCAGGTGTGATACGACTAAAACCTTGTGCTCCCCAAAAGCTGCCGTATCTATTTCTGGAAGATCTTGTCCGGCGGCCAATGCACTAATATTGATACCCCAATAGCGATACGGATAGACAAATTTATTCACACTAGGAAGCAGCCGACTATGCCATGTTATGCCTTCAAACAACTGATGCGGTAATGCAGTCGCCTCATCAGTTGGCATAGCATTAGCGGATTGCGTGGACATGGTCATAGACAGTCTCTTTTGTAGCGGCTTATTGATATAGAACGGTTTGATATATTGATTGCGATATTAATCGCATAGTTATTTGACTTTACGGCGAGCAAATAAGCCACGTTTTTTATTTTGGTGACTATTATCAGCCGCACCCTGTAAGCGCTCAGCATACTCAACCAACTCCTGATTAGTAGTCGCAGTGATAATCTGACGCTTATCAAGTTTGCGTACCTTTGTGTCAGCCTTTATCGGCAAGTCTCTATAACGAAATGGCGTATGTGCACTATCCGCATTAGGCAAATGCGCTGGATCAACTTCGTCTTTTATATCGATATCATGGCCGAGCGCCTGACACACACGTAGACCGCTGCGTACGCCATCTTCATGAAAGCCATTAAACCAATATGCTCCGCAAAAATGCGTGTGCAACCCAGCGCCAGAGATGCTTGACCATTTGGTTTGCGCCTCAA
The DNA here is from genome assembly GCF_022129235.1 of Psychrobacter sp. Ps6. GTDB lineage: Bacteria > Pseudomonadota > Gammaproteobacteria > Pseudomonadales > Moraxellaceae > Psychrobacter. The sequence goes on along the minus strand of NZ_JADQAI010000002.1, from coordinate 195,166 downwards.
TCATCTTTAGATCAAACACTGGATGGCTATAATCAATGCTTTTGACGATTTGCTTATCATCGACTTCATGGTTAAGTGTAACCAAATAATTATGCTTCTTGGTCAGACGCTGCAAGATGTTCATATGATACGTTAGCACTGGTTTTTCAGGTGGTTGTGTATTTACGCCAGCTTGATTCTTATCTGGCACATTGTCTGAAGTTTTTTCATCAATAAGATAATTCCAGCTTGCCCATGCCAGTGGCTTCTTAGGTAAGACGCTCGTATCGGTGTGCAATACTGCCGTGTTTTTGGTAAAGCGGAAGTGACTCAGCACCTCGGACTCATCGGTACTGGCATCTTTTAGAATCTTCAATGCGGTATCTGCATGGCAGGCAAAAATGACTTCATCGAATACAAGGTTTTCGCTACTGTTAGCATCACCTTTGCTCTGCACCGTCAAAGCATTCTGTACTGTCAAAGTCACTTGCTCACCATCACGCGTCACAGACTGTACCGGGCTGTTGACTCGCACTTTGCCGCCTGCTTTGATAAAGCGTGGAATCAACTTATTAACGTATTGCTTTGAACCACCTTTGATCGTAAACCATTGCGGACGATTGACCACATCAAGTAAGCCATGATTGTCAAAGAATTGCGCAAAAAATACCAATGGGAAATCTTGCACTTCATCCAGACTGGTTGACCAAATGGCTGAGACCATCGGCAGTAGATAGTTATCGGTAAACAGCTGACCATAGCTTTTTTGTGCTAGATAACCACCGAGTGTCTGCTCAGTAAATCCGCTAATGTCTTGTTCTGCAGCACGCGCACTATCATACTCTTGACGGAGCTGCTTGATGTGCTTATTAAACTGCAAGACATCTTTGATAAATTGCCAGAACTTCGGATTAAGTACGTTTTTGCGCTGCGATAATAAGGTGTTGAGAGTATGCCCATTATATTCAAAATGACGTGCCATATTTTTGACAGAAAAACTCATATCCGTCGCCTGAAATGGCACTTTTAGATCATAGAGCAAACGGAAAAAATTGGGGTAAGTACGCTCATTAAAAACAATAAAACCGGTGTCTATGGCGCTGCTCTCTACGTTACTACTCTTTGCTTTTTTGCCGTCCTGTAGTGCCACATCAATGGTATTTACATGCCCGCCGATATAATCATTGGCTTCAAATACCGTCACCTCATGTTGCGCGCCTAAGTAATGCGCACAAGTCAGTCCTGACACACCCGAGCCGATAATAGCGATCCGTTTTTGCGCTGATTGAGAGTCAAAGTTATTTGTATTATTACTGGTATCAGCTTTTTTCTTGGTTGCACGCTTGAAACGAATAAACGGCATAAAGGCATTCCCTTTTATATGTTGATGGCCACTGGTATTTTTATGAGCAGAGTATGAATAAGTTATTTTTTGTTGAGCTTGTCACTCACTTGCTGCCAGACCAAATCAGGTAGTGTGCCCAATGCTTTTAGTGGCATCGTTAATTTTTTGGGAAACTCAATAACCTCATGACCGCTTTCTATGCCATCACGGATGGCTTGACTGGCCTGCTTTGGCGTCTGGATAAACGGCATAGGAAAATCATTTTGCTCAGTCATCGGCGTCTCGACAAAACCCGGTACGACCAAACTGACCGACACATCGTGTGGCGCTAAGCTAATCTGTAGTGTTTTCATGAGGTAATGGATAGCAGCTTTTGAACTACCATAAGCTTCAGCACGGGCAAACGGCACATAAGCAGACGCTGAGCCGATACCGACTAGGCGACCTTTAGATGCAATGAGCTTTGGCAATACGCCTTCGATGGCATGAGATAATGTTCCCATATTGACTGACATCACTTTCATAAATACTTCGCTATCAAAGTTTGGCATATCTAGGTATTCACACATACCAGCACCGCAAATCGCCAAATCAACATGTTCGACTTCTTCAAACGCTTCAATGACTTTGTCACGATCCATCAGGTCCAAATCAATCGTTTCTGCGCCGAGCGACTTGAGCTCAGCCAGCGCGTCATCATCACGTCCAACAGCATAAACTGTGTGACCCTCTAGCAGATAATCCTTGGTCAATTGATTGCCAATACCAGAGGTCGCACCAGTAATAAGAATATGTAGTTTTTTAGTAGAGTCTGTCATCGTAAATATCCTTTTTAAATGTTCTTATAATATAAAAAGCGTATCGCTCAACAAAGAGTTGAATAGCTCTGTCTTTAAATTTGGATGCAAGCTTTTAGCTGAGCGTATTTGTGCTCTGATATATTGCCTGTTTTTATTAACCTATAAGCCATCTTATTTAACAAACCTAAATAATTATAGTGGTCGGCTATAGGTTTATTGTTGTGTCTTCGCAATTGCTACAACAAAAGCATCTTATCTTTGCTGTGGCCTTCATATTTATACAGTGAGTCATGCTAAAAGACAGTCTGCAATGTTTTGTTATCAGTGTGATAAGACAGCTCCATATGAGCATGCTACAATATCTGTGTAGCCATGCAGATGTAGATGACTGTGTTATTTATGACCAGATCCTGGCTATCGTTGCGAGAAACTCAGGCTGTTTTTCAAGTGGCTTGATGTTTTGTCGTGACCGCAATCACAACCTTATACAATTGATATCAGATTTTCACCAATCCCACTCCCATATAAAAAAGGATCTCTCATGAGCGAGTTGCAACTGTCTGACCGCGTCAATAGCATCAAACCCTCTCCTACGCTAGCGATTACCAATAAAGCAAAAGAACTAAAAGCAGCTGGCAAAGATATTATCGGTTTGGGCGCAGGCGAACCTGATTTTGATACCCCTGACCACATCAAAAAAGCTGCAATCGATGCCATTAATGACGGTTTCACCAAATATACCGCTGTTGATGGTACGCCAGAACTCAAAAAGGCTATCATAGAGAAATTCAAACGTGACAATGACATCAGCTACGAGCCAAACGAAATCCTAGTATCGGTCGGTGGTAAGCAATCATTCTTTAACCTTGCCCAAGCATTCATTAACCCTGGCGACGAAGTCATCATACCAGCACCATACTGGGTCAGCTATCCTGACATGGTTATCATCGCAGAAGGCGTACCAGTCATCGTAAAATGCCCAGCTGAACAAGACTTCAAAATCACCGCTGAGCAGCTAGAAGACGCCATCACTGAAAAAACCAAAATGTTGGTATTGAATAGCCCGTCCAACCCGACTGGTATGATTTATACGTTGGACGAGCTAAAAGCCATCGCTGAAGTATTGAAAAAGCATCCACACGTTTATGTGGCATCAGACGACATGTACGAGCATATCCGCTGGACGGGTGATAAGTTCTACAATATTCTAAATGCAGCGCCTGAGCTAAAAGACCGTGCCATTATCCTAAACGGTGTGTCTAAAGCCTATGCGATGACAGGCTGGCGTATTGGCTATGCTGGTGGCCCTGCCAAACTCATCGGCGCGATGAAAAAAGTACAGTCACAATCTACTTCATGCCCAACCTCTATCAGCCAAGTGGCTGCAGAAGCAGCCATCAGTGGCGATCAGAGCGTACTTGAGCCAATGGTAGCGGCATTTGAGAAGCGTTGCGACCTAGTTGTTGATGGTCTAAACGCCATCAAAGGTATCACTTGCTTGCGCCCTGACGGTGCGTTTTATGTGTATCCGAATATCGTGCCACTCATCAAAGCCGCTGGCCTATCATCATGTACTGAGTTTTCAGCATGGCTGCTAGAAAAAGTCGGTGTCGCGGTAGTACCTGGTGATGCTTTCGGCCTTGGGGGTTATATGCGTATTTCTTATGCGACTGATGAAGCCACATTGAAAGATGCCTTGTCACGTATCGAAAAAGCCGTTGCTGACTTGGACGTTGCTGAATAAGTCACAAAGCATCGTTAGTTTTATAATTGCTTTAACAAAAAAGACGCCGCATAGTTTCTATGCGGCGTCTTTTTTTTGCTATTTATCCGTAAAAGCCCTCTCTCTCATCATTAAAGTGATATTTTTTACGAATTATGAAAAAAAACGCTTGACGTATTTTTTATCTTTGCTAGAATACGCCCCACTTAGCAAGAACTCGTTAGAGACTTCTAAGGCTCGTTGTAAGCGATTAGTTACTTACAGCTTATTCTCCAATAGCTCAGTTGGTAGAGCAACGGACTGTTAATCCGTGTGTCCCTGGTTCGAGCCCAGGTTGGAGAGCCACATTTTAGTAGTAAACCTTTTGAGTCACTATAGATTCAATTATGGCATTTGCCAAAACCCTCATCAGTTTGATGGGGGTTTTTTTATGGCTTAGATTTGAAGGCAATTCTACATTTACTCTAATTCTTTGATAAGCGTCTGCATTTCTTTTATCTCGCGTTTTTGTGCTTCAATAATATCATCGGCAAATTATAGCTGCTGAGCCATAGACTCAATCTCCGCATATACTTGGTTTGTCCTGTCTTTGTTTATTTGCATAATTTGATACGGCATGAACTGGTCTTGATACTCCATGCCTGGACTACCAACTGGCATGCCCGGTACAGCGAGGCCAATGGCTTGCTCTGGTGGATTCTGCAAAAACTCTGCCACATACTTAGCAGGGACATGACCTTCAAACACGTAGCCATCGGTCGTGACTGCCGTGTGACAAGAGCGTAGCTCATCAGGCAGACTATGACGGTCTTTAATCAATGACAAATCAGCTGGGTGCTGTACTGTCACGCTTAGGCCATGTGTCTGTGCATGACCTATCCATTCTTCGCAGCAACCACAATTGGCAACTTTGTAGACGGTTGCGGATACATTTTTCAAAATACCAGTCTGGCTCGATTGCGTTTGGGCTATAGATCCTGACACCGCTTCAACGTTTGCATCTTTAGCGTTAGTGTTGACACTTAAGTCATCAGTATTATCAGACTGTGCGCATGCTGACAATAAAAGCACAGCCACCAATACGGCTGCCTCTCGTGTTGGCATGAGTAAATGATGACGAGGTCTACCGGTAGGTTTTACAATAAGCATTGTCATTTTATGGCCTCATTTTTGGTAAAACACTGATTACATTTAGACCTTATCATGTCAGAATAAAGCTGAACATCCATACTATTATCAAATTGCTGTACTCGCAAAGAAAGCTTGCTAATGCTTTAATCAGCTTGGCAGCATAGGCAGCCAAACCACCAAGGCCAAAAGCGTCACTAATAGCACAGGAGGCGTAATCAGCAGACCTATTTTTATATATTGTCCCCAGCTGATTTTATAGTCTTTTTCTGCCAGTACATGCAACCATAATAAAGTGGCAAGACTGCCAATCGGTGTAAACTTGGGGCCCAAATCATTACCGATCACATTGGCATAAATCATCAGCTCTCGCGTCGCGGCGGGCACGTGCGCCTGATCAATCGCGAGCGCGCCGACTAAGGTGGCTGGCATATTGTTCATAATAGACGCGACAATGGCAGATAAAAACCCAGTCCCCACTGTAGCAATGACTGCGCCCTGCCCTCCTAACCAATTGAGAACTTGCGCGCCATATGCAGTAAGACCTGCATTTCCCAAACCATATACCACCAGATACATACCGATCGAAAATAGCACGATTTGCCAAGGGGCTTTGCGTACGACCTCACTGACAGATATTACCGCACCGCGTCCAGCGATGACCATCAGTACGAGAGCTGCAGCACCAGTGACAAGGGAAATAGGTAACCCTAACGGCTCCGTCGCAAAATAAGCAACCAGTAGCAAACCCAGCAATGGAAAAGCGGCACGAAACACCAATGGGTCGGTAATAGCAGATGCAGGGGCGCTTAGATTATCGACTGGGTAATGCTTGGGAATATGACGGGCATAGACCATCCACAATACCAGTAGCGTCGCCAATACGGACACGATATTCACAGGCACCATGACCGCCGCATAACGCCCAAAACCAATATCAAAATAATTGGCACTAACGATGTTGACTAAGTTTGAGGTGACCAAGGGTAGACTTGCCGTATCAGCGATAAAACCCGTCGCGATGATAAAAGCTAAAGCGGATGGCGGTGCGAAATTGAGGCGCAACAAGATAGCAATCACAATCGGCGTCAGTAATAGCGCCGCCCCATCATTGGCAAAAAACGCAGAAATAAACGCACCCAATATAACAACCATCGGAAACAGTAGTCGCCCTTGCCCATTGCCAAGCCTTGCCACATGCAGCGCTGCCCAACCAAAAAATCCTGCTCTATCTAAGATAAGTGAGATGATGATCAGTGCCACAAAAGTAAAGGTCGCATCCCAAACAATATCCCAAACGATACCGACATCTGATAGCTGCACCACACCAAGCACCAACGCGACCAATGCGCCGCCCATCGCACTCCAGCCGATACCCAATCCTTTCGGTTGCCATATGACCAGCACCAGAGTGACAACAAAAATAGCAAACGCAAGCATGGCACAGCCTTACCTAGATAGTTATGTTCATGTAATTATATTAGGGAGACAGTCTTAGCATATCCGTATCAAAGCGACTTTTGATTAACGCGTTTTGATAGTTCTTCAGCGCTCTCGACGCGTTCTGAATAGCGATCGGTAAGATACGCTGAGCGTCCGCGGGTAAGCCAAGTAAATTTCACCAACTCTTCGCAGACATCGACCAGGCGCAGATATAACGGCGACATATCCATGCGATTGTTCTCGTTGAACTCTAAAAAGGCTTTGGGTATAGAGGACTGATTGGGGATAGTGATCATCCGCATCCAACGTCCAAGAATACGCATCTGATTGACCGTATTAAAGCTCTGACTGCCGCCACTGACTTGCATTAGTGCCAAGGTTTTACCCTGTGTCGGACGCACGCCACCTAGAGACAGCGGAATCCAATCGATTTGCGCTTTCATAATACTGGTGATACTACCATGACGCTCTGGACTCACCCAAAGCATCCCTTCTGACCACTGCGCCAACTCTCGTAGCTCTTGTACTTTGGGATGGTCTGAGTCTACATCGTCAGGCAATGGCAAGCCTGAAGGGTCAAACATCCGCACCTCACAACCATACCAACGTAACAGTCGGCTCGATTCTTCCGCGGCCAATCTGGAGAATGAGCGCGCGCGGACAGAGCCGTATAGCACCAGTATTTTGGGCGCATGACGTGGGTCATTGGGCGCGATTAACGACTCAATATCGATTGGTTGAATATTGTCGACATCGATATTGGGTAAATCGTCAAAGCTAGAATTTGCTGAAGCAGTAGACTCTATTATTGATGCTGGTTCGGCCTTAGTGTTTGCCATGATAAATGACCTCTCCATCTTCTTTGGTGAAGCTACTGACTGGGTTTGCTAGCAGTTCAAACACGCGCTCTGAAGGACGACATAAGGCCGCACCTTTATCAGTCACCACGATCGGACGATTGATCAAAATAGGATGCGCGATCATGGCATCGATGATGTGATCATCAGAGAGCTCAGGATTGTCTAGGCCAAGCTCATCATTAATCGTCTCTTTACTTCTTAGCAACTCTCTTGGAGAGATTTGCATTTGGGCTAACAATTCAACTAAGCGCGCTCGCGTTGGTGGAGTTTTTAGATATTCCACCACTTCTGGCGCTTCTCCTGATGCTTTAATAATGGCAAGGGTGTTGCGAGAGGTTCCACAATTAGGGTTATGAAAAATTAAAGGTTTCATCGTGATCTTACCTATTTTATAAGTATGTTTATTGAATCAATCATTGGTTAATGACTCTCTTGCTCAGCAGATTCATTTACCCTGCATCCACTTAAGCTGTCGATGAGTGAGGCACACAGTTCTGGATGTCCTGCGCAGCAGTCTTGTAGTAAAAACTGAATGACGCTATCCATATGTGAGAGCGACGCCCGATAGATAATTTGCCGGCTTTGTCGTTGTGAGACTACCCACCCTGCTCGTGCCAGCACCGCTAGATGCGCTGACATCGTATTGTGCGGTACACCAAGCTGACGGGCTATTTCACCCGCAGGAAGACCGTCAGGCTCGTGGCTGACCAGCAACCTGAAAGCCTTTAAACGAGTGTCTTGAGAGAGTGCAGCAAAGCTTGCAGTAGCAGTAATTATTTCCATATGTCCAATAATATAGACATATTAAAATAATTCAATGGTTTTTTGATGAAACTTTGCTCTTTGGAGAGTATCAGGAATCACTCACCATAGTTCAATGAGCCAAACTACTTCTAGCACTAATAGTTATTGTTCTTGGGAGTAACACTGGATAAATTGATTGTATTTATAGTTAGAGCTTATGGGTTATAACAAGCGCGGTATTACCTAACGCTATAACTTACCGCTGATTTGATCGGTTGTATACTCGACCTACATGAATCAAGCTGATCAGCTTGATCAGTAGCTTTATAAGTAGCTGTGCACTACCAAGAATAAACAGCCACGTCCCATCTGTGGTGAGCGACTCTTTTAAAAAGAAAGAGCTACCAATCAAAAACTAAATAGCGATAAGTAAATCATTGACTGCGTCCAACGCATCGTAACGTCGCTGTATCACAATATGGTCTTGTCCAACCCCTAAATCTAGCTTTTTACTATCACTCAAAATGCATCCCTTATATATCTATATTTATTAGGCAAACAGATATATCAGGCTGCAAATGCCGCTGTCAACAGAAGGCGCTGTAAGGCGTACGAAAATAAAGAGATTAATACCTGCTATGGCTTATTTATCCAATAATTTTAAGGCTAATTTTTACTTATATTTCATATTACTGAAAATAGTGGCAAAAACGATTTTCGATTGATGATCGTGCTAACGTGGCGGGCTCATCTGCAATATACCAAAATATGATGACACTAAGCAAAAACACCCAAACACAAAAAAACCTCAAACAATCTAATGTTTGAGGCGAAACTTGCTTAAACTTAACCGTTTAAATTCGTTTTAAATATGGCGCAGCGGACGGGACTCGAACCCGCGACCCCCGGCGTGACAGGCCGGTATTCTAACCAACTGAACTACCGCTGCTTAGGTCGTCTTAGCTTCTTGCTCTTATTTAAAGAGCCCACCTGCTAAGAAGTGGTGGGTGATGACGGATTCGAACCGCCGACATTCTGCGTGTAAGGCAGACGCTCTACCAACTGAGCTAATCACCCTGAAGAGCGTATAAAAAAAGCACTGCTTTTTTAGCTCTGCAAGAGAATTTTCCTTAAAGGGAAAATTCTAAAAACTATGCATAGGAACCGAATTTTACAATTTACATTTTCGTAAATTCTAAAAGCTCAGTACCCAATATAAGGTATAACTTCTACTACAAGAGAAATTCTTTAAATAGAATTTCTATATTGCTTCATTAACATCAGCTGTCACACTCAATGTTAACTTAACCAGCTGGGTTTGTTTAAGTCCCCTTGCTGTGGGTGTGTATTATATAGATTTACACTTGGCTGTCAAACGCTATTTTTCACTTTTTTAAATATTTTTCGCTTTTATATCGAAATTTTTAGCAAGCATATGTTTTTATTGATTTTATATTTTCATAAAAAATCAATTTTTTTCAGACTCGATACTTACTTATTGGTTAATGCTTGCTCAATGTCTTTTTTGATGGCATCTGGCTTGGTCGTTGGCGCATAACGATCGATGACCTGCCCTTTGCTATCGATTAAAAACTTGGTGAAATTCCATTTGATGCCATCTGTCAGTAGGCCGCCTTTTTGGTCTTTAAGCCAGTCATAGATAGGATGAGCGTCTGCGCCATTGACATCAATTTTCGCCATCATAGGAAAGCTGACACCATAGTTTTTTTGACAAAACGCGCCGATCTCATCATTGCTACCGGGATCTTGGCTGCCAAATTGATTACAAGGAAAGCCGATAACGACTAGCCCTTGATCTTTGTATTGTTGATATAACGATTCTAACCCTTCGAACTGCGGAGTGAATCCACATTTGCTTGCCGTATTAACGATTAGCAATACTTTATCTTTATACTCAGAAAACGCTTGCGAGCTGCCGTCCATACGCTCAGCGGTGAAGTCATAAATAGTACTCATCATCTATCCTTAAATTGAGAATTTTATTATTTTGATTATTTGTTTCAATAACGCTGTTTTCTTTATCACATGAATATTAGAAACCCTTGAAAAGGAAGCACTCTGTACTTCCCCTCTCACACTTCTAAAATCAGATAAAGGACTTACTTCTCAGATTTATCTAAATCAATAGATACTGAGTTGATACAATAGCGCATACCTGTCGTCTCACGTGGACCATCAGGGAACACGTGCCCTAAATGTGCACCGCAGTTGCTACAGGTCACTTCGGTACGAATCATACCCAATGAGTTGTCAACATGCTCGTCTATCGCGCTGTTATCAACCCCTTGATCGAAACTTGGCCAACCACAGCCCGCGTCAAACTTATTGCTTGAATCAAACAAACTGGCACCACAGCCTTTGCAGCGATAGACTCCATCATCAGTTGCATCGTTATAAACGCCTGTAAATGGACGCTCTGTGCCCTTTTCACGCATCACATGATACTCATCAGCGCTCAAACGCTCTTTCCAGTCAGCTTCGGTCAATTGGCTGATTTCTTCTTTGCTTAATTGATTGTCTTGCATAATTTACCCTTATTCGATTATTTATTATTAATAATAACTATTTTATCGCCATATGATTATGAGAACGACGTGCTCTATCTGTTGGTTATCGGTACACTATTCAAGGCATATATAATAAAAGCACTCTCTATATCGTGAGATAGAAAGCATGATTGACGAGATTAACTGAGTTAAATATACCAAACTAATTTTAGATAATAATGGGTAAAGATGTAATTTTGATACCTATGCATTTTCTGCTTTATAGAAGGTATTTAGAGAATACAAATATAAGATAAATGTCAATTGCAAGATATACTTGCAATTACTCATAAAGCTGATTGTAAAATCATTTGCAAATTAACTATCAATGCAATAATATCTTGCATTAGTATTTAACTAAAACGTTTAATATATCTCTACACTGAATAGTTACTGATTAACAAAGGCTCAAATAACAATGTCTGATGACGATAGTAAAAGCACACAAGCGCAGCGACTGGTACAGTTGCGCCGTGACAAAGGATTTACTGCTGAGCAGCTAGCACAGGCAATGACAACAGCTGGTGCAAAAGTGAGTCGCGGTGCTATCTCCAACTGGGAGCGCGGCACTAACGGTATCGTATCATCAAAGCTGCCCACACTCGCACGTATTTTGGGTTGTAGCGAAGGCTACCTATTGCGTGGTGATCTTAAGGATGAAGCTGCTGATACCGATGATCCAGCATCATCTACAAAGCAAAGCGAGTTCAGTTCGACGAGCCCTAAAGCAACTACGGCTCAACCGATTTTATCTCCTAGTACGATATCTTTTAATCATGATAAAACTTCACACAACCACTCGATAAATGGTCACGCTATGAACACCATAAAAAAATCCGATAAATTACAAAACGTCTGCTATGACATTCGCGGCCCCCTACTACAAACTGCCAATAAAATGGAAGCAGAGGGCAAGCGTATATTAAAACTAAACGTGGGCAATCCAGCCCCGTTTGGTTTAGAAGCACCTCATGAGATCTTACGTGACGTGGCGATGAATTTATCTGAGGCAACGGGTTATTCAGACTCGCAAGGGATTTTTTCAGCGCGCAAAGCCATTTTGCAATATTACCAGTCAAAAGGCTTGTTATCGGCAGTTGACGTACGTGATGTGTATTTGGGCAATGGGGTTTCTGAGCTTATCGTCATGACCATGCAGGCATTGATGAACGATGGTGATGAAGTCCTGATTCCGATGCCAGACTACCCGCTTTGGACAGCAGCGGCTAACCTCGCTGGCGGCACCGCTGTGCACTATCGCTGTAATGAAGAAGACAACTGGCATCCTGATATTGAGGACATCAAATCTAAAATCACTAGCAAAACAAAGGGTATCGTGGTTATTAACCCCAATAACCCGACAGGCTCCCTTTATAGCGATGAGTTATTAAAACAAATTATCGAAGTCGCGAAAGAGCACAACCTAATCATCATGGCGGACGAGATTTACGATCGTATCCTCTATGATGACAATGTACATACACCGATGAGCACCTTGACCGATGAAGTATTGGTACTCTCGTATAATGGTTTGTCAAAATCGCACCGTATTGCAGGATTTCGCTCAGGTTGGATGATGGTATCAGGCCGCAAACAGCACGCAGCTGACTTTATTGAAGGCTTGGATATGCTAGCGTCTATGCGTCTATGCTCTAACGTGCAAGGACAATATGCTATTCAAACCGCGATGGGTGGGCATCAGAGCATGCAAGACCTAACCTCTGAAAAGGGTCGTCTATATAAACAGCGCGAAATGGCAGTCTCGCGTCTTAATGCTATTAAAGGTATTTCTTGTACCATGCCTCAAGGCGCGTTTTACTGTTTTCCAAAGATGGATCCAGAGGTTTACCCTATCACCGATGATATGGACTTTATGATGGACTTGCTCGTTGAAGAAAACGTATTGATGGTACAAGGCACAGGCTTTAATTGGGACAAACCCGATCATTTCCGCTTGGTCTTTTTACCCAACTTGCTTGACTTAGAAAATGCGATGGATAGATTGGACCGATTTTTTGCAAAAAAACGCCAGCAGTTTGGCACTGAGTAAATCCTCATATTGCATTAAAAAACGCTTATCGGCATTATGCTGATAAGCGTTTTTTATGGCTCTAAAATAAGCTTTAGTGCAGAACTCTATCGCCCTAAGATTAAAAAATATTGCTCAATACAATATAGCTGATTGCCGATAGACCAGCAGCAACTGGCAAAGTGATGACCCATGCCAAACCGATTGGCTTCATGAGCGCCCAATTAGTGTCTTTATTAACCATACCAATACCCAGTACCGCCCCAACTAAGGTATGCGTGCTCGATACAGGTAGACCCATCGTTGATGCGCCCATAACGACCGCAGCAGCAGCCAGCTCAGCTGAAAATCCAGAAGCTGGATGCATCTTAGCTAGATTGGTACCGACAGTTTGAATAACTTCTTTACCAATAAACCAAAGACCAACGATTAGCGCCACACCAAAAGTTAGCATAACAGCAGGGGGTACGGCCGCTTCGGTCGCAATGCTATTGGTACGAATGACATCCATAATCGCAGCAAAAGGACCAACTGCATTGGCAATATCGTTTGAGCCGTGACTAAAAGCAAATGCTGACGCGGTAAAGACCTGCATCCAGCTAAACATAATAAAGGTGGCTTTGGTCAGATCTTCTTTGTGCTTACCTCGGATACTCTTAGTATAAATATAAGTCGCAAGCCATACTAACGCTGCTATCATCCCCATGATTAAAAAGCCTTGCAACGTCGTCATACCGTTATTGACGTTTTTCAAACCTTTAAAGATAACCAAGGAGGCCATAACTGCACCGCCCGCAGCCGCAATAATAGGCACCCATTGCTTCAATGCTTTTAAGGTATCGAGGTTGCTGCGCTCGTTTTCAAGCTTATAAAGTTCTTTGTAATAATCCGTCTCTAAATCTTCAACCAAGCAATCATCATCTTTATAGATTTCTTGATCACGTAGCATCGCTGACGTATAAGCCAACTGCTCTGACTCGGTTAGACCATCCAAAAACTCTTTATGGTTTTGCTTTAATACTTTTTTATTAGCTTTTAGCTCACCAATATGCGCTTCTGTTCTATCATTATACTCAATGATATTTTTCTTGATTTGGCCGTATAGTAGATAAGACAAAACGCCGCCTAGTAACGGTGATAGAACCCAAGAGATAGCGATAGTGCCAATCTTGCTCCAATTTACCGTTGATAACGCCATTTCAGTACCACCTAACGTGATACCCAATACGATGGAGCTACCCACCACGCCGCCAATAATTGCGTGAGTGGTCGACACTGGCAGACCTTTTTTGGTAGCAAATAACAACCAAAACGCAGCAGCAAACAGCGCTGAGAGCATGACATAAATAAACTGGTTGGGATCGACTGAGAGGCCATCTAAATCGACAATACCGCTTCGGATGGTATCGGTTACTTCACCACCTGCCAGTACGGCGCCCGACACCTCAAATATCGCTGCGATACCCAATGCTTGCGGGATAGTCAGCGTCCCTGCACCCACTGAAGTACCAAAGGAGTTGGCGACATCGTTACCACCGATATTGAATGCCATAAAGACACCAAACGCGGTCGCTACAATAAATAGCGTCGTTTGCTGACGCATGGTGTAATCTAAACCCCACCACAAAAAGTAGATGGTCATCGCAATCAATAAAATGGCAAAAAATAGATTTACTTTCATAGAGCCGACTGATTGGGTTGGCCCTGTAGAACTGTTGCTAATACCCATACGTTGATACGTCCTGCGTAAGCTGATTGAAATTATATGCGATTAGTAACATTGCGCAGCCATACATGTGAGTTTTAAAACCACGCACTAAAGTAGCATGATGATAAATGCGCAACGTGCTTTTTAAACAATGAACGCTAAACAATAATGTTTAACGGATTCTGCTGCCGTACCTTAAAATCATTTATCTATGCTTGATTCAGAGTGCTGATACGCTTCTCTGTAAAAACGCATTACATATCAAAAAGCCGCAAAGTATATTGCCCAATCATTTGATTACAGCATCTTGCGGCTTATCTTTCTGGTGATGTTACGGTTTTTATCAGTACATTTTTTATCAATAAAGTGTTTATCAATACTTAGATACGGCGATAATGTCTTTTAAACATTTGTACCCATCATAAGATATGCATCTGTCAGCACATTTTACGACAGGGTAAAGACAATTGCGGCCCTATTATATTAAATATAATCACATAATGCATAATGATATTGCAAGATTTGTAACTGTGAGCGTGTCCACAGAATTCATCCTTTATCAATGACAGATTAAATTTCGTATGTTTCCCTAAGCAAAATTGGGAAAAAATGGTTTTTAAAAGTATAAACAACCTGTAAATCTTAGTTATTTTTTGATAGCTATTTGCTGTCAGAGGCTTCCGATAGCTGCTGTATAGCATGATCTAAAACGTCTAAACGCGCTTGTCGCTTCTCATTGGTCGCGATAATACACCATGGCGCTGTTTTTGTATTGGTGCGTGCCAGCATATCTGCTGCAGATTGCACGTAATCTGACCATTTATCACGATTGCGCCAGTCATCATCAGTGAGTTTGAATTGCTTGTGCGGTGTATCTTGTCGGGCTTCGAAGCGTTTTAGCTGCTCTTTTTTATCAATAGCTAACCAGTATTTGATGACCAGTGTCCCAGCCTCCACTAAGTCCGATTCAAAACGATTGATTTCATCATAGGCACGCTGCCACTCCTCATCGGTAGTAAACCCTTCAATACGTTCAACCAGCACGCGCCCATACCAAGTGCGATCGAAGATAGCGATACGGCTAACATGGTTTGTTTGCTCATTAGGTAATTTCGTCCAAAAGCGCCACAAATAAGGGTGCTGATTCTCGTATAACATCGGTGCGCCGATATTGTAAATTTGATATTCACGTGGATCGAGTGCGGCAACTAGCCTTTTAATTGCGCCTCCTTTCCCAGCCGCATCCATGCCTTCAAAGGCAAAGACAACATGACGACCTTGACGCGCCCGTAGTAATTCAGCGAGATGTGTTTGTTTCTTTGTCAAAGCATCATTATATTCAGACTTACTGATCTTTGAATCATCAATATTGGTCAAGCTTTTCGGTATCTTTACCGGTTCGAACGGCGCCTGTTCAACTTTTAGTTTGGATTTTTTTGTCTTGGACGGTGGTTTTTTTTCTGTAGATTCGGTTGTACTGGTACGACTACTAACGAGCGCCATTTGCATCGCATGTAGGACTTCATGACAAAAATTATCTGCCGCTGCCGATTTATCATCACCATCGATGATGATCCAGTCATCTTGTTGCCGTAAAAGAGTGGCTGCAACCTCATTAAATTTTTCGATCACTTTTTTGCTGTTCCAGTTAATTTGATATAAAAACTGTGGATCAGCCTCACTATCTTGTAGGCGGCTATGCAGCGTTTCTATATCCACATGGAACCAGCATTTCAGTAGCCTAGTGTGATTGGCTATAAGATCCTGCTCAAATGCTTTGAGCTCAGCTAACTGCTGCTGTAAATAAGCTTGCCATTTCGCAATAGGCAGCGTATTTGTATCGATATGCTTTCGATGTTTCGATTGCTTCTTTTTATTTTCAGTATTCGATGTTGCTATGCGCATGACGTTGTATAACAAGTCAGCATACCAATTACCAAAATAAACCATCACATCGCCATGGCGCGGCATCGCGCCAGTATGAACTTGCCAAATAGGCTGATAGCTTAGCGGCGCATGACCAACGGTCGCCTCAACTTTAAGTAATCTTGGATCGACCCATTGCCTCAATTGCTTAACGGCAGTACCCTTGCCTGCCTGCTCCATCCCATTGACGAGTACCAGCAGCCCTGTTGGTTTATTAAGCGTTGGCGGTGTCTGTTGCCGAGTAGCTCTCAGTGCGTACTGCGCCGTAACCAAGGCGAGCCTAAGTGCATCCTTGTCCATAGAAAACTGACTCAAAGGATTGGGCGTTAGGCGCTCCTCGACGACTTGCTCACTAAACTGCGAACTGACCGCTTGTGGTGCCTCTGGTTCAGTAGTATCATTTTTCTGGGACATGATTGGACTCACTTTTATTGTTATTGAATGATATTGTTATTACACTGCTTTGCCATTGAACGATATTAGATACTCTGGCTTGGCAGACTCTTTTTGACATCGCATTTTATACTAGAGTGATTTCATCAGAAGTCTTGACGCTATTTCATCATAGCATTGCGCCAATCGAGTAAATAATATTGCTATGTAACAGTTTGGCATTTGTATTCTCATTTATTTTCTTTTATGGTGAACACAATTTTTAATACTTGCTAAAATAGCCATTCAAAAGCTTGTGCGGTTAAATAACCACAATAACGCTGCCTCAAATTTTCAATATTATCTATTTTTATTATAGGATTTACTGCCATGACCGCTTTAGCCGACTTGCAACAGCATTTGACACATTTTTGGGCTCTGCCTCACCATGAAAATGACGTATTGAGAGCCAAGCTCAACGAAGTACAAACATGGCAACAAGTACGTATCCGTCACACCCATCGTGCACTGTTTGAACAACCCAAAAACCAGCTAATGGCAGATTATTTTTTAACGAAGTTATATGGTGGTGATGAGTTCGAGATACTAGCAAAACAACTGGCCCGTATCCTGCCAAAAGCCAAAAAACTAGAACGTCTTGCCAAAGAGTCTGCATTAGAAGCTGGTAGTATGGGTATTCAAGCAGCAATTTTGGCCATTGAGCTCGATCTACATTTGGCTGAGTGGCTACTCGATCGAAACTTACCAGTGAACGCAGACAATATGCTAGCTGCCTACCGTGCAGTTGATGAAGAAGCTGAACGCCGAGTACAGATTGCCAACCTAAAAGACGTTTGTTACCGAACTGACAAACACTTAAATACCTTTATGCTCAAAAAGGCTTTTGCTTTGGCAAAGGGTGCTGCTTATCGCAGCAATTACCAGCCACTTTATGATTTCATCGACGCAGGCTTCAAAGCTATGAAACCTTTAAGTAGTGTAAGCAGTTTTATTGAACCGTTTTGTGAACGTGAACTGCTAATTGTTGATGAAGTACATAATGGCAGTAAGCCAGTAGGGTTTGGTGTATCATAGAATAAATACGCTAAATAGCTAATTAATTCTTGGCATATCTCAGGCTGTACATAGCCTAATAAAAACAAACCTTAGGATAATGTAATGACCGACACATCAAGTAATAACAACGCTCATTTGCAAGACAAATTGGTAAAAGACAGTATCGATCATAACCAAAAGATCAGCGCGCAAATATTACGCGCGCAGACAGCTGCATCTACTAGAGATAACAGCAATAATGACTTTACTAAAGTCCAAGACCTACCAACTGGAACGCCACAAGGCCAACAAACGACTATGCCAAATACCGAAAAACTAACCAGCACAGATACTTCAGTACGCACAGAAAGGCAAGCGCTTTTCAATCAGCGTGATGATATCAATAACCCACATACGCCTGAAACTGATGGTAACGAGCAAACCCACTTTGGTTATAAGACAGTCAATAAGGCCGAAAAACAAGCACGTGTGGCTGATGTATTCACCTCTGTCGCCAAAAAATACGACATCATGAATGATCTCATGTCATTTGGTATTCATCGTCTATGGAAGCGTTACGCCATTAGCCTATCAGGCGTTCGTGCTGGTCAGCATGTACTCGATATCGCGGGCGGTACAGGTGATTTAGCCAAAGTATTCAGCCGTGAAGTCGGTAGAAATGGCCATGTTGTATTATCTGATATCAATGCCGCCATGCTAGAAGTGGGCCGCGAGCGATTAATCAATGCCGGCTGCAATAACGTTGATTTTGTATTGGCAAATGCTGAAACCTTGGCACCATTTGATGACAACAGCTTTGATCTAGTCACCATCAGCTTTGGTTTACGTAATGTCACCGACAAAGATGCAGCACTGCGTGCGATGTACCGTGTCCTAAAGCCAGGTGGTCGCTTATTGATTTTAGAATTCTCAAAGCCCGTATTTGAGCCATTATCTAAAGCATATGACTTGTATTCATTCACAGCGCTGCCAATGATGGGCAAACTGATTGCTAATGATTCTGAAAGCTATCAATACTTGGCGGAATCAATCCGTATGCATCCTGATCAGCAAACGCTGAAACAGATGATGCAACAAGCAGGATTTGAGAATTGTGATTATCATAACCTGACTGCTGGCATTGTCGCTGTACATCGTGGTTTTAAAGTATAAAATACAATTAACAATACTATATTGAACTCAACATACGACGCGCTGACTCAAAGGCGCTCAATTAATGATGCGAGAGCCTTATGCTGACTGTTTTACTATTGGCTGGTGCCGAGAAGCTGATTAACATTGCTATTGCGAGTGACGAGATTACCAAGGCAGGGTTAGCGCCGCTTGCTGGTAAAGTATTGCGTCTCAATATGGGCATGCCTGACATTCATTTGGACGTATTGTTCACTCATGAACGTTTACGTTTTGAGCCAGTCACGACAGACAGTGTATTTGAGCCAAGTGGTCAGATGAATGAGCGCCAAAAAGCCAGTATGGAGCGTGCCCGTTTGGGTCATAGCCGTCCGGACTGTACCATCACGGTCGATAATCCAGCGCAGCTACTCAACCTGATGCGCGGCGCGGAGGGTAACTTACCAATCGCTGGCGATTACAAAGTACTGATGCAGCTCAAACAGTTGGTGGCTGGCTTTGATCCTGATTTGGCTGGGCAGCTTGAGCCATTAATCGGCAAACCAATGGCCAGCCAATTACATCTTCTTATCTCTCAGCTCAAAGGCAGCTGGCGTCATAGTGCCAAACGCGCATTTGACGATGTCAGCGATTGGGCCAATGATGTGGCAGGCAATAGCGCGCCTGACCCTGTCGAGGTCGCTGAAGTCAACGATCTCAAACAGCAGATTCTAAAGTTGCGTGCTGATGTCGAACGTGAAGAGGCCAAGCTTGCGGCTATCAAAGAAGAGCAAGCACGTTTTCTCAACAATTCTTTTCATCAGTAGTTTGTTTTATTAATAGCTCATCTTATCAATGATGAGCACACGCTATTATTTATAGCATTGTCTATAATGACGCATAGCGCCTACCCTATTTTCGTTTTTGTCCAGAGTACCCAATCCCATGCTACTATCTCACCGCGCCCGTCTACTTGAGCTTTGGCGTATCGCCGCAACTTATCGCCTTGATACCCATTTATCTGTCGAAGAAGCGCCACAGCTGCAACCTTTAGCACGATTAATTCGTACGCATCCAGCAGCATGGGGTAAAAAGCATCAGCCAAATGGGATCAAGTACGCTCTTGAAGATATGGGTACGTTGTTTCTCAAATTAGGCCAGCTACTCTCAACGCGTCGCGACTTGGTACCGCCTGAGATCATCGCTCAATTAGTACAGCTACAGGATAAAGTTAAACCTTTCGATGCTGATATTGCTGTCGCTCAAATTGAGCATCCAAAACATGGCCTCGGTCAGTCCATCGATACATTGTTTGCTCGTTTCGATATCAAACCATTGGCAGCAGCCTCTATCGCCCAAGTCCATACTGCAGCTCTGCATGATGGGCGTGAAGTGGTGGTTAAAGTCGTGCGTCCTGATATTCGTACTGTGATTGTCTCTGATTTTGAATTATTGCGAGAACTGGCAAGTTGGGCATCAGCTCGTATCGAAGCGGCGCGTGCTGTGCATATCATCGATATTGTTGAAGACTATCGACAAGTAATGCTCAATGAGCTGGATTTGACCCTTGAGGCGGACAACACTATCCAGATGCGCAACAACTTTTTGGGTTCAGCACTGATGTATGTACCCGAAGTGTATGATGCTACCAAAAATGTGATAGTTATGGAGCGTATCCAAGGGGTTCCAATCTCACAAATTGAGGTATTTGATCAGCTGGGTTATGACCGTGCCGCGCTTGCAGAGAAAGGCTTAACAATATTTTTTACCCAAGTCTTCCGTGATAACTTTTTTCATGCCGATATGCATCCAGGTAATGTCTTCGTAGAAACACCGCCTGTCAAAACATTGCATGCAGATATGGCAGCGGTTGATTTGGGTCATCAGCCACGCTATATCGGGCTTGATTGCGCCATCATGGGTACCCTGTCAAAAGACGATCAGCTTATCGTGGCACGTATGCTACTAGCAGTCATGAATAACAACTTTACCGCGGTCGTTGATATCGTTAGCCGTGCAGGTTGGATACCACCAAATGCTGATAAACATGCGCTGATGCGTGATATGAAGCGTACCGTAGGCCCCATGCTACAAAAATCAATCAACGATATCGATTTTGCTGGTGTGCTGATGCAGATTTTAGACATTGCTCGTCGCCATCATATGAGTATCCCGCCGCAGCTGATGCTATTGCTCAAAACCTTGGTACATGTAGAAGGTCTCGGTCGTGACCTATATCCTGATCTTGATATCTGGTCACTTGCCAAACCAATCTTGAGTAGCTGGATTAAAGAACAGTTAGACCCGATGCGTAATCTGCAGCAACTACGTCAACAATTGCCTGAAATGCTACTGTCTACCACTGATATCCCAAAGTTGCTGGATCAAGGGCTACAAAGCCTTGCCTCACAAGGATCACGGCAGGACAGCCAACTGCGTGAAATACAACAAATACGCGCCGATATGCTCAACGACCGTCGCCGCGACTGGTTGGCATTAGCAGGATTTGCTATTTTTATTGCTATCGCTACTCAAGTGGGCTGGTTTGCGCCATTGTTTTATTTGTTAGCTGTTTTAGCCGTTGTGTGGCGTATTCTAGCTTAATTAATATAGAACAAATGCCTGTCATTAAAGTATATCAAATGGATATTGAATATGCTAACTTAATGCCAAATAGTCGCATTATCTATAGGATTCATCATGTCATCACTACCATTGTCACAGACTGATAACACTATCAAGCCAGACCATAGCTTGGCCATTACAGCTTTGCAGGAACGTTTTGGCAAACAATTAAGTGTGAATTCAACAGTGCGTGAGCAACATGGCCATACGATGACGTGGCTCACCAATCAGCCACCAGATGCAGTATTAACGGTACAGGATAAACAGGAAGTAGCAGCGGCGGTCAAAATTTGCAATCAGTATGAGATGCCAGTAATCGCATTTGGCATTGGTTCGTCTTTGGAAGGCCAACTCAATGCACCTTATGGCGGGTTATGCATAGACATGCACGCAATGGATGCCATTTTGCAGGTTCATAATGAAGATTTGACCGTTACCGTGCAGCCTGGCGTGACGCGTGAGCAACTGAACCATTATCTGCGCGATACAGGGCTGTTTTTTCCGATAGACCCCGGCGCTAATGCCAGTATCGGTGGCATGGTCGCCACTCGCGCCTCAGGTACTAATGCGGTGCGCTATGGCACTATGAAAGATGTGGTACTCGCACTAGAAGTAGTGACCGCAAGTGGCGATATCGTACGAACAGGCACGCGAGCCAAAAAATCTGCCGCAGGCTATGATCTAACACGACTGATGATCGGTTCAGAAGGGACACTGGGAATTGTCACTGAAATCACGCTGAAACTGTTTGGCATTAGCGAATGTATAGGTAGTGGCATTTGTCATTTTTCGACCATTGAAGATGCTTGTCAGGCAGTGATGCTGACTATTCAGATGTGCTTACCTATTGCTCGTATTGAACTACTTGACGCGATGCAAATCAAAGCTTGTAACCAATATGCCAATCTGAATCTCACCGAGACGCCTACCCTATTTGTGGAGTTTCACGGTACAGAAGCAGGCGTTGCTGAGCAAGCGCAACTCTTTAGCGATATCATCGAAGAATTTGGTGGGCATGATTTTGCTTGGGATACCAATGAGGCTGAGCGCAAGCGCCTTTGGCAAGCGAGGCACAATGCGTATCATGCCAGTTCCGCCTTAAGGCCTGAAGCCAGCGCGTTATCGACTGATGCCTGCGTGCCTATCTCACGACTGGCTGAATGCGTCAGTGAGACTGCAAAAGATATCGAAGCATCGGGGATGATTGGACCGATTGTCGGTCACGTTGGTGATGGAAATTTTCATGTTCTGTTGCTGGTCGATACCAAAAATCCTGAAGAAGTCGCCACCGCTGAGGGGATTATCAGTCGTCTCGCTACGCGAGCTATCGAGATGGATGGCACCTGTACGGGCGAACATGGTATTGGGCAAGGGAAACAGAAGTATATGCAGCAAGAGCATGGAAATGCGCTAATACTTATGCAAGCTGTCAAGTCAGCCCTCGATCCCAAAAATATTCTAAACCCAGGAAAAATATGGCCTGAGGCTTTATCTCCTTCCTAATCGCCTTATTAAATCTATAGCCAAAAAAAAATCGCCTACTTTTGATTGGAGGTAGGCGACTTTTTAATATTTATCTTTATAGCATTTGATCAATTGCCATCTGTGTCAGCACCCGTCCACGAGCGGTACGAAGGACATATCCTTGTTGAATGAGGTAAGGCTCAATCACGTCCTCTAACGTACCTCTATCCTCTGCCATTGCCGCTGCCACGGCTTCTACCCCAGCAGGACCACCATCAAAGCGCTCGTGTAATATCTCTATATAGCGTCTGTCTAGATGATCGAGTCCTCGTCTGTCCACTGCCAACATATCTAGCGCACTACCTGCAATCGCACCATTGATGCTGCCATCGCCTTTTACCTCAGCATAATCGCGCACACGGCGTAGCAGGCGGTTAGCAATCCTTGGTGTACCGCGGGCACGGCGAGCAATCTCAATCGCACCATCTTCACTCATAGGTACCCGCATCAGACGTGCTGCCCGGCTCACAATCGTTGTGAGATCAGCAATATTATAGAACTCTAAACGCTGTACGATACCAAAACGATCACGCAACGGTGAGGTCAATAGCCCTGCTCTGGTAGTTGCTGCCACCAATGTGAAAGGAGGTAGATCAAGTTTAATAGAACGTGCGGCAGGCCCTTCACCAATCATAATATCCAGCTGAAAATCTTCCATCGCTGGATAGAGTATCTCTTCAATAACCGAGCTCAAACGGTGAATCTCATCAATAAATAACACGTCACCCGCTTCTAGATTGGTCAGCATAGCGGCCAAATCCCCTGGACGTTCAAGCACAGGCCCTGAAGTAGAGCGCAGATTACCACCCATCTCCCGAGCAATAATATTGGCAAGGGTCGTTTTACCCAGTCCTGGGGGACCAAATATCAGCGTGTGATCTAAGGCCTCATCACGGCCACGAGCCGCACCGATGAACACCTCCATTTGCTCACGCACCACTGGCTGACCAATATACTCAGCCAATAATGTTGGTCGGATATTAGCGTCAGGAGCGTCGTTCGCGCCTTCTAGCGGATTGATTAAGCGATCTTGCATCATAGAATTTATCATTATATTAAAAAATTAGGTAATAAATAGCATAAACAAACGCTACGCATAAGTCATGCAAAACCTCATTAAATAGGCGCCAAAACAAAAATAAGCGACACTCAATGTCGCTTATCTGTTAAATATACTATTTTGTTGTTATCGATAGATAACTTTGAAACGTGAGCTTAGAAACCAGACAACTGCTGTAATGTGGCTTTTAACAACCCCTGAGTGTCCGCAAAGGTGTCACCCTTACTTTTAGCTGCCTTTATGGCTAGCTGAGCCTCTTTTTCCTTGTAGCCCAAGCTAATCAGCGCCCCTTCTACCTCAGCAATAATACTGCCTTCGTGAGAAACGGCGGTTTGCTGAGGCATGAGCTCAAACGAACCGTTATCCACTTCGATATTTTTTAGCTTATCTTTGAGTTCGATAAGTAAACGTTGAGCCGTCTTCTTACCAATACCGGGGATGCGAGTTAATGCCGTTTCCGACTCTTGCTCAACATGCATTTTTAACTCAGCCGCTGACATTGCAGACAGCATCGCCAATGCCATTTTTGCCCCAACGCCATTGATCTTAATCAATTGGCGAAAGACATCGCGCTCTTTACGGTCAATAAAACCATAGAGCAGTTGCGCATCTTCACGTACATGAAAATGTGTCCAAATACTCGCCTGCTCGTTGAGATGCAATTGACAGAATGACGGCAATGGCAGCTCGATATCATAACCCACACCAGAGGTTGTCATGATACAGGCCGTTGGCGCCATTAAGTATTGTACCTGTCCGGTAATCAACCCAATCATCACTCACCTCTGTTGGTTATTATAAAGTTAAATCCGCTGCCATTTATTATGCAAGACCATCTTTCACTAGCATAGTCTATTGCTTATATACGCCTAGCCTTACTGATAAAAATCGACCATGCCTTCGAGGCTAATTGGACGGATTTTATGAGCTTGACCAGCAGAACCAAACGCTTCAAAACGATTGGTGCAGATATCTGACATCGCGACCATAGACGCTTTGAAGTATTTACGTGGATCAAACTCGCTTGGATTATTTGCCAAGAACTCACGAATAGCGCCTGTTGAGGCTAGACGCAAATCAGTATCGATATTTACTTTACGCACGCCATGCTTGATCGCTTCTACGATCTGCTCGACGGGCACACCATACGTTTCGCCAATATCACCGCCATTTTCATTAATGACCTTTAGCCATTCTTGCGGCACTGATGAAGAACCATGCATGACAAGATGGGTGTTAGGAATACGAGCATGAATCTCTTTTACACGCTCAATTGACAAGATATCACCTGTCGGTGGACGCGTGAACTTATAAGCACCGTGACTCGTACCAATAGCAATCGCTAGCGCATCAACATTGGTGTCTTTGACAAACTGCTCAGCTTCGTCGGCACTGGTCAAAAGCTGCTCGTGATCTAATACGCCTTCAGCGCCAGAGCCATCTTCTTCGCCAGCCATACCCGTCTCAAGACTACCTAGACAACCGATTTCGCCTTCTACAGAGACACCGCACGCGTGTGCCATCTTAACCACTTCACGAGTGACGCTGGCATTGTAATCATAATCCATTGGCGTCTTGCCATCTTCACCGAGCGAGCCGTCCATCATAACAGATGAGAAACCAAGCTGAATCGAGCGCTGGCAGATAGCTGGTGACATACCGTGATCTTGATGCATAACCACTGGAATATGCGGCCATTCTTCGATAGCAGCAATAATCAAATGACGCAAAAATGCCGACCCTGCATAATTACGTGCGCCCGCACTGGCTTGAACAATAACAGGTGAATCACAAGCATCCGCAGCCATCATGATTGCGCGCATTTGCTCTAAGTTATTGACGTTAAAGGCAGGAACACCGTAGTTGTGTTCAGCGGCATGATCTAGAAGTTGACGTAAGGATATTAGGGCCATAAGACGCTCTCTGATTGATTTTGAATAGTATTTTAAATGCAGCTTTGTAACAACCATTCCACTATCTATTAAACCATACTGACTGTATATATATCAGTCAAAGTCTGACTTATTTGAGATATGATTATCACGCGGTGATTATAGCAAAAATTGTGCTGTCTTCGTAGCAGTTGCCTGACTATTTGTCAGTCTAATCAGTTTCTTTCTCTTATTGGTGTCTACGACAACTGAACCGTTTTATCTATTATACTCATAGCATAGAACGCAAAAAGCCTTGGCAATCACCAAGGCTTTTTTAATATTTCGAGGCTTATAAAGCAATAGCTATTATAGTGAATGACTTACCAGTGGATAGTATTCAAAAATTTCAGCCATTATATCGCTTAGTTATTGCGTAGCTTAGTACTGTTGCTCTGCATCAACTGCAACATCGTTAGCACCATCAGCAACAGCATTGGCACCGTCAGCAACTGCTTCAGCAGTATTTTCAACTGCTGTGTTAGTACCTTCAGCGATAGCATCACCAGTGTTCTCTAGAGCGTCTGTTGCAGCTGCACCAGCAGTATCTGCACTTTCAGCAACTTCAGCACCAGTGTTCTGAGCAGCAGCTTCAGCTTCAGCAGCAGCAGCGTCTGTTTCGGCAGCAGCAGCATCAGCGTTTGCAGCAGCATCATCGCCAGCTGATTCAACAGCAGCTTCAGTGTTCTCTTCTGTTTGTTGGCTACATGCAGTAACTGCAAAAGTACCAGCAAGTATGCTAGCAAGTAACAAATGACGTTTTAACATAATAAACCTCTCGTAAATAATGCATGTCAAGATACATGGTCGCGCTATTTTATAGAGTACGAATGAGACATGCAATAATAATTTTCAGTGTAGAAACAAATAATTACTGCTTAATAATCAATGACTATAAATTTTAGCTATACCAATATAAACAAGCAAAATGAAAGTCAAAATATTATTTTCACAGACTACCTTAGATGTTTACTATTAGTTGTACGTCTAGTGTTACTAAAATACTAAGTAACGTTAATTAGTTAAGCGTTAATTTGTAACGCAGCAACTGCTGGGAGCACTTTACCTTCTACAAATTCTAAAAATGCACCGCCGCCTGTTGACATATAACTGACGCCATTAGCGACTTGATATTTATCAATAGCAGCCAAGGTATCACCACCACCCGCAATTGAAAAACCGTCACTATCTCTTACGGCTGTTGCCAGTATCTGTGTCCCTTGACCAAAAGCATCAACTTCAAAAACACCCACTGGGCCATTCCACAAGATCGTTTTTGCACGAATAATGGCATCGGCAAGTTGCTTTGCGCTTTGTGGCGCGATATCCAATATCATGTCATTTTCGCCAATGGCATCAACAGATTTGATTGTCGCAACTGCCTTTTGCAATGAACCAGTAAAGTCAGCAAAATCGATGTCGTCTTTATCAGCAACAACCACATACTCAGGCAGTAATATCTCAGTCTTGGTCATGATATCGCGCGCAGTATCGATCAAATCTGCTTCATACAGCGACGCGCCTACACTATGTCCCTGCGCCGCTAAGAAAGTATTGGCAATACCGCCACCAACGATAATCTGTGTACAGACTTCAGCCAAGCTATGTAAAACTTCTAATTTAGTAGATACTTTTGAGCCGCCAACGATGGCAAGCATAGGCTGAGCTGGTGTTTCAAGCGCCAGGCTCAAGGCATCAAGCTCAGCTGCCAACAAGGGCCCTGCACAAACAGGTTTATCTGCTTGACGCATCGCTTGCGTCACGCCTTCTGTTGATGCTTGCGCACGGTGCGCGGTACCAAATGCATCCATGACAAAGATGTCACATAAATCCGCGTACTTCTTCGCTAACGTCGCATCGTTTTTCTTTTCACCATCGTTAAAACGCACATTCTCTAGTAGTACAACTTCGCCAGATTTTACAGCAGCGCCTTGAGTCAGGTAGTCATTATTAAGGTGCACCGGTGACGCTAATTGCGAGCCCAATTTGTCTGTCAAATAATCAGCAACTGGTGCCAATGAATAAATAGACTCAGGATTGCCTTCTGTTGGGCGTCCCAGATGTGAACAAACAATAACAGCGGCACCCTTCTCTAGTGCCATCTTAATAGTAGGTAGACTTGCTTGTAAGCGAGCATCACTTGTGACTTTACCGTCTTTAATAGGTACATTTAAATCTTCTCGGATCAATACCACTTTATCGGTTAAGTTCAGCTCGCTCATACGCAAAAAATTCATTACCTGCTCCTATGCATCAATATATCTATTAATTTACGATTACTATCATGATTGATATGACTAATAATTTTTTAACTATCATCTACTATATGCGCTCTAACAATGAAGCTTATCAGGCTGCACGCTTGCTATCTTCTCTGTCTTTATTACTGAGCCTTTATACTAACTATCACACCAAGTTACTGGAACAGATAAGTGAGTAGAAATCAGTGGTGGTGTATTCTATCAGTTTTCTATGAGATGCTCACAAGCAAACTTTTACGATTTTTAAAAACATGAAAATATTGAGTGAGTAATTTTACTACAACATCGATAGGAAACGGTTGTAACTGCTGGCTTTGAACTCATTCAATAATCAGTAACATTTCGTGGTGGTACTCAGTAGTCAGGCTCTTTATGATGGAAGCGTTGACAATAACAATAACTTTTTAGGAGAACACAATGAGTATCGACTTAGACACTGCCAAGCAAAATCTATTGAAATTAAAAGATGAGTACGAGTCTCGCATTGACAAAATCGAAGATCATATCCAAAACCCACAAGATGATCTCAATGAGCACTGGGAAGATCAGGCTATATCCTATCGTCAAAATGATATGCGCAAAAATTTAATGAGCGAGGCACGTCAGAGTCTAATCTATGTCGAAAATGCCTTAAGTCGTATCGAAAACGGTACTTATGGCGAGTGCGAGGTTTGCGGTGAGCCAATCGAAGAGCAACGTTTAGAAGCGCTGCCCTACGCTACTTTATGTATGGAACATGCTGAATAGCTAATAAATTTTATCTAGAACGCATTTTATACAGCAGGTGTTTTCCATTTAGAAAATGCCTGCTGCCATTGACAGCAACGCTCGGCGATTTTTTCTACAGGCCAATCCATGATATCGCCTACTACCGCCACAAGCGCAATTGGTATGCCTGCCAGCTCTGAAATATTTTCTGCAGTCAATCCGCCTATCACACATATAGGTATGTCTTGTTGACAACCTTCAATTAGGTTCTGACGTGAGATAACATTTGCGTTTGGTTTGGTGGTAGAGGCAAATATTGCTCCCATTGCTGCATAAGTCGCGCCATCGTTTCGCGCTTCTTTAACAAGATCTACATCACCATGACAAGTACGACCGATGACTTGATTCGGAGCTAATTGCCGTTTGGCATCATTAATATTGCCATCTTGCTGACCAAGATGCACCCCAACGCCAAGGGTTGACGCCAACTCAATATCGTCATTGATCACGACTGCGACGTTATAAGCGCGCGCCAAATCAACAATCTTAGAAGCTTCCTCATAGAGCCTCGACTTGCCATCTGGCAATGCCAATACCTGTTTGCGCCGAACTTGTAGTAATGCGATAAGACCTGTTGCCAGCGCTGCTTCTAACTTCTGATAGAGAAGTTCAAACTCATCATCATTGGTCAGTAGATACAGCTTTGGCACAGTAGGCGTGATTTGAGTCATATAATGCATCCTTAATCTTGGCGCAATAAAAAAGCCGTTATATCCTATAACAGCCTTTTTATTAACGTTGAGTCTGTGAACTTATACAGTGCGGCGAGTCGCCAAGCTGTTTAGAATGTTTTTAGCATCGCCCCAACGTGTTGCTGAGCTGTTTGCCCCTAGTATAACGATAATTGCAGGACGATTGTTAACTCGCGTTTCCATCACAACACAGCGCCCAGCTTCGTTAATAAAACCTGTTTTTGAGATACCGATTGGGTAATCACCTGCACGAACCAAGCTACTAGTGTTGTTGGCTTTATAAGTGCGATTGCCACTTGAGTAGTTTGAAACAAAGAAGTCATAGCTCTTGGTAGTAGAGAAGCGACGAATCACATCGTAGTTGCCAGCAGCACGAACCATTTTTACCAAATCATTTGATGAGGCGACGTTACGCTTATCAAGACCTGTTGGATCACCGAAAAACGCAGTAGTCATACCTAGATCTTGTGCTTTTCTGTTCATCGCACGGATAAAGGCATTGTAGCCGCCCGGATAGTTACGCGCCAAGCTTTTTGCAGCTGGGTTTTCAGACTTCATCAAAGCCATCAATAGCATCTCGGCACGGTTCATACGATCGCCTGACTTTAGGCGTGAGCTGGCGCGCTTGGGGCCGACAAAGTCTTCTGGATCAAGCGTGATTTCTTCACGCATATCGAGACCTGCATCTAGCACAACCATGGCTGTCATTATTTTAGTAATACTAGCCATAGGACGTGCAATATCGGCGTCTTTTTCGTAGATAGATTCGCCTGTTTCAGCATCAATCACCGCAACACTGCGCGAGTCCGTACTGATTGGGATCATGTCACTGCTACCAAACGCGCCGCGATAAGTCGTATTGTATCGAGCGGTATTGTTACTGCTAGCAAAACTGTTGCTGTTCGTGATATTGGTCGTACCATAGCCGTTGTCGACTTTTTTGATAGCAGAGCCATTAGACTTGTACATGATGTTACGCGCTTCAGACAAACTATCAGCACCGCCCCAACTCAGGCGTGCACTAGAAGTTGTCTCAGTGCTACCATTAATCGTAAGTGCGGCTTGTGCAACACTGCCCAAACTCAATGAAATCATAGCAGCGATCAATTGCTGTTTGGTTAATGGTAGTTGCTTCATTATGCCTCCTGCTGTCGCTATCACGCCAGTTACATACTGTCTGACGCCAAGAACGTACGTAGCGTTTATAGATGTGTTTGTAAGTACTCACATAGAGCTTTTGTATTTTTAGTGTATCATGGTTTACATTTAAGTTTAATCTATCAAACTGATTTAATGGTTTTTTTTAGCTTCATTCAAACTTTGATACAACTGATTTATATTTTGGAAACACTGATTAACAATACAGCAATATAACTTAACTTAGAATGTTATGATTCTTTGTACTTTATTATATTAAATGAAGATATTGATACAGCATATTAGCCGTATCCTATGTATTTAAAATCAAAAAACGGCTTATGTTAACTTTGTTTTTTCTGTTATTTAACTTTTATAAAAACATTCATTCTGACAAACGATAAAGAGTATGGTTATGATTAAAGTGTTGGTGGTCGATGATCATGATTTAGTACGGATGGGTATTAGCCGTATGTTGTCAGACAGCCCCGATATCGAAGTAGTAGGCGAAGCAGATAGCGGTGATATGGCAATTAAGCAGGCCAAGCAGTTACGTCCTGACGTGGTATTGCTAGACGTCAACATGCCTAATATTGGTGGTCTTGAAGCCACCAAACGCTTGATTCAGCTCGATATGGGAATCAAGATTTTAGCGGTTAGTAGTATGTCTGCACAGCCCTACCCCTCAATGCTCATCAAAGCTGGTGTGAATGGTTATATCACAAAAGGTACGCCACTTGATGAGATGATACGCGCGGTCAAAAAAATCTATCAAGGTGGTCGTTATTTTAGCCAAGACGTTGCTGAACAATTGGCGGACGTCTTATTGTCTGACAATGCCAGCTCGCCTTTTGATTTGTTGAGTGATAGAGAAAAGCAAGTGGCTATGATGGTGGTCAATTGCCAAAGCCCGCAGCAAATTGCTGATCAGTTATTTGTCAGCGTCAAAACTATAAACACTTATCGCTACCGTATTTATGAAAAAGTCGGGGTTGATAGTGATGTAAAATTAACGCATTTGGCCATTCGCCATGGTTTGATTCAACCATAAGTTGCTTAGTATCTTATTTGTCATCACGGTCAATTTATGAAACCTGCTACCACCATCATTTCTGCCATCAGTCGTTATGTACACCACGATGATACGCTTTCTTTGCCGCAATTGCGCAGACTAGGCATTATTTATAGTAGTTATCGTTTTGTCATCAGTATATTTTCTATGCTGATGATATATATATCTGCACGCGATGGTGATAGCACCTCTCTCCCCAGTTTTTTGCAGCAGACAGCCCTGAGCTTTTATGTGATACTGAGCTTGATTTTGCTCGGGTTGTTTTACGTTGTCACAAAGCAGATGCGCCGACAGCTAGCATTTGGGCTAGTATTAGACGTTATTATATTAAGCTTATTGCTGTATACAGCAGGTGAGCCTGACTTACAGTTGACCATGCTCTATATGGTCGTTGTCGCCGCTAGCTTTATGCTATTGAATGGTTCACAAGCGCTAGTTATCACCTTATTGGCTATTATCTTTGTTATCTATCAGCAGTTTTTTTATGCCATTGCCAATAGTATGAATTTGGCCAATTTAGGCGACGCCTTGCTGATGTCAGCAAGCTTTTTGGCAGTAGGTGGTTTGAGTTGGTCTATCTCGCAACGCTTGGTACAGCTTGAGAAAGTTGCACAAATTCATGCCAAAGAGGTTGAACGACTCAATGTCATCAATCAAGAAGTGATTACACAAATGGTCAATGGTGTGATTGTCATTGATAAACAGGATATCGTCCTTGCAAATCTAGCAGCCCACCAACTGCTCAGTATCACACAGGATTCATCGTTGCGTGCCTCTAGCACTTCAACTGATATAGAAGAGATGAGAGGCAATACGCCTCATGCCATTCTATCTAACTTTAAAAAACAACTTAGCAAACAGCATTGTCAGCTACTTCAAGCTTGCTTGTCAGTCGCTACAGGACAATCGCGTACGTTTACGTACGATGTGCCTGAGGTGGCAAACGCTTCGATATTTGGTAAGCTACGTGTACAAATCATCCCGCTAAAAGATGATAGCAAATTAATCCTATTAGAAGACTTACGCCGTGAGCAGGCTAGCGCCCAACAATTAAAACTGGCGTCGTTAGGGCAACTCACTGCCAGTATTGCTCATGAAATTAGAAATCCTCTAGCCGCTATCTCACAAGCCAGCCAACTACTGATGGAAGACTTGACCGAAATTGAGGCAAACGACAATGCATCAAATATCGATACGACTGGCAATCATGAGCTCTATGAAATGATATTTTCGCAAACCAAACGCGTCAACCGTATTATTGAAGATATTTTAAAACTGTCTCGCCAGCAAGCGGCCTCTCAGCAAGCCATTGTTTTGGCTGATTGGATGCCAGCATTTTTGGATAACTATTTTCAAGGGCACGACATTTTTCTACATGTAAAAACCCAACCAACCATATCATTTGATCCTCACCAGTTAGAACAAATTTTGATTAATTTGATCAACAATGGCTTGCGTTATAGTAGTTATAGCCACCCTCATGCTTATGTAGAAATCGAGATTTACTGTGCAGACAACGATGTTATAATTGATATATTAGATGATGGCGATGGTATTAAGACTGAAGATTTAAAACATTTGTTTAATCCCTTTTTTACAACAGACAAAGCTGGTACTGGCTTGGGACTATATTTATCGCAAGCCTTTTGTGAAGCCAATCAGGCACGTTTGCTCTATATTCCTGAACATGAAAAAACATGTTTTCGTTTAATTTCGCCTGCTATTGACTCTGAAAATATCTTTCAGGCCGTTGAAGAGAATCTTTATCAATCCTAGATATAAATCAAAACACTACCTAATCACAAATGTTTAAACCTTATATATTGGTAGCTAATAGCCACCATACCTGATTGATTTACACATTTCTTTTTAAAAGAAGTTTACCCCTATTTAGACCTAGCTATCAATACTTTGTAGCCATTGAACTTGACGAGATAATGTATGACAACAAGCGCGCTAGTCGTTGATGACGAAGTGGATCTATGCCGATTGATGCAAATCACTTTAACTAAGATGGGCATCAAAAGTGATGTAGCCTATACTTTGGCGCAAGCAAGATCATATTGGCAAGACAATACTTATGATTTTTGCCTCACTGACTTGAAACTACCTGATGGCTCAGGGTTGGAGCTGGTCAAAGAAATCAGTAACAGCTCGCATACGCCGATAGCTGTCATCACTGCTCATGGAAGTATGGATCTGGCCATTGAAGCACTGAAGCTTGGTGCTTTTGATTTTGTCAATAAACCACTTGAGCTACCAAGATTACGTCAATTGGTAGAAAACGCTTTAAAGGTTGTTCATCAAGACAATGAGGCAAAAGCCACACCTGAATCCTCACCTGAGCAAAAAATGCTGGACGCTAGGCTAATCGGTAATTCTGCGGTCATGCACCCTCTTAAAAGCACCATCTTAAAATTGGCACGCTCACAAGCGCCTGTTTTTTTATCTGGTGCGTCTGGTACAGGTAAAGAGGTCGTCGCTAGACTGATTCATGATTTAAGTCCACGACGAGATGGCAGCTTTGTACCAGTGAACTGCGGTGCAATACCTTCTGAGCTAATGGAGTCAGAGTTTTTTGGTCATAAAAAAGGCAGTTTTACAGGGGCTGTGGCCGACAAGCAGGGATTGTTTCAGCAAGCCAATGGCGGTACTTTATTTTTAGATGAGGTGGCAGACTTACCATTAGCGATGCAGGTGAAGCTATTGCGTGCCATCCAAGAAAAGACCGTGAGGGCCATTGGTGACACAAAAGAAGTACCGGTAGATATCCGCATTTTATCTGCCACTCATAAAGATTTGAGCCGCTTGGTGCAGGATGGCGCGTTTCGACAAGACTTGTATTATCGTATCAATGTGATTGAGCTTAAGCTGCCGACATTGAATGATCGACGTGATGACATCCCTGTATTAGCAGAGCACTTTTTAGCCATGATTTCTGCTGAGTGGCAGTTAGAGACAGCCCCATCTCTAACGCGTGAAGCCAGCGAGCGTTTGCAGCGTCATGACTTTGCAGGTAACGTTCGGGAACTACGTAATCTACTTGAGCGTGCAGTGACGTTGGCGGAAACTTCGGACATTGAGATCAGTCATTTAGGCCTACCTGATGTTAATCACGACCTTGAAGATACGCAAGCTCACAGCAATGCGCAACAATCTGGCCATTACGCAAATGAGCAAAACCAATCTCAACCAAGCACCCAAACAATGTCTACAGCCACAGAAAGCCGTGCACAGGCGCTTCAATCTGACCGTGAGATAACGGCTGTAAAGCACAAGCAAGAAACAACTAATTTGCACCCTTATCGTACTAATACCCAACATTACCCTTCAATGATACAGCGCTCAGTGCCTAATAATACAGAACCATCAACCAGCTCAAGTGTTACGAATGAGGAAGCACCGTTCAATCGTTCTATGCAACCAAAAGAGAATGAGACTACAAGCCTGCAAGAACCGCTTGATGGTCAACTGCCAGCCCAAGGGCTGGAACATTATCTACAAGAACAAGAAAAGCAATTAATCATCACAGCCCTCAAACAAACTGGCTGGAATAAAACCCAAGCAGCAGAACTGCTTGGAACGACTTTTCGCTCATTACGTTATCGTATGAAAAAATTAGAAATTGCAGAAGACCAATCTGAATAAGTCTTCTATCGAGCCATTGAATGTTTATTTCAGAGA
The DNA here is from genome assembly GCF_022129235.1 of Psychrobacter sp. Ps6. GTDB lineage: Bacteria > Pseudomonadota > Gammaproteobacteria > Pseudomonadales > Moraxellaceae > Psychrobacter. The sequence continues at coordinate 159,601 of NZ_JADQAI010000002.1, read as the reverse complement.
TTCAATGGCTGTCTGACGGTATATTGTTAAGTCTTAGTCTATCAACAATATACTAATTTGCAGTCGCCTTTCGAATGAAGCGGATGCCGGAATCGAGCGCGCGGGGTTTTAGTAAATCCAGCGCCTGCTGCTCCCATGAGCTCTCATTTCCTGACAAAGTAATGTCAGGCTCAACACCGATGCCATCGATCTGTCTGCCTGATGCTGTCATATAGTTCGCTACTGTCAACTTGACTGCTTGCTCGTCATTGAGTGGTATGACTGACTGTACTGAGCCTTTACCATAGCTCACTTCACCGATGATAGTAGCGCGTTTTTGTGCCTGTAAACTACTGGCCAAAACCTCTGCCGCAGATGCCGAGTAGCGATTTTGTAAAACAACCATAGGCAGAGGCTTGAGTATTGCATCCCCTTGGGTCGTTAGTACGCGCGATTTGTCTTGACGTGCTTGTACTTGTACCACATCGGTATCATTCATAAATAAACTGGCAACACTCACTGCTGATGTAAGAACACCGCCCGGATTGTCACGCATATCTAGTAGAATGCCTGAGATCGGCGCATCTAAATTAATCAAACCTTCCAACAGCTTTTCACGGCTATTGTTCTGGAACGCAGGTAGTTTAACAATCGCAATGCCATCGACGAGTTTTGTCTCAACAATTTGAGGGTGACTATTATTCCGCTGTAATGTCGTCGTGTGCTTGCGGCGACCCGCTTTAGAAGTGACGATATCTACTTGGGTACCAGCAATCCCTGTTAATAGCTGCTCAACGTCATTACTTTGACGATTTTCGTCAAGTTTGAACTCACCAACTTGGTGTAAATAATCGCCTACCGCGATGCCTTTTTTATCTGCAGGCGAATCATCGATAACTTCTGTGATGACCCAATAGCCCACCTCTGGCTGATAAGTCACTTGGATACCGATATCACCTACATCCCCTTCGGTAAAAGCGCGTAGGTTTTCATAGGCTTCAGCATTCAAAAACTCGGCATGGCTATCAAGCTTAGTTAGCATACCGCTCATTGCATTATTAAATAACTCCTCATCATTGACCGCATCAACATACTGACGGCGCACCAAGTCAACAACAGCAACAAAGGTCTTTAATGTCTCAGGAGAAATTGCATTCAATGATACTTGCGCAACCTCTGATGGAATACTGGTATCGATATTGTCATCATCGTCTATTAACGCACTCTCATCTGGAATACTATCTATTGAGTCATCTGATTCGTCTGCAGCATTCAACATCTCAGTGTCATCTTCAGCCACTACATCATCGGCATTCAAACTGATAAGCTGTAGGCTTGATGTCGGACTAGCATCATCGGCTGAGGTCACTGCTGCTTGCGCGTCCATACTGACCACACATAATCCAAGTAAACCTATTGCTAGAGTGGGCTTAAAGTATGTAGGTTTAAAAAATGCAGATTTAGACACAATCGTCGCTAGCGACGACTTCATCACTCGTTGGTCTAATTGTTTAGACAAAGATGAGCGCACAAAAGAGATAGGATGCATAAAAAACTCATTTAAATAATAGAATGTATAAAGTTATTGTTATGTATTACCGTATAAGTTAACACCAAAGGCCTCTCTCAAACTAGGGCAGTTTTGCAAATCATCAAGCAAAATACATCATAAAAAAGGGAAAGGTAATAGCTACCCTTCCCTTTTCTCGTTTATATCATTTATCTAATAAGCCATGTCTTTACAGATTATCCGATGTACGGATAATTTGAGACAACTGGCTTACGATGCTGGAACCAATAAACTCTCACCAGTCATTTCAGTGGGTGCATCAACATTCATTAGTGCCAAAATAGTCGGTGCCACATCACTGAGCTTACCGCCACGACGTACCTGTAGTTTTTGTGCGCCCACATAAATCAGCGGTACATGCTCTGTCGTATGCTGAGTATGTACTTGACCACTTTCGTAGTCTTGCATTTGCTCACAGTTACCGTGGTCAGCCGTAATAAGCATATCACCGCCAGCAGCTTTTACTGCCGACTCGACACGGCCCACACAGACATCCAAGGCTTCTACGGCTTTTACCGCAGCGTCAAAGACACCTGTATGGCCCACCATATCACCATTGGCATAATTGACTACTAGCACATCATATTTGCCAGATTCAATCGCTTCTACTAACTTATCCGTGACTTCGGGTGCGCTCATCTCAGGCTTCAAGTCATAAGTCGCGACATCTGGAGAGGGTACCAAAATACGCGTCTCACCTTCATACTCTTCTTCACGGCCACCGCTAAAGAAAAACGTCACATGCGCATATTTCTCAGTTTCCGCGATACGTAGCTGGGTTTTGCCTTGATCCTGCAGATATTCTCCCAAGGTATTGGCCAAAGACGTTGGATAGTAAGCAATACTGGTTTTTGCGTTGTCCGCCAAAACGTCTGAGTATTTGGTCAACATCACAAATGCGGCAAGTTTTGGCTGCTTTTGACGAGCAAACCCCGAAAACTCATGATCCGGCAGTACAAAGGCTTGAGCAAGCTCACGAGCACGATCAGCACGAAAGTTCATAAAGATCAGCGCATCATTGTCTTCGACGGTATAAGGTACTTCATCACGCCCAATAACAGTCGTCGGACTGATAAATTCGTCAGTCTCACGTGCCTTGTAAGCCGCTTGGACAGCACCATCCGCACGTGTCGACAAGCGATCTGCCTTACCTTCAGTGATCAGCTCATAAGCTTTTTGTACGCGGTCCCAGCGGTTGTCTCGATCCATTGCATAGTAGCGACCGATGATGCTAGCAATCTGTACGCGCCCGCCTTCATAATGAGCATTAAGCTTATCAATGTAATCACGTAGACGATTGATGTATTTATCAGCGGATTTAGGCGGAGTATCACGGCCGTCTAAGAAGCAATGGATAAAGACGTTTTTGGCACCATGAACTAATGCTGAATGACACATGCCCTCGATATGGTCTTGATGTGAGTGAACACCGCCATCAGAGAGCAGACCCATAATATGTACATTACCGCCAAGCTCATTAGCCGCTTTTACTGCATCAACCAATGCTTCGTTTTTGTAGAATTCGCGATTAGCAAGTTCACTTGAGATGCGAGTCGAGTCTTGATAAAGAACACGGCCAGCACCCAAATTCATGTGGCCAACTTCCGAGTTACCAAACTGACCATCTGGCAGACCCACATCTTCTCCTGAAGCAGAAATCAGCCCATGAGGGTATTTTTGGTAAATTCTGTCTAGATTTGGCATATTTGCCGCAGCAATGGCGTTATCTTCACCTTCTTCACGATGACCGAAGCCGTCTAATATCATTAAGATATGCGGCTTTTTTTTATTCTGTGCGCCGTCTTCTTGTTTACTGCTGAGCTGCTGCGCCTGATTGTCGTCAATAGATTCTGATGCTTGCTGGGTACTGGTCATATATTACCGCTCCTCGAGTGAATGAACGCCTTTAATGCTGTGTTAGGGTATGGAAAGCCATCTATATTAACACATATCTTAAAATAGCTGAAAAACTGACAATTTTTCACTAAAAAATGATGGAGTTTGTATCGTTATCAAAAGCCTAAAACCCACCACAGATATTAGGTAAGAATACTGCGTATCAATCTGTAAATCATACTTGCAATCATTCATCTCATTGGTTAAGATGAATCTATTCTGAAGTGTTGGCTAGTAGATGTTTATTCCCTGAGCCGATAATGCTTTACCAGGATGTGGTACCTATCGTCTCATTGTGTATGCCTGCACTGCTTGCAGTGTATCAGGAAACCTGCAGAGATGATGACGCATCCGCCCTGAACTTCACGGTTCATGGGTCACCATCTTACAGCGGCACTTCGGTTGTTTTATTCGGCTTGTAAATATATTTTTCATAATTAATGTATTTACTACCACCAAAAAGCCCCTTTCGTTAATGACGAAAGGGGCTTTTTCTATGCTTAATGAGTGAGCGAATCACCATTACTCATCATTAGCAGATTTGGTAATTTTTTTCACATCTTTAGGGATGTTCTTGGCCGTACCATCAACAGTCGTATGTTGTTTAAACACGTCACCAAACGGGTTTTGCTGTTGTTGACCAAATGGATTTTGGTTATTCATACCGCCTGCGCCACCGAATGGATTCTGACCACCCATACCACCAAACGGGTTTTGGCCGCCGCCCATTTGACCACCCATCTGTTTTGCCATCATTTCCATCATTTTTTGCTGATTGTTCATGACGTAGTTATTGGCAAAATCTTTGAGTTTCTTTTGTACTGGTGGCAAGATCACGAGTAGCGCGAGCACATCACTCAACACACCTGGAATAAGTAACAAAATACCAGCGACTGCCATGGCAATGCTCTTAATCATAGTGGACTCTGGTGGACGCATTGCAGGGTTCATCATACCACCTGCTTTCATCTGCTGAGCCATTGGATTCAAAGAAGCCATACCTTTACGCACAAGAGAAATACCGATCACTGCTGCGACAATAAACCACATGAATACCCACCAGCCGCTCATGAATTGAGCAAGCAAATACCACAGTAGCATCTCGATAATAAACCAAACGATGGCTATACCAACTATCTGACCCATAAAGTGTCGTCCTATAAAATAAAAACCAATAAATTGAGCGCCATGCAAATTAAAATGGCTAACATATGATGTATATGGGGATTGGTTGCTATACTATCAAACTTACGGCTGATTTTTAAGCCATAAAACAAAATGTAAGCAAGACGGAATACTATGGCAATTATTATCGGGATCGACCCAGGGTCACGCATGACGGGTTATGGAATAGTCCAGCAGACGGGTGATAAGCTCACTTATATCGATGCAGGCACGATTCGCACAGACACCAAAGAGATGCCTGAACGCCTTAAGCGTATTTTTAATGGATTGACCCGCATCACGCAGCATCACTTAAAATACGCTGACGAGCCTATTTATACAGCTATCGAACAAGTCTTTATGGCAGAAAACCCTGATTCTGCACTCAAGCTTGGGCAAGCACGAGGCGCAGCGATTGCAGCGATGGTCGCCTTGGATTTAGAAGTATCAGAGTATACTGCTCGGCAGATCAAACAAGCGGTGTGCGGCTATGGCGCTGCTGCTAAAGAGCAAGTGCAGGAGATGGTTTGCCGCATATTACAGTTAGAAGTCGTACCACAGCAGGATGCCGCCGATGGTCTTGCCTGCGCTATTTGTCATGCGCACTCCAGCCATTCTATGAATAAAATACTACTTAATAGCTCTATGCGAGGACGCGGTGGCTCTAAGAAAAAGGGTCGTTGGCGTTTGACCGAGGAAGATTTGGGTAACTTGCGTTAAAGATAGGCGTTAAAGCAGACAAGCTTTAAAACCAATAAACATTAAAGTAGTGAGACAATAAAAAAACACGCGTCATTGGACGCGTGTTTTTTATGAGTACAAGCACTGTCACTTTTATCATTTAAAAGACGAGATTATAGCGGACTACTCTACGACTGCACTTTCAATGACAGCGTCGAGTACATATGCATACTTTTCATCATCATTATTATTTTCTGTTGTCTCATCTGCCTCTATTAATTCGTTAGTCTCTAATCGGTAGCGCTGTAACCGTAGTATCTCTTCGTGCATACCGTCATGCTGGTAGCCATCTATCTCTCCTGCAAATACTCTCCACTTCCCTTCACGAACTTTGACACCTTGGTCGTTGTAAGTGACGGGCCTAACTTGGAGACACTGCTTTTCACCATTCATATCACAATTGACTTCTTTGGCATTCACTGCCCAAAATAACGTCTCGCCCTTACTATTGTATTTCGCTTGAGGTGTGAGTTTGCCACTCCAAACCAAAGTGACATCGTCGTCAGTAAATTGGGTTAATACTGGACTTTCACCTTGCTCCATTTTCAATTCACTGCTGCCAAGCATTAATGTATTTAATGTGTTTTCTGCCATATCAAGATTGCTGCAAGACATTTTGGTGCTCATGACTTCCTCAGTGCTCAAAGCATGTCCCTGTAGCTCATAAGCAGCGCTCACCATATTGCAGCCAACGCTGTAGCTGAGTGTGTCTTGATTAAACACTAAAGTTACCTGACTATTGATATCCGCAAACTCAGGCATAGGCTGTTCATTGGCATCCGTTGCACTCATTAATGTCCAGCGATGACGGGATAAGGTGGTTATGAGCTTTTCTTCAGCACTTAATTTAGTCGAGCCAGGTTTATCCATTGCTGGCTCGTTATCTGTTAAAAGGTTTGCGCTAGATAATGCGTCTGTAGTTTCACTAATGTCAGATGTGTCTGATATCTCGTTTTCATTAGAAGCGTCTTCTTTTTGACAAGCGCTCAGCATCAAGCTTGCCGCCACTATACTGGGCAATAAAAACGTTGTCAGTGCTGATTTTTTGTCTCTACCTACCATATTACGAACCTCTTAGTAAGCGTATCTCAATTTTCTCTATTACTTATTTCTATATACTTGCTGGTCTTGCACCTTCTAAAGAAACATTTAATTAACTATTCTGGAATATCGTTATTATAATCACGTTAGATTAACCACTATAGACCGAGCATTATTAGCTTATGTAATAAAATGTTGATTTTTATTATGTTTTAAATTCTTTTATTATTTTGCTATCTAATGTCGTTAATTTCATGGACAAAAAAAGGATAGCTAATACATATTAGCTATCCCCGATATTATCTTTAATGAGCAAGCATCTAAAAGCAACAAAACTTGCGATGTATCTCTTTATCTAATCATTGACTTCTGCAGGCTTAGCTTTAGCCATGTTCTTAATACTGAAGCGCTCATTCATCATTTGATAAAAACGGGCTAGGTTTTTGCCCTGCTCATTAGGATCAACTTTGAGCACTTTACCAAAATCTAAGCCCAAATACAGCACGATGTCAGCAAAGCTCAATTGCTCCCCCACCAGATACTCACGACCTTCTAGGATTGTCTCAAAATACCCCATGGCTTTGACAGCGCGGGCAATTGATGGCGCAACAAATTCTGGCACTTGTTCGACCCGCTGCGCTTTGGATGGATGACTGTGCTGAAACGCTAGCATCAAATTATACATCACCTCAAACTCAGCAATACGGCGCATCGAGCACACTTGGGCACGCTGTATCACGTCATTGCCCATAACGGAACGCTCACCATAGACGCGATCCAGATACTCGCAAACTGCTTGTGAGTCATTGAGCACGGTGCCATCGTCTAATGTTAAGACGGGGACTGTCTGCATCGGATTAATTTTGGTAAATTCATCTGACATCTGCTCATTTTTGGCAAAATCAATATCAATCACATCGATGTCATCCATGTCATCAACATCAATTCCTTTTGATGCCAATAAGATAAGGGCTTTGCGCGGGTTAGGTGCTGTACGGGTGACGTATAATTTTTTCATAGTGAACTCCTTGTAAGAATAATTGAATAGAAATTTAGCGCTGATACGCTTTATTATGATGGTGGTACTAATGAGCACCTATCTATTGATACTCCATACCATAGTTATAGCTTACTCTGACCGTCATGGCAAAGGCTTATTACTCATGAACCGAAAATAGCAAAAGCCCCATAACTTTAAGTCACGGGGCTTTATTTAATCATATTTATGCAACCAGTCCAGTTATTTATTAGGGGCTGGTGTCGTACGTAGGTACGGCTTGATCTCTATATGACCTTTTGGATATTTGGCAGCAATATCTTCGTTTTTGACACTTGGTGGAATGATCACGTCATCACCATCTTTCCAGTCTACGGGCGTTGCGATATTGTACTCATCCGATAGTTGTAGCGCATCAATAACACGGATAATTTCATCAAAGTTACGACCACAGCTGGCAGGATATGTCAGCGTTAGACGCACCTTTTTGTTTGGATCAATGATAAAAACGCTGCGTACCGTATGCGTGCTATCTGCATTTGGGTGCATCATGTCATATAGCTCAGCGACTTCTTTATTAGGATCAGCAATGATTGGGAAGTTCATCTCTGTGCCTTGAGTCTCACCAATATCACTCGCCCACGCCTTATGATCTTCTAAGCTATCGACAGAGATACAGATCGGTTTCACATTGCGCTTTTGAAATTCGCCATTCAGTGCTGCTGCACGACCAAGCTCAGTGGTACATACTGGCGTAAAGTCTGCTGGATGCGAGAAAAAAACGACCCAGTGGTCGCCTGCCCACTCGTGAAAATTGATATCACCTTCTGTGGTTGTAGCATCAAAATTGGGTGCGGTATCGCCTAAACGTAAATGTGCCATGCTTTATTCCTTAGCTATGTTGATGAACGCTTGTATTGACCCATCGGCCGCGCGCTCTATTATTATCCTCGATGCGCTCGCTATAAAAATGCAAAGCACATCCGTAAAAACTGACTTTATAGTAACAAACTGGTTATGAATGTCTTGTGACGGATTGTAATGCGGTTATTCCATTTAACTCTAAGTAGATATATCAATTATTTATTAAACCACCATCCCTGCATCCCATAAGCAAAACTCACCAAACTTGCCTTTTTTGCTCACGCCTCCAGCCACACGCCCAGCATCAGTCAATACCAATTCACCATCTTGCGCTTCTAAATAACCTGCTGCAAGCAACTTATCATTTAACTCTTGGGTCTTGAGACCTAATTCTTTAGCAAGCTTGGCAGTGGTCAGTTTAGAATAACTAGGTGCGGCGTCTGTTGTAGATGTGACGGTTGCGTTGGTAGTAGCGCTCATTGTTTTGGTGCTAGGTTCAGGCTGGTTCTCAGTTTCGGTGACTTTCTCAAGAGACATCCTAACTTCATCACTGATACGAATAATGCGTTGCGCTTCTTCATAAGTATCAGCGTAAAGCTTAGCATCATCATTACGATAAATCAGTACGCCCATCTCATTATTATTGACTTGGCTAAATTCGTACAGGTTCAAACTGGTAATAATGCACTCGTTTTCATTCAGGTAGCATTTCGCATGCAAGTTTTTGCAAAAGCTGGTACGAATAAACGTTAAGTTTTTTAACCAGTTTATTTCTTCTGGATGTAAGTCATTTTTGCCATAGACAATGCGAATATCGATTTTTAGACGGTTGCGATCTTCTAGCAGCTCTTTAATGCGTTCATTCAGCTTCAAATATGGGCTAATAATAATCAACCGATCAGACGCGTTTTTAATCAATTCTTCTAAATGATAAGTCGTCCCACTGCTATTCAAAAATTTTGCCATGCTCACTTCCTTAGATATGACTGTCAAAAACTTTATAATTATTCAAAAAAAAGCCCATCCCTAGCGTACTAGAAATGGGCTTGCTTGCAAACTACTATTGTTCAGTATTATTTCAACACATCAGCTTTAGCAGTAATGTCTTTTATATATTTAGTCAGTATCAGATTAAGCGGGCTTATAGCTGTCGCGCAAGCTGACAATTTGGTTAAATACTGGCTTATCCGTGCTGTGATCTTTGCTATCGGTGATAAAGTACCCTTCACGCTCAAACTGGAAACGCGTACCAGCGTCAGCACTGGCTAAAGATGGCTCAACCACGGCATTTAGCTCAGTGAGCGAGTCAGGGTTTAGCGCTTGATGGACATCAGCGACACCACTTGGGTCTTCAGCACTGAATAGCTGCTCATACATGCGCACGGTCGCTGGTACACCTTGACTGGCTGATACCCAATGAATCACGCCTTTGACCTTACGGCCTTCAGGATTATTACCCAACGTAGTAGGATCAATCGTCGCTTTTAGCTCAACAACATTGCCATTTTCATCAGTGATATGCTCAGTGACGGCTAGCACGTAAGTGTTACGCAGCCGAATCTCTGGCTTTTCTGGAGAGAGACGCTTATAGCCTGCTGGTGGTTCAATTTCATAATCACCTTGATCGATATATAAAGTCTCGGTAAACGGAATCTCACGCTCACCCATATCGACGTTAGGATGGTTCGGCTGAGTCAACCAAAGCGTCTGCGTCGCATCGTCAAAACGCGCATTAACGCTATCGGCTTTTTGCGACTCCCAACTGCTGACCGCTTCACTAAAGTTAGTAATGGTCACTTTTAATGGCTTTAGTACCGCCATGCCGCGACCAGTTGTCGTCTCTAATGACTGACGAACGCTAAACTCTAGTAAACGGAAATCAACCACGCTATCGGCTTTGGTCACACCCACACGCTCGCAAAAATCACGCAAGCCCTCTGGCGTATAACCACGGCGGCGCATACCAGCGACGGTCGGCATACGGGGATCATCCCAACCGCTTACGATACCTTCATCGACGAGCTGCTTAAGCTTACGCTTACTGGTCAATGTATGATCCACGTTTAAGCGGCTAAACTCGTACTGATGTGGCGGCACGTCAAAGCCAATCTTGGCGATGACCCAATCATAGAATGGACGATGGTCTTCAAACTCAAGCGTACACAATGAATGAGTAATACCTTCAAGTGCATCAGAAAGTGGATGCGCAAAGTCATACATTGGATAAATGCACCATTTATCACCAGTCTGATGATGAGATTGATGCATCACACGATAGATGACAGGGTCACGCAGGTTCATATTTGGGCTAGCCATATCAATCTTGGCGCGCAATACCGCCTTACCTTCAGCGTACTTACCGTCTTTCATATCATTGAAAAGGGCTAGGTTTTCCTCGACGCTAGCATCACGCTGCGGAGATGGTTTGCCTGCTTCATTGAATGAACCACGGTTATCGCGAATCTGCTCAGGCGTTTGCAAATCGACATACGCATCGCCTTGCTCGATTAACTGTATTGCCCATGCATGTAACTGGTCAAAATAACTTGACGCGTGGTACGCCTCGCCTGCCCACTCAAAACCGAGCCACTTCACATCATTTTCGATGTTATCAATAAAATCTTGTTTTTCAGCAGTTGGGTTGGTGTCATCAAAACGCAAGTTGCACACACCGCCAAACTCTTTGGCCACACCAAAGTTTAAGCAGATAGATTTTACGTGACCTAAATGCAAGTAGCCATTTGGCTCAGGCGGAAAACGTGTGACAATTTGCTGGTATTTTTGCGCATTGACATCGTCACGAATGATATTACGAATAAAGTCGTTTTTTACTTCGTCTTTTTGTGCATTGTTGCTTGAGTGCTCACTCATCGGGTAGTGCTCCTAACGCAAATTGTCAATTTGTGGTACGTGCCATCACGCATCACAAAACGTTCAAAATAAATTATTAAAATAAATTGGGATATAAAAACTCAGATAACGCGACCGCATTATCAAAATTTGTCAAAGCTGATCAAAAATGGCTAAAGTTGCGTTATTCTATCAGCTTTTGCAAACGCATTAACAGCCTGATACATGACACGGGATAAAAAAGCCGTTAGACTACCCGTAACTTTTTAACCACCAATTTTTAACCACCACTTGACAGCGTCATTTAAGGCGCTGCAATCAAAAAGGAATATCCCATGGTAGACATGCCACCAGTAGTAGAACTTGACACCAATATGGGTGCGATCGTTATCGAACTCAACGAAGAAAAAGCACCAAAGACTGTAGAAAACTTCTTAAACTACGTAAAATCTGGTCAATATGACGGTACGATTTTCCATCGCATTATTGATGGTTTCATGATTCAAGGCGGCGGAATGGACGCTGAGATGAATGAAAAACCAACCAATGCGCCTATCGAAAACGAAGCGGATAATGGTTTGAAAAACGACAAAGGTACTATCGCAATGGCGCGTACCCAAGATCCGCATTCAGCAACTAGCCAGTTCTTCATCAACGTAAAAGACAACGATTTCCTAAACCACTCTGGCAAAAACATGCAAGGTTGGGGTTATACTGTATTTGGTAAAGTAACAAGCGGTATGGATGTAATCGAAAAAATGAAAGGCGTCCCAACTGGTCGTTTCGGCATGCATGCTGATGTGCCAAAAGAGCCAGTTGTCATCAACTCAGCGACCATCATTACTCAGTAGTAGCCACTCAACAGCAGCTACTCTGTAATAGTTACTTAGCGATAGCTGTGAATGAGCGAGCCTTCTTTAATAGAAATTATTAAGTCATGCTCGCTATACGATAAGTCACGAGGACCAAGATAAATGCAACGTTTTACTCACTTAATCACGACCCGCCCTCATCAAGTGCGGCAAGTATTGATTAGCGATTTGCATTTATCGCCTCAGGAGCCTGCCTTAGTGCAGGCTTTTTTGGCGCTGCTCGATGACTGTCTTGCCCTGCCAGCGCTCAAACGCCTCTTTATATTGGGCGACTGGTTTGAGGTGTGGCTAGGCGATGATACGTATTTATCATTGTCACAGGATGAACAAATAACGCATTGGCTAACCCCGTTGATTGCAAAGCTAAAACAGCTACGTATCAATGGCTGTGAAATATTGGTCATGCACGGTAACCGTGATTTTTTATTGGGTCAGCCGTTTTGCAATCTGTTCGGTGGTGAGCTTATCAACGAGCCGTATAACTTGACTGTCGGTCAGCAGAATTACCGATTAGAACACGGTGACGCACTCTGCACTGATGATAAAAAATATCAGTTCTTTCGCAAAATTATGCGCAACCGCTTAACTCAGTGGTATTTGCTTAATAAATCATTAGAAAAACGCTTGGCTATCGCAGACAATATGCGCAAAAGAAGCCAGCAGAATAATGCTAATAAAGCCGCTTATATCATGGATGTCAATGATAAAGCCGTACGTCAAGCTATCAATAATAGCGACGCCTTACTGCATGGTCATACCCATCGACCAGAAATACATCAGGTCACTGCTGATAAAAAACGCTATGTACTTGGCGACTGGCGACTGCTTGACAAAGACAAACGTCAACCAAAGGTTAGCGCAGTGATTGGTGCAGTGACAGACGACGAGCATTCAAATGACCGTGTCAATAGTAACGATTTAAGCGGTGATAATACTGAGTTTGAGTTGTACGAGTTTGAATTTCTTGTTCGCTAAAGCGCGTTTAATGGCGTTTTAAACTTAATGGCATTTTAAACAATGCACCTTAAAAAACCTCTTTTCAATACGAAAAGGGTCTGTTGATAGTTCAACAGACCCTTTTTACGTTCACTACAATCTTGAACTGCTTATCGCTCGCTATCTAATCCATTAATTTAAAGAAATGCTGACGGTAATGCTTTAGCTCACGGATAGAGTCTCGAATATCATCTAGGGCTAAGTGACTGCCCCCTTTTTCAAAGTTCTTTAGAATGTCAGGACGCCAGCGGAAACAAAGCTCTTTGATTGACGACACATCAAGGTTACGATAATGGAAGAAACGCTCAAGCTCTGGCATTTGGCGCGCCATAAATCGACGATCTTGGCAGATAGAGTTGCCGCACATTGGTGATTTGCCACTATCGACCCATTTATTTAGAAACTTGATGGTCTCAGCTTCCGCTTCTGCCAATGTCACGGTACTACGACGCACACGATCTATTAGCCCTGACTGACCATGTTGCTTGGTATTCCAGTCATCCATTTTATTTAGGACTTGATCCGATACTTTGATCGCAAACACAGGTCCTTCGGCAAGTACATTCAAATCTTCGTCAGTCACGACAGTGGCAATCTCGATAATCTCATCGTTTAAGGTATCAAGTCCGGTCATTTCTAAATCAATCCACACCAACCCTTTTTTGCCTTGGTTTTTGATCTTAATCTTATTGGGATGGTCACCGGTAGCCATAAAATATCCTATCATTCATAATTTTGGAAAAACAATTTTAAAAAACGTATTACACGCAAACACTCGTGCTCAGACAGTATTGCAACGCGCTATTTGATTCAGAAAACCTATAGGGTCGTACAATATTACAAAACCACTGTCTGCCGCAGACGCTTTAGGCTGTATGTTAGCAAATTTTCACGCTACACTTAGCAATATTTTTATAATAGGTCAAAACCCATGGCATTAATCCGGCAACGCAAACTGACCAAACAACAGATTCGTCGCATCGACAAGCAGCAATTGTCCAATCAAGACAGCATAGATGATAGCTTGATGGATGGTGTGGTCATGGCGCATTACGGTAAGCAACTAGAAGTACAAGTCACCAGCCTACCTGCGGTGATACCTGAGCAGCCAGAGATTGCACCTGATGATCCGGAGCCGTTTTGGCAAACGCTTGAGCTCGGCGATATCTGGCGCTGCCATGTACGCACTAACTTGCCGATGCTAGCCGCTGGTGACCAAGTGCGCTGGAGTGCCGACTCCAACACAGGCTTTGGGCGTATCGAAGCTGTCAAACCGCGTACCTCATTGGTCTCTCGCCCTGACCGCTATCATAAGCTCAAACCTGTTGCCGCCAATGTCGATATTTTGGCGATTGTTTTTGCCCCATTGCCTGCTGCTGCGCCAACGCTGATCGATCGCTATCTGGTGGTATGCCATCACGCGGGTGTTAAACCATTACTGGTCCTCAACAAAGCCGATCTGTTGGCACAAGAAAACGGCGTAGACACCAATGAGTTGTTGGCACAGTATGCTGCGCTTGGCTATGAGAGCGTGCTCACCTCAGTTGATTGTCCTGAAAACATCGCCGAGAGTGATGAACAAGAAGGCCTCGATGAGTTAAAACGCTACATAGATAAAAAACTGGTGATCTTTGCAGGGCAGTCTGGTGTTGGCAAAAGCAGCTTAATCAATGCCCTACTCCCAGAATCTGGTCAAAGCGTCAATATCATCTCGCAAAACTCTAAGCTTGGTCAACATACCACCACGACCAGTCGACTGTTGCCATTTAATCCAGATGATCTGACCGAAGGCGGTATCGTCGATACACCAGGTATTCGTGAATATGGTATCTGGCATCTGACGCCTGACGATATCATCTCAGGCTTTATTGAGCTGGCACCACTGGCCGGCGGTTGTCAGTTCCGTGACTGTCGTCACACGCATAACAGCAAAGGCTGCGCGCTGTGGCAAGCCGTGGCGGATGGCAAGGTATTACAGCGCCGCGTCGAAAACCTCGTGACGCTACGAGAGGAAGCTGATACTAAGCCTTACTAGGTTCAGTTAGCATCATTTCAAAGGCAAAATGATAGCTTGATTATTGACCGTGTCATCGCCCGTTTACTATAGATGACCTTATCGGTATAATAGCGCCTTGTTCAATATCATTGGGCTGGCTTCTCAGCTCAATAGAACACTTATTTTTTTGGAGGTATGGTTTGGATCGTGCGCTGGAATTTGTGGGCAACCACCCGTTTTTATTTGGTATATTAGCCGTACTTGCTATCCTGTTTTTTACCATTGAAAACAAACGTAGCGGTAGGAAAATATCGCCCAACACCCTTGGCATGATGGTCAACTCTCAAAATGCGCAGCTGATCGATATTCGCGCCAAGAAGAAGTTTGAATCAGGCTATATTCAAGGCAGCCGCAACATACCGTTCACTGACCTCAAAGACCGCTTAGCAGAGATTCGTGCGATTGAGCAGCCAGTGATTATCATCTGCGACATGGGCGTACAAGCAGGCGCTGCGATTCAGATGATTGGTAAAGACAGTGTGTATCGCTTAGAAGGCGGTATTGGCGGCTGGCAAGGCGCTGGTATGCCATTGGTTGGTGTCAAAGATGCCAAGTCAAAAAACAAAGCTAAGACCAAGCCTAGTTTAAGCAAATAGTAGATTGGCTGAAATATAGCTTCTGACTAAAAACAGCATCTGATTAACGATAGCAAAATAAAAAGACACCTTAGCAATAGGTGTCTTTTTTTATATCCTGTCTATACTGCTACCAAGGGTTTTAAACTAAGACGGCTTGAATTTGTCATGCTCATCCCCACTTTAGTATGAGCATAATCGAATACATGTGCACTTTACTCATTGATAACAGATTCTACCAATACTTAGACTATGATAATTTATCAGGCTATCTATAATAAGTTTGTTATCTCATAAATTTATAAATAAGGACTTACCATGACTGTATCTGTTAAAGTTTATACAACCCCTATCTGCCCATACTGCTCAAACGCCAAACAACTACTAAAAACCAAAGGCGTTGATTACGAAGAAATCGGCATGCACGACATGAGCAGCGAAGATCGTCAAGCACTCATGAAAAAAACCAATAACTACCGTACTGTGCCACAAATTTTCGTTGGTGAAACCTTTGTCGGCGGTTTTGATGAGCTTAACCAAATGAACCAACAAGGCAAACTTGACGAGCTATTAGCGGGTTAATCTGCTACCTTGCTTTACTGTCTGTCTTTACTTGTGTGAAGATAGACAATCTTAGCTTAAAGCATATCAATAAAAAGCAATGCTAAAAAATATCGAGATTGCGTTTCGATTTATATTACAATGACTTTTTATTAATATGATCGTTTGCCCCATCACTTGATTTAATTTTAGAGGATTTATCATGGCTGAAGAACAAGCACAACCACAATTGGCACTAGAACGTATCTATGTAAAGGACATGTCACTTGAAGTCCCAGGTGCTAGCGTATTCACCAAAGAGTGGAACCCAGAGCTTGATATCAACCTGTCTAGCAACGCTGAAAAATTAGATGATGATCATTATCAAATCATCTTGACTGTAAGCGTAACCGCAAAAAATGCGGAAGAAGCAGCATTCATCGCTGAAGTACATCAGGCAGGTATCTTTTTGCTAAAAAATATTCCAGAAGATCAAATTGGTCAAATCTTAGGTGCATACTGCCCTAACGTGCTGTTCCCATATGCCCGTGAAGTTATCAGTGACATCGTGACGCGCGGTAGCTTCCCGCAGCTATTGCTTGCCCCTGTGAACTTTGATCAAGCGTATGCACAAAGCCAGCAACAAGCACAAGTTGATGCCCAAGGTAATGCTTAAGCGCTAACCAAAAATATATGAGCTCTACGAGTCGTATATTTGATAAAAGGCCGTTTACTCATAATGAGTAAGTGGCTTTTTTATTTTTAAGATATAATTAGTTTTTAGTCATCACCTTATTAACTTTCTAAAGGTAAGACTGATTCTGCCTGACTGAGTGTCACTTTTAGGAATCGAGTGTAACCACTCTTTTTGAATACTATCATTCATATATATTAACGTTCCATTCGTAAGATGAAAAGACTCCGTAATATCTTCAAAATATTTGTGCTTAAAGAGCATATCTCGAGTCACCCCCAACGACAAAATAGCGACACCTGTTCCATCAGCTAACTGATTCGTATCGTCTGAATGAAAGCCCATCTTACTACTACCATCTAGATAGTAATTCACTAAGCAATTATTCGGTAAATAACCAACTACCCCTGCTATGATCAAAGCTATCTCTTGAATAATCTTTGGCATCTTTTTCTCATCATAACTCATTCCTGAATAATGATAAGAAAGACCAAAGCTTTCTGTATACCTAGAAGTCATTTGCTTGTTCCAAATCACTGTCTCTTTTAATATTGAAAAGACTTCAGATGCAAAGGGTGGCTTTATGAGATCAGGATGAAATATGATATTTAGTGTTGGTTTATCCATGTCACATCTGTTCCATTAATAATAAATTGACGATTTATATTTAACTATACACTGGTTATTTTATCTCGCGCTACGCAAATATTGACTAAAAGCTGTGACTTTCAAATAAAAAAACCCCGACTATTCAAAGTCGAGGTCTTTTTTATACAAATGGACTAAATATTGAGGATATCTTAGCCTTTTAGTGCAGACAAAATTTGCTGCTTAACCGCTTCGATGTCTTGCGTGCCATCAAACTTATCGTAGTTTGGCGAATCTGCGCCCTCGGCGGCTTTTTCTTGATAAAAACCAACCAATGCAGATGTTTGCTCATGGTAAGTCGATAGACGGTCGCGAATGGTCGCTTCTTGATCGTCTTCACGCTGGATAAGCGCTTCACCAGTCACGTCGTCGATACCTTCCTGCTTTGGCGGATTGTAATCAACATGATAAACGCGGCCTGAACCTGGATGCTGACGACGGCCAGACAAACGGTTTACGATTTCATCATCAGGCACACTGATCTCTACCACGTGATCGATGGCAACATCAGCATCAGCAAGTGCTTGCGCTTGTGGAATAGTACGTGGAAAACCATCAAAGATACAACCGTTGGCACAATCAGGCTTAGCAATACGCTCTTTCACTAGGTTGATAATGAGGTCATCAGAAACCAGACCACCAGCATTCATGATATCTTTGGCTTTTTTGCCAAGCTCGCTGCCTTCTTTGATTGCAGCACGTAGCATATCACCCGTTGATATCTGCGGAATATCATATTCTTTAGAAATAAACTGGGCTTGAGTACCTTTACCGGCGCCTGGTGGACCTAGCAAAATAATACGCATCATTACACGACTCTCCTGAATTGAGTGGGATTTTAGAATTAATAAAACTTAGGGATTGGCGGATTGCAGAGATACCTTACCTTGTGACCTTGCAAACCTCAAGTATTTTCATGATTATGGTCATAAGTTGCCATGACTTAGCTGTTCATACAACGCTGTTGCACCATTTTGTGGGCAACAGCATTGATACGACAAATGCTGACAATAACATATCCCAATACTAGGGGATTTGTTGATTGATTTCTACATTAGCCTGGTTTTGATCGGCACTAATCACCACAGGATTGCCTGATAGGTCTCCTGATTCTGCGATTGCTGTACCACTATGGCTAATACGAGCGATGACAGCTAACTGTACTTTGTCAGATCGAGCAGATCCTAGGGTACGCCCTGGCATCATGGCATCAAGATCACTTAGGCTAATAGTAGCTTCACCTTGTTTGATGGCAGTAATTGGTAAACGTTTAGCTGCAAATGGCGGGCCACCATTCACATCACGAATCGCCACAAACAGCACGTCATCCGCTTTGACCAGTGGCAGTAGGCTTGAGTTGATCTTAACGTTCACCTCAATGCCTTCAGAGGCTTGTTGCTGCTGCATGGTCACATTGGCACTGAGCTCATCTAGGCTTGATAGCGCCTGCGTATGATCGCCTGGTTTGGCCGAGATGCTATCACGCAAACGCTTAATCCAGCCTTGTGCTTGATCAAAGTTATTCGCTCGTGCTTCACCCATTGCCATGAGCATTTGCGCGCCTTCATGCTGTGGGTTTTTGGCCAATACCGTTTCTAGCACTCGGCGACTATTTTCGTCTAGCTGACCCTTATTAGCAAAGAAATTAATCTGCGCGTAAGTAATCGCAATCTCTTCATTATCAGGTGACAAACGATAAGCACGTGATAAGGCCTCTAGTGCTGAATCGGTCGCCTCTAATGATAAGAACAACTCTGATAGGCGCATCCAACGGTTGTAATCATACGCATGGCGATAGACATTGGTCTGCATGGCACTAATCAGCTGATTGCCATCTTCGATCGCCCAAGCAGGCGGCTGGTCAATCTTGCCAGTTAATAAATCATCCGCCACTTGACCAACTTTGTCTTCGCTCGCCCAAAGCTCAAATACAGGCGTGCGATCTCCGACCATCAAGTACGCCATAGCGGCTAATACGGGCACCCAGACGACAATAATCAGTCGGCTCTTGATACCAGGCGTGACCATAGGTGCGACTTCACGCTGAGCATCCAAAAGCTGGCGTTCAAGCTCAAGTTTTTGGTTTTGATAATGATGGTCATCAATGATGCCGTTGTCTTTATCTGTTTTCAGCTCTGCTAGTCGCTCACGAAATACGGCAACGTTGATATCTAATAGCTGATTGTCCAAAGGCTTACTATGCGTACGCGGTGCTCTCAACCATGGTTTGATAGCTATAACAGCAAGCAATAAGGCGGTAAGTAGGCTCAGCGCAATAAATAAGCCAACCGTAGAAAATATGGTCATTTTTTGCCCCCAAGGCTTGTAATATCGTGATCGTCTTTATTATCAGCACGTGATAATAAGCGCTCAAGCTCCGCTTTTTCGGCAACAGTCAGCGCCTCAGCGGTACTGTCTGCTGTCATGCCGCTTGCACCACTGGCAACAAGCTGACGTCGTTTGCTTTGCCAAAACCAACCTACTAACAAGATGATGAGCAACAATGGTGGGAAAAACCATAAAATCCACGTTGAAGGACGCACTGGTGGCTTGTAGCTGATAAAGTCGCCATAACGTTCCTGCATGTAGGCACGAATCTCACCATCGCTACGACCATCTTTGACCAAATCGTAGGTTTTTTGCTTTAAGTCTTGGGCAATTGGGGCATCAGAGCCTGCTAGATTTTGGTTTTGACATTTTGGACAACGTAGCTCTTCGATAAGGCCACGATACTGTGCCTCTTGCTGTACAGAGTCAAAATCATAGACGTCGATAGCAGCAAAACTAGCCATACTGAGTAGACAAGCGATAAGCAAGCTTGCTAATTTTATCGTAACGGATTTTATTTGATAGGCTATCATTGACACGCCTCCTCAACCTGACTTGGCTCTAAACTGACGCCATTATTATTGGCGTCATTAAGCACCATCAAGCAAGGCGCGATACGGCTTTGCCAGTTGCTCTCATTGACCTCACCGATAATATGCTGACGAATAACCCCTTCACCATCGACCACAAAAGTCTCAGGCGCGCCAGTCAGGCCCAAATCTAAAGCAAACTGCCCCGATAGATCCTGAATAGACATCGAAAAAGGATCGCCGCCTTTGTTCAGGTATCCGAGTGCATCACCAATGTCATCTTTGTAGTTGACACCTACCAAGTTCACACCGCGCTCCTCCAATTTCATTAAGAAAGGATGCTCGATGATACAAGTAGGACACCATGATCCCCAGATATTCATCAAAAATGGCTCATCAGGCAGGTTACCATTAGTCATGATGCGACTGGTATCGGATAACAATGGCAGCTCAAAAGCGGGTACTGGACGCTCAAGTGCTGTGTTCGTCACGATATCCGTCGGTTTACCCAAGCGCATATACAGCATGGCAACCAGACCAATAAAAATCACTAGAGGAATCAAAAACCCTAACTTAAGCGACTTTTTGCGTTTGGTATTCTTATTGCTTTGCTGAGTCTGTTTATCAGGTGCATTGTTTGAGGTCGTCATGTTACTGACCCCCTGTCTTAATAGCTTGCGATTCCAAATCTGCCACCGTAGCAAAGCCTGATTTTTTGGCGGCAATTTGCGCAGGTGTTCTGGTTTTCTTAATACGGTAACGATTGTCTAGCATGCTGAGCAATGCGCCAAACGCCATAATAAGCGCACCTAGCCATATCCAGCGAATCAGTGGTTTAACATAGATACGGAACGCCCACTCGTTGCTGTCCTCAGCAATTGGCTCACCAAGTGCGACATATACATCGCGCATAAGGCTGGCATCAATCGCCGCCTCGGTCATTGGCATCATACTGATAATATAGTTACGCTTTTCAGGATATAACGTAGCCACCTCTTGACCGTCTTTGCTCACCGATACCTCGGCTTGGGTGGCGTCAAAGTTACTGCCTTTTACTTCGCTAAAGCCTTTTACTGTAAAGTCATAACCTTGGACATTGACACTATCATTTGGTCCCAGCGCCACATCACGTTCAATACTGAGCGTACTGGTAAATGCCACACCGATAACTGCAACGAGCACCCCGATATGAGCGATTTGTTGACCCCAATAGCTTAGACGCAGCTGGCGTAGTCCGTTTAAACGACTCGGTGCATTCTTGGTTTTGTCTCTAAAGTCGACAACCATCCATAATAGCACCCAAAAGCTCACTGCCAACGTAACGCCAATATTAAGCATCGCTGATGGACTTGTAAAATAAGCGATAATCGCCGCCAACACCAGACTGCTCACAGCGATAACCATGCCAGCACCCAATAATGGGCGGCTGTCTTGTTTCCAGCGAATATTAGATCCCATCCCCATCGCTACTAATAGCAACCATGTCAATGGCACAAATAGCGCATTGAAGTACGGAGGGCCGACCGATACCTGACCTAGGTTAAAGGAGTCAGCGATAATGGGGTATAGCGTACCAAGTAGGACAACCAAGGTCGAAATCAAAATAATGACGTTGTTAATCACCAAGAACGACTCGCGTGAGATCAGTCGATATTGACTCTCAACCGTCAAACGCCAACCACGTACCGCAAACATCAGCAGACCACCGCCGATAATCACGCCAAGAATGGCTAGAATAACGAGACCACGCGTCGGGTCAGCAGCAAATGAATGGACTGAAGTAATAACGCCTGAACGGACGAGGAATGTGCCTAGCAAACTAAGTGCAAAGGCAAAAATGGCAAGCATGATCGTCCATGCTTTGAACACACCGCGTTTTTCAGTGACGGCAAGCGAATGTAGCAATGCCGTACCCGCCAGCCATGGCATCAGTGACGCGTTCTCTACTGGATCCCAAAACCACCAGCCGCCCCAGCCAAGCTCATAATAGGCCCACCATGAGCCAAGTGCGATACCAACCGTTAAGAAACCCCAAGCCGCCAGCGCCCACGGACGTGACCAGCGTGTCCACACCGCATCCAAACGCCCTTCCCACAACGCTGCCATACAAAAAGCAAATGGCACGACCATACCCACATAACCCATGTAGAGCATCGGTGGATGAATAATCAAACCAAAATCTTGCAAGACAGGGTTTAGATCCGCACCATCAACTGGCAAATTGGGCAAGGTACGATCAAATGGCGATGAGGTAAAGATCAGCATCGCTAGCATCATCATTTGTACGCCTGCCAATATCACAAGAACACGCGCACGCATGGACAGCGGCAACCCACGACTGAAATAAGAGACCAGCGCACACCAAGTGGCCATAATGGTCATCCACAGTAGCAGCGACCCTTCATGCCCGCCCCACGTTGCAGACAGCTTGTAATACCAAGGCAGCAACGTATTGGAGTGCTGAGTGACGTAGACGAGGCTAAAGTCGTTGTAATAAAAGCCTGCCATCAGTGCAGCAAATGATATGATCATGGCCGCAAACTGCGCCCATGCAAGACTTGGTGCTAGACGTTGCCAAGCGACGTGGTCGCGCATGACACCAATGGTTGGTAGTACCACCTGCAAAATCGCCAGTATAAAAGCGGCCAGCAAGGCAAAATAACCCAATTCTGTGATTAACATACGGTCTAACCTTGTTTACCTAGGATACCATTAAGGGTTCACCGATGGCATTGTGAGCCACTGGCAAACGCTAAATAGTCCTTTATGCGGTCATAGTTTACGGTCAAAAACTGAGGTTTCAATAGCTGTAGAAGCACCTAAAACCCGCTACTATCATTGTGACGTATCAATCTGAATGGTTGATACAAAATGCTTCATTGTGGTTGATTCTATATTCTTTTATGTGTCCAAACTTTATTAGATATTTTTGTTACTTACGATGTCAGTATTACTGCATCGAGGGAAAGAATACCAGCACAAGATGCAGCCACCCTGCCAAAAATCCAGTCAGACCACCTAAAACAATCAAGGTCATTTCATCTTCACGAAAAGCTGGGCGCAGTAGGTTCTGAAACTCATTTGGCGTCAGTGCACGTATTCTATCGCGAAACAGCCCAAATATTTTACTGGCTCGACTTTCATTGAGCTCAGGATCACGCAGCGGTACCATCGTTGCCACAATCGATTTATCAATAATGGTATTTTTCAGCTGCCCATAATCACGGCGGCCCAATCCTACACGTAATGTCGTGCTGATTACTGGTGACTCTAGTACCGTATATAAGTGTGACTTCATCAATTCACGAGTTTGTGCTGAGCGATCACCGTACATCATCTCGTTCATGATGTTCTCTAAAGTAACCAAATCTTTGACCACAATCTCAGCAAATACTTCAGACACTTCCTCTTGGCGCTTCATAAAGCCGCCTTGCAGACGATACCTTGCGATATGCGGCATGACTGGCTTGATAAAGGGGAAGCGGCTCTGTACCGAAAAAAGCTTCAAATACGGGATAAAATGCGGCTCCACTGGATTAAATACCATCCAAATGGCAATCCAATTGGTCAAAAATCCCCAAATAGCGGCAAAAAACGGTACAGTCCAGTGCTGCGGCACCACCAAAAATATAAACATCTGGATAATACCGAACACCAACCCGATCAATGCACTGATATGCCAAATAAAATCGATCTCTTTTTGACCGACTTTTAAGAACATATTGACCATCAGACGACGATCGTTCTCCATTGTATTAACGATCATCTTGCGCATATCGACCAGATCTTCGACATGGTAGGTCAAATCTGTCACCAGCGACTGCATAATACTAGGCAGCTCTTTATGGGCTTGAGCGTAGACACGGCGTTTTAGAGCATAAGGTAGGTTACCCCATAATGCGGGTGAATGATCGAGCATAATCTCATCAATCAACGGCTCAAGGTTTTTGTCAACCGTATCAG
Source organism: Psychrobacter sp. Ps6 (assembly GCF_022129235.1). Lineage (GTDB taxonomy): Bacteria > Pseudomonadota > Gammaproteobacteria > Pseudomonadales > Moraxellaceae > Psychrobacter. Next base: position 135,297 of record NZ_JADQAI010000002.1, on the reverse strand, counting down.
TGACAAATAGCGCCATTTGCTCTGGTTCCATCGCTTTAAAAAACTCATCTAATGAGCCGAGCTTTGACAATGTCTGATCAACGATAACACCCGATATTTTACCCGCTTTACGTGGGACAATACCTTGCCAGCCGATACCTGGCAACCCAAAGAATGGGAAATTTGGAATACGAATACCCCAAAACTTAATGGGATAAAACAGCATCTTGAGCGCCATCCACACATGTACCCAAGTCACGAATGCCGTCACTGGTGGAATGGTCAGCATGGCAAAAAACTCTGGGTGCTCAGTTATCGTCTGCCACAATGAATTTACGTCCATGACTTCTCTAGTTCCTGACAGGTTGATTGTCGTTGCTAATATTGTCGTTACCGATAACAAGCCATTAGCAAAATTAGAACGTTTCAAAAAGACGCTCTGCCCATAATAACTGCTATAAATAAATCGCCTGATTTTAGCATACTTGCCATTTATTAGCACATGTAGACCCTTGGCAAGTTGTGACTAAAGATGACACATTTTATGCCCTGCATCTGATAATAAAGGGATCAATATAGCTCATCGCTTATATAGCGTATGGCCACAACAAAATAAGTGGCTGAGTACTGCGCCTTCTCATTTGTTCTGTTATAATTTGTAGTCAAACGATAGACGCCATCTACGTACAAATCGATGCACGTTGATTTTAGATCATATAGCGCTATGTGATTGAAATCCTTTGTATTATCCTTTAGACTCACCGCACTTTGGTTAACTAACCCGCCCATGTATCCTGCTTTTATTGACTCACTGACCGATTGGGCTCTGATTTTCTATGAATAAACCGCTAACTCCCAATACCGAACAGGTCAACAGTACCTTTACCAACCGTATTATTATCTTTGGGATTTTAATATTGCTGGGTTTGGGCGGCCTGATAACGCGTTATGGTTATTTGCAAGTCTACGCTCATGATAAGTACACCACGCAGGCAGACAACAACCGTATCAAGCTAATATCTGCACCGCCTAGCCGCGGTTATATTTATGATCGTAACGGAATCATTTTGGCGGATAACCAGCCAGTCTTTACTGCGATGTTGAGTCCTGACGAGATTGACAACCCTGAGCGCACCTTAAACTTGTTAGCCCCCATCTTTGATCTCACAGAAGAAGACATCACAGATATTTTGGCGCGCTTGAGCAAAAACAAAAACGACCCTGTGACCATCAAAATCGATTTAACAGAGGCGCAGCTGGCTCAATTTAGTGAGCGTAAGCCGTTCTTTCGCGGTGTCTCTATTCAAAGTAAGCTGACGCGTGATTACCCTTATGATGAGCTATTTGCTCATGTCATCGGTTACGTTGGCCGTATTAACGATAAAGAGTCTAAGCGTATTGATAAGGACCGCTATGCAGGTACTGACCTGATCGGTAAGATTGGTATCGAGGACTATTACGAAGATATTTTGCTTGGCCAGCCCGGTTATCAATCGGTAGAAACGGATGCTCACGGCAATATCTTGCGTCAATTGGACACCAAACCGCCTACCTCTGGTAACGATATCACGTTGAGCTTGGATTACGGGCTACAAAAGATCGCCCAGCAACAACTAGATGGACGCCGCGGTGCAATCGTCGCAATAGATCCCAAAAACGGCGACGTGCTGGCATTTGTCAGTAACCCAAGCTATGACCCAAACCCTTTCATCTCAGGCATCTCCTTCAAAGACTATGATGCGCTGCGGGAAGACATTGATCAGCCACTATATAATCGTGCGCTCCAAGGGACATATCCACCTGGCTCGACCATCAAACCATTTGAGGGTCTAGGCGGTATTCACTACGGCTTGCGAGATTGGAACAGTACTATTTATGATCCTGGCTATTTTAGTTTACCAGGAGACAGCCATCGTTTCCGTGACTGGAAGCGCGGGGGTCATGGTACGGTTGATTTGAAAAAATCTATCCAAATGTCGGTTGATACTTACTATTATAAACTGGCTTATGAGATGGGTATCCAGCGCTTGCACGACTGGATGGTGCGCTTTGGTTTTGGGAACAAGACAGGCATTGATCTTCCTAATGAAAAATCAGGTATTATGCCATCACCGAAATGGAAAAAAGACACTTACGATAAAGACTGGCTACCGGGTGAAACCATCTCTGTCAGTATTGGACAAGGCTACTTCTTGGCAACGCCACTACAGATTGCCAACGCCACAGCCATGACCGCAAATAAAGGAAATCATATTACCCCGCATTTGCTAAAAAGCAGCGACGGCGCGGCAGAGGTAAAAGTGATCACCAAACCAGATGGCAAAATTGAATACAACGGTCAGCCTTCTGACTGGCTACGTATGCATGCTGCGATGGAAAGCGTGGTAGAAAACGGCACAGGTCGCGGCATCTATACCCCGCGCTATCGTATCGCTGGCAAAACCGGTACCGCTCAGGTCAAGTCTATCGCTCAAGGCAAACGCTACGATAAATCGGCAATCGATAAGCGTCATTGGGATCATGCGTGGTTCAATGGCTTTGCGCCCGTAGAAGATCCGCAGATTGCACTTGCTGTATTGGTCGAAAACGGTGGCGGTGGTAGTACGACTGCCGCTCCTATTGGCCGTGCTCTATTTGACTACTGGATGCTACAACGCAAAACTGATCCGATATTACCCCCTTCAGCCGATGAGCTCAAAGTCATCAAGCGTCAAAAGGCTTTTGAAAAAGCCATGAAGGATGCCTTGCGTGAAAAAGAAGCAAAAGCATTAGCAGAACAGGAAGCAGCAGCAGAAGCACAAACAGCAGCAGCCACCTCTGAATAGCGACATTTTAATATTTTAATAGACATTTCTAATCATTAACGTCATGTCTAATAAGTAGAGACGCCTCAGCAAAGAGATAATAACAGAGACTCTAGCATGAAAAAACCCACGAGCGGGCGCGCAGCAAAAAAGAACCCTAAAGCAAAAAGTGCCGCAGCCGGTGATGTGCGTATCATTGGTGGGCAGTTCAAGCGCCGTATTGTCAGATTCATCGATGCAGATGGCTTACGTCCAACGCCCGACCGCCTGCGAGAGACGCTATTTAACTGGCTACTGGCTGATATTCATGGTGCACGCGTGCTCGATAGCTGTGCGGGCAGCGGCGTATTAGGGTTTGAGGCGTTGTCCCGAGGTGCGGCGCATACTACTTTTATTGAAATGAATACTGTACAGAGTAATATGCTGCGTCAGAGTGCCGAGCAGCTACGCCTCGATGCAGCTACTTATCAAGTCATCACTGGTACTGCTGAGCAAGTACTGAGTCAAAATCAACTGATCGAGCGCCCTTTTGACATTGTCTTCATCGATCCCCCTTATGCTCAGGATTTATGGCAGCCTATTTTGAGTACGCTGATTACCAACGCATTGATTGATCAATCAACGCTGATTTATTTAGAAGCGGATAAAGATCTAACACCTCAGCTTGAGCAACTAGAAAAAAGGCTTAATGAAAATCAGAACGCCCAACTAGAGACAACTCAGCAGACAATCCGCTTTGAATGCTTGAAACAAACCAAAGTTGGACAAGTTGTCGCTGGACTTTATCAGCTGTCACCGTCATAATTGCACAGCAATATCTAAAAGCATCGTTAGCTATTGTGTAATAAGCAATATTTAGTAAAACCATTCAATACCTGTAAAAATGTTTAAAACCGCTTAAAAACTGGCCAAACGCTGCAGTTTAATGTATAAAGGCGAAAATAAACCCCAATGCAGCTTGCAAGCGTAGGCGCTACTGCTTATAATGTGCAGTCTGTTTTTTGAGAGCCCCGTTCCCAGCTAAACTCTCAACGAATTCTAATTTTAAGGTTTTATCATGAAAACACTTAGTGCAAAACCAGCTGAAGTGACCCATGACTGGTATGTCGTAGATGCTGACGGCAAAACCCTTGGTCGCTTAGCCACTCAAATCGCTAGTCGCTTACGTGGCAAGCACAAGCCTTCTTATACTCCGCACGTAGATACTGGTGACTTCATTGTTGTCATCAACGCAGAAAAAATCGCGGTAACGGGTAAGAAAGCACAAGACAAAAAGTACTATCGTCACAGCGGCTACCCAGGTGGTATTAAAGAAACCAACTTCACAAAGCTGATTGCACATAAGCCTGAAGATGTTCTACACAAAGCAGTTAAGGGTATGCTTCCAAAGGGCCCTCTTGGCTATGCGATGATCAAGAAGCTGAAACTATATGCGGGTACTGAACATCCACATACTGCACAGCAACCTAAAGAACTAGACATCTAAGGATATACTTATGGAACGCAATTACGGAACTGGTCGCCGCAAGACGTCTACTGCTCGTGTCTTTTTATCAAAAGGTACTGGTAGTATCGTTGTTAACGGTAAGCCACTAGACGAATACTTCAGCCGTGAAACTTCACGCATGGTTGTTCGTCAACCATTAGAACTACTAGACTCTGCTAACCAGTATGACTTATATGTCACTGTTGCAGGCGGTGGTATCAGTGGTCAAGCTGGCGCAATCCGCCACGGCATCACACGTGCATTGATCGAAGCTGACGAAACTTTGAAGCCTGCCCTAAAAGCAGCTGGTTTTGTTACTCGTGATTCACGTCAAGTTGAACGTAAGAAACTGGGTCTACGTAAAGCACGTAAACGTCCACAGTTCTCAAAACGTTAATCAAAGCACTTTCTTATCTTTTTGCTACTGTTGTCTTTTTCTCGGAGCGATGGTAGCAAACTCAAGTAAGAGAAGCGTTTTGCAAAACCTTATAAGCTGGTCACAGCTTGTAAGGTTTTTTTATGCCTGCTGATTGGCCTATAGGTTGTGTGACTACCTCTCATTGCAATAGCTATCGATATACGTACTTTATATTAACACTGCAAAGTAAAAACCTTATAAACATTCTCACTTGCAAAGCGTTTGAGCCTACCCCATCATATCAATAACTTTTCATCATTAGCTGCAATGTGATATACGGTGCGGCAGAAGGATATTATGAAAGCGCCAGAACAATACGATCCCAGTAAACAATCTAACCATAGTAGCGTACCGCCTAGTACCAAGCAGTCTACTAAATCACCTGCCATACCTGCGGGCACCCCAACGATTATGCAAAATCACAAGCGTACTGCGCAAGCAAAAAACAAGCCCTTTCAATGGCAGTTTTTATTGCCGAAGTATTGGGGTATTTGGTTATTGTTCTTGATGATATTACCCATGATATATCTGCCGCTACGTTGGCAGTTTTGGCTAGGTCGTAAGCTCGGCATATTGATTTATAAAGCTGCAGGCTCACGTAGGCGTGACACTCTGATTAATCTAAAGCTGGCGTTTCCAGAAAAGCCAGCAGCTGAACGTGAGTTGATGGCCAAGCAAGTCTTTGTCAATCAAGGCATTGGCGTGTTTGAAACCCTATGTGCTTGGTTCCGTCCAAATATATTTACCAGAACAGTATCTATTTCGGGATTACAGCATCTTGTTAATGCGCAAAACGAGCAGCGTCCGGTTATTTTGCTGGGTGCGCATTATACGATGCTGGATTTGGGCGGCTTACTGTGTTCTCAATTCTTCCCTGTCGATTGTATGTATCGTACACAAAACAATCCTTTATTGGACTGGTTTATCTATAATGGTCGTACCAATATATTCGGCAAGCAAATATCTAGCCGCGATATGCGTAGCTTAGTCACGTCTATCAAAGCAGGTCATGTGATTTGGTATTCTCCCGATCAGGACTACGGTCTCAAGCAAGGGGTCATGGCGCCATTTTTTGGGGTGCCGGCAGCAACGATTACCGCATCACGCCGTATGGCAAAATTAGGCAGCAAAACGCATCCGCCCGCTGTGATGGCGCTACATACTTATCGGCAGACACCAGACAATCTACCACGTGGTAAACGCCCACATTATCACCTGACCATCACCCCAGAGCTTGAGAACTATCCAAGTCGTGATGAAGTCGCTGATGCCACTCGGGTCAATGAAGTCTTAGAAGGGCTGATACGTATTGATCCGACTCAGTGGATGTGGTTCCATCGTCGCTTTAAGCATGGGCCGAATGGTCGTACTGATATTTACAAATAAGCAGACAATGATTGCTAAGAAAACGGCTTGAAAAATTTGCTATACTTTGCGATTAGTATTTTGACCCTTTGATCGTACATTTATAATAATTTGATAAACAAAATAACGGATTTCTCATGAGTAACAACCGTACTTCTGACAGCCAAACCTCTGATAACTCAACCGAAGCCAAGCGCATTCTCACTGGTATCAAACCGACTGGCATTCCGCACCTTGGCAACTATGTTGGTGCGATTCGTCCTGCCATTCAATCTATTCAAAACAGCAATGATGATGCGTTTTTCTTCTTAGCAGACTATCACAGCATTATTGGTTGCCATGATCCTGCGATCATCCACGAGTCAACCAAAGCCATTGCCGCGACATGGCTCGCTTGTGGTCTCGATCCTGAGCGCGTGACCTTTTATCGTCAGTCAGATGTGCCTGAGATTCTAGAATTGTCATGGATTTTGAGCTCCTCATGTGCCAAAGGCCTCATGAACCGCGCTCATGCTTACAAAGCAGCGGTCGATGCCAATATGGAAAAAGAAGACGTTGATGCTGATCAAGGGATTAACATGGGTTTGTTTGGCTACCCTGTATTGATGGCCGCTGATATTTTGATGTTTAATGCCACGCATGTGCCTGTTGGCCGCGACCAAATCCAGCACATTGAAATGGCACGTGACATGGCTGGTACGTTTAACCATCGTTATAAAACGCTCTTTACCCTACCGTCAGCAGTGGTAGACAATGATATACCACTACTTACTGGCTTAGACGGCCGCAAAATGAGTAAAAGTTATAGCAACACCATTCCATTGTTTGGCGAGCCGAATCCGCAAGTTAGCTCTGAAAAACAAATGCACAAAGCCATCATGAAAATCGTCACCAACTCACAGCTGCCTGATGAGCCAAAAGATCCTGATGACTCTGCTCTGTTTGAGATATATAAAGCATTCGCCACGCCTGAAGAAATCGCTGATATGCGTGCGCAATACGCAGCAGGTATTGGCTGGGGTGATGCTAAGCAAACACTATTTGATAAAATCAATGATGAGATTGCCCCGTTCCGCGCGCGTTACGAAGCGCTCATGGCCAATCCAAAAGAGCTAGAAGAAATCTTACAAATGGGGGCAGAAAAAGCGCGTCGTCATAGTCGTAAGCAATTAGACAAGACGCGCCGCGCTATTGGTATCCGCCCACTTGCCAAACTCAAGTAATACATAAGTTATCGGTGGACATAATTTATGTCGGTACATAAATCTTTTGAACGTACTCATTTTTTATCGTACTGCCAGTTTTTATATAAGACTGACAGTACGTATGATTCTAAGCAAGTAGACAGACTCAATCGTCACCGCCATGTAGAGCCAGAGTCTGCTGAATTTTTGGCCAATATTGCCACGATCAGACAGCCCAAAAAGGTACTAGAGATTGGTACTTCAACGGGTTTTTCGACCCTATGGCTGGCTTATGGTCTACGTCATCAAGCTAAATATGACTTTATATCACTAGACATCGACAAAAGTCGCAGTGAAGCCGCTCGCCAACATCTGCAAAATACGGGGCTATCTGACTCTGTTAGATTGATCGTGCAAGATGCCTTTATTTTCTTAAATAGCAATGAAGATGTCTTTGACCTAATATTTTTGGATGCAGAGCGGCAATTCTATCTCGATTATATCGAAGGTCTACATAAAGCATTGGACATAGGTAGTGTGCTTATTGTCGATAATGTCATCTCTCATCGTGATGAGGTTTGTGCGTTCTTAGCAGAATTCACCAATGATTCTCGTTATATTTGTCATACGTTAGATGTTGGTGCTGGATTATTTATGGCAGTGCGCCAGGAACATTAAGTATTATGGATACATCCAACACGGCTGCGCTGCGCATCTATCAGACGCCAGTACAGCATCTACCAGACGATCTTTATGTCCCGCCGCAAGCGTTTGCGATTTGGCTAGAGCAATTTGCAGGTCCGTTAGATTTCTTATTGTATTTGGTCAAAAAAAATAACGTTGATTTGACGCAAATGCCAATATTACCAATCACTGAGCAGTATCTTGCCTATATCAGTGAGTTAGATACCGAACATTTTGAATTGGCAGGCGATTATTTGCTAATGGCTTCGACGCTCATTGCGATCAAAACCGAATTACTATTGCCTGCACCTGACACCCTTACCGACGAACGCGATCCAAAAGCCGAGCTGATTGAGCGCCTAGAAGAGTACGCGCAAATCAAAGTGGCCAGTCAGCGCTTAGACAATCTGGTACGTTTAGAGCGCGATGTTTTTTTAGCGATGGTCAGTATGCCCAGTCAAGATGCTATGAATGCTGAGCTGCCTAGCTACTCGCCTACTTTGCTGATCGATAGCTTGTTCAAAATGCAGCTACAGCCAGACTATCAAATGCATACCATCAAAATCGATGCCGTACCACTTTCTGATCGCATCGCTAGTATTAGCAGGCAATTAAGCACTGATGGTGCCCGCTCCTTTTATGAGCTACTAGACAAAGCACAAGGTAAGATAGGCGTGGTCGTAAGCTTTGTCGCCGTACTTGAACTGATCAAGCGGCAATTGGTTGGTGTGGTCTATACAGAACCCAATAATGATGCAAGCACGTTAATGAAACATGATACCGATCCATTCGATATAGACAATCAATCCCAAGACCTAACACTACAGTGGTTGGCATAACAGGCATCAAATTAACTTCCTAGCTTGACCGTTATTGAACACATAACATTAAAATAAGAGCATACTTTAGATGGTAGATATTGACGACCCGAAGCAGCATAATAAAGCAGAGTCTACACGTGCCGCTGCTACTGCCTCTATTGAGGAGGATTATACCTCTCTTGAAAATGTGAGTAAGCGCATCGAGGTGCTCTTACACGCTTCAGAAGCGCCGCTGACAGCACAGGCACTAAAGAAGCATTTGTCATTGTCTAGCAAAGCGTTAAAGCAAGCCTTAGAGGTGCTAGAGCGACGGTTAGAGACTGGTGTGCTCAATCTACATGAGACAGCCAGCGGCTACCGACTACAAATTTCCGATGCCTATAGCAGCTTAATTCAGCAGATTTTTCCGCAGCGTCAAGAGCGTTTGAGCCAAGCCTTACTTGAAACTTTGAGCGTTATTGCGTATAAACAGCCCGTAACACGTAGTGATATCGAGCAGGTACGTGGTGTGACGCTATCGAGTAATATATTACGCCAGCTATTTGATAAAGGGTGGATCATTGAAAAAGGCTACAAAGAGACCTTAGGCCGCCCAGCTCTCCTTCACACCACCGCGCAATTCTTAGATGCGTTTGGGCTGAGTCATTTAGATGAGCTGCCCCCAATGCCAGATATGGAATCCATACGGGCTATGTCTTAATTTTTCTGCTGACCAAACTATCATTACGCTCATAAAAAAGGACAGATCACGTAAGATCTGTCCTTTTTATTTGGCTATCACTCTTAGGGCTGTCAATCTTAGTTGCTTTCAACCTTAGATAAATAGCAAAACATCATGATCTGCTTCATCAATTAGCTTGTCCTTATTGATTGATGACATCAACACCTTTTGGTGGAGTAAATTTAAACTGACTGCTACTAATACTTGGGTTCATTTTGATACCACTAAACTTAATAGAGGTCGTTTGTCCAAGCGTATCGTTTAGCACCATCATCACAGGTTTACCGCCACTAAAGCTCATTGATAGGCTCTTAAAGCTGGCATTATCAGATTTTGGGTACAACACATAGTAGTTCTTATTGCTATATGGCTGAGTGATTTTAAAGTTTTGGTCAATCTTACTTGGATCACCTGATAATAACAGTGCTGGCGTATTACCTACTTGGCTGTCCACATTTTGTTTAGTCGCTTGCTCTAGATCCTTATCATAGATCCACATAGAGTTGCCATTGGCAACGATCAGCTGATCTGATGGTGACTTGGTTTCCCAGCGAAAGTTATTGGGACGTTGGACACTCATAGAACCTGTAAACGTACCACTGCTAGCGCCTTTGGTGGTCTGGCTAAAATTAGCTGTCATACTTTTGGTATTGGTCAGTAATTTGTTCAGGCGCTTGGCAGCTGTCATATTATCAGCAGGCGCTGCAGTAGCAGACTGAGTCAATGCCATCATAGGTGCTGCTACGCCGAGTGACGTCATCAGAACACCAGCTAAAGCACCCGTCATCATTTTTTGTTTGGTCGATTTTTTTGTAGATAAAGTCATCAGTAATCCTCTCTAAAAAAGCATCATCGCTTTAAAAATAGTCGCTTAAAAATAAAATAGCTTATTAAAATTTTTCCTATTGATGCCGATCTCACTGTTATAAAACAGGTATCGATCAGCAATGGCAACAGTGTGCCAGTTTTTTTATTACGCGCCTAGTCATGATTTGCAATCATTACTACGCCTGCCATACACACTTGTAACCAATGCAGTTACACGGTAAAAGTTTGCATTTATCATGATAAATTATTAACACCGTGCTAATGAAAAACCAGTGAGCCAAGTGTGACGAGTATTTATGCTATAGAAAATTTCTGACCAAACCTTTAATAAAAGCCAATATTAATTAAGAAGGTCTTATAGACGCAAAAAGCCCTTACTACCATCAGGCAGTAAGGGCTTTTTAGATATCCGACCATTTTATTCAAAAAATAAAATGACCTAAATGGATAATTATGCGTTTTCAACCGTCACATAACGACGATTAAATTTACCTTTGGTCTCAAACTTTACAACACCATCATTTAGTGCAAATAAAGTATGATCACGACCCATGCCAACGCCTTCGCCTGCGTGGAATTCTGTGCCACGTTGACGAACGATGATGTTACCAGCTGTGATAGCTTGGCCACCAAAGATTTTTACGCCTAGCATTTTTGGGTTTGAATCACGACCATTACGGCTCGAACCGGCAGCTTTTTTATGTGCCATGAGAAAATCTCCTTGTTAATGTGACTTATCGCTTATGCGACAACTCTTAAGCATTTAGTGCGCTATTTAGCAAACATTGCTAAACGGGTAATTAGGCATTAATGGCTTTGATTTTTAACAAGGTGTACCATTGGCGGTGACCTTGCTCTTTGTGATAATGCTTACGACGGTTGTGCTTGATGATACGGATTTTTTCGCCGCGACCATGCTCAACAACTTCAACTTCTACGCTAGCGCCATCAACAACAGGCTGACCGATTTTGACGTCATCGCCGTCAACAACCATCAACACGTCTTCAAATTTGATTGTTTCGCCTTTTTCTGCTTTTAGCAATTCAACTTTAAGCAATTCATCGACGACTACACGGTGCTGTTTACCACCAGTTTTAATTACTGCGTACATTGTATGACTCCGTTTAACCCGTGTGCCGTGGCTGATGTTATACCAACGCTTTTACGACGAACACGACAGGGAAAAATTAAAGGCAAGATTTTACGGCTTTTTGCTTATAAAAGCAAGCCGCGCGTCTTGTTTTTGCAAGGTGGTTACACTAAATCACCATCATCTGCATTGTTATATACGCTACAAATTACCAATCCGCCGTAAACGACAATACTGATAAAACCAGCACAGCAATGGTTATAAATAATGGCTTGAGCCTAACGGGGGCTATTATAACTTATATAATCAGTTACTTACAGCCTTTTATCTATCATTTATGTGACGACAAAACCTCGTGATACGTTAACAGTCTTACCATCAAACTATTGAATGTTTTCATCAATTTGCCCTGCCTTCTATGCATGATAATAGGCGCACAAGCTAACTCTGAGCTACCCTTGTGATGTACTTTAACCAACAATTTTCAAAGACAGCTATGCTATGATAAGCGAAACCATACCTTACCCATAGATAAATGAAGTCAAGGTTATAAAAAATCTCTTTACTCTTATTAATATGACTATTTATTATGACTATTACCTCTTTAAGTAACACCGATTCCACTCCGCAATTAACGCCTCGCTATGCTGATATTCAAAGTATCGTGGCCAATGATTTTGAGGTGATGGACAAGCAAGTATTTGGTAGTCTCAACTCAAAAGTACAGCTCGTCATGAGCGTCTCTCAGCATGTAATCAATGCCGGTGGTAAGCGTATGCGCCCGCTGATTACGCTACTGTGTGCCCGTATGTTCGATGACAATCCATCAGAAAAAGCGATGCACCTAGCAGCCATTACTGAAATGCTACATACCGCAACCTTAGTCCATGACGATGTGATCGACGAGTCAGGACAGCGCCGTGGTAAGCCAACGGCAAACGCCACATGGGACAATGCCACCGCTGTATTGGTCGGTGACTATCTGATTGCCCGTGCTTTTAATCTCTTGGTTGGTTTTCAGAGCTTGCCATTGTTACAAGTATTCTCAGACGGGACTTGTGATATTGCTGAAGGCGAAGTATTGCAGCTACAACATCAGCACAACCCTGCCGCGACAGAAGAAGACTACTTACGCATTATCGATGGCAAAACCTCTCGCCTGTTCATGATGGCGACTCAAGGTGCTGCTATTTTGCAAGACAAAACAGAATATATGGCCGCATTAGGCGACTTTGGACAGCACTTTGGTAATGCGTTTCAAATTATCGATGATGTGCTCGATTATAGTGGCGATAGCGACGTAATGGGCAAAAACCTAGGCGACGATCTTGCTGAAGGCAAACCTACCCTGCCAACCATCAAAGCACTCGAACTATTAAAAGACAGTGACAACGAAGGTTATGAGCAGCTACGAATCGCTGTGCAAACGGGTAAAACACCAAATGCTGAGCAACTGATTGAATTAGTACGTAGCTCAGGCTCATTAGATTATTGCAAACAGCGCGCTTTAGAAGAAACTAGGCTCGCACAACAAGCCCTCAGCACACTACCTGACAATCGCTATCGTCAAGGTCTGTATCAGCTGACTGAGCTTGCTAGCGCACGATTGGTATAATCAAATATGAGTCGTCTGTGTTGTCGACTAATTAAGACAATCGACTAATTAAAATAACCAGCTAATTAGAACAACCAGCTAATTAAGACGACTCATTTTTTAGCAATCAATGAACAGCAATCCCATAACTTAAAAGCGACACTCTTCAAAAAATTATTTTCTTTAAAACCAACGTACCAGTTAAATAGTTACCTTTCTTTAAGTTTCATAAATCTTTGCGGTACTATAATCATGTAAGGGTTTTTGAAGGTTGGATGATATTTAATCACGCTTAATAGAGGCACACTGATAACGATTTCTTCATGGTCGTAATTAAGGGTTGCTAAATTTGTTGAATTGTTTACAAAGCAGGTTTTTTGCTGTTTTAAGACCTTAATGCTACTGAGGCTTTACGGTTATAACAAAAAATTACAATAAATTTCGATAGTAGGTTGTATGTATCTTAATCAGCTGTTAATTGGCCTAACGCTTACTATAGCGACATTTTGTTTATTCATAAAACATGATATTTCCGCTTTTTACTCTCCGTCCTATTATGAATCGCTTGACTATGGGGTTACCCCAATAGTTTATAATAACTCATTAAATTTACTAATCCATTTTGTGGTCTACCTACACTTTTGATACCCAATCAGCTGACAGCAGTACTTCATTTATCTCACTATTGAATGTCCTATTAGCGAGATTTTTGCCGAGTCAGTTTATCTAAAGACTGTATTGGCAACGGTAGTGTAAACCTGCAAAATTAGTAGAATTTTATAATTTATATACCAAAATTTATTGTTTAACTTTTTATACTGTCATTATTTTTATTTACATATTGCCGAGGACATTGATGAAGCACTCTACTCTTGCGCTTGTAATAGCATCTGTACTATCTGGAGCTGTACTGGTTGGCTGTGACAAAAACGATGACGCCGCTGGTGAGCAAGCCGCACAGCAACAAATGCCGCCTGCAGTTGTCAACGTTCAGACTGTCACTCTCGACACCGTCCCCCAAGTACAGACTTTTTCTGGACGTACTGCAGCTTATCAAACTGCCGACGTCCGCCCACAAGTAAATGGCGTCATTGACGAAGTGTTGTTCCGTGAGGGAAGCAATGTCAAAAAAGGTCAACCACTTTATCGCATTAATACTGATAACTATGCCTCTTCGGTAAGCAGTGGTGAGGCAGCTGTACAGCAATCACAGGCGAACTATCAAACAGCATTGGCAAATAATGCCAATGCAAAAGCTGAGCTAGTCAGCCGCCAAGCGTCATTGGCTCAGGCGCAAAATGACTTGCAACGTCTGCAAGGCTTGGTCAGCATCAACGCCATCTCACAGCAGCAGTATGAGCAAGCTCAGACTGCCGTACGTACCGCACAGGCAGCGGTGCAAAGTGCCGCAGCTGCTGTCGGTCAGACACAAGCGGGTATCGAAAGCGCAAAAGCAGGCATTCAAACCGCGCAAGCTGGTCTTGATGCTAGCACATTGGATCTGAACCGTACTATCGTACGCGCGCCTCTTACCGGTCGTACTGATCGCTCAAGCGTGACTGCTGGTACGCTAGTGAGCGCCGGTCAAGCGGATCCTTTGGTCACCATTTCGCGCTTAGACCCTATCTACGTTGATATCAGTCAGTCTTCTTCTGAGCTGCTCAAGCTACGTCAGCAAATAGCAGACGGCTCAGCTCAGCCAGGCATGAACTCAGTTGAGTTGGTGCTAGAGGATGGTTCAGTCTATCCCGTGCGTGGCAAGCTTGCTTTGTCTGAAGCAAAAGTGGATGAATCAACAGGTGCAGTTACCTTGCGTGCGATTTTCCCAAACAGCAACAATATTTTGCTACCAGGTATGTACGTGACGGCTCGCTTAACTCAAAGTGTCATTACCAATGCAGCACTAGTTCCTCAAAGCGCTGTCACGCGTACGCCTAAGAGCGAGACACAAGTTTATATTGTTGATGAAAATAACAAGATTCAAGTACGTCCAGTCACTATCAACGGTACTTATGATGGTCAGTGGGTTGTCACTGATGGCTTAAAAGCAGGTGACAAAGTAGTTGTGATAGGCGGTGCCAAAGTTAAGCCTGAGCAAGAGGTGGTTGCCAAGCCACTAGAGAGCGCAAATCCAGCGCCATCTGCACAAAGTGCACCTAATGCTAAGACGCCGCAGCAAGCTGCAAAAACAATGGATAAAAAGCCAGCTAGCAATGCCACTTCTAGTGAAAAATCAACAGAAGCCGCTGCTAACTAATTCCATTCAAAGACAGGAAGACTTAGGGATATACTATGTCACGTTTTTTTATTAATCGCCCTATTTTTGCTTGGGTGCTGGCTGTTTTGGTCATGCTCATTGGGGTGTTATCGGTTCTTAATCTACCGATTGAACAGTATCCACGTATTGCGCCACCGACGATTTCGGTCAGTGCAAGCTATCCTGGTGCTAATGCTCAAACCGTTGAAAACTCCGTTGTACAGGTCATTGAACAGCGTATGAAAGGTCTAGATGGCCTGATGTACATGTCATCATCGAGCTCTTCGAATGGTGGTGCATCAGTCACGCTCACCTTTGAAAATGGTACCGACTCTGATACAGCACAGGTACAAGTACAGAACAAACTGCAAGCGGCGATGAGTGCGCTACCGGAATCGGTACAGCGTCAAGGTGTTAACGTCAATAAGTCATCCAGCAGTTTTATGATGGTGCAGGCGTTCATCTCTGAAGACGGCAGTATGGATCGGGCCGATATTGCCGATTATATCAACTCAAATGTTCTCGATTCGATCAGTCGTGTCGAAGGTGTGGGTGAAGTTCAGGTCTTTGGTTCTACCTATGCCATGCGCGTTTGGCTTGACCCTTCACGCCTACGCAGTTATAACATGGTGCCATCTGATATCGTCAATGCGATACGAGCGCAAAATGCTCAGGTATCTGCTGGTCAGTTAGGACAGGCACCTGCTGATACAGATCAACAGGTTATCAACGCAACCGTTACTGTTCAAAGCTATCTACAAACGCCTGAAGAGTTTAAAAATATTCTGCTGAAAACAGATGTCTCTGGTGCGCAAGTACGTTTGGGCGATGTAGCAGACGTCGAAATCGGTAGTGAAAACTATAGTATTTTGTCTTTATATAATGGACAAGAAGCAGCTGGTTTAGGTATCTCACTTGCTAGTGGTGCCAACGCACTTGAAACTCGTGAGGCTGTTGGTGCACGTATGGCAGAGCTGGAACAAAACTTCCCGGCAGGTTTAGCATCAGTTGTTCCCTATGACACAACGCCATTCGTGAAGCTTTCTATCGAGCAAGTCGTGCATACGCTTATCGAAGCGATCGTGCTGGTCTTTATCGTCATGTTCATTTTCTTACAGAACTGGCGTGCAACCATCATTCCAACGCTTGCCGTACCTGTTGTCCTATTAGGTACCTTTGCGGTGCTATACGTTGCAGGCTTTAGTATCAACGTATTGACCATGTTTGCTATGGTACTCTCCATCGGTCTGCTGGTCGATGATGCGATCGTTGTGGTAGAGAACGTCGAGCGTATCTTGGAAGAAGATCCTCATATCTCTATCAAAGACGCGACTACCCAGTCGATGGGTGAAATCAGTAAGATCGTTATTGGTATCGCGCTTATTTTGTCTGCCGTATTCATACCAATGGCGTTCTTTGGTGGCTCAACAGGGGTGATTTATCGCCAGTTCTCTATCACACTGATTACCAGCATGGTGCTATCAGCCATGGTCGCGCTTATTTTTACTCCTGCGCTATGTGTCACCTTACTAAAACGTGGTAAGAGTCACGAAAAAGGCAGTACCGAAAAGCAAAAGGGTTTCTTTGGTTGGTTTAACCGTGGCTTCTTTAAACTTAGCCGCTCTTATGAAAACTTTGTCGGCAAAAGTATTCGTTTTAAATGGCTTTACATGATTGGCTATGCAGCCATCATCGGTATCATGGCGGTCGTATTCTTACGTATTCCAGGCTCATTTTTACCAGAAGAAGATCAGGGCATTATGTTTACCTTGGTTCAGCTTCCTGCGGGCTCTACATTAGATGAGACGCAAGACGTACTGGATAAAGTTAGAAACTATTATGATACTCAAGAGACTGACAACATTGCGTCTGTCTTTACCATTGCTGGCTTTAGTTTTGCCGGCCAAGGTCAAAACATGGGTCTGGCATTCGTTCGATTGTCAGATTGGGAGGAGCGTTCTGGTGATGAAAACACAGCGCAAGCCGTTGCTGGTCGTGCAATGGGGTATTTCTTTACTCAAATAAATGAAGCACAAGTATTCGCTATTGTACCGCCAGCAATTACTGAGCTTGGTAATGCTAGTGGTTTTGATTTGATGCTTCAGGACAGTGGTAACCTTGGGCACGACGGGTTACTTGAAGCCCGTAATATGCTCTTAGGGATGGCAGCACAGAATGATCAAGTATCTGGTGTGCGTCCTAACGGTCAAGAAGATTCACCACAGCTCAAAGTCAACATTAACCAAGAGCAAGCGGCCGCTTATGGCCTATCATTGAGTAACATCAATAGCGTCATCTCGACTGCATGGGGCTCAAGCTACGTCAACGATTTCATCGATCGCGGCCGTATCAAACGTGTCTATGTACAAGGTGAAGCCAGTAGCCGTACCAACCCTGATGACATTGGTAAGTGGTATGTACGAAATGAGACGAATGATATGATTTCATTCGACGCATTCTCTAGCAGTGAATGGCAGTCAGGTTCGCCACGTCTTACTCGTTATAACAGCTTGCCATCAATGAATATCCAAGGTAGCGCAGCGCCAGGCTTAAGTACTGGTGAAGCCATGAGCTCAATGGAAGCCATGATAGACAAATTACCTGAAGGCATCAGTTACGAGTGGACGGGTATGTCATTGGAAGAGCAAAAATCAGGTGCCCAAGCGCCGATGCTTTATGCGCTTTCAATCCTCGTCGTATTCTTGTGCTTGGCGGCACTATATGAGAGCTGGTCTATCCCCTTCTCTGTCCTATTGGTTATTCCACTTGGGGTATTGGGCGCGGTGATATTTACGTGGCTACGTGGTTTTGCCAACGATATTTACTTGCAAGTGGGTCTACTCACCGTCGTTGGTTTGTCCGCCAAAAATGCCATCTTGATTATCGAGTTTGCCAAAGAACACCAAGAGGAAGGTTATAGTCTCAGAGAGGCCGTCATGACAGCCGCGCGTCAACGTCTGCGTCCGATTATTATGACCTCACTTGCCTTTGGACTGGGTGTTGTGCCATTATTCTTGGCAAATGGTCCAGGTTCAGGCAGTCAGAACGCTATCGGTACCAGTGTTGTCGGTGGTGTTATCACTGCCACATTATTAGGCATCTTCTTTATTCCTATGTTCTATATCTGGGTGCGTAGCGCGTTCCCGCACAAATATGAGAACAATAAGCCAAACGATAGAGATGATGGCAACGGTACGCCTGACTCGCACAACCCAATGCCTTCTGATAACTATCAGCCTGCAAGCCTTGGAGACAATAGATAATGAGTGCTCAAAATATGTTTATCACCAACTCAGCAGCAGTACCAGTATCTGCTGCACAGCCAGCTATCTCACGCTTGCGCAAAAATGGTAGTCGCCTATTAGGTCTGACTGCCTTAGCAATGAGCATGGCAGCTTGTAACACTATCCCAAAAGCGGATATGAGTCCTGTCCTAGCAGAGCCAAATATCCCCATGGAGCAAACCTACGGTGCGTTCGATGAGGAAACAATCAGCACTCCTGAGCAGCCAAGTATTGCTGCCCAGCGTTGGCAGAACTTTTATAGCGATGAGCGCTTAAAAGGACTGATTGCGTTAGGCCTTGAGAAAAACAAAGACTTTGAAAGTGCGCGTTTGGCAATTGAAAAAGCACGTGCACAATATCAAATCACCGATATCAATGACGCCCCAGCCATCAACGGCAGCGCAGGCTATACTCGTCAGGCGCAAAACCGTGTCAGCACTAGTCCAAACAGCAGCTATAACGTACAGCTTGGTCTTGCCAGCTACGAGCTAGACTTTTGGGGCCGAATAGCCAGCCTAAAAGATCAAGCGCTGCAAAGCTTCTTGGCAACCACTGCTGCCAAAGATGCCACCCAGATCAGCCTGATTAGTAATATTGCCCAAAGCTATGCCAATCTCAGCTACAGTCTGGCACAGTTAAAATTGGCTGAAGCCACCGTACAGAGCCGTGAGCAGTCACTGTTTATCGCTAATAAGCGCTTTGAAGCAGGTATTGATCCCAAGCTACCATCACTACAAGCCAGTGCGTCACTTGAGAATGCTAAGCTAGCGGTACTACGCGCGCAAAGCAGTATTCTGCAATCACGTAATGCCTTGCAGTACTTGGTGGGCGGCGCTATACCAAATGAGCTGATCCCAACGCCTGCGGTCAGCAATATCACTACTCAAAAGATATTTAGCGCAGGACTGCCAAGCGAGCTGTTACGCTATCGTCCTGATGTGCTACAAGCAGAATATAACCTAAAAGCAGCTGGTGCCAATATCGAAGCGGCTCGTGCTGCTTATTATCCTTCGATCAGCCTTGCCAGTAGTGTCGGTGTGAGTAGTAGCAGCCTGAGCGATTTGTTCAAAAACAGCGCGGTTGGTTGGTCATTTGGTCCTAACATTAGCGTGCCTATTTTTGATGCTGGTCGCTTGGATGCCAATTATGATGTCGCCCAAATCGAACGCAAGCAAACATTGGCAAATTATGAGGGTGCTATTCAGACCGCCTTCCGTGAAGTGTCAGACGTACTGGCTACGCGTGCTACTTTGGGTGAGCAGCTACAGTCGCAGTATCGCTTGCAAGATAACTTTGAACAGACTTATCAAATTGCTGATGCCCGCTTCAAAGCCGGTCTTGATAACTATCTAGACGTACTTGATGCTCAGCGTTCTCTATTCTCTACTCAGCAAGGTATATTGGATTTAGAGCTACAGAAAATCACCAGTCAAGTTGAGCTGTATCAAGCCCTCGGTGGCGGTGCTAACCTTGATGTGCCAGCAGTGATTCCTGTACCGCAGCACACCAACTTAGCCCAAATCGTCACTGGATCTGCCAAAAGTGCAAAAGCCAAAGCAACAAATGCTATTCAAGCAGCTGGCTCAGCACCTGTTGTGTCTCCACAAGAGGCGTTAGCAATCAAGCAATCTCAAACGACAAAAACCACCACTTTTGAACCCACCACCATCGTCGATGTCAATGACGATGGTAGAAAAGATGCAGCCGTCGGTGTGGTGACTGAAGAGACTCGCTTCAATGATGCGAGCGTTGAACAGGTGCCTGTCACACAGATTGTTGAGCCTTAAATAATGCGCTCATAATCTCGTGACGTCACCGTATCTTCACGTTGATAGTCGATAAGTATCATCAGCCCTACCGACTTAACTTGGTAGGGCTTTTTGCTTTATTTTGAGCCTTTTAGTTATAGTAAAATCGTTTTATAAGTCGCTTTTTTGAGAAGTTAGTGCCATAAAGCATGACGCCATAAAAAACGACTTATAAAATAATTTTCACTCGAGCAACACCATAACTATTAAAATGATAGTAAGGAATTATTATGAGCTATACGTTTAACCGCCAATACCCTGAAACTCGCTTGCGTCGTCTACGTTATAACGACAATGTACGTGCAATGATTCGTGAAGTCGAACTGCATCCCAAGCACTTTATCGCGCCTGTCTTTGTATTAGAAGGCGACAATCAGCGCGAGACGATCTCTAGCATGCCGGGCGTTGAGCGTTTATCAATCGATTTACTTATTAATTATGCCAAAGAGCTTTTGGCAGAGGGTGTCACCACCATCGACATCTTCCCTGTCATTGACAACGCATTAAAAACCCCTGATGGCAAAGCCGCTTACGATGAGGATGGTCTTACCGCACGCGCAGTCAAAGCGGTCAAAGACGCCGTACCAGAGATGGTTGTCATGACTGATGTCGCACTAGACCCTTATACATCGCACGGTCAAGACGGTCTGCTCGACGACAGTGGTTATGTGATCAACGATGCAACCACCGAAGTATTGGTCAAGCAAGCCCTTGTGCATGCCCGTGCTGGCGCTGATATCATCTCTCCTAGTGACATGATGGATGGGCGTATCAAAGCCATGCGTGATGCCTTTGAAGCAGAAGGCTTTGTTAATACCGCGATCATGGCTTACTCAGCCAAATATGCTTCTGCTTACTATGGTCCGTTCCGTGATGCTGTTGGTAGCGCTGGCAACTTAAAAGGCGGGCACAAAAAACAGTATCAAATGGACTTTGGCAATCGTGCGGAAGCCTTGCATGAAGTCGCTATGGACATCAATGAAGGCGCTGACATGGTCATGATCAAACCAGGCCAGCCATACTTAGACCTCATCCGTGAAGTCAAAAATACCTTTGGTGTACCGACCTTTGCCTATCAAGTCTCTGGTGAATATGCCATGCACATGGCTGCTATACAGAACGGTTGGCTCAGTGATGCTGTGATTTTAGAATCTCTGATTGGTTTCCGCCGTGCTGGTGCAGATGGTATCTTGACTTACTTTGCGTTAGAGGCAGCCCGTCAGCTAAACAATGCTTAATATCAATTAAAATGCCTTTTACATCGTAAAACACCCCAGCTGCTTTATAGTCGCTGGGGTGTTTTTATTGAGATTCTATTTATACTAAGCCGTTTTTGCTCACATGTATAAAACAAACATATCTATAGCTGATCACGATGATGGGCTGTCGTAAAATCAATAGCAGGGCCAATAGGGATGATACGAGTGGGATTGATATTGGCGTGGCTGGTGTAATAATGTTGCTTGATGTGCTCCATATTCACTGTCTCAGCGATACCTGGAACTTGGTATAGATCACGCAGATAGCCCCACAGGTTTGGATAGTCGATAATGCGGCGCAGGTTGCATTTAAAATGCCCAACATAAACCGCGTCAAAACGAACTAAGGTGGTAAATAGTCGCCAATCCGCTTCGGTGATAGTGCTACCTGTGAGGTAACGCTTATCTGCTAGACGTGCTTCCAGTGTATCTAATGCGGCAAACAGCTCAATCACTGCCTCTTCATAAGCCTCTTGTGTGGTCGAAAATCCAGCCTTGTACACACCATTATTAATCGTCGTATAGACAAACGCATTAATGTCATCGATTTCTGGCAATAACGATGCTGGCGAAAAATCTCCTGCTAGTGCGCCAACCTCATCAAAAGCTGAATTAAACATACGAATGATCTCTGATGACTCATTACTCACAATCGTATTGGTCTTTTTGTCCCATAAAATCGGAACAGTAACTCGTCCCGTATAATTGGGTTTTGCTTTAATATAAAGCTCATAAGCATAATCTGCATGGATAAGCGGATCAGCAATCACGCCCTCGCCCTCTGCAAACGTCCAGCCGTGCTCTCCCATAAAAGGATGAACCACAGATATCGGAATGATCTGCTCCAAACCTTTAAGCTTACGATAAACCAAAGTGCGGTGTGCCCAAGGGCAGGCTAGCGACACGTATAGGTGATAGCGATCAGATTCAGCTTTAAATCCGCCAACACCTGTAGGACCTGCACTGCCATCTACCGTTACCCAGTTCCTAAACCCGGCATCTTCACGCTCAAATCGACCACCATTTTCTTCCGTGTCGTACCATTTATCTTGCCACTTACCATCTACCAATAAGCCCATGTTATCCTCCGACTAATTCTAGTTTTCATTGAATGCTTGTTTAACACGAATGACTTTACATCATTGCTATTATGACCATCACATTCGTTAGAGAGATATAATACCAGTTATAGGCGCTGATCCATTCGGTTTCACCCTATTATTAACAATAAAAACTAAACGTGTTAAATTAAATATTTAGAAAACATACATAAAAAACATACTGCAATATTTGATAATGGCGCGTAACATCAAATATTATGATAATAAAATAGAATTATTATAAAAAAGGCTTGCAAAGTCTGAGAAACTTGCTAAAATGCTCAACCTAAATAGGCGTATAGCTCAGTTGGTTAGAGCGCTACCTTGACATGGTAGAGGTCAGCAGTTCGAATCTGCTTATGCCTACCAAATTTAGAAAGCCCCGATCTTAAGATTGGGGCTTTTTTTTGTCCGTGAAATATGGGCTGTAGCGGAAAAGGAAACTATACGTCGATTCAAATTACCTCTTTTCTCACTTTCAGCAAACATCATCAAAAAACGTGTGTGCCCAAATTGTGCCTAAGTTGCGCCTGCTATCTATTTCGCCTTTCTTTCAGAGTAGCACTTTTGACCTCTACCCTAAACTATCTAAAGCAATCTCAAAATTGATTTACTTCTCTTTATCTAGCGACTCGTTAGGTACATAAGTAAATAAATCACCTACTTCAATATCTAGTGCCTCACAAATTTTATCCATAGTGTCAAAATCTATTCTTGAAGTCTGTTCGTTATAGATCTTGTGCACTGTCGACTTACTAATTCCTGTCATCCTTATTAGATCTGCCACCTTCATACGTCGTTCAGCTAGTAGCACTGGTAAATTACATAAAATCATTAATAATTCCTTAATAGACTAAAAAAGTACTTGCATCAACTAACAATAGCTAGTAAAGTAATTCTATCGAACAACAAATTACTTTTATAAAACTATTTGTTATCTCGATAAAACAACCTAGTTATTTAATTGGCTTACAAGGAATTTATTATGTCACATACCTACCTAACTACCCAAGAGCTTTCTGAGCTCATCAAATATAACCCTCGTACTATCCGTAATGAGCTCAAAGATAGCGTGCTTATCGAAGGCATTCATTATATACGCCCATTCGGTGGTCGTAAAATTTTGTACATTTGGGAAGAGATTGAAAAAGATATGCGCACTGGCATTGCCGGTAGCGTCAATGCCATGGCACTACAATAAGGAGGAATAGGATGGCTAGTATTAGAACCCGTAGAGGGAGCAATATGCTATTTGTCGATTTTTACTATATGGGTATACGCTGTCGGGAGACGACAAACCTAACAGACACACCAGCGAATCGCAAGAAGCTTGAAAAAGTGATTGAGAAAATGGAAGCAGAAATCGTTTTAGGACTGTTCAACTATGCTAAGTACTTTCCAAAAAGTGATAAAGCGGCACAGATGGTAGCGTTAAACAACCGCAAGGAATGCATTAGTACCGATACGCCCTCTTTTGAACAGTTTGCAAAATTATGGTTTTCTGAAAAAGAAATTGAATGGCGTGATACTTACAAGCGCAAAATAAAGGAGATTATTGATATGTACTTGATTGCTAAGTTTGGGACTAAACCCATTCATCTCATAAAAAAGACAGATGTATTAGCTTTCCGTTCATCCCTCGCCAAAGTGACTTACGGAAAAGCTAACAAACATCTGTCAGCGGCACGCATCAATTCGATAATGGTACCTTTAGGTATGATACTAAAAGAAGCAGCTAAACGCTATAAATTTGATAATCCTTACTACGATATCAATGCGCTCAAACAGCCCAAAACGGATATTCAACCATTCACACTAAGTGAGGTTTGGACGTTTATCAATGGGGTGAGAGCAGACTATCGCAATTATTATCTGGTACGTTTTTTCACAGGGATGCGTACGAGTGAGATCGATGGATTGACGTGGGAGAACATTGACTTTGATCGACGTGAGATTGTGATCAAACAAGCTTATGTTAAGGGCAAAATTGTTCCTCCTAAGACTCAGGAGTCTTATCGTGCGATTCAAATGTCACCTTGGGTCTACGATGCTCTGAAGGAACAGCAGACCATCACTTATAAGCGATCTGACTATGTATTTTGCGCGCATACAGGTGAACCACTTGATTATAACAACGTAAATAAACGTGTTTGGCACCCTACTCTTAAGATTTTAGGTCTGAAAAAGCGCAATGCTTATCAGACTCGTCATACTGCAGCAACGCTATGGTTAGCTGCTGGGGAAAGTCCTGAATGGATTGCTAGTCAAATGGGACACGCTACGACTAAGATGCTGTTTAATACTTATAGTCGCTACGTACCGAACATGACTAGGCAGGATGGTAGTGCGTTTGAAGCATTGGTCAATCGGAGTCAGATGGCTCAAGTATCTACTGACAAGGAGACGTCACGATGAAAATGATTGATTACGATAAACTGCATGCGACGTTTAAACCTAGTGGCTATGTCAGTAATGGCGCAGATAATATTGCTAACTACCTCATTTGTGAGATCTGTATTCAGTCAGGTACTGGTTTAGCTAGGTTCCTGAGTGTTGATAGTTGCTTTGATAATCATATGGCGCTGCGCATATGGGTTCAGACGCGCTTAGAGGCCAATCCTGACTATGTCGTTGATGATATGTGTAGTCAGCTACAGAGTGAGCTTTACGAGCTACTACCACACACTGGCTATGGATACTAAGGAGAATGTTATGAGTTTGAACTTTGTCTTTGATTCAGCTCTGGATGATACAGCAAAGCGTCTGTGCTATGAGTATTGGTCCTATGCGTCGCCCAGTGATTATATAGCGCATTTAGAACTGCTTTGTTATGACCACAACACGGAGACTGATGTTTTATTTGCTACACTTGCAAAATGTCAGGTTTATTTAGATGACGTACACTGTGAGTACTGTGGTCGTCCCTATCCATTAGATGTCCCAGCAGATATTCCTCATGCAAGGAGATTGAACTCTTGGTTTTGTGAGGGGTGTATTAGCTTTTCTGGTGGACAGCTTATTGTAGACAGATAGGTTTTTAGAAAAAATTTATTGCCAGACAACTTAGGTTGTCTGGTTTTTTATTGCCTTTTAAACCTTCAACGACATCCGTTGTCGTAAATGTTTTATTTCTGTGTTGTTACCCTGATCAAATTAGGCTATTGTCTATTAAATAAATTAAAAACTCTTGTTTGGATTTAAAATCATGGAAGACATGGAAATTCAAAAAAAGCAGTCCAATACTGATAGGCAGAAATTTATTGCGCATGTGCGTCAGAGTGATGGTAGCGAACAACTACTCTATGACCATTTAACAGGTACGGCAGAGATAAGTAAAGCACTAGCAGCCAAAATTGGTTTACCCCTCTCAGGTGAGTTGATTGGACTGGTACATGATCTTGGCAAATACAGCACGGCGTTTCAAGAGTATATAAAAGAGTGTGTCATCCATGCTAACTATAAAGAATTGGGTTTAGATGAAGATGAAGAGGCTGAAATATTACGTAGAGGGAAACCAACTAAAGGCTCAGTGGACCACTCTACAGCGGGCGCTATTTATCTTAAAGAGCAGTTTGAAAAATTAGGCTCAAGTTATCTAAAAGCACATACACAACAAAAAATCTGCCGCTATGAAGGACAGCTGCTTGCGGATATGCTATTTATCTGTGTGGCATCACATCATAGTGGGCTTGTTAATGTCGTCGGACAAAATGCCCAGCCATATTTACTCAACCGCAAAAACAAACCTGAAAAAGACACGCATTATACCCAAGCACTAGAGCGTGCCCAACAAGAGCAGCTGTTTGCGCAATTGGGTGACAGCTTTAAAAAAGACACGCTTAAAGAGTTTCAAGGTATTGTCAAAAAAATCATGGTAGATAGCCGCGCTACGGACAAGCAAAAAGACTTTTATTTGGGGTTTTTGACTCGCTTGCTGTTTAGCTGTCTGATTGATGCTGACCGTAGCAACAGCATCGCTTTCGAACACCCAAACCAAGCCCATCTTTTAGATGACACGCGACCAGACTGGCAAATCGCGATAGATAAAATCGAAACCCTCTATCAAGGCTTCGCTGATAAAGCAGCGCATAGCCCGCCAAACCCAATCAATGAACAGCGCAACCATATCGCCCAAACTTGCCTACACGCTGCACAGTCTGACCAAGGTATTTTTACCCTAACCGTACCGACAGGGGGCGGCAAGACACTCGCCAGCCTGCGCTTTGCTGTGCAACATGCCAAACGGCATAACCTCGACCGCATCATTTACATTATTCCTTTTACCAGCATCATTGAGCAGAATGCTGCTGAGGTGCGTAAGATTTTGGAAGAAGAAAGCCCTGACGGCATCTTTGATGGTCAATGGGTGTTAGAACAACATTCAAACCTAGAGCCTGACGTACAGACGTGGCAAAGCAAACTGATTATGGATAATTGGAACGCACCCATTGTGTTTACCACCATGGTACAGTTTTTAGAAAGCTGCTTTGGCGGCGGCACTAAAGGCGTTAGACGTTTGCATCAGTTAAGTCGTGCGGTGCTCATTTTTGATGAGATACAGACTTTACCAATGAATTGCTACTACCTATTTTGTAGCGCGCTCAATTTTTTGACCACTCACGCCAACTCAAGCGCTGTGCTGTGCACCGCCACCCAGCCCGTACTGGACAACTTACCGATAGCACATAATGGCAGCTTGAACTCTGCTACCGAAATCATTGGCGAGCGCGCTCAGCTACATACCCTATTCGATACTTTACAGCGCGTCGATACTCATGACCATACTAAAAACCCTCAAGATTTAGATGGTTTGACAAATTATGTTAGAGATAACTTTGCTCAATTTAGCAGCACTTTGGTCATCGTGAATACCAAGACGTGGGCCAGTCAGCTTTATCAAAAACTATCAGACACCGTGCCTGAAAACGAGCTATATCATTTGAGTACATCCCAATGCGCTCGCCATCGTAAAGACCTATTAAACCAAATTAGAAACCGTTTAAAACAAGGCTTACCAACTTTGGTAATCTCAACTCAGCTTATTGAAGCTGGCGTGGATGTATCGTTTCGTTCCGTCGTGCGCTTTTTGGCAGGGCTTGACAGTATCGCACAGGCGGCGGGACGCTGTAACCGTCATGGCGAGATGCGTGACGACCAAGACAAGCCTGTTAAAGGGCAGGTATTTATCGTACGTCCAGAGAGCGAAAACCTGAATAAACTGCCTACCATCGCTCAAGGAAAGGCCATCATGAGCAATATTCTGTCCCAATGGGCGCATAGCACATATGGCGATGTACATTTGCTGCACCCCGACATTATGCAGCAGTTTTTCCATCATTACTATCAGACCGAGCACGGTATAAAAGAAATGGCATACCCCATTAAGGACAGCAAGGGTAAGTCTACAGGTACAGAAACCTTATATAGCTGGCTGAGCAGTAACAGCACCAATCCATTGACTAATAACAACAATATACAGCGGCATCAAGCTGAGCAGTTTCCGCAGCTTTGGCAGTCCTTTATGGACGCAGGGCGCACCTTTAAAGCCATTGACGCACCAACCAAAGCCATTATTGTGCCGTACCTTGAGGAAGGACGGCACCTGATTAGTGCCCTTTGTAATACAAGCGTGAGTGACAGCCACTTTTATCAGCTGGTGCGAGACGCGCAGCAATACAGTATCAATGTCTTTGCGCATACTTTTAACGCGCTATTTACCGCAGGCGCGTTACATACTGTCAGAGACACAGGTATTTTTATCTTATCTGAGACATTTTATGACGCGCAGATGGGACTTAATATTGAAGGAACGAGTGAATTGGATTTATTAGCGTTTTAGGACAGACAGACATTGCGCCCTATCAAAATACAAAGTAAAAGGAGAAACTGTGAAAAACCAAATTGAATTTTTACTTACAGGGCGTCATGCCCTGTTTACCGACCCCATCACCCGTATTGGTGGCGAAAAAACCAGCTATCATCTGCCAACTTATGAGGCGTTAAAGGGGGTTTGTAAATCTATTTACTGGAAACCTTCCATCATCTGGTATATCGACAGAGTGCGCGTTATCAATCCTATCCGTACACAGACCAAAGGCGTCAAGCCGATTAAGTTTAATGAAAGCGGCAACGATTTAGCGTATTACACTTATTTGCATGATGTCGCCTATCAAGTGCAAGCACATTTTGAATGGAACATGCACCGCCCCGAGTTGGCCGCTGACCGCATCGATGGCAAACATTACAGTATTGCCCAGCGTATGCTGGATAAAGGCGGACGCCAAGATATATTTTTAGGTACACGCGAGTGTCAAGGCTATGTCGAGCCTTGCGAGTTTGGTAGCGGCACAGGGGCTTATGATGACGTTGATGAGCTGGGTTATGGCTTGATGTTTCATAGTTTCGCCTACCCTGACGAGACAGGCTTGGACGCACTGCATAGCAGATTTTGGCAAGCCATTATGCGCTTTGGCATTGTTGATTTTCCAAAGCCTACAGACAACTTAACGCTAGATGCCCAAAACGGAATGCCAAACCGCTTTGTTCGCACTATGAGCGCCAAAGACTTTGCGCTTGATAATAACATGCAGTCAGTAAGTCAGACGGAGGCCTCTTTATGAGCTGGTTACAACGACTTTACCAAACCTATGAAGCTGCCAGTCAAAACGCCGACATCCAAGCGCAAGACCAGAAGCTGATGCCTTATTATCATGTCAATCAAAACGTGCAAATTGTCATCACCATTAATGACAGAGGCGATTTTGTCCGCGCTGAGGTGTGCCGCGATGACAATGGCAAAGTCAAATCAAAATACCTTGCCATTCCTGCGACCAATGATTCTGCTAATCGTACATCGGGTGCAGTAGCACATCCGCTATCCGATAAATTGCAATATGTCGCTAAAGATTTTTTTGATTACAGTCAGAATAAAAAAGATTTGTACCCACTATATGAAGACTCGTTGTCTACATGGTGCAGCTCAGAATATTCACACCCCAAAGCACGAGCCGTCTTAACTTATGTTAAAAAAGGCACGCTGGTCAAAGATTTAATCGACGCTCATGTTTTGATTATTGACCCTAATGACAAAAGCAAGCTTGCCTACCCTGAACAAGCCAGCGATTATCCCGATAGCCTTTTATCAGCACTCAATAAAAACAAAGGCGTCTTCGATCAAGGGGCAGCCTTTATCGCGTGGAATGTCATTGCCAGTAGTTTAGACACCCCTACTCAGCACGTCACCGAGACATGGCGTGATGACAGCTTGTTTGCCGCATGGCAGCAGTTCTACGCCACTTTAGACAGTATCGATGGCTTTTGTTACATCACTGGCGGCACCAGTCCGCTCGCCAGCAAGCACCCCAACCGCATCTTACGCAGCGCGACCAATGCCAAACTCATCTCTGCTAATGATGCGACAGGCTACACGTTTCGTGGTCGCTTTACCGATGCAACAGGTATGCAGGCAGCAGGTATTAGCGCCGTGGTTACCGAAAAGGCGCACGCCGCGCTATCATGGCTGCTGTCACGACAAGGACGCGAAGAAGCGGGACAAGCCATCGTTGCATGGTCAATATCAGGTATTGAAGTGCCGCAACCAACCAGCGTCGCCGCACCGCTGGACGTACTAGACGCATCTAAGACATCTGACAATGACGATGACGATGACGATGACGATGATGACTTTGAAGAATATGACGATGACGAAGCATCAGGTACAGAACCTACGTTTCAGCATCTTAACGACTTGGGTTATCGTTTTGCCACACATTTACGCAATACTTTACAAGGCTATCGCCAAAAGCTTGAAGCGCATGACCAAATCTCTATTATCACCTTAGAAGCTGCAACTCCTGGACGTATGGCAGTGACGTACTACCATGAAAGTATGCCCAGTGAATATATAGACGCCTTACAAGCATGGTATACGCAGTTTGCGTGGTATCACACTTATAGAGATGATGACAGCAATCAGCAACGACTGGGTATTCAATCGCCTACCCCAAAACAGATTGCGCAGGTTGCCTATGGTGCACGTCTGTCCGATGCGCTAAAAAAACAAGTGGTCGCTCAAGTATTGCCCTGTATCGTTGAGGGAGAAGCACGCCGCTTTCCTAGACAGCTGGTCGAGCTGTGCATCAAACGCGCTTGTAACCCGCTGGCACTTGAGCACTGGGAATGGGAACAAGCGCTAAGTACGGCGTGCGCCTTATACCGTGGCTATTATTTAAGACAATCAGACAATAAAAAAAGGAGCTATACCGTGGCACTACAACCTGAGCTTACCAGCCGAGACTATTTGTATGGACGTTTATTGGCAGTTGCTGAAGATATTGAAAGCCTCGCGCTATATGTCGCTGGAGAAAAGCGCAACACCACCGCCCAGCGCTATATGCAACAGTTCGCCAATCGACCTTTTACCACATGGCGCAACATTGAGCTGGCACTAAAGCCTTATGAAAACCGCCTAAAGTCCAATCGCGGTGGCTACTTGGCTAAAAAACAGCAGCTGATTGATGAAATCATGAGTGCGTTTACCAGCGACCGTTTTACCGATGATTCGGCATTATCGGGAGAATTTTTATTAGGGTATCACAGCCAAAAAATGCAATTTAAATTAGACAAAGAGCACGCGAAAGCCAAAGTAGAAAATGATAGCGATGCTGCATAATCCAGTCAACACTTAGCGACATCCTATTTTCAATGATAAATAAAAGGAAACCTTATGAGCGCCAACGAAAATACCTTAAACCATAAAATTGACTTTGCCATCATTATCGCAGTGAATAATGCCAATCCAAACGGCGACCCCCTAAACGGTAACCGTCCTCGTACTGACTTTGCAGGGAATGGCGAGATTACTGATGTGTGTCTAAAACGCAAAATCCGTGACCGACTACAAGAGGCGGGCGAAACGATTTTTGTACAGTCGGATGAAAAAAAAACTGATGGCATGACCAGCTTAAAAAATCGTGCTTATGACGAAGACGTTGGTTTAGGCAAAAATGCTTTTGAAGCCAACAAAAAAGAAAACATTGAAGCCAAACGTGATGAAACAGCGCAAAAGGCTTGTGAAAAATGGTTCGATGTACGTGCTTTTGGTCAAGTGTTTGCCTTTAAAGCGGATACTAAGAATGCCGATGGTGTCTCTATTCCTATCCGTGGTCCCGTCAGCATTCAATCTGCCTTTAGCTTACAGCCTGTTGATATCACCAGTACCCAAATTACCAAGAGCGTCAGTGGTGAAGGCGATGGTACGAAAAAAGGCAGCGACACTATGGGTATGAAGCACCGCGTGGATAAAGGCATCTATGTGACTTATGGTGCGATTACGCCACAACTGGCTGAACGTACAGGCTTTAGTGATGCTGATGCCGACAAGATCAAAGAGATACTCCCTAAGCTGTTCGAAGGGGACGCTTCCTCTGCTCGTCCTGAAGGCAGTATGCAGGTCAAAAAGGTCATTTGGTGGGAGCATAGCAGCAAATCAGGGCAACACTCATCTGCTAAAGTACATCGCAGTTTAAAGGAGTTGCTTGATGATAACGGTGAATTTGATGAAGATGCGTTAAAGTCAGTATTAGAAGGATTAGAGCCTGAGATTATTGAAGGGTTTTAAGCCCTTTTAACTTTTGAAATTTGAGTAAACTTTATCAAATAAGGTTTACTCAAAACTTATTATTAACTCAGAGCCGAACCCTTATGCAAACCCTTTACCTATCCCGCTTGCAGCATTATTTATTCTGTCCGCGTCAGTTTGCGCTGATTGAACTTGAATGCGCGTGGGCGGAAAATGTCTTTACTGCCGAAGGGCAAGTCATGCACGAAAAGGTCAACTCTGGCGGACATGATACGCGTGGCAATATAAAGACCGTGCGCACGCTACCACTTGGGCATCGCGCACTTGGCTTAGAGGGGGTTGCTGATGTGGTCGAATATCACACCGATGATACAGGCACACAAATTCCGTTTCCTATCGAATACAAACGCGGCAAACCCAAATCGCACCGTGCCGATGAGGTGCAGCTTTGCGCTCAAGCATTGTGTTTAGAAGACATGCATAAGTGCATCGTTCCCAAAGGCGCTTTGTTTTACGGTAAGACACGTCGCCGTCATGCTGTCGATTTCGATGATGAACTGCGACAAATCACCTTGGACGCTATCAATGACTGTCGGCACATTATAGAGAGTGGACAGACGCCTAAACCAACCTACAACACCAGTAAGTGTCGCAACTGCTCTCTTAAAGACATCTGTCATCCAAAAATATTTAATAAAAATGCAACGGCTTGGTTGTCCAAAAAAATAGCGAGCAGTTTGGATGAAACCAATCACTGATAGTGGTATTAATCTTTCAGAATACTGGTTACTAGTTACTAGTTACTAGTTACTAGTTACTATCTTTAGGCTGAGCATCATTCTTAGGCTCTTGTGGATTTAACTGCTTGCCTTTATTACCTTGATTTTGATCATAAGCTTCGTTTGTACCGTCAGTACCTTTATTCGGGTTTTGCATATCAGCTTCGTTGTTAGATTTACTCATATTTCATTCCTTGATAGTAGTTAAACGTTGTCTTATTTAACTTAGCACAATAGAAAATGATATTCAAAACCAAAGTAGCGTTAGGAACTCAATCCAATCTTTAGGAACTCATATGCGACCTTTAAAAAACACGTTATTCGTTCAGACTCAAGGGGCTTGGCTCAACAAACAGGGCGAAAACGTGGTTATGAACATTGATTATGAGGTTAAAGGTCGCGTGCCCATTCATAAGCTAGACGCAATTGTCTGTTTTGGGCAAGTATCGATATCGCCCGCATTGATGGCGCATTGTACGGATAACGCTATCACCATTACCCATCTCAACCAATATGGTAAGTTCCAAGCGCGTATCGAGGGCGCAGTCAGTGGCAACGTATTATTACGCCGTGAGCAGTACCGTATCAGTGATAACCCTGAACGGGTTCAGCCTATTTGCCACAGTATTATTTTGGGCAAAGTCCACAACCAGCGCCAAGTCATCCGCCGCTACCTACGAGACTATAAATCACAATTGGATACGCCCATTATTAATAGTTTGGAAGCAGCGCAACAACGCTTAGGATACGGACTCAATAAAATTCTTGCGACCCAAAACTTGCCCGACCTGTTAGGCCGTGAGGGTGAGATGGCCAGTGTTTATTTTAGTGTGTTTCCGCATCTGATCCGCAATCCTGATTTTCACTTTCCCAAACGCACACGTAACCCGCCCACTGACGCTGTCAATGCGCTGCTCTCTTTTACCTATACCTTGATGACGCATGACTGCCGTAGTGCGCTCGAAGCCGTTGGGCTTGACCCTGCTTGTGGTGCGTTTCACCAATTAAGACCCGGGCGCCCTTCTCTCGCACTCGATTTGGTTGAAGAGTTCCGTCCTATCGTTGATCGTTTTGTGTTGTCTCTTATCAATAAAAAACAATTGGGCAAATCTGATTTTAAACAAGAAGCCAATGGTGCGGTTTGGTTAAAAGATGAAGCGCGACAAACCTTCTTTAAGGCGTGGCATGATCGTAAACAGCAAACCATTTATCATGAGTGGTTTGAGGAAACAGTGCCCTTTGGGTTATTACCTCACTTACAAGCGACAATCATGGCACGGCATATCAGAGGCGATATCGATGCTTATATTCCTTTTTTATGGAAATAGATCACCAAAATAAGAATAGGAAAAAAGGTTACTATTATGATGATATTGGTCACTTACGATATTAGCTCAGAGGGCACCTCCAGTGCCAAGCGTCTGCGTCACGTTGCCAAGCATTGCCTAAACTATGGTCAACGAGTGCAGTACTCCGTGTTTGAGATCGAAGTCAATCCTGCTGAATGGACGACACTTAGAGCAAAGCTTGAAGACATCATTAATCCTGAGGTGGACAGTCTGCGTTATTATTATCTTGGTAAAAATTGGCAAAATAAAGTGGAACACATTGGGGCAAAACCTGTGCTAGACTTAAATGATGTCTTATTGTTTTAATTACTTTATAAGCGTCAAAACGTAATATTTGACTATCACAAGGTCAATGCGAGCCTATAGCATACATAAAATCTCTAGAGGATTCGCAAAAGGGTTACAATGCTATTTAACAACTTGATTTTATTACCCATATTTTATGACAATAAAGTTTTGGTAAGCGATATGCTTGCCAAATTCGCTTATGGTTTAGACGTTCGCAAATTTCAAGGTTTTTTCTTAACCTTATTAGCGACTTAGACTATGGGCTTTCGCACCTATCACAGGTGCGTGGATTGAAACAATCATGTCACCGAATGAGGCTAGAGCCGAGGTTTCGCACCTATCACAGGTGCGTGGATTGAAACACGAACGCGACAAAAAGGTATGGGGGCTGGATTTCGCACCTATCACAGGTGCGTGGATTGAAACCTCAGCTACTGCCACAAACTCCGACGGCGCGATTCGCACCTATCACAGGTGCGTGGATTGAAACGGCTCGGCATTTACCGCAGATGAGGCAGAGTGGTTCGCACCTATCACAGGTGCGTGGATTGAAACATATATCTTGCGCTCAATCTCATTATCTAAGTTTTCGCACCTATCACAGGTGCGTGGATTGAAACGTTATGTAGCGCTTGTATCATCACTTTAGGTATTTTCGCACCTATCACAGGTGCGTGGATTGAAACTGGAAAATTAACACTAGACCAAAAACTACCTTCTTCGCACCTATCACAGGTGCGTGGATTGAAACACCGCTTAAAGCGTCAAGTGACATTTGAGGTTGTTCGCACCTATCACAGGTGCGTGGATTGAAA
This sequence comes from Psychrobacter sp. Ps6, assembly GCF_022129235.1. Lineage (GTDB taxonomy): Bacteria > Pseudomonadota > Gammaproteobacteria > Pseudomonadales > Moraxellaceae > Psychrobacter. Next base: position 99,803 of record NZ_JADQAI010000002.1, on the reverse strand, counting down.
CACCACTTGCTCGTAAATCTCTTGAAAGGTCTTGATTCGCACCTATCACAGGTGCGTGGATTGAAACAGATGAGTGGCTTGAAGCGCGTCTAGGATTGCTTCGCACCTATCACAGGTGCGTGGATTGAAACATGACAGATAGAGAGTTTTACCAATCTGCCTTAGTTCGCACCTATCACAGGTGCGTGGATTGAAACCTTTTTAAATAGTCCGTTTCAAGGCTACAAAGCTTCGCACCTATCACAGGTGCGTGGATTGAAACATGCGAGTCAGCCTATCATGGCATGGTCAGTGTTCGCACCTATCACAGGTGCGTGGATTGAAACCATAACAATAAATCAATGCCTTATAGTTTTGAATTCGCACCTATCACAGGTGCGTGGATTGAAACTAAAGTCTGTTAAAAAGCATTGTTAAGGCAAAAGTTCGCACCTATCACAGGTGCGTGGATTGAAACAGCTAAACGAGCCGACCAAGCATTGATTAAAGACTTCGCACCTATCACAGGTGCGTGGATTGAAACGACAGTGACGGAGCTTTTATTAATAGCATCATTTTCGCACCTATCACAGGTGCGTGGATTGAAACATCAAAGATTTGCCGACATTGGCGGTACTAGCACTTCGCACCTATCACAGGTGCGTGGATTGAAACTTTCTGATTTAATCGTGGGTTTAGATGAAGGGTTCGCACCTATCACAGGTGCGTGGATTGAAACAATAGGAGTTATAACGATGGGCAAATTATTATACTTCGCACCTATCACAGGTGCGTGGATTGAAACGCTCATAGAGGGCGTGGACTTGGTAGGTATGATTTCGCACCTATCACAGGTGCGTGGATTGAAACTCGTTGTAAACCTCGTCGCGGTACAAAAACATATTCGCACCTATCACAGGTGCGTGGATTGAAACGTAAAATTCATGTCAAACAATATGCAAAGGCAATTCGCACCTATCACAGGTGCGTGGATTGAAACACTCTTTTAGGGCGAAATTGCCCGAGTGAAATTTTTCGCACCTATCACAGGTGCGTGGATTGAAACTACCACCTGCCCTACTGGGTTCAAGTGGTCATGTTCGCACCTATCACAGGTGCGTGGATTGAAACATAGTAGAAGGCATTGCTAGCACCCCTACCCTATTCGCACCTATCACAGGTGCGTGGATTGAAACTAATAATGCACCGTCATCGGTAAATATATTTGCTTCGCACCTATCACAGGTGCGTGGATTGAAACTTGTCTGCCACTGCTGGCACTGATGCAACCCCTTTCGCACCTATCACAGGTGCGTGGATTGAAACTTATGACGAAACTTTACCGAGCGCGTTAAGCAGTTTCGCACCTATCACAGGTGCGTGGATTGAAACATAGTATGGCAAGTAATATCAGGTCAAGCAATGATTCGCACCTATCACAGGTGCGTGGATTGAAACAATCAAACACAGAGCGCCTTAAAAGCTGGCTATTTCGCACCTATCACAGGTGCGTGGATTGAAACGCTATATACACTGATGAAGTAGTAGAAGCTAAGAATTCGCACCTATCACAGGTGCGTGGATTGAAACATTGTATTAAATATAACATCATATCAGGTCTTTTCGCACCTATCACAGGTGCGTGGATTGAAACTATCACTCACCGTATAGGTGATTTAATAAATATTCGCACCTATCACAGGTGCGTGGATTGAAACCTACAGGGAAGAAAGACCCCACATTGGCTGATTTCGCACCTATCACAGGTGCGTGGATTGAAACTTTATTCATCCAAATGATTTGGCTAAGGGTGATTTTCGCACCTATCACAGGTGCGTGGATTGAAACAAGTGATGCCAACAAGTACGTACAGAGGCAATTTCGCACCTATCACAGGTGCGTGGATTGAAACAGATATTTTGCTGTTTATCAGACCAAACCGAAATTCGCACCTATCACAGGTGCGTGGATTGAAACCGCAAGCTGATGCCAGCGAGGTTGAGCGATTAAATTCGCACCTATCACAGGTGCGTGGATTGAAACGATTCAAAACACTAGATACGAAGATGCTATAGCTGTTCGCACCTATCACAGGTGCGTGGATTGAAACTACGAGCAGACAGGCGGCGATATTTCAGGCTTTTCGCACCTATCACAGGTGCGTGGATTGAAACACTCTCATACATGGCATCGATAAAGGCTTTCAGTTCGCACCTATCACAGGTGCGTGGATTGAAACGGCTCGGCATTTACCGCAGAGGAGGCAGAGTGGTTCGCACCTATCACAGGTGCGTGGATTGAAACCGCGCATGGGTGTAGCGATACCGAGAAACATCATTCGCACCTATCACAGGTGCGTGGATTGAAACTGCCAAGCTCTAGTTGTACGTTTTGAGCAGGATTCGCACCTATCACAGGTGCGTGGATTGAAACGCGCAGATGGCGCAGGAATGGCTGCAAGGTCAGTTCGCACCTATCACAGGTGCGTGGATTGAAACAGCAGCAGCAGCACGCTCATTGGCAGCAGTAACTTCGCACCTATCACAGGTGCGTGGATTGAAACGTGCATACGCTACCAATCACTACATTAATTCGGTTCGCACCTATCACAGGTGCGTGGATTGAAACCAAAAATCAATCAGTAACTCTGCTGATTTGTTGTTCGCACCTATCACAGGTGCGTGGATTGAAACGATTTAGGCAGAAAAGACGGTTATCTGATTGTCGTTCGCACCTATCACAGGTGCGTGGATTGAAACAGCGCAACGGTGATATGTGCTCAATGCGTTGGGATTCGCACCTATCACAGGTGCGTGGATTGAAACGCCCTGCTTGGTATACTTTGGCGGTCTGAAAGTTCGCACCTATCACAGGTGCGTGGATTGAAACTTTGTATGCACATAAGACGACTTGGTGAGGCTGTTCGCACCTATCACAGGTGCGTGGATTGAAACTGCAAAGTTGAAATGTATTGCAGATACATCAGATTCGCACCTATCACAGGTGCGTGGATTGAAACCACCTAATCATATACTTATTGGGGCATTCCACGTTCGCACCTATCACAGGTGCGTGGATTGAAACTCTTACATAACGGCTGAGGTTGTAATGCAAGCCTTCGCACCTATCACAGGTGCGTGGATTGAAACTCGACAATAAAAACCCGTTTGATATGCTTTTGGCGATTCGCACCTATCACAGGTGCGTGGATTGAAACTGCACCATTCCCTTATAATTTGGGCGCGGTCGCTTCGCACCTATCACAGGTGCGTGGATTGAAACTTGGCACTGGCTGCTGGTTCGCGCTTGTTAAAAATTCGCACCTATCACAGGTGCGTGGATTGAAACGCTTTTTTCAGCCTGCTGCTTAGCAATCACTTTTCGCACCTATCACAGGTGCGTGGATTGAAACCAGTAGTCGGGCATCTCTACTTCTGGGATACCTTTCGCACCTATCACAGGTGCGTGGATTGAAACTTTAGCCAAACGTCAGAAGAAGGTATTGCACTAGCTTCGCACCTATCACAGGTGCGTGGATTGAAACGAGCGAGCTTAATGTACTCAAAAGTTAAGCCTATTCGCACCTATCACAGGTGCGTGGATTGAAACCCACTACCGGTGGTAAATCCGCTAGATGACTCTTTCGCACCTATCACAGGTGCGTGGATTGAAACGGTTGCTAGTGTCTTGCTATAAACCGTCGTTACGCCTTCGCACCTATCACAGGTGCGTGGATTGAAACATGTGGACAGAATAAACACCCGCAATCGTGAACGTTCGCACCTATCACAGGTGCGTGGATTGAAACTTAAACCTTCAGCTAAACCTTTTACAGCCTTAGCTTCGCACCTATCACAGGTGCGTGGATTGAAACTTTACGGTTTAGGTGAAGGTGAAATATCAGGTATTTTCGCACCTATCACAGGTGCGTGGATTGAAACTTAATACATATTGAAGGTCGAGGCGGCATCGATTCGCACCTATCACAGGTGCGTGGATTGAAACATGCGTATATCAGCAAACAGGGTGTTTGGGTCTTCGCACCTATCACAGGTGCGTGGATTGAAACTGATATCAAACCTTCAAAAATAAATTCATGGTTTCGCACCTATCACAGGTGCGTGGATTGAAACCATCACCGGTGGTAAATCCACTAGACGACTCTAGTTCGCACCTATCACAGGTGCGTGGATTGAAACAATATCAAAACCCATCATGTAAGCGACACCAGTTCGCACCTATCACAGGTGCGTGGATTGAAACCGTTATTAATGATTAATGATTGACCCACAAGCGTTCGCACCTATCACAGGTGCGTGGATTGAAACCGTAATAATCCGTTGACCGTTCCTATTCGCTTTTTCGCACCTATCACAGGTGCGTGGATTGAAACATCCCTAACCTCTTGGTCGTCGCTTATAGGCATTTCGCACCTATCACAGGTGCGTGGATTGAAACATCAGCTTTGATTGTGCTCGTTTTAGTATCAGCTTCGCACCTATCACAGGTGCGTGGATTGAAACAATACCCATAATTGAAGCGCGTGGTGGTAGCTTTTCGCACCTATCACAGGTGCGTGGATTGAAACGTGTTGATAGTATCGGGTATAGGCTGGACTGCCGTTCGCACCTATCACAGGTGCGTGGATTGAAACGTATATGCGAACATAGCGTTACTGGTTAAGAACATTCGCACCTATCACAGGTGCGTGGATTGAAACTCATACGCTGTCTGCGTCTTACCTGACAGTGTTTCGCACCTATCACAGGTGCGTGGATTGAAACTCGCGTAACGCTTGTTGCTCAGGTTGACCTTGATTCGCACCTATCACAGGTGCGTGGATTGAAACATTTGACGTAATCATGAACTACTCAGACGCTTTGTTCGCACCTATCACAGGTGCGTGGATTGAAACCCTTATAACCAATACATTAGCAATGATGTTAATTCGCACCTATCACAGGTGCGTGGATTGAAACACAACAACTTACAGGCAGTCGATTGGCTGCATAACTTCGCACCTATCACAGGTGCGTGGATTGAAACAAACTGGTTATTAATAGATATATAAAGCTTTTGTTCGCACCTATCACAGGTGCGTGGATTGAAACTAACGTGATAGATGGTAACTTTGAATATACAGGTTTCGCACCTATCACAGGTGCGTGGATTGAAACTTGTCAGGTCGGCTCAAGCGTGTTTTCTTTAGCTTCGCACCTATCACAGGTGCGTGGATTGAAACACGGTTGCCACACCAGACACAGCAATCATGACGTTCGCACCTATCACAGGTGCGTGGATTGAAACTCAAGCACTTTAGCTTTCTCAGCAACCTTAATGTTCGCACCTATCACAGGTGCGTGGATTGAAACTAAGCCATACTTGATGTACTGGCTTAGTTTGCGTTCGCACCTATCACAGGTGCGTGGATTGAAACCTGCTTGCTTGGCAAAAAGCAGCACGCGCCACCGTTTCGCACCTATCACAGGTGCGTGGATTGAAACAAGCTTATCTAGAGCACTAATCATTTTAGGTGATTCGCACCTATCACAGGTGCGTGGATTGAAACATGACGCCAAACATACCTCTGGTCGCAATGAATGTTCGCACCTATCACAGGTGCGTGGATTGAAACTCTATAACACCATTCTAGCAAATCAGGACGGTTTCGCACCTATCACAGGTGCGTGGATTGAAACATCATAAATGAAGATAGCACCGATAGGGGGAATTCGCACCTATCACAGGTGCGTGGATTGAAACTGATGCTGCTGCTGATCTTATTAACTCGGGTGCTTCGCACCTATCACAGGTGCGTGGATTGAAACGACTGATGTAATGGAGCCTGTCAATTATAACGTTTCGCACCTATCACAGGTGCGTGGATTGAAACTTGCAGCGATTGATTAATCGTGTGTTTGGAGAGTTCGCACCTATCACAGGTGCGTGGATTGAAACGTTTTTATCTAGCTCACGGCCAATAGCGCGTAGCGTTCGCACCTATCACAGGTGCGTGGATTGAAACGCATGAGCACTCTAATTAAGAACTTAGACCATCTTCGCACCTATCACAGGTGCGTGGATTGAAACTTTAGAAAGGCAGGCATTAAGCCTGAGGAGTTTAATTCGCACCTATCACAGGTGCGTGGATTGAAACTTCGATGGGCTGCAAGAGGCAAGCAAGCAGGGGTTTTCGCACCTATCACAGGTGCGTGGATTGAAACTCGTTTCCCACTGGACTGAATTTAACAGCGAGTTCGCACCTATCACAGGTGCGTGGATTGAAACGATAGGCCATGTCGCTACAAGTTTGCAAGAGGTTTCGCACCTATCACAGGTGCGTGGATTGAAACCAACCATTCGTGCTGAAAACTCAGAGATATGGGTTCGCACCTATCACAGGTGCGTGGATTGAAACTGTAAATGTTGGTTTACAGGTGTTACGCTAGATTCGCACCTATCACAGGTGCGTGGATTGAAACTAAAAAGAAGGTAATGCAGAAAGCATTAAATGCTTCGCACCTATCACAGGTGCGTGGATTGAAACTAAGCTCATGCCTAGCTGTTTGGCAATAGGTGCTATTCGCACCTATCACAGGTGCGTGGATTGAAACTGACCATTTATATTGATAGGTACAACCTTGGCATTCGCACCTATCACAGGTGCGTGGATTGAAACCAGTAGTGCGTCAGCAAGCGTATAAGATGAAAGTTCGCACCTATCACAGGTGCGTGGATTGAAACGAGCTGCTGCAACAACTCTTGCATCGCCTGTTGTTTCGCACCTATCACAGGTGCGTGGATTGAAACCGCGTAACAGGCGCAGATTTGCGCAGCAATCTATTCGCACCTATCACAGGTGCGTGGATTGAAACTTTTTAGCTGATACATAGCACATAAATAGAATCTTCGCACCTATCACAGGTGCGTGGATTGAAACGGCAATAATGGTGTTTTTTGCGCGTGATGCTTCTTCGCACCTATCACAGGTGCGTGGATTGAAACAGGCTGTTATCTACCTTGTCTTGCTTTAGGGGTTTCGCACCTATCACAGGTGCGTGGATTGAAACTGCTGTGGCTGCTGATAGCCTTGGTTGTTCTGTTTTCGCACCTATCACAGGTGCGTGGATTGAAACTTTGCGCTGTCAAGAACTATGAGGATGAATTGGATTCGCACCTATCACAGGTGCGTGGATTGAAACAACGACAGCATGTTCATCGTGTTTGTGCAAAAGCTTCGCACCTATCACAGGTGCGTGGATTGAAACTAAGAGCTTAAACAGCCCTACAGACGCATTAATTCGCACCTATCACAGGTGCGTGGATTGAAACATTGTGTCGTAGCACGTATAAGCATCCCCATTTTCGCACCTATCACAGGTGCGTGGATTGAAACCCATTCTAGGTATTCATAAATATAACCCCAAGGTTCGCACCTATCACAGGTGCGTGGATTGAAACAACCTGCCAGCGATGACGCTTGGCAACCTACCAGTTCGCACCTATCACAGGTGCGTGGATTGAAACATGAATCGAAGACGTATCACCACCCATTGCTAGTTCGCACCTATCACAGGTGCGTGGATTGAAACATGACGACAGCAGAAGCAAGACCAAGACCAGCATTCGCACCTATCACAGGTGCGTGGATTGAAACTAATTCTCGCAAGCCTTGAACATCAAAAGAGCCTGATTCGCACCTATCACAGGTGCGTGGATTGAAAATTTAATTAGAGTGGGGCGTTTTTTTTGTCTAAAATTCGCACCTATCACAGGTGCGTGGATTGAAACCGATACCATCAACGTAAACACTTTTGGGGATTTCTTCGCACCTATCACAGGTGCGTGGATTGAAACTATCAAATCAACGTAATACTGTGCATCGCAATATTCGCACCTATCACAGGTGCGTGGATTGAAACATAAATCGTTGACCGTGGTAAGGCCACTTTATCTTCGCACCTATCACAGGTGCGTGGATTGAAACGCTTTTACTATCCAAGTTTGGCCAAAGCTTTGATTCGCACCTATCACAGGTGCGTGGATTGAAACTATCAAACGCTATCAAACTCGCTCTTAATAATTTCGCACCTATCACAGGTGCGTGGATTGAAACTAAATCCGCAAGATTGGGCAGAAATAGAACAGATTCGCACCTATCACAGGTGCGTGGATTGAAACAATCACATCGTCAAGTGTTGTAGGCATCACCGTTCGCACCTATCACAGGTGCGTGGATTGAAACGTTATAAACCCACTCATGTGATTTGTCGTAGTTGTTCGCACCTATCACAGGTGCGTGGATTGAAACATACGCTGTGGGCAATCAAACAGGTTTTGCAATTCGCACCTATCACAGGTGCGTGGATTGAAACGCCGTTAAGTCTAAACATACTTGTGTTGGTGATATTCGCACCTATCACAGGTGCGTGGATTGAAACACGGGCATGTTGTACCTTTTAAGAATATGGGAGTTCGCACCTATCACAGGTGCGTGGATTGAAACAAAGAAGAAACAGACGACGAAACAATACGTAAGTTCGCACCTATCACAGGTGCGTGGATTGAAACATCAATTAATGCTGCAATACGCTCTTTTTGATTGTTTCGCACCTATCACAGGTGCGTGGATTGAAACCTCATAGTGCATGGCAATCACACCGATTGAGCTTCGCACCTATCACAGGTGCGTGGATTGAAACAGAAGTTTGGATAACTTGGAACCCTGAAAATATTCGCACCTATCACAGGTGCGTGGATTGAAACGCCTATTACGGCGCGGGTACGGGTCGGTGGGCTGGTTCGCACCTATCACAGGTGCGTGGATTGAAACTTGTTAAAAGGTGGCGGTACTGCTGCTTTGCTTTCGCACCTATCACAGGTGCGTGGATTGAAACAATCAAAAAGCAAGCAGAGGCACAAGCTAGATTTTCGCACCTATCACGGGTGCGTGGATTGAAACAGTTAATTGCTTATTACTAAATGCAAAAAATGCATTCGCACCTATCACAGGTGCATGGACTGAAACCAGAAAAAAAGCACAAATAATATCAACTCTTTGTGCTTTTTCCTTCTAACCATCTTACTGAGCACTTTTAATCTACAACCCCAAATAACACATCACCGAACGACTCTTAGCATCAAACTCACCACCTCGAAGCTCATCCAACTCATCACTTGTGGTTTTAAAGACAGATTTCAGCTCTACAAAATTCGCATTTTTAAAATACAGCGTATCGTATACATAATCACTTTCTGGCTGATAAAACAGCTCCAAGCGTGATAAGTCATACCCACGGTAGGTGGCATTATTAAAATCTACGTAATAATGCACACCTTTGCTGTCTTCTACCACAGAGATATTTTTAACAGCTTCTCTATAGTTAGCAGGAAGTTTCGATCGATAATCAGGTTTGACATAAGCGGTGTAACTGCCATCAGCTTTATACTGCTTTGCCATAAACGACTCTTGAAAAGCGTCAAATCTTTTCTGAACCTGATTCTCTTTAGTGCCTTCAGTATAGGAGACTGGATCAAAACCACAGCTGTTTTCAAACCAGCCGACCAAGCCAACCAAATCTGTCTTTGATGCCCCTTTTATTTGTGACGAAACAGCGGTTTTATTGATTGGTTGCGCAATGCCTTGTTTAGGTAGATTTGAGGTAGTCATGGTTTGTAAGTCATTCATAACGCCAGTCATCTCACTACAACCTGTCAAAGCAGCTCCCACACTCACAACTACTGCCAGCATCATCCTACGCACTGGTATGTCCAAACGAGTTTTCATATTCATAGCCATCTTCCCTTTTATCAATCGTTTCAATAGATCATTGTTATTCAGCATTTTTAGGCTAATAGCTACTTGAGACCAATCGCATAACTCCATGGTTGCTGCTGAAGATCATAGGTCTGAATGGCTTTGAGTTTGAAATCTTTACGGTCATAACTATCAGGGCTATTACTCAATTTTTCTTCTAACTTATCCATGGTTGGATAGTAGTCATCTTGGCTAAAACTACCAAACAGCTTTTTGGCCATAAAATCGTGATAATCACCGTTATAGCCTGATACCTCAAACTCGGTATAGTATTTGTCCTGAGATCTATTAACCACTAAGCTATCAGGTAACTCAATACGCGAAGGACAATTAAAACATCCTGGGATGAACTTGATATCTTCAAGCTTTACTTGGTTAAGAATGTCTACTGTTTTAGTACTTTTAGCATTGAAACTTGCTCCGCTCGACGTTGCTTGATAACGGCACTTCTCGGTATTGGGTGAGACTTGAATACGTGTTATCAGATTTCGACTATTAACACTCACGTCAAGATTACAGTCGTACGCGTCGCTATTACTATAACCACCACCTTCTTGTTTTTTGAGGCCAAGCTTATACTGACTGTTCACTGTCTTGACCTCTTTACCTAAAGAGCTGGGTGATAAAAAGCTATTGTAGTCAGCTGCTATGGCAGTAGTGCTCAACGTTAAGCCAAGCATAAGGCTCAGGCAAAGGGTTTGTTTGTTCATAATACTTATCCTTTTATAAGTTAATAATTAATCAATTTTAGTCTGCTTTTGTATTATAGCCATTATTAATTCAACAGCGCACTTAATCTAGCCACCCATTGATCAGCATCGACACTATCTGCTGCAAAAAAGTCATATCTCGGCTGCTCAGGGTTTCTGATGTACACACTCACATAGTGCTTACTGATTAAACTTCGTGTGGCGCCATACTGATTTTGCGTTTCTACTCCTTGCGAATAGGCCTGCCAACGCTGAACATCCACAAAGTCACAGACAATGACCTGAGGTCTGACTTTAGGATCAAGCGTAAAAGCAATGCGCTTAGCTTGCGCATCAACCAAAATCCCCACCGATTCATAATCCACCTGAAAGTTATGATTTTGTACGAGGTGCTGCTTAAAGTAATCATGATTCTGCTGGAAATAAGCGGGAACCTTGTCGTTCCTGATGAGTCTAGCAAAAGCCTTAAATTGCGAACCTATCATTGAAGCTATAAATCCAAGTATGGCAGCGATAAGGTATATGAGAAATACGGTATCAAAAGGCACGCCCATAATTAAAAAGAGCACTGATAAACCACCCACCACTATCCAAAATTTCTTATTAGTAAGAAGCTGTGTCGACCAGCTAGGCTTGCCTAAATTAAATTTAGGTGCACGGTTGTCAGGAGCCAATACTGTTTGGATAGTCATTCTTATCACTCTCTAGTCAATTAAAAGTCAGTTTTATTTCCCATATCATCTACACGACAAAAATCCGGCCTACATAGATAAATGGTAATACTACGTTATTCGTAGTAAAAATCAAGAAGAAATAGACGAAATTCGTAGTTTATTTATTTTGAGATGACCTATGAATTTACAGACTATATTTACTAAAAGGTTTAAAGAGGCACGAAAGGCAAAAGGACTTACGCAGGAGCAATTAGGTCTTGCTATTGGATTAGATGAGTTTGTCGCCAGTACGCGTATCAATCGTTATGAGCGCGGCATTCATCAACCGGATTTTCAAATACTGACATTAATAGCCAAGACGCTAAATGTACCGCCAGCTTATTTTTTTGCTGATGATGCGTTGGCGGCTCAGATACTTGAGTGGCGGTAGGATGGTTATAGTTAGATATAAAATAAGCGACTAGATAATATTCTTATCTATTTATATTAGTAGCTAAGCTTCAATCGACATGAACTCTCTTGTCGTTTCCCTTCTTCTTTATTCAAAATCATTAACTTTAACTATCATCCCGTTACTATAAGAAAGACTAAGCTGATATAGAGAGATATAAAAAGTTTAATTACCTATTAATAATTGTATTCTATCCACACACGTCAACAGTTGACGTCTTGTTTCTAGTCTTCAAACTATTATCTGATTTTTGGTTTTATTTATTATAGAGTGGAGGTAAACAAGTGATAAATGCCGACTTAAATATTTAGAGAGTATGGACTAAGTGAGGAAGAAATGGATAGGATATCAATAGCTAAGCTTCAAAAAAACACAGTGACGATACATCCAGATATCATTAGTTTGTTCGATATTTACGTTAATCATATTCGACCTTCAATGGGTAGTCATGATATAGAAATGGAGCAGAACCGAGTCTTCTTCAGACCTACATTATTTATTAAAGAAAAGACAGTATGGTCGATGGTCAATAATTTCGAACTCTACTACTCCTTAAAACTGTTCAGCATAGATCAAAAATTAGTCAGAAAAGATGTGAGTATAGGTAGCATAAGTGAAGAGCAGTTAGTGTCTGGCATACCTTTTTATGAATTGGTTGACATCATCGCTCGGTATAAAAAGCTCTTAGACATAAAGCTTATCTATACCTGCTTAAATGAGATTTTAACTATAAGTATGAACCAAGCGTTATTTAACAAAAACACCTTTCCTATTACTACATTTTGTCAACTCATAAATATCAATGAGCAAACCTACCATAAGCGATCTTCTGAGAGTGTTTTATGACGAAAAATACTGAAGGCATTCATGAACAGCGAGAATGGCTTAGTACGCAAACATTAACAGATATTGTTAATACACTTAGCGATGATGAGGTATTCATATACCCAAAAGAAGTTTTAGCTGCCATATCTGCCATTGTTATTTCGGTAAATGATAGCTATGTATATCCGGATGACTCTGTTCAAGATTTGTTCGAGTGTATCGTACAGATATTACAAACAGAACCCGTCGCTCGCCGCTATATGGAGACTAGCAAATCAGCACTGGCACGAAAGCCGCTGATGATGCAGCTACTCATTCTCATGCAGAACCCTATAAACAGAGTCCCCCATAATTTTCTAAGAAAAAATCTGATTTGGCTAGCTATAGCAATGCACACCAGCGTACTGCTGATGCGGCATGGTATAAAAAAGCACACTGATAATATATTAATGCAGTTTAAACAAGCTCAGTTTTCAAGCTCTATAAGACGAACGTGGATTTGGCGTGAACTACCCGACTTGCCTCAGATGACCATAAGTGTGGAGTACATATCTACCCTTCTCAATAATCTATTAGAGCAGAAAAAAAGTGAGTTTGAGGCATTAACTAACAACCCTATTAGTGACTCAGTCAAAGCAAAAAGTGAAAAATCTATATTGAAGGCCAAGCTTGGCCAAATAGATAAAATAACGATCGCCTACCAGCACGCATATAACTTACAGGCAGCAAAACCTAAACGTAAAAAACCACCAAAAAATAATAGTATCAAGCCTATAAAATTATCTGATAACAATCCGATATATCAAGCTGACTCTAATATGCCGACTCATAACTGGGGTAGTACACATAGCGACAATAATTGGAGCAGTACACCGGATGACATTGAGCATAATGCTACTGCTGTAGATCTGGGATTTCTAGATGCCCATACAGAAACTTATGAAGGATTAACGACGAGTTTTGAAGAGTATCTCGATCACAATGAAGCGCCATATATCAGCTACGACAACTATCCAGACCCTCTCATACAGCAATCTATACCGCTACAAACTATTGATTTGTCACTGCAGCAAAAATATATGGCCCAGCGTAATCTTGCGCTCAATTCTAATACACGACTGCTATCCCTTGCTGGTTACCAAGTCCTATTTGCCGCGCTACACCAAGATGCCAAATCTCTACCAGAGACAGAAACGAATAAAATCTGCGCTGGTATTCTATTGCTCTCAATGCTGACTGGTCTCCCAGTTAAATCGTTACTCATATCAGGTTATATCGGTCATCCTAGTATTTTTGGTATCTACGATAAAAGAGCTTACATCAAACACAGCCTTGGTATTACTAAACGCTCTGTTAGTCAGACATTAACGAAGCAAGATTACGAAAACCACTCTGATGACATCAAAATCCCACTACCTTTATGGCTAATTGATAACCTGATTGCTTGCAAATTGCCTGTGAAAGCGGACTTTATAGCTTATCTCGCTGACTTACGTAGTAGCCTTGGTCTACCTTACCTTTCAGTCAATCGAATAGAAACGGCATTGCACGTTGTACTCTCTCGCTATACGCCAAATTGCCATGCGCATATCGCCGATATTATTTGCCGCACATCAGCACCTCATGCTCCAGCAATGTACTATAGCAGCCATACCAGTGAGGAACTTCTTGCACACTATAAATCAGCACTGAGCGTATTTAATAGTCATAGTGACTTTGACTTAACTTATATCACGCCTTGGCATAAATATGCGGTGGGCTCAGCTTTTGCACTCACGCTCAAAACTGTATATAAGATTATAAATGGGATGAAGCACTGGGCGGAACAGAGTACAACTCATGATATTCACTTTAATAGAATCAGTATTTTAGTATGGTTTGTATTCTGCCTTTTAACCGGCGTGCGACCAAATAATGGTCTTGGAAAAATGTGTAATATCGATCTCGATATGGGCTGGCTTGTTATCAATGATAAGCCTGTTAAAAAAGTGCGAACTGATCGGCTAATTCCATTATGCCCTACTGTTGTACGCCTTTTAACACAATATAGAGACTATCTAAGTGACTATGAGACTAAACATCAATCAAAGCCAGAAATCAGGGAGACTATCGATAGTATCCGCTTAGGTAACGATGAAGCACTATTGAAGCTCTTATCTGCAAGTGTAAATAATCTAAAAGACATCAAGCGAGGCGATGCCTATCATATGACTAAAGACATCATTGATGCCAACCCTTATTGGACACGTCATTTCGTACGTACTCAGCTTGAGAAATATGGCGTTCAGCTTCCGCTAATCAACACCGTTATTGGTCATGAAAAATCTCGACAAGAAGTATTAGGTCGTTTTTCATCGTGCAGTAAAGCAGATATTAAACGTGTTGCACCTGTATTTGAGCAGATCGCTGAGCAGTTAGGGTTAAATCTTATAAAAGTGAACAACTATTCTAAGCTCAGCCGTACTGAGAGAAGACTTGTAGAGGCAGACCATGCTCATAGATAATATCCACCTGCCAAAAATCATTGATGGTTTAGCAAAATTTGATGGTAGAAAAAAACGTTACGTGCCTTATCCTTCTGAACTAAAAGATGATGTCCCTAAAAATTACGACATAAAGCTATTGGCTGACTTACAGACCGAGTGGGACTTCTTGCAAAAATCCTATCCTGGCAACATTAGGCTCACCCAATCTATTAGTAAATATTACGGACACTACGAACAAGTACTTTGGCCAGATAGTCGCACCTTTTTCCCTATGCCGAGCCCTATAAGTCGTGCTGATGAGTTATGGCTGCCAGAAAGCCAAGTGATAGGTCAGTTTCAGCGTGATTTTACTAATAAGCTAAAGCCTTTATCTGGCGAAGGGTTCGATAATTTTCAAGCTATTGTTCAGGACAAAATCTCTCAAGCCTATAAAACAACCAAAACCTTAAAACAAGCATGGCAAACTGTCAGTCAGTTTATTGATTATCAAAATCAACGTTACATGCTTGCAGAACACTATTATCCTAAGATAATCGCGCCGCAGCCCATAAAGTTTAATCCGTTGACTATTAATGACGACTGGGTCAAAAACGGCAAATCACTGGTCAAAATTATTCGCGCAGTAGAGCATGATTGGGAGCAAACAGCCGATTACAGCCAAGAGGAAATCATAGGCTGGCTGATATTCTCAGGGATTGTATATGGCGGTATCAATGAAGTACAAATGCTTCAAGGGTGGCTTACCTCATTGCTCGCCAAAGAGTATCAGCCATTCATCAAAGAAAGGATAATAGTCTCACCGCGTTTTGTCCAAAAGCGCTTTGGTAACGAGCGCGAAGAAGGAAGTGACAAGCTTTATAACACTAAGCAAATCATTGTAGATGTGGTCAGTCAGTGTTGGCTGCTTCGTTACCATAAAAACAGCAGCCCAGCAGAGACCGAACGTACACTTGCTAAGCTATCAGCAGCTAAGATTAAACAGTATGTGACCTTAGCTTTGTCTGACGTGATCAAGCCTTTAGGTATTAAGCCACTTCCCTTTTCAAGGTTTTTATATTACGCCAGTTATCACTGGGAGATGCTCGATGGCGCTGACATTGACCACGCTTCAGTTGGGGTGCTGCGAGGTATGCATAACACTACTGGACTGAGCACGCAAGACTTTGATTGGTTTTTGAACCAAAAATATCAGTATAAAGAGGAGCCGTATGATCTAGAACATATCTTGACGCTGTCTATCAGCAAAAACTCTATTATGCAAAAAGAGACGCCTAGCAGTTCTAACAAAAAGATAGAGGTTAGAAAGTCTGATTTAATTATGAATCTGACTAAAGACTTCAAAATGGAAGAAAAACAGAAAAAGAAAAAAACTAGCAAAAAGCCACCTACTCTTATTGAAAGAGTACAAAAACGTTATAAGCAATACGATGATTTAAGTGAAAAAATTTTATTAGATTGGGTACTCAGTTTGCTAAGCCGAGAAGGACCACCGAACAACGTAACTATTTTGAAATATATCAGAACCATAGGCTATGAATGGTTATATTTCACAACAGCGCAGCCGCTTGACATTTGGTCAGAGGAAGAGTTTGAAGAGCTCTATGAAGATATTTTAGAGTATAAAGCTGTCGTACGTAATAATACTGACATTGTATATTCTGCCAATTTATTAAAGAATATGCACAACTTTGCCAAGAGTAAATACAACCTACCCTCCGTGAACTTCCAACACGCCAAAAATGGTCGACGTGTACGTGCGGAGCTGATATCACCGCAAGCGTACCAAGCCATTATTACTCAGATACTGGGTTCTGTAGATATATTGGAGCGGGAGATGTTCGCGCTTTTATTTATCTTAGTCTATCGTACTGGCATGCGCAAAAAAGAGCTGTTGGGACTTAAGTATAATGACATCGAAGGCTTAAAAACAGCCACACCCTCAGTGGTGATCAGGCCCAATAGCTACCGTCCAACTAAGACTCAAAGTAGTATTCGCCGCGTTCCCTTATTTGCTCTCCTCAAACCTAATGAGCTGAATTTTTTTATTAACTTTGTGCAGAGTAATATTGGCGACAACTCAAACAAATTTATCTTTACCTTATCATCGGATCAGCGCCCTATTGATGACCATGTTCCGTTGCAATTACTCAAACGAGTCTTAAAAGACATATCAGCAGATGATAGTGCGGCAGAGCATACCTTTCATGGGTTTAGGCATACGGCGGTGAGTAATCTATCTTTAGCGCTATTAGGCCATCCAGATCTCGTGGAAGCCCTAACCGATTATGACAAAAACGACATACTACGCATACAACAAGGCTTACTCGGAGAGCATATAGATGCACAAGATCGCTGGTACGCTCTATCAGGTATTATGGGACACTTATCGCCTGAGCGTAGCTTTGAGTATTACAATCACTTTGCTACTCTAATGGCTACTTATGCGTTAAGCGTCTCTAATATAAAACTGCCTAAACAAACACTGCTTAACCTTACCAAATCTACTAAAATTAGCCCAAGAAAGATCAGTGATAATGCTGACATTGATGATAACGGTATGATCAATATGTCTAGTATACGTACACTTTTATTTAAAAATATCATAGAAGGCAAACGCAAGTCACCGAAATTCACGATCGAAAACTGTGATAAGCAACTTCTCTTGAGTACCAGTACGCCAGCCACTGATGAATTGTTTAGTCGTTATGGTCTAAACCGAGTACAGCTGCTACTACAGACCTACGATAAAGAGATGCCTTTAAATAAAGCATCCCAGTTAGCAAATATTTCTATTCACGATGCAAAAGTTCTAATAGAACGTGCCAGCGAGGTTGCTGCTATCACTACCAAACGCGGCAAACCTCGCTTTGTTAAGCTATCAGATTCAAATACCCCTGTACTGAGTCCACTGAACATTCAATACCAAAGTGATTTAAGATTGCTCTCGCTTTTGTTAAATAATGCCTATCGTCTACGAGAAAAATCAGAGACTGACTGGACTTGGTTTATTGAGATATGTCGTCAAAAACTCTCTAGTAGCCGAGCATACTTACCATTTAGAAAAGAAGATAAAAAAGAGTTACAGCGGTTCATTGATATTGCTGGGAAACTGCTGCCTTTGAAGCATTGGCTAATAAGTAGCAACGAGTCCTTGTTGACGAAAACTATGTCACCTACCGATTATCAAGATATTAAACAACAATCTAATGAGTCGAAAAATGCTTTCCATATTGGTATTGCTAGTCAAGACCATAGAGAACAAACGAATAAATGGCAGTACTCACCACTACTACGGTTTTTTGTGCATATGATGCTAATCACAGATGAGAAACTATCTATTGTGAGTTGATTTTTCTAAATTATTCACGGATTTATTTAGATTCAAGCCTAAGGCCAATCATCATAAGAACTAGAATGTGCTTGAAAATTTCATGAGCATATATATGCCCATACCAACCATCATAATGTTTTCAGTCAAAGATACAAAACCAAGCGGTACATTTGAGTTACCACCAACGCAGGCACATTTTAGCTCACGCTTGTCTATATAGACGGCCTTAAATACTGAGAGGCCATTGATACCGCCTATAAATATAGCCACCATAGCCGCTACTACACTTAGCCATGCGACACCTGCTAACATGGAAATACCTACAAACGCCTCGGCGAAAGGATAAACGTAGGCGTAACGGACTACCTTACGTGCCAACAAATCATATCCCAAAAATTGATTGGTAAAACTCTCTAAATCTTGCAACTTTTGAATAGCAAGCACGATCATGGATAAGGCAACAAACCAGATGATAGTTTGTACCGAAAACAATGTGCTGCTAAACCTCCAAGTCAGTGCAATACTAGCGAGTGCTGTGGTTGCGAATATTGCGATCACTGGCGTGTAGCTCATCTCAGTACTTTCAGAAACCTCTTTGCCAAAAAACGCTTGCAGATCGTCATACCCGCCTATGCGCTCGCCATCGATAAAAATCTGCGGCGTAGTTTTAACATTGAACTTGTCTTTAATTGCTTGAGTTTCAGCATCATTCGTCAAATGTTTGTCTTCGACCTGATAACCATTACGCTCTAAAAGATCGAGTGCTTTTAAACCAAATGGACAAACATGATCAGGTTTGACCATACGATAAACCACGGCTGTTTTCATAATACACACTCCTATCTAACCTATAGATTCTATCTTCTAAACCTTTTACGCTTCATTCAAGCTCTTCAATCAGCTGCTGCATTTCATCAATTTCACGCTTTTGTGCTTCTATGATATCGTCGGCAAGCTGCTGCACACGCGGGTCTTCGATATCAGCACGACTACTAGTGAGAATAGCAATCGAGTGATGCGGTATCATGGCCTGCATCCAATCGACTTGATCGACTGTTGCTTGTGATCTAACACCCCAAATACCAACAGCAAACATCAATACGCTCAGACCATAGATCATCAAGTTAATTTTGGTCTTCTTATACATGTTGGTCATAAAGGCCAACATGACCACTGCCATACCTGCACCCATATACAGTGCCATATAGGCTCTGGTCTCACTAAAATAAATATGATCCCACTCATAAGTATTGAAATACATCATGATGTACATCACAATCGTAGACGTTAGAATCATCAGGGTGAACTTTACATACGGGTTCATGCCCTGTTGATGATTCATGTTTTTCTGATCTGAAGCATTCATAGTATATCTCCTATTATTTTAATGATATTAGAACCAGAATTTGACCCCCGTTGTCAAACTACTGCTATCAACTGATTCATTATGTTGACGTCGTTGACCACGAGCACTACCAAGCGCCGTCTCATAACTCACACCAACGTAAGGCGCTAATTGACGGCTTAGCGTCTCATAAGTCAGCCTCACTTCAGCCTCAAATTCATTAAAGCCTTTAGTAATATGGTTGTCGCTATCCTCTTTGCTAAATGCCGTTAGTTCTACTTCTGGTATCACAACCCAATGCTGATTCAAACGCCACTCGTATTCTGCGCCAAGGTCCAATCGGACCTGTCCATCAGAGTACAGATAAGCCATTGCATCGGTTTCAATAAAATAAGGTGCTGTGCCCTCAATACCCGCCATAACGGCAGGCTTATCATTCTCGGTATCGTAGGCTACCCCTGCCAAACCATTCCAGAAGATACTTAGTGGCTTCCAATAAGACAACGAGGTCAGACTATCAATTTCTTTATCACCCTTGGTCTGAACACTACCTTCGCTGCGTAAAGAGAGGCGGCGCTCATCTAGGCCATACCAAGCACCAACCTCATAATTAATCTGATCGTCATCAAACTGATAACCTAAATCATCTACAGAAACGCCCCATAATGGCATATCACCCATCATCATAGGCTTGCCATAACGTCCATAGGGAACGCCGTTTGAGTAGTCAGGACTTCGAGCATCAGCTGGAGCCTTACCACCTTGCATACCTGACATGTCCATACTGCTGTGATCCATGCCAGACATATCCATGCTGCTATGATCCATGCCAGACATGTCCATACTGCTGTGATCCATGCCAGACATGTCCATACTGCTATGATCCATACCCGACATGTCCATACTGCTGTGATCCATACCCGACATGTCCATGCCACTGTGGTCCATACCTGACATATCCATACTGCTATGATCCATGTCAGACATATCCATGCTGCTATGATCCATGCCAGACATATCCATGCTGCTGTGGTCCATACCTGACATGTCCATACTGCTATGATCCATGATGGTCATCTCAGCAGCATTTGCTAAAGGTAACGTTAATAACATCAAAGATGACATGCCAATAAACGGTAGACTTACTTTATAAATTTTCATAATAAGGCTCATATTCGAAGGTTTATTAAACGACGGCCACTTCTCTGAACATACCGGCTTCCATGTGATACAGCAGATGACAATGCCATGCCCATCGTCCAGCTTCTCCTGTCACATCGAAGCTAATCTTTTGCGCTGGCTGTACCATAATAGTATGCTTGCGCACCTGAAACTCGCCGTTAGGCATACGTAAATCACTCCACATCCCATGTAGATGCATCGGATGATTCATCATCGTGTCATTAACCAAGGTAATACGTACGCGCTCACCCGGCTTAATATTCACTGGTGTCGCGTCACTAAATTTGACCCCATCGAACGCCCAAATATAGCGCTCCATGTTACCGGTTAAATGTAGTTCTATCTCTCGGGTAGGTTTGCGCTGCTCCGCAAATATTGCCTCATCGACAGAGCGCAGCTGACTATAATTCAATACCTCTCTATTAATATTGCGCAGGTTGATACCGGGATCATCAAGGTTCATACGTGGACTGTCCACACGCATATCACTCTTAAAATCGTATTCTGTTTTGGCATGACGGGCTTTATAACCATCAGCACCCATAGCGCCCATCATATCTGCCATTGTGAGCCATTCAACTTTGTCCATAGCAGGTATCGCAGCACGAGCGCCTTCTTTAGTTGCAAGTGTTGCTGCAACATAGCCTGAACGGTCTATGTTTTGGGCAAATATGGTATGGGCATCTTTGGTCGGGGTAACGATGACATCATAAGTCTCAGCCACACCAATACGAAAATCATCAATCGCAACTGGTGCGACATCGATACCATCGGTTGCCACTACAGTCATTTTGAGACCGGGTATGCGTACATCAAAGATAGTTTGCGCTGAGGCATTGATGAAGCGTAATTTAACGCGCTGTCCTGCTTTAACGATTTGTGCCCAATTAGCTGCCGTTGTTTTGCCATTAATAAGGTAGGTAAAGGTAGTCTCACCCGACAAGTCAGTAAAATCGGTTGGCATCATGCGCATCTGATTCCACATTTTGCGCTTATCAAACGCGGTTTTCATATCCGTTTCGGCAATATCAGACAACAGCTTCTTGAAGTCTGGCAGATGATAGTTGTCAAAGTCTGCGCGCTGTTTGAGCAGCTTCAGTAGATTATGCGGATTACGGCTGGTCCAATCACTGAGCACGATCACGTGGTCTTCTTCGATAGGATGACGCTCGCGACCTTTGGGTTCAATCACCATAGCACCCAGCATGCCAGTTTGTTCTTGGAAACCACTGTGTGAGTGATACCAATAGGTGCCTGACTGCATGAGCTTAAACTTATAAGTAAAGGTGCTGTGCGCAGGAATGCCCTCAAAGCTAATTCCAGGTACACCGTCCATTTCAAACGGCACCAGCAACCCATGCCAATGAATAGAAGTTGATTCATCCATCTGGTTATGAACACGTATCACCACCGTATCACCTTCACGCATCTTTAGCGTTGGTGCTGGCAGTGAATCATTGATGAGCGTCGCCATGCTCTTTTTACCGTTCACAATAGCAGACTGTTTACTGACGTATAAATCAAACTCTTTGCCTGTCAATACAGGTACTTTATGAGTGTTTTGATCACTATTAATGGTAGCCGCCTGACTGCCCGAGCGACTCGAATGGCCTAATGCGCTACTGGCAATGGTCGGTATCAAGGAAGCACCAAGGACAGCAGAAGATCCAGTCAAAAAACGTCGGCGGTTCAATATGTTCTGTTTATTCATAATGATGACCTAATTTAATTTGCGAGATGGTGGTTAAGCTTTTGGCTGTTATATTTTTTATATTTAACGAATAATTTAATCACAGTTGCTGCTGAGGAGACTCAATATCCGCATAAACTTCTGTGGTGCCATCTTTATTAAGTTGCATTACCTTGTAAGGCATAAACTTACCTTCATACTCCATACCGGGGCTACCAACAGGCATACTTGGTACAGCAAGTCCAATGGCTTGTGCAGGAGTATTTGCTAAGAACTGTGCCATGTATTTTGCAGGAACATGTCCTTCAAAAACAAAGCCATCGGTGGTAACGGTGGTATGACAAGAACGCATCTGCTGCGGTACGCTATAGCGTTCTTTGAATAAAGACAAATCTTCAACATCGTGTGCGGTTGCGCTTAATCCATTATCTTCTGCATAGCTTACCCATTCTTTGCAACACCCACAGTTGGCATCTTTATAAACCGTCGCTGAAACATTCTTAAGTAGGTCTGATTGGTTGACTACAGGCGTCGTAACCGCTGTAGATTCAGCTTGTGTTTCTGTCACCTGATTGGTTGATGTGGCAACAGTTGGCTCAGGTTGTACGGGTTTTGAATCAGAAGTGCCCGTATTTGATTGGCTACAAGCCGCTAGTAACAGTGAAGATGTCATCATCACTAAAAGCGTACGACCAGATAACTGGTTGTGCTTACTAGAAAACATATTGGTATAGCGTCTCATAAAACACTCCTAAGCATGTATTTGTCTATTGGACATTTTAAAATTTCTACAACCTATCACTAAATAAAGTAAAACAGGCCAAACTTAAATTGCAAAAGGTAGCACTATTTTAGTGCTACGCTTTTTATTAAATAATTAGTGCTGCATTTCAAAGCTATCATCCGACATATCCATATCTCCATCAAAGCTCATGTCCATAATGTCAGTATCTATCCTCGTGGTCAGCATCGTGTACTGAGCTTCATTTAATTCAGGTAACGATCTAATGAAAGCCATCATTGCCCACATTCTGTCATCGTCGTGAGAGGCACCCCATGCTGGCATTCCAGACGCCATGATTCCGTGCTTAATCGCCCAAAATCCTTGCTGTGCGCCAGCTTTCGTTTGATAGCGCTTCACCACATCAGCGTTGGTAAAGTTGGGCGGTTTAGGGTATAGACTTTCACTAAAATCGGTGCTTTCCACCCCAGGTGATAAGTGACAGCCTGCACACATATCTTTATAATCCGCACCGCCTGTACTGATCATATCTACTTTTGCTAGGTTTGGAACGATGATGCCCTTGCTAGCATTTGCTATTGAGCGCGTGCGGGCAGTCTCTAAAAATTTATAAACCAGTGGGCTATGGGCTTGATCAGCGCCAATATTTATCACACCACTAGTCACTACCGCAAAAACGCCTACAATAGCGACAAAGACAGCAAAGAGTATTCCTAGTAAAAACTTCATAGGCTCATCCTAAAAATCCATTTTTATTAATATCCGATTAACCTTTGATGAAAATCATCTAGCAATAATCATGAGCGTATAAAAGGAATCGTTAAGAGTCGCTATCACTGCTCACACAGTGTTTTTGGTACATCTGTTTCATTTTACCCATATTAGCCATCATGGCTTTCATGGCAGGATCATTCATGTCCATCTTGCTGTGATCCATCTTTTGCATCATCTGCATATGCTTTTCCATTTTTTCACAGTTCATCTGATCCTTTTCAGCATGCATCTTAGGGTCATGTGCCATAGCAGACGTTGAAACAACTAAGGCGATAGCGGTTGCTACGATTGATTTAAATAGTGACATGATAGATCCTTATTTGATTGGTATGAAATCGACAAGACTTCAAAGTATTAAGTTACTCTAAAGCATACTTTATTGATTCTGACAGAGACATGACCGCAAGATTACAATATTGTCATCTTGCGAATTTTTGATGTTCAAAGCGGGGTTATGCTTTACTATGCTAGGTAGGCGTGAAATGTATATGGGAAGCTATTATGAAAGTACTGCTGGTAGAAGATGAGTTGAAACTTGGCGAATATATAAAAAAGGGCTTAACCGAAGCTGGGTTTATTGTGGATCATTATCTAACAGGCCTAGATGGCTATCACGCATTGATGACTGAAGAATTTAGCGTGATACTGATGGATGTCATGCTACCGGATATTAGTGGCTTTGAGCTGGTGCGTAACTACCGAGCTGCAGGTAAACATACTCCCGTGCTATTTTTAACAGCAAAAGATGACTTAAGTGACAAGATAAAAGGGATTGAGATTGGTGGCGATGATTATTTAACCAAGCCGTTTGCGTTTGCAGAATTGGTAGTCAGGATGAAAAGTCTATTGCGACGTGCTAATCAAGTCGATTATCAAAGTACGATCATGCAAATAGCAGATCTCAAAATGGATATTGCAAAGCGTACCGTACATAGAAGAGACCAACCTATTAAATTGACCGCAAAAGAGTTCTCGTTATTACAGTTTTTATTAGAGCGCCGAGGTGAAGTTCTACCACGCTCAGTCATCGCCTCTCAAGTATGGGATATGAATTTTGAAAATGATACGAACGTGATTGATGTGGCGATAAGACGTCTGCGCATAAAGATAGACGATGAACATGAGGCAAAGCTGATTCATACTGTGCGTGGTATGGGCTACCGATTAGATGCTGTCAATACAATCGCTGATAGCCAGCCATCTTACGAAGCTGACGATATCTAATATGAAATATCGGTTAGATAGTCGACGCCTGCCATTACTGTGGCGCACCGTTTTTCTGCTAACTGTATTCGTAATTATCTCTCAAGTGATTATTTACGCGTGGGTGCAGCGTTCTGTCAGTGGACATTTTGAACAAATGGACTCTGAGATTATCACGCATGCAGCTTTTAACCTGCGCAAAAGTATCAATGATGTTGATGCTCAGACAAAGTCATCAGCAGCTTCAAAATCTCAGTCATTAACTAGCGCCAACCATCTACATCCTTCTCGGCTTGACTATGACTTAAAAACTGTCATTGCAAATAAGAGCGGTGCACTATTATCTAGCGATCCAACCAGCTTCATCAACGACCTACCTTCAGATTTTAGCCTGCCACAATTGTGGCAAGTCTATCGTGATCAGCAATTCACGATTGAGATAAAGGGTAGGAATTACCGAGCAATCATCATCGAAAACCAAGAGGTTTTGGCACTTATTGCATTGCCCATCGATGTTCATCACCACTATCTCATGCATTTCAATCGTCAACTCAGTATGATTTTATTCGCTATTACATTACTGTTGGTGTCAGTAGCTGCATTAAGTGTGTATTGGGGGTTTGCGCCTTTGGCCACTATCGTACAAAAAATGAAAAGGATTAACCCTGAAAGACTGGATGAAAGAATAACCGTCAGTGATATGCCTTTAGAGCTACGACCACTAGCAAAATCTTATAATTCAATGATGGTCAAACTTGATAGTAATTTTGAATCCTTGTCTCGGTTTTCAGATAATATCGCCCATGAGCTCCGTACCCCAATTGCAACGCTGAGTACGCAAACGCAAGTCATGTTGAGTAAGCCAAGAGATGGTAATGAATACATTGAGCAGCTACACCATCAACATGACACGTTAGAGCAGCTATCGGCTATGATTAATAATATGTTGTTACTGGCAAAAACTCAAAAAGGATTAAGCGACTCGCAAGTTAGTAACGTAGATACCGAGGGTCTAATCACAAAGCTGATCGACTACTATGAAATGCTTGCCGAGGATCGTGAGATAACTTTTGTAAAATCGGGTGTATTTGCGACAGTACTAGGTGATGAAGGTTTGCTGCAGCGGTTATTTGCTAATCTGCTGTCAAATGCCATCTATTACGCCGCTAGTGCCAGCACTATCACAATATCAGCTACCATCATTACCTCAGATATGACTCTTGAGAACTCAAAAGAAGATCCTCTATCCTCAAAACAATCATTATTAAAAATCGCCTTGACTAACCGCTTAGACAAACCGCTAAATCAAAGCGCGGCCGATAAATTATTTGAGCGATTCTATCGTCATGATAAGACAAGCAGTCAACATTCAGGGACAGGACTAGGATTGTCTATCGTTCGGGCTATCGCCAATGCCCATAAAGGCAAAGTAAATATTGCGATCAAAGATGAGTATCATTTTGAGGTTACTGTAGAGTTATTGATGGCCAAATATTAACTATTTTCATACTACGATGCTTGGATTTTATGAACTATAAAAATCGATGAGTTAACAAGATATTAAGATAATAATGACGGCACCCTAGTGAGGACTTGAATCTTGGGCTATAAGCTAATGATATCAATATTTTGACTTTCTTAAATAGTCACAGTGTACTTCTTGGTGTACTTACCATAGATATTCTATCTATGATCGGTGCGCTAGTGAGGACTTGAAGAGACCATCCCAGATTCTGTGTAACTGACGTTTAGATTAAATACTTACACAAAATTTAGGAAGGTCTCCCAGATTCTTATCAAAGACTTCATCATCTATTATTCGCCAAACGGCAACTTGCTGATGGTCTTTGGTGGTGACTAGATTTAAAGTTTGTTCAATCATTGCTTGAGGTCTCATATCCTTATGATGTTTATTTGCTTCAAACCCAGTTACTTTACACTTAGCGGTTTAATTAAGCTACTTACTTGAGCTATTTGCTTCAGTTATTAGGCTTGGCTACTTACTCAACTTCAATATTCTAAAGGCGCCCTGAATAACTAAAGCAAATACGATGCTACCAATAATCAAATCAGGCGTACTAGAGTGTAACCAATTAACCAAAATCCCTGCAACAATTACCCCTAAATTGATAATCACATCGTTTGAAGTGAAAATCATACTGGCTTGCATATGGGCTTCTTCTTCTTTGCTTTTCGATTTTTGTAGTAAATAGAGGCAAATCGAGTTTGCAATTAGCGCAAGAATCGATATGACTATCATGGTAGAAAAGTCAGGTAACTGCTCATTGCCAAAGAAACGTCTTAGTACTTCTAAAAAACCAAGAATCGCTAGCGTAATTTGAAAATATCCGGCAATTCTAGCAATCCGTTTTTTCTTAATGACCGTTCCACCGACCGCAAATAAGCTAATTCCGTACACGAAGCTATCTGCTAACATATCTAAGCTGTCGGCGACCAACCCCATCGAACGAGAAATCAGTCCCGTGCTCATTTCAATAATAAAGAAAGCAAAGTTAATGACCAGCACTATCCATAGTAGCTTTCTTTGCTCAGCATCTTTTTTGTGACTAGAGTCAGCATCAATTTTAAAATTATTGTTGGGATCAGAGGGGTCAATGGTTTCGGTCGAGAGTAGGGTGTCTCCTAATTTTAGGTCATGAATAGCAGTCTCTATCCCTTCTATATTGTCATGATGAAACACAGTTAATTGACGGTTAGGAATGTCGAACTCAAGATGTTCAATATTCGAGTGGCCCTCTAATTTCATTCGGATTAGGTTTTCCTCCGAAGGGCAGTCCATCTTCGATATTTTAAAAGTTGTTTTATTCATAGCTACATTTATATCCGGGTGGTGGTTCAAAAAGTAGAAAAAAAACAGGCTGAGAAATTGATAAATAGTGAAATGCAAATGACACTATACATCAAACGCCCAGCCTGTCTAAGTGACAATATAAAGAAAAATGGTTTCAAAAGTTATACCCCAGCGGAACCAGCCAACTCACCTTTTAAAACTATTAATAGACTACTTAAAACAGACTGGTATAATGGAACCACTTATACCAGTCTGCTGAACTAACTCTTACTGTACCCAAAGTCATGGTACCTTGCATCATACTCTTTTTATTATATCGTCTACTTTTTACATGCGTTTCAGTATTTTGTAGTAGTCATTACTCTGTTTAATAATTTGTGCTGACATACTATAAAAGTGCTAAGCACTATTATCGCTTGGCACTAGTATGCTTCTATCCTACGTGACAACCTCCAAATTACTGACTAAATCATGACTGCTAACAACGTTTTGAACGTCAACACATGCGCTTTTACCTAACGCACCAAGGTTGTAGCTTGCAAACTCATGATATAAAGTAACCACATCACCCATAATTAGTAGTGCAGGTGTTGGTAATTTTGCCTCAGCTTGCTGCTCGGCGATATTACCAAGCGTACCGATGAGCAGCTGCTGAGTTGGTAAACTGGCATGACTAATTACAGCAAAAGGTGTATTACTGTCGCGTCCTGCGGCAATTAGCCCTTGGGTCATCTCATTTAGTCTATTCAACCCCATATAAAAGACAACGGTCTGCGTACTGTCTAAGAGTTCATCGTAGTCATTGTTAGGTGCGCCCAACTTTTTGCAGGCGGTCACAAATTTTACGGCTTGTGCATGATCACGGTGTGTCAAGGGAATACCTGCTCTGCTTGCAGCCGCACTAGCAGCAGTGATACCAGGAATAGATTCAAAATGAATACCATGACGCACCACTTCTTGCAGTTCTTCACCACCTCGTCCAAAAATAAAGGGGTCGCCCCCTTTGAGCCTAACGACCGTTTTACCTGCTAACGCATGTTTGACTAGCAGCTCATTGATACCTTCTTGTGGTAGCGCATGATTGGAACGGCGCTTACCGACAAATATCTTCTCTGCCGTCAGCGCACACATATCTAAGATATCCTCTGAAACCAAACTATCATAGAGTACGACCTCTGCTTTTTGCATCACTCGTAATGCTTTTAACGTGAGTAGCTCAGGATCGCCAGAACCTGCACCAACCAAATGTACCGTGCCCGTTTTCACACTTTTTTCTATACATGATGGCTCATTACTCACACTGATATGACAATTTATATTGGGTAAATTTTGTGAAGTTAATGCGGCGATGAAGGTAGATGAATCAGTCATGGTAATAACTCCTAATAACACTGTTAATGACGCGCAACTCTGCACTTAACAATGGCATAACTAAGAAAAGAAGAGCATATAAAATACGGTGCAAGCCCTATGCCATATTAACGATCCAACTTTGCAACAAGCACTACTTAAGACGCATACCTATCGATCAAGGCATTGATTTGACTCACACATGAACCGCAGTTAGTCCCTGCTCGGCATGCCTTTCCAACCGCATGGGCACTCATACACTGTTGCTTGGTAATCGTCTCGATAATAATATTCTCTCCAACTGCCATACATGAACATACTAATGCACCTGGATCAACATACCCTGTCGCTGGACGACCTGCTAGCAACCACTTATAGCGTTGATTCTTTGGTATCGCATCAGTACTGGCAAAGCAGTTGTTAAGCCAATGAATACTGGGCAGCTGCGCCACCTGCGGTGCAAAACAAACGCTCAGTAGTAGCTGATCGCTTGGTATGTCAGACTTTGACGTACTAATCGATGCCCGATCTATCGCTTTATTATTTGCTTCTACCTGCGTCGAAATGAAGCGAAGCTGCTTTGCTTGCTTGCTGCAAGTGAAGGCACTATTGATCGATTTATCGGTGAGAAATGCTTGATAAGTATTGATAAAGTGCTGCCAATAATCAGGATCAAGCAATTTACTGACGACTCTATCTATAGGACTGGCTAAAGTAATCAAGACGCTATTGGTTTGACGACTTAAACTCCATGTCAATGCTGGTAATGAGTTTGATCTTTCAGAAGTTTTATTTGTATCAGAAGAAGATATCAGCACTCCTTGATCCTCAGACTCTTTCTCAAAATTCAATAAAGTCTCACGCAGATGCACTATCATGGTGTCTTGTAGATCAGGATGCACCAAAATCTTGCCATAAGTTTTCATCGGCACAGGCATCACGCTGATTGCAGAATTTTTTAATTCAGGCTGTCCTGAATGCGGATCAACAACTGTTGGGATCAGCGTACCTACGCGAGCAAAACGAGCAAAGGCGTTGCTCCAATGCATCGGCATAAAGGCATCGCTTGCACTCATACTGTCGCTGATGGCAACTTGGGCGAGCACCTGACTGCCTGTAGTGGTGCTCGCGACCGTACGCGGCGGCTGGCTATTTATTGATAAGTTTTTCTCATAGCAGGGACGTAGCTGTACATAATCGCCTTGGTCAACACCGAGCTGCTTGGCATCATTTGGATGCACGGTGAGCGTTGGTACAGACTCGTGTTGGTTGAGCTGCGGTGCAAGTCCTGTGCGCGTCATCGTATGCCACTGATCGCGCAGCCTACCTGTAATCAGCCGTAAGTCTACTGCCCCTGAGTCATCCTGATAAAACATACGACTGCCGTTGTTTTTTTTACTATTAGTGCTTTTTGACCTTAATCGTCGTGGATGCCTGTTGGGTATACTCGCGTGACTAGACGGCATAATGGCAATGAAACGTGTTTTGATTGGTGCGATACGTGCGCCGCCCCACTGAAACGGTGTCAT
This sequence comes from Psychrobacter sp. Ps6, assembly GCF_022129235.1. Lineage (GTDB taxonomy): Bacteria > Pseudomonadota > Gammaproteobacteria > Pseudomonadales > Moraxellaceae > Psychrobacter. Next base: position 68,903 of record NZ_JADQAI010000002.1, on the reverse strand, counting down.
GGCATCATATGCGTCACGACTGAAAGAAACGACGTCTTTATTTTGCTGCTCAAGATGGTTTGGGCTTTCCTCTATCAATGCTATCGAACCGACTACCATTGGAGAAAGATCTTTTGCTAAATTAAGATAGCGCGGTTGATTGTTCGCTGATATATCTTGGTTGGCATCATTTCTATAAGCAGTTAGGGCGATATGCTCATTAAATATCTCCCTAGGATGCTGATAATCAAACCCTGCCAAACCCATGCGTTTAGCGACTTGCGACAGTATCCACCAGTCAGGCTTTGCTTGTCCGAGTGCAGGCATCAAAGCCCGCTGGCGCGAGATGCGGCGCTCCGAATTGGTCACTGTGCCTGATTTCTCCCCCCAACCCTGTGCGGGCAAAACAATATCTGCACACTTAACCGTGTCGCTGTCGACGGAGCAGTCAGATACTATCACCAAATCACAGGTAGCCAGTGCGCGGCGAAACTTATCAGCCTCGGGCAAGCTGACGACAGGGTTGGTCGCCATAATCCAGATGGCTTTGATACGGCCATCTAGTATGGCATCAGCAGCATCGCAAGCTTTTACCCCAACCTCTGCGGCAAGCGGTTGCGGCGCTTGCCAAAAATCAGCCACCAAGTGACGATGCTGCTCGTTATCTAGGTCTAGATGCGCGGCAAGTAGGTTCGATAACGCGCCCACTTCACGCCCGCCCATCGCATTCGGCTGACCGGTGAGTGAAAATGGACTTGCACCTACTCGGCCCACTCGCCCAGTATACAAGTGAGTATTGATGATGGCATTGACCTTGTCGGTACCACTCGCAGACTGGTTGACTCCCATACTAAATGCTGTGATTGTTTTATCGTTTGCAGCGACCAGCTCATAAAACTCCCGTACCAGTTCCTCACTGATACCGCATGCCGTCGCCACTTTATCAATCGTCCATGTTTTTGCGGCCTCTAAGGCGGGCGTGACATCCTGACACTGCTTAAGATAGTCCTTATCACCACAGCCTTCTTGCTCAAGATAATGCAGCAGTCCGTTATATAAGTGGGTATCCGTGCCGACAGTGATGGGCACATGTAAATCGGCAAATTCACAAGAATCAGTACGACGCGGATCAATCACGATTAGTTTTTTATTAGGATCACGCTTTTTGGCGGCTAAAAACCGTCCGAATAAGATAGGATGACACCACGCCATATTGGAGCCCACCAATACCAACAAATCACAAGACTCTAAATCTTCATAATTACTAGGCACTAAGTCTGCACCAAAAGCACGCTTATGCCCTGCAACCGCTGAGGACATACAAAGACGCGAATTGGAATCGATATTATTATTACCAATGAAGCCTTTAATAAACTTATTGGCAACGTAGTAATCCTCTGTAAGCAGCTGCCCTGACACATAAAACATTACGCTGTCACGCCCGTGTGTCGCGATAGTGTTATTCAAACGACTGGCAATATCATCCAATACTGCCTCCCACTCGACAGGCTGCTTATCTGTTGGTTGTCCTTTTGCAATTGATCGCTGTTTGTCTTGATAATAAGGCTGAGTCAACCTGCGCTCAGTGCCCAATGTTTGTGCCAATGCACTGCCTTTTGAGCAGAGTTTACCGAAGTTTGCTGGATGATCAGGATCGCCTGTCACGCTGACTACACCTGCCTCATCGATGTTTGCTAGTACGCCGCAGCCCACACCGCAGTAAGGACAAGTGGTACGAATAGGACTGATCAAGCCCTCAGTGTAAGTCTTAATGCGAGAGGACGGTACAATATTGAGGTCTTGATCGTCATTTAAGATGGTGCTGCTCATGATGCCTCTCCTATTAGGTGTGCGTCACTTGGCACGGCAGATTCGGGCTCAGCTGCTTCTATTTTCTCTAAATCGCAATAGGCTTCGCCAAAGATAAGGTCTTCTTTTATCGAGGATATATCACTGCCATCAGTGATCAGCTGACTATAAAACCCGCTTTCACTCACATCACCGTACAGTACCGTGCCAATAAGTTTGCTTTCTTTAATATAGAGACAAAGATAATGATTGAGGCTCGTTTGCTGATAGACCACGCGCTCTATCCGCATCATTTCACTATCATCAAAAGCAATCTGACCTGCTGAAAAAGCGGCGATGCCAGATACTTTTAATTTTAAAGATAAAGGTTTACTTATAAAGGGACGCCAGTGGTTTTTAGACTTATTTAGTTGCGAGTCACTATTGGCTGTCTTGCGACTTGAGATGCGTGGCGCTTTTAAGACAGACACCAAAGTATCGACCTGTTGATTGACAGGAGCCACCATCCCGAATAGCTCCCCGTCCAGCTCGACACACTCACCGATCGCATAGACATGCGGGCAGCTAGTATGCATAAAGTTATCTACAAGGATACCTCGGTTAATCTCAAGACCACTTTGCTGCGCCAGCGTCATATTGGGGATGACGCCAACTGCCATGACAATAAAGTCTGCTGGCAGTGTGCGACCATCCTTTAACAACAGACCATTAACCTCGTGTTGATCATTGACCGTAATACATTCTGTGTTGGCTAATACCTCCAGCTTGACACTTCGACTGAAGAGTTCTGCTTGTAGCAGATGAGCGGCGGGCATATCAAGCTGTCGGTTGAGAACATGACTATCGACATGAACCACTGTCATATCTGCCCCTTGAGACGCCAAAGCGCAAGCGGCTTCCAGACCCAGCACCCCGCCACCAATAACGAGACCCTTTTTTGCTTGGCGCGCGTACTCCGTCAATACCTGCACATCAGCAATATCTCGAAATACATGAACACCCTTAGCATCATGATTGGCAAAAGGGATGACGCGAGCTTGTGAGCCAGTAGCCAGCACCAGCTCGGTATAATTTAAGGCTTGTCCATCACTCAATTCAATACACTGTTGCTTGGTATCGATGGCATCTACCGACGTGCCAGCCAATACCGTGATACCCAATTGCTCATATTCTGCTAGCTCGTATAAATATGTCTCTTCAAAAACCGACTCTCCTGAAAGTACTGGTGACAGCATGATACGGTTATAGCCAACTTGCGGTTCTTTGCTAATCAATGTGATGGGTAAATGCGCTGCGCCTTTTTCTTGGCTACTTTGCTGCTGGGCACGTGCCAGCTCAATGGCAAAACGACTGCCTGCCATGCCCGCTCCGATAATAACGATGCCAGCAGTAGTCCGACGTTTAGAAAAAGAAGTATGGGTTGGTTCTGGTGAATCAAGTGACATAGGAAAATCATTCCTTAGCCGCAGCACGCAGCGTTGAATAAAATGGCTTGTCGTACTATTTACGTTTAACAAGGTTTTATAAAAAATAAATCAGCAACGATATGATAATGACAAATTGAATAAAGCAAATGCTGTGCCAAACCAATAAGGGATGACGTACAATCAGCGGTTCAGGGTCTCTGATATCGTTACTGTTATCAGGGCTGAAGTCTTGTAAGAACTCACCAATCGCTTGATACCTTGCCTGCGTACTAGAATGTAGCGCACGCATCAACGCTTGTTGGCTAGCAGCTGGCACTCGGTTTTGACGTAGGCGTTCTGCAGGTACGATCAGTGAGGCGGATGGGTTCATCAAATCTTGCGAGCTAAATGGCAGCTCACCTGTGAGTAACTCATAACCAATCACGGCAATAGAAAACAAATCAGAATGCACGCCTTTTGGGGCATCGGTGTAATATTCTGGTGCAGCGTAGTGCAAATCGCCATTAGGAGGACGCGTACTGTCTTTTAGTATGGAGGAGCTAGCAGAGCCAAAGTCGATTAACTTGACCGCACCTGATTGAGTTAATAATATATTTTCAGGCTTGATATCTTGATGCAATAGATAGTTCCGATGCATCACACGGACCGCCATGCCGATCTTAGTAAGTAAATCGTAAGTTTGCCAAATATCAAAAGGGGCTTGACGATCCATAAATACTCGTAGGCTCTCCCCTTCGATATATTCCGTTAAATGATATAAATAAGTGCTACTGGCAGGTACTGGGTAGTAGCGCAAAAGCCCCGACGCATTAGACGCATTAAAGGTCGCACTCAGTTTTTTAGAGACATCAATGGTTAAAAGCGGATCATGGGAGGATACGCTATTGGGGTCCACTTGATTATAAGCAGGCTCACCAATACGTTTGTGCTTGGACAGGCTCAAACCGATTTTTCGTTCCTTTAAAAACTCACGTAGATAATGTCCATCAGCAATGACATTGAGACTTGGCGACTTCAAAACAAATGCATGCTGGTCGTTATCCTCTACTAAATACACCTCACTGCGAGCCGTACGCGCTATGATTTTTTTGACCACAAAATTATCAATCTGTGCCCCTACTGCCAAGCCAGTTGGTAAGCGATAGTGATTGATATCCTGAGCGTGACTACTGTCGCTATCCACACCCTGATCAAGCGCAATGCCGTTGTCTGTTTCTCGGTGCGTTTTACTCTTTATGATTTCATCGTTCATACCCAGCATGATCACACTGAGATTATCATGGCTACCCTCGCTAAAGGCGTGCTCACACAAACGCTGGCTTACCTGAAGATGGTCGATGATTTGATTGGGACATCCCACTGATTGATGCATAACCTGTACCGCAGCACACAGCTCAAACTCTAACTCTGCTGGCGCGATAGACTCATAAACCCCATCGGTCATGAGCGCCAAACACTCGTTTTGGTGCAAGGTAAACACAAATTGTTGCAGCTCCACTCGTGTGTCAGCACCGATAGCAGCAGACAGGGCTCCTTTATCCCGTCCGTGGTGAATGTGATGGTCTTTGGTCAATAGCACCATACTATCGATACCGATACGATAGATACGAGAATCTCCCGTATGAAACAGATGAATACGGTCGCCTATGCATAGCAATCCTGATAAAGTCGATAATAAAGCTGGCAGGCGCTCATACGCTTGCGGGAAATAAAGCGCATCATTGGCTTGGTGCACCGCCTCCTTAATCACGATGGCAACTTGATCGTCATCAAGGCTGTACAGTGGGTTTGGCTCTTGCGCTTCGATTGCAGAGTGCCTTTGCGATTCGCTTGATGCCTCATTTGCTTGCATCCGATCTGTCTGTACCATCTCTGCAAGCTTTGAGGTGATATGGTGTGCCACCGTGTTTATCACTGACTGACTGGCTTGTTTGGGGAACTGGCAAGCACTGACCCCATCAGCCATCAACACCAGTAAAGGCGCTGTAAAAGAGCGATGATTGCCACTATGCGATGACGATGGAAACCCATAAGGCAAACAGGTCGTCATGAGTAGGCTATCTTGGTTCTCAGCTTTGCGACCTGCCATCGTACAAAAATCAGGCAGCCACAATGCAACGTCCGCATCATGGCTGCTTACTTGATTTGTCACTTTAGGAGCTTGTTTGTCGCTCTCATGCATAATTTAGCTCACTTGTATTTGAGCAAAGCTGCCATCTGGCATCTCTTCAATAATAACGCCTTCAGGCTCTTTTAGTAAAAACAGCGCAAAGAAGCCAACCACAGCCGTTGCGGCAATCACAAAGAAGAATACCTGATACGATACCAGACTCAGTACGGTCAAATAGATCACTGACCCGACATTACCGTAGGCACCTGTCATTCCTGCAAACTGACCTGTCATACTACGTTTAATCAAAGGAATCACAGCAAACACTGCTCCCTCACCCGCCTGTACAAAGAAAGAGCAGAACATGGTAATCAACAGCGCAAGTGCGATCGGCCATGAAGAGTCAACGATACCCATCAACAGATAACCAACGGCCAAACCTGCAGTGAGAATCAAAAGTGTAATTTTGCGACCAAATTTATCACTCAACCAGCCGCCGCCTGGACGTGACATCAGATTCATAAAGGCGTAGCTTGATGCCAAGACACCTGCCATAACAATCGATAAGTTGAAGGTTTCTTGATAGAAGAGTGGCAGCATAGACACCACAGCTAACTCTGAGCCAAAAGTAGCAAAGTATAAAATATTCAAAATACCGACTTGCTTAAAGTCATATCGGTGAGCTTTTGGCACAGGCGTGGTGAATACTTCTTTATTAAAACGATAACTACTGATAAATTCATAAACATATAACACCACCAACGCAATATAAACGATGTTGACACTTGCCTGACTCAGCAAACTTACGCCAGCTGGTGATAATTTCCACGCTAATAAGGCCAATGCCAAATACATAGGCAGTTTAAATATCATCATGAGCCAAAAGTCACCTGATGAAGTCACCATCATGGCACCAGATTTTTTAGGTTTGAAATATGTGGCACCCTTAGGGGTATCACGTACCATCTTATAAAAAATCACACTATAGAGCATCATAACCAACCCTGAAGTAGCCGTTGCATAACGCCAACCTTCCTCACCGCCGAAAATGGCAGCGGCCGCAATAGCGACTGTCGGTAGTAGCAGTGCCGCGGCGGCAGAGCCGAAATTTCCCCAGCCCCCATAGATACCTTCAGCTGTACCCAGCTCATTGGCAGGAAACCAGTCACTCATGAGACGAATACCGACCACAAACCCTGCACCAACGAAACCTAATAAAAAGCGTGATAGCGCTAACGTGTTGTAATCTTGCGCAAAAGCGAAGGTGAAACAAGGAATAGCGCCAATGGCTAAAATTGCAGTGTAAACAAGCCGCGGACCAAAGCGATCGGTCAACATACCGATGATGACTCGGGCTGGAATAGTCAAGGCAACATTTAATATCAATAAGGTTTTTACCTGGTCTTTGGTGAGGTTCAAGCTCTCCCCTATCGCAGATAAGAATGGTGCATGGTTAAACCATACAAAAAAGGTGAAAAAAAACGCCATCCACCCAAGATGGAGAATTTTGTTTTTACCGCTAAAAGAAAAGATATTCAGTTTGTTTTTATTTGACACATCAGTTTTCGATGAAGGCATAGACGATTTCCTCAAATGGCTAACATTAAAGTTATAAAAACACGTTATGAGTCAAAAACTTATCAGTTGCGACCATTAAGAGAGTGCAATGGATGTGCCAGCTACAGATATAAAATTGATATAGATATGAAACGTCATCTTTTTTAATAGGGCTACGCTTTGTGCCAAATGGCTCTAAAGGCATCCCAATTAAATAATATTACTTAGATAAAAATAAGTTACCCCTCGGTTAATTAAAGTAAGCGATGCACCTTTAAAGTAACAATCAAAACCAAATTGGTGCATTTTTGTAACTATTTTGGTGCATAGGATATAAATAACAATTGTTAAAAAGATTGTATTAAGCAACTACTTACAACAGAAAATAGCATCACCAAAAGTACTGGCATGACCTTATAAACTGGTAATGCTACATATCTTTTAACTATATAAGGGTTCGATAATTGAATGTCATTAATTGTGTTTGGCACGATTATTGAGAGCTTAATAGTTATAGGCATCTAAGCATTAACGACTATCTATCATTGAACCATCTAAAAATTAACTTGCGACTTTTGGATGGGACATTAGATGAAAGTATTTAAGCAAACCCATTACTGAGGATAGGCATATGAGTAGCACTATAGTAAGTACGATGAATAAAGCTAAATTAGTGGTGATTGGTAACGGTATGGTGGGACATCACTTTATCGAGAGAGCCATAGAGAAAGGCTTACACGATCAGTTTGAGATTCACGTATTTGCTGAAGAGGATCGCCCAGCTTATGACCGGGTGTATCTATCGAGCTATTTTGAACATAAAGATGTGAGTAAACTAAACTTAGTGGACTTGAGCAGGTATGAGGATGCTCAGATTCAGTTGCATCTTAATCAGCGAATCACAAACATCGATGCCGCCAATCAATGTATCAGCACGGAAGACGGTACCCAGATAGACTATGCTGAATTGGTACTAGCAACAGGCTCCTATCCGTTTGTGCCGCCGATTCCAGGGCGCGAGCATCCGCACTGTCATGTCTATCGTACGATTAAAGATTTGGATGATATCCTCAGTACTGCTCAGCAGCCAAAAGTCAAAAAAGGTGTCGTGGTCGGTGGTGGTCTGCTGGGTCTTGAAGCTGCCAAAGCCCTAGTCACACTAGGATTAGATACTCACGTAGTAGAGTTTGCGCCTCAACTGATGGGCGTACAGCTTGATGCTGCTGGCGGTGATATTTTAAAGCGTAAAATTGAAGCCCTTGGCGTCAAAGTACTAACAGGTAAAAATACTAAGGCCATTATCGACAATACCCTGTCGGATGAAGCATCATGTCATCTAACCATGCAGTTCGCTGATGATACGTCGTTGGATACCGACATGATCGTCTTTAGTGCGGGTATTCGTCCGCAAGATGGCATTATCAAAAGCAACCCTGAATGCGGTATTGAAATCGGCACCCGTGGCGGTATTCTGATTGATGAAGCCTGCCGTACCAATGCTTCGAATGTATATGCCATTGGAGAATGCGCCGTATGGGACAACACCGTTTTTGGCTTGGTCGCGCCAGGTTATAGCATGGCCAGTATTTGCGCCGCTCAAATCGCAGGCGATCACGCTCAGACCTTTACAGGCGCTGACATGAGCACCAAGCTCAAATTAATGGGCGTCGATGTGGGCAGTATCGGTGATGCGCACGGTGCAACAGAAAACAGTTTGAGCTACTTATATCAAAACCCTGCTGAGGGTATCTATAAAAAACTGGTAACCACAGCGGACAATAAGCGGCTACTGGGCGCTGTATTGGTAGGTGACACTGAAGATTACAACAATCTCTTGCAGCTATTTCTAAACGATATTGACCTGCCTGCCCATCCTGAAAGCCTGATCCTACCCAACGTAGAAAAGCCCACCATGGGCATCGAGAACCTGCCCGATAGCGCCACGATTTGCTCTTGTTATAACGTTACCAAAGGTGCTATTTGCGCCGCCGTTGAAGACGGTGCTTATACCATGGCAGAGGTAAAATCATGTACCAGTGCTGGTACAGGCTGTGGTGGCTGTGCACCCATGGTAAAAGACACATTAGGCTATCAACTAACCGCGCTTGGTTTTGAAGTCAACAATGATCTGTGTGAGCATTTTGCTCACTCACGTCAGGAGTTGTATAGCTTGATTCGAGTACAAGGCATTAAGACATTTGATGCGCTACTGGACAAGCACGGTAGTGGTCATGGCTGCGAGATTTGTAAACCAACCGTCGCCTCTATTTTGGCGTCTTGCTGGAATGATTATGTACTCAAACCTGAACTCACGCCACTGCAAGACAGCAATGATTACTATCTGGGCAATATTCAAAAAGACGGTACCTATTCGGTCGTGCCGCGTGTGCCTGGTGGTGAAATTACTGCAGATAAACTCATCATCCTCGGACAAGTCGCAAAAGAGTTCAATCTTTATACCAAAATCACTGGCGGTCAGCGCGTCGACTTATTTGGTGCCCGTTTAGAGCAACTGCCTGATATTTGGACACAACTGGTCGATGCTGGGTTTGAGACGGGTCATGCTTATGGTAAATCTCTGCGTACGGTAAAATCTTGTGTGGGTAACAATTGGTGTCGCTACGGTGTCGATGACAGTGTTGGCTTAGCCCTTAGATTAGAAGACCGCTACAAAGGCGTGCGCTCACCGCACAAAATAAAAATGGGCGTATCTGGATGTACCCGTGAGTGCGCTGAAGCACAAAGCAAGGATTTTGGGATTATTGCTACTGAAAATGGCTGGAATCTCTTTGTCTGCGGTAATGGTGGCATGACCCCGCGTCATGGTGAACTATTCGCAACGGATCTTGATACGGATACAGTTGTCAAATATATCGACCGTATTATCATGTTTTATATCAAGACCGCAGATAAGCTTCAGCGTACATCCAAATGGCGCGAGAGCCTTGAAGGTGGACTTGAGTATCTACAGGCAGTCATTATTGAGGACAGTTTAGGTATCGCTGAGGATCTAGAGTCACAGATGCAATTACTCATCGACAACTATGTTTGTGAATGGAAAGCCACCATTACTGATAGCGAAAAACTCAAACGTTTCCGGCATTTTGTTAATAGTGAGCAAGGCGATGACAATGTGGTATTCGTCACTGAGCGAGAGCAGATTCGCCCTGCAACCGATATCGAAAAGACGCAAATAAAAGTGACCGAATTGGCGTAATCTTAACGTGTCAGCGTCTATTAATATTAGACGCTAAAAAGCATTTTTTGTTGTTGGTCTCATTTATATTTTACTATTAAGGATCTTCTGATGACTCAGCTCACTGTGTGCAAAATCAATGATATTATTCCCGAGACAGGTGTCTGTGCGCTCGTAAACGGCAAACAAGTGGCTATTTTTTGCACCAAGCAAACACAGTTATTTGCGCTTGATAATTATGACCCGTTCAGTCAAGCCAACGTCTTGTCTAGAGGTCTGATTGGCGGCACCACTATTACTAACGAGGATGGCTCTGATGAAAATGTACTATATGTCGCCTCACCTATTTATAAGCAACGCTTTAATCTGGTCACAGGTCAATGTTTAGATGACAAAAGCATTATACTCGACACGTATAAAGTCGAGCTTGAGGGGAGCGATGTCATCGTAAAATATAACTAGGTACTTGTGTGTCTAGTACATACTACCTTCTAGACTATTGAAGCAGCCTTTGACTTTAAGAGTCGAAGGCCGTTTTATTCTTCATCAAACCTTTTGTCATCCCCCAATAAATTAATGAGATTGATGTCTGCTAGTAAGTTATCGATATTAAATAAGATTAGAAAAGCTGTTTGTGATCATTCATAAATCAACATTAAAATGATAATGCACATTTATCACACAGGAATAAGACATCTTGCTTTATTTTCTACAACCAATAACTGCACAGTAGATGTATAACAAAGTCTAGGCGCTTTTATCATCTTGAACAATCAGCTTGGGCTCTATGTTGGTCCCCTGTACATACAAAGAAGATCTTGTAGATACAACCCTCTCATAAAGTTAAGACTTCCTTATCGTATCGAATATTTTAGACCTTCATAATGGAACCACTTATATTAGGTCACTGAATTGGTTGCATCTGTTGCCGCTTATTAGAATCCTTTCTTGCTGCCATAGCAGACTTGAACAATATAGTTTTTATCATAAAACCAACTCATAACTCGTACTGCGTCCTGATGCTACAGATTTTTTCATCATACCCTTCTCTACTAAATCATTAATGTCTCGTAGTGCAGTATCTATAGAGCACTTGGTCATGGTCGCCCATTTTTTAGTGGTGAGTTTGCCATAAAAATCAGTCAGCAAAATATTTAACATCTTCACTTGCCTATCATTTAAAGCATGCTGTCGATGCGTCTGCCAAAAGCCTGCCTTATTGATAATTTTATCCGTGGTTTCTTGAGCTATAATGAGGGATTGCTCTAGCGTTTGCAAAAACCACACCAGCCAATCCGTGATATCTTTATCACCTTTTTGCGTACGTTCTAGTATTTTGTAATAGTCGTTACGCTGTTTAAGAATTTGCGCTGACATACTATAAAAGCGTTGGGCGCTGTTATCGCTTTTTGCCAGCATTCGTTCTGTGAGTGCTCGTGTTAGTCGACCGTTTCCATCATCAAATGGATGCAGAGTCACAAACCATAGATGAGCAACACCTGCTTTTATGACCAAATCTATATCGTCTTGCTTATTTGACGAAGTATTAAACCATGATAAAAATTTATCTAGCTCATCTGGTAACCTATCTGCACTTGGGGCAATAAAATGGACCTGCTCACGACCATACCCACCAGACACTACTTGCATTGGTCCTTTACTATCATCACGGATACTGCCTGCTTGAATACGATAAAGCCCACTATATCCATTTGGAAATAATGCTCGATGCCATCCGAGTAGATCATCTAATAATAACGGTTGTTGATAACGATAGGTGGCACTTAGCATCATCTCTACCACTGCATCTATCTCACGAGTAGTGGTTAGCATACTGGCATTATCCAGCCCTAAGTGCCGCGCAACTGAAGAACGAACTTGCTCATCATTTAGTGTCTCACCTTCTATCTCAGAAGTTTTGATAATCTCTAAGGTCACCGCATCTAATTGTGCCTCAACATTCAGATCGAACCCTAGTGTTAGCAGCTTTCCTAGTAAATGGCCTTGTAATATCCGCACACGACTGACGAGTGGCAATAGCTTTTTGTCCGACCATTGCCATTCAGTCCAGTTTGGATGTTCATGAATATAAGTAACATGCTTCATATGTTCCTCAGAAATATGCAGAGATTAGGACAGTAATCTCCTTATATTATGCAGAGAATAAGTAGTAGAGGCAATACGCAAAAACTCAAAAATGACAATAGTAGATGCAATAAGAGTAGATTCTCAACAAACACACATATTCTTTTATTCTGGTAAGGGCTTGAGTAGAGGTAAAAATACTATAAAAATACAGTGCCCAATTACGAGTTAAATTTTATTTTATTACAATTTACATTGTGATTATTAAATCGTATAATATATACAGGCTATGAATATCAGTGTATGTAAGATAATATCATTTTTTACACGTTCGTTGACCTACCTTGACATGGTAGAGGTCAGCAGTTCGAATCTGCTTATGCCTACCAAATTTAGAAAGCCCCAATCTCGCGATTGGGGCTTTTTTTGTCTGTGGAATATGGGCTGTAGGGGAAAAATTTTGCAAATATTTCTACAGTAGAACGTGCGAGCGAGGTTGCCGCTATCACTACCAAACGCGGCAAACCTCGCTTTGTTAAGCCATCAGACTCAAAGAATTCCGTACTAAGTCCACTGAATATTCAATACCAAAGTGATTTAAGATTGCTATCGCTTTTATTAAGTAATGCCTATCGTCTACGAGAAAATTCAGGGGCTGACTGGACTTGGTTTATTGAGATATGTAGTCAAAAACTGTCTAATAGCAGAGCATACCTACCATTTAGAAAAGGAGATGAGAAAGAGTTGAAGCGTTTCATTGATATTGCTGAACAACTGCTGCCTTTGAAACGTTGGCTGGTGAGTAGCAACGAAGCTTTATTGATGAAAACTATGTTATCTACTGACTATCAAGATATTAAACAGCACTCTAATGATTCGAAAAATGCTCTCCATATCGGTATTGCTAGTCAAGACCATAGAAAGCAAACGAACAAATGGCAATACTCACCGCTACTACGATCTTTTATGCATATTATGCTAATCACAGATGAAAAACTATCTATTGTGAGTTAAGTTTTTTGTATTAAAGCTTCTTTATTTGAAAGCTACACTATAGTTCCAATTTTTTTCGTTATGGTAAACGCTTAACCGTGTCTTTAATTTACTAAGTTCGGTTTTGCCATTGTTTCAATATGAGTTATCACTAACTATATAACTTATTATTTTTCATGAGCAGTTGATCACAGTTTTTCAAAGTAAAGAATATAACCTTCTAATTATTGTTATAACTTTTCTCTTGATGAAGTAAAAATTCAGACATTAGACGCGTTGCCCAAGATTTTGTCTTAAACAATCCCTCATAAAATCCGCAATGACTGCCTTTTTTTGTAGTCACTACAATAATGTTAGGCATCTTTACGATAATTTTTTTATATGGCTCAAAGTTTTTAATATGGCAAATAGGATCATCTTCTGAGTTCAAAATCATCAAAGGTATTTTAATGTTTTTGAACGTATAAATTGGATTGGTTGCTTCGGCATAGCTTCCATAGTCAGAAAACCCAGCCATCTTAAAGTACGCTTTTTCAAATTCAGCTAAAGACTTAGTACCCAGAATGTCTTCCCATTGCGGTATCTGTTGCCATGTTTCCTGATGAGCCAAAATAAATTTTCGAATAAGTTTTTTAGTCATAATTTTACTGTAAATAGGATGGATATTATTAAACCCTATTTCAGTGTCATAACCGGGACATAATGCAAAAGCAGCTTTGATCGGTGTTTTTTCCGCTTCTTCTCCTAAATACCGTATTAATAGGCCTGTTCCAGCAGAAGAACCCACTGCATACAAATCAGAATCTGGAAATTTTTCTTGGATACAAACAATTTGCTCTTTGAGGTCTTGAGTTGAACCAAATAGGTTAATTTTAGGAACTGTTAGGGGTAGACGATCATGTCCACGACGCATACATAAAGCTACGCGCCATCCTGTATAGAAATTCAAATCATGAACTATTTCTCGCATTGAATTAAAGGTACCGGTGACTGTATGTAAAAGAACAATAGTTGGTGTACCTTCAGACAGATCCAGTCCAAACCAAGCGATGGCTGTAGTCCCACCATCAACCATAGTTAATTGTTCAATGTAATCGTACTCTAAATGAGCGAGCTTCTTTTTAATGATATCAAAGAACATAAGATGTATATGATTATTACGAAGCCATGGTGTTGGACTGTACCCTTGTTGCAACTGCTCTAGAGCTACAACCGTATCATTGAACACCCCATCTTTTTTATAATAAAGCATCGGTAATTCAGGTTTTGACTTAACAACTGATTTTAAACTAGATATATTTTTTATCATATAAAATAAACCTTTCATCTCTTGTCTGCAGATATTTTAATCTGTGCCAAATTAATAACGCTTCGAAAATTTATCTTATAGAGGGGTTCATAACTATCGTATCTGCAGACTTCTTATTTGGATAAAATGTCGAGTTAAGATCATCCCTCTCATAACAACAAGAAACACCTCCTAAAAACTCAACTATGGACTCTTTCTATTATAAATATTCAATTCTCATCGAGACTAAATTATAAAACAACGAAAACGACTCATTAGCTACATACCGTAGTTAATGAATCGGCTATATCATATATTGATTATAGTAATTTGATAGGACAGGTATGCTAGTGGGAGCTGTCGCAATGTCACTATTTTAAAAGTATCTCCGAATAATCCACATTATCTTATGGATTATGAACTTTTAGAAAGGCCAGTACTTGATCAACATATGCCTTACTATCAAAAATTGGATCACCATGACGAGCGTTGTCTTCAACAATTATCTTATGAGGCACGTTATTCTTCTCTAGCGCCACAGCAAAATCTAAGCTTTGCTGAACAGGGGCTTGTTTATCCATATTACCGTGCATCAGTAATGTGGGAGGTGTGTTTGGCGTTACAAAAGTGACAGGTGATGCCATTTTAGCCAATTCTGGAACGGCACTCGGTGTATTTCCTAAAAATAGTCCTTCAGGCGTTTGTGAACTGGCTGGAGTTCGAGTGGATTTTTGCTCCTCCAGTGCTAATAGATCATATAAGCCAAAAAAGCTTATGATAGCTTTTGGCATCGGTTGCGATGTGGTTTGCTTAGATGCGGTAAGTTCAGTAGCGGTTAGCGTTGCTAAATGACCTCCGGCCGAGCGTCCCATAATAACCATACGTTCAGAATCTATACCATAGCTCTTAGCATTATCCAGTAAAAATTTTACGGCATCTTTAGAGTCTTCGAGTGGCGCAGGGAACTGTGCCTCACTTGAGAGACGATAGTTAATAGACGCCAACGCATAGCCTTCTTCTAGCAAGGCTTTAGCAAGGTTTGGATTTTTGGCAGGGAAATCGGCTTTGTCACCACGTTTCCACGCACCACCATGAACCCAAATAGCAAGCGGATGACCTTTTGCGGTATTGGCACTCGTATCAGACTTTGGTAGATAAATATCCATCGCTAAGTCTTTATTACCTATCGTTTTATATGGTACGTCTAATTGACTCTCAGAAATTGCTTCTATAGCTTTTAGGGTCTCTGAAGTTGCTGCACTGTCATTTCGACGTGATTCTTGTTTTTTTTGCGGCATATCATTTACCACCGGATAATCTGGAGTAGACGTCGTAGAAGAACATGCCGCTACTAATAACAAATTTAAAGTCAGTACGCCAGTGAGCAGGGCTTTTTTTTGATAATGTGACATAAATAAGTTTTTCCTATAATGTGTGGATAATATTTTTTATAAATAAAACGCTGTCTAAGTGTCTTAATTCTACTGATTAGTAGATACTGATGTGCTTAATTTTGTCAGCAGTCTAATGAGCTGATCCCATAAAATATAACGTATTTATAAAAGTCAGCTTAGACCTTACTCATCGCTTTTAAAGGTTAGAAATCAAACTTAACATCAAATACATAAGCACGGCCTGGCTCATTAAACGTTCTAGCACCTGCATTGGTGCCAGTGCCTTCGCGTTTAATTTGTTTATCAAATAAGTTTTTGATGCCAGCACCAACATGGATATTATCGGTTACGCTATAGCGAGTACTGACATTGGCAAGGGCATAAGGCTTGCGATCTAATTTCAAGGTGCTTAGCTCATCACCAGTCGTATCAGAAACTTCAGGCGCTTCGATAGTGCCATAATAGCTGACGCCTAAGTCAGCGTTCCAACGCGGAGTAATGTCCCAGTTGACGTTAGAGTTGACAGTAAATTTAGGGATTAATGACAGCGCTTCACCAGTATCTTTACGTTCTGAGCGAAGATTACCAGTAACGTTAGTAGACCAAGAAACAGCCTCTGTCACTGGCACTTGCACAAAGCCTTCAAGACCTTCGATGACAGCTTCACCTTGATTTTCCCACTGGAAGATAGAGCGATTAGTCGCCGCGTCTACTGCCACTCGGTTTATGCCTGCCCCAATACGATTGTCATAAGCATTATGGTAGTAAGTTAAGCCTGCATTGAGTCCTGTGCCATCGTCATAGGTAAAGGTCAGCTCTTTGTTCCAAGAGGTTTCATGTTCAAGGTCAGGGTTGCCTAATACTTGACATCCTTGTTGGTCAACAGGCACCCAAGAAGGACAACCATTACCTCTAGTGTAATAGATATAATTGGGGTCTAAACGATAAAGATCAGGTGCTTTAAAAGCGCGGCTGATCCCTGTTTTCACTGACCAATTTGGGCTAAAATCCCAAGTGGTATTGACGCTTGGTGACCAATTACTACCGGCTTCACTGTGATAATCAAAGCGCAATCCTGGGGTTACATACCAATCAGGCGTGATTTGATAGTTATCTTCTACATAAGCACCGACGAGATAAGCGTCTGATTTTGGATCACGCTTGGCAGGGTCAGTTTCGACATCACCAAACTCAAAGCCTTCATCAAATACTAAGTCAGACACTAAGGGATTCGTAAGTTTTTCACCGCGAAACTCTGCACCCGCTGTTAGTGTGTGACGATCAAAGAAAATGTCCCACTCTGATTTGGCGTTCAACGTATCATAGGTGGCTTTTTTCCACTGCTTACCTTCATCTTCTTCTGGCAGCTGAATTTGACCTTCTCCGCTGCCAGCAGTACCTTCCGCCAAGCGCTCATTGTTGGTACGGTTAAATTCCAAATAGCTGTTGCTACTGGTATTCTCATAGTCACCACGGTGCGTGATTGCAGCACCATATCGGCGCATTTTATTAGTAGACTCGTCAGCTAGCGTCTCTAGCAGCTCGTCTTTAACTATTTGAAACTGTGAATCTCCTACCCAGCGGTTTTCTTGCGCACTGTAATTAACTTCAAAGCCTACTGTATTCATAGCGTCCATAGCATATTCAAACAGCTGACGGACGTCTATATTCTCTACACCCTCAATACCTGCTGCAACTGAAGCAGTCGGACCGCTATTGCCATCAACAATTTTTGCGTCTTCTGCATTGATATAAGGGTCATCACCTTCACTGTCATGGTAACCAATAGTAGTACGAAAAGACAGTTTGTCGTTTAGAGAACCTGCCATATTAATATTAGTACGCCAGTCTTTACCTTCCAAATCACTCTCTGGCGACTCATAATGACCGGAGACTGAAAACTCTTTTTCGGTCGGGGCTTTAGTAATGATATTGACTACCCCGCCCATGCTGCCAGAGCCATATCGAGCCGCAGCTGGGCCACGCAATACTTCAATTCGCTCAATAGCGCTCGGTGGCACCCATTGCGAGTCTCCTCGGGTATCTTGCTCACTAGAACGTCCAGGGCGGACCACATTGCGAGAGGTAACGGGGCGGCCGTCAATTAAAATGAGAGTGTTGTTTGGGCCCATGCCGCGTAGGTCAATTTGACGCTGGTTACCGCGCTGACCAGAAGTAGAGGAACCGGTAAGATTAACGCCAGGCATTTTTCGAACGATTTCTGCAATATCATTAGAAACAGAGGCCTTTTCAATAGCCTCTTCACTAATTACTGACAGCCCAGCTGCCTGTTCAAGCTCTTTTCGAGCAGCCTTAACGACAATGGTATCGAGCTCAACAGATGGCATGCTCTGTTCTGCAGCTTCTTGCGCTTCTATTTGTTGTACAGTAAGGTCATCACTCTCAGCGGCGAATGCAGTTGTACTCAAAATAGAGGCGACAGTAATGCTTAGTAAAGCTCTTTTGGTCGTTAAACATGGCAATTTTTGAAAATAAAAGAAGGGCGTAGCGGCAGAGCTTGGTGATGTTGGCATAGATCGCAATCCTAATGATACTTGTTTTTCAGTATATTTTAGCTTTAGCCAATCATTAGGCAGGTATTCACCTAGCAGTAGGTAAACATTCTGCTTTAGGACATAGAATCGGGATGACTAATGAGCTATTGGCAATAAAGCGAACACACTTTAGCAATATTATAGAATTAATACAAACAATAATCATTCCTATTATCATTTTTATTTTAGTGTCATGATTATCTTATGAATATAGCTATTGGTAAATTTTTGGCCACAGATTTTTAGAATTTCAGTTAGCTAAGGCGTGTCATCAATTCAGCCAAATGACACAAGAAACCAGATGAATCGCTCTAAGGAAATGACTGGCTCACTTATTGATGCAAAGTCATGAGCCATAAATGAGCAATACCTGCTTTTATGACCAAATCTATATCGTCTTGCTCATTTGATGAGGTGTTGAACCACAATAACAATGTGTCTAACTGATCTGGCAACCGACCCGCAATCGGGGCAACAAAATGAACTTACTCATGCCCATACCCACCAGACATTATTTGCATCGGTCATTTACTATCATCACGGATACTACCTGCTTGAATATGATATAGCCCCAAAAATTAAGACTCTCTTTGAGAGGTACCATAAAGACAATAAGATAGACGCTTCTTATATTTTTACTACATATCGGCCTACGGATTTTCCTTCTAACATCAATGCGTAAGTGGTTGTAATATCTTCTAGACCAATCTCACTAGTGATACTATCTAACGTCGCTATTTTAAACTCACCAGCCAGCTTGTCCCATGCTGCTTGCTTCTTCTCAAGCTTACATTCAACCGAATCGATACCGATTAGTCTTACTCCCCTCAAAATAAATGGAAATACATTGGTATTGAGTTCATGTGATGCTGTGAGGCCGCAGCAAGTAGCAACCCCATCGTATTTTATATATTTCAAGGCATTGGCTAAAATATCACCGCCTACCGTATCGACAACCCCTACATATCTCTCAGCCATCATAGGCTTTTTAGCATTCTCATTAAAAGTGTCTCTGAGAATAACTTCTGACGCACCAATCTGTTTAAGATAATCAATTTGTTCCTCTTTCCCTGATACGGCAACAACGGTAAAGCCAATTTTTTTCAGTATAGAAACCGCTATAGAGCCTACGCCACCAGTCGCACCAGTGACTAAAATCTCACCGTCTTCTGGCTTTAGACCATTATCTAATAACTCATTAATACTTAAAGCTGCCGTTAATCCCGCAGTACCAAAAGTCATGATTTCTTTGTCAGTGATCGTATCTGGGATTCTTGCAACCCATGAAGTTGGGACTTTAACAAATTCTGAATGTCCACCATCCGTATTCATACCTAAGTCATAGCCTGTAACCAGTACCTTATCTCCAACGGCGAAGATATCGGATGTCGTTTCGTGCACCACGCCGGCTACATCAATGCCAGTGATATGAGGAAATTTTCTAGTTACTCCAGGATTACCGATGGAGCTTAAAGCATCTTTATAATTTAATGAAGAATAAGTTGTCTTTATGACGACTTCATCTTTATTGCATTCTGGGACAGGAACTTCTTGTATCGCGCCAGAAAATTCTCTATCAGCTACTTTCTCTACTAAAAAGGCTTTCATATTCACTCCTTGTACATGCTTAGAGTTATAACCTCAGTATTTTTGGCAAGGAGATTCTTTGCCTTTAGTTACCTCAGTTATGTATTAGCATTTCAATAGTATGTTTCAAATTTAATATAGCTTCATATATCGATATAAAAATTATCGTTATGAAAAATAACATAATCGATTTATGATAACAAGATATGTGTGTACAAGCCTTTAAATCGCTTCAACAATAAAAGGTTGGGAGCACCATATTGCGTATGGTACTGCCAACCTTTTTTATTATTCTATGCGTTATAGAAGCGATGATGTCTTGATTGAGAGTTAATACACTGCTGTATTTTACAAATTACTTCTCTATTCATAATTCATAATTTTGATTAAAAATGATGGACAACTCATCAGCAGCCTCTTGCATCAGCGGCAAATAACTGAGTAATTCATCCATACTTTTTCTGACGGTGGGACCATGGGTAAACAGCGTGGCAAATGCTTGTTGCTCGCCATTAGGAATCATGACCGCACAAGCTACCATTCCTGGAATAAACTCCTCGTTGTCTATACCCACTTTGGTCTCGCGTGTTTTTATAATCGTTTGCATCAGTTGCTGTTTATCTGTCTGAGTATTGGTCGTGAGCGCATGTATCGACATCTTCTCAACGATACGCTCACATTTATCATCCGACAGCTGTGCAAGTAATAACTTACCACTGGCACTGGCCCATACAGGTACATGAGAGCCCGACGGTAAAAATATTTGTAGTGGCCAATCCGACATAACGCGGTCGACATACACCACATCTAAGTCTTGCAAAATCGCAATGCCAACTGTCTCCCCTATTTTCGCTGATAGCTCATTTAGTATCGCCAGCCTCTCATTTTTGAAATCACTATTTTGTAATAAGTTCATCGCAAGCTTATAAGTGCGCTTTCCACAGGTGACTTTCCCTGGCAAATCTAATTGAATAAACCCAAGGCTCTGCAGCTGATCCAGCAATCGATACATACTGGGTACGGGTACCTCTAATGTTTCTGATAAATCACTGACACTCATCGGTCTTTGGGAGCTTGCCAGCACTTCTACGATCTGCAAAACACGCTCCACGCTTGATCCTTTCCTCTTCTTAGCCTCACTCATTAATTACTCCAAACCTTTAGCTGACGCTCAGCAAATAAATTTATTCATTATAGCGATAAAATTTATGCTTTTGCGTCTTGTCATCATAAACATATTCTGTTACCTTTCACATAACGATAAAATATTTATCGTTATGTGAAATTTTATTGTTAGGTATGATTCATTTTGTCAGTCCTTCTTACGACGAATAAACGGCCTATCAAGCTAATAATGGAAGTTATTAATACAAGGATGAGTAACTATGTCGCACAGTATCCTTCTGCCAAGAACGATGGAAATTGGCCGCGATGCTTGCCAAAAGCTACCGCAGATATTAAAAAGTTTGGGTATCAAAAAACCCCTGATTATCACTGACGATATGATGGTCAAGCTTGGCTATGTCGATAATATTCAAGGCATTTTAAAAGAAGCGCAGATCAGTGCAGATGTGTTCTCGGACACTGTGCCAGAGCCTACTGAAATGTCTATCAGCGCTGGCGTCTCTCAAGTCAAAGCGAAAGACTATGATGGTCTTATCGCGCTAGGCGGTGGCAGCCCTATCGATAGCGCTAAGGCCATTTCTATCTTAGGTAGATTTGGTGGCGATATGCGTGACTATAAATTCCCGCGTCAAGTCGATGAAACGGGTTTGCCCATCATTGCCATACCAACCACGGCTGGTACTGGTTCAGAAGTTACTCGCTTTACCATCATTACAGATGATCTCAACAACGAAAAACTATTGTGCGTGGGTATGGGATTCATGCCTATAGCAGCGATTATCGATTTTAGCCTGACGCTCAGTGTACCGCCGCGTACTACCGCAGATACAGGCATTGACGCGATGACGCATGCTATCGAAGCGTACATTAGCCCTAAACGCAATGCCTATAGCGATCAGCAAGCATTGGCTGCGCTGCGTCTGATTGGACCTAATATCCAAACGGCTTATCGCAATGGTAAAGACGAAGCGGCTCGCGAGGCAATGATGCTTGGCTCTACCTTAGCTGGTATCGCTTTTTGTAACTCATCAGTTGCGCTTGTACACGGTATGAGTCGTCCGATTGGTGCTTTTTTCCATGTACCGCACGGCCTCTCAAATGCCATGCTGCTGCCAACCATTACTGAATTTGGCATCTCAAGCGCGCCTGACCGTTATGCTGACTGCGCGCGTGCCCTAGGTATCGCGGATACTAGCGACACCGACGATCAAGCCAACACCAATTTAGTGCGCTTTTTAAAAGACCTAAATAAAGAGTTGCATGTGCCTACGCTGGCAGAATTCGGTGTGCAGCGCGCCGACTTTGACAAACTTGTTAACACGATGTGTGAGCAAGCATTTGCATCGGGCTCCCCTAACAATAACCCTCGCATACCCAATCTTGAAGAAATGATTCAGCTTTATACCATGCTGTGGGATGACAATAGTACGGCTCACGCATAGCGCTCTGTAGTATCAAAGTCGCCTTCATTTACTTATCAACCTACCAATAACAAACATGTTTAAAGGACATAAACTATGCAAACTATCGGACACTTTATTAACGGTAGCTTAGTCAATAATGACAGCCAAACCCAAGACGTCTACAACCCATCAACGGGTGAAGTCAGTAAAAAAGTTGCGTTAGGTGGCGAAAAAACCATCGATGAAGCAGTCGCTGCGGCTAAAGCAGCATTTCCAGCATGGAGCAAAACCTCGCCACTAAAACGTGCGCGCGTCATGTTCAAGTTCAAAGAATTGCTTGAGCAAAATGCAGACGAGATTTGCCGCCTCATTGGCGAAGAGCACGGCAAGATCGTACACGATGCGACAGGTGAGCTACAACGTGGTATCGAAAACGTCGAATATGCGTGCGCTGCACCTGAGCTCCTAAAAGGTGAGCACAGCCGTAATGTCAGCACCAATATCGACTCTTGGAGTGAATTTCACCCACTAGGTGTTGTCGCTGGTATCACCCCATTTAACTTCCCTGCGATGGTGCCACTATGGATGTTCCCGATGGCGATCGTTTGTGGTAACACCTTTATCCTAAAGCCATCTGAGCGCGACCCAAGCTCTACCCTATTTATTGCACAGCTACTACATGAAGCAGGGCTTCCAGAAGGGGTTATCAACGTCGTCAATGGCGGCAAAGATGCTGTTGATGCCATTTTGCATCATCCAGATGTTAAAGCAGTCAGCTTTGTTGGCTCAACTCCTATCGCTGAATACATCTACACGACCGCAGCGGCGCAAGGCAAACGTTGCCAAGCACTAGGCGGCGCAAAAAACCACGCAATCGTTATGCCAGATGCAGATTTGGACAATGTGGTCACTTCACTGCTAGGCGCAGCGTTTGGTTCATCAGGTGAGCGTTGCATGGCGTTGTCTGTTGCCGTCGCCGTCGGTGATGAAACCGCTGACAAGATGATTGCGGCGCTAAAGCCTGCTATCGAAGAGCTCAAGTTCGGTGTGCATTCAGAGAAAAACAACGATTTTGGCCCTGTCATTACCAAAGCGCACAAATCTAAAGTTGTCGGGCACATTCAGAGTGCTGCTGATCAAGGTGCAACCCTAGTTACGGATGGCTCTAACGTTCAGCCAGAAGGTTATGAAGAAGGGTTCTTTGTTGGTCCAACATTGATTGACCATGTTACTAAAGACATGGACAGCTACAAATCCGAGATTTTTGGTCCAGTACTGCAAGTCATGCGCGTAGAAACCATGGCTGAAGCACTGCAACTTATCAATGACCATGAATATGGTAATGGTACGTGTATCTATACTCGCGATGGTGAAGCGGCTCGTCACTTTATCGACAACATTGAAGTCGGTATGGTTGGCGTCAATATCCCGCTACCAGTACCCGTAGCATCACAGAGCTTTGGTGGTTGGAAGCGTTCATTGTTTGGCGATTTGGCGATGTACGGACCAGACGGCGTTAGATTCTTCACTCGCCGCAAAACCATCACTCAGCGCTGGCCTAGCACGGCAGTGAGAGATGAGAAACAGTTCTCTATGCCAACTTAATCCTATTGTCTTTTGAGTGCTGGGTTATTGGTGTCCTCAAAAATAGCAAATAATTTGTAAATCACTGGTGCTTGCTTTTTATCTACCTCACCGGTGGATAGATAGCGAGCACTTTAGCGATACAGTTTGGCGGCCGCTCATCTCTATGCTATCGCCGCTAAGCAAACACTTATTTTTATCGTTCTCATTTTTACTAGCTCTAATTTTTAATAGCAATCGCATAACAAAATTCTAAGGATGGATGACTATGCAAGAAACTCGTGAATTGCCACTCAAAGGTGTCAAAGTAATCGATTTTGGTCAATATATTGCTGGTCCTGCTGTAGGTATGATGCTTGGTGACCTAGGCGCCACCGTGGTTCATATAGACCCACCGTCAGGTCCAAAATGGCAAAGCCCTGCCAACGCCATATTAAATCGCAATAAATTGATGCTCAAACTCGATCTCAAAACAGAGGAAGGCTTAGCACAGGCCCGCCAACTCATTTTGAAAAGCGACATCGTCATCGAAGGTTTCCGCCCAGGCAAAATGGCAGAGATGGGACTCGATTTGGTCGCGTTACGTGCAGAACGTCCGCAGCTGATCACCTTGTCCATCCCTGGATTTGCGTCAAATGATGAGCGACGCCGTGAGCTACGTGCTTACGAAAGTATCGTTTCAGCAAGCTCGGGCGTATTTACCGACATGGGTTTGAACCGTGTCCTCATGGGGATTAACCCATCGTTCTCACCCCTACCACTACCTTCAGCTTATGGTGCCATGTTAGCTGGTTCTTCTGTGGTGTTTGCCCTACAAGCCCGTGAAAATACTGGCCTTGGTGACGCGATTGAAGTGCCGCTTGCCGCTGCTGTTATGGAAGGACTCTGCTACAACTCCATAGAAGTTGAAGACATGCCTGAGCGTTATTTAACTCAGCGCGAAGTTGAAATTCAACGCCGCCGCGTTGAAGGCATCCCAATGAATATGAACTATGAAGATCTGCAAGAACTGCTCGATCCTTTTTACCGCAGCTATATGTGTAAAGATGGTCGTATGTTTTATGTGGTATGCCCAAGCCACAAACATCATGCCAAGCGCTGCTTAGAAGTACTTGGATTGTACGATGAATTGGTGGCGGAAGGACTGACGGAGGAAGATGACACGTATCTACCGTCTAGTGAGTGGACGTCCGATACCTCTCTTGGTGTTTACCCCATGCCAAAGTACTGGGCAGATCATATCGCTGCAAAAATGAAAGACGCCTTTTTACTACGTACCTCTAAAGAATGGCAAAAAATCTTTGGTAAACGTGGTATCCCTGGCGCGCCGCAGCGTTGGCTACAAGAGTGGATCCGTGATGATCATGCAGAAACGGCAGGTTTGATGATCGAGGTCGATGACCCTACTTATGGCAAGATGATTCAGCCAGGCCCAATTGTGTGGCTAGAAGAATGTGGCGAGCTTATGTTAGAACCCAAGCCGCCTAAGCCGAGTACCTTTGATGAAGCCTTAGCAAAGTTCCAGAACTTTAGAACCAAATTGCCTTCAGTTAATGAGAGCAGTGAAAAACGTGGTTGGTTAGACGGCGTTCGCGTCCTTGATCTTTGTAACGTGATTGCAGGGCCACATTCGGCCGCTTACTTGGCACGATTTGGCGCAGAGGTCATCAAACTTGATTCTGCCACTCCGCTCTATGACAGCTGGAACACTGTTATTTATGGTCTTTCTCAAATGACGGGCAAACGCTCTATTCTTGCTGATATTGGCAAAGGCGAAGGCCGCGAGCTGTTTGAAAAATTGGTCAAGTCGGTTGATGTGATCGTCTGGAATGCCACCGACACGCAAATTAAGAAAATGGGATTAGATGCTGAAGGTTTAAAAGCCTTAAATCCTGAAGCCATCTTCTGTAAGTTGGACTGCTTCAGTGGTGTACGTAAAGGCCCATGTAGCGACTTTATTGGCTACGATGACGTGGTACAGGCCTGCACGGGTATTATGCTGCGCTGCGGCGGTGCAATGGATACACCTGAAGAGCATGCGCATGTGGGTACCATCGACGTCATGTGCGGTTTTGGCGGTGCGATGAGTATTGGTGTGGCGCTTTATCAAAAATTCCGTACTGGACGTATCGGGCGCGGACGGACATCACTCGTTGCCAATAGTGCTTTGCTACAAATTCCTTATTGCTATGACTTTGCAAAACGTGGACTGTTTGATGAGCCATCAGGCCGCGAAACCAATGGTCATGATGAATTAACGCGCTTTTACTACACCTCCTCAGGTAACTATGTATTGTTAAACGCGCATGAAGTTGACGTAGACAACTTCGAGAGAGTCGAGGGCTTAGAAGGTTTTAGCCAATTGGCAAAAAGTGACCGTGCCTCATTCTTGTCTAACGCATTCCAAAAAATACCTGCTCACGAATGGGTAGATCGTTTGCAAGCCGCGGATATTGCTGCCGTTATTTGTGCTGATATCAATGCGCTACGCGCAGAATATAGCCGACTAGCAGATGACACGCCAGGTATTGATCGTGGCAGTTACTCATTCTCGACCTATGAAGACCATCCAAGTGGTCACAAAGTCACCCAACTTGACCCCTATGCCATTCGTCCCACGCATAGCAAGATATACGCGCTTTCTCGGCCCGAAAAGTTCGGTCATTCAACGCGTCAAATCATGAAAGAGCTTGGTTATAGCGAGTCACAAATTGAGGAAAGTATCGCAAGCGGTTATGTAAGCGATAGCTGGAGTCAAGAATACTTACCAAGTTAACCTCAAATTTAATGAACCATTTAAATCAGGAAGTGTCATTGCTTGATGCCGCGTTTAGCGCCGTTAGGTTTGTGCATAGGCCAAACAATGACCTTCTTTGAATAATATGGATTAGGCGACCGGAAGGATTGCGGCACCTAAGACTCATTTCAACGAGAAGCATACTATCTAAAGGATTAGATATGAAATTTAACCGTAGAAAACCTTTAACCAAATTACCCATCAAAGTCGCCACAAAAGGCTTTTATGAAGGGTTTAATAAAGACGTTACGATTACTGCAAAAATTTTACTCGGCTTGCTCATTCTCTGGGCAGTCATTTTCCCTGAAAGCTCGCTTGCCATACTAGGCACTATCAATAGTTTCTTGCTCAGTAACTTCTCGACATGGTATATCTTATCGGTCACCTTTTTCTTACTTGTCGCCATGTTCCTAGCCTTCATTCCGCGTTATGGCAAGCTTGTCTTAGGAGACAAAGGGGACAAACCTGAGTTTTCTAATTTCTCATGGTTTGCGATGATTTTTGGTGCCGGTATCGGTGTGGGCATGCTGACCTTTGCCACCGCAGAGCCAATGTATCACTTTGGCAATAACCCTGAAGTTATTCAAGGTATGGCAACAGGCTATGGTGCTGATAACGTGCGATACGCGTATAAATGGGCCTTTCTCCATTGGGGATTTAGTGCATGGATTTGCTATTCTTTAGTCGGTCTTTCGATGGCCTATTTCTCTTTCCGCCGTAAACTACCCCTTACTATTCGCTCAGGGCTTGCGCCAATCTTTGGCAAAAAACTGTCTGGTAGACTCGGTGATGCTATTGACATTGTCGCTGTCATTGCAACGCTTTTGGGCGTGGCACAAACACTAGGGTTTGGTGTTGAGCAATTTGTTTCTAGCATGTACCGTGTTGGCATGGGCGACTGGCTCCTCAACGCTGAAGGAAAATCATCCGCGGCCGCGATTATCGTTGCATTGATTGTCATCGTTGGGGTCGCTACCGTCTCTGCATTGTCAGGGCTTGGCAAAGGGGTCAAATGGCTGTCTAATCTCAACATGTGGCTCAGCTTTATTCTGTTTACCTTTTTCTTAATCTTTGGTTCGACATTCTTTGGTTTGCAATCTTTCTTCTTAGGTTTGTTTGACTATGTGGTTGCACTTCCTGCCCTGCTAACAACGATTTGGCAGCCAGATGGTACGACTGTCGGTGATACGTTGTCCACATGGCAAAAAGATTGGTCTGTGTTCTATTGGGCGTGGTGGATCGCCTTTGGTCCTTTCGTCGGGGTGTTCTTTGCCCGTATTTCACGTGGTCGTAGCATTCGTGTTTATCTATTCGGTACGGTCATCCTACCTGCACTGATGTGTTTTATTTGGTTCTCAGTCGTGGGCGGTACCGCAATCGATTTAACATTAGGTGGTACTGATGCTATCTCAAGCGTCGGTCAAGAGTCCCAGTTGCTGGCGATGCTGGATGTGATGCTATCTCCTAATGCCGCTTGGGCAATGGCTATTTTAGTTCTGGTCTTACTATTGACTTACTTAGTCACCACGCTAGATTCGGCCATTTTGGTTATCAACACCATCAACTCAGGTGGTAACGAAGGTCCAAAAGGTCGTCCACACATTATCTTTTGGGGTGTTATATTAGCATTGGTTGTTGGGGTTCTACTGATCAGTGGTGGATTGGGCGCAATCAAAACGGCAATGGTGATTGGTGCACTGCCTTTTAGTTTCGTCATGGTACTCATGGGAATAGCCCTTATAAAAGCGGTTCTCTATGACACCACACATCCTGAAGTCGATACGGTAGATTTAGTGGAGGAAAAGAGTTGAGGTTGACACGCTAATGGTCAGGCGCATAAAACACGTGCTACGCGATGTTTCGTGTAGGTTGCACTTCTAAGTTATAGGTCGTCGTAGCAGTTTTCTCACTAAAACTATAGGTCGATGTTAATAGTAAAAAACCACCTTGATAGGTGGTTTCTTATTTGCTAATTTTTATTCAGTCATACGGCAATGAGTGTTCAGCAGGCTCTATTTACAATCTTCTCTTTCAAGGCCAGATTTACAGTGGAATATCATTAAAAGATCATATGAGCACATAACGCAATAATCGGTAATGAGATAACCGTTCTTAATAGGAAAATCACCAATAGCTGGAAGAAACTAACGGGGATTTTTGTTCCTAAGATTAATCCGCCGACTTCCGACATATAAATCAATTGAGAGACCGATAAGCAAGCGATGACAAATCGCGTTAACTCTGATTCTATTGAAGAGCCAATAATAGCCGGCAAGAACATATCTGCAAAACCCACCATGATCGTTTTTGACATTTCTGCGGCGAATGGGATATTCAACAGCTCTAAGAATGGAATAAATGGCATACCTAAATAATCAAATACAGGCGTTTTTTCTGCCACAATCAACCCTAAAGTACCGATTGCCATGACGATAGGCAGAATTCCTATCCACATATCCAAGATATTTTTTAACCCATCGTTTAAAAAAGTCAAAAAACTGGGGCTCTTGTCTGCTTTTTGAACGGCTTTGTGTAGGCCATAGTTGAATAACGTTTTTCCTTCGGGAATCGCTTCGCAATCTACCTCATCGTTCTTTGTGATATACGTATCTTCAATTTTAGACAATGGGAATAACTTTGGTACGACGAGCGCACAAACAATACCGCATAACGCAACCACGCCAATCATGTTGATAAAGTAACTTTCTAATTTGACCTGAGAAATCACCACCAAGCAAAAGGTAACCGAAACCGCTGAAAAGCTGGTCGCAATCACGGCTGCTTCTCTTTTGGTATAAAACCCACTTTGCAATTGCTTATCCGTTAGTAATACGCCAATAGTGCCGTCACCTAACCATGATGCCAAGCAGTCGACAGAGGATCTGCCCGGTAAACCAAACAACGGTCTCATGACTTTGGTACATAAAACCCCAACAAATTCTAGTAAGCCAAAATCAAGCAATAACGGCAGTAATAATCCTGCTAAAAAGAACACAATAAACAGTATGGGCATGAGCTCATATAATAATAGACCACCAATACTGTCTGAATATATGGTCTCAAACCCAAATTGAAAATAGGTCACGACAGCAAAAAACGCACCAAGTATTCTAAGCATTAGCCAAGATGTTTTGACGTTCAGTAAGTTATTCAAAAAGTGATTGTTTAAAATCAATGCAGGTTTCATGATTTTGGTATATAAGCTACCAACCAATGTAATCATAATTGAGGTAACAACGAGCAATGGCAAAAAGTCGCTCATATAACCCTGTATATAATCCTTTAACACAGCGATAGGAATGGTGAATCCGTCTGCATAGCTGACAAACTTACCATCTACATAGGGAATGGGAAATACGAAGACAATCAACCCTATCATAGAGGGTATAAAAAACTTTAAAAACTGTTTGATATTGATACTGGTATTAGCACTGCTAGCATCTTGATTTGCAGTGCTGGCTTTAATAATGTCCATATTATTTTTACCTTTCGTCCCTTTTTAACTAACCTAAAAATTTAGGTAATATTTTTTAGGTTAAATACCCTTTAACTCATTCTTGATATTTCATACTAGTAATTATTTAAAAGAGAATGTGTAACCTCTTCTAAAATTTTAAATATTCTCGTTGAGTCATCTTTTGAATTGTTATATAAGGGATTGATTTCTGCCATTTCCCAGCAACATACTTTTTCATTTTTAATGAGCTCTATATTGAGCTGCATGGCTTGCTCATAAGACAGACCATTCATTGCAGGCGTACCTGTTCCTGGAACGTATAAAGGATCAACACTATCGACATCAAACGACACATAAATATGATCGCAATATTCTAGCTTTTTAAAGATTTCGGCTACTGTGGCACTGATGCCTTTTTTGGTTATTTCAGCCACGCTATATAAAGGAATTTTATGTCTTTTGATTAATTCCATTTCCTCTTCTTGATAATCTCTAACCGCACAAAACACCACGTTTTCTGGCTTAATTGATGGCTCGTTGGACGCCATAAATTTTAGTCGCTCCCAATACTCTTTTTCTGTGTCAGAGAGCTCGTTGCGTTTACATTCCAAGTTATCGATTGCACAGGCCATTGCCAAAGGCATGCCATGCATATTCCCTGATCCACTGGTGTATGGTGAATGAAAATCAGCATGCGCGTCTATATACACCACACCGATCTCAGCATCAGGGTGCGCCATTTTGAGACCATGCATCGTACCTGCACAGCTAGAATGATCGCCTGCGATCACGATAGGAAATTGATTCTCTTCTCTGATCTCTTTTATTTTGTGTGCTAGTTTAGAGATAACTGGCTCAATCACATCAGCGTATTTTGCATGTTTAAATGGCGATTCTTCTTCATGGATATATTCATTTTTGATACTGTCAAGTTGCAGTTTTTCATAGTAGTCTGCATTCATCTCTTTTGATGACGCGCGCAATGCATCAATGCCTAGTGACGCGCCTTTTTTATGCCCTGCGACATCTGAATACACTTCTACTATTCGCACGTTTTTCATTAGATCATTCATTATTTTGTCTCCATTAAATAAAACAATTTTTTATCATTTGAATTTATTTTTTTCTCACTACTTAGCTATAGTCAGTCCTAAATAAGAAAGATATATCCGGTATCACATGCTACTGAAACAAATTTTTCTGGCTTGCTGTGCCTTCGCAGACAGAGGCGGCGCAAAATTTATTTCAGCAGCGCCTATTTACTTTATAGTGGATCAAACACTTTATAACGGCTCAAACCTACAGCCCCCACTTACGCCATAGATTCAGCTTCATGCGTTACCGTACTATGATTTTTACTGTGAGCTTTCACTACCGAATAGAGGTTTTTAGGATCTTGTTGATGAGGGATCAAATCAAGCAGCTCATAGGCGTCCTGTTTTTTGATCAAATCACGCAAAAATACTAGAGCCGTAAAGTCTTCTGAGGCAAAACCGACACCATCAAATACCACTAAATTATTGTCGTTGGTGCGTATGTCTTTCTCACCTTTTACGATGCGGTGAAATTCCGTTACAGGAAAGTCTGGAGAGAGCTGTTGGATATCGCCTTCGATACGGGTTTGTGGTTCAAATTCTACAATGACATGATCGGCTCTTAGCAGAATGTCAGCATCAAGTTCTGTTTTGCCAGGGCAATCGCCACCAATGGCATTGAGATAGACGCCTTTTTTGATCATGTCGTCACGTAAAATCGTGGCGTTTTTCTTATCAGCGGTACAGGTGGTGATGATATCTGCCCCTTCAACCGCTTCTTCTACGGTTTTGCAAATAATAATATCTAGGCCTGAATCGGCAAGGTTATGCGCTACTTTTTCAGACGCAGCTGGGTCGACATCATATAAACGCACTTTTGAGATACCAATCACTGCTTTCATACCCATCGCCTGAAACTCTCCTTGCGCACCATTACCAATGAGCGCCAACGTTTCAGCGTTTTTAGGCGCACAGTGTTTGGCGACCAATGCCGAGGTCGCCGCCGTGCGTAGTGCGGTTAAAATACACATCTCTGTCAATAAAATTGGATAGCCTGTATCAACATCAGACAATACACCAAAAGCTGCGACCGTCTGCAAATCGCGCTTGGTATTAATAGGATGGCCATTGACATACTTACACGCAAACATGTCACCATCGCTGACAGGCATGAGCTCTATGACACCGTCTTTGGAATGAGAAGCAAAACGACTGGATTTTTCAAATTGATCCCAACGAAGATAATCCTGCTCTAACGCATCTACCAATTCTTTTATGGTCTGTTCGATACCATAATTACTGATGATTTCAGCCATCGCCTGTACGCTAACAAATGGCACACCTTGCTTTTGTGATACGATAAATTTAGACATTAATGTTGCTCCCTTCCATGAATATTATTTGTTGAACCGACAATCAATATCCTACCAACTATAAATGTCAGTTAAAATGTCAATAATTTATTAAATATTGATGTATTTTTGACATATTGATAATCTCTACTTAGCATAATGTCAAAACTTGATGAAGGAAGCACTTTTATGGCGTACTATACTTATGACTCTTTAGATAGCGAGCTGATATCTGAGCTTCGGCAAGATGGCCGCGCAACCATCTCAATTCTTGCAAAAAAACTCAAAGTTTCACGTGCCACTGTCCAAAATAGATTGGACAGATTGATTCATAATGGCGCTATTTTAGGATTTACGATTCGAGTGCATGAGGCCCTAGATAAAGAAACGGTCAAAGCGATGATGATGATCGAGGTGACAGGCAAATCTACGTCACAAGTGATTAGGAAGCTGCGCGGCATCCCGCAACTGATTAAGCTACATACGACCAATGGCGCATGGGACTTGGTGGCAGAAATACACACGACGAGTTTAAGAGAATTTGATGAAGTACTGCGTCAAGTAAGAGAGATTGACGGCATTTTGAATAGCGAAACGAGTGTTCTGCTGTCGAGCTTATAATGTCTATATCCAAGAAATAGGTTTAGAACGGCTTAAAAATATAATTCCCTAGTATCGACTATATTTATAAACACTTTTTATCCCCTCGTTTCGTGTACTTGTAGGTATACTTTTCGAGCGTCATTCGAGGTTTTCAATGCTTAAACAACATCGACAAGCACTAGTGGTTGAAGGCGGCGGCATGCGTGGCGCATTTAGCAGTGGTGTCTTAGACGCCTTTTTACAACAACAATTCAATCCTTTTGATCTGTGTGTGGGTGTCTCTTCAGGTTCAACTAACGTTGCTAACTATTTGGCCGCTCAACAAGGCCGCACCCTGCATATTTACTTGGATCATTCCCTTCGATCTGAATTTATCCATTATGGTCGTTTCCTTAGAGGCGGTGACTTACTGGATCTAAAGTGGATGTGGGATATGGTGGAGCAAGAATACCCACTGGATCAGGCACAGTTATTTGCCAATCATGCTGAGTTTTACATGGTATTAACACATGCTATTTCAGGAGAAGCGATCTACATCAAAGCGGCTAAAGACAATATTTTGGATGGATTAAGGGCATCCAGCTCTATCCCAGTGCTAACCCGCCAAGCGGTCGAGATATTTGGTGAGCCTTATTTTGATGGTGGTGTGGCAGATGCTTTGCCCGTACAGTGGGCAGCTGGGCAAGAGAGTATTGATAAGCTCATGGTCATACGTACTCGCCCGCAAAACTACGCTAAAGCAAGCAGTAAAGGCGATCAGTTATTGGCTAAATATTATACTAAGCAACGACATGGTTTTGCCCAAAGCTTGTTGACGCGAACCCAACGCTATAACGACTCGGTACAATTTTTACAGACGCCATCATCACAGAAAATTTTAGAGATTTGTCCACCCGACTTAAAAAACATGGCGAGTCGATTGTCCAAAAATAAGGCCAAAATCCGTTATAGCTATGATGTGGGATTAGAAGTTGGACACAAGGCGATTGAGGATTGGTACCAGCTTTAACCTCCTTATCTTGTAAAGAAGAGATATTAAAGAGAAAACACGGGCTTCGAATATAAGAAATTGGCTTAAACCTTGCCTCAGATAACCTTTGAATCACAAAGGTTAGTAACTAAGCTAAAATAAGATAAGATAAGTAATGATATAATGACCCGATAATTGATACTCTATGAAAGGTTTATACGATGGCTTGTACCGCTAGCGCATTGCACATTTTAGTCAAACAAAAAGAATTGGCAGAAGATATCATTGCCAAGCTCAAAAAAGGCGTGGCATTTGATGTGCTGGCCAAACGACACTCAACCTGTCCATCAGGCAAAAAAGGTGGTCATTTAGGTGAGTTCAAAAAAGGCCAAATGGTAGGACCCTTTGATAAAATCTGCTTTAACGGCGAACTTTTTACCCCTCATTTGGTAAAAACCAAATTTGGCTGGCATGTGGTTAAAGTGCTTTACAGAACGTAAGCGTTAGACTGTAAAAATACAAGTCGCAGCTTCAATGACAAGACGACTGAACCATTCAATTTAGGCTTTTTTCTTAGCAAAAAAGCTTTTCATCAGGTAAAACGGTGCTTTATGTATAACAATTCCTCGACTCGTCTCAATAAATACATCAGCGAAAGTGGGATTTGTTCCAGACGCGATGCTGACCGCTTTGTTGAACAAGGTAATGTATACATCAATGGCAAGCGTGCATCGGTGGGTGATCAAGTGGCTGCTGGAGACGTAGTAAAAGTCAACGGACAGCTGATTGAGCCACGCGAGCCTGATGATTTTATTTTTATTGCCTTGAATAAGCCAGTGGGCATCGTCAGCACCACGGAAAGCTCTGAGAAAAACAACATTGTCGATTTTGTGAGACATTCAGTACGTATTTTTCCGATTGGACGTTTGGACAAAGACTCTCAAGGATTGATCTTTTTGACCAACAATGGCGATCTGGTCAATAAAGTATTGCGTGCTGGCAATAACCACGAAAAAGAATATCTCGTGACGGTAAATAAGCCAATTACAGATAGCTTTATTGAGGGTATGGCGAGTGGCGTACCAATGCTGGGTAAAATGACAAAAAAATGTCCCGTCACCAAGGTGGCACCCAACGTCTTTAACATCACACTTATTCAAGGTTTGAACCGTCAAATTCGCCGTATGTGCGAGCATTTCGGTTATGACGTCGTCAAGCTTGAGCGTACGCGGATTATGAATGTAAGCCTTAAGGGGCTTCCTGTCGGCGACTGGCGAGACCTGACACCAACAGAGTTATCGACCCTGCTAAAGGCGGTAGAAAAATCCTCGTCGCAAGACAATCATTCGGGCAAAAAATCGCGCAATGCGCCACGCAAAAAACCGCGTACTGATGCTCAATCAAAGTCAAAACCCTCTGCAAAATCAGCGGGTGCTGCAAAGGGACGCAACAAGTATGCCAAGGATGATGCCAGAAAACCAGCAGGTTCTAAAGGTAGAGATGGGCGTCCTGCCGGTCGTGGCAAGAATTCTGCAGGCAATGGTAGACCTGCTACAAATGGCAGACGCCCCTCAAAAGGTCGAGGTTCTAAGTGATAGTAATTGTCTAATTTCATCACATCGCTATCATGCTGATCAAGACGATGAAGATAAGACACTTTAAAATAATTAGGGCGATATCCGTTGATAGATACCGCCCTTTTTTTGCTTTCTCTAATCCAGCTTATATGCACATATCTATATACTGCTGACCATTTTATCAGGTGATAAAATTGCCGCGAGTTCCTCATCACTGAGCAGTTTCTCTTGCTTGACCAAATCCGCCACGCCTGACCCACTCAGCAAAGCATTTCCTGCAATACGACTGGCGTTTTCGTAACCAATATGTGGTACCAGTGCCGTCACAATACCAATGCTATTTTCGACATGTTGCGCGCAGCGAGCTTCATTGGCAGTTATGCCTTGAATGCATCGCTCATCAAGCATACGAATCGATTTTTCTAACAGACGCGCATTATTGAGCAGGTTATAAACAATCAGTGGTTCCATCGCGTTGAGCTGCAACTGCCCTGCTTCTGCCGCCATGGTAATCGTCATATCCGTACCCATTACCTGAAAGGCAGCTTGAGTCATGGCCTCAGGAATCACAGGGTTGACTTTACCGGGCATAATCGACGAGCCAGGTTGCATCGCTGGTAAATTGATCTCACCCAGACCTGTGCGTGGCCCGCTCGATAGTAAGCGCAAATCGTTGCTCAATTTAGACAACTTAATGGCGAGGCGTTTGAGCACACTAGAGAAAGTAATAAAGGCACCCATGTCGGCACTAGCGGCGATCAAATCTTCAGCAAGTGACACTGGCAGACCACTGATATCGGCGAGCTCACTAATCGCTAAGCTGGCGTAACCTTTGGGCGCATTGATGCCCGTACCAATCGCCGTACCGCCCAAGTTCAATTCACATAACTGTAGACAAGCCTGTTCGATTCGCGCCGTTTCACTGCCTAGATCACTGGCGAAGGCGTTGAACTCTTGCCCCAGCGTCATCGGTACCGCGTCTTGCAATTGAGTACGACCCATTTTTAGAATGCCGCTAAACTCTTTGCCTTTGGTAGCTAAGCTATTTTGTAGCTTGATAATAGCCTCTTGCAGTGGTTTTGCCGCAAACACCATTGCCAAACGTGCCGCGCTCGGATAGACATCATTGGTCGACTGAGAGCGATTGACATCATTGTTAGGATGTAATTGGCTATATTGACCGTACTCAAAGCCCATCTTTTTTAAGCCAATATTGGCAATCACCTCATTGGCATTCATATTGGTTGACGTGCCCGCCCCGCCTTGTATGAGATCAACAATAAACTGCTCATGATGCTCGCCTTGTATCAGATCGGTACATGCCTCAGTAATGGCGCTGAGCTTCTCTTCACTGAGTAGACCGTGCTGATAATTGGCTTTTGCAGCGGCGGCTTTTACCATTGCCAGTGCTTTGATCAAATCAGGAAAATGGCTGATTGGCATGCCGGTAATATCAAAATTTTGTGCGGCGCGCTGCGTTTGAATACCATATAAGGCAGTGGCAGGAACGGCTTGCTCACCGAGTAAGTCTTTTTCAATGCGAGTTTGGGCTTTATTATCGATAAGGTTATCTGTATGTGTCATATTTTTATGGTTTCTTAAAGTATGGAAGGTTGAAGCAGTAGACAGACAATACTTTGTTATTTAGGTGCATTGTCTTAGTGCTACTAAAGATTAGCGCCATCGTAACCGAGAATTAAGCACAAGAAAAACGCAAATATTTCGTTCTCAGCCCCAAAAATTTTGATGCTTGATAAAAAGTATGATAGATAAGGTTGTTCTATAAGAAAGAATGAGCGCTTTTACAGTAGTATTTTTGGAAAAAATTTATGTGGTAGGAAGTATCTTATGAGAATTTTTTATAAGGAGTTTGGCTGATTGAAACAATGGATTAATCGCTAATTATCCGTGCCACAAGCAAACGCCTAGCCTCAGTGAGCAAGGTTTATAAGACTCTTGACTCACTTACAGTCCCAATGCTTGCTTTAAGGCATTGATCTGTGGTTGCTGACGATCCGTATAACGATATGCCAGTACAACCTCACGCACCAAACTGTTATCCCCTAAATGGTGAATTTGTACGGGCGGCGTACTTCTAATCCATAATCCTGCATATGGAATCAACGCCACGCCTAGACCCGACTCCACCATCCTAACGATAGCATCAAGGTCATTGATCTCCATGATCGTATTGACCTTGATGTCTTGTTGTTTAAAGAATTTATTTAACTTCACACCCGCTGAGGACTGTAAGGTGTAATGAATAAAAGGATGCTGCTCAAGCATCTGCCTGAGGCTATGAAATGGCCATTTTTTGGGACTGATGAGCACGTAAGGCTCGGTCATAATAGACTGGGTAACGATGTCTTTTGGCAGTGCAAACGCTGGCTGAATGGTGATCGCCGCATCTATCTCCCCGACTTCTAGTTTCTCAAATAACTCTATAGCACGCCCGGGGACAATTTCTGTCTGCATTAATGGGGCAAGCAACGTAATCGCCTTTAGCGCCTCTGGTAAGATACCCACTTGCACGGAGTTGATCGAGCCAATCCTAAGCTGCCCGTAATAGCTGGCAATGTCAGTATCTGAAGACAGCTGCATTGTGGAGTAAAGCGCCAAAATCTCTTTGGCAATCGGTAATACGCGCGTGCCTTGCGGATTAAGCGTAATAGCACGAGCAGAGCGGGTAAATAACGACAACCCCAGGTTGTCTTCAAGCGTTTTGATTTGTGCGCTGACCGCAGACTGAGTCAGGTTGATATGTCGAGCTGCTGCGGCAAAGCTGTCTAACTCGCAAACGGCAACGAAGGTTTTAAGCTCTCTTATCACTGATATCACCACACTTATAAGTTATGCCTGACATTTGAATACGATCTAATTTATTTCAAAGTGGCTAGTATCTCTCAAGTACTGATCTGGCAGGAAGCATTGACACTTAAAAGCATTATCCTACCACTTAAATAAAAAATAATAAAAACAGTCCATAGAATTTTATTGGACGGTAAACCACCTAAATCCTATTTATAAGAAACGATCCGCTTCACAAAGTATAGTTCACCGCCTATTTTTTCCATGGAAGGAAATCAAAATCATGAGTATTTTTGCCATTTTGTTGTCTTTGTCCCTCTTAATGTATTTTGCCTATAGAGGCGTGAGCGTCTTAGTTTTAGCGCCCTTACTAGCTATTTTAGCCGTTGTGTTAAGTGGACAAAGCCACCAAACAATGGGCATTTATACTGAAGTATTTATGCAAGGTCTTGGTAGATTTTCTGTCAAATATTTCCCCCTATTTATCTTAGGGGATATTTTTGGCAAATTCATGGAAAACTCTGGTTACGCCTATAGCATCGCCCGCAATTCTTAACGCACTAGAAAATTACTGGTTGTTATAGTGATGTAATGATAGAAGGTCTAGGATGGTTAGCAGATGTCATTGCTAAAAAATTCGATTATAGTAGATATTCCTTATAATAACTGCTACTTACAGTAGCTACTAATAGCATTCATCTAAATAGACTGAGGGATTAAATCATGAAAACACTAGGATTATGTATTGCCGCAGGACTGGGCTTAAGCGCTTGTGCGAGCGGTGGAACGATGGGTAACACCAACCCAAACAACATAGTGACCGAGTACTCTATTGAGACTGCTATGCTCAATATCTATACCAAACAACGTAGTGAAAATTTGGTTGCTAATATCGGCAATCAAACGGCCTCAGCAGATATTCAAGTCACGCCTAAAGGCAATATGGTCTTCAATAATAAAAAGGTACAAGGTACTGAGATCAACACGATCAACAAAGTGAACAATCAAATCACTAATCAGTCAGTCGCTATCAATTACTTCACCTTGAACCCTCTGGTATTTCACGGCTTTACGGACAGCACAGGCAAATATTCGGTCTCAAACCAAACGACCACTATCCCAAAAATGGCGACAGTGGGCGACTCAAACAAATTGATTACTGAAAATGTCTATAGCGATAGCAGCATGCGCAAAAAAATAGGAACCTATAACCAAAACTGGTCTCTAACGCGAGATAGCAATCAGACCGCATGGTTCTGTATCGAAACCTCAGACAATATGCTTGCTGGTGGCACCTCTGAAGGCAGCTCAAAAGAATGCTACAAAATCAATGCCAAAGGCGACATACTTGCGAGCAAAGTCACTATCGCACCGCCAGCTGGTAATGGCGGACAGACGATTACGTTTAACAGCAAGTAAGCTGCTCAATGATGAATAAGCCATTTCTTTAATCGGTCATTCATAGATTCTAGATTCGAAATAAAAATAAAACTGACATAAAAAAGGAGCCGAGTCATCGGCTCCTTTTTTATAACTTATCGACCATAACTTAACCACTGCCCTCGCCAATGGTGAAATGGCCAATAGCTAAATGATATTGACCTCATAACTGAATTTTTCTGCCAATCCATAAGATTCTCTATACTCGATAGGGTCCCCTTCTAGATTTTTAGCAACGCGGCATACTTTCACTAAGTTTTCTTGCTTGGTATTGTCCAGATAAGGGTCTATATGATTAGAGATAAAAAATAGCATTTCTACGGCAGATGAGACAAACTGACCGCACTTTTTGTAATAAAAAGGATAAAGTAGATTTTCAAAGTCTTCAGGTTCAAGACCGATAAAGTCTTGGTAACGGCTTTCGGGTAACCAAATTCTTTCACTCAAAATCACTCTGTCTTCGACAATGCGCACACGTTCTATATAAATTAAACCTTCCTTTTCATGAATGTTTAATTCTTTATTGATTGCCTCAACAGGCTCTATCAACATGACCTTTTTGATGACGCCAGTCGGTATGACATAAGAAGCGTCTTTATCACGGTATTTGAAAAACCTTAGTAACGAGCCCTCAAAGTTTGG
Source organism: Psychrobacter sp. Ps6 (assembly GCF_022129235.1). Lineage (GTDB taxonomy): Bacteria > Pseudomonadota > Gammaproteobacteria > Pseudomonadales > Moraxellaceae > Psychrobacter. The sequence continues at coordinate 28,131 of NZ_JADQAI010000002.1, read as the reverse complement.
CCTTTTTAAAAAAGTACCGCGACCTTGCTGCTTTATCAAGACGCCGTCATCTACTAGCTTCTCGACCGCTTTGCGTACGGTGCCCACCGATACTTGGTACTTGTCTGCAAACTCCTGTTCTGTCGGTAAGGGGGTTTTTTCATCCCACTTATTTTCTGTCAGTAACGTTTGAATATGCCACCGCACTTGCTCGTACCGTGGCATGTTAAATTTTTTAAAATTATCCATAATTTTTTTCACCACAATAGGAAGATTTTATTAATACGCCCAATCTTTCTAAGTCCAATCATGTTCATAAGAAGTAGAGTATCTCTGACACTCTATCTTAAGCCCTTACCAAACTCTATGCACATCTCATCGATATTAAAGTCTATCTAGATTTTTTGGTCAATCTCACCTAATTAACGGCTCCTTTTTTGCTATTATTCTATTGAGTTATATACACTTAAAAAGCTGATAAGATTTGCTGGCTTAAAAAGCTGTTTGTCAACATTATCACAATGCTCTTTAATCTAAAACATATATATGTATGTAGATATTTAGATGTCATACAGTCAATACCAAGGAGCGAATATGACCCTATATCTTATAGCGGCCATAGTAATTTCTATTGCATTGGGTTACACCACTAAAATCAATATTGGCTTGTTTGCGATTGTGTTTTCATACCTTATCGGCTGTTTTGGTATGCAGCTAAGCGCTTATGAGGTTATTAAGCTATGGCCTCTGAAGATTTTCTTTGTGATTTTTGCCGTTACGCTCTTCTATAATTTTTCCTTGGCGAATGGCGCATTAGAAAAACTGTGTGAGCATTTGATATACAAGTGTCGACATTTTCCAGCGTTTTTGCCGCTGGCTATTTTCTTTGCTGCGACAATTGTAGCAGCTTTAGGAGCCGGTTATTACACGGTTCTTGCCACGATGGCACCGATGATTTTGTTGTTATCTAAAAGAACCAACTTAAACATTATTATTGCAACCTTATCTGTGAACTATGGAGCGCTTGCGGGTGCCAATTTTATTACCTCACAGAGTGGCGTTATTTTTAGAGAGCTTATGAGCGGCGCTGGTGTGGCCAATGACAATACCTTTACATATGGTTTGGGTATATTTGCCGCGACCTTTTTGATGCCTGTGGTTTTATTAGGCACTTATAGCTTTATTAATGCTAAGACCAGTAAAATAGCCATTCAGACTATTGTGCCACAGCCGTTTGACAGCAAACAGAAAAAGTCCATCATGCTGATTTTTATCATGATGGCGACGGTACTTATCGTACCCATCTCAAACCTACTCATACCGAACGTAGACGCCATTGAGTTTTTGAATGCTCGGATTGATATTGGTTTTATCGCCATTTTCTTCGCTTTGATGAGCTTATTTTTGAAGCTGGGTGATGAAAAAACCGTGATTGCTTTGATACCGTGGAATACGCTTATTATGATTTGCGGCGTAGGTATGTTGATTAGCCTCGGTGTGGAAGTGGGCGTTATTTATGAGCTGACAGAGTGGCTCAGTACCAACGTTCCTATTTGGATGATACCATTTTTGGTATTCATTATTAGTGCAATTATGTCGATATTTGCCAGCACGCTTGGCGTCGTTGCACCGACTTTATTTCCGATGGTACCTGCCTTGGCTGTAGCTTCTGGTTTGAGTCCTTTTTTCTTGTTTATCTGTATTGTCATCGGTGCCCAAAGCTCATCTATCTCTCCTTTTTCGTCAGGAGGCAGTCTGATACTGGGAGCCGCTCAAGTGCATATAGATAAAAACAAGCTGTTGCATACGTTATTATTCAAGGCAGTGCCTTTGGATATCTTCGTTGGCCTAATAGCAATTTTCTTTATCCAAATGATGTTCTAATTTTTATTGAAAAAAGACAGCAATAGGGATCATATGTATGCCATTGCATACGATCCAGACAAATGACAACAAACAGATGACGACAAACAAATCACAGTAAAAGACGTATTCATTCAGCAAAAACCCCCTTAGAATGCGTCTACTTTTATGTCTGTCAGATAGTCTTTGTAGTCAAAATACAGCGTAAGCTTCGTCGCTCACCTCATTTATCCTGCCCCTATTATCAAGCTGACCATTTTAAAATCAAAATCATCTTTATACTAATCGACGATATGCGCCATTTACGACAAATCATAACCTTTTGTTATTGTTGGTATTATAAAATTTCATCTACAGACCCAAACTGGTTTCTTTGTGACTTCACATTGAAATAGCCATTTGTGCGACTCGTCAGATAGTTAATACTGCTACTTAGAAAAAATTCATACATACATACATATGTTTCTTGTTATTTCTAAATTATTCTGTTACTTTTGCAAAGTGAACAAAAAGACTACTGTTGTAAAGGTTGGTAACATTATTGGTCTGCTTCCAACTTTTTGTATAGTCGCCCTATCCTTTCAATCAAAACTTTATTGATTTTTACTGAAAAAATACACACAAGGAGTGTCGTGTGAAAAAACTATCCTATCTAGCGCTTGGTCTATCTGTACTTACCTTGACAGCTTGTAACAATGCTAACGAAACTGCGAGCGCAGGTGCAGATGAGTTTGCAGGTCCTTCACGTCCAGAATGTATCGCTCCAGCAAAACCAGGCGGCGGCTTTGATTTGACTTGTAAGCTTGCTCAGTCAGGTTTAAAAGACACGGGAATATTGACAGATCCAATGCGCGTCACTTATATGCCAGGTGGCGTAGGTGCCGTTGCATATAACAAAATTGTCGCCAATGACCGCAGCAACGAAGACGCTATCATCGCGTTTTCAACAGGATCAATCCTGAACTTATCACAAGGTAAATTTGGTAAATTCACTGAAAAAGACGTGAAATGGCTAGCAGCCGTTGGTACTGATTATGGTGCTATCGCTGTCAATGCGGACTCGCCAATCAAAGATCTAGCAGGATTGGTCGCTGAGCTTAAATCAAATCCAAAAGCAATCAGTTTCGCCGCTGGTGGTAGTGTTGGTGGTCAGGATTGGATGCAAACCGCTATTTTGGCCAAAGCCGTTGGCGTCAGCCCTAGCGACATGACTTATGTTGCGATGGAAGGCGGCGGTGAGGCAATTACGGCAGTAATGGGTAACCATGTCACTGTTGTGAGTGCTGGTATCGCTGAGATCATGCCACAAGCTACTGCTGGCAAATTACGTGTGTTAGCCGTATTTGCAGATGAAAGACTGGGTGGCTCTATGGCCGATATCCCTACTGCAGTAGAGCAAGGCTATGATGTGACTTGGCCTGTCGTTCGTGGTTACTACATGGGGCCAGATGTTAGCCCTGCCGCTTACGACTGGTGGAAAGCCTCATTTGATAAAATGCTTGCTGATCCAAAATTTGCCGAATTGCGTGAACAACAAGAGTTACTACCATTCTCTATGACTGGCGATGAGCTTGAGCAGTATGTCTATAAGCGTACTGGTGAGCTACGTGAGTTGTCTGCTGAGTACGGTCTTGTTGATGCTGCCGCACAGTAGCATTACTCGGACCATATCCCCTTAATGATTGAATACTAAATTGTTTAGTATTCATCGAAGGTTGAAAGATGAGACATCTCTCAACCTTTTTATTTAAAATTTAAGGAATACCTCTATGACGATGGAACGTGCGTTCTCCGGATTAATGGGACTATTTAGCTTATTTTTGGTCTACTTAGCTATTGGTTACGTTGCTCCCATTGCTTATGATCCTATCGGCCCTCGGCCCTATCCTATTTTAATTTTCTCACTGATGGCACTTTTGACCTTGGTTATTGCCTTTCGTCCAGCACGATTTACCAAAGTCATTGATTTAGGCTATAACAAGGTTGTGCTTAGAAATCTGGTTCTGTGTGTCAGTGCATTATTGATTTATAGTTTGATTTTTGAGCCTTTAGGTTTTGTTGTTGCTACCACCCTGATGTGTTTTGCGGTTGGTCTACTGTTTGCAGGCAATCCTGTTAAAAGCCTTGTCTTTTCAGTTGTGATCAGTATCGCCCTGTATGTCTTATTTGACATGGCTTTGGACGTCATTCTGCCACTTGGAATATTATCAGGAATAATGGGATAGCTATTATGGAAACTTTTGACTTTTTGATGCACGGTTTCGGCGTAGCGATGTTGCCCAAAAACTTACTGATTGCGCTTATCGGTGCTTTTATTGGTACGATTGTGGGTATGTTGCCTGGCCTTGGCCCGATTAATGGTGTAGCAATCCTACTACCATTTGCTTTTGCCCTTGGTCTGCCACCAGAGAGTGCGCTGATCTTGCTAGCAGCCGTATATCTTGGTTGTGAATATGGCGGTCGTATTTCTGCCATTCTACTCAACGTGCCAGGGTCTGCTGCGGCGGTGATGACCTCATTGGATGGTAATCCGCTAGCGCTGCAAGGTAAGGCAGGTATTGCGTTGTCCATCTCTGCGGTCGCCTCGTTTATTGGTTCGACGATTGCGACCCTTGGCGTGGTCTTGTTTGCCCCTCTATTGGCTAAATGGGCGGTGTCTTTTGGCCCTGCTGAATACTTCGTATTGATGGTATTCGCGATTTGCTGCTTGAGTGGTTTGGTCGGTGATCAGCCGATTAAGACCGCAGTATCAGCCTTGATTGGCTTGGGTCTAGCGACTGTCGGTGTCGATGCGGTGACGGGTATTTATCGCTATACTTTTGATTCTGTCAATCTATCTGATGGTATCCAATTTACAACGATCGTTATTGGTTTCTTTAGTGTCAGTGAAATCTTGATTTTGCTCGAAAGAACCAGTACGGGTGGTAAAATAGTCGCGCAAGGTAAGCGTAGCTTATTTAATATGAAAGAGTTCCTCTTCACCATCGGTGCTATGTTACGTAGTGGTGCAATGGGTTTCTTCGTTGGTATCCTACCGGGTGCAGGTGCGACGATTGCCAGTGCAATGACCTATGCAAGTGAACGTAAAATTGCTGGTGATGATGGCAAATTTGGTGAAGGTGACCTTCGTGGCCTAGCATCACCAGAAGCGGCTAATAACGCATCAGCGTGTGGTTCATTTGTACCAATGTTGACCCTAGGTGTCCCTGGTTCTGGTACCACAGCAGTTATGATGGGTGCGTTGACGTTGTATAACATCACGCCAGGTCCACAGCTATTTACTGAGCAGCCAGATATCGTTTGGGGTCTTATTGCCTCATTGTTCATCTGTAACGTTATCTTGCTTGTCATGAACATCCCGTTGGTTGGTTTTTTCTCTAAGCTATTGAACGTACCAAACTACATCCTAATCCCATCAATCGCTGCTATCAGCTTCGTTGGTGTCTACTCTATCAACAGCACAACGTTTGATATGGTGTTCATGGTAGGACTTGGTATCTTTGGTTATTTCTTACGTAAACTGCACTTCCCACTATCAGCCCTTATCCTAGGTTATGTACTAGGTGAGCTTATGGAGTCTAACCTACGTCGTGCGCTCTCTATCTCTCAAGGCGAGATGTCTATTCTATGGAGCAGCCCAATCACCGTATCATTATGGGGTCTGGTCGTGGTCATGATCTTCATGCCAATCATTCGTAAAATGTATCGTAAACGTTTTAAGAAAACTGCTGCATAAGTTTTTGCTAGTTCGTCTCTAAATGTCTCTCCGGCGGTGGTTATACTCAGGTATGACCACCGTTTTTTTAGAGATACTTTTACTCTACTTTCAACCGTTATTAGGGACAAGCCCTTAACACTCTTCACTTTTTTGTCAGCTGTCCAACATTAGCAAAACATCACTACTTGATGTCACTCATGAAATAGGATTTTATAGTGCCCCTTGTTTTAGATTTATTGCAAACCATTCCAACGTGGCACTTAGTAGGACTATTTAGTGCTGGTATGATCGCTTTTATTATCTCTACGGTATCTGGTGGTGGCGGTGCGATGCTGCTGATACCAGTCACTTCTTCGATGATAGGGACTGCGGTTGCGCCACCTGTGATCAACGTGGCTACCTTTATGAGTAATGCCTCGCGGCTCTATTTATTTTGGCATGATATTGATTGGTCATTGACCAAATACTATGTGCCAAGCGCTATCGTAGGAGCGTGGTTAGCGGCATTGGTCTTTAGCCGTTTGGATGCCGGCTGGATTCAGTTATTGGTTGGTGCATTTTTGGTTTCTACCATTTTCCAATACAAGTTCGGTAAAGTAAGTAAAACGTTTGATATGCCAAAAGTCGGTTTTGTACCTGTGGGATTTTTCATTGCCTTTATGAGCACATTGGTGGGTGGCCTCGGCCCTATTCTTAACCCTTTTTATATGAATGCAGGTCTAGAAAAAGAAAATCTTATTGCGACCAAAACGGCGAATTCTTTTTTTGTCGGTATTGTACAAGTCGTCAGCTACGCCTTTTTTGGCATACTCACTGTCAAGATCTGTGTGTATGGTCTGGTATTAGGACTGGGTGCGGTTATTGGCAATGTCATTGGCAAACGCTTTTTGGCTGGCATCAGTATTAGTCAGTTTAGAATAATGCTGCTGATACTAATGGTGATTAGTGGTTTAATAATGATCATAAGAAACATAAACGTATTGTTTTAATAAGCCTATCATTCGATAGGGTCAGTTTACATATAAAAATAGATAGGCACTTATTACAAAAAAACGCAGCGCATCTTTTGATACCCTGCGTTTTTTATTACATTTGATGTTATTAAAGAATACTGGTCCTAAACTGTAGGTAGACTGCTGTTATTGCTTCCGCATCTTCGATCTGCGGATAATGCCCCAACATAGGAATTTCGGTCGCATCAGCATGGGGAATCAACTTACGATAATGATCGATCATATGCTGACCTGAGATCGGATCTTTAGCACCAGCTATCAGCTTAATAGGAACGGTACTGTTGATAATAGCGCCTACCCACCGTTCACGATACTGCTGACGTTGCGGTATATAGTTAATCAGTTTGTGCATCACTGCCAAACCATTATTATGTGTTAACAGCTGCCATAGCGTATCGACAACGTCAGGTTTAGGTTGCGTGTTAGGGCCAAATATTCGTTGTAAATTGCTGGCGAACTTCTGCTTATTGATGAGTTTGGACACCAAAGGACCTAATCGTGATATCAATAGTTTTTGAATCAAAATAGGTTTATGCGTTTCAGGAAAAAGCCCTCCATTTAGAAAGCAAACACTACCGATATAAAACTCACTATTAGTATTAACCTGCCTTGCCAGCAGTTCCTGAGCCACTGTATCACCATAATCATGCGCCAATATATGATAGTCGCTGACACCCAATTGTCGCAACACAGCCTGACAAAGATTTGCCTGCTCACTGATTAAATAACGAGCATTCTTGGGTTTGTCTGATAACCCAAACCCCAGCATATCAAGAGTAATAACATAATAATGCTCAGTGAGTACCTGCCACATACCCTCCCAATCCCAACTAGCACTAGGATAGCCGTGAATCAGTAACAATGCTGGTGCACTTTTGTCTCCGGCATGCCGCGTAAAAATCTGCTGATCATCAACAGTAAAATACTCTCCCTGTCGTCGCCATTCGTCCAAGGTTATCATTATTGGCTTACTCCTCAAACGATGGGTCAGTACGGCGCAGCTTTCTTAATAAAGCAGGCCATGCGATATCACCATTCGCCCCTCTGGTCACCTGCTCAGATGCCGCTTGAATACCAGCCAATATTTGTGCTGGTATCGGCGTCAATGCGCTGCCACCGCTCTGCGCCTTGATTTGAATCTCGCAGGCGTTTTGTAAAATATACATATTCAAAAATGCATCAGCGACTGTATCAGCACAAGTTAGCAGACCATGATTACGTAAAATCATAAAGTGAGCGTCACCTAAATCAGCAACCAAGCGTACTTTTTCTTCGGGGTTGAGCGCAACGCCCTCGTAATCGTGATACGCCAAGTTAGATAAAGGAAATAATGACTGCTGCGAGATGGGCAATAAGCCTTGCTCTTGCGCTGAGACTGCCACCCCATCGCTGGTGTGCAAATGAATCACGCAATGTGCATCGTCGCGAGCTTCATGCACGGCGCTGTGAATGATGAATCCAGCTGGATTAACGTTGTATTCCGATGGCGCTACTTTTTCGCCCGCTTTGTTGACTTTGACTAGGCTGGAGGCGGTGATCTCTTCAAATAGCATGCCATAAGGATTGATTAAAAACTCATCTTCTGTGCCTGGAACGCGGGCGGAGATATGAGTAAATACCAGATCATCCCAACCATAAGAAGCGACTAAGCGATAACAAGCAGCAAGATTTACTCGCATCTGCCACTCTTGTTCGCTCATATTATGGTGTACACTCGAGGTTGAATCGGTCGATGTCGCGGTTTGCATAGTTGTTTGCATGGTGTACTCCTTTACTGTGTTAGATATCCTGAATGATTACTTTACACCATTTCATAAAACCAAATCTGTCAAAAACATGACACTTATGAATATCAATCATTATTTAAGTAACGACCCATGGTTTAGTCAATTACCAGCCATTGTGCAGCCACTACTGGCAGGCGATGCGGTGCTAAAGGTATACCAAAAAGGCCAAATGATTCATGCCATCGGTGACAACGATGATGCGGCGCTACACTTTGTCGTGTCGGGTACGATTAGGGTATGCAATGTGAGCGCTAGTGGCCATGCCATGACGTTGGCGCATCTATCTAGTGGCGAGTGGTTTGGTGAGATATCTATCATAGATGACAATCCTCGCACCCACGATGCATGGACAATCAATAAGGTTACGTTGATTTCTATCCCTAGAAAGGTAGTGATTCAAACGGCGCAACAGTATCCAATTTTATACAAACATCTCGCGCTTATCACTTGCGCGCGAATTCGTAGGGCATTTGACTGGATTGATGATGCCACCTCACTCAATACATCGGCGCGACTGGCGAGCATGCTCATGGGACTCATCGCTACTTATGGTAAGCAAGTGAATGGCAATATCAAAATAGACTTACGCTTATCGCAAGAAGAGCTTGGCTTTATGCTTGGTACCACCAGACAAACCGTCAATAAAATCATTCAGTCTTGGCAAAAAAAGGCCATAATCGATATGCACTATGGTTTTATTACCATAAAGAATCAGTCTGAATTAAAAGCAATGATGAATTCTGAATAATTTGAATAGCTGCAAAATCTTTCCGTAAAATTTTCTATAAACCACTCAACACCTCGCAAAATATCATAAGCATTAGCATCGAAGCTGCCACCTTAACATCTTCTTAACAGCACACTTGTTATGGTAAGGAATGACGTTTCCTATCATTCTGTTGAGAAGTATTTATATGTCAATATCTCAAACCGCCAAAATCGACACGCCTAAAGCCAATAAAAAAAACAACTATCTGAGTAAACTCTACAATCGTGAGATAAATCTCAGTTATCTTATTATCATCGTTGCCTTATATTTGGTGGCGACTGCCAATATTGGATTTTTTGAGCAGGTGCTAAACGTCTATCCATTTAGCAAAAACGTCGGCTTTATACTGTCTATTACTGGCTTGTTGTTTGGACTGATGTGGCTGGTTTTGCAGCTGCTTTGCTATCGTCCGATTGCTAAACCAGTACTAATTGCACTGCTGATCACTGCCGCCATCTGTGGTTATTTTACCGATGCTTACGGGACAATATTTGATACCAATATGCTGGTCAATAGTCTGGAGACCGATCAAGCAGAGGCGATGGGATTGTTTGCCCCTAGCATGGTCATTCGGGTGCTGATACTAGGCGTGTTGCCAGCATTTATCATTAGCAAAATTCGTCTAAAACGCTTTACTTGGCAACGCAGTATTCTACAAAAAGCAATTACCTTGATATTGTCTATCGCAGTCATCGCGGCGTGTCTTTTACCCTTTGGTGACCAATACGCCAGCTTCTTTCGTCAGCATAAAGAGGTGCGCTCTTATGCCAACCCGATCACACCTATTTACTCTACGATCAAACTTGGCGAAAATTATGTCAATGAGCTGCGCCGTCCTGATACTTTCACGCTACATGCGACAGATGCAAAGCACGTAGCCCCTACTAATAGCACTGCAAAACCCAAGTTAATGGTGTTCGTCGTTGGCGAAACCGCTCGAGCGGATCACTTTGGTTTAAATGGCTATACACGCAACACCACGCCGCTGCTCTCAAAACAATCAAACCTTTATAGCTTTAAAGATGCCGTCTCTTGTGGCACCTCGACTGCCTACTCAGTACCGTGTATGTTCAGTTATGCCAATCGAGAGAACTATGATATCGATACCGCCAAGTACAATGAAAACGTACTCGATACGCTGAGCAAGCAAGGGGTCAATGTCGTGTGGCGAGACAACAACTCTAGCTCTAAAGGCGTGGCTGATCGTGTTGCTTTTGAGGACTACAAAACGGCTGATACCAACCCGAACTGCGATGTTGAATGCCGAGATATTGGTATGCTTGATGGTTTTGATAAACTGGTTAAGTCAGGCAGCTCAGAGAAAGAGACGCCTAAAAATACGCTTATTTTGTTACACCAAATGGGTAATCATGGCCCCGCTTATTACCAGCGCTATCCTAAAGAATTTGAGGCGTATAAACCTGTCTGTATGACCAATGAGCTGTCCAAATGTGATGCCCAGTCTGTGATCAACGGCTATGATAATGCGATTCTGTACACCGATTACTTTTTGGATAACGTGATCGATACCCTAAAAACTTACGAACAAGATTATGATGTAGTCATGGTATATATGAGCGATCATGGCGAGAGTCTGGGTGAAAATAATATTTACTTGCATGGTCTGCCATATAAATTTGCACCAGATACCCAAAAACATGTGCCTGCGGTCATTTGGTCACCAGATAGTAATAACATCGATGCAGACAGCCTCTCTAGTATGAGCAGTCAGCCCGTATCACACGATTTTATTACGCCGACATTGCTTAGCTTTTTTGGCATCACGACTGATGAAGTCAAGGCAGCACCAACCTTTTTTAAAGTAAATAACTAAATCTGTTTTTATATTGCTCCATCTTTTAGGCCATCACTATCTTTTAGGTAGCCACTATTTTTTAGGTCAACATCATGTATAAGATACTCGTTATTGAAGACAACCCCGATATCGTGGCCAATATTTACGCGTTTTTTGAGCCAAAAGGCTTTGAGCTGGACAACGCACATAATGGCTACAGTGGGTTAACGCTCGCCGCAAGCAATCATTATGACGTGATATTGCTCGATGTGATGCTACCAGGTATGGATGGCACCAAGCTGTGTAAGAAACTCAGAGAAGAATTGCACGACAAAACGCCTGTATTAATGCTCACTGCTCGCGATACGATTTTGGATAAAGTGGCAGGCTTTGATAGCGGCGCTGATGACTATTTGGTCAAGCCTTTTTCGTTGATTGAGTTAGAGTGCCGTATCAAAGCACTTATACGTCGTCATGAGGATGATCATTTTGTGCACAGTATCGCTGTGGGCGCGCTATCGTTGAACAACAGCGAACATACTATTATGCGCGAGGGCAAATCCATTAAGCTCACCCCAACTGGATTTAAGATATTACATATCCTAATGAGTGCCGCACCGCGAGTCGTCAGCAAGACAGAACTTGAAGAAAAGGTTTGGGGTCTGGATATACCGAGCAGTGATGCGCTACGTACTCATATGCATAGCGTGCGGGCGCAGGTCGACAAGCCTTTTGACAAAACCATGATAGTGACAGTGCCTGGTGTGGGTTACCAAATCATCGATCCCAATAAATCAGAAAACGCGGTAGTATAGCTGAGAGAGCAGCACCTCATACGGTCTACCATCGCTCACTATATCAATTGCCTCTTTCGATTAAGTACCTCTTTACTATGTTCAATATAGACTCGATAGCCAATAAGTTTCGATTATCCTACTTTATATTCGCGCTGTTGCTATGCGGGGCTTTTGTCAGTATTTTTCTATACGCGGAAAGTAGAATAGAACAGGAATTGGTCAAGGGTCGGCTGTTGCAGCAGCTTGATATCAGCCAAGAAAAGTATGGCGATCGCTCTATTTATACTGCCGATCCAGGCATCAAGATCTATCGCTACGACAGTGCCCCTACTAACCTGCAAACCACAGCAACGGCAACGGTGCAAGAGAAGTCTGTCACTATAGACGGTGAGTCTGGCAAAGCCCACGGCAACCTTCATTTTTTCGCCTATCAACAAGGCAATCAGACTTACATTTTGACGTACTTGGAAGGGGTTGAGATGGTGATGAGTCACTACCCTGTTTTAGAGATCTTTGAAAACTTAGAAGATATATTTGCAGATACCCTGAGAGTAGCGGTCATTTTAAGTTTGCTTATTGCCGCCATATTCTCTCATTTGTCCTCCAAACAAATCATCAAGCCTTTACTCGATTTAAAAAAAGCCGTCGAAACGGATCATAAAAACCTCACAGAACTCACGCACATGCCATCTGAGGTTGGGGTGTTGGCACGTGCTATTGATGAAAAAAACCATAAGCTAGAGCAATATCTCAAGCGCGAGCAACTGTTTACCGGTGACGTCAGCCATGAGCTGCGCACGCCCTTAACCATCATCATGGGTGCTTCTGAGGTATTGGCATCACAGTTAGCAGAAGACAGCTACCTGAACGAATTTACCAATCGTATCAGTAATACAGCCCGTGAGACCTCCGAGATTATCACCGCCCTGCTCTTACTTTCGCGCGCTCCTGAAAAGCTCGATGCACCGCAAACATCCATTAATAACACTGCTCTAGCCGAGGTACAGCGATTGACCTATTTGCTGCGCTACAAGACCGTCACGTGTCAGGTAGTCGCTGAGCAAGAATATAGCACCTATGTGCGTCCTGAGCTATTAAAAATGGCATTGGGCAATTTGATAAAAAACGCGTTTCAATATACCGATGATGGCGATGTGACCATCACTATCGATGACGAAAAAATCATGGTCACTGATACGGGTCTTGGTATTCCTGAGGCGATGATGCCGCTGCTATATGAACGATTTGAGCGATTGACTCATGACTATCAAGACGAGGGTACCGGCACAGCCTTGTCACCAGAGCACGATATCAATCACAAGGTTGAAGGCTCAGGTTTGGGGCTGAGTATCGTACAACGCATCATGTCTCATATGGGCTGGCAGCTGACCCATCAAGCCAATCCGTCTGGCGGCAGCACTTTTATTATTTATTATAAATAACCGTACTTCGCTTACTATCACCACAATTTCTATTTAACCATTGCCCACTGAACTGGCGGGCAATGCCATTTATGCCATTTGTCCGAATCATTCTTTATTTTCCTTTCTGCTTACGCTCTTAACATTTTCTTAATCTCTCTCGTCTTATACTCAAGCGATATCGACTTTGCCTGACTGTTTTTTTGGTCATACAAAGCCGAGCGCGTACCTTGATATTAATAGACGATTAAGAATTCTATATGAATAAAATTACCCCTATTAATCTTGAAAACAAGCCAGCCAGTCACAGCCCTATCAAGCAGGTAGCACATAACAGTGCGCTCACGCCTGATAGCTTTGCAGAGAGCGCCAAAGGCAAAACGGGCTTTTACCGAATTATAAAAGCTGCTGGCTATTCAATAGACGGATTTAAGGCAGCATACAAGTTTGAGGCAGCTTTTAGACAAGTCGTGTGGCTCAACTTTGCCCTGTTTGTGGCTATCGCTTTTATGCCTTTTGCAATGAGTATAAAAATGATGCTAGTCATCGCGTCTTTTTTATCTTTGATTGTTGAGCTGATTAACACGGGTATTGAAGCTTGCGTCGATCATACCTCAACCGCCAAGCACCCACTCGCAAAAATAGCAAAAGATGTCGGCTCTGCTGCGCAGTTTTTGTCGTTGTTTCTCTTAACCGTCTTATGGTTAATGGCGCTGTCTGTCTTTTTATAGCAACATGCTGGAATCTATCATCACTTAATATACGTTATCAGGTGTATCCATGACTTTAGAAAACCACTCAATGGCTTGGGACTGGCTAAAATTACTGTGCGTGACCATCATTGCCACCTTGGTTTTTGAGCATAGCCAGTTGGACATACGTATCAGTGCGCTTTTTTATAGCAATGGACACTGGTTACTAGAAAAAGGCGCGCAGCCTTATGCGTTTATCTTTTATGATTTGCCCAAAGCCCTACTGATCCTACTGGCGGTCTACCTCATAGCAGTGTTAATCATAAAGTACCGACAACCTTTGCCTGACGCCGCCTCGCAGCATCGCCGTAAATTTGATAGATTTTTGCCTCCTTTACCAATTCGAGAGATTGGCTATCTACTGATTATAATCGCGATTGTACCGGCTAGCATTGCCACGCTCAAAGGCGTCACCCATGTGAGCTGCCCAAATGACTTGGTTATTTTTAACGGTGATTTGCCCTACCTTAACCTGTGGCAAAATATCGTAGCAGCTACGCCCGCCAGATGCTTCCCAGCGGCTCACGCCAGCGCAGGGTTTTCCTTATATGGATTGGCTTTTTTGCCAACGTTAAAAAAATACCGCTATCAAATATTTACCACAGTCACAGTCTTGGGATGGACAATGGGGCTATATAAAATGCTGTTTGGCGATCATTTCTTTAGCCATACTTTGGTCTCGATGCTGCTGTCACTGACGATAGCGTGTGCGCTTGCCACTCTTTTCTTCAAACACTCGATAGCAAATAAAACTAAAAATACCGACAATCATAAAAACCGTACTGATATAAAGCTGTCTAACACTCAGACACCCAACATTTAGATATGAATGTTTAGATATAACTGAAACCAGCGGTTATATATTTACTAAAATAACACTACTAACCATTTGAAAAACAATGTATAAATAATAAGTGAGAACTGGCTTAGTATTGAGCAAAACCATGGATGGCGCTCGTTAATAAAACGCTATATATATCGATAGCCCACAAAGGAATGTAGCCATGCACCTCTTATGCATTGGACAAAAAATCTCGCACATCTACGCCTTGTTGATTGTTCCATTACTACTCATCAGCACTATCGATGACAGTCATGCCGCCAGTTACTCCATCAACCCTACCAATACGCACATACGATTTGCCATTGAACGCTTCAAGACCTCTGCCACTACTGGTGGCTTTTATGATATCAAAGGTCAATTGCAATACGACCCAAGTCGACAAACAGGCGACATCTCATTAATCATACCGATAGACTCCCTCAATACGGGTAACCCCTCTTTTAATAGTAGCCTGACGGGACCAGATTTTTTTGATGCAAAAAAATTTCCCTCGGCGCAATTTAAGTCGACGAAGTGGCATTTTGATCAAAATAAGAAAAGTCCGAAGGTAACACGTATCGATGGCAAGTTGACTCTACATGGCGTGACACATCCCATTAGTCTCACGGCTGCCACATTCAATTGCTCTATAAGCCCAAGACTTAAGAAGGACGTTTGCGGTGGCGACTTCACTGCGACGATTGATCGCACAAAATGGAATATAAACAAATTTGTCTGGTTTGGACTGACCAAAAATCTTAACTTAAATATTAAGGTGGAAGCTGCCAGACAGTAAGCTTTAGTCTTACGGCAGTGCTTTTTGAATGTGTATAGATATCACGTTGCTTTATTTTGCTAGACACGACTGGCGAATTGCAGGCATATTAGGATGAGGGATTAAGGATGATTTATCAGCACTATAAGGACGTTATGAAACCACTTTCTGCCGTCATGCCAACATTGTCGTTTTCATTGGCAGTAGCATTGGGACTGGGATTTAGCTTAGTGTCTACCGTAGTGATGGCAGACACGGTCAGTTTGCCAATGGACACTTTGCCTAGCAGAATAACCCTACCAAATGTCAGCCCCGCTAATAGTGCGCTTGCCAATCGAGGCGCTTACGTGGCACGCAGCGCCGACTGTATGGCCTGCCACCGTGAGGACTATAGTGGCGGCGTGCCGATTGAGACGCCGATTGGCAATATCTACTCGACCAATATCACACCATCGACGCGCTATGGTATTGGCAATTATACTGAGGCAGATTTTAAAAAAGCCTTACGCAAAGGTCGTGCACCCGGTCATCAGATCTATCCTGCGATGCCTTACCCGTCCTATCATGGTCTAACGGATGATGATATCAGTGCCTTGTTCGCGTACTTTCAGACCGTACCTATCGTAGACAAACCCCCTGAAAAAACCACGCACCTGCCTTTCCCGTTAAATATTCGTAGCTTAATGCTGGCATGGAACGTCATCAATGTGCCCTCTACCGAAAATCGCTCAGGGCTGACTACAACCCAGCAACGCGGTGAATATCTGGTCAATAACTTAGAGCATTGTGGCACCTGTCATACGCCGCGTAACCTAACCCAAGGCCTTGATAAAGACCGTTATTTATCTGGGGCGCCACTCGGTAAATGGTTTGCCCCAAATATCACACCTGACAACGACACAGGTATCGGCCTTTGGAGCGAAATGGACATCGTAACTTATCTGCGTACAGGAACGCTTGATAAGCGCGCTTATGCGGCCGGGCCAATGGCGGAAGCCGTGGCACATAGTACGCGCTACCTCACTGACGAAGACCTGATCGCGATGGCATCTTATCTAAAAGTCGTCCCAGCCATTAAGACCGATGACTATTTGATACCTGTCAATGTATCTCGCCTACCGCAGCCAGTCAGCAACTCCATTACTTATAACTTACTTGAGCAAAAAGACTATCTGGCGCAGGCCAAAACGAATACTGTCAGCAGTGTCAACAATAGCGGCAGCAATAATAACTTGGACAGCAACTCGCCAAAAGACTTATATCTAGCAAATTGCGCCAGCTGTCATGGCGTCGATGGTTACGCCCAGCCCGATGCCCGCTATGCTTCTATCGTTGGTCTGAGTAGTATTCGCCGTGTAAAACCTGATGCACTCGTTGGGGTGATTGCCTTTGGGGCAAAAGGAGCTTTTAACACAGCACCAAAGATGCCCGGCTTTTCAAAAGATTTAAGCCCTACACAGATTGCAAGCATTACTAACTATGTACGAGTCACCTTTGGTGGTTTACCAAACAGCAATGTCAGCGCGGCGGATGTCACGCGCGTGATTAAAGAAAAAAGCTAACCCTAAGAATTGGCATTAAAACTAATGATAAAAAATGTGCCCTAATCTTCGCCTTTTGTCATATGGCAAAGACCAGCACGATAAGGATAATCCTATGAATGACCTGCTCCAATCTCCCACACGGCGGCAACTGCTCTCCATGATAGGCAAGACCGCAGGCGCGACCGCGATGTATCAAGCGATGACCACGTTGGGGTTTGCATCCGAATCGAGCTTTAAAGAAGAAATGAATCTGAAAGGCGCCCCTGCTGGCGCCAGTATCGTGGTTTTAGGCGCGGGATTGAGCGGGCTAACTGCCGCCTATGAGCTACGCAAAGCAGGCTATAAAGTGACTGTGCTTGAGTATCAAAACCGCGGCGGCGGACGTAGCTGGACACTGAATAGCGGCGATAAATATACGGAGCTTGGCGGTGCTGAGGTCACGTGCGACTTCAAAAAAGGCAATTATTTTAATGGTGGGCCATGGCGATTGCCCATCCATCACTACGCGGTCTTTCATTACTGCAAAAAGTTTGGTGTGGCATTGCAACCCTTTATCCAGACCAATGATCGCGCTTACCTACACCGTACCAATCACTTCAATGGTGCACCGCAGCGTTTGGGCGAAGTACAGAGCGATATTCGTGGTTATGTCTCAGAGTTATTATCCAAAGCGGTGAATAAAGGCAGTCTTGATAATACCGTTAATAAGGAGGATAAAGAAAAACTACTCGAAGGGCTAAAGGGCTGGGGCGTTCTGGATAATAACTATCGCTATGTCAAAAGCCATGAGACGGGTAAGCATCGCGGCTATAGTGTGTATCCGGGTGGCGGCTTGATGCCTGATGCCAAGCCATCAACGCCCATACCGATGGATAAGCTACTAGACTCAGGCATGTGGTCGGACATTTATAGCAACTATACTGTGCATGTGCATCAACCAACGATGTTTCAGCCTGTCGGCGGCATGGGAAAAATCGGTGATGCATTCACGCGTGAGTGCCGCGATATGATTACCTTTAATGCCAAAGTCACTAAAATCAATCAAGGTGAGACGGGCGTCACTGTTGCTTATGTCGATAGCAACAGCCCTGACAGTGCCACCAAAACGGTGCGCGCAGATTGGTGCATTTGTACGATTCCTTTATCCATACTGACTCAAATTGATATCAACGTCTCCGCTCCAATGAAGAAAGCGATGGCAGCCGTCCCTTATGATAGCTCGTATAAAGTAGGCTTGGAGTTCAAACGGCGGTTTTGGGAAGAGGATGAATGGATCTATGGCGGCATCACTTATACTGATCTACCGATTACCCAAATCTCCTATCCGTCACAAGATATGTTTAGCACAGGCTCAGGTGTACTGCTTGGTGCTTATGGATTTGGCGAAACTTCGTACAAGTTTAACTCGTTAACACCCAAAGAGCGTATCAACGCGGCGCTTGCCTATGGCAAACAGATTCATCCGCAATATAACAAAGAGTTCCGCTCGGGCACTTCGGTTGCATGGCACCGAATCCCTTGGTCGCTTGGTTGTTACGGTATCTGGAGCGAGTCCAGTCGCAAGCAATATTACGAAACCCTCTGCGAGATTGACCACCGCATCGTACTGGCAGGTGAGCACTGTTCGCACATTCCTGCGTGGCAAGAAGGCGCAATCCTATCAGGTATGGATGCCGCCAAACGCTTGCATCAAAAGGCCAAAAAGCTTGGATAGCAAGCCTTAGAACGACAAGAATCTAGATCATAAGCCTTTGTATGATAGATCTAGCGTTGAAGCAAGGGTGTTAATAATGAGACTAGGCACATTAGGAACAATCATGAATATAATGACAGCAAACCCAAATATATCGTCCGGCTCAGACAAGACCATAATGAAGCTCACAGTTGGCGGATCGATCGCGTTGCTAACATTGGCAACATTGTCAGGCTGTAGTCAGAATAGAACACAAGATGTAGCCACTATCGCCAATCCACAGACAGCGCCCATGCTATTTAACAGCAGTTTCGGCAGCAGTTTTGACAATCAGGCCAGTCGCAATCAAGGCGCATGGGGCGGCGTGTATATGTCCAAAGCAGAATTGGCTGAACCCGCCAGCAATATCGTCGATGTACGCTCAATACCAAAAATGAGCGATGATGCTAGCATGCAGAAATGGCTCACTAAATTTGAAGGCAGCACACAAGGCAAAACGGGGTTTTTCACGACCAATGGTAAAAAGCTCTACGATGACTCCTGTGCAGGTTGTCACATGCCGACAGGCGCCGGCGCACAAGGCGCTGGTTACTATCCACCGCTAGCTAACAACAGCAAAATGGAATCAAAGTACTATATTATTAGCGTAATAATCAATGGCCTGCGCGGTATGCCATCGTTCCATGGCATGATGAATGATGAGCAGATAGCCGCCGTCACACAATACGTGCACAATGATTTGAACAATTTCACTGACACGGTTACCACTGCTAATGTCGCACAATTGCGCCATGACTTTCCACCAGGATCAGACCCGAGCGAATAAGTAATTGAATAAGCAACTGAGCAAGGAGGGCTGGCCAGTTATTAAAGCATGCTATTTCGTAGATGACACTCAAAAAAACGCCACTGGATTTGATCCAATGGCGTTTTATAGAAGATAAAAGTCACATTCTGTACTAGCTAAATGGACCTATATAATAATATTGGTCGTAATATCAGTCTGAATCAACAGATCATGCGTTCCATTGGTATCCGAGAAACTATAGACATCGTAGCTAATACCACCCTGTGATACCGTAGTATTTGTATCCGTCCATTCATTGGTCAATGTCACTGAATCACCATTAACACCGCCATCACCCTTGATGATCAAATCTTTATCAGTGAGTATTGTATCATTGATAATATCAAGCACGTCACTGGTCGACAGATTGGTAAGCGCTTGAGCGCCATTACCTGTCATATCGATGACTTCAATACTTTCAAACTTAGATGAATCAAAAGTACCAAAATCAATGGTGGTGCTATTTTCATTGATGAGTATGGTGTCGATACCAGTGCCACCATCCATCAAGATATTGTCCGCAGCAAAGACAATTGTATCATTGCCTGCACCGCCTCTGAGTGTATCGGCTCCCGTACCACCATCTATCATATCGTCACCTGCTCCACCATCGATCGTGTCGTTACCAGCCCCACCACTAATAGTGTCATTACCTGCACCGCCGTTGATCGTATCGTTACCCGCATTACCGGTTAAAATATCATCTCCCGCATCGCCATTGAAGGTATCGTTACCGCTACCACCGATAAAGGTATCATTACCGTTGCCACCAGAGTATTTAAGCGCAGCAGTTTGATTAACTGAAATCAAGACATCATCCTCAGTGGTTCCACTAAAAAACAACGTCGAACTAACATTAACAGGTAGAGCTGCTGCTGCTGTAGTCAGGCTATCGTCATTGGCTGATTCAATCGTCTGCAGGCTAATCTGTAGTGTACCTGTATATGGTACGGCTGATTTCACAAGCAATTCGTTCAACTGATCTGGTGTTACACCTATAATGGTATAAGTGCCAGTGCCAGTAACTTTATCAAAATTAAACGTAACATTGTTTATAGCAGTGCCACTTTTGGTTTTCACATCGAGCACATTACCAGTCAGGTTAGTGCCCGTCAGTATCACATTAACCGTTTCACTGCCATCAATATCGACCATAGCCGCGTTTAAATTAAGCGCTGTCCACCTGCCTTGAGAGCCAATCACAGAGCTAGGACTGAACTCGATAGCATCAGCAACTGGTGTCACATCGAGCGTCACTGCAAGCGGAGCACTCACTATACCACTATTACTAACCACACTCATCTCAATACCCGTGACGACACCGCTTTCATTTTCTGGCGCCGAAATAAAGATATTATCCGTGCCAGCTTGCAGTTTACTCGCATCGATTGACCATGAGTTATTGTCAGCGTTAGTTGCTGACACACCATTATTACTGGCTAAAACTAGATCTCCTGACGCATTGACATAATATACCAAGTAGCCATTAGGCACTTCATCCAGTGTAATACTGGCTGCCACATCTCCCTCATCAACTTGATCTATCTGATACGGTATGGCTATTAGAGTATCTTCATCACCCGTAGCAGTCACTGTTAACGGGTTATTATCTTGATCATCATTACCGACCCCAGCGATACTAAGCGCATCTGGTTGCGCCGTAACGGTGACGTTATAGCTGTGCTCATAAGTTAATGTGCCACTGTCATGACCACTGATATCATGAACTTCTTCATGAGCAGCATAAACATTAATGATTGCTGTGCCGTCTTCATTAGCAGCAGGTGTATAGTTGACGGTAATGCTACCTGCAGGATTTACACCATTGATAGCGGCATCTGTATCGGCCACGTTAACTACATAATAGTCACCAGCCGGAATACCGCCAACCTCACCATCCGCTAAAGTGACTAACACTAAGGGAACACCATTGTCATCAGTCAATACACCAGTGGTGCCTCTATCATCCGTTAAACCATCCTCATTTAATTGTAGATAAAGCTTACCATCAACTAGTGAAACATAATTACCGTCTGCGGTATTGGTTAAGTTGATATTAATCGCAATTGGCGTGTCTTCATTGGTTGAAACGGCTGAAGTCTGACCATCGTTATCAAAAGCATCAGTAATAGGTCTGATTTCAACTTTAACATTCTCAATTTTGAGATTGTCATCTAAACCCTGATCGTTCAATGCCGTGAACTCAACATCGAAGACCAGCTCTTGACCGACTTCATTGGTACTAAAGTCAGCAGGCAGTGTCAGTGTCACTGCTGCTAGTGCTTCATTCGGCGTTAAGTTGGCGCTCGCCTCTACACTGATAATCCATTGACCTGCAATTTTCTGTACCTGCACATCTGAGTTACTACTGGTCAATACCGTATCATCTGGTAAGTTAGTCAATGTGAAGCTGTAAGCACTCACCGCACTTGTGGGGTCAGAGTTTAGCGTCGCATTGATTAAAGTAGACAATACAATAGGGGCGTCTTCTGACTGAGATAAGGGGGTTACCTCAAGCGTATTAATCAAGTCCGGATCTACAGGGTTTATACCAGTACCATCAACTCGTGCTAGCGTAATTGAGAAATTCTCTGAAACTTTTACTTCATTACCGTCAATACCATCGCCGTTAATATCTTGAGTGACCCCAACGACCGTAATATCAAACACCCCTTCAGGTATATTAAATATGTCTTCATTTCTGATAAATACCAACTCATACGTTGGGGTTGGTGCTAAAGCTGTTATCGTAGTATCTGGCACATCCACATACCAAATACTACCTGCCAATATACCCCCTACTACCAAAATACCATCCGGCACATTGCTGATTTCTAGACGGGTAAAGCTTTCTGTGCCATCTTGATCAGGTGAGGTTAGTGAAACTGTGACCGACGCTGTATCATTTGAGCCACTATTATCAATAGTATTATTAGGAGCCGTGTCCCCTGTCAATGTTATAGGCGTCAATGTTAGAGTCGGCTGGTCAGTAACGGCTTGGAAAGTAACATTTACCGCTTTGCCAGTAATGACTGGTGACGTTGTGGTGATGGTTGAACCATCTGTTAATGTAGCCGTGTCGGTATACGTGTAATCAAAAGGTATGGTGACATTGTCATCACTATGACGCTTGTCATCATCGTACATAATCTCAATGAGTTGATCTGGCGTATAGACATATGTCTCACCTGCCACCAACGTGACTTCAACGTTATCAACACGCAATGCGACTTCCCTACTGATTAAGTCATCAGCTTTTAAAATGACGGTTTCTAGTGCCTCGTAACCAGTCGCAATGTTTGCTAGTGCCGTGGTATCCGTACTGCTGTAAGCAGAAAGGAAGTTGACAGTCGTCCACACATCCTCTGTCGCTAGCACTTGTGGGTTGGCCACTACACTATCAGACGCATCTGGCGTTATTAGAACAGATACGTTTTGAGTATTATGCGTGGCACTATTACCAGAGATGGTTTCAGTGGTTGTACCAGTGATAGTAAAATCGACTTCACCAGCGAAGTTGCTAGGCGTTACCAGTTCCGCTGTACCATTTTTTAGTGCATCTAAAGATACAGACCAGCTACGCGTAAGCCCGCTACCACCTAAGAATACGGCGCCAGTGATATTAAACCCTGTTGGCAAACCGGTCACTTTATAAGTGACTTGTTCGGCAGTGGGTACATCGTTATCGTAAGCAGCAATATTAGCTGAATCAGAGAAAAACGCTGATAACGCGATATTACCAGCATCTTCAGCACCTACGTAGGTATAATCCTTCGTGGTTGCTTGACCGTCAGCGGCTGTGACTGTAGCGGTTTGAGTGGCTAGCGTATCATTTAATATAAGATCCGCCTTGCCGATAACGGTAACAGGCAAATTGAGTATGGCACTAGATGCACTGATATCGCCATCACTTTCTTCACTCACTGCAGATACTTTCAAATTGACAGTGCCACTGTAGTTTTCAGCAGGAACAAAATAAAGGCGGGTCACGTCATTGGTATAATCTGATATTGTCACCGTCCCACTACTGGTATCTAATTCAGTAATGGTGCCATTGTTATCGGCATACAGCTTCGCGCCTACTGGAATATCTGCAATGGTTACATTATAAGTTTCAGACCCATCATCATCACGTGAGCTTGGACGAATTTGCAACGCAATGCCATTCGTTGGATTAACGACAGCAGACGATGACCCGTCACGCATATTGCCACCAGCAAGTGCTTGATCTTCATTACCGTAAGCGGGGTCAACGCCCAGTGAGACACTATCAGCCACACCTACCACTTTAAAGGTCAAATAGCTCTCACCACTGATGGCCTCAACCTCAAGTCCTGTATCTTCATCATAATCGATGGTTTTGGCTTCTACTTTGACCGCTGTCTTAGTATCAGCGGCAAGGTTTAAAATATTGAAAAGGTTGAAGTCGCTATAATCTTCTGGCGAGATGACCGTCACACTATTAAGATAAGCAGCTGGAATATCAACACCAGTACCATTATCAGTTAAAGTAATAGTGCTAGTACCATCACTATAAGTGAAGACCGCGCCTTCAACTGCTTCAAAGCCGCTAGCATTTTTATAACCAAACGTTAGGTGAGCATAAGTCTGCTCAGAATCATTCGCAGCGGTAGTATAACTTTCCTGTCCAAAGTTCACAGTGTCGTCTTGGTTAGTCCAGCCAGTGAGCAATGTAAATGCACCATCAACACCAAGGTTAAAGGCCACTTCTTCTTGTGCAACATTCGTATATGCATGGTCTGGATTGATGGTTAGGTCGCCTATGCCATCACCATCGATATCCTCACCAACCTTTTCAGCCACTGGTGTAATCGTGACCGTTTGGGTCAATTCTGTTGTTGTACTAATCGAGACAGCACCTAAACCTCCGTCATCATCCAAATCTGCACTGGTTACTTCAAAAACAATGTCAGTATCTGTTGAAGATTGCGCAGGTGGCGTAAGCGACAAGCTACCCAAATCAGAGGTGTCGGTAATCACAATCACCGTACCACCACTCGCGCCTACTATATCGGTGGTACCATCGTTATATGTCCAACCTTCTGGCAAGGTGAATCGAATTGCAGTGATGGTTTCGGCAATAGCAGAGCTGCCGTCTTGGTCATCAAGTACTGCAAAATTAAATTCATCAAGCGTGAAGGCTGTGTCTTCAATTGTACTAACGTCATTCGCTACTACTTGACCAGCAACAGGTGTTACAGTCATATCGACTGTCACCGTACTGATGAGTTCAACAGTAGCATCTCTCTGATTACCTGCAAGATTCGGATTGAGATCAGAGTCACTATCGTGGTCTTGGGTATATAACGATACGGTGATATTTTTCATATCGAGTGAATTATAGATGGCTGACTTGATACTGATCTTCGGCTCTGAGCCGCTACTCACGGCCAAAGTGGTCAATGTAGGTGAGGCGGCATTCACACCGATCAATACCTGACCGCTACTGTTAGCAGTGTATTCAGTGACTGTATTGCTGCCCGCAGGAGTAAACGATATGACCGCATCTGGCTGTAAGCCGCTAATAACAAATCCGTAAGTCTCGCGATTAGTGCCACTACCTACCAAATCACCAAAGGCAGCGGTAATTGGCAAGACAACAGAGTCACCTTCTTGGGCACTCACGGTATAAGTATTACCAGACACAACTCCTGTATCACCTACCACTGTAGTATAGCCAAAGGTACTGACATCATCGCCAGCCGCATTATTACTACTGCTGTCGGTCACTGCTTGCACATCAACCTTTATCGTTGTGCTAGACGCAGCGCCTGCCACTCCTGAAACGATAGCACCTGTACTATCAACCTCATACTCTGTCACTGACATACCAAACGAGATATTAGTAGCATTGTCTCTAGGTGGCGTTAGCGTCATCGCTTCAAATTCAGCTCTTGTCATGGTGATAGTCGACGCATCTTGCCCTGGTGGGTTATCAACAGTGGGGCCATCACTCAATAAAATCTTAATCGTTTGATTGGCAGCGGCTGTCGTAATATTGCCGCTACCATAATCTAACGTCACACCTCTAGGTATGCCAGTTAGGGTAATCAAGCCGATACGTTCAGGGCTATCATCTGTATTTGCCGTGAGATCAGTGGCATCTTTAATGATAGGTGCTTTTAGCCCTAGTAACACAGCAGTATCTTCGTTTGTTATCACTGATACAGCTGATAAAGTAGGCGCATCTGAGACTGGCGTCACAGTAATACTAAGCGTCTCAGAACCTGATGATCGGTTAGCATTACCAACTGGTAAGCCGTTTGACACATTAGCCGTAATGATAGGGACAGTGCCACTATAATTGGCAGTTGGCGTAAAGACATAGCTGCCGTCGCTATTCATAGTGATTTGACCCACGGTATTTCCATCTATAGTCACAGCCGTTGCGACGTTTGTACCTGTCGTTACAGGTACTACTATGCCATTAACACTATAACTCTCTATCGTCAGCATCTCTCCAATATCAGGATCATCATTATCATTGGTAAAGATATTGCCAGTGAGTGTGCCGTCTTCGAGCATTGTTTTACTATCATTAACTAGAGCAATGCCATCGTTTGTACCTGTGATCGTGACTTGGACATAACGAATATCACTGGCACTTGGTTGATTGCCATTAGCGACAGTCGTGACCCCTTCATTATCATTGACTTGTACGGCATAGCGAATCGTTACCGTCTCACCAGGCGGGATAAAGTCAAGCGCAGCAGAGGAAGCGTTGATATTCCAACTCGCCTCATTGTTAGACGTTAATGGTTGATTCACGCTAAATATATTTTCTAGTGCCGCTTGTTGATCAGCTGTTAATGACGTCAATGCGGTATTAGAACCAAAGGTAAAGATGTTTTGATTTTTTAGATAAATGAGTGTTAACTCATTGCTCGTATCAACGTCAGTAAAGTTGATGGTACCTGTTTGCGTAATAACAGAGGTATCATCTGTCTGCTCTGTGATTTGTCTGCTGTCTATGACGCCATTTAGACTAGCACCATTGGTGATTCTTGGTTGGTCATTGGTACCGGTAATAGTGATAGTCAGCGTTGAGTTTGCCAACTCACCATCTTGGTCTCTAAAGCTATAGGTAAACGTCTCGGTCAACGTCTCACCTATTGCCAGTGCTTGTACGTCCGTATTGCCGTTACTGAGCGCGTAGTTGTAAGTGCCGTCCGGGTTTTTAGTGATACTACCGTAGCTTGCAAACTCTGTACCCCAAGTAAAGCTTTGAGTCGGTGTGTTGCCCAAATTATCATTGGTTAACACGTTACCGGAATTTGAACCAACGCTCACATTTTCGGTTAGCGTGAGGGTGTCTGCTACTGCTACTGGCACGATATTATCATTCACACCGCCTGGAGTCGTGCCATCAGTCGTACCATCATCATAGATCGTGGTGTTTACAGTATTGTTTACAGGATCAATAGTCACGTTGCCTGTCGATACTGGTGCAATACTTGAAATACTGACAGTAAAGTTCTCAGGACCTTCAAAATTTGTATCATCAACTAATGGTACAGTAATATTGACTGACGTTTGACCGGCTGGAATAGTGACTATTTGGGTAACAGGAGCAATATAATCTGTACCATTACCGGTTGCAGATCCTGCAGCAATACTGACGACCACACTGGTATCCAGGGCGCTTGGATTACTTAAGCTAACCGTATAAGTAGCCGTATTTGCCGACCCATTGGCTGCGGTTTCACTTAGGTTTACTGTACCTGTAATACTGACCACTGGTTTGTCACCATCAGTGGTGCTACCGTCATTAGGGTTCCCGTTGTCTTCATCAAGTACGATACCTGTGGCACTAGCATTACTGCCAACAGTGGCATTAGACGCATTACTGATCGTAAGTACGATATTTTCTGATTGCTCATAAATATTATCATCGACGACGGTGACTGTAATATCAGGGGCGCTCGTGCTACCTGCTGGTATCTTGACACTGTCGCCATTTGTGAGAAAGTTTTGAATATCGATAGTATTGTTCAGCGTGATCACTGCACCAGTGGCATCGGTATAGCTGATGCTATCAATATCAGTAGCGATGAGTGTACTATTGCTTAAACTGACCTTAACAGTAGTATCAAAATTACTGAGGTTGTTTTGAGCCACAGTAAATACTAAGGTATTGTCTACCCCCTCAACTGCTTGAGCATCAGCGGCAGTAATACCAACAACAGGTTTGTCGCCATCAACTTCATCAGTCACATCATCTGGATTGTTCGGGTTGTTGGTGTTGACACGCTGGTCTTCATCTAAAATTACACCAGTGGCAGTGCCTGTACCTACAGTGGCTGCTGTTGGACTGCTTGCATCAACGGCAACATTAAGCACGAGGCTCTCTGATTGCTCATAGACGCTGTCATCAATGACAGTGACTGTAATGGCAGGCGCACTTAAGCTGCCTGCTGGTATGGTGATGCTGTCACCATTGTCAAGGAAGGCTTGGATGTCAGTGAGGTTATCTAATGTCACCACCACCCCATCAGCATTGGTGTAGCTGATTGAAGCAATGTCAGCGGCCTCAA